>CAVTTU010000001.1:0-163394 GCA_963737535.1 uncultured Solirubrobacterales bacterium
ACCCGCCCCGAGTTCCCCTACAACCTCCGCGGACAGCGTGCCGTCATGGCCATCAGCTTCCTGCTCATGGTCGTCGCGCTCGGGGCCGCTATCCTCACCGATCCCTAGATGCCCCGCCTCTAGGCTTCTCGCCGAGGTGATCCGGGTACTAGAGTGATTCGTTGGTCGTCTGCTCGACCCTGGGTTGGAGAGAGACCGTCCGTAACAGCGCAAGAGGAGTGCCATGACCACGGAGACGCAGAAACAGGATGGCGCCGGCGTAAGAGACAAGGGCGAAACGCTGACGATCACTGACAACCGGACGGGCAAGGAGTACGAGGTCCCGATTGAGGACGGGACGATCCGCGCGACCGAGCTGCGCAAGATCAAGACGCACGACGACGACTTCGGGCTGATGACATACGACCCGGCCTACATGGCCACGGCGTCATGCCGGTCGGCGATCACCTACATCGATGGCGAGAAGGGGATCCTCGAGTACCGCGGCTACCCGATCGAGCAGCTGGCCGAGAGGTCGTCCTACCTCGAGGTCGCCTACCTGCTCGTGCACGGCGATCTGCCCACCCAGCAGCAGCTCGAGGACTGGACGCACGAGATCACGATCCACACGTTCGTGCACGAGAACATCAAGGAGTTCATGCAGGGGTTCCGCTACGACGCCCACCCGATGGGCATGCTGCTCGCCTCGGTCGGGGCTTTGTCGACGTTCTATCCCGAGGCGCAGTCGATCAAGGATCCGGAGCTGCGCTACCTGCAGGTCGATCCGGCTGCTGGCGAAGATGCCGACGCTGGCCGCGTTCTCCTATCGCCACAACCGCGGCATGCCGTACGTCTATCCCGACAACGACCTCAGCTATCCCGGCAACTTCCTCTCGATGATCTACAAGATCGCCGAGCTCAAGTACGTGCCCGACCCGCGGCTCGAGCACGCGCTCGACGTGCTGTTCATCCTGCACGCCGATCACGAGCAGAACTGCTCGACGAGTGCGGTGCGGAGCGTTGGCTCCTCTCAGGTCGATCCATACTCTGCCGTGGCGGCCGGGGTGGCCGCCCTCTACGGCCCGCTCCACGGCGGGGCCAACGAGCAGGTCCTGCGGATGCTGCGCCGGATCGAGACCAAGGACAACATCCCCGACTTCATCGAGGGCGTCAAGGCCGGCAAGGAGCGGCTGATGGGCTTCGGCCACCGGGTCTACAAGAACTTCGACCCACGAGCGAAGATCATCCAGAAGGCGTGCTACGAGGTGTTCGAGGTCACGGGTACCAATCCGTTGCTCGACATCGCGATGGAGCTCGAGAAGATTGCGCTCGAGGATCACTACTTCATCGATCGCAAGCTCTATCCGAACGTCGACTTCTACTCGGGGATCATCTACGAGGCGCTCGGCATGCCGATGGAGATGTTTCCCGTCCTGTTCGCGATCGGGCGGACCAGCGGCTGGATCGCTCAGTGGCTCGAGATGATCGACGACTCGGAGCAGAAGATCGCGCGGCCTCGCCAGATCTACACCGGGCACCACGGACTCGACTACGTGCCGATACAGGATCGGAAGTAGGGCACCGGGGACGCCGGCGCCCGGGATCGGAAGTAGGGCGCACGACGCCGGGCGCCCAGTTTTCCGGTGTGATCAGCGGCACACTCCCAACGGCTTACTCAACGTAAGCTGGGGGCATGGACGTCGTGTCGCTACCCAGTGGACGGAACGTGGCCGTCCGGCCGATCCGGCCGGACGACGGTGTGCGCCTCCAGGCCGCGCACGCGCGTCTGTCGCCCGAGTCGCAATACCGGCGGTTCTTGGCCTCCAAGCCCTATCTCACCGCCAGCGACGTCCGCTACCTGGTCGAGGTCGACGGCCGCAACCATGTGGCGCTCGTCGCCACCACGGCCACGCCGCCGCACGACATCATCGCCGTCGGTCGTTTCGTCCGCCTGGTAGATGAGCCCGGCGCAGCGGAGTTCGCGATCGTCGTCGGCGACCGCTATCAGGGCGAGGGGCTGGCCACCGAGCTGCTCGAGCGACTCGCGCTGGAGGCACGCGCTCGCGGCATCCTTCGCTTCCGCGCGATGATGCTGGCCGAGAACGAGGCCGCCCACCGCCTGATGCGCCGCCTGGCCGTTCGCCAGACGCACCGCTGCCAGATCGGGCAGGTCGACGAGATGGAGTTCGAGCTCGCGGCCTAGATGGCGCCGCGGGTGCGAGTGCGGCGCGCCCTGCGATGATCGCCCGATGGCGTGGAAGGTGATGGTTCGCGACGGGCCGCGGGTAAAACGCAGTCGCTATCAGGACCTAGATGCCGCCCTCGATGCACTCGAGACGACGGCCAGCCGGTTGGCCGACCAGGCCCCGCGCGACGCCGTCGACGTCAAGGTGAGGCGCTTCGAGCCCGTGCAACAGGTGGCCGCGCGGGTCGAGCTGGCCGGCCCCGAGCGCCTGCTCCCCAGCATCCGCGCGGGCGTCGACATCCGCGGCGACGGTTCGACCGAGGCCTACATGGGGCGGGTCAAGCGCGAGGTGGTGAGACAGCGCAAGGGAGAGTCGTCGTACCGCGCCCTGCGCCGGGCTATCGGCAAGCGGCGGGGCCGCGACTAGCCAATCGCGACACTAGGTGTCGCCCTTCACAGAACCAGCGTCGGCCCGTGCTGGCGCAGCCAGCGTGCGTGATCGCGGTACTCGGGCCAGCGCGAGCCGAGCAGCGACCAGAAGCGGCGCGAGTGGTCCATCACCTCCAGATGGCACACCTCGTGCCAGACGACATAGTCGAGGATCGGCTCGGGAGCCAGCAGCAGCCGCCAGTTGAAGCTCATCGCTCCATTACGCGAGCAGCTGGCCCAGCGGGTCCGCTGCCCGCGGATGGTCAGCTTCGAGTAGGAGGTGCCCGTGAGCGCGCAGGCGCGGTCCAGCCGTGCCGAAACCTCAACGTCGGCCCGGCGCCGGTACCAGCGCTCGAGTGCTGCCGTCTGCTGCTCCCCGGCCGGCGCGAGCAGCTCGGGTCCGCGCCGATGGACTCGGCTTCGCCCCGGTTGGGCCACGACCCACAGCACCTGCCCCAGGTAGGGAACGGTCTCGCCACGGGCCGCGACCGTGGCTCGAACCCGGTCGAGCTCCCGCACGCGGCGCTCGATCCACGGTCTCAGCTCGCTGATCGCTGCCGGAGCCTCACGCTCGTGCGCGCGGCGCGGGAGCACGACCTCGACACCGCGGTCGGGGTCGACGGTGACGCGGACCCGCCGGGCGCGCTCGGAGCGGCGAACGGTGTAGGAAATCTCCTGCACGTGGGACAGGGTACGGTCCGCTGCCGACATGCCGGTCATCCCGCATCTGCCCCAGCCACTGTCCGACGGCGTCGTCGCGCTGCGGCTGTTTTCCGAGCGCGACATCCCGGAGATCCTGATCGCCTATGAGGACGATCCGGAGATGCATCTGCGACTCGGCGAGCCGCGACCGCCGAGCGGCGCCGAGCTCGGCCGGCGCAGCGAGCGCGCCACCGCCGAGCGAGAATCGGGCAGCATCCTGCGCCTGACGATCCTGCAGGCGGGATCAGACGTGTGCGTCGGAGGCCTCACCGTCCACAGCATCGATTGGTTCAATGCGCGCGCGGAGCTCGGAATGTGGCTGGCCCCGCAGCTCCGCGGGCGCGGTCTGTCCCCGCGCGCCCTGGTGCTGACCGCCGGCTGGCTGTTCGAGCGTTGCGCGGTGGAGCGCGTGCAGGTCTTCACCGAGACCGACAACGCCGCGATGCTCGGCGCCTCGCGGGCCGCCGGATTCATCGACGAAGGGGTGCTCCGCGGCTATACGCGAGAGCAGAACCAGCGAGTGGACTGCGCCGTGCTATCGCTCCTGCCCAGCGATCTGCAACGCTGACGCCATGCCGCACCAGTGGCGCATCAAGCTCCCGCCCGGAGTCCGGCCGCCATTCGAGGTCTACGTCAATGGCGTGCGCCAGGAGCTGGGCTCGGACTATCGGGTTTCCAGCGGCGAGTTGGTGTTCGAACGCGAGCTCGTGCAGAAGAAGCTTGGCCCCTGGGCGTGGTTCCTGGGCTTCTGGGGAATCGGCACGTACAAGCGCAACGACGAGGTCGACGTGCGCTACGAGATCGACGGGCGCCCGATGGTGGCCAGCGGGCTCGAGATCATCCCGCCGTCCTGACCACGTCGCGCGCGACCCACGGGCGCAGGAGCCTCAGCGCCGACAGGATCGCCCGGGTGGCGGGCGAGCGGTTCAGCGTGTAGAAGTGAATCCCGGGCGCACCGCGCGCGAGCAACTCGGCGCACTGCAGCGTGGCATACGAGACGCCGAGCTGGAGTGCCGCGTCGACGTCGTGGGCGCGGAGCTCGAGCTGGCGGTGCAGCCGGTCGGGATCGAGGCGTTGCACATCCCGGTGATCGTCTCGATCTGGCCGACGTCGGTGATAGGCATGATGCCGGGGATGATCGGGACGTCGATCCCGACGGCCCGGGCCTCCTCGACGAAGCGGAAGTACAGCTCGTTGTCGAAGAACAGCTGGGTGATCAGAAACGACACGCCGCAGTCGACCTTCTGCTTGAGAAAGCGCAGGTCGTGGGCCATGTCGGGCGCGTCGGGATGAACCTCGGGGAAACACGCGGCGCCGACCGCGAACGGATAGTTGGAGGTGATCAGGCTGGCCAGCTCGGTCGAGTACCGCAGCCCACCCGGATGCGGCCTCCACTCGGTCTCGCCCCGCGGCGGGTCGCCGCGCAGCGCCAGCACGTTCTCGATCTCGGCCGCCGCGATCCGGTCCAGGATCGCCCGCAGCTCGTCGCGCGTCGCACCCACGCAGCTCAGGTGGGCCATCGACTCGATACCCAGGTCGTGCTTGATCCACCGCGTCAGCTCGACCGTCCGATCGCGCGTCGACCCGCCGGCACCGTAGGTGACCGAGACGAAGTCCGGCTCGAGCGGCCGCAGCTCGTGCAGCGCCGCGCGCAGCTTGCTTCTCCCCCGCGTCGGTCTTGGGCGGAAAGAACTCGAACGAGAAGGCAGGCTCGTCGCTGGCGGCGATGATCTCGTCGATGCGCACCGGGCGGACTGTAGCAACCTTGACACGAGTGTGTCAAGGTTGTGCGGTGGCGGCTCCCTAGTCCTAGTAGCAATGGCTTCGTTACGTAGCGAGCGCGCTCGGAGCCGCTGCGTAACGAAATCGTGGTTGGACAGCCTGCGGCATACGCTCGCCACCCTTCCCCAGCAAGCCGTTCCCGAGCCGTCCACCCTCGAGCGCCCTCGGACTGAGCGGAACTGACTTACGTCCGCCGCCACCGCTCGGCCCCGCCCGCTGCCGAGCCCGGCTCGCGGGCGACGCCACCGGTCCGCTCCAGATGCCGCAGGTAGCACAGCGTCTGCGACAGCAGCCACGACCCGTTGGCCGGGGTCAGCGGCTCGCCGTAGACGCTGGGCGAGATCTCGACGGCGGTTCGCGGCTGGCCGTCCAGCGCTGCCACCACGGCGGCCAGTCGCTCGGCGACAAGTTTGCGGTTGCCCTCGATGTGGGCGTGGACGTCGGTGAAGGGCCGCCCGTGGCCGGCGAGGCACAGGCGGGCGTCGAGGGCGTCGATCACGTCGAGCGAGTGGAGAAACTCTCCCACGGGATCGGGCGTCCAGCCGAAGTCGTAGTAGAGCGAGATGCGGCCGAGCAGGTGGTCGCCGGAGATCAGCAGGCGCCGCTCGGGCTGGAACAGGCACACGTGCGAGGGCGCGTGGCCCGGCGTCTCGTAGACCTGCCAGGCACCGAGATCGGTCTCGACCGTGATCCCCGGCAGCAGGTCGCGGTCGGGCTCGATCACGCGGGCGATGCCCGACGGCATGCCCTTCAGGCGGTCGGCGTAGTGCGACAGCGCCGCCTCCGGCACGCCGCTCTGGCGGCCGACCTCCAGGCGGCGGGCCAGGGCAGCCGCGGGATCGGTGGCGCTGCGGGTGCCGTGCTCGTGGTTGGGATGCATCCACAACTCGGCCCCGGTGGCGTCGCAGATCGGCGCGGCCTGGCCCCAATGATCGGAGTGGGCGTGGGTGCAGACGACGAGCCGGACGTGCTCGAGCCGAAGGTTCACCTGAGCCATGGCGCGCTCGAGCTGGGCCAGCGATCCGGCCTCGTGCATGCCGGTGTCGACGAGCACGACGCCCGAGCCGGCGGCGATCGCCCACGCATTGCCGTGCGGGACGCCGGGCCAGGGCAGCGGCAGCCGAAGGCGCCAGAGGCCGGGCAGCATCTTCTCTCCTCGGCCGAGCTCTCGCTGACGGGTCATGCCACGCACGATATTGGCGCCGCGTAGACTGCGGCGCTTCGATGGCGACGACGGCTGATATCGCGAAGCGCTACTTCGAGGCGTTGGGCGCCCACGACCTCGACGCGGCGGTTGAGGTGTGGGAACCCGGCGGGATCGATCGGTTCGTCGGACAGCAGGAGCTGGTCGCGCCCGACGGTGTGCGCCAGTACTTCAGCGCGCTGTTCGCCGCCTTCCCCGACTTCTCACTCGAGATCATCGATGTGACCACGGCTCGCAACCGCACGGCGGTACGGTGGCGCGGGCGCGGAACGTTCGCCGGCCCGGGGTCATTCCAGGGCTTCGAGCCCAACGGCGCCCAGCTCGACATCGAGGGCTGCGATGTATTGACGATCGCCGACGACAAGGTTCAGCGCAACGACGCGTATGTGGACGGCTCGGACATCGCTCGACAGCTGGGCGTGCTCCCGCCCATCGGCTCCAAGGCCGAGCTGCGTCTGGCCAGACTGGCCAATCTGCGCACGAGGCTGATGTCCTGGGTCCACGGCGCGGAGCCCGAGCGCATCGCCGACGGCGTCTGGGTCGTGCGCGGCGGCTTCCCGATGAAGACCATGAACGTCTATCTGATCGAGGGGCCGGACGGGCTGACGGTGTTCGATGCCGGCATCTCCGACATGACCGACGCCGTGCGCATCGCGGGCGTCCGTCTCGGCGGGATCAAGCGCGTCGTTCTCGGGCACGCCGATGCCGACCACCGCGGCGCCGCACCGGGGCTCGGTGCGCCCGTTTACTGTCATCCGGCGGAGCGCGAGGCGGCGGAGTCGGATTCGCCGTATCGGCCCTACTGGGACTTCTCCAAGCTCGGGCCGCCGGCGCGGCGCGTGTATCCGAAGCTGCTCAGCACCTGGGACGGGGGTGCGGTCTCGGTGGCGGGAACGGTCAGCGAAGGCGATGAGGTGGCCGGGTTCCGCGTCATCGAGCTCCCGGGCCACGCGCCGGGACTGATCGGGCTGTTCCGCGAATCCGATCGGCTCGCGCTGGTGTCCGACTGCTTCTACACCGTGGACCCGCAGACGGGGTTCAAGAACGCAGCGCATCTCTCCCATCCCGCGTTCAACTCCGACACCGAGCAGGCGCGTACTTCGATTCGCAAGCTCGCCGGCCTCGATCCGGCGGCGGCGTGGGCGGGGCACACCAATCCGGTGACCGGCGACGTGCGCGCCCAGCTGGAACGGGCCGCCGCGGCCCCGGCTTAGCCGGTACACGAGCGTGGGCAAGCGCAGCCGCCAGCGCGAAAAGCTCACGGCCCCGGCCAGCGACTATCGCGATCCCGAAGGCAACGTGCTGCGCCTGCGAGGGTCGCTGACTCCAGGCGCGCGGCGCGAGTACGCCCGGGTGCTGGCCGGCGGGATCGACCGCGAGGATGCCTGGCAGCGCGCGACCGAGCTGCTGTTCGAGCGTCTGGCCGTCTCCTGGACGATTGCCGGGCTCGAGATCACCCGCCAGAAGGAGCTGCTGGGGCGCTACCGGTTGGCGACCCAAGCCGAGCGTGAGTTCGTGCGCGAGACGCTGCGTGCGCACATCCAGGACCACTTCCCCGAGCTGCGGGCGCCGTGATCGATCCACATCGCTTTGCCGGGCTGCTGTGCAGTTGGTGCCTCGAGGTCACCGCGGGACACCAGGTTCTGGTGGGCACGAGCCCCCTGGCCGATCCGCTCACCCGCGCGCTGCACCGCGAGTTGCTCGAGCGCGGAGCGTGGCCGCTGTTGCGCGTCGCGCCAGCATGGCTCCCCGACGACTTCTACCGGCACGCCCGGGAGCAAGCGCTGGACGGGTTCGCGCCGTTGGACCTGGTCGAGGCCGAGGCGATCGATGCGCGCATACGAATCAACGCGCCCGTCAACACCCGCGCGCTGGCGGGGGTTGACCCACGTCTGATCACCCGCGCGGCGGCGGCTCGGAGCCCCATCCAGCGAGCGCAGATGGCGCACCGCTGGTGCGTGACGGTGTGGCCGACGCCGGCGCTGGCTCAGCAGGCGGGCATGAGCGAGGTCGATTACGAGGAGTTCGTGGGCCGGGCGCTTTTCCTCGATCAGCCCGACCCGGTGGCGGCGTGGCGCGCGCTGAGCGCCCGCCAGGCAGCGATCGTGGAGCGGCTTGCCGATGCCCGCGAGGTGCGGATCGAGGCCGAGCGAACCGACCTCACGCTGCGTGTCGATGGGCGCACGTGGATCAATTCCGATGGCCGGCGCAACATGCCCAGTGGGGAGGTGTTCACGGGGCCGCTGGAGACCTCGGCCAACGGGACGATCTACTTCAGCATCGCGGCCAGCCCTGCCGGTGTCGAGGTCAGTGGCGTGCAGCTGCGCTTCGTCGACGGCCGGGTGGTGGAGGCGAACGCCGAACAGGGACAGGACTACCTCGATGCCGCGCTCGGCACCGATGCGGGCGTCCGGTTCCTTGGTGAGCTCGGGATCGGGACCAACGCCGGGATCGATCGCGCCACCGGGACCATCCTGCTTGACGAGAAGATCGGCGGCACCGTGCACCTGGCCCTTGGCCGCTCCTACCCCGAGACCGGCGGCGAGAACGTGTCGGCCCTGCACTGGGATCTGATTTGCGATCTGCGTGAAGGGGGCCGACTGTCGGTGGATGGCGAAATGCTTAACGACTTTCTCTGGTCCGTCGGCTAGCTTCAGTTGAGGATGCGCCGAACGAAGATCGTTGCCACCATCGGTCCTGCCTCGCGCGAGCCCGAGACGCTCGCGCGCATGGTCGAGGCCGGCATGGACGTGGCGCGGCTCAACTTCTCCCACGGCAACCGCGAGATCCACGCCGACAACGCCGAGCGGGTCCGCGCCGCGGCGGCGGCAGCCGGACGCCAGGTGGCGATCCTGCAGGATCTGCCCGGCCCGAAGATCAGGATCGGCGCCATCAGGGACGGGATCGCCGAGCTCAAGCCGGGTGACAAGCTCGTCCTGCTGTGCGGCAACGACGCCGTCGGGGACGACACCCAGATGTCCGTGAGCTGGTCCGGACTGGCCGGCGCCGTCGATCCACAGGATGTCGTCTACCTGGCCGACGGGGCCATCCGCCTCCGGGTCACCTCGGTCAGGGCAGGCGACGGCGAGATCGAGACCGCGGTCGAGGTCGGGGGCTCGGTGGCGTCCAGGCAGGGGCTCAACATCCCGGGCTCGACCCGCGGGCTACCCGCCGTGCCGGAGGAGGACCTCGACATGCTGCGCTTCGGGGAGTCGATCGGCGTCGACCTTGTGGCGCTGTCATTCGTCCGCACGGCCGAGGATGTCACCGCGGTCCGCCGGCACACACGGCTGCCGCTGATCGCCAAGATCGAGAAACCGCAGGCGGTGGATGCCGCCGAGGAGATCATCAGGGCGGCCGACTGCGTGATGGTCGCGCGGGGAGACCTCGGGATCGAGTTGCCGATCGAGGACGTGCCGCTGGTCCAGAAGCAGCTGCTGAGGCTGTCGGGACGGATGGCGCGGCCATCGATCACCGCGACCCAGATGCTCGACTCGATGGTCTCCTCCTCGCGTCCGACCCGGGCCGAGGTGGCCGATGTCGCCAACGCGATTCTCGACGGCACGGATGCCGTGATGCTGTCGCAGGAGTCCGCGGTCGGCACGTATCCCGTCGAGGCGGTCGAGATGATGGCGGCAGTCGCCGAGCGGACCGAGCACGCGCTGCCCTATCAACCCTGGAACGACGAACGTGTGCGGCGCGACGCTCGCGATCCGGCCTACACGGTGGCGCACAGCGCCTGCGTGGCGGCGCGCGATCTGCACCTGGCGGCGCTGGTCGTGCCGACGCTATCGGGGCGCTCGGCGCGGCTCATCTCCGCCCATCGGCCTCAGGTTCCGATCTTCGCGCTGTCACCCGGCCGCGAGACCGTGCGCCGCTGCTCGCTCATGTGGGGGGTGCAGGCCGCCTCGATGCGCCGTCACGAGGTGACCGAGGCCCTGATCGCCGATGCCGCGCGCCGCGTGGTCGAACTCGGCTGGGTCAAGTCCGGCGCGCGCGTGGCGATCACCGCGGGGTTGCCGAGCGGCCGGCCCGGCACCACGAGCCTGGTGCAGATTCAGCGCGTCTGATCGCGCTGGCGTCCCTCGCTCAGGCCGCCGCGCGGGCGAAGAAGGCGTTCTCCTGCTCGCCCAACTCGGTCGCCGGCTCGTCGTTGTAGAACCACTCACGGGCCATGCGGTGAAAGTTGCCGCGGGCGTGGAGCTGGGCGATGACCGCCAGGGTGAGGACCTCCATGCGGCGACCGAACAGGTGATCAGGCGGCGCCGACTCGTGGCGCAGCATGCCGAAGTACTCCGAGCGCGGATCGCTCATGTCGATCAGGACCTGGGTGGCGTACTCGGGGGTCAGCTCGATGTACTCGTCGGACGTGTACCAGGAGGTGGCGGCCCGGAAATGCTCGAGCACGCGCTCCGGCTTGAACTTGTCGGGCTCAGGGAAGAAGCCGGTCTCGGTTCCGATCCGCATGATCGTCTCGGTATCGCCCTCGATCACCGCACGGGCGACGGTGATCTCGAGCTCGACGGTGCCCGGTGGCATGCGCTTGAACAGGCCGAAGTCCATGAACGCCACCCGCCCGTCGGGGAGGAGCATCGAGTTGCCGGGGTGGGGATCGCCGGAGAACTGGTGGTGCCGGTACAGGCAGCCGAAGTAGAAGCGGAACAGGATCTCGCCGATCCGGTCGCGGTCCTCCTGCGGATACTGCTTCAGCTCCTCGAAGCCGGTGCCTTCCATGTACTCGCTGACCAGCACGCGCTCGCGGGACAGCGAGGTCACGACCTCTGGCACGGCGATGAACGGGTGTCCGCGGAAGATCCGGGCAATGCGGCGCTGATTCTGGGCCTCGAGCTCGTAATCGAGTTCCTCGTGGATGCGCTCGCGGATCTCGTTGCCGATGGCCTGGGGATCCATGCCCGGGGCGATACGTTTGGCCAGCCGCAGAATCAGGCCCAGGTTCTGCATATCGGCTCGGACGGCCGCGGCCACGCCGGGGTACTGGACCTTGACCGCCACGCGCCGGCCATCGTGCAGCGTCGCCCGGTACACCTGGCCGATCGAGGCGGCGGCGATCGGGTCCTCGTCGAAATCGTCGAACACGTCACCGAGCTTCTCCTCCAGATCGCCCTCGATCACCTTGCGCATGTCGCGGAAGCTGACCGTGGGCGCAGCGTCGCGAAGCGCGGCGAGCTTGCGCTGGAACTCGTCGCGGTACTCCTCGGGGACCAGGCCGACGTCGAGGAAGGACATCACCTGGCCCACCTTCATCGCGGCGCCCTTCATCGTGCCCAGGGCCGTCACGATCTGCTCGGCAGCCTCGATATGGCGGCGCTCGAGCGCCGCCTGGCGCTGCTCCTCGTTCCGGGCTACGTTGGCCGCGCGGGTGCCCGCCTGCCGGATCGCCTGTCCTGCTGCAAGGCCCCCGATTTTCGCCGTGCGCCCCACACGGGAGGTGGGGATCTTGTCCTTCGCCACTACGACGAGTTTACGACGCGCTCACCTGGACTCGGGATCCCGGAACGATGTCGTCGGACCCGTCGGGCCACCGGACCCACGCCTTGTAGCCCCCGTCGTAGTCGTCCCCGAGCAGCACCAGCGTGGCCGGCTGATCGAGCGCGGTGCAAGGTTCACTGCCCTCGGGATCCACGCCGCGCCAGATGCGCACGAACTTGTTGTGCTCGAGCTCATCGGCCACGGTGGTCGGATCCGTATGGCCGGGGTGGATGCGCGTCTCGGGTGGCAGCTTCAGGAGCGTGTCCATGACCGAGGAACGCAGGTCGGCGTAGGTCGTGCTGCCCGGCGCGTGAACGCCGCCGACCGAGCCCTTGAACAGCGTGTCCCCGGTGAACACGTCGTGTCCGTTGACCAGCAGCGCCAGCATGCCGGCCGTGTGGCCTGGGGTGTGGATCGGCTCTATCTCCAGCGCGCCCGACTGAATCGTCTGACCGGGTTCCATCGTCCCCGTGGCGCCCGGGACCAGGTCGAGCTCGAGCGGGTGGATCAGCACCGGCGTACCGGGATGGCGCTCGAGCACCTGGTCTAGCTGGGCGACATGGTCGTGGTGATGGTGGGTGAGCAGCACATGCGTGAGTTGGAAGCGCATGCGATCCAGCACATCGAGCAGCGGCGCCACCGGGCCGCCGGCATCGATCATCACCGCGTGCGAGCCGAGCTCGTCGGCCACCAGGTAGGTGTTCGACAGCCACTGGTCATCCATCGAGCGTTCGATGATCATGTCGTGCAGCCTATCGTGGCGGGAGCGGACGAGTGCGACGTTGACCGCGGTCCGTCGCTCACTTGACGATCGTGAAGGTCAGGGCCCGTGTGGTCGCTGATCGCCCGCCCGCGCTGGAGGCCGTGAGCTTGACCGCGTACGTCCCGAGCGGCAGCTTCCTGGTCCGCGAGAGGCGGCCCTGGAAGTGGACTCTGTTGATCCCCGCGTCGGCCCGGAGCTTGAGAGTGCCGGCGGCGACTCGACGCTGCTTATGGCCGATCGTCAGGCGGGTGAAACGCAGCTGGGCGGTTGCGGGCCGGTCGAGGGAGAACGAGAAGGTCGTGCCCACCGGTGCCTGTCGCCGCCGGGATATGTGCGCCAGCTTGCCGCCCTCACGCCACCGTTTCGCCGTCTGCTTGAACGCGGTGATCAGCGGCCGGCCCCGGTCCGGTATGACCGTGTAGGTCACGGTCTGGCTGGCCCTGAGGCCGTCGGTGTCGCTGGCCCCTACCGTGAACGAATGCCGGCCGGGCTTGGACGTGTTGACCGATGCACCCACAGCGACAGGGCCGGTGCAGTTGGTGATCCGCGCGCCCGCTGGGGCGAGGCAGGAGTAGGCGGCGTGTATCGCTCGGCCCTGAGCCAAGGTTGCTCCGTTCGCCGGCGTCCGGATCGTGACGGCCGGCGGCGGACCAAACAGGTAGATCGCCCCCTGCGACTGGTTGCGGCCGACCATGTGCAGCGGCGCCCCGGCGACGACAAGGTTGCCGAAGACCGCCACGGAGTCAGAGAAGAAGTCGCTCTTCGCGCCGTCTAGCGGCGGCCACCTGGCGCGTCTCGGTCTCGCTCTTCCAAGTCAGCCCCGGCCGGCTGAAGACGTACGCAGCTCCCTGGGCCTGGTTGGCGCCGACCTGGTGAAGGAACGAGCCGACCACGACGGTGTTGCCGGAGACGCCGAGCTGAGCGCCGAATCTGTCATTCGTGGCGCCGTCGGACGGGGTCAGCTCCGCCGTCTGGGTGGCGGTTGGAGCGTCGAGCAGCCAGCCCGGTGCCGGCTTGACGAACACGTATGCCGATCCGGAGCGTGTACCGCCGACCAGGTGGTGAAACGCGCCCACCGCGACCGTGTCGCCGGAGATCCCCACCGCAAATCCGAACCTGTCACCCGCTGCCCCATCAGAGGCGGTCAGCTCCGCGGTCTCGGTCATGTTCGTCCAGCCCGAGTCTGGCTTGACGTACACGTACGCCGCTCCCTGCTGCGGGTTGTTGCCCACCTTGTGCAATGACGAACCGAGCACGACGGTATCGCCGGAGATCGAGGCGCCGTTGACCAAGCCGAGGGAATCCTGAGCGGCTCCATCTGACGCCGTCAGTTCTGCCGTCTGGGTGCCGTCCTTCCAGCCACCGGCCGGCTTTACGAATACGTATCCCGCCCCCTGGTCGAAGGTGCCGTTGGGTGAGACACCCGGTGCGCTGGCGAGGATCGTGTCGCCCGAGATCGACACGGCGTTGCCGAGCGAGTCGCCCGTGGTGCCGTCAGACGCGGTCAGCTTTGCGGTCTCGTGCGCGTCCTTCCAACCACCGGCGGGTTTCACGAACACGTACACCACACCCTGGTCCACGTGCGTGCCGACCGTGCGCGCCGACACGCCGGCGACGATCGTGTCGCCCGAGATCGCCACCGAGCCAAGACCGTCCTGAGCGGCGCCGTCCGATACGGTCAGCTCCGCCGTCTGTGTCGCGTTGGCCCAGCCGGACGCAGGCTTGACAAAGACGTACAGCGCCCCCTGACCGGCGTTGCGACCGATTGTCTTGCCGAACGCACTGGCCACGATCGTGTCGCCATCAATCGCCACCGAGGCGCCCAGCGCGTCGGCGGTGGCGCCATTGCTGGTGGTCAGCTTGGCGGCCTGGATGAACGGGTCGATCCGGAGCGGGTAGGCGGCGCCGCGATCGTCGACGCGAATCTCCAGCCGGCCGCGGCGCAGCACGAGCCGCGAGGGCAGATCCTGCCCGCGGGCGTCAGTGGCGGACAGGCCGCCGTAGCGCAGCGTTCCGTCGCGTGAGGTGAGCAGCAGGCCCGAGCGGCCGAGCGAGACGCGAGCGTCAGAGGAGAGCGCCAGCGATAGCGTCAGCGGGCCGCTCCCGGCAGCCGGCCGAGTGGGAACGTCAAAGCCCTGCTCGAGGCCGAGTGGCCCGTTCACGTACCACTCATCAACACCGCGGTGTGCATAGTCGACGCGGTTGCCGGAGGCACGCGGAGCCACCGCCTCCAGCGGGCGCAGCGCACCCGCGTGACCGTAATCGACCAGGTGCATGCTCAGATGCGTCGATGCCGAGCTGACCCTCACCCCGGCCGTGGAGAAGGTCACGCCAAACCCCTGCGGAGTGTTGTGCGTACGCAGGCCAACCACCCGATAGCCCAGCTCGTGGCGCCCCAGTGCAGCGGAGAGCGGGCCCCGTGCCGCCACTGGAACGCTCGAGAGCTCATGGCGAAGGACAGGTTCGCGAAGGCTGGACTTAGCCAGTCCCCCACCATGACCGACGCCGGCGAGCGCCCAGAGCGCGGCGCCGGTCAGCGCGAGCGTGGCCAGCTGCCAGATGCGCACCCGCCTCGCGTCAGGGGCGCGGCGATGAACCGGCGATTTGCGCGCCAGGCGATATGTCTGCACGGGGACCTCCGGGCAACTCGGATCTGGAGAAGTCATCGGATGTCTGACGCCAGAGATTCGGATTCATTCCCGCCAGACGTGGGTTGGGCATAGACTTCTGGCCCATGAGCCTGATCCACACCTGCTACCGAATCACCGACATCGACCGGTCGGTTGCCTTCTACCAAGCGCTCGGCTTCAAGGAGAGCGGGCGGCTGCCCATCCGCGACGAGGCCATCAACGTGTTCATGAACCAGCCCGAGGACGGCGACATTCCGCGCCTGGAGCTGACCTTCAACCACGGAGTCACCGAGCCCTACGAGATCGGCACCGGCTACGGCCACATCGCGATCACCGCCGATGACCTGGACGGGACCCTTGCCCGCCTCAGGGAGCAGGGCATCGAGCCCGAGCGCCCGCCGTACTCGGTCCGCGACGGCGGCTCGCGGCTCTGCTTTGTGCGAGATCCAGACGGCTACCGCGTGGAGATCATCGAGCGGTCAGCCTGACACCGTGTCGTGCTGACTCCGCTAGGTGCCGAGGTGGAGTCCGAGAAGGCCGGTGGTGTGGGGTGCGCCGCCGTCGGGTGTGAACCTCACCCACAGACGCAGGACGATGCGGTAGGTGTGGTGCGCGACGAGTCGCCGTCCACGGCGACCGGGCGCGATCGTGAGGCGAAGCGTTCCTCGGCCCGACGCGGTGGCGTGGCCGCGCGCGAACGCGAATCGATACTTGGCCGGCCGAAGCGCCGCGGCCCCCGCGAGGTTGTTCTTCCATGCCGTGACGAGCACGTCGAGCGAACCCGGGCCGGGGACGGTGACGCTCAGCGTCATCGTGCCGTCACGGGCGCCGCGGACGTCTGAGATCTCGACGCGGTTGTCAGGTGCCACCGTGTAGTGCACCGCCCTGGCGGTGCGCTCGCCATCGCCGCTGGTCGCCGTGACGACGAAGGTGTGCCGACCGGAACGGTGGGTGTTGATCGCCGAGCCGTCGGCGACCGTGCCCGTGCACGATGTGATCCCCGGGCCGCCGCTCCCCTCGTGGCAGCTGAAGTGGGCATCGACCGTCGCATCGAAGGCGTAGCGATGGCCATCCTGCGGTCGCAAGAGGTCGATCGACGGTGGCGGCGGTGTGGCCACCTGTACGCACTCGCCGGCGCCGCCGTCGCTCGAGGCGTGGTAGTTGCCGTCGCCGAGATACTCGGCGCGCAGGCACCAGATGCCCGGGCGTGGGGGAAGGAAGGTGGCCGAGCGCGCGATCGCCGTCTCGCCCGAACCGGAGGTGAGCGCGACTGGTCCCGACCCGATCAGGCTGCCCGAGCCCGCCGGGCAACCGCTGTCGCTCGCCAGCGGCCCGCAGGCCAGGAAGCGGACCGCGCCGGTCGGTCGCGGCCCATCCGCGAGTCCGCTGACCACCGCACGGTCGGATGCGCCGGCGGCCATCGTGGTCGCACCGCTCGATGGGTGTGATGCCGTGCCCGAGGCGGCCTTGGCCACCGTGAAGCACTCGGCTGACGAGGCGTCTGACGAGGTCGCGTAGTTGGTGTCGCCACCGTAGTCGGCGCGGAAGCAGTACGTGCCGGCATCTCCCGGCGTGTAGCTGGGGCCGGTGGCCGAGCCGCTCGAGAGAGTGGCGCTGCCGAGCGAGGTTCCGCCGGTGGCGCACCCGGAGGCCGACGACAGCGGCCCGCAGATCGAGAAGCTGACGCTCCCGGTGGGCGTGCCACCGGTGCCGTCGCCGGTCACGGCGGCGGTGTCGGTGATGGTGTCCCCGAGTTTGATCGACCCGCTGGCCGGCGTCGAGCTGGTCAAGGAGCTGGCTTGGGTGACGGTGAAGCACTCGTCTGCGCCACCGTCGGTGGAGCTCAGGTAGTCGGTGTCGCCTTGGTAGTCGGCGCGGAAGCACCAGGTCCCGAGCGCGGTGGGCGTGAAGCTCGGGCTGGTGGCGGACCCCGCGGTCAACGTTCCGGACCCCACCGACGTTCCGCCGGTGGCGCACCCGGAGGCCGACGACAGCGGCCCGCAGACCGAGAAGCTGACGCTCCCGGTGGGCGTGCCGCCGGTGGCGTTACCGGCCACCTGGACCGAGTCGGTCGCCTGATCACCGAGATCGATCGACTGACTTGTTGGCGATGAGCTTGTCGTGCTGCTCGCCCTGGTCACGGTGAAGCACTCGCCGGGGGACGAGCTGTCGGACGACGTGAGGTAGTTGCCGCCACTTCGTAGTCGGCGCGGTAGCAGTACGTGCCCAGGGCCCGGGGGGTGAAGCTAGAGCTGCTGACGGAGCTGCTCGCCGCGCCCGTGCCAGACAGGGTGGGGCTGCCGATCGAGGTCCCGCCGGAGGTGCACGGCGACGCCGACTGCATCGGTCCGCAGACCGAGAAGTCGACCGTCCCCGCCGGTGCGCCGGCGACGTTGTTGCCGCTGACGGTGACGCCGTCGGCGGTCGAGTCGCCGAGCTGGATCGTCGCGTCGGCCGGCGTCGACACCGTCGTGCTGTCGGCCTGGGTGACCGTGAAGCACTCGTCGCCCGTGCCGTCGCTCGAGGACTCGTAGTTGACGTCACCCTGGTAGTCGGCGCGGAAGCACCACGAGCCGAGCGCGGTCGGCGTGAAGTCCGGGCTGGTCGTCGTGCCGCCCGAGAGGATGCCGGGACCGACCGCGCTGCCGCCGCTGGTGCAGCTCGATGCCGTGGGCCCGCAGGCCGAGAAACTGGGTCGTGCCCGTCGGAGTCACGCCGTCGCCGGAGGACGTCGCGCCGTCGGTGTTCGTGTCTCCGAGCTGGATCGTCGATTTGGTCGGCGAGGACGTCGTCACCGATGGGCCTCTGACCGCGAAGCACTCCTCCGCCGAGCCGTCGATCGACGGGTTGTAGTTGACGTCGCCGACGTAGTTGGCGAAGAAGCAGTACGTGCCGATCTTGGCCTCGGAGATCGAGGCCGAGCTGGTCGAGGCGGTGTTGTTGGTGTCGTGGTTCGGCGACAGCGTGGCGGAGGCGAGCGCTGTCCCAGATGCCTGGGAACACCCCACGGCGGTTTGGAACGGCCCGCAGATTGCGAACTGAACCTTGCCGGTCGGCGTGTCGGTGTTGTTGCCACTGACCGTCACGGCGTCGTTGACGTTTGCGTTCTGCGCCACCGCGGCCGCCGCCGGCCCAGAGGTGGTGATCGTGTCGTACAGGAAGGTGAGCGTGATTTCCCCGCCGCCGATGGTGCCGGTGACACCACTGTGGTAGGTGGCCCCGGTCCCACCGGCGGTGACGAAGCTGCTGCCGCCACCACCCCCGCCGCAGCCGTTGCCGCCACTCGAGCCACCGCCTCCACCGCCAAACCAGCCGCCCCCGCCGCCGCCCCCGCTGCAGCCGTCGCGCGAGCCGGCCCCGCCCTGAAGGGCCACGCCGTCGCCACCCCTGATCGGATTGTTCCCGACTCCGGCCACGCCACCGGCTCCGCCCATGGTCTGGGTCGCCCCCTGGCCCCCGCCGCCGGTGCCGTTCTGCACGCCGTTGAAGCCATCCGCGCCGTTGCCCCCGTTGGGACCGCCGCCGGTGCCGCCGGCCTCGTTATCCGACCCCTGACCCCCTCCGCCGCCGGCGATGATGATGATGTTGCCGGTGCCGCAGGTCAGGTTGGAGGCACATGTCCCGGTGCGCACATCGGTCGCGCCGCCTCCGCCACCGCCGCAACCGACGCCGCCGCTGGCGCCGCCGTTCCAGCCACCGTTGGGTGCGTCGGGGGTGGCGCAGCTGCCGCCGTCGCCGCCCATGTCGAACTGGAGGTCCTCACTCGAGGTGAATACGAACGATCCGATCGCCTCGCCGCCCAGGCCGCCCGTGCCTCCGCTCGGACCGAGGCCCTTGGCCCCGACCGCGTCGATCGTGACGTGCGTGACGTCGAACGGCACCGTGAACTGAAACGGCGCGCCGTTGCCGTCGACGAACGGGAACTGCTCGGTGACGGCGCTCGCCGTGGCCGGAGCGACAAGAACCACGAACGCGACGAAAGCCACCCACCAACCGCGCGGACGCGGCTCAATCCGGTGGTCCCCATACTTCCCCTCAACCAAGCCGTCGGCGAGCTTAGACCCGGGTTGCCTTGATCACAACGTGCGCATGGGTACCCTAGGCTGTCCAGAGCTAGCCAGACTTGACCACGAATTCAATTGGCCGAAAAGAGCAAGATCGCCTATCTCCTCGAACGCCTCGCCCAGGGGGTGGCTGCGCACGATCGCGAGAACCCCGGTCACCACACCTGGGGGATCGGCATGACGCATTTCGACATCGAGCGACTCGGGCTCGAAGAGGGGGAGGAGATCCTGCCCGGCATCGTGCTCCAGGCCGACGGCGGCGTCACCGGTGCGTTCCGGATCCTGTGCGACGGCGAGCACGACGAGGGTGCGGTGGAAGAGGAGGAAGAGGTGGTCGACGCGGTCGCCGAACAGGAGATCGCGGAGCCCGTTCACGCACCCGGACCGGACGCCCCGCCCCAGATCCGGCCGCCCTTCTAGTACGACCTCACGCAATTACGTCCGGTCCAGTCGACGTCTCGCCGCCCGTGGCGTCGTCCTCGTTCGGTTACGTGCCTTAGGGGCACGCTCCCTCACTGCGTCCTCGCCACGAACGCCGAGCCATCCGCCTGACCTCGGACATACTTGCGTTCGGCCGTACTGGCGCCGCGGTTCTCAGATAGCCGGATGCGGGGTCCCGGCGCGATCGGCGATCTGGGCCGTGAGGAGCGCGATCGTCGGGCACTCGAGCCCGTGCCGGGCTGCGGCGCGGAGCACCGAACCGGGTATCGCGTCGAGCTCGGGCTCGCGACCGGCGGCGATGTCACGCTGCATCGAAGAGCCGAGCTCGGGGTGCGCGTCCTCGAGTTCGGCCATGGTTGCTGTGGGGTCGATCTCGGCGCCATCGGCGGCGGCCACCGTCGCGGCCTCGACGATGCAGTCCCACAGACGCCGACGCCACTCGTGGTCCTCGCGGATGAAGCCGATCCGGCGGTCACTGGCGCTGGTCGTGCACGCCAGCGCGACCAGGCGTACCAGCTTTGACCACAGGACCTGGGCCTCGGAGCGGCCGATCCGAGCGGGGATGCCGGCGTGCTCGAGGACCGCGGCCAGCGGCGCCAGTCGCCGCGCGACCGTCGGGTCGTCGGCGGCGAGCTCGATCCGCAGAAACGGACTGGTCTGGACGATCAGAGCCGGAGCGGGCCGATCCGACTCGATCCGGATCGTCCCGGCGGCCACCCTGCCGGGTCCAAACCGCTCGCGCAGAACGGCCACGTGGTCGCGTCCGTTGAGGAGCGGCACGACCAGCGCCGGCTCCTGCTCTATGCGCGCGAGTGCCGCCCCGAGGCCGGTCGCCTTGGTGGCCACGATCAGCACCTCGACCTCCTCACGAAGCCGAGTCGCCGCTCGCGGGTGCACGGTGAAATCGCCGAGCCGGACGCTGCGGACCCGGAGCCCACCCGCGGTCAGGCGCTCGGCCGTCGCCTCGTGCGCGACGACCGTCACATCCTCGCCGGCGCGCGTCAGTGCCCCGGCCACGAAGCCGCCCACGCCTCCTGGCCCAAGCACGGCGATCGATGTCACGTGGGCAAGCCTGCCACAGATATATGCTCGCCCGATGACCTACTCGATCGTCGCCCGCGACCCGCGCACAGGTGAGCTCGGGGTCGCTGTGCAGTCCCACTGGTTCTCGGTCGGTCCAATCGTTCCGTGGGCTCGGCCGGGCGTCGGGGCCGTGGCGACTCAGGCCAACGCCGAGATCTCCTACGGGCCGCGCGGACTCGAGCTCATGCAGTCGGGTCTCGACGCTCGGGCGGCTCTCGAGCGGCTGCTGGCCGAGGACGACGGTGCCGCCGGACGCCAGGTGGCCATGGTCGACGCGCAGGGCCGGGTGGCGGCGCACACCGGCGCCAGCGCCATCGCGTTCGCCGGTCATGTGACTGGCGAGGGTGTCTCGTGCCAGGCCAACATCATGGAGTCGGCGCGCGTGTGGCCGGCGATGCTCGACGCCTACACCTCGTCGCAGGGGCCGCTGACCACTCGCCTGCTGGCCGCTTTGGACGCCGCCGAGGCGCAGGGCGGAGATGCGCGCGGGCGACAGTCGGCGGCGATCCTGGTCGTGCCCCCCCAGGGCGATCATTGGGACAAGGTCATCGAGCTGCGCGTCGAGGACGATCCCGAGCCGCTGGTCGAGCTGCGCCGCGTAGTGCGCGTGCACGATGCCTACCAGCTCGCGGACCGAGCCGATGGTCTGGCCGGCGAGGGCCGTCACGACGAGGCCGCCGCGCTCTACCGGCAGGCGAGCGCGCTCGACCCCGGCAACCACGAGCTCCGCTTCTGGGCGGGGCTGGGTGCCGCTCAGGCCGGGGATCTCGATGCTGGGCTGGCCGACGTCAGGGCAGCCATCGACACCCGTCCGCAGTGGCGAGAGCTGCTCGAGCGATTGCCCTCAGATCTTGCGCCATCGGCGCAGACGGTGCTCGAGCGGCTTGGTTAGCTCCGGGCTTGCGGTGCCCGCCGGCGGGGCGGATACTGAGCCGATGCGCCGGAGGTGGCCCTTGGTCCTGCCCGTTCCCCAGTGGTCGAGCCCCTGCGCACAGGAGTTGGCGCAGTCCCTCCCGGCGGGTGCTCGTTAGCGCTGCGGTTGATGGGTAGCCTCGACGTATGACCAACACAGACACGATCACACTCGGCGACGACCTGGAGGTCGGGCGCTTTGGCTTTGGCGCGATGCGCATCACGGGGCAGGGCATCTGGGGCGAGCCCGACGATCCGGCCAACGCGCGCGCGCTGTTGCGGCGCGTGGTGGACTCGGGGGTCAACCTGATCGACACCGCCGACTCGTACGGCCCCGACGTGTCCGAGAATCTGATCGCGGAGGCGCTGCATCCGTATCCCGAGGACCTGGTCATCGCAACCAAGGGCGGGCTGACCCGTCAGGGCCCGGGACGCTGGGAGCGCGACTGCCGGCCCGAGCGCCTGCGCCAGTGCTGCGAGAACTCCCTGCGCCGCCTGCGGCTCGAGCGGATCGACCTCTACCAGCTCCATGCCGTCGATTCCCGCGTGCCGGTCGAGGACTCGGTCGGCGCCCTGGCCGAGCTCCAGCAGGAGGGCAAGGTCCGGCACGTCGGACTGTGCAATGTCTCCGGCGAGGAGCTCGGGCGGGCCCAGACGATCGTCGAGATCGTGTCGGTCCAGAACCGCTACAACATCGTCGACCGTTCCTCGGAGGAGGTGCTCACGGCCTGCCAGGAGCAGGGGCTGGCCTTCCTGCCCTGGTTCCCGCTGGCCACGGGCGATCTCGCCCGGCCGGGCGGTCCGCTGGATGAGGTCGCGAGTTCGCACGACGCCACTCCCGCGCAGGTCGCGCTGGTCTGGTTGCTCGGACACTCGCCGGTGATGGTGCCGATTCCCGGCACGGGCTCGATCGAGCACTTCGAGGAGAACCTCGGGGCGACCGAACTCGAGCTGTCCCGGTCCGAGCTCGACTCGCTCGAGCAGGCCGCCGCCTGATCCGGGCCGTCAACCCGGTCGCCGAGCCGGTACGGTTCCGCGCCGATGTCCGTGTCGGTCAGCCCGGTCAAGGGCGCAAGAGATCTGCGCGAGTTCGTCGCCCTCCCGTATTCCGTACACGCGGCGACGGTGTGGATTCCTCCGCTCAAGCTCGAGCGCTACCTGTTCCTCAACCGGCGGCTCAACGCCTACTTCAAGCACGGCGAGGCCGAGTACTTTCTTGCCCGCCGGAACGGCCGGGTGGTGGGGCGGATCACGGCTCAGATCGACCATGCCTACAACCAGTACCACGACTGCCGATGGGGGAATGTTCGGCTTTCTGGAGTTCGAGGACGACCAGGAGGTGCTCGACGCGTTGCTCGAGTCCGCGGCGGGCTGGCTGCGCGGGCGCGGCTGCGACCGGATGGTCGGGCCGATGGACTTCCAGCTCAACGACGAGAGCGGGGTGCTGATCGAGGGCTTCGAGCGCGAGCCGATGATCAAGCAGCCCTGGCACCCGCCGTACTACCAGCAGCGCTGCGAGGCGGCCGGTCTGGAGAAGGCGATGGATCTGCTGATGTGGGAGCTGTACATCCAGGACCGCGAGAAAGATGCTGCCCGGTGCTGCCCGAGATCGCCGAGCAGGCCGAGACCAAGCACGGGATCCGGCATCCGCAAGATGTCGCGCCGGCACCTGCGCCGCGAACTCGACGACTTCGCCCGCATCTACAACGCGGCGTGGTCGCGCAACTGGGGATTCGTGCCGTACTCCAAGGAGGATCTCGACGCCTACGCGCTCGACCTCCAGCTCGTCTATCGACCGCGACTGGTTCATGGTGGCCGAGAACGACACCGAGGCCGTGGCGATGGCGATCACGGTCCCGGACATCAACCAGGTCCTGCAGAGGATGGGCGGGCGATTGTTGCCGCTCGGCTGGTGGTACTTCCTCAACAAGGCGCAAGATCATCGACCGCGTCCGCGTCGGCTTCCTCGGCGTGCTCCCCGAGTACCAGCACACGGGGGTGGCCGCGCTCCTGTACATGGAGCACTTCGACATCGCCCAGCGGACCCGGCGCAAGGGCGGCGAGATGGGCTGGATCCTCGAGACCAACACGGCATGAATCGCGCGATGGAGGCCATGGGCGGCCGCGTGGTCAAGCGCTTCCGGGTCTACGAACGCGTGCTGATCTCTCCGCCGGCTACAGCGGATCGATCAGCACACCCGGGTTGAGCGCGCCCGCCGGGTCGACGGCCGCCTTGGCCGCGCGCAGCGCGGCGGCGAACGGATCGGGGCGCTGCTGGTCATACCACGGCCGATGATCGCGCCCCACCGCGTGATGATGGGTGATCGTCCCGCCGGCGGCGATCAGCGCATCCGACGCCGCGCGCTTGATCGTCGCCCACTGATCCTGCTCCTCGCCGCGGCGCAGCCGGAGCGAGGATCGTGTAGTACGGCGCCGGGCCATCCGGATAGACGTGCGTGAAGCGGCAGGTGACCGTTCCGGCGCCGCACGCCGCCTGGACGGCGTCGGTCGGTGGCGGCGATCACCGACTCGTGGAAGCGACGCGAACCGGTCCCACGTGATCGCGGTCTCGAAGGTCTCCGACAGCACGCCGATGCGCCACGAAGGTGTCGCGCAGGTAGGGCGCGCGCAGGAACGCCTCGCGCCAGCTCCCGACGGCGAGCTCGACTGGCCGTCGCGCGCTCCCACCGGCCGCCGTGACCCGAGCAGCAGTCGAGGGCCAGTGACATCCACTCCTCGACGTCGTGCTCGGCCGACTCGAACCCCAGCACGAGCAGCGCATGGCTGCCGTCGCCGGCCCCGGTGATCGCCGCCTCGCGCGGGTCGATCAGGCGGCAGTTGGTCGGATAGAGGCCCGACTGAGAGAGCGCCCGGACGGCCGCGGCACCGCCATGAAGTCGTCGAACTGCACGCCGGCCGAGGCGCGATGGGGGGCCTCGGGCGGACCCGGACCCACGCCTCGGTGATCACGCCGAGCGTTCCCTCGGAGCCGATCAGCATCCGGTCGGGCGAAACCCCGGCGCCCGATCCGGGCAGCCGACGCGACTCCCAGACGCCGCCGGGCGTGACCGCGCGAATCGACTCGACCAGGTCGTCGATGTGGGTGTAGAGGGTGGCAAAGTGGCCGCCGGCGCGGGTGGCGATCCAGCCGCCCAGGGTCGAGAACTGGAAGGACTGCGGGAAGTGGCGCAGCGTGAACCCGTGCTCGCGCCAACTGCTCCTCGAGTCCGGTCCGGTCGCGCCGGCCTGGATCCGCGCCGCGCGCGAGATCGGATCGACCTCGAGCACGCGGTCGAGTGCCTTGAGGTCGATCGTCACCGCGCCGTTGAAGCGCTCCCCGACCCGCGGCTCGACGCCGCCGACCACGCTGGTGCCGCCACCGAAGGGGATCACGGCCGCGCCGGCCGGGATGGCCCAATCGAGTGTCGCCTGAAGCTCGGTCTCGTCGCGCGGGCGGACGACGACATCGGGCGGCGTGGTCGAAGCGCCCGCGGAAGGCGCGCAGGACGTCCATGTAGGAGCGCCCGTAGGCGTGCAGCGCGCGCTCGTAGGGATCGCTGAAGCAGATCGGGGCGAGCGAGGCCGGCGGGCTCACTCGCGGCTCGGGCAGCGTGACGGCCGAAAGCGGCACGGGCTGTGCGGGCACCTCGGCGCCGAACCCCAGGTGCTGGCGAATCAGGTTGGCCGTGGCCCGTAGCTCGGCCTCGGACGGCTGCTCGTCCTCGTACCCCCACCCCCAGTATTTGAGCCGTCGCGGCACGGCCGCCCAGCCTACTGCTGACGCTACCGTGTACGCGGTGCTTAACACGCCCGGTTTGCTTGCCCGCGGCCCCTGGAATCCAGGGCAGGTCGACGCGCGCTGGCGCCCCGAGCCCTTCGAGCCCTCGGCCGATGAGGTCGAGGCCGCCGACGCTGCGCTGGATGAGCTGCGCCGCCGCGGTTCCCCCAGCCACGACGGCCTGGCCGGTCGGCTGGTGAGCTTCGACGCCGACGAGGATCGCCTCGCGCCTTGAGCTCCAGCCCGCGCGCTGGGCGCTGCGCCTGCTCGCAGACGGCGCCGCTCAGAGCATGTCGGTGCTGTGCGTCGTGCGCTCCGCCGACGGCTGGTGGCTGGCCGGGCGCCGGGCGCCGCTGGCTGGCGTCGTGGGCCGGCCGCTGGGCGCTTGGCGCCGCCGGGTCGGTCGAGGTCGACGAGAACCCGACCGACACGCTGGGCCGCGAGCTGCGACGAGGAATGGTCGGTCGAGGCCGAGCGCATGCGCATCGAGGCGCTGGTGCGGCTGCCAAGTCGAGGTGGTGATGCTCGTCGGCCAGGCGTGGCTGCCTGACGGCGCGGTCGTGACTCCCGACGCCGAGCACGACGACGTTCGCCTGGTGGCCGCGGACGTGCAGCAGTGGCCCGAGCATGCCGACGAGCCGCTGCGGCGGCTGCGGGCTGCGCTGCCGGCGGCAGGACTGATGAGCAGGATCACCTTCCGGCGCCTGGAGGTGGCGTCGTTCATGCACTCGCTGCGTCTACCTCGCGCTGCTGGTGTGCGCGTTTGTCGCTCGGCAACCCACAGCCCGAGACGTTCATCCTCGGGCTGGCTCACGGGCTGATGTGGATCGGCATGTCGCTCATCTGCATCGCGGCTGCCCGCGCCGCGCATGATCCCGTTCTGGCTCGCGGTGACGGTCGCGGTGCTGGGCGGGACTGGGGCCGTTCGCGGGCACGATCGGGTTCATCTTCGCCGACCGTCGGCGCCAGCGCAAGGAAGGCCCCGCCGAGCGCTCACCACGCGTTACAGTTGAGTCCCGGATGGCGGTCGGTCCAGCACGGTTCAGGTCGTGATGCCCGCGATGGGCGACTCCGTCGTCCGAGGGCACCGTGCTCGAATGGCACAAGCAGGAGGGCGACACAGTCGCCGTCGACGAGACGATCGTCGAGATCTCCACCGACAAGGTCGACGCCGAGGTTCCCTCGCCGGCCGCCGGCGACGGTCGTGAAGATCCACGCTGCCGAGGGCGAGACGGTCGTGGTCGGCGCCTGCTGGCCGAGATCTCCACCAACGCGACGGCGCACCAGGCGCCGGCGCCCGCCGAACCCGGTTGGCGAGTGCCGAACCCGCATCCACCGAGCAGGCTGTCGCCGGCGCGGCCACCGAGGCCGAGGGCGTGGCCACCGACGACGTCGGCGAGACGATGGACATCGTCACGCCCACCGGCGGCGAGTCGGTGACCGAGGGCACGATCCTCGAGTGGTCGGTCAAGGTCGGGGACAAGGTCAAGGACGGCGACACCGTCGTCGAGATCTCGACCGACAAGGTCGACATGGAGCTTCCCGCGCCCGGCGGCCGGCACGATCACCGAGATCCTCGCGCGGACGGCGAGACGGTGACCGTGGGCCAGGTGATCGGCCGGATGAGCGTCGGGGCCGGGAGCTGCCGAACCCACGCCTGCTGCCGCACCCGAAACAGGGGCACGGAGGTGGCAGACACCGACAGACGCGCGCCGGCGAGCGTCGGATGGCGCCGCCAACGCATCTCCGGTGGCTCGCCGCGTCGCCGCCAGCCAGGGCGTCGACCTCTCTCCGTCCAGGGCACGGCCCGCGGCGGCCGGATCACCAAGGCCGACGTGCTCGCGGCGGCAGGCAACGGTGCGAATGCCACACAGCCGGATGACTCGAGCGCCGCGCAGAAAGGCGAGGCCGGAAGCCGAGCGCGCGGCAAGCTCGAGGCGGCTCCCCCGCAGGGAGCCGCCCTTAACAGCTCAAGGGCGGGGCTGCCGCGCTGGCCCGCTACATGGACGAGAGCCGCTCGATCCCGACCGCGACCTCGTTCCGGACGCTGACCGTCACCGTGCTCGACGACGCGGCGCAAGCAGCTCAAGAACGCCGGCTACCGCGTTTCCTTCACCCACCTGATCGCCTACGCGATCGCGCGTGCCGCCACCGCGGACATGCCGGTGATGGCGCACCACTTCGCGGAGATCGACGGCAAGCCGCACCGCGTCGACGACGGCGCCGTCAACCTCGGGCTCGCCGTGGACGTCGAGAAGAAGGACGGCACCCGCACGCTGATGGTGCCGGTCATCCGCGACGCCGGCCGGCTGAGCTTCGCCGCAGTTCCTCGACGCCTACAACGCCCTGGTCGAGAAGGCGCGCACCAACACCCTGACCGCCGACGACCTGAGCGGCGGCAACATCACCCTGACCAACCCCGGCGGGATCGGCACGATCGCCTCGGTTCCGCGCCTGATGGTCGGCCAGGGGACGATCGTCGCCACCGGCTCGATCGCCTACCCGGTCGGGCTCGGGCAACATCGGCGCGATGATCGGGGCCGAGAAGGTCATGACGATGACCTCGACCTACGACCATCGGATCATCCAGGGCGCCGAGTCGGGTCGCTTCCTGGAGCGGATCGAGGCGCTGCTCCAGGGCGAGGACGGCTTCTACGAGGCGGTGTTCCGCGACCTCGGGCGTCGAGCTGCCCGAGCTGCCGCCGCCCCCCGCGCCGGCGGCCGCCGCGGCCGCGGCGCACCCGCCCGGCAGCGCCGGCCGGCACCGTGCCCGACGAGGAGCTGCTCCAGGCCGTGCAGGCCGCCACCTCGCTGCTCAAGGCCCACCGCACGCACGGCCACCTGGCGGCCAAGCTCGACCCGCTCGGCCGCGAACCCGAGCGCGACCCGGCGCTCGACCCCGAGCCGCTCGGCCTGACGCCGGAGCTGATGGCCAAGATCCCGGCGCGCATCCTCCGCATGTACGTGCCGGGCGCGACGCTCGCCGACGCGCTGCCGCACCTGCGCGAGACGTACTGCGGTCCGATCGCCTACGAGATCGAGCACATCTCCTCGCACCGCCAGCGGCTGTGGCTGCGCGAGGCGATCGAGTCGGGGAGCTTCCGCCGGCCGCTCACCACCGAGGAGCAGAAGGCGCTGCTGCAGGCGGCTGACCGAGGTCGACGCGCTCGAGCGCTTCATGCACAAGGCCTACCTGGGCCAGAAGCAGTTCTCGATCGAGGGCCTCGACATGACGGTCCCGATGCTCGACGAGCTGATCCAGCTGTCGGCCACCCGCGGCGCCCGCGAGGTGGTGATCGGGATCGCCCACCGCGGGCGTCTGAACATCCTGGCCCACAACCTCGGCCGCCCCTACGACACGATCTTCGCCGAGTTCGAGGGCACCTCGACGCTCGAGCCGATCACCACGATCCCGCAGGGCGGGCACCGGCGACGTCAAGTACCACCACGGCGCCCAGGGCTCCTATCAGCTGGCCAGCGGCGAGTCGATCATCGTCCGACTCGAGTCCAACCCCTCGCACCTCGAGTTCGTCGCCCCGGTCGCCGCCGGCGCCACCCGCGCGGCGCAGACGACCCGCCAGGGGCCGCACGCCCACCAGGACACCAACGCGGCGATCCCGGTCATCATCCACGGCGACGCCGCCTTCCCCGGCCAGGGCGTGGTGGCCGAGACGCTCAACCTGCAGGCCCTCGACGGCTACACGGTCGGCGGCACGATCCACATCATCCAGAACAACCAGGTCGGCTTCACCACGGACCCCGACGACGCCCGCTCGACCACCTACGCCTCGGACCTGGCCAAGGGCTTCGACGTCCCGATCATCCACGTCAACGCCGACGACGTCGCGGCGTGCATCTCGGCGGTGCGGCTGGCCTTCGCCTTCCGCCAGGAGTTCGGCCACGACGTGCTGATCGACCTGATCGGCTACCGCCGCTTCGGCCACAACGAGGCCGACGAGCCGGCCTACACCCAGCCCGAGATGTACCAGGTGATCAAGAAGCATCCGCCGGTGCGCGAGCTGTTCGCCAAGCAGCTGATCGAGTCGGGCGTGGTGTCGGAGCCCGAGTCGACCGAGATGACCGACCAGGTGTGGGCGGAGCTGACCGATGCGCACCAGGACCTCAAGGAGCGGATCGAGGGCGCCAGCGACGCTCGAGCACGCCACCGGCGAGTACCAGCTCGACCGCACGGCCTCGCCGGAGGTCAAGACGGCGGTCTCGGTCGATCGGCTCCACGTGCTCAACGAGGAGCTGCTCGACCGTGCCCGATGGCTTCACGATCCATCCGAAGCTGCGTCCAGCAGTTCGAGCAGCGGCGCGAGGCGCTCGAGCCCGGCTCCTCGGCCGGGATCGTGTGGGCCCACGCCGAGGCGCTCGCCTTCGCCTCGCTGCTCACCGAGGGGATCCCGATCCGGCTCACCGGCCAGGACACCGAGCGCGGCACGTTCAGCCAGCGCCACCTGGTCCTGCACGACCCCAGGACCGGCCAGGAGCACTGCGCGATGCAGCACCTGCCCGGCGCGCTGGCGCCGATGGAGCTCCACAACAGCCCGCTGTCGGAGATGGCCTGCCTCGGGTTCGAGTACGGCTACTCGCAGGAGGGCCCCGAGACCCTGGTGCTCTGGGAGGCCCAGTTCGGCGACTTCGTCAACAGCGCCCAGGTGATCATCGACCAGTTCATCGTCTCGGGGCTGGCCAAGTGGGGCCAGACGTCGCGACTGACGCTGCTGCTGCCTCACGGCTACGAGGGCTCGGGCCCGGAGCACTCATCGGCGCGCCTCGAGCGCTTCCTCCAGCTCGCCGCCGAGGGAAACATCCGCGTGGCCAACCCGACCACGCCCGCCCAGTACTTCCACCTGCTGCGCCGCCAGGCGCGGATCGCCAAGCAGCGCCCGCTCGTGGTCATGACGCCGAAGTCGCTGCTGCGGCTGCAACGCACGCCACGTCGGACATCGAGGAGCTGTCCGAGGGCCGCTTCCAGCCGGTCCTGTCGCGACCCGGACGCCGACCCCGAGCGGGTCACCCGCCTGATCCTGTGCAGCGGCAAGATCTACTACGACCTCGTCGGCCACACGCACGCGGGCCGAGCAGCCCGCGCGTGGCGATCGGCCGGGTCGAGCTGCTGTACCCGTTCCCGCAGGCCGAGATCCTCGACGCTGGTCGAGAGCTACCCCAACCTGAGCGAGGTCGTGTGGGTCCAGGAGGAGCCGCGCAACATGGGCGCTCGCGCCTACATGTCCCCGCGCCTGTTGCAGATCCTGCCCGAGCACCTCGAGTTCGGCTACATCGGCCGACCCGAGCGGGCCGCCTCGGGCGAGGGCTACCCGATCGCCCACGCCCACGAGCAGAACCGGATCGTCGCGCACGGCGCTCGATCCTTCCGAGCCGGTCTCGCAGTACCCGCGCAAGCTGCCCGGCGAGCGGTAGCGGCTGGGCGTCGCGCGCGGGTCCGCCGACACGATCCGCCCGCATCTGAGACCCTTTCGACATCAGGTTCCGTAGAGACGGCTCACCCCGCGATACATCGCGTCGCCACCTCGGCCCGAATCTCGGCGTCCACGACATGGCGATCGATCTCGGGACCGCGAACACGCTGGTGTACGTCGGCGGCCGGGGCATCGTCGTGTCCGAGCCGTCCGTGGTGGCTTCGGACACCGGGACGGGCGAGGTCCACGCGGTCGGCGCCGATGCCGAGCGGATGATCGGGCGCACGCCGGCGACCATCTCAGCCACGCGCCCGCTGCGCCACGGCGTGATCGCCGACTTCGAGGTGACCGAGCAGATGCTCCGCTATTTCATTCGCAAGGTGCTCGTCGCGCAAGATGGCCCACCCGCGGCTGATCGTGTGCGCGCCCTCGGGGGTGACCGAGGTCGAGAAGCGCGCCGTCGAGGAGGCCTCGCTGGCCGCCGGCGCGCGCCGCGTGCACCTCATCGAGGAGCCGATCGCGGCCGCCATCGGGGCCGGCATCGCGATCGAGGAGCCCGTCGGGCGGATGGTCGTCGACGTCGGCGGCGGCACCAGCGAGATGGCCGTGATCTCGCTCGGCGGAATCGTGATCTCGCGCTCGGTGCGGGTCGGCGGCTATGAGATGGACGAGGCGATCACCTCGTACCTGCGCAACGTCTACCAGCTGGCGATCGGGTCGCGGACGGCCGAGACGATCAAGATCCAGCTGGGCTCGGCGATCCCGCCCACGCCTGAGGAGACGATGCAGGTGCGAGGACGGCACCTGGTCACCGGGCTGCCGACGGCGATCCAGCTGCGCAGTGGGGAGGTCCGCGAGGCGATCCGGCTGCAACTCCAGGAGATCATGCAGGCGATCCGCGACACGCTCGAGGAGACTCCGCCCGAGCTGGCCAGCGACATCGCCCGCGACGGCATCCTGCTCGCCGGCGGCGGAACGCTGATCCGTGGCTTCGACGAGATGGTCGCCCAGGACACGGGAATGCCGGTGGTCAGCGCCGAATCACCGCTGACCTGCGTGGCCGTGGGTTCCGGGCAGGCGCTTGATCACTTCGACAAACTGAGCGCCTCGTCGCGGATCCACCGGCCGATGTTCACGGCCGACCGGCGCACGGTGGCGTAGGGTCTGAGGCACGCCGGGCGGGCGGCGCGGAGTGCGTCCCCGAAACAAGTCGCTGGCCGGCACTCTTCGGGGAAGGTGCTCAGACTCAGATGATGCCGACGATGTGGGCGCAGACCCAGTTCGAGGCGCCGGCGCCGTGGTCCCAGATCCGGGAGGCGACGGCATCCTGTTCGGCTTTGGACGCCAGGTAGGCGGCCGGACCGGTGCCGCCGAAGCCCGTCCAGGTGCTGGGGATGATCTGGTAGTAGCCAGACGCGCCGGCGCTGTTGGGCGGCAGGTTCTGACCGCCCGATTCGCACAGGACGATCGAGTAGGGGATGGCCCAGCCACCCGAGGGTCCCAGCGGCCCGCTGTTGGTGGCGGCCGGGGTGCTCGACGTCGCCGCGGCCTGCGCGGCGGCGGCCGCCTGCTCGGCCGCCTGCTTGGCCTTGAGCTTGGAGATCGCCGATTGCAGCTGCTGGCTCTTGGCCCGGCTCGCCGCCAGCGCGTTCTGCTGGGCGCTGCGGGCGTGCGCCAGCGCGGCTTCCTTGGAGGCCAGGAGCGTGTTCATGCCCTCGAGCGCGCGCTCGCGCAGGATCGCCGCCACGGTCTCCCGCTTCTGGACGACCTCGAGCTTGGCCAGCCGCTTCTCGGCAGCGTCGGCCTGAGCCTTGGCCTTGCGGGTGACCGTGATGATCGACGACTGCTGCGACTCGGCCTTGCGCAGGAAGGCGAGCTTGTCGAGCAGATCGGAAAAGCCGCTTGACTCCAGCACGACCGAAACCAGATCCGGGGGGTTGCCCTCGTAGTTGGACACCAGCTGGCGGGACAGGATCAGCTGGGCGCGGGCCAGGCGCGCCTTGAGGATCGCGAGCTGCTTACGGGTCTTGGCCAGCTCGACCTGCGTTTTCGCCAGCACCTCGCGGTCGTGGGACAGCTCGGCGCGGACCGCAGCCTCGCGTGACTGGACGAGCGCGATCTGCGAGTCCAGCGAGCTGATCTCTCCCGACAGGCGGCTGATTGCCGCCGACAGGGTCTGCTGGTGCGACTGCTCCTGGCCGAGCTGCGAATTCAGCTGATCGATGCTGGCGGCGCCCGCGGTGGTTGTCGGGATGGCGGCCAGCGCCGCCACGACCACTGCGCAGGCGAGGATGCGGAGCGGGACGGAGCGTCGGACGGAGTTCATGTTTCTCGGGCCTACGGAGTTAGCTGTCGGGCTCGCGCAGGGGTGCGCTACGCCGCCATCAGACGGCGATTCGCCCCGAGAGACCTGGGTCCCCCGCTTCCCTGGACGGCACAGGAAATTCGGCACGGCGAGCCTACCAACAAGGGCTTCTTATCCTGTCGGCGTGGACCGCTTGCAACAAATCATTCATCGCATCCGCGCCACGCCCGAGGGGTTCGTGCGGACATACGGCGACGTGTCGCCGGGGGCGCCGCGCGTGGCCGGCGCCGTCCTGCACGATTGCCAGGACCCGACGGTGCCGTGGCATCGCATCGTGCGCGCGGACGGCTCGCTGGCCAAGGGCCGGCGTCAACGCGAGCTGCTCGAGGCCGAGGGCGTTCCGTTCATCGGCTCGCGGGTGGACATGCGCGTGGCGCGACTGCCCGCGGAGGCCGGGCCGTGATGTGGGTCCAGCGACAGATCGGTCTGGCTCCCCGGCCGCGCGGCTTTCACCTCATCACCCGCGAGATCATCGGCCGCGCTGCCCGAGCTCGAGGCGATGCGGGTCGGCATGCTCCACCTCCTGATCCGCCACACCTCGGCCTCGCTGGCCCTGAACGAGAACGCCTCGCCCGACGTGCGCCGCGACTTCGAGTCGTGGTTCAATCAGGCCGTGCCCGAACGCGCGCCGTACTGGACGCACACGCTCGAGGGCGCCGACGACATGCCGGCGCACATCAAGGCCGCGCTGCTCGGGCCCTCGCTGACGACTCCCGGTATCGCAGCGGCCGGCCGGCGCTCGGGACGTGGCAGGGCATCTACCTGTGCGAGCACCGCGACCACGGCGGTCCGCGGTACGGCGTGGTGGCCGACGGCTGTGGGGCGAGGGCGCGTCAGGGCGCCCTGACTAGCGCCCCCGCCACACCGGGCGCGCGCTTCTCCGCGAACGCCGTCGCGCCCTCGCGCGCGTCCTCGGAGCGCATCACCGGCTCGATGATCTCGGCCTGACGCGTCGAAGAACTCGGAGTCGGGCCAGTCGAGCGACTCGGTGAGGATCCGCTTCGTCGCGGCGAGCGCCAGCGGCCCGTTGGCGGCGATCGTGCTCCGCCAGGTCGAGCGCCACCTCGACGCGCCTCACCGGGGTCGGCGAGCCGGTTGACGAGACCCAGCTCGTAGCCGCGCTCGGCCTCGATCGGGTCGCCGGTCAGGGCCAGCTCCATCGCCATCGTTGCGCGGCAGGACCGCGCGGCAGGCGCAGCAGCGCGCCGGCGGCGGCGACGAGCGAGCGCTTGACCTCGGGGATGCCCAGCCTGGCGCCGCGCGCGGCCACGATCAGGTCGCAGGCCAGCGCGACCTCGAGACCGCCGGCCAGCGGCGAAACCCTCGACCGCCGCGATCAGCGGCTTGTCGGCCGAGCGCTGGGTGATGCCGCGCGAACCCCCGATCACCCACGTACGGGCGCTCGCCGGTGACGAACGCCTTGAGGTCCATGCCGGCGCAGAAGCCCTTGCCGGCGCCGGTGAGCACGCCGACGGTAGAGCTCGGGGTCGGCGTCGAGATCGTCGAGCGCCGCGCGCGATCCCGCTGGCGACGGCGGCGTTGACCGCGTTGCGCTGGTCGGGGCGGTTGATCGTGATCAGCAGGACGCGCTCGCGGCGCTCGTGCAGCGACCGCTGGCTCGTCGGTCATGCCGCGAACAATTTCAGGTCCGGCTCGCGCTCGCCCCGCAGCACGGCCAGGTCGACCTCGACGCACTCGATCCCGCGCGCGCCGGCCAGCACGCGCGCCTGCGGCTTGATCGTCTGCGCGGCGAGCACGCCGCGGCACGACTCGAACGCCGGGTCGAGCCGGATCCGCTCCAGGTAGCGGGTCAGCTGCTCGACCGCCTCGATCCCGGCGACGCGCTTGATCTCGACCGCCACCCACTGCTCCTCGGCGTCACGGCACATCAGATCGACCGGCCCGATGTCGGTCGGCCACTCGCGGCGCACCAGCCGCAGCCCCTCGCCGCACCAATGCGGCTGCTCGGCCAGCAGCTCCTGCAGGTGCGCCTCGACGCCGTCCTTGGCCAGCGCGGCGTCGTCGTCGGGCGAGCCCATGTCGTGGGTGACGTCCGAGAGGACCTCGCGCGATCGTCGATCTCGAGCCGGTCCTCGGCTGGCGCCGGCGCGCTTGCGCACGACCATCCCGCTCGGGCGATCTCCTCGATCACCGTCGGCGGGGTCATCCAGTTCAGCGGCTTGTAGCCGCCCGGCGTCGGCGTGGACCAGCACCGAGCCGTCGGCCTTGATCATGATCAGCCGCAGCGCCTCGGGCAGCAGGGCGTCGAGGCGCCCGGAGTAGCGAACCTCGCAGCGGGCGACGATCAGGCGCATCGGGCAAACCTAGCTGCCGCGGCGGACGCGGCCCTCGAACAAGCTGGCCGAAGCTGAAGTTCACCGGCCGGGCGGCCGCCGATGCCGTCCTATCATCAGGTGCGCATGCGCCAGCAGCTACGCCCCCTGTTCGACCGCGTCGTGATCAAGGAGCTCGACCCCGATCGCGTCCGCCGCTCGGGCCTGATCGTGCCGCCCGGCACCGAGGAGCCGCCGCCCCAGCACGGCATCGTGCTCGCGGTCGGGCCCGGGTCTCGACTGGTGGGATCACGTCGGCGTGCAGATGCCGGTCAAGCCCGGCGACCATGTCGTCTTCCCGGCCTCGGCCGGCGCCTGGGTCGAGGTCGAGGAGGAGCGCCTGCTCGTGTGCCGCGTCGGTGAGCTGCTCGGCGTGCTCGAGGCCGTCGAGCAGTGTCCCGAGTGCCGTGGCCGGCCGCTGGGGCCACGCGAGACGTGTCCCGTGTGCGGGCGCGAGGGCTCCGCGGTCGAGAGCTAGTGTCCGGCGGCTACTCAGGCCGCGGTTCGCTGCGACAGGCCGCGCGGGACGGACGCCTCGACGCGCGCCAGCAGATCGGAGACCTCCTCGTTCTTACCCAGGGCCAACGCGCGCCGGCATGCCTCGATGCACTCCTGAGCCCGGTCGGTTCGCGCGAGCGCGTGGGCATAGGCCGACCAGGCAACCTCTGACTCGGGCTCGATCCGCGTGGCGGCTTCGGCCGCTGACACCTCGGCGCCGACATCTCCGGCCAGGTGGTAGGCCAGCGCGAGGTCGAGCAGACCTTCGACCGTCGGCCCCATCAGGCGCGCGTGCTCCAGCGCCGAGATCGCCGCCGCGCGATCGCCCAGCCGCAGCCGCAGGCGACCGAGTCGCTCCCACGCCGAGCCGTCTCCCGGCGCCCGCTCGGCGGCGCGCAGCGCCGCCTCGGCGGCCAGGTCGATGGCGCCCATGTCCTCGTAGATTCGACTGGCGAAGCGCTCGGGTGTCGGACGATCGGTATCGACGCGCGCCCAGTCGCGCACGGTCCGCGCCGCGGCGGGCAGGTTGCCCGCTTGCCAGAAGGCAGCGGTCAGGAGCCGCAGCACGACCGGATTGGTCGGATCGGCGTCGCGGGCGTACACGAGGCGCTGGGCGGCGAGCGCGAGCATCGCCCTCGGCCAGCGCGTGCTGGGCCGCGGTCATGAACCGCTGCACGCGATCGGCGGCGTCGTCGGGCTTGGAGAAATCAACGAACTGCAGCGAGCCCGCCGGGATCGTTCGGACGCCAACGGCGAATGATGCGCGCGCCCACTGCTGGACATCGTCGTCGTCACCGGAGAAGTAGATCCCGGTCACGGTGCCGACGCCCCACTCGGGGTAGGAGAGGCAGCGCGCGTAGCGGTGGACGACCGAGTGATCGGGGACGCGCGAGCCGAACGGGTCATTCTTGGCGCGGTCCTCGGCCTGCGGCGCGGGCGCGCTGCTCCTCCTCGTACGCGCGGCGGCCGGCTTCCTCGCGCGCCTTGCGCGTCGCCGCCGCCGAGACCTTGACCGCGTTGCGGGTCACGCGACCGCCCCGCGATGCCTCGGCGAGCTGCTCGAGCTGGTCTGCGGCCTCGTTGATCGCCTGGAGATGGCGCTGGTGCTCGTGCTGGCGGCCGGGGGGCGCGATGTCCGGGTGCCAGCGCTTGGCCATTCGCCGGCGCGCGAGCTGGACCGCTCGCTGATCGAACGGCGGGTCTAGCTCGAGCAGCAGCAGCGCCTGCTCAACGTCGAGGATCCGAGGCATACAGACTCAACGTTAGCGGCGACCGAGGGTTTTGGGGGGTGCGTTTCGCGTCGGGTGGCGGCGGCCACCGAGTGTGCCAACTTTGGCTCAGTTAGTCTCATTTAGTCTCACATAACTTACGGTATCGAGCGTGACACGAACCCGGAGGCACCGGAGCGCGCTCATCATCGCCGGCGGACTGGCCGGTATCTGCGCCGTGGGCGCCCTGGCCACCGTCCTCGTCCTGATGATTACCACGCTGACCCAGAGCTCCAGCTGCCAGACTCAAACGGCCGCCGGCGGGATCGTGCTGGGTCCGCCCGGGAGCGGGCAGGCGGTGGGGGCGACCGAGTACGGCGGCCCCGGCGACCCCAGCTCGGGCAGCGTGGGGGCGCGCGGCGACAACCTGCTCGAGCACCCCGACACGTATGCCGAGCTCGGTGGCCTGACCTGGCAGACCGCGACGAGCGCTGGGCGGGCTGCCGTACATGACGCCGCTTCGAATCACGTGGGGAAATCACTCGGCGATCGCCTACAAGCGCGACTTCGGCTTCGGCGGGGGACCGATCGACTCGCTCCCCCGCGACATCGATCTGTGGTGGGAGTTCGCCGAGCGCCTGGGCATCCCGTACGAGAACGGGCTGTGGTCAGGCCCGGTCCGGATCGAGCGGCCGCCCAGCGCCGGCGCGGGCAACGTGCTCGGGCAGGCCGGCTGGTCCGGCGGGCGCGCTGGTCAGCGCGGCGGCGAGCACCCAGGACCCCGCCCTGTGCACGCCGGGGAGCGCCACCGGGGTTCCGCTCACCCCGGGCCAGCGTGCCCGTCTGCTTCCGAACGGGCTCGCCGCGGCGCCGGCCTCGGCGCCCGCCGCGGTCAAGGGGATCATCGCCGCCGGCAACCAGATCGCGGGGAAGCCGTACGAGTACGGGGGCGGCCATGGCCTGCCGCTGTCGGAGATCGCGCCGAGCTATGACTGCTCGAGCAGCGTCGAGCACCTGCTCTACGGCGGGCGCCTGCTGCCGGTGAGCTACGACGCGCCGTCGGGCACGCTCGAGTCGTTCGGGGATCCCGGACCGGGGCACTGGGTGACGATCTATGCCAGCGCCGACCACGTGTTCATGTATGTCGCCGGCCTGCGGTGGGATACCCACAACGCCGCTGGTCCCGGCGATGGCAGCACCGGCATCGGCTGGCACCCGCTGGTCCGCAGCTCGGCCGGCTTCGTGGCCCGGCACCCGGTGGGGCTGTGACCGGATTTCGGCACGCCATGGCGCTCGTGGCGATGACGCTCGCGCTCACTGGGTGCAGCATTCTGGCCAGCCCGAAGCCCAGCACGACGTCCTCGAGCGCGACCACCACCCCGGCGGGCACCTCGCCGCTAGCCCGGGCGCAAGCCACGCACGAATACCCGCCGGCGCGTCCGCCGCGCCAGCGCGCCACCGGGCTGTCGCCCAGCGCGATCACGGCGGTGGCGATCTTCGCCACCGCCTACATCAACTGGAACGCGGACACCGTCTCGCGGGTGATGGCTGGGCTCGCCGCACACAGCATCGGGCAGGCGCGCTCGGCCATGCAGCTCGCGGCCGCCCAAACGGCCGGAGACTACGAGCTCAAGCGTGGCGGGATCGCCAACAGCGGCGAGGTCAGGGCGATCGCCCCGCTGGCCGGGAGCCCCAACCACTTTGTTGTAGTGACGCTCGAGCGGACCACCGCGACCAACACCAACGCCTACCAGGGTCTGCAGCCGGCCTGGCATCTGACGATCGCCACCGTGACCCAGGTCGGCGCCGGCAAATGGGTGCTCAGCGGGTGGCAGCCCGAGAACTAGTACGTGGCGGTGAGCGCGGGGCGACCGCTGGCGGGCGGTTCAGTGCGCCAGCACGTTGAGCAGCACAGCCAAGCCGAAGCACACCAACGCGGCAAAGCGGATCAGGTAGCCGGCCCGGTCACCGGGCCGCCCGGTGACCATGCCGACGATCGCCAGTGACATGCACCCGACGGCGATCAGGGCCAGGACGGCGGCAGCGATCCGCACGCCCTTGATCGTGCCACGGTTTGTCGCTGTTGCGTTCGGTTCGGCTGCGGGCGCTCCGCGGCGGCGCCACGGTGGCGTTCTGCGTCGGGAACGGCTTGCTGGGGAAGGGTGGGTGAGGCCCGGTCAGGGCGCCCTTCCCAACCACGAAAACGTTGCACGGCGCCCCGGACCCGCCGGCACCACGCAACGTTTCGCCGAAATAGCAGCGGTTTCGTTACGTGGCGCCCGCCCGTAAGACCGCCAAGCAACGTTTTCGTGGTTGGACGCCCGCGGCCACGTGCCCATCCGCCCCATCGCCAGCCAAACCCCGAGCCGCCCGCCGGATCAGGCCGCAAGCGGACTCAACGCCACGACAAGGCGCGAGGCTCTCCTATCCTGAGAAGGCAGTGAGCACCCAGTACATCTTCACCACCTACAAGCTCTCCCGCCGCTACCCGCCTGACCGCGAGGTGATCACCGACATCTCGCTGTCCTTCCTGCCCGGGGCGAAGATCGGCGTGCTTGGCTACAACGGGGCCGGCAAGTCGACCCTGCTGCGCATTATGGCCGGGCTCGACACCGAGTTCGACGGCAGCGCCCAGCTGGCGCCCGGCGCCACCGTGGGCCTGCTCGAGCAGGAGCCCCACCTCGACGAGAGCAAGGACGTGCGTGGCAACGTCGAGGACGGCGTGTCCGAGATCCGCGCGTTGCTCGACCGCTTCAACGAACTGTCGATGAACTACTCCGACGAGACGGCCGACGAGTTCTCCCGCGTGCAGGAACGGATCGATGCCGTGGACGGCTGGAACCTCGACACCACGCTCGAGATCGCCATGGACGCGCTGCGGTGCCCGCCCCCGGACGCCGATGTGACGACGCTGTCCGGAGGGGAAAGGAGGCGGGTCGCGCTGTGTCGGCTCCTGCTCCGCCAGCCGGATCTGCTGCTGCTCGACGAGCCGACCAACCATCTCGACGCCGAATCGGTGGCGTGGCTCGAGCGTCACCTGCACGACTATCGCGGCACGGTGGTGGCGGTCACCCACGACCGCTACTTCCTCGACAACGTGGCCGGCTGGATCCTCGAGCTCGACCGCGGCCGCGGCATCCCCTACCAGGGCAACTACACCGGCTGGCTCGAGCAGAAGCGTGAGCGTCTGGACGCCGAAGCCCGCCAGGATCAGACGCGCAAGCGGACGATCGAGCGCGAGCTCGAGTGGGTGCGGCTGAACGCCAGCGCGCGGCGCAACAAGCCCAAGGCCAGGCTGAACGCGTACGAAGCGCTGCTGGCCGAGGATCGCAACGTCAAGCTCGATCAGGTTCAAGTCCACATCCCGGCCGGTCCGCGCCTGGGCGAGGTCGTGGTCGAGGCCGAGGATCTGCGCAAGGCCTACGGCGATCGCGTCCTCATCGACGGCCTGTCGTTCAAGCTTCCTCGCGGTGGGATCGTCGGCGTGATCGGCCCCAACGGCGCCGGCAAGACCACGCTCGTGCGGATGATCATCGGCGCCGAGAAGCCCGACTCCGGAACGCTGCGCCTCGGCGAGACGGTCCAGCTCGCCTACGTCGATCAGTCGCGCGACGCGCTCGATCCTGACAAGACCGTGTGGCAGGAGGTGTCGGGCGGCCAGGACCAGATCACCCTCGGCGATCGCACGGTGAACAGCCGCGCCTACGTGGCCGGGTTCAATTTCAAGGGCACCGACCAGCAGAAGAAGGTGGACAAGCTGTCCGGCGGCGAGCGCAACCGGCTGCATCTGGCCAAGCTGCTGCGCACCGGTGGCAACCTTCTGCTGCTCGACGAGCCGACCAACGACCTCGACGTCGACACCCTGCGCGCACTCGAGGAGGCCCTGCTGTCATTCGCCGGTTGCGCCGTCGTGGTCTCGCACGATCGCTGGTTCCTCGATCGCATCGCCACCCACGTGCTGGCCTTCGAGGGCGACTCCCAGGTGCGCTGGTTCGAGGGCAACTTCGAGGCCTACGAGAGCTTCCGCCACGATCAGCTCGGAGCCGAGGCCGACCGTCCCCACCGGATCACGTACAAGAAGCTGACCCGGACCTAGCCGACCGATAGGCTCCGCACCGTGCCCGACCCCTCCAAGGCCGTCCTCATCACCGGTTGCTCGTCGGGCATCGGCCACGCCACCGCGCTGCGCCTCGCGCAGGACGGTTGGAAGGTCTACGCCACCGCGCGCCGGCTCGAATCGATCGCCGATCTCGCCGAACAGGGCTGCCAGACCCTGGCCCTCGACGTGACCGACGAAGCCTCGATGACCGCCGCGGTCGATGCCGTGGCCCAGGCCGAGGGCGCGGTTGGGGTGCTGGTCAACAACGCCGGCTACAGCCAGTCCGGTGCGGTGGAGTCGGTGCCGCTCGACCAGGTCCGGCGGCAGTTCGAGACCAACGTGTTCGGTCTGATCCGGATGTGCCAGCTCGTCCTCCCGGGAATGCGCGCCCAGCACTGGGGCAAGATCGTCAACATCAGCTCGATGGGGGGCCGGCTCACGTTTCCCGGTGGCGGTCTCTACCACGCCACCAAGTACTCGGTCGAGGCGCTCAGCGACGCGCTGCGCTTCGAGGTCCGTGGCTTCGGTGTCGATGTGATCGTGATCGAGCCCGGACTGATCGTGACCAAGTTCGGCGAGGTGGCCTCGGGCTCGCTCGGCGTGGCCGGCGATGAGGGCGCCTACGGCGAGTTCAACCGCAAGGTGGCCGAGTTGACCGCGGGCGCCTACAAGGGACCGATGGCCAAGCTCGGCGCCGGTCCTGAAGCGGTGGCCAAGCGCATCGCCGACGCGCTCAGGGCGGGGCGTCCGAGGGCGCGCTACCCCGTCACGCCGAGCGCGCGTCTGATGATCACCCAGCGCCGGCTCACGCCCGACCGCGTGTGGGACCTGATGATGCGCTCGCAGTTCCCCACACCGGAGAGTTAGTGTTAGTAGTGGCCGGACGACGACTAACCGTCGAGCAGCTCGGTCAGCGCCCCGCGCAACTCGTGCGCGTCGGCCACCACGCGATCGGCACCCTGTAGATCCTCGGCCCCGAACGGGCCGGTGGCCACGGCAATGCATCGCACTCCGTCGGCGCGGGCACAGGCGATGTCACGCGGGGTGTCCCCGACCACGACGGTGTCGGCCCGCGGATAGGGGACGCCGCTGCGGCCCGCGCGCCGGCGCGCGATGCCGGGCAACGCCGCCCGGTCCTCGCTGTCCGATCCGAATGCCCCCTGCTGCGACGGGAAGTACTGACCGATCCCGGCCTGGCGCAGCTTCAATCTCGCCACCGGCTCGTAGTTGCCGGTCAGCAGCCCGAGCAGCACATCCTCTCGCGTGGTCAGCCAGCTGATCACGTCGACGACCCCGGGAAGGACCGTGTGCGAGAGGTCGGTCTTGGGCATCCGGGCATAGATCTCACAACAGCGCTCCCGCACCTCATCGGCGCGCTCGTCGATCTGCACCGCTTCGACTCCGGCGCCAACCAGGATGGCTCGGGCGATCTCGCCGTCGGTGCGGCCGGCGGGCGAGAGTCCCACTTCGCCCGCTTGGAATCGATCCCATGGACCTCGCTTAGCGCGGCGTGCAGCGCCTCGCTGTGCGCTCGCGTGGCGCCCGACACGAGCGTCCCGTCGATGTCCAGCAGAAGCAGCACTCAGCGCACGAAGGAAACGTCCGGCGTCAGACGGCGGGCAAAGGCCGCGATCAGCCGGGCGGCGTCGTCGATGTCTGTCAGCGAGACCATCTCCACCGGCGAGTGCATGTAGCGGCACGGTACCGACACCAGCCCGGTGGCCACACCGGATCGGCTGAGGTGAATCGCGTCGGCGTCGGTGCCGGTGCCGCGGCCCAGCGACTCGAGCGTGAACTCGATCTTCGCCTCCTCGGCCGCGTCGTGGAGCAGCTCGAACACCAGCGGATGCAGGCTCGTCCCGCGCGAGATAACGGGGCCGGAGCCGAGCGTATGACGCGTGATCGGCCCCAGTTCGACCCCGGGCTGATCGGTGGCGAAGGTGAGGTCGACCACGATCGCCACGTCCGGATCGTGCTGAAAGGCACTCGTGCGGGCGCCGGCAAAGCTCGTCTCCTCCTGCGTGACCGCGAGGGCGATCACGTCGCCCGGAGCGCCGCCCGCCTCGGCGACGAGCCGGGCGCTCTCGGCCGCCACGTAACAGCCGACCCGGTTGTCGAGCGCCCGCGAGATCACGCGGCCGTTTCGCATCTCGACTGGATCGGCATCGATCACCGCAACGTCGCCGATCCGCACCAGCTCTTGGGCCTCGTCACCGGACTCCGCCCCGATGTCGATGTGCAGCTCCTTGAGCTCGGGGGCCTTCTTGCGGTCGTCGCCCCTGAGCAGATGGATTGGTTTGCGAGCGATCACCCCCGGTACCACGCCTCCGCGCGTCATCACGCGGACGCGCTGCCCGACGAGCACCAGCGGATCCCATCCGCCCACCTCGCCGAAGCGCAGGTAGCCCTCGTCCTCGATGTGGGTCACGTGCAGCCCGATCTCGTCGATGTGGCCGACCACCACCAACGAGGGGCCGTCGGCCGTACCAGGCACCCGCGCCCACGAGGAGCCGACCTTGTCAGCACCCACCTCGGCGGCGAACTTGCTGCAGCCGTCCCGCCACACGCGAGCAGGGGCCGTCTCATGACCGGACGGACCGACCGCGGTCAGCAGCTGCTCGAGGAGTTGGGGCATAGCCACGGCGGCGAAGGCTACTGGTTCGCCGTCTCGCCGCCGTGGCGCTGGCCGGGCTCCCGCCCTGCCTGCCGCGCGCGGGCCGGTGGACCGTCCCGATGTGATCTCGCCCCGGCCGCCGGCCCGAGCACGCGACGTGCCCACGCGGAGGCGCGGGGCCGGGTCTCAGCTCGCCAGCAGCTGCCGCAGCACGAACTGCAGGATCCCTCCGTGGCGGAAGTACCGCTGCTCCTTCGGCGTGTCGATCCGGGCAACCACCGTGAACTCCGTTTCGTCGGCGCGAACGGTGAGCTCCCGTGGGATATCTGGCTATCGGCCAGGCCGTGAATGGTGAACACCTCGTGGCCGGTCAGGCCGAGCGATTGCGCGGACTCGCCAGTCTTGAACTGCAGTGGCAGGACGCCCATGCCGACCAGGTTCGAGCGATGGATGCGCTCGTAGCTCTCCGCTATCACCGCGCGCACGCCGAGCAGGCGGGTGCCCTTGGCCGCCCAGTCGCGCGACGAGCCCGAGCCGTATTCCTTGCCGGCCAGGACAACCAGCGGCACGCCGTTCTCGATGTATCTCATGGCGGCGTCGTAGATCGACATCTGCTCGCCTTCGGGCAGTTTGATCGTCACGCCGCCCTCGGTGCCTGGCGCGAGCTGATTGCGCAGCCGGATGTTGGCGAATGTGCCCCGCATCATCACCTCGTGATTGCCTCGCCGCGAGCCATAGGAGTTGAAGTCCCTCGGCGTCACGCCACGCTCGATCAGATAGCGGCCGGCCGGCCCATCGCGCTTGATCGCGCCGGCGGGCGAGATGTGGTCGGTGGTCACGCTGTCGCCGAGCACGGCGAGCACGCGAGCGTCCTCGATGTCGGTGATCGGCTCGGGTTCCGCGCGGGAGGCTGTCGAAGTACGGAGGGCGCCGGACGTAGGTTGACTTCGGGTCCCATGCGAAGCTCTCGCCGGTCGGCACCTCGAGCGAGTTCCAGCGCTCGTCGCCGTCGAACACCTCGGCGTAGCTCTTGCGGAACATGTCCGACTGGACGGCCTCCTGAACGGTCTGCGCGACCTCAGCGGCGCTGGGCCAGATGTCCTTGAGGTACACCGGCCGGCCGTGGTCGTCCTCGCCCAGCGGCTCGTCGTAGAGGTCGATGTCCATCGTCCCCGCCAGCGCGTAGGCGACGCACAGCGGCGGCGAGGCGAGGTAGTTCATCTTCACGTCGGGGTTGATCCGGCCCTCGAAGTTGCGGTTGCCGGAGAGGACGGAGACCACCGCCAGGTCCTCGGCGTCCGACAACATCCGAGATCTCCTCCGGCAGCGGGCCGCTGTTACCGATGCAGGTCGTGCAGCCATAGCCGACGAGATGGAAGCCCAGCGCCTCGAGGTACTCGGTCAGCCCCGCACGATCCAGATACTCGGTCACCACCTTGGAGCCTGGCGCGAGCGAGGTCTTGACCCAGGGCTTGACGTTGAGCCCCCTCTGGACCGCGTTGCGCGCGAGGATCCCCGCGCCGAGCATCACCGACGGATTGGAGGTATTGGTGCAGCTGGTGATGGCGGCGATCACCACGTGGCCGTGGTCGAGCTCGGTCTCGGTGCCGTCAGCCAGCGTCACCGGGGTTGCCGTTCGCGCGTTCCGCGACCTGAGCGCCGCCCGTACCTCCCTGCGGCTCGTGCCCCGTCGCCGTTGGGGACGTGGGTCGAGACCGGGTCGCTGGCCGGGAAGCTCTCGTCGAGAGCCTCGTCCTCATCGTCCTCGTCGGGCAGGTAGCCCTCGAGCGCCAGCCGGAAGGCCGGCTTGGACTCGGTCAGCGACACGCGATCCTGCGGGCGCTTGGGCCCGGCGATGCTGGGCACGACCGTGGCGAGGTCGAGCTCGAGCGTGTCGCTGAAGGTTGGCTCATCGGAGTGCTCGTCGTGCCACAGCCCCTGCTCCTTGGCGTAGGCCTCGACGAGGTCGATCAGTTCCGCGGGCGGCCCGAGAACTCGAGGTAGCGCAGCGTTTCGGCATCGATCGGGAAGATCGCGCACGTGGAGCCGAACTCCGGGGACATGTTGCCGATCGTCGCCCGATCGGCGAGCGGCAGGTTCGCCAGGCCCTCGCCGTAGAACTCGACGAACTTGCCCACGACGCCGCTCTGGCGGAGCAACTCGGTCACGGTGAGCACCAGGTCGGTCGCAGTGGCGCCCTCCTGCAGCTCGCCGGTGAGCTTGACGCCAAGCACCTGCGGGATCAGCATCGACATCGGCTGGCCGAGCATCGCCGCCTCGGCCTCGATCCCGCCCACGCCCCAGCCCGAGCACGCCGAGGCCGTTGACCATCGTCGTGTGCGAGTCGGTGCCGACCAGCGTGTCGGGATACGCCTGTCCGAGGTCGCTCGTTGACGAACACGACCCGCGCGAGGTACTCGAGGTTGACCTGGTGGACGATCCCGGTGTCGGGCGGGACGACCTTGAAGTTGTGGAACGCGCCCTGGCCCCAGCGCAGGAACGCGTAGCGCTCCTCGTTGCGCTCGAACTCGAGCTCGGCGTTGCGCTGGAACGCCCGCGGCGTGCCGAACACGTCGACCTGCACCGAGTGGTCGATCACCAGCTCGGCGGGCGCGAGCGGGTTGATCTTGGCGGGATCGCCGCCCATCTCGCGCATCGCGTCGCGCATCGCGGCCAGGTCGACGATGGCGGGCACGCCGGTGAAGTCCTGCATCAGCACGCGCGCCGGGCGTGAACGCGATCTCCTTGCTCGGCTCCTCCGTGGCGTTCCAGCGTGGCGAGCGCCTCGACGTCCTTGGCGCGGATCGACTCGCCGTCTTCGTTGCGCAACAGGTTCTCGAGCAGGATCTTGAGCGAGAACGGGAGCCGTGCGACGTCGTATTTGGTCTGCAGCGCGTCGAGGCGAAAGATCTCGTAGGTTCGGTCGCCGACGCTCAGCGTGGCCTTGGCGTCGAAGCTGTTGGGTGTCAATTTCGGATCTCCTTATCAGGTGGACCTCCAACTGTAGAGGGGCGCGTCTCCTACGCTCGTCTTAGGGACGTCTTCGCGGCGGCTTCAACCGGTCGCGGATCCTCCCGGCCATGAGGAGACCTCGTTCGTACTCTCGCCTGGGTTCTGATCGCCGCTGCGGCGGCACTCACCGCCGCCGGCGTCTACGCGGAGACCCATCGCGTGCCGGACCAACCGTGACGATGGCCACGCTGAGAGATGAAAACAGGGGTCGCTCCAGCGCGCTGGGCGCCCCGGGGGCGGCTGTCTCGACATCGAGATGGTCGTTCCCGTCAACGAAGGACGCGAATCCTGGAGGCGTCGATCTGCCGCCTGCACGGCTTCCTCTCGAGCGCATTCCCGTTCACGTGGTGGATCGTGGTCGTGGACAACGGGAGCAGGGACCGGACCTCGCCATCGGCCTGCGGCTGAGCTACGAGCTGGCTGGCGTCGAGCTCATGCGGGTACGCAGACGGGTCGCGGGCGGGCGGTGCGCCACGCGTGGACGCAGAGCGAGGCCCGCGTGCAGTGCTAGATGGACGTCAACCTCGAGACCGACCGCGCTTCCTGCTGCCGCTCGTCGCCCGCTGCTCTCCGGACACAGCGACGTCGCGATCGGCTAACGACGCGCAGTGCGGGTTCAAGGCGATCCGCCGCGACGTCGCCCGCGACCTGCTGCCGCTGGTGCAGGACCAGGGTGAGTTCTTCGAGACCGAAGCTTCTCGCGCGCGGCGCTCGACCGCGCCGCCAACGCTACTTACGTTGGTCTCACCCCTCCGGGGCACGCTGGCGCGATGAGCAGGGGCTCGATCGCCGCACCGCGGCCGGAGACGGGCCGGCGAGGATCCCGCGCGGTGCTCGCGCGGCTGTTCGCGCCGCCCGAGCTGCTCGGGTCTGCTCGGGCTCGCCGGCGTGCTCAACCTCTGGGGCCTGAGCATCAACGGCTGGGCCAACGATACTACAGCGCCGCCGTGCGCTCGATGAGCCCGCAGCTGGCACAACTTCCTGTTCGCCTCGATGGACCCGGCGGGCTGATGACGGTCGACAAGCCACCGCTGGCACTGTGGGTCCAGGCGCTATCGGCTGCGCGTATTCGGCTATCATTCGCTCAGCCTGCTCGTGCCGCAGGCGCTGATGGGCGTGGCCGCCACCGGGCTGCTGTACGACCTCGTGCGCCGCCGGTTCGGCCGTCTCGCCGGCTTTATCGCCGGCTTCGCGCTCGCGACCACGCCGATCATCGTGGCCGTCTCGCGTCACAACAACCCCGACGAGTTGCTCGTGCTGTGCTCGGTCGCGGCGCTGTGGTTCGCGATGCGGGCCTTCGAGACGCGACGCACGCGCTGGCTCGTCCTGTGCGGCGTTGCGGTCGGGCTCGGGTTCGAGACCAAGATGCTCGTCGCGCTGATGGTGGTGCCGGGGATCGCGCCGCGTGGATATGGACTCGCGCCCCAGTGCGCGGGCGGCTGGTGGCTCTCCGCCAGCTGCTGGCCGGCGGCGTGGCGATGGTGATCGTCGGCCTCGCGTGGCCACTGCTCGTGACCCTGACGCCGGCCGCCGACCGGCCCTGGATGTCGGGCACCGCGGACAACAGCATCTGGTCGCTGATCTTCGGCTACAACGGCCTCGGCCGCGTGGCCGGCCAGGCGGGAGGTCCCCCGGCGGTGGCGGCGCCGGGGTGGCCCCGGCGGGCAATCGCTGTTCGGCGGGCGACGGGTCATTCCGTCTGCTGAATGCCGGGCTCGGCGACCAGGCGGGTGGCTGCTGGGCTTCGCCATCGTCGCCGGGCTCGGGCTGCTGCTGGCCACGCGGCTGCGCCGGCGCGATCCGCGGACCGGGTGGCTGATCGCGATCGGCGGCGCGTTCGTGACCACCGCGGTCGTGTTCAGCTTCGCGAGCGGGATCTTCCATCCGTACTACGTCTCGCTGCTGGCACCGTTCACCGCGGCGCTGATCGGCGCGGGCGTGGCGCAGATGCTCGCCGCGGCGATCGGCGCGCGCCGAGTGTTCGCGCCGCTGGCGATCGGCGCCGGCGTCGGTCACCGAGCTCGTCGTGCTCGGCGAGCTGAACGGCTCAGCTCTCGTGGGCCAAGCCGCTGCTGATCGCGGTTGCGGCGGGTGCGCGGCCGCTGCTCGCGCTGGGCTGCTGCCCCGCGAGCGGCTCGCGCGGTCATTGCCGTCGCGCTCGTCGCGGCGCTGTTCGCGGCGCCGGCCGTCTGGGCGGCCGAGACGCTCGGGCATGCGACCAACGGCACGTTCCCGACCGGTGGGCCGGCGACGCCGAGTTCGCTGGCGGCTCGGCGGCCCTGGCGGCGGCGTCGGCGGCCCCGGGCGCGGGCGGCGGCTTCGGTGGCGCGGCGGGCTCGGGTGGCGGGTCGCTGGCGGCGGCTCGGGTGGGCCGGCGCGGTCGGGTCCTCGCCGGCATCGGCGGCGCGGGTGGCGGCCCGGCGGGCTTCGGCGGCGACAGCCGACCCTGAAGGCTGCGATCCGTACGCGAAGGCCCACGGTGGCGGCACGATCGGCGTCGCGAGCCAGAGCAGTGCCGCGCCGTTGATCTCTGTCGAGGACGCCAACATCGCCGGCCTCGGCGGGTTCTCCGGTCGCGAGAGCACGGTGTCAGGCGTCATGGCTCGCGACGCGAGGTCCGCGGCCGGTCATCTGCGCTGGGTGCTCGCCGACCGAGAGCCAGGGCGGCCGCGCCTCCCGGGCGACACCCGGACAGGGCAGCCAGCGGCGATCGCTGCCGTTGCGAAGGCGTGCCCCGCGGTCACGCTTCACACGGGCAGCGGTGTCACCACGGCCACGATGTATGACTGCCGGGGCTCGGCGATCTGCAGATCCTTGACAGCGGCCTCGGACGGGCACGGCGAATCGAGAGCGAACCGATGCTTCAGGTTTCTGGCGACGTATTTTACCGAAATGCACGTCTCCATGCGTGCCTGGTTCACGACGCGCTGATCGCTCGGCGCGTCGCCCTCGCGGCGGCCGCCCCGGCGCTGGCCGAACGCGGTCGAGCTCGAACTGGGCCGGCTACGCGGTGCACACAGCGGGGTCAACTTCAGCCGGGTCACCGCGCGCTGGCGTCCAACCGAGCGGCGTGCGTGCACCGGCACAGCCGACGCTATTCGGCGTTCTGGGTCGGGCTCGGCGGCTACAGCCGGGACCTCGAGCGCGCTCGAGCAGATCGGAACCGAGGTCGACTGCACGGCCGGCCGGAACGGTCGAGTCGAGCGGCGTGGTTCGAGCTCGTCCCCGCGCCGTCGCGGCCGATCCAGCTCGCGCGTGAGCCCGGGCGACTCGGTCGACGCCAGCGTCGACGTGGACGGCCTCGCGCCGCCGTGAAGCCTAACCGACAAGACGACACCACCGGCTCGTTTCACAAACCGCTGACCGCCTCCCTCGATCGACATGTGCTCGGCCGAGTGGATCGTCGAGGCGCCGTCGGAGTGCGTCGGCGCACGTTGTGTCAGACCCTGCCGCTGGCTGACTTCGGGCTCGCCCGGTTCACGCCTGCGACGGCCGTGACGAGCACGCGGCCACATCGGCACGATCTCGGACCCGAACGTGGGGCCGGACGAAGATCAGTCTGATGCCGCGCCGGGCCGAGTTCCTGACGGCCGCGCCTGACGAACAATGCCGGCGCGGCGAGGCCCTCCGGTCTCGCCCGCCGCGGCTCGCGTTCACCGTCCACTACTCGCAGCTGTGCGGCTCCGATCGGCAGCCCGTCGCCGCGCAGCGCCGGACCGTGCAGGACTCGCGGCTCGTCCACCCCGGCCTTCAGTAGCCGGGCGGATCAGCTCCGCGCAGCCGACCGACCCGTCGTCGCTGATCGTCCAGTGGGGGTTGTGGGCCACCTCCCACGGGTGGCCGTCGGGATCGATGAACAGGCCCGAGTAGCCACCCCAGAACGTCTCTGCCCCTTCCCGGGGGACCTTCGCGCCCGCCGCCCGGGCTTCGTCAAGCACGGCGTCGACCTCGGCCGTCGAGCTCACGTTCATCGCCAGGGCCACACCGCCCCACCCGCCCTTGTCCTCGACGCCGCTGTCCTGTGCCAGCTGGCCGCGCCCCCACAGGCCGACGATCATCCCGCCGGCCTGAAAGAAGATCACGTCGTCCTCGGGCTCAGCGTTGGTGTGCCAGCCCAGGGCTTCATAGAAGGCCCGTGCGCGTCGTAGGTCGGCGACACCGAGGTGATCAGGCTGACGCGCTGCTCCATCGCTGAGCTGATTGTCGCCGGCGGTGCGGCTTCTGATGGATCTCTTACGCGCTCCACACGCGGCTCTGTTGCGGCGGGTGGACGCTTGTTCGTGACCAGCCAGACCTCATCGGATCTCTTCTGGATCACCAGCCGGGCGGCCGGCGTGGCGGCGCTCGTGCTCGCCAGCCTCGCCGTCTCGCTGGGGCTGCTGATGAGCACGAAGCTGCTCAAGAGGCGCGGGCCCGATCTGATCGGGTCACCCACGAGATCATCTCCCTATCGACGATCGTGGCGCTCGTCGTGCATGCCGTCGCTGCTCGGCGACACCTACTTCCATCCGTCGATCGCCGACATCTCGGTTCCCTTCGCAGCGGCTACAAGGCCGGCTGGACCTCGCTGGGGATCATCGCCGGCTGGGCGACTGATCGTGCTCGGCCTCTCCTACTACGCCCGGCGCAGGATCGGCGCGAAGCGCTGGCGCAAGCTCCACCGATTCACGGCGCTGGCGTGGCTCGCGGGCCTGATCCACTCTCTCGGCGAGGGCACTGACGCGGGCCAGATCTGGTTCCTGGCGATGCTCGCTCTCGTGGCGCTCCCCGCCCTGGCCCTGCTGGCCACGCGGTGGCTGCGCTCCGGACCTGGTGGCGGGCGGCGGAGCAACGAGCCCGCCGCCGTCCGTGGCGATCTGCACGACCTGCCCGCACGCGGCGTTGTGCCGCCGCGACGGGTGCCGGCAGCCGGCTGACGGTGGTCACTCATGCGGTCGGCCGTCGTCGGGGCGGCCGGCCGCCAGCCGGCGGCCTGGTGGAAAGGACCCGCCGCCTGGTGGCAGTCGCGATCGGTCCGCTCGCGGGGCGCTGCGCGCCCGCGACCTCTTTGCGGCGGCGGCCTTGGGGTTTGGCTGGGGAAGGGGTGGGTGGGGCAGCGGCTGCGGGCTATCCACCCACGAAAACGTTGCTTTGCGGTCTTGTGGGCAGTCGCTGCGTAACGAAACCGCTGCTATTTCGGCGAAACGTCGAAACGTTGCATCGCGGCGCGGCGCGGCGCCGGGCCGCTGCGCAACGTTTTCGTGGCTCCGGACCGATGATCCAACCGGCACAACGTTGAAAAACGGCCGGCCCGGCCGACGCGCGCTCCTACAGCCCCGGCGGATGCCGCTGGACGAAGCTGCCGAGGTCGGGCTCATCCGGCGGCGTGTGCGACCACCGGGTGCCGCCCTCAGCCAGGGCGACCGTGTCGAAGCGCCAGCCGGCCACGATCATGAACGCGTGATCGGCGTTGGCGTAGACGGTGATCCACTTGCCCGGTCCGGGATCGCCCCAGCTCTCAAAACCGGTTGAGTCCAGAGGAGAGCTGAGCAGGCCCGCGGCGGCCAGCGCGTAGCTGACCGATCCCGAGCAGTCGTAGCCGCTGGCCTGGAAGGAGGCGTGACCGCCGCCGTAGATGTACGGCAGAGTGGCGATTGCGTTGCCGGCGGCGATCACCTTGGCGATTGCGGCGGGGGCCCCCGGCGGCGCCTGGACCATGCCGCCGGTGTCGACGGCGATCCCGCCGCTGACCGTTGCGTTCTGAGTCGTCGCAGCGCGGGCGGCGGCCGCGGCGGCCCGGGCCTCGACCGCCTTCAGCCGCGAGTTCAGGGTGCTCAGGCGGTCGTTGACGCTCTGCAATCGCGTGGCGTCGTGCTTGCGGGCGCTGATCTCGGATATCTGGCGCGACAGCAGCGCGGCTTTGAGGCCGGCGACCTGGTTGCGCTGGGCGAGGATCTGGTTGGTGAGGCCGCGATCGCGCTGCTCGAGGGACGCCAGCTCTTCGGTCTGCTTGGCCACCTCGGACTTGACCGTCTTGGTGGCGCCGACGATCCGCGCGTCCTGATTCCCCACGCGGCGCAGGAACGCCATCTGCTGGAGCAGATCGCTGAATCCATGGGCGTTGAGGATGACGCTCACCAGGTCGGGCGTCTGTCCCTCGTAGGCGGAGACCAGGTTGGCTGCCAGCGCCGCGGAGGACACTCGCAGCCGGTTTTCGAGCCGAACCAGATGGTCCCGGGCGGCCACGAGCTGGCCCTGCACCTTGCGGAGCTCGGCCTCGCGGGCGTTCAGTTCGGACTGCAGCGAGGACAGGTGTTGCTCGGCGGCCTGGAGGCCGCCGGTGGTGCGCTCGATCTGCGCGGTGTCGGCCGCGATTGTCTGCTGCAGCGAGGCGGCGGCCGACTTGCTGGCGCTGATCTGGCTCTGCAGATCGCCCGAGCTCGGAGCGGTCAGCTCGCTGCCGAGCAGCACGGTGGCGACGGCGCCGAGCGCGGCGAGCACACGCCAGGGTCGATCGATGTCGGCGGGAAGCGAACATGGCAAAGCGCGGACCCGATCGCGCCGGACAGAGGGTGCGCGAGGTCCGAAGGGGAGCCCAGGGCGGGGGGCGCGGAGCACCCTAACACGCCGCGTCGCTATCGCACCCCGATCCCCTGGTCGTGCAATAAATCCTGCAAAGCAGCAGTTTGACGGCTTTCCCGCATGCGCGGAAAGAGGGTCCGGAACGCGATCTGGAGGAGCGCGACGGACACTCCGCAAGCGACGGACCCGACGCGAGCAAGGTCATCTCTTGCCATACTCGCGACGTGCGCCGATTCAGGAAGGGCTCCATCTTCATCTTGGCGCTGTGCGCGGTCGCCCTGACGGCACCGACCATGGCGCTGGCCACCGGTCCATCGGCCGGAGACCAGCAGTACGTCGATCCGCTGAGCGGTGGCCACCATCACAGCGGCGGTTCAGGCGGTTCGAGCTCGGGCTCGACCTCGAGTCGGTCACGAGCTCCTCGTCGGGCACGCTCGGTCATCGGGCTCGACGACGCCCACGGCCACCACGGCCAGCTCCTCGACCACCCCGGGCGTCTCCTCGACGCAACAAGCGTCGGGCGGCACGTCAACCGGGTCAGCGGGTCAGCTGCCGTTCACCGGGTTCAACGCCTGGCTCGCCGCCGTCATCGGGGTGGGGCTCGTGGGCGCGGGCGTCGTCGTGCGCTGGAGGCTCGCTTCCTCGCGTCGAGGCTGACGGCCGACCGGGCCCCGCGTTCGGCTGCTGGACCCCTGATCGCGATCAATGCCCGCGCCGCCGTACGCGAGCAGATCGGAGGCGTCGAGCGCCTGGCCCGGGAGATGGCGCTGCGGCTGCCGGCGCTGCGTCCCGACCGCTACCGGGTGATCGCGCCCCGGTCGGGCGCTCGCTCACCGGGCCGGCCACGTCTGGGAGCAGGTCGTGCTCCCCCTGCGCGCCCGCGGCTGTGCGCTGGTCTACTCGCCGGCCAACCTGGCGCCGGCCGTGGTCTGCGACGCAACGTGGTGGTGATTCACGATGCCGCGGCGCTTCGCCATCCGGACGCGTACTCCGCGGCTATGTCGCCTACCAGCGCCGCCTGCTGCCGATGCTGCGCGCGGCGCGCGAGATGGTGATCACCGTCTCCGAGTTCTCGCGCGGCGAGTTGGTCGAGCTGCTCGGCGTCCCGCCCGAGCGGATCGCGGTGATCCCGGAGGGCGTCGAAGAGCGCTTCCGCCCGAGGTGGACCCGGGCCCGGCCCGCCGGGCGTTGGCCTGGGCGAGGCCGTACGTGCTCGCCGTCGGCACGGCCTCCGCGCGCAAGAACCTCGGCGCGCTCGAGCCGGCCGCCGGGGCGCTTGCGGACGCGAGGGAATCGAACTGGTCGTCGCCGGCTCAATCGCGGCTACCTGCGGGGCGCGCGAGGCGAGCCTGCGGCGGCTGGGCTACGTCGCCGAGCAGCACCTGCCCGGGCTGTACGCCGGTGCGCTGGCGTCGCGATGCCCTCGCTGTACGAGGGCTTCGGGCTGCCGTGCCTGGAGGCGATGGCCGAGCGGCGTGCCGGTTGTGGCCGCTCGCGCCGGCGCGCTGCCCGAGACGGTCGGCGATGCCGGCTTGCTGGTCGACCCGAACGATCCCGCGGAGCTGGCCAAGGCGATCATCGACCGCCGCCGACCGACGAGACGGCTCGCGCCCGACTGATCGCGTCCGGGCTGCGACCGCGCTGGCAGGTACTCGTGGGACCGCAGCGCCGCAGACAGACGCCACCACTGCAGCCCTAATCGCACCCTCGACGTGAGGCAGCTCCGCGACTTGGGCCGCGCCGTGTTCCAGCGCGTCATGGCTAGACTCGCATCGGCTTTATGCGAGGCGCTCTCACACTTACGGTTCTGCTCGCTCGCCCTGGCGTGGCCGGCTCGACCCCTGCGGCGGCATCGTCGGCGCACCCCGCCCGGAACTCCCGTCCCCCAGGGCTTCGTGGGCGTCGATCTCAACGGCCCGCTGATGTCCCGAGCGCGCGACGTCGATCTCGCCGAGCAGTTCAACCTGATGGTCCGAGTCGGCGTCGAGACGGTGCGGATGGCGTTCAACTGGGTCGCGGCGCAGCCGTACGCGAGCTGGGCCGACTCCCGGCCGGCCAACGGGATTCGTCGAACGTCGGCGGCGTTCCGACGGATTTCAGCGCCACCGACCAGGTCGTCGGGCTGGCCGCGCAGCGGGGGCTCACCGTGCTGCCGACCGTGCTGTACGCGCCCGGCTGGGACGCAGGCAAGAACCGGAGCGGCGGGCTCCGTCCGCCAAGCGGACGGGCCCGTACGCCGACTATCCTGACCGCGCTGATCAGGCGCTACGGCCCGCACGGCAGCTTCTGGCAGGCCGAGCCATCCGCCGTGCCGATCCGGATGTGGCAGATCTGGAACGAGCCCAACCTGACCGTGCTACTGGCCGCAGCCGTTCGCCAAGCGGCTACGTCTAGCTCCTGCGCGCGGCGCACGGCGCGATCAAGCAGCGCCGACCCCGAGCGCCAAGGTCGTGCTCGGCGCGCTGACGAACAGCGCCTGGAAGTACCTCGGCCAGGTCGATCGACATCCGCGGGGCGCGCCGAGCTGTTCGACGTGATCTCGGTCAACGGCTTCACCTCCACGCCCAAGCCGCGTGATCACTGTACCTGGCAGCTGGTCCGCCGCGCCGCGAACCAGCTCGGTGACAAGAGGAAGCCGCTGCTGGCCACCGAGCTGAGCTGGCCCTCGGCCAAGGGCAAGTCGCCGCAGCACTTCGACTGGAACACGACCGAGGCCGGCCAGGCCAGGAACATCGCCGCCCTGCTGCCCATGCTCGCGCCAGCATCGAAAGTCGCTGAACCTGACCGGCTTCGACTACTACACATGGATGGGGGATGAGTACGCCCAGTGCGCCGGCATTCAACTTCGCCGGCCTGCTGCGCTACGACAAGCACGGGCAAGGTCGAGCCAAGCCGGCGCTAGCCGCGTACACAAAGGGCTGCGCTGGCGCTCGAGGGCTGCCGCAAGAAGGGCAGCGTCGCCACGCGCTGCATCAGATAGAGACGACGCTAGCGCGCAGATGTGGAGCGTCAGGCCCGGGCTGGTGGCCCCACGGAGGCCGGCGGCGAACGCGGCCGTGTCGGGGCTGGTCCCGCCGCTGGGCGGCTGGATGCCGAACCAGTCCTCGCTGGTCGGCCGGGTTGAGCTCGGGTGTGACCCACGTGTAGAGGAGCGTCGCGGCGATCCCGCAGTTCGTGTGGCCCGAGGTCTGCGAGTGTGGTGAAGATGTAGGCCGGCCGCCGGCGCTCGGGGGCGTAGTTGAGCGTTCCGGCCGGATGCGTCGTCCAGCCGAGCTCGGTCACGTACAGCGGCACGATGCCCAGCCCGAGCGAGGTCAGGGTGGCCGCGCGCGGCCCGGATCTTGCCCAGCACGGCAGTCGCGCCGTTGCCATAGGGATGGATCGCGACACCGTCGATGTGACCGCGCAGGTCGGGCTGCGCGTGACAAGCTCCGGGCAGGAACACCGGAGCCTTGGTCAGCCCGCCGACGATCACGCGGGCGCCTCGGGTCGGCGGCGGTGATCGCGTCGCGGCTGCGCAGGTACAGCTCGGCGTAGGCGGCGGGTCCGGGGTCGGGAGCCCAGAACACGCCGTTGTCGGGCTCGTTCCAGATCTCGTAGGTATCGACGGGGTCCGCGGCCAGCCCCGGATGCGAGCGCCAGAACGCGCCGCCGGCGCCGTAGCGGGGCGCGAAGGCGCCGGCGAACGCGGCGAAGGCGGCCGGCGAGCGGGGCGGCGAGTGGGCGTCCCGGCCCGAGACGTGTCCCAGGGCGCCGTGTAGTCGAGGATCGGCAGCCACCGCAGTCCCTGCGCGGCCAGCGAGGCGGCGATCGAGTCGTCAAAGCCCCAGTCGAACCGGTGGTGCCCGTCGACGGGCGCCGATGGTTCGGTCGCCTCCCACAGCGCGTCGCTGCGAGCCAGCGTCGCCCCGGTGGCGCTGAGCGCGCGCAGCTGCGCGGCGATCTCGCTCGCGCTGTACGTCCGGTCGTTGAACAGGCGGTTGACGTTGGCACCGAACTGCTGCCGCGGTGGGCGGCGGCTGGGCGGGGGCGGCCCGGACCGGCTCCGGGCGGGGCGTCGTACCCGGACCCGACGCGGCGCCGGGGGTCGACGTCGATCGCGCGGTGATTCGACCTGCCCGAACCGATCAGGACCGCGCCGATGACGATCGCCACGAGGAGCGCCAGCCCGCCGCCCGCACGTACGTCGAGACGGCTTCATCGCGCCCGGCGGGCGCTGCGCAGAGCCTCGAGCTGGCGCCGCTCGCGGGCTGCCGATCGGCCTGAGCAGCCGCTTTCCGGCGATCCGGGTTGCGAACGTGAGCGCCTGCGCCGCATCGTCCGCCGCCGCTCGACGCCGCCCGCACCGACGCAGGACCACGTCGCGTCGGCTCTCGCGCGAGGCGCTCGAACGGCTCGCCACCGAAAGCCGCCGCGGTCGCGTGCGCCCCATGGTGCAGGACGCGGCTGCTCGGCCAGAACCAGGTCGCGATCCCAGCCTCGGCGGCTCGCAGCCCGAGCTCGAGGTCCTCGCCGTACATGAAGATCCGGCTGTCGAACGGCCCCAGCGCTCGCAGCGTCTCCGTTCGCGCCACCAGCGCACAGCCGACCGCCCAGCCCACCCGCCGCGGGGCGCGCGCACGGCCAGCGCGACGCCGCGCCCGGCACGAGCGGCAGGGGCACGAAGGCCCCGACCACCTCGGGCAACGATGCCGGGACGGGGATGGACGGTGTCCTGCCGCGAGCCGTTGGGCGCAAGGACGAGCGGGGCGAGCAGGCGTGGGGGCCGATCGTCCCGGAGCGCCTCGACGGCGAGTGGCAGCAGCGAGTCGTCGAGGAGCTCGACGTCCGGGTTGACGAGCGCGGTGACCGGCCACGCACCTCGGCCAGCCCCCGATTGCAGGCCGCGCCAAAGCCGACGTTTTCGTCGAGCGCCACCACGGCGACCCTCGAGGAAGCGCCTTGCGCCACTTCGACGCTCGCGTCATCGGAGGCGCAGTCGACCACGACCACCCGGGCCTCGGGGAGGTGGCGCTCGACGGACGCAGCAGCGCCCGAAGCTCGGGCGCCGAGTTGTGGGTCACGGTCACCAGCGTCAGATCCACCCCTGGGCCCGCGGCTCGGCCACGCCGCCGCTCGGTGGCCGCAGCGACCTCGGCCGCAGCGGCGACAAGTTCATCGCGCATCCGCGCCGACCCGAAATGTGCTCGCACTCGCTCCCGACCGTGCTCGCCCATCGCCAGCGCGCGGCGGCGATCACCGGCGACATCGACCACCGCCCGCGGCGCAAGTGTCGACATCGCCCGGCGGATAGAAGACCCCGCATTGAGCGTCGACTATCTCCGCCGGACCGGCGTCGGCGGGCACGATCACCGGTCGTCCGGCCGCCATCGCCTCGAGCCACCACGAGCCCGAACGGCTCCCGCTCGGCGCAGTGGAGCAGGCAGCTGGCACGCGCCAGCTCGGGCCTCGGGTCCGGCACCGACCCCGCGAACTCGCACCACGCCGGCGAGGTCGGGGGCACGGGCGCGCTCGCAGCCACTCGTCCATGAGCGCGCCGCCCTCCAGCGGGGCGCCGACGAAGCGCAAGACGAGCCCTGGCAGCGACCGGCGGGCACGCGCGCAGACCTCGAGCGCAAGACCCTGGGCGCTTCCACGGAACGAGCGCGCCGAGCACGAGCACCACCGGAGGCTCCTGAGCGTGCCCCAGGTCGGCGAATGCGTCGACGTCGACCCCAGGATGGACGACGAGCGGCGCTGGCGCGACGGCCAGATCCTCGGCCACGGCCTGCGACGGGACGATGACCAGATCGGCCCGGGCCGCGGCGCGACCGGACGGCGGCGGCGATCAGCGGGCCGGGAAGCATGTCGTTGTGCATGAAGATCAGCGGCACCTCGGGCCTGCCCGCCAGCAGCAGTGAAAGCCCCGACCGCATGCCGCACGCGATGACGAGATCGGGAGACAGGTCGCGGACAGCGCCCGCGCCTCGAGGCCGTGTGCGGCCAGCCGCGCGGCGGCCGTCCCGCGCTGCGTCAGCGAACCCCGCAACCTCAGCCCGCGCGCGGTGATTGGCCGGACGCCGATTCCGACATCCCGGGCCGCCGCGGCCAGCGGTCCCTCGGGACAGGCCAGCCAGCGCTCACCCTCGAGCGCGGCCGCGAACTCGACCAGCACGCGCTCGGCGCCACCCAGCGCCCCCGAATAGCTGACTAGCAACGCGCCCGGCATCGGCCTCATGAGGCTATCCGTCTCGTACAACCTCATAGACTGCCGTCGGTGGGAAACCCGACCATTTCCGCACCTTCCGAGCAGAGGGTCGCGCTCGTCCACGATTTTCTGCTCGACGTCCGTGGGGCCGAGCGGGTGTTCCTGAAGCTGTGCTGAGATGTGGCCGCAGGCCGACATCTACACGGCCGTGTACGACGAGCAGGGAACCGAGGGCAGGTTCGCCGATCGCACCGTCCACACGACGTTTCTGCAGCGGCTGCGCCCGACGGCGCGGACCTTCCGAGCGCTGTTCCCGCTGTATCCCGCCGCGATCGAATCATTCGATCTGTCCCAGTACGACCTGGTCGTCTCCAGCTCGTCGGCCTGGGCTCATGCCGTGCTGTGTGGCGAACACACGGTCCACGTCAGCTACTGCCACAACCCCTTTCGCTACGCCTGGAACGAGCGGGAGCAGACGCTCTCGCGCCGCCGCAACCCGCTGACGCGGACGTTTCTGGCCGGAGCCTTCCGGCGCTGGCGCCAGTGGGATTGGATCGCCGCCCAGCGCACCGACCGCTACATCGCCAATTCACGAGCGACCCAGGCCAGGATCCGGGCCTACTTCGGCCGGGAGTCGCGGGTCGTCTATCCACCCGTGGAGACCGAGCGGTTCGCTGTCCGCCAGGTCGGCGATTACTACGTGACGGTGTCGGAGCTGATGCCCCACAAGCAGCTCGACGTGGCAATCGCCGCATTCAACCAGCTGCGCCTGCCGTTGATCGTCGTCGGCGATGGGCCCGCCGGGCGTCATCTCCGCCGCGCGGCGGGCCCGACGATCAAGTTCGCCGGCCGGCTGCCCGATCCGGCCGTGGCGGACATCATGGCATCGGCTCGCGCCCTGGTGGTGACCTCGGTGGAGGAGTTCGGGATTGCTGCGGTCGAGACGCAGGCAGCCGGCCGTCCGGTGATCGGCCGGCGCGCCGGCGGCGTGCTCGAGACGGTCGTCGACGGTGTCACCGGCCGGTTGTGGTCGGGCGGGCCGTCGGAGCTGGCCCTGGCTGTCCTCGAGTTCGACGACGGCGCGGTCGATCCGGAGGCCTGCCGGCGCAACGCCGCCCGCTTCGACGTGGCGGCGTTCCGGCGCGGGGTGCGTGCCGAGATCGAAACGGCCTCCAACCGACGGCGTCGGCCGGCGGTGAGCGAGCGTCAGATGCTGGCGTCGACACGATTGGTCAGGCGCGCCGCGCGGGATCAACACAGATAGTGCGCACCGGCGTTCTCAGCGGCGCCCGCGTCGCGCTTCTTGCCGGTCCCACCGTGCTCGCCTTCTTCGCCGGCGGCTACTTCGACAGTCCGCGGGAGGTGGCCGGCCTGGTCGCCTGGCTTCTTGTGGCGCTCGCCGTGCTCGCCGAGCCGGGGGCGCTGCGATTTGGCCGCGGCGGCCTCGTGGCCGTGGTCGGCCTGGCGCTGTTTGCCGCTTGGACGCTGCTCTCGATGCTCTGGGCGCCGGTGGCCGACAGCGCATACCACGCCGGGCAGATCGTCGTTCTCTACCTTGGAACCCTGATCGCCGCCGCCTGTCTGTTGCGCGATCGGGGCTGGCAGCGCGTGGTCGATCCCGCGCTGGCCGCTGGCGTGCTGGTCGTGATCGGCTACGCGATCTCGGAGCGACTGCTGCCCGGGCTTCTGCACTTCCAGCGATCGGTGAGCGCGCAGGGGCGCCTCGAGCAGCCGCTGACCTACTGGAACGCGATGGGCGAGGTGGCCGCGCTCGGCTTCGTTCTGTGTGCCCGGCTATCCGGAGACGCGACGCGCTCTCGCGCCCTGCGCATCGCCGCCGTGGCCGCCGCGGCGCCTATCGGGATGGGTCTGTATCTGAGCTTTTCCCGCGGCGCTCTGTTTGCCATGGCCGCCGGGCTCGTGGCGCTGATGATGCTCGCCCCCGAGGTGCAGCAGCTGCGCGGGATGATCGTCACGGTGCTCGCCGGCGCCCTCGGCGCCGCCGCGTCAGCGACATCTCATTCGGTGACCTCGCTGGCCGGCGCGCTGGGCACCCGCGAGCGCGAGGGCGCGATCACGCTCGTGCTGCTGGTCGTGATCATGGTCGGTGCGCTGTGATTCAGTGGCGGTTGGTGGCTGGCGGAGCCGGCCACGGCGGCTCAACCTGCCCCGGCGGGCACCGGCGATCGCCGTGGCGGTGATCTGCGCGGGCCTGGCGCTGGCGATCGTGGTCGGCGCCAAGGAGCGCTCGAGCCGGCCGCTCAGCGCCGGCGCCACTCGCTACGTGACGCTGCAGAGCAACCGCTACGCCTACTGGCGGGTGGCCATGCGCGCGTTCGGCGACGAGCCGATCCGCGGCGTCGGCGCCGGCGGCTGGGCGGTGTACTGGCTCCGCTACCGAACGATCAACGAGTTCGCGCAGGACGCGCACTCGCTGCCACTGCAAACGCTGGCCGAGCTGGGGATCATCGGGGTCGTGTTCCTGCTCATGTTCGTCGGCGGCGTCGGCCTCGCGGCGCGAGACGCCCTGAAGCCGACGCCGGCCCTTTGCCGCTGGGCCGGTTGCGGGGTTCGTGGTCTGGCTGGCACACCAGCCGCTCGACTGGGACTGGCAGATGCCGGCCGTGACGCTCATCGCGATGATTCTGGCCGGCCAGGTGATCGCGCTCTGAGCACGCGTCAGAGCCTCGGCGATCCGCGGTGCCTCGCGGCGTGAACACGAAGACCGCCAGAACGCAGATCACGACGTAGATCGTCACCGCGACCGCGAATCGAACCGGGCCGCCCGCGGCCGGCTCCCACGGCCACGGGATGGCGGGATCGTCGGTGATGATCCACCGCTGGCGCCAGCTCGAAGATCGGCGACAGCGGGTTCAGCGCGATCGAAATCCCGCAGCCGGCCGGACACCACCGAGATCGGATACAGCACCGGGGTCGCATAGAACAGCGCCGTCGAGACGACCGTCCAGATGATCTCGACGTCTCGGAAGCGCGGATACAGCGCGGAGACGATCATCGACACCGCGGTGGTGATGCATGAACAGGCTGAGCAGGACCACGTCAGCAACAGCCACGTCCACGCCGGCGAGACGCCGAAGGCGAGGATGAAGACGAAGGCCACGACCAGGTTGAGGCCGAGGTTGAAGAGGCTGGTCAGGACGACCGAGAGCGGGATCACCAGCCGTGGGAACTGGGTCTTGCGGACGACCGCCTCGTGGGCGACGATCGATCCGACCGCCATCCTCGTCGCCTCCTGAAAGAAGCCGAACAGCACGATCCCGAAGAGCAGGAACACCGGATAGTGCGGGACCTGTCCCGGCGAGATGGAAGACCTTGGTGAAGACCGCGAGCAGGATCGCCGAACAGCATCAGCGGCCGGGCCAGGGACCACAGGTAGCCGAGCACGGTCCCGAAGTAGGTCTTCTTGAAGTCGGTGACGGCGATCAGATACAGCAGCTCCAGCGAGCGCCGCCAGCCGCCGCCGAGGGCGGAGGGGCCGGGGACATCTCGCAGCTCCGGCGCTCTGCTCACTGGCCGTCGTCACTCGATCACCGGCTCGATGTCCGTCTCGAGCGTGACGACGCCGTGCCGCGCGGCTGTCCCGAAGACGAGGAATCGCAGGACGCGTAGCGCCTGCAGCGCCATCACGCTCTCGTGCTCGTCCTGGCGGATCCAGCAGTCGATGTAGTAGCGGCCGGCCACCAGCCGGTTTTCGATCTGGCCGCGCAGACGCACCCGCTGGCCCGGCCGCGACCCGCTGGTCGAGCGTCCGGGTGAAGCCGCAGACGACCACGCCCTCCTCGCTGAGCACGTGGAACACGAAGATCGGGCCTGCCAGCTCGCGCGCTGCCTCGATCACGATGTCCACGTTGATCGGGACCCCGTGCTCGACGTTCTCGATCTGGTTGCCAGCCTCGTCGCGCATCGCGGCCTCGACCACCCGAACGTTGACGTCCATCACGGCGTCGGCATCGCCCTCGGGCTTGACGTGCTCCGTGCCGTCTTCGGCGAAGTTCAGCCGGTAGTAGCGGAGCGCGGTGTCCTCGGGCGTGCCGATGTAGCGCATCTCACCCTCGTGGAGCAGCATCGCGCGATGACACAGGGCCTGGACGGTGGCCATGTCGTGGGTGACCAGCACGACCGTCTTGCCGGCCCGGCGCCGGTCGTGGAAGACATCCATGCACTTCTGGGCGAACGCGGCGTCACCGACGGCGAGCACCTCGTCGATCAGCATGATGTCGGCGTCGGCCTGAACCATGATCGCGAAGGCCAGGCGGACCATCATTCCCGACGAGTAGTTCTTGAGCTTCAGGTCGACGAACTCCGTGGAGCTCGGCGAAATCGATGACCGCATCGAGTCGCCGCCGGGCATCGCGACGCGTCAGACCCATCAGCACCCCGTTGAGGACGACGTTCTCCCGCGCGGTCAGCTCGGGGTTGAAGCCGACGCCGAGCTCGATGAAGGGGGCCATGCGTCCGGCCACGCGGACCCGCCCGGCGTCGGCCCGGTAGATGCTGGCCAGGATCTTCAGCAGGCTGCTCTTGCCCGAGCCGTTGCGGCCGACGATCCCGAAGAACTCGCCCTTGCGGACGTCGAACGAGACTCCCTTCAGCGCATGCAGCTCGCGGTGCTCGATCCGCGTCAGCGGATGGGTCACCCGCTCCTTGAGCGAGTCGATCCGCTGGTCGGGGATCCGGAACACCTTGTGGACTCCGTCCGACCTCGATCACGACGGGCGTGCCCGACGCCCGGCGCGGGCGTGCGGAAGGCGGTCGCTTCCAGGGCTTCTGGGACGATGGCTGAGCTACGCATGGGCAATTACACTCGTCGGCGCAGCCACGATGATCGCATTCGCATCCTCTGTGACGAAGCCCGAGGTGTACGCGCGGTGTGCCGAGACCGGGCATCAAGCGTGCGGCCGAACCCGACTCGGTGATCGAAGCGACCCCGTGCGGCGGGGTCGATCTTTCGTTCCTACAACGCCGTGCTCGACCGGTTTGCCGAGCGCGACGATCTCGAGGCGCTGGTGCTCGTCCATCAGGACGCGGAGATCGTCACCACCGGGCTGTGCCGGCTGATCAGAGACACCCTGAGCGATCCAGACGTCGGCCTCCTGGGTTGCGTGGGGGCGGTCGGAGTCCGCAGCATCGCCTGGTGGGAGGCCTCCGTGACGCTCGCCTCGTTCATCAACCGCTACGAGGAGCATGGCGGCGGGGATCTGCCGTCCTTCTCGTGGGATTGGGACGCGGCACCCGCCTACGCGAGGGTCGGCGAGGTGGAGACGCTCGACGGGTTCGTGCTCGTCGTGTCGCCCTGGGTGGTGCGGAACATCCGCTTCGACGAGGAGCTGTCGGCGTTTCACGGCTACGACCTCGATTTCTGCCTGCAGGTGCGGGCCGCGGGCCGCAAGGTGCTGCACGGCCGACTTCCGCGCCATCCACCATCGCGCGCTCGAGATGGTGCCCGATCCGCAGGAGTGGACCGAGGCGCACGTGAAGCTGGCCGAGAAATGGGACGGCCGGATGGGGATCGGCGCCGGGACGGGAACCTGGAAGCAGCGCGCCCGGCGGGCCGAGGCCGATGCCGACGCCGCTCGCCTGCTGGCCTACATGAACCTGCTCGAGCTCCACGGCCGGGCGCTCGAGCTCGAGCGAGCGCTGGCCGAGGCCACCGAGAGCATCTCGTGGCGCATAACCGCGCCCTTCCGCCGACTGGGTGGCCGAACGCCGCGGGCACCTGAGAAGGCCATGACGCCGGGCCGGGTCGGTCCCCGCCTGGCTACCACCGAGGCGCCCGGCCGGCCGCAAGTAGCTGAGCGGCCGCCGCCTTCGACGATGATTGCTTTCGGTTCATCGATACAGGGTGCCGAGGCCTACCGCCGCTACGCCGAGCCGGGGTCCGTCTGGCCGCCGAGCCCGACTCGGCGCTGTTCGCCTACGCGGCCGTGGAGCCCGTGGGGCGGACCTACAACCTGATCCTCGAGGCAGCCGCCGCAGCGCGACGACCTCGAGGCGCTGGTGCTCGTCCACCCGCACACCGAGATCGTCGATCCCGATTCTGCGCGAAGGTGAGGGACGTGCTGCGTGACCCCGACGTCGCCGTCGTCGGCTGTGCCGGCGCCACCGGCGTGCGGAGCATCGCCTGGTGGGAGGGGCGAGGTGACGGCGGCGCCGTCGGTGCAGCGGTACGGGGAGTTCGGCGGCGGCGAGCTTCCGGCCTTCTCGTGGACCGAGCAGGCGCGCTCCCGCCGGCCGAGGTCGACACCATCGACGGCCAGTTGCTGGTGCTCTCGCCGTGGGCGGTGCGCAACCTCCGCTTCGACGAGTCGCTCTTGTTCAACTATGGCTTCGAGCTCGACTTCTGCCTGCAGGTCCGGGCGGCCGGCCGCAGGGTCGTGGTCGCGGACCTCCGCGCCGTGTTTCACCGCTCGCTCGAACTGGTCAAGGACCTGGACGTGTGGGCGCAGGCCCACATTCGGTTGGCGGAGAAATGGGACGGCACGCTGCACCCGGAGCCCGCCGATGAGGAGGCGTGGAAGCGGCGGGCCCGGTACGCCGAGGCCGATCGTGAGGCGGCCCGGGCCTTCGCCTTCTCCAAGTCGCTGAAGCTCGACGCCCGCGTGCTCGAGCTCGAGCGCGAGTACGAGCGAGCCACGCACAGCCTGTCCTGGCGGGTCACCGCGCCGCTGCGGGCAGCCAACCGGCTGCGCCGCAGCATGCGCAGCAAGGGCTAGGACCCTCCAGCGTCCGGCGGATCTCGTCCTTGGAGACCACCGACTGGGCCGGGGCTACGCCCGCGCGGGCGCGCAGCCTCGACAGCCACTCGGCCACTGAGAAGGCACTCGACTCCAGGAGGCGCCGCAGGAGACCTGCTGGCGCGAGCGGCGCTTCTGCTCCTGCCACAGCTCAACTGGCGAACGTGGGCCGTGGCGAGATGATGGACGCGGCTGGCCTCGAGCCGCTCGAGGATAGGGTTGCGATCCCAGGGGTCGAGGATCCGCCTGAGCTCGTCATCGTAGGGCGCGGCGCGATGCCAGACGGCCCCGAAGCCGAAGAAAGCCGGGACGACGACCAGCCGTAGCTCCTCGCGCGAGGCCACGAAGTCCTCGATGGCGGTGAGCACGCCGTTGCCGGGGCCGCCCTCGCGGGCCGCCGAGCGCGGGTAGGGGAGGCCCCCCGTCGCGCACGCCTGGCTCGGCGGGGACCAGCCCACCCGCCTCGCCCGGCCACCGGGTGGCGGTCCGCCGCCGGGATCGAGCTCGGCGTCGAAGTAGTCGTCGCGCCGGCCGTGCGGCCAGCACACGTCGTGGAACAGCAGCAGCGGCAGCTCTGCCGCCGTGCGCGCGATCGCCGATCGCGCGGAGCTCCTGGCTGACGGTGAAGTAGTTGTGGTCCCCATCGATGATGATGACGTCCGGGCAGCGGGATCTCGGCCAGCGCCTTGAGGCTCGTCTGCCGGATCAACTCGAGCTCGGCGGCGGACTCCGTCGAGCTCGACCAGCGCCGGCTGCGGGGCAGGATCGATGGCGAGCAACCTGGGCTCCGGCATCGCCGGCCCAGTCGGCCAGCACCCGCGTCAGATCGCCGGCGAACGCCCCGACCTCGGCCACGCTCCGCGCTTCGGTGGCATCAAGGCAGGGGATGATCAGCTCGGCCATGCTGGGCGAGCGAGAAGCCCCAGCGCTCGGAATCGCTGAGGAAGGGATCGAATTGAAGCCGCGTGAGCGCCACGGGGCGCCGAGTGTAGCTGAGCCGCTCGGGTGTAGCCTGGGATGCCGTGGTGATCGGAGAGCACTTCGCCTGGGCGCACCTGCCGAAGACTGCGGGGATGCCACGGCTGCGATGTTCGCCGCCGTGCCCGGCCTCGTCCGGTTTGCCGATCCGCCTGACTCCAACGACAAGCACGCGCCGTTCTTCGCCCGCGAAGCGGAGGTGTCAGGGAAAGCTGCGCGATCATGAACATCCGCCGTCTGCCGGCGTGGATTCTGAGCGGTGCCCAGCACCAGGCCACCCACGGCGTGTTCCCCGACTACCGGCCGCTGTCCGACTCCGAGACGCCGACGAGATGACCGACAAGACCGACGCCGACGATCTGCTGCGCTGGATGACCGACCACGGGCGTTTCGAGGTCGACCGCTGGCTGCGCGCCGAGATGCTCGATCGCGACGTGCTGGCGCTGCTCGCCGAGCTTGAACGCTGCTGACACCCGGATCGAGCGGCGCGTGACGGCGGTCGGTCGCGTCAACGAGGGCACGTACGACCAGTGCTCTCGCCGACCGTCTTCAGCCCGGCGCAGATCCGTGGCTGTTACACACGCAACCCGGACTGGGCCGAGATCGAGCTGGCGGGTCTACGGAAGCCTGCCTGCGACCGCTGCCAGGATTGCGGGCGAAGGCCCAGACCTGCAGGGGTAGACGTCGGGCTCGCCGCGTAGCGAGTGCCACCGGCGATACGCGGGCCAGCGGTCAAGGTTGGCCGACCAGGCAGCGACGATTACCCCAGGAGTGGACCGATTCGACCTCGAGGCCGGCGCGCTCGAGCAGCGTCTGCAGGCCGCGCGGCGTGAATCGCCAGTAGTCGTGCAGTCCCCACTCCGGCAGCTCGTGCACGCGGATCAGGAACGGCGTGGAGACGACGACGTGACCGCCCGGTGAGCACAGGCCGCGGAGGTTGGCCGCTGCCGCCCACGGGTCGACGACGTGCTCGATAACCTGCTCGCACATGCACGACATCGAACGCTCCCTGCGCCCGTGCAGCGGGGCGCACAGGTCGAACTCCGGGTAGTTGAGGCTGACGTACCGCTTCCACGGGCGCTCCGCGTGGCGTGGCCGCTGATCTCGACGGCCGTTTGCAACTGCGGGACCCAGCGAGTCCAGGTAGCGACCAACCGCGCGGTTGAGCGCCACGCGCTGCCACTGGTCGGCGCCGGAAGTGCGCCTCGGGGAGGAGCCAGCGCTTGCGGACGGCCCCCCGAGCCCGTCGAAGCGCGATCCGGTCGGCGCGTCCCGAAGAGCTCAGAACAGCCCCTCGCCAGGCTCTGGGATCGGCTCGAGCTGGATCTCCAGATGCTCGACGCAGCTGTCCTCGTAGAACCAGTGCCGGAACGTGCTCGTCGTCGACGATCTGGTTGTGGACGGCCCAGCCCGCTTGGCGTCCTGCTCGGCCCACGCCCGGCGGCTGCGCACGCGATGGCGTTCGAGACAGATGTCGAAATCCATGCGGTGCAGATGGATCATGCGCAGGTCGGGATCGAGGTTGAACTGGTAGTCGCTGCGGCCATGGAATCCCGGGTTCCAGCGCAGCGGCACGGTCGCCAGCGCGGCCTTGTCATAGCCGTCGTTGAAGAACCAGTGGCCGCGCTGCTCGAGGATCGGGCGGTCCAGGCGCAGGGGAGGCTCCGAGTCTGCATGTGCAGGAGTCTCGTAGCCGAGGCAGTTGACCCACTCCTCGTCGAAGCGATCGATGTAGTCGCCGAGGGTGCCGAACGTGCGGATTCGGCACCACGATCTCGTCCACGTCGGTGACCAGCACGACGTCGTAGCGCTCCAGGAGCTCGTGCTGGAGGTCTTCGACGTGCTCACCATCCAGCGGTGGTCGACGGTCTCGTGCTCGACCGGGATGCGCACAAACCCGCCCCTGGGCATCGTCTCGCCTCGGCGAGTCGTTGTCGAGCACATAGATGTCCTCGGGAGCGAAGAAGTGCGAGTAGTAGCGCAGCCAGATCGGCAGGAACACGGGCTCGTTGCTGACGATCGTGATCAGCGCGCGAGTTCGCTCGCGGGTCGGGGACGCCGCGAGGCGTAATGCTCGGCTCGCCGGCGCCGCGCGTCCGCGAACCACGCGCCATCGGGTGATGGGGACTGTCGTACGGCTCGAGCAGACGAGCGCTTGCGGTGGCTAGACGGCAATCGGCGCGTATTCGCCCGGGAACCTGAGCCGCCGAAGAACCAGTTCTCGACCGCGTAGCGGGGATTCGGCATCTCCGGCGAGGAACCGGTCTGATGGAGGAACAGCTCGTCGAAGAACAGCGCATCGCCGGGCTCGAAGATCGGTCTGATGATCGCGTGTGCTCGCCGGCCGCCTCCTCGGCCTTCTGCTGCGAGATCGTGTAGTCGAGCACCGCCTCCTCGGTGGCGGTCGCGACGTAGTGGTCGAGGCGGCGCGGCACGATGTCGAGGCCCGGGGCGACGTCGCCGCAGCGCGAGAGCGACAGCCATAGGTTGAGCGACCGGACCTCGCCCATGAAGTAGCCATCCTGGTGCCAGGCGCCCGGGACCGACGGATCGGCCTTGCGCAGCGTCGTCTTGTGCACCGAGATCAGCGCCGGCTCGCCGAGGTAGTCGGAGACGATCTGCGCGGAGCGACGCGGCCTCGAACATCTCCATCATCGCGAAGCTGAGCATCGGCGCGTCCGCGGCCAGCAGGCCGCCGCCCTGCTCGATCCAGCTGCGGCCGAACAACGTCGCCGTAGCGAGCGTGGGGCTCGAACTCCTCGTAGTAGCCCTCGGCGCGGCGGTCTGCCCGGCCTCCTGGCGCTCGCGTTCGTCGAAGGCCCGGTCGATCTCGCTCGCGCGAGCTCGAGCGCGGCGTCTCGCGGCACCAGTCCGCGCACGAGCAGACACCCGTCGCGAAGGATTCCCGGCCCGCAGCAGCCCGGCGGTCAGCTCTGAGCCGGTCGATCTCGGGGAGTGGATCTCCGGCCCGGAAGCCGTCCCCGTATCCGGCGCGGCGAACTCCGGCTGCCGGGTGGTCATCGACCAGGCGGATCCGGCGAGGTGGCGGAGGCTGCAGCAGTCGCCGCTCGGTTTCCCGGTCGGGCTGGGCACGGTTTGCCTGCGGTCAGCGTCTCGATCTCGGCGCGCAGCACCTCGAGGCTCTGGCCCAGATCCTCGACCGGCTCACACGCGGCTCGATCACGGCCGTCTCGGGCGCGCTAGTCTCTGCGTCTGAGTCGCCACATGGCCGGCACGTTACCAACGCGAATGGGCGGCCGGAGCCCGTGCCCGGCCGATACAGTCCGCGTGCGATGAGCCTGCAGCTCGCCGACGCGGCAGCGGCGGCGCCCGGGGCTCGGCTGCCCGCGCGCGCTCGCGTCGCGCTGTACGCGCGTCGCGGGCCGCTGCTGGCCGTCGCGGTGCTGACCGTCGTCGGAGTCGCGCTGCGCGTGCCTCGTGGCGCGCCAGTCGCTGTTCGCCGACGAGCTGTCGACCTACTGGATCTCGGCCACGCACTGGCCTCGGCGGCGTGATCTCGCTGATGTACGGCACGCGGCACGATCCCCCACGCCGAGATCACCCCGCCGCTGTACTTCATCGCTCGCCTGGCTGACGCACGCGGCTCGGCCACTCGCCGGAGTGGCTGCGGCTGCCGTCGCTGATCGCCGGCACGGCGACGATTCCGCTCGTCTACTTGCTCGGTCGGCGCACGGTCGGCCGCCGCTGCGCGCTGCTCGCGACCGCGCGCTGACGGCGCTGTCGCCGTTCATGATCTACTACTCGGCCGAGGCGCGCGCGTACGGGGTGATGATGGCGCTCGTGGTCGGCTCGACGCTGTCGATGCTGCTCGCGCTCGACACCGGCCGCGTCGCTGGTGGGTGCTCTACGGCGTCGTGCTCGTGCGCGGCGATCTACTCGCACTACACGTCGCGCGTTCGTGCTCGCCGCGCAGCTCGTCTGGCTGCTGTGGGCGCATCCCGCCGCGCGCCGCGCCGGCGTTGCTCGCCAATCGTCGGCGCCGCGGCCGCGCTGCTGCCGTGGCTCCCCGGACTGATCAACGACTTCGACTCGCCGACGCTGAAGATCCTCTCGGCGCTGTCGCCGTTCACGCGTCACCGACATCCGGCTCGACCTCGAGCACTGGGCGGTGGGCTACCCGTAGACGTTCGCGGGCGGCCTGACGCGAGCTGCCCGGGCACGCTCGCGCTGGTGCTGCTCGCGCTCGCGGGCGCGATCGCTCGCCGGCGGGCTCGCGCTGCGTACTGCGGTCGGGCGCGCGTTCGGGCCGAGCGTGGCCCGCGCTCGATCGGCGGGTCGTCCTGCTCGTGGTGCCTGGCCTGGCGACGCCGATCGGCGAGGCGGTGGTCAGCGCGCTGGGCAACCACATCTTCGGCGTGCGCAACCTCGCGGCATCGTGGCCGTATCTGGCGCTCGGCGTGGCGGCCGCGCTGCCGATCGGTCGTCCCGCCGTGCGCTCGGGTGTCGCTGCCGCGGCTTGGCGATCGCCGCGTTCGCTCTCGGCGCGGCGAAGATGCTGAGCGGCGACTTCCAGCGTCCCGACTATCAGGCGGCGGCGGCCTATCGTCGCCGCGCACGCGCGTCCCGGTGACGTCGTCGTCGACGAGACCGGTGCACTGAGCCCCGGGCCGCTGACCGGGCTCGACGTGGCGCTGCATCGCCGGCTGCCGGTCGTTCCGCGCCGAGGCGCCGGCCGAGCGCGGGCATCCCGTTCGGCTTCAGCGATCCGATCGTGCCGCTGCAGACGCGGTCGACCAGGCGCGTCGCCGCGGCGCACGGCCACCGCGTATTCCTGGTCACGAACGCGTTCGCGACCGACATCGATCTCCGGCGCGGTCGCCGGTCCGGCATCGATTCCCGCGGCTATCGGCTCGCGCGTGCGGGCTACACCTGGACTGGCATCGCGGCGCGAGCGCTACGCGGGACTCGCGCCCGCCGGCACGCGGTCGCAGTGACGCGCCACTCGCGGCTGCCGATGCGCCGCAGCGTCGGTCGGAGCGGCGCCCGACGCCGGCGGCGCGGCTTCGGCCTCGACGCTGGCGCTGACGTGACGCTGGCCGTGGCCGCGTTCTTGGTGCTGATGCCGCTGCGTCGTGCTGCTCGCCATCCGCAGACGGCAGGGCTCGGGGCGTTCGCGGGCCTGCGTCAACCAGCAGAACCAGAGCGCCAAGTCGCTGCTGTACGTCGCGGCGTTCCTGGTGATCCTGCCGCTGGCGCTGGTCGCTGGTTCCGCGGCTGGCCGACGCATCGCGGCCGGCCCGAACGCGGGCGCGCTCTCGGCTCGTCGCGGCAGCGTTGGCCGGCGAGTCTCGCCGCGGCGCTGATCGTCGTCCGGCTCTCCGGCGGGCTGCCCTGGGGTGACGGCTTGGGTCGTTCTGGCCGGCGCTGTCGCTGTGGTGGGCGCTTGCTGCCGGCTGCGCTGGCCCGGCGGCTCCGGGGCGGCACGCCTGGCCGGCGCTCCTGCGTGCGGAGCGTCGATCGCCGACGCCTGGGTCGGCCGCGGCGGTGCTCGTGTTCGGGGTGCTGCTGTGCCTCACCCGCCGCCGGTCGCTGCACCTCGTCCCGCTGGCGATCGGACCGGCAGTCGATCCTGGCGGTGCGTTGCTGGCGCCGGCCCGACTGCGGATCGCCGTCGCTCGGACGGCCGGCGGGCCGGCGCTCGTCGACGTCGTGTGGATCGCGCTCGCTGGCCCTGGCCGTGGCCAACGTGGTCGTCTTCCACGCCACCGGCCGAGCTGCCCAACATCTACTCGCCGCCCGGCGTGATCCAGAACCAGCAGGACTACCTGCTCGGATCGGCCAACCAGCTGCTCGGCGGCGGCGCGCTGCTCGTCAACGTGCCCGTCTCGCAGTACGGCGTCGGCCTGATCTATTTCCTGGCCGGATGGTTTCACCTCGTCCCGATCGGCTACGGCACGCTCGGCCTGCTCGACTCGATGCTGACCGCGCTGTTCTACGTCGCCGCTTACGCGCTGCTGCGGCTTGCCGGCGTCGGCCGGCTGATGGCCGTGCGGCGCGACGCTCGTCGGCGTGGTGGGGCTGATCTATGGCCTGCGGTACTCGGTCGGCGTCGCTGCCCGAGACCGGCCCGCTGCGGTTCGGGCTGCCGCATGGCGCTGGTGCTCGCGCGGGTCGCTGCAGACGCGCTGGCCCGGCTCGGCGCGGCTCGCCGACGGCGTCGCGCTCTGTCGTGCTCGGCATGTCCGCGGTGTGGGCGTTCGAGGCGTTCGCCTACACGGTCGCTCGTGTTCGTGGCGATCGCCGCCGTCGCAGGCGTGGCTGCGCCCGGCGGGCGAGCGCGCGGGATGGCTGGTTCGCGCAGGCGGCGCTCGCGGTCGCGCGCATGCGTGATCGCGCACGTCGCTGCTGGCGCGCGGTCACGCTGCTGGGCAGCGGCCACCTGCCCGACTGGGGCCAGTACCTGGCCTACCTTCACTCGTTCCTGCTCGGCGGCGAGGCCGGAGCGATCAGCTACGGCTTCGCCCGATTGGTCTCCCGGGCTGGCGGTCGGCGCCGCGGCGTTCGCGTCGGCGGCACGGCGGTCGTGCTGCTCATCGCGCCAGGCGCCGCCGTCGCGCGCCGGTGGCCTCGACGCTCGTCGCGCTGGCCGGCAGCACGGCGTACGCGATCGCGCTGCTCAGCTACGCCGACAACCGCTCCTCGACCTACCTGCTGCCCTACGTCGCGCTGCCGCTGCTCGTGGCTGGCGCGCTGTGGCTCGCGCTGCTGCTGCGCCGGCGCGCGAGATGCGGCCAGCTGGCGCGCCGCGGGGCGGTCTGGCGTTCGCGGTCGCGGTGGCGGTGCTGCTGATCTCGGCGCGCCTGGCCGTCGATCGGCCGCAACTTCCCGAGACCGCGCTGGCCCACGCGTATCCCGGCGGGGGCCTGCGGGCCGCGGTGCACCGGCTCTGGCATCCGCCGCCGATCGATCCGCGCGCGCCCGAGGGAGTCCGGCTGCTCGACCGCTACGTCCCGGGCCGCGAGCGCGCTGATCGTGCTGCCGATGGCCCCCGACCTCGGCGTCGAGATCCTGATGCGCAGCGGACGCGCGAACTCGCTGTTCATCGGCGATCCACGTCGACGACAGCCTCGTGCCGTCGCGATGTGGATGGCCCGAAGCTCAGGTCGCGAGCTGGCAGCCCTGCACGGGCCAGCGGCTGCTGATCGACGCTCGGCGCCTGACGGTGCTCGCCGGCTGCGCGCCCACCCGACGATCGACCCCGCAGCGCACCCGATCGACGGCGGCAACCAGCAGCTCGAGTGGCTGCTGCGTGAGATCGACCGGCGCTTCCGGATCGTGCCCGATCTACCGTGACGCGGATGGGCTGATCGTCGCCGAGCTCGTGCCGCGCGGCGCTGCTCGCCGCCCGCTGCGGCTTGGTCGCGAGCATGACGTTGTGCGCCGCGAAGCCGGCGCAGGTACGGCGTGCGCTCGAACACGCGCTCGAACGCGGCGGCCGCGCGGCAGGCGCGCGGGGGCGTGAAATCGGGCACCAAGCCCGAGCTGGCTGACGGACTCGAGGATCTCGGCGCCGGCCGCCTGCAGCCCGTCGACGATCTCCTGCTCGCTGATCAGCCGCTCCTCGCCGGTGTCCTGGGGCACCCGCGCCATCAGCCGCCCCCAGTACGGGTTGCGCGGGTTGTGGTCCCAGATCAGGATGCGGCCGCCCGGGCGGGCGACCCTGCACCATCTCGGCCAGCGTCTGCCGGACGGCGTCCGGATCGGCGATGTGATGCATCACCGCGACGCAGTACACGAGGTCGAAGCGTGTCGTCGTCGAACGGCAGGCCGGTCCCGACGCCGCGCACGGCTGCGACGCGGGTGCCGCGCCGCGCAGGACCTCGAGCATGCCCTCGGAGGGATCGACGCCCGTCACCTCGTAGCCGGCGCGCGGCGAGCCGCGCGGCCAGCGCTCCGGTGCCGCAGCCGACGTCGAGCACCGCTGCCCGCGCGGGCAGCGTCGCGACGATGAAGGCGGTCCGCTTGCGCAGGTAGTGCTCGACGACGTGAGCCGGCAGCGACTCGTCGTAGACGGTCGCGATCGAGTCAAAGTGGGAGCTGCTCAACGGCTCGTCGGACGCTCTGGGAGCGCTCGGCCGACGAACGCTGGGGGTCGCGCCGTGCGCCGCGGTCGCGGACCACCGGTAACGGAGCACCTGGTGCGATCATCCGCAGGCCGACGGCCAGCGGCCTTGACGCGGGTTGCCGGTGACCGATGAGCGCCCCACGCGCGGGCAGGTAGTTGACCGGGACCTCGACGACCCGCGCGCCCGGAGAGGATCGTGAGCAGCATGATCTCGACGCCGGCGTGGCTGCCACCGACCTTCATCGTGCTCGGCGACGTCGTCGGCTGTCGGGCGCCGCAGCAGCTTGTAGGTGCAGCCGACATCGCTGAGGTGGCTGGTGTTGAACAGCGCCTCGATCAGCTTGGCCACCGCCCAGTTGCCCCAGCGCAGGAGCCGCGCCATGTTGGCGCCGCGCCAGATCAGCTCGCGCGTCGTCCGGGTGCCGAACACGGCATCGCACTCGTTGCTGTAGACGAGCAGCTTGAGGATGTCCTCGGGCAGGAACGTCCCGTCGGGCTCGGCCAGCACGATCAGCTCGCCTCGGGCCTCGATCAGCCCGCGCCGGGTGGCGTGCCCGTAGCCCTGCAGCGGCTCGTGGACGAGGCGCGCCCGCGTCTTGGCGCACCTCCTCCTCGGTTCCCTGCCTGCGCGTTGTTGTCGATGACCAGCACCTCGTCAACCAGGCCGGTGTCGAAGAAGCCCTCGATCACGTCCCGGATCGAGTCGCGCTCGGCGTACGTCATCAGCACGACCGATACGGCTTTTCCGTTCCACATGCCAGGCGCCTCGGCAGCTCAGACGGCCAGCGGCGCGTAATCGGCCGGGAAGCCCGACGCGCCGAAGAACCAGTTCTCGATCGCGAACCGTGGCTTGCGGCATCGACGGGATCCGAGCCGGTCTTGTGCAGGAACAGCTCGTCGAACAGCAGCGCGTCGCCGGGCTCGAAGATCGGCCGCAGGATCGGCGTGTCGCCGGCCGCCTGCTCGGCCATCCGCTGCGAGACCATGTGGTCGAGCCATCGCCTCGTCGGTCTGTGTCGTCGACGTGGTGGTCGATGCGCCGCGGGACGATGTCGAGGCCGGGCGCCTCATCGCCGCAGTGCGACAGCGACAGCCACAGGTTGAGCGCCTGCACATCGCCCATGAACTTGCCGTCCTGGTGCCAGGCGCCGGCGACCGTCGGCTCGGCCTTGCGCAGGGTCGTCTTGTGCGCCGTGATCAGCGGCGGCTCGCCGAGATAGCCCGCGACGAGCGTCGGCAGGCCGCCGTGCGCGAACAGCTCGAACATCTCGAAGCTGAGCAGCGGCGAGTCGACGGCGAGCACGCCGCCGCCGTTCTTGATCCAGTGCGCGGCCGAGCTTCTACGCCGAGTCGCGGATCGGGCGCGAACGGCTCGTAGTAGCGCGGCGTCGAAGCGCTGTCCGGCGTCGTGGCGCTCGCGCTCGTCGAACGACCGTTCGATCTTGTCGGCGCAGGCGACTGCGCGTCTGCGCGCGGGACCAGCCCGCGCACGAGCAGGCAGCCGTGGCGCAGGATCGCGGCACGCAGCAGAGCCGGGCGTGACCTCGCGCGAGGCTGAACTCGGGCAGCCCGTCGCGTCCGTGGCAGCGCTCGCGAAGTCCGGCTCGGGATGCCTGGCGGCGGCGCGCCGGCCGCCTCGACGCAGCCGGATCCCGGCCAGGTTGCGCAGCTGCAGCAGCTCTGCGATCGCGCTGCAGCGCGTGTGCCGGCTGCGGTTGAGCTCCGTGAGCCGCTCGATCTCGGCCGAGCAGCTCCTCGTCGCTGCCCGCGGAAGTCTCGGCGGTCGGGCGTCCTCGGGCGCGCCGTCGTCGTCTGCGCCTGAGCGTCTGCATGCCTGCAAGCTAACACGCATCGGCTCAAGCCGTTACGACCAGCCGGGTCCGCCGGCGGCGCGGGCACGCCGACCACGGTCGCCCCCGCGGGCACGTCGTCGACGACGACCGCGTCCGGCGCCGATCGTCGCGCCCGCGCCGATCCGGACCGGGCCGATCACCTTCGCCCCGGTGCCGATGCTGACGCCCGCGCTCGATCGTCGGTCCGCGGACGTCGCCGGCGCGCAGCCCGATCGTCACGAACGGCGAGATCACCACGCCGGCGTGGATCTCGACCAGGCCGTCGACGACGAACTGGCCGTGGACGATGTAGACGCCGGGTGCACGACCACCGGATCGCCGATCGAGATCTGGGCGATCATCATCGCCAGCCGGTGGGCGATCCGCGGCAGCACCGGCATTCCCCGCGCCTGCAGCGCGCCTTGACGCGATATAGCGCCTGAGCCAGGAACGCGTCGCTGACCCAGCCGAGCCGGAGCGATCTGCGCCGCGGCGTCGGCGCGCGAGCGGAACTCGATGGCGCTCGCCGCGGTGCGGCGCGGTGACCCGAGCGTCCTCGACGCAGCGCCTCGCGCAGCCGCGGGTGACGGGCGCGGAGCGCTCGCCAGAAGTCCCGACGATCGAGCCCGCGGCGGGCGTCGGGCTGCGGAGTGCGGTCGATCAACGGCGTCACGGTACCGACCGGCCTCCGCCCGGCCGACCGGTGTGTCTACGCTTCGCGCCGCGTGGCCGACCCCGAGCTTCCATGTGCAGCTCGAGTACGAGCTCCCGCGCGAGATCGCGGTCGGAGCGGGCACGGCGCTGTTCGTCTGCGGCTGGTGCTTCAGTCCGGCGGCGCGGATCCGCTCGCTGAGCCTTCGTGCTCGACGGCGAGGCCCAGCCGGTGGCCGCTGCGCGCATGCCGCGGCTCGATCCGTTCCGAGCGCTGCACCCGGGTCTCGACCCGTACGCCACCGAGGGCGCTGGGCGACGATCCGGACTCCGAGTCCGATCCCGAGCTGCTCGAGCTACCGCAGCGGCTTCTGGGGGATCGGTCGAGATCGCGCCGCCAGAGCCGCGGCAGCGGATGGACGCTGGCGCTGCGCGCCGAGCTGGCCGACGGCAGGTCGCGGACGGCCGCGGCTGGCGACGATCGGCCGGCGCCGGCGGCCGGCGCCGCAGCCCGCGGCGCTGGCCGGCGGCGCGCGGGCGGGCCGCGCGGTGGCGATCGCGATGGCGACGTACAACCCGCCGCCGACCTGTTCGAGCGCCAGCTCGAGTCGATCCGCGCCCAGACGCACGGCAACTGGGTCTGCGTGATCAGCGACGACTGCTCTGACCCGGCGCGGCTCGGCCACGATCGCGCAGGCTGATCGACGGCGATCCGCGCTTCGTCGTCTCGCGCTCGCCGCGGCGGCTCGGCTTCTACCGCAACTTCGAGCGCGCGCTGGCGCTGATCGCCGACGCGACGCGAGTTCGTCGCCCTCGCCGACCAGGACGACGCTGGCATCCCGACAAGCTCGCGGCGCTGCTGGCGCGCGATCGGCGACGCGCAGCTCGTCTACAGCGACGCCCGCGTGGTCTCGCGCGACGGGCGAGCTGATCTCCGAGACGTGGTGGAGTCACGCGGCGCAACAACCACTCCGACCTGCTCTCGCTGCTGGTCGCCAACGCGGTCACCGGCGCCGCCTCGCTGTTCCGCCGCGAGCTGCTCGACTACGCGCTGCCCGTTCCCCCCGGCGCAGTTCGCGCACTTCCACGACCACTGGATCGGCGCTGACGGCGCTCGCGCTCGGCGAGATCGCGTTCGTCGCCCGAGCCGCTCTACGACTACGTCCAGCACGGCGACGCCTCGCTCGGCCACGCCGCCGCCAACCGGATGCTCTCGCTGCGCGACCGGCTCCGGCACCGGCGCGCCCTGCACGAGCGCGTGCGGATGTGGCGCCTTCACTACTTCGTCGACGTCTGGCGGCTGCGGCAGTTCGCGACCGTCTTGATGATGCGCTGCGGCGCGCGGATGACCGCGTCCAAGCGGCGCGACGCTCGAGCGCTTCCTGGGCGCCGACGCGGTCGCTGGCGGCCTCGTGCGAGCTGGCGCTGCGCGGAGCGCGCGAGCTGGTCGGCACGCCCGAGACGCTCGGCGCCGAGTGGATGCTGTTCCACGCGCTCGGCGTGGCGGCGGCTGCTCGCGCTCAGCGCGCGCGAGCGGCCCCAGCGCCGCCTGCGCCTCGATGCGCTGCCGCCGCCGTCGCTGGTCCAGCACCCCGGCCGGACGCGGCCTGGACCGAGCGCGGCGAGCGTCGATCGCCGAGAAGATCGCGCCGCTGCGCTGGGCCGTGTCCGACGACGCGCCCGCAGCGGATCAACCTGCTGATCCCGACGATCGACCTGCGCCACTTCTTCGGCGGCTACATCGCGAAGTTCAACCTCGCGCGCCGGCTCGCGGAGCGCGGCTTGCGCGTGCGGATCGTGACCGTCGACCCGGTCGGTCCGCTGCCGCCCGACTGGCAGCGGAGGCTCGAGTCCTACGAGGGCCTCGAGGGCCTGTTCGATCGGGTCGAGGTCGCCTTCGGCCGCGAGTCCGCTGGGCTCGAGATCAGCCGCGACGACCGCTTCATCGCCACCACCTGGTGGACCGCGCACATCGCTGCACGCACTGCGACCGGCGACGCCGACCGGTTCCTGTACCTGATCCAGGAGTACGAGCCGTTCACGTTCCCGATGGGCACCTACGCGGCGCTGGCGGCGCAGTCCTACGACTTTCCTCACTTCGCGCTGTTCTCGAGCGAGCTGCTGCGCGGCTACTTCCGCGCCCACGGCTCGGCGTGTACGCGGCCGGAGCGACGCGGGCGACGAGCGCCTCGGCGGCATTCGAGAACGCGATCACGCCGGTCGGGCCGCCGTCGGCCGGCCGAGCTGGCGGCGCAGGACCCGCGCCGGCTGCTGTTCTACGCCCGCCCCGAGCCGCCACGCGGCGCGCAACATGTTCGAGCTCGGCGTGCTGGCGCTCGCGCGCGCGCTGCGCCGACGGCGCTGCTTCGGGACGGCTGGGAGCTCCACGGGATCGGGACCGTCGAGCGAGCCCGAGCGGATCTCGCTGGGCGGCGGCGCCACGCTCGAGCTGCTGCCCGCGCTCCGACCAGCGCTCCTACGCGTCGCTGCTCGCGAGCACGACGTCGGGCTGGCGCTGATGTACACGCCGCACCCGAGCCTCGTCCCGATCGAGATGGCGTCGGCGGGGATGCTCGCGGTCACCAACAGCTTCGAGAACAAGACCGCCGCGCGCGATGGCGGCGATCTCGCCGAACCTGATCACCGGTGCAGCCCGTCGGTCGAGGGCATCGCCGGCGGGCTGCGGGAGGCGGTGGCCGCGGTGTCCGACTACCGAGCGCCGCGTGGGTGGCGAGCCGGGTGCGCTGGAGCCGCGACTGGGACGACTCGTTCGCCGACGAACTGCTCGACCGCGTGCGGCGCTGCCGCGGCGCGAGCTCCGGACCCGGTGACGGCGCGCTACTTGATCTCCGGATCGAGGCTGGCCGATGTCGTGGCCGCGAGGCGAACGAGCCGGCGTGCGGTTCGAGGGCCGCCTGCGCAAGCGCCACCCACGCCGCGAGGTTCATGGGCTCGCGGTCGGGTCACCTCGGAGGATCCGCACTGCGCGATCCGCCTGGTCATGCGCGCGAGCGCGACCTGCGCGCGCAGCAGGTCGAGCCAGCTGTGCCCGGGTTCAGCGCGCGGCGGTGTCGAGCAGCGAGCGACATGCGCGGCCTGCGGCGGCGGTCAGCGGCGTTGCCGCGTTGATGATCGCGGTCGCGCGGTCGGTGTCTGCGGGCCTGCGGACCCCGAGGGCGAACCATGCGCAGGCGATGACGGCGAGCACGAGGACGATGCGCTGCTGGCCAGCAAGATGATCGCGAATCGATGGCCGGAGGACCACCGGCGGCGCGTCTCGGTGGTGATCCCGAACTGGAACGGCCGCGAGTGGCTGCCGGGCTGTCTTCGCGCGCTCGCCGCGCAGGAGCGCGCCGCGGCCGAGGTGATCGTCGTCGACAACGGCTCTGAGGACGGCTCGTTCCAGTACCTGCGGCCAGGAGCACCCGGCCGTGCGGGTGCTGGCGCTTGGCCACAACACGGGTTTCGCCCACGCCGCCAACCGGGGCGTCGGCCGCGCGAGCGGCGAGTTCGTGGCGCTCGTCAACACCGACGTGGTGCTCGAGCCGCGATTGGCTTGCCCGGATGTCGCAGGCGCTCGCGGCGAACCGCGGCGCGGCCGCGGTCGCCTGCAAGATGCTCGTCGCTGGCCGATCCCGCGCCCGATATACGACGCCGGCGACATCCTGCGTCGCGACGGCGCCTGCGAGCAGCGCGGGCGCTTCATGCGCGACGACGGGCGCTGGGAGCAGCCGGGCGAGGTATTCGGGGCCTGTGCCGGGGCGGCGCTGTACCGGCGCTCGCGCGTGCTCGAGCTCGGGGGCTTCGACGAGCGCTATTTCGCCTATCTCGAGGACGTCGACCTGGCACTGCGGCTGCGCTGCGCCGGCTGGCGCTGCCGCTACGAGCCCGCTGTGGCCTTGCACGCCGGCGAGGGCTCCTCGCACCGGCTCGCGGCGGGCACCAGTTCTTCGTCACTCGCAACACGCTGGTGCTCGTGGCCAAGGCGTTTCCGCTCCGGTGGCTGCCCTATGTCGCCTACCGGCAGCTGGCTGGGCCTGGCACGCGCCTGCGCGAGCGCCGCTTGCCAGGCCACCTCCGGGCTCTGGCTGCGGCGGTGCCGCTGCTGCCCGTGGTGCTGCGCGAGCGGACGGCGCCTCCGCGCGACCAGTCATCGCGTCCGTCAATCGAACTGGCTGTGCCGCGCCCGCCAGGGCGACGGCCATCCGGCGCAGATGGGGTGAGCAGCGCGTTACGTTAGTCTCCGTGCTTGCGTCGAGAGCTAACCGCGCGACGACAGCCGTCGCCGATGGGGTGCGCTGCGCCTGGTGCGGGGCGGCCGCGCATCCGCGAGCGGAGCCCGCCCTGGCGTGTGCTCTGTCTGTGGCGCGGCCACGACGTACCCTGCCCCGAGCGAAGCGGAGCTCGAGCGCGGCTTACGCCGATCTGGTACCGGCCGGCTGGCGGGCGGTTCTCCGCGGGCGGCGATCGGCTGCTCGGATTCTCGCGGGCGGCGCTGGCCCGGCGCCTGGACCGCGTCGCGCCTCCGGGTCCGGTCCTCGACGTCGGGGCGGGCGACGGGTCGCTGCTGCGGCGCCCTTCGCGCGCGCGGGCGCGAGGCGGTCGGGCTCGAAGCGGGTCGCGCGGTGGCGGGATGCGTGGCCGGCGAGATCGAGGATTTCGATGATCGGCGGGTCGAGTGGGCGGCGGTGGTGTTCTGGCATTCGCTGGAGCATCTGCGTGATCCGGCCGGCCGCTCTGGATCGGGCGGCCGCGCTTGCTCGCTCCCGGCGGGCGTGCTCGCGATCGCGGTGCCGAACCTCTCCAGCTGGCAGGCGCGTTGCTTCGGCGAGCACTGGTTTCACCTCGACTTGCCGCGGCACTTGGTCCACCTGCCCGTCTGCCGCGCTCGCAGACCGGCGTTGAGGCGCGCGGATTCGCGATCGAGCGCACAGCCACTGGCGCGGGGGCCAGATCCTGTTCGGGTGGCTTCACGGGATCGTGGGCGCTGCCGGGCCATCCCGACCTCTACAGCGCGATCCGCCGTGTCAGGCGCGCAGGACGACCGACGATTGTCGGGGCCCGGCGGCTGGCGTGCTGATGGCAGCGCGCCGGCCCTGGCCCCGTCGGCCGCGCTGCTGGCGGCCGCCGAGGTCGACCGCCCACGCCGGGGGCACCGTCTATCTCGAGGCCCGGCAGGTCGATGATCACCGGCGAGCGCGTCAGTGCGCCTTCGGCGGGTTCAACCCGACATTCCAGCGCCACGTGGCCGCCTATCGGCTGTGCGCGCCGCTGCTTGCCGGCCGGGCCGGGTGCTCGACCTCGGGTGCGGAACTGGCCACTCGTACCGCGAGCTGGCCCCGCGCGTAAGCGTCGGTGTGGACCTCGATCCGACCGTCCTCGCGGGGCAGGACCGCGAGACGCATGCGCGGACATGCGCCGGCTGCCCATTCGGCCGCGCGTTCATTCGCGTCGGTGATCTCGGTCCAGTCGATCGAGCACGTGCCGCGATCCGGAGCTCGTGATGCGCCGAGGTCGCGCGCGTGCTCGCGCCCGGGGGCGGGCGGTGTTCGTGACTCCCAACCGGCTGACCTTCGGCGTCGCGGACGAGATCATCGACCCCTACCACTACGTTGAGTACGACGCCGCGGAGCTGCGGCGCTGTGCCAGCGCTTCTTCGCGCGCGTCGGAGATCGTCGGCCTTCACGGCTCGCGCGCTATGCCGCGCTTGTCTCGGACGAGCGCAAGCACCTCGATCGCTCCTTGGCCTGGACCCGTTGCGTCTGCGGCGGCTCGTTCCTCGCCGGCTGCGACAGAACCTCTACGACTGGCGGCTGCGGCGATCGCGCGACCGCGGCGCCGGGGGCGCTGGAGATCGAGCCGGAGGACTTTCGGCTCGACAGCCACGGCTGTCGAGGCCGCGCTCGATCTCGTCGCGGTCTGCACCGGGCGACTGAGCCCGTGCGCAGCGGCCAGCCTCAGGGCATGAACTTGCGCGAGCGGAGGAGGCCGCTGCGGTGCAGCATGAACCTGACCGCCGTGGCGAGCGTCTTGCAGCCGTAGATGATCGACTGGGTGGCCGAGGCCGACGAGGCATCGGGGAAGTAGCGCGTCTGCGCGGGGATCTCGGCGATGCGAAAGCCGAAGTGCACCGCCTGCATGATCATCTCAGAGTCGAACACAAAGTCGATCGAGTTACGCAGGAAGGGAACGTTCAGCAGGAGCTCGCGCGAGAACGCGCGGTAGCCCGTGTGGAGCTCGCAGAAGTGCGTTCCCAGCACGGCGTTCTCGATCGATCGTCAGGCCGCGGTTGGCGACGAACTTGTAGCGTGGCATGCCGTGTCTTGCGCCATGCTCCGGGGACGGCCAGTCGCGAGCCGAGCACCAGGTCGGCCTCGCCGCGAGGATCGGCTCGACCATCCGCGGGATCAGCGAGGGCTCGTACTGCCCGTCGGGGTGGAGCATGACGACGACGTCCGCCCCGCGCTGGAGCGCCTCCAGGTAGCAGGTCTTCTGATTGCCGCCGTAGCCAACGTTGTGGGGGTGCCAGATCAGGTGCAGCGGCAGGCGCCGCGCCACCTCGAGCGTCTCGTCGGTCGAACCGTCGTCGACCAGGATGATCTCGTCGACCACGTCGGCTGGGATCGCCGAGACCGTGCGCTCGAGCGTGCGTGCAGCGTTGCGGGCCGGCATCACGACAATGACCTTGGCGGCGATGGCTGACGGCGAGGTCGGCTGCATCTCGCCGCTACGCCTCGCGGTCTCGGGGTCCGAGAGTCCCACTGGCGGGGGCGCGCTTATCGGCCATTTCGCTTCCGCCCCCGGGCCAGTTTCTGGCGCGCGGTGGCGTTTAGCTCGGCCTTGCGCAGGCGAACGGCCCGCGGCGTCACCTCGACACATTCATCCTCGCGAAGAAACTCAAGCGCCTGATCGAGGGATAGCTCGCGCTTGGGCACCAATCGCACCAACTCATCCGCGGTCGACGAGCGCATGTTGGTCAGGTGCTTCTCCTTGGTGGCGTTGACGTCGAGATCCTCGGGTCGCGAGCTTTCGCCGACGATCATCCCCTCGTAGACCTCCTCGCCTGGGCCGACGAACAGCGTCCCACGCTCCTGGAGGTTGAACAGCGCGAAAGCGGCCACGGTGCCGTGGCGATCGGCCACCAGCGACCCGCTCGGTCGCGTGCGCAGCTCGCCGTGCCACGGCTCCCAGCGATCGAACACATGGTGCATGAGGCCAGTGCCACGGGTCTCGGTGAGGAATTCGGTGCGGAAGCCGATCAGGCCCCGCGCCGGCACGAGGTACTCCATGCGGACCCACCCGGTGTTGTGGTTGACCATCTGCTCCATCCGGCTCTTGCGCAGCGCCAGCAGCTGCGTGGTCACGCCCACGAACTCCTCCGGGACGTCGATGCTCATGCGCTCGACCGGTTCGCACAGCTGCCCGTCGATCGCACGCGTGACCACCTGGGGCTTGCCTACGGTGAGCTCGAACCCCTCGCGCCGCATCAGCTCGACCAGCACGGCCAGCGCCAGCTCGCCCCGGCCCTGAACCTCCCACACCTCGGGCCGCTCGGTGGGCGTGACGCGGAGGGAGACGTTGCCGACCAGCTCGCGATCCAGTCGCGCCTTGAGCTGGCTGGCTGTGAGTTTGTCGCCGTCGTGGCCCGCCAGCGGGGCGTCGTTGATACCGATCGTGACGCTGAGCGACGGTTCATCGACCGTGATCACCGGCAGCGGCCGCGGATCCTCAGGATCGGCGAGCGTCTCACCGATCGTGATCTCTGCAATCCCGGCTACGGAGATGATCTCCCCGGCGGCCGCCTCCTCGGCGGTGACGCGTTCGAGCGCCTCGGTCACGTACAGCTCGCTCACCTTGACCGGCTCGACCGAGCCATCGGCGCGGCACCAGGCGATCGTCTCGCCGCGGCGGATCGTCCCGTGCTTGATGCGGCAGATGGCCAGGCGGCCCACGTAGGGCGACGCGTCGATGTTGGTCACATGGGCCTGAAGTGGGTGGTCGGGATCGTAGGTCGGTGCCGGAACGTGCTCGATCAGCAGGTGGAGGAGCGGTTGGAGGTCAGTGCCGGGTGCTTCCGGGTCAAGCGAGGCTTGGCCCGCCCGAGCGTTCGTGTACACGATTGGGAACTCGATCTGTGACTCGTCGGCATCGAGGTCGAGAAACAGCTCATAGACCTCGTCGACCACCTCGGCGATGCGGGCGTCCGGGCGGTCGATCTTGTTGATGACCAGGATCACCGGGAGCCGCGCCTCGAGCGCCTTGCGCAGCACGAACCGCGTCTGCGGCAGCGGTCCCTCGCTGGCGTCGACCAGCAGCAGCACGCCGTCGACCATCGTCAGTCCGCGCTCGACCTCTCCCCCGAAGTCCGCGTGGCCGGGCGTGTCAATGATGTTCAGCTTGACGCCGCGCGTAGCGGACGGCGGTGTTCTTGGCCAGGATCGTGATCCCCTTTTCGCGCTCCAGGTCCATCGAGTCGAGCACTCGATCCTTGACGTCCGCGTTGGCGCGGAACGCCCCGGACTGCCACAGCAGGGCGTCGACCAGCGTTGTCTTGCCATGGTCGACGTGGGCGATGATCGCAATGTTGCGGATGTCGGGGCGGGTAGGCATTTCGTCGTTGAAGATAGAAGGGTGGTCCGCGACCTGGCTTTACGTTCAGTTCGGCTCGGGGCGGGGCGCGCCCACTCCTCGGGTGCGCGTGGGTCTGCCCAGCAACGACCCTGAGGACCTCGGCGACGCCGGTGGTCGCCTTACGAGCGCACGGCGTACAGCATGCGGACCGACGTTCCGCACATCGCTTCTTCCTGATCGTTCGCCACGTCGAAACCCTGGGTCGCAAGCAGTTCAGCGATGGCGTCAGCACGGCCGTCCTCGTCGTGGACCTCGATCACCATCTGCTTGATTCGCGGCCAATCCGATTCTTCGAGGCCCGCCAGTACCTCAGGCTCCGCTCGCTCCACGTCGATTTTCACCAGATCGACGGATGCGAGCTGTTCCTCCTGGAGAATCGATGACAGCGTCCGCAGCTCGCAGCTGAACATCTGCGGCTCAAAGCGACCGGCGAGTCGCTCCACGGCCTCTTCGGGTGACACTCCCCGGTTCACCAGAACCGTCCGAACGAGCTCACGATCACGACCCGGATCCGCGTACAGCCCCGACATCGCATCGGCAGCCGGGTAGTAGGTCAGTCCCGCCCGCCCGACGCGGTCCCCGAGCGCCAGTTCATGCAGAACGCACGCCTCGAGGTGTCCGACGTTCTCGTGCAACAGTTGGAACACTGGCGGAACCGGCTCAAAACAATGAACTAAGCCCGCACCGCGGACCAGCGCAAAGTAGGCGGCGGCAACACCGACGTTCGCCCCTACGTCGAGTACGACATCGCCCTCACTGATGCGCACGCCGTGACGCAGGTAGGTCTCGTCTCTGGCGATCTCGTTGATCTGAAACAGCAGTTGAGACGGATCCGGATGGCGCAGCAACTCCACCAGCGTGTCCACACGCCGTTGCGCGGCGTCCCGTCCGCTGCTCCCAAAGCCGTTCACGCCGACCTCCGCCAGACCCCGCTCGTGGCCGCGCAGCGCCCGACCGAAACGAAGGCCACAGCCTCAGTCCCGACGCTTCTCAGCTCGCTCCCGCGGCGGCTCGATCGACGGCAGCTCGTCGGCGCCGGCACCGCTCTGTATCCGCCTCGGCTCAGGTGCCGGCTCGACGCCGTTGTCACTCGAGCGGCGGGGCGTCCGCCCCTCGGCGCCGGACGTCGCGCCGCTCTGCGATGCGGCGTCGAGCACGGGCTTGACCAGGTCGATCGGCATCGGGAAGACGACGGTCGAGTTCTGGGTGGCGCCGATCTCGCGCAGGGTCTGGAGGTAGCGGAGCTGGAGGGTCACCGGGTTCTGGCCGATCACCTCGGCGGCCTGGGCCAGCTTGTCGGCGGCCTGGAATTCGCCCTCGGCGTTGATGATCTTGGCCCGGCGCTCACGCTCGGCCTCGGCTTGGCGGGCGATGGCGTGTTGCATGCGTTCGGGGATCTCGACGTCCTTGATCTCGACCGTCGTGACCTTGATCCCCCACGGCTCGGTGTGGGCGTCGATCACGGCCTGGAGGGCGTCGTTGAGGCTCTCGCGCTCGGACAGCAGCGAGTCGAGGTCGACGCCACCGAGCACGGAGCGGAGCGTCGTCTGAGCGATCTGCAGGGTCGCGTTGTGGAAGTTCTCGACCTGCGTGACGGCGCTGTTGGGATCGACGACGCGGTAGTAGGCGACCGCGGTCACGCGCGCAGGGATGTTGTCGCGGGTGATGATCTCCTGCGGCGGCACGGTGAGGGTGACCGTGCGCAGGCTGACGCGGACCATGCGGTCGATCGACGGAACCAGCAGGGTCAACCCCGGCCCTCGCTTGTCCATCAGCCGCCCTAGGCGGAACACAACTCCTCGCTCGTACTCCCGCAGGACGCGGATCGATGCGCCGGCGGCGGCGATGACGATCGCGGCCAGGACGACCAAAATGATGATGACTGCGGTGATCATGGTGCCAACTCCCAGTCTTCGGCCCGCCGCACGCGCAGCGTCAGCCCGTTCAGATGTTCGACGACGATCGGATCGCCCTGGTGGAGCTCGACCGGCTCGGGCTCGTCGCTCCATGCCTGCTGGGCGCGCCACAGAGCGCCGTCGACAAGCACCTTCCCACTCGGCTCATTCCAGCTGTGCACGACGCCGAGGTGACCGACGAGCCCCTCGGGGCCGGCTCGGATGCGTCGCTGGCGGACGGCCAGTCCCTTGCGCAGGGAGAGGCCGATCACGCCGATGCCGGCCAGCACCAGTATCAGGGCGGTGACGAGCCCGACGGCGATGCCGCCGCCCAGCCCGCCGACGGCGAGAATTGCCCCGGCGCCGAGCGCGATGACCCCGGGGCCCCCGAGGACACCCAGCGTCGGCACATGGGCCTCGACCACGATGACCAGCGCCCCAATTACCAGCAGCGACACGCCGAGTGCGGTCATGCGGTAAATGCTACGCCTGTACCTCCGTCGCCAAGGCGGCAGCCGCGGTAGCGATCAGTTCTACACAGGCATCGAGCGGGATCAGGGTCGAGTCGATCATCATGTGAAACAGCGCGGGATCGTCGAGGCTCACGCCGTAGCTGGTGCGGGCGTACTCCGCGTGGGCGCGGTCGGTGTGGTGCAGCGCCCGCTCGGCGGTCTTCCGATCCAGGCCTCCGAGTCGCATCGTCTGCTCGATCCTCCGCTCCGCCGATCCGGTGAGGCGGACACGCAATGCCCGCGGCTCCTCGCGCAGCAGGATCACGCCGGCACGGCCGAGAATGACCGCATCGCCGGCCGCATGGTGGCGCACGGCGTTCTCGGTGGCGCGGCGGAAGTCCTCCGCGTTGGTGATCTCGCCGGGCACGGGCACCGGATTGCCGGTATCGGCGCCGACGTAGCCCCGCAGCAACCGCTCGATCCAGCTGGTCTGGATCTTGGCGTCGTGAGCCTCGGCGTCCTCGAGCGGGACCTCGAGCTGCTCGGCCACGGCGAGTGGAATGGCGCGGTCGACGAAGCGGATCCCCAGGCGCCTGGCCACGGCCGGTCCGACCTGGCTGCCACCGGCTCCGTACGCGGCCGAGATGGCGACCAGGGTCATGGCGCGCGGACCGCCTCAGTCATCAGAGCCGTGAGCTTATAGCCGCGCCCACCTGACCGACTGCCGTCCCCGGAACAATCCCGGTCACTGCAGTGAGACGAAGGAGAGAGAGATGCCGGTGGGCAAGGCAAGAACGGGAGACCAGCAGGACGACGACTTTCAGGTCGTCGTCCCATGTTTCATCGCGCTCGACGAAGACGACATTCGCCAGCACCTCAAGGAGGACCAATTCTTCTGGCTTGACCTGATCTCGCCAAGTCAGGCGGAGCTCAGCCGGCTGGCCGACATCTTCCACTTTCATCCGCTGGCCGTGCAGGACACCGCGCAGTTCGGCCAGCGCCCGAAACTCGACAATTACGGCGACCACATCTTTCTCGTCTTCTACGGCGTGAGGCAGGAGGGTGATCAGCCTGAGTTGGACGAGGTGCACATGTTCATCTCGGGCCAGTACCTGGTCACCGTGCACCGCGATCCGCTCGTTCCGCTCGAGCAGCAGCGCAAGGAGCTCGCTGGCCGGACCCTGCACAGCGAGCAGTTCCTGCTCTACCGCGTCCTCGACGCGTTGACCGACAGCTTCTTCCCTGTGCTCAGCGAGCTCGACAATGAGATCGACACGCTAGAGTCGGCGGTGCTCGAGAACCCGACCAGCGCGCAGCTTCAGCGCCTGTTCTCGCTCAAGCGCCAGCTGATCATGATGCGTAAGGTGGTCACCCCTCAACGTGACATCTTCGCTCGTTCGATCGATGAGCTGGCTGAGCTGCCGGGGCTCCAGCTCGACGAGCGCGATTACTTCCGCGACATCTACGACCATCTGATCCGAATCAGCGACTTGATCGACTCCTACCGCGACCTCCTCTCAGGCGCCACCGACCTCTATCTCTCGACGGTCAGCAACAGGCAGAACGATGTGATGAAGCAGCTGACCGTGATCGCGACGATCTTCCTCCCGCTGAGCTTTATAACCGGCTTCTTCGGTCAGAATTTCAGCTACCTGGTCACCGACCTGATCCGGTGGCCGAGTGGGAGCTTTTCTGGGCTCGGTTTTCGCCGAGGGGGGGTTGGGGCAGGGCCCCCGGCATGCGTGGCGGCCCGGGACGCTGTCTTGCTCGCTGCTCCGGTTTCGGTTCCGCCGCCAGGCGGCTGGGTCAGTAGGTGGCGGTACGGACTCCGCCGAGCCAGGCGACGACCATCCAGCAACGTCAGCAGCGCCTCGCGCTGGCGGTGATCATTGGGCTGCTCGCGCTTGCCGGTGTGGTCATCGCCGCCACCCGGTCCGGCGGCGGCAGCACGGTCGGAATCATTCGCGGTCATTCCACGCTCGGCGTGCTGCCGTTCCCTGGCACGCCCGACGCCTCCCCGGAGTCACAGATCACCTTCACGACGCTGAAGCCCAAGCAGATCAAGTCGCTCAGCGTCCAGGGGTCGCGCAGCGGTGCGCACGAGGGTCACATGAGCGCCTTGCCGGACGGAAGGGGCACCGCATTCGTGCCCGATCGGCCGTTCGCACCTGGCGAGACGGTGACCGTGGAGGCCAAGCTGCGCGGCCGCCACGCCGCAGCCGCCGCGGGCGTACGGCACCACTCGACCCAGCTGAGCTACCAGTTCGTCGTGGCGTTGCTACCAAGGAGCCATGCCGCCGCGGCCAACGAGGGTCCGATCCCCAGCGAGGACGTGGTCAAGGATGCGCCGACGCAGGTATTCCACTCGCGTCCCGATCTCAGACCGCCACTGCTCAGCGTCCTCACGCCCGATGCCAATCCGGACGCCGGGGAGGTGTTTATGGACGCGCAGCAGGCGCCTCAGAACGGCCCGATGATCCTCGACCCCCAGGGGCACATGGTCTTCTTCAAGCCTCTGCCCGGCAACGAATTCGCCACCGACGTGCGACCGCAGACCTACCGCGGCCAGCCGGTTCTGACCTACTGGAAGGGCTACCTCATCTCCGCCCACGGACGCGGCGATGGCGTGATCCTCAACCAGTCCTACCACCCCGTGGCCACGGTGCACGCCGCCGAGGGCTACTACGCGGATCTGCACGAGTTCCGCATCACATCTCACGACACGGCTCTGATCACCGCCTACCAGACCGTACGCGCCGACCTCTCCTCGATCGGAGGGCCCAAGCACGGCAGCGTGGTCGACGGGATCGTCCAGGAGATCGACATTCGCACCGGCAGGCTGCTGTGGGAATGGCACGCGCTCGGCCACATCCCGCTGGCTGAGAGTTACCTGCACAAGCGCCGCGGCGCACCATATGACTTCTTCCATCTCAACTCGGTCCAGCCGCTGCCCGATGGCGATCTGCTCATCTCCGGACGCAACACATGGGCGATCTACAGGGTCAGCCGCCGCACGGGCAACGTCATCTGGCAGCTGGGCGGAAGGGGCTCGAGCTTCAACATGGGTTCGGGAACGGAGTTCTCCTGGCAGCACGACGCGGAGTTGCACCGCGACGGACAGCTCACCGTGTTCGACAACGCCGACGCGCCCAAGGAGGAGAGCCAGTCGCGCGCGATCACGCTGCAGCTCAACACCGGGTCGATGACGGCGACCCTGTCGCGGAGCTTCACCCACGTGCCGCCGGTGCTGGCGGGAAGCCAGGGCAACATCCAGATCCTGCCCAACGGCAACGTGTTCGTCGGGTGGGGGTCGGAACCCGACTTCTCCGAGTACACGCCGGACGGCAGGCAGATCTTCAACGTCAAGCTCCCGCGCCCGGTGCAGTCCTACCGGGCCTATCGCGCGCCCTGGACCGGCCATCCCACGGACCCGCCGGCGATATCGGCCAGCCCGGACCTGGCCGGAGGCATGACCGTGTATGCCAGCTGGAACGGCGCCACCGGCGTCGCCCGCTGGCAGCTGCTGGCTGGTTCGGACCCCAGCAAGCTGTCCCCGGTTACCGAGGTCGCCTCGGGCGGTTTCGAGACGCCGATCGACGTTCGTTCGACCGCGCGCTACGTCAGCGTCCGCGCGATCGGCCGCTCCGGACAGGTGCTCGGCACCTCACGCGTGATCAGCCCATAGGAATGCTGCGGAGCGCGGCGCGCGCCTGTTCACCTCGCCAGTCGGGCGGGTCGCCAAGGAGCACGTAGTGGCGCTGTTCGTCCCGCGCCAGCCGGCCCTGGCGCTCCAGCGAGCGGATCGCTCCGGTGGTCGTCGGACGCTGGGCGCCAATGATGTCGGCCAGCATTTCCTGGGTGAGGCGGAACGGCACCACCACGCCTCTCGGGGTCACCCGCCCCCACATGCCGCCCAGGTGCCACAGGGTGGCCAGGAGCCGGTCCTCCACGCGCAGGAAATGCTGTGCGGCCATCAGGTAGGCCAACGAGCGGGCGCGTCGCAGCAGCCGGCTGCTCACGGCGGCGGATAGCTCGGGCCAGCGCCCGAGCAGCGCAGTGACGTGCTCATCGAGCAGGGCGACGCGTGCTTCCTCCAGGACCCGCCAGTCGGTGGGCGCGGGTAGGACGTCGCGGATCAGATCCGTCTCCCACGGCCGCAGGATGTCGGTCGGGCCAACGACCTCCGAGGACGAGGTCGGGCCGAGATGGACGGTGCGGACCATCAACCCGCTGAGCAACAGCAGTCCGGTGGTTCCGCGGTTGATCTCCTGTGGATGCCAGGGCCCGGGGGCGACCTTGAACGCGCGCGCGCGCACGTACTTCGTCGCCTCCTCACGCGCCACCGGCTCCAGGTTCTCACCCAGATCAGGATCGACTTCGAGCAGATGCACTACCGCGGCTGCCATGCAACGCTCCTCAAATCTACCCCCGGATACCCGGATCGACGCGATGGGAGCACACCAACCTCGAGCGGATTGATCCGCGCGGCGCCCCGTCTCGTATTGATCTTGGCAGGTGCGGTCGAACGCGACCTGATCCAATGCGCTGCACAGGGAAACATTGTTCTTCCAGTCAATACCCACCTCCCGCCGCCGAGACCTACGCTCGCTAGCCGACGAGGATCTCATGTATCTCGTCTACGAGGGCGACGCCCGGGCCTTCGAGGTGGTGTTCGATCGCCACGCCGGCGCTGCGTTCTCGCTCGCCTACCGGATGTGCGGTCGCCGCACGATGGCCGAGGATGTGGTGCAGGACGCGTTTCTGTCGCTGTGGCGTAGCGGTGCCCGCTACGACCGCGGGCGCGGCAGCGTGAGGTCATGGGTTCTCGGCGTGGTCCACAACCGGTCCGTCGACGCGTTCCGGCGCGGCGCGGTGAAGCAGGGTCGCGACGTCGGCGACGAGGGTTTGGCCGAGCAGCTGGCGGCTCCGGAGCGCACCGACACTGAGGTCGAGCGCCGCGAGGAGGCTAGGCAGGTCCGCACTGCGCTCGATGGCCTCCCGGCTGACCAGCGGCAGGTCATCGAGCTGGCCTACTTCGGCGGCTTCACGCACAGCCAGATAGCCGAGATGCTCGCGCTCCCGGCCGGCACCGTGAAGGGGAGGATGCGGCTGGGCCTGACCAAGATGCGCATGACCCTCAGTGATCCAGGAGGGGTCGTGCTATGACGGATAGGGATTCGATGTCTCACACCGGCGATTGCGGCGGCGACGCGGCAGCCTACGTACTGGGCGCGCTCGACTCCGACGAGGCCCGGACCTTCCGCCAGCACCTGGAGAGCTGCGTGGTCTGTCGCGACGAGGTCGCGGCCTTCCAGCAGGTGACCGATGCCCTGCCCATGGCCGCGCAGCAGTATCCAGCCTCGCGAGCACTGCGACGTCGCGTGATGCGGGCCGTCCGGGAGGAACCTCGTGGTGAGGCCGCCGTGGCGCCACGGCGCTGGCGGCTGCCGTCGATCTCGCTCCCCAGGCCGGCGGTCATGGTCGGAGGGCTGGCTGCGATCGTGCTCGCGCTCGTGGTCGGCCTCGAGCTCGGCTCCAGCAAACCACCAGCACAACCACCAGCACGCACGTGATCGCGGCCAGCGTGGGCGACGCGTCGGTTCGCGTATCGGGCAGCCACGCTGAACTCGTCGTGCACCATCTCCCGCCGCCCCCGCCGGGCCACATCTACGAGATGTGGCTCCAGCACGGGCAGCAGGCACCATCGCCGACGCGCGCCCTGTTCAGCGTCACCTCGGCCGGCACGAGCGACGTCGGTGTCCCCGGCAACGTGAAGGGCGTGAGCCGGGTGCTCGTGACGGCCGAGCCGACGGGTGGCAGCCTGAAGCCGACGAGCACGCCGGTGGTCGTGGCGCAGCTGAGCTGACGGTCACGCCATGACCGCGTGCATCGATGCTGGATCGATCCCGTCACCGCCCATCGGGCTAGCCGGACTGCGGCTCGGGTGGGGGAGCTGCCGGCGGGCTGCCCGTCACCGCGGCCTCCAGCGCCTGGGCCGTCTCGGCCGTCAGCTGATGGCGGACCAGCGTGCCGTGATGGCCCTCGAGCGCGGCGACCATCGCGTCCACGTGCGCTGGGGCCGCGAGGAGGATCAACGCCGACGAGCCTTCGGGGACGTCGGCGCGAATCTCGTCGAAGAACGCTCCGTGCAGCTCGGGCACCGGAGCGGCCTGGGCGTGAGCCCCGACCAGCCCCCCGGCCACGATCCCGGCGGCGAACCCCGGAGGGCCGAACAGGGCCCCGACCACGGCGCCGGTCAGCGCTCCCTCGACCGTCTTCTTGCCCAACGGGTCGCTCTCATCCTCGATATCGACGTAGCGGCCCGCGAACGTCCCGCGCACCACGATCCGGTCGTGCTTGTGGTGTTCCACGAACGCGATCTCGCGGATCCACGGAGCATCCCTGTCGCTGTCGAGGACGTCGGCATAGCCGTGCTCGGCGCCCTCGGTGTGGGCGAACGCCAGCACCGCCAGATCAAGACTCATGGAACTCCTCTCTCACTAGTGGGTCTCCTGGAAACGTTGTGCGTGAAATGGCCAGGTCCGGGGGCCGCAGGCCGCGGACGCAGGATCCGACGTGCACCGGAGGTGCACGAGGATCCGAGGACAAAGGCCAGCGGCCATCCGGGCCGGCCATTTCGGGTGCAATGTTTCCAGGGGAGCCACAGCTCAGCGCCGAATCCGGTCGTCGACCAGCGCCACCGCGGCCACGTACGCGGCGTGCGTACCGAACGCGGTCGCAAGCACGCTGCGCGGCCATCGGCTGGGTGGTGGTGTGTGGCCGAGCAACGGGAACAGCGTGAGCGTGGCCGTCATCAGCGTGGCGAAGAATGCCGCACTGGCCCGAGGCTCGCCAACCCTCCGGCGCAGGATCCCGTGCCACAGGCCGAATGCCGAGCCGTAGCTCCAGCGCAGCGCCATCCCGAGGTCGTAGTCCTCGCGCTGGGTGACATTGGGCAGGTGGAGGATCCCGGCCACGATCTCGCCGGGCACGAGACTGTCGTCGTAGTCAATCGGCCCGGCTTTGTCACGCACCAGACGCTCCGTGGTGTAGGCGAGCGTCATCGCCGCGGTTCCGGCCGCACCGGCCAGCACGCTGCGTATGGGCCATGCCAATTCCACCGGTTGGTCTCCTCCAGTCGGCGTGAGGTCATGATCCTCGCCCCGGGGTGACGGCCATGCATCACCCGAAAGGGAGGATGGCGCCTGAGTGCCCAGCGCGCTAGCTTGCCGGTATGGCATCGGACTCCGAACAATCTCCGGCTGCCGAGGGGCGCCGCCACGTCGTGATCGTCGGCGCGGGCTTCGCCGGCCTCGGCTGCGCGCGTCGACTCAAGGGCGAGGATTCCGTCCACGTCACGCTGATCGACCAGCGCAACTACCACCAATTCCAGCCGCTGCTCTACCAGGTCGCCACGGCGCAGCTGGCGGCGACCGACATCTCCTATTCCCTACGCAAGCCGTTCACGAGCGATGAAACGTCGACGTCAAGCTCGGCAGGGTGGTCGAGGTGGACACGACGAACCGCTCGGTCGTCACCGAGCACGGCGAGAAGTACGAGGGCGATTTCCTGGTTCTGGCCGGCGGCGGGGAGGCGAACTTCTTCAACACCCCCGGCGCGGCCGAGCATGCATTTCCGCTGTACTCGGTGGCTGACGCGGAACAGCTCCGCGCGCGGATCCTCACCGTGTTCGAGGACGCCGACCGCGACCGGAGCTGATCGAGCGCGGAGCGCTCAACTTCGTCATCGTCGGCGCGGGCGCGACGGGAACCGAGACTCGCCGGCGCACTTGCGGACATGATCAACGAGACGATGCCGATCGAGTACCACGACCTGGCGGTGAACCGCGCCACATCGAGGTGGTGGACCTGGGGGACGTGGTGCTCAACGGCTTCTCGGACAAGGCCCACAAGTACGCCAGCAAGGTGCTCACGGACCGCGGCGTGAAGATCACGCTCGGCACCGGCGTCAAGGAGATCGCCGCCGACCACGTCGTCCTTTCCGACGGGAGCACGATCCAGAGCCGATGCGTTGCCTGGGCCGGCGGCCTCAAGGCCGCGTCGCCGGCCGCGGCCAGCGGACTGCCCACCGGACGGGGCGAGCGCATCGACGTGAAGCCCGACCTCACGGTCGACGACGCTTCCCCGGGGTCTACGCCGCGGGCGACATGGCCAACATCCCCGGACCCGACGGCAAGCCGTTCCCTCAGCTCGGATCGGTGGCCCTGCAGAGCGGCATCTGGGCGGCCGAGAACATCCTGGCCGACGTGGCCGGCAAGCCACGGCGCGACTTCCACTACCACGACAAGGGCATCATGGCCATGATCGGGCGCGGCGCCGCCGTGGCCGAGGTCGGCGCCCACCGCCACGAGCTCCACGGCTCGATCGCCTTCGCCGCCTGGCTCGGAGTCCACGCGGCGCTGATGAGCGGCGTGCGCAACCGGATCGAGGCGTTCATCGATTGGGGTTGGGACTACTTCTCCAAGACCGCGGCCCGATGGTCCTCGACGCGCGCTCGAGCGCCGCACGGATCAACTGGGGCGAGGACGAGGGCGAGGAGGTCGCCGCCGGCGCACCGTCGAAGTAGGGCTTTGTGGCTCGCGTCTTGGCCGTTCGCGTTGAGTCCAACGATGTCCGAGATAATCTCGGTCAACGTTGGACTCGTTCGCAGAATCAGCGACGAACCTACGAAGCCGTGACCGAAGCGCCCATCCGCTGCAGCAGGTGATCGCCCACCCGCAGCGCATTGGCCATCGCCGTCAGCGCCGGATTGACCGCGCCGATGCTGGGGAAGAAGCTCGTGTCGACGACGTACAGGTTGTCGAGTTCGTGGGCCTTGCAGTTGGAGTCGAGGACCGAGGTCTTGGGGTCGGTGCCGAACCGGCACGTGCCGGCCTGATGCGCCACGCCGGCGACCGGGATCTCGTTCTTGAGGTAGGCGTGGTGGGGAAGCAGATGGTGGTGGTGCATCCCCAAGTCGCCGAGCATCGATTTGAGTTGCTCGAACAGGCGGTTTTTCGGCTCGTCGTTGGTGGCCTTGTAGGCGATCGTGACCGTGCCGGTCTCGTCGACTGTCACGCGGTTGTCCGGACGCGGGAGATCTTCGGTGGACAGCCAGAAATCGACCGCATGTCTGGCCACATCCTCCAGCGACCAGGTCGGGGCGAACCTGGTCTCGCCTGGTTTCTCACCTCGGAACATCGGGGCCTGTGACTTGCCGACCATCTGGATGTTGCCAAGCGGGAAGTCGACATCAGGGCCCTTGAGGTAGAAGTCGTTCACGCCCAGCGTCTTCTGGAAGATCGTCGGGTTCTCTTCACGAGAGAGCGCCAGAACGGCCTGGCTGTTGTGGAACATATAGTTGCGCCCAACCTGGTCACAGCCGTTGGCCAGCCCGTTCGGATGGCGATCGCTGGCCGACATCAGGAGCAGTTTGGCCGAGTTGGCCGCGCCGCAGCTGACCACGACCAGGTCGGCGGTGACCGTCTCCTCGCTTCCGTCGCGCGCGATCACGACGCCACTCACGGCGCTGCCGGCGTCGTTGGTGGTCAGGCGTACCGCGGGCGCGTCGATCATCAACTCGACGTTCGGGTGCTCGAGCGCCGGCCTGACCCCGAGCACCTCAGCATCCGACTTGGCGTGCACGATGCACGGGAACCCGTCGCAGTTTTGACAGCGCATGCACGCGCTGTGGGGCGGGTCGCTCTCGTTCAGCAGCACCCCGCAGGGAGCGTGGAAGGGATGCAGTCCGAGGGCGGCCAGATCATCCGACAGCTTCTGGATCCGCGGCTCGTGCGACACGGCGGGGAACGGATACGGGGCGCTGCTGGGCGGCTCCGTCGGATCCTCGCCGCGAGCGCCGTGGACGCAGTAGCGCTCCTCGGCGAGCGTGTAATACGGCTCGAACTCGGAGTAGCTGATCGGCCAGGCCGGCGAGACGCCGTCGTGGTGCTGGAGCTCGCCGAAGTCCTCCTCGCGCAGCCGGTACAGCGCGGCGCCGTAGAACTTCGTCGCCCCGCCCACGCAGTAGTGGATCTGGGGCTGAAAGTCCTCGCCGTCGTCGTGGCGCCACGTGTCGGGCGAGATGTAGCGCCCGTTGACGAACACCTCTTCGGCGGAGATGTTCTCCGGCTCGCGGCGGAAGCCAGCCGCCGCGTTCGAGCAGGAGGATGCGCTTGCCCGAGGGCGCCAGGTGCCGAGCCAGCGTCCCGCCGCCGGCCCCGCTTCCGATGATGATGACGTCGTAGTGATCCATGGCCTATGCCTGAGGCCGGATCGACTGCGCCAGTGCTCCGGAACCGGGCGGTCCCATCCCTTCGAGCGCGAGCTGCTCGGCCAGGATGATCCGCGCCGCCGCCTCGATCAGGGCCAGGTGCGAGAAGGCCTGAGGGAAGTTGCCCAGGTGGCGGTCGGTGGCCGCGTCGAACTCCTCGGCATAGAGGCCGAGCGGCGACGCGATCCGGAGCAGGCGCTCCATCAGGTCGTGGGCCCGCTGCGTCTCGCCGACGATCGACAGGGCCGAGACCAGCCAGAACGAGCAGATCATGAACGTGCCCTCCTTGCCCGACAGGCCGTCGTCGGTCTCGTCGGTGCGGTAGCGCAGCACGTAACCGTTCTCGGTCAACTCGTCGGCGATCGCCAGCACCGATTTGTGCATCCGCTCGTCGCTTCCGGGGAGGAAGTCGAACAGCGCCGCCAGCAGCGTGGAGGCATCGAGCGAGTCGGTGGCGTAGTGCTGGCGCAGCACGCCGTCCTTGGTCAGCCCGTGCGCGAGGATGTCGGCCTGGATCTCCGCCGCGGTCGCCGCCCACTGCTTCCGAGAGCTTGTTGTTTCCCCGGATGTGGGCGAGCTTGGCCGCGCGATCCATGGCCACCCAGCACATCAGCTTCGAGGACACATAGTGCTGCGGCTTTCCGCGCGCCTCCCAGATGCCCTGATCGGGCTGGCGCCAGATCTTGGATGCGCACTTGGCCTGCGCCTCGACCAGCGGCCACAGGCGGCGGGGGAGACGCTGGCTGTGGACTGTGTGCTTGAGGATCGAGTCGAGCACGGCCCCGTAGACGTCGTTCTGGCGCTGGTCGAAGGCGCCGTTGCCGATCCGCACCGGGCTGGCGCCGGCGTAGCCCGAGAGATCCTCGCGGAAGGTCTCGGTGAGATCGCGGCGGCCGTCGATCCCATACATGATCTGCAGCCCGCCGTCGCTGTTGGGCTCAAGGTCGGCCACGAACTGCATGAACTCGTCGGCCTCCCAGTCGAGGCCGAGGAGGTGCAGGGCCTGGAGCGTGAACGTGGAGTCGCGCATCCAGGTGAAGCGGTAATCCCAGTTGCGCTCGCCGCCCGGCGTCTCGGGCAGCGAGGTCGTCAGCGCGGCGACAGTCGCTCCCGTCGGCATGTACGTGAGCCCCTTGATGGCCAGCGCCGAGCGCTGGATCGGCTCCCGCCAGCGATGGTCCCGAAGCGGACGCATCCGGTCAAGCCAGCGCCGCCAGAAGCGCACCGTGGCGTCGATCTTCGCGGACGCCTCGTCGACGTTGGCCGGTCCAGCCAGATGCTCACCCCAGGCCAGGCATGCGTAGGCCCGCTCGCCGGTGGCCAAGGTGTGGCGGGCGCGCACGCGGTTGGCCTCGATCCCCAGCTCGAGATCGGTCATCAGGCGGATCGTCTGGCCGGCGCCGGTGGCGTCGGCGGCGTGGCGGCTGCCGTCGGCCAGCTCCCACTCGCCCGGCGTGCGACCGTAGTCGAAGGCCGGCTCGCAGATCAGCTCGATCTCGACCTCGCCCTCCAGGCAGCACACGGTTCGCACGAGGATGTGCTCCGCGTCCTCGTCGGCCGGCGGCCGGGTGTGCGGCGTGATCCTATCCTCGTGTGTCGTCGGGCCCATGATCAGCGCGTCGTGGACCTCGACCCACCCGCCGGGTGTCTTCCAGGTCGTCACCAGCACGTTGGTGCCGGGCTCGTAGAACCGCCCCGACGGAACGGAGGTCCCGAACGGAGCCAGTCGGAACATGCCGGCCTCGCGATCGAGCAGCGTCCCGAACACGCTGGGCGCGTCGAAGCGCGGAACGCACAGCCAGTCGACCGACCCGTCGGGCGCGACGAGCGCGCCGGTGTGGCAGTCGGACAGGAACGCGTAGTCGGCGATGGGCGGGAATGGCGACGGAGCCGCCGCGCTCTGCGGGGGCCGCTCAGCCGCGGGCCTGGCCTTGGCGCTGGCGCGTGCCCCACCGCCGGTGCTCTTGCGCTTGCCGGCGGGGCTCATGACGCCACCCACGGCTCGTGCCAGCGACCCACCCCGGCAACGAGCTGATCCGCCTCCTTCGGGACCCCATGAGCCGGGGGCATACGGATGCACAGGTGGCGGATGCTCGAGCAACGGCATCATGATTCGCCACGTCTCCTCGACGCTGTCCTGCCGTGTGAACGGTGTGCTGTCGCCATCCATCGCAGCGCCGAGCAGGACCTCGTACGGCGTGGGGCCCTCCCCGCCCTCTTCGGCGAACTCCATATCGAGAGTGACCAGCTGCGGGGCCTTCCTTGTCTGCGCGATGGGCGTCGATCTCCAGTCTCACGCCGGTGGCGGGGTCGAGCTTGACCACGAGCTGGCTCTCGGCCGGGGGCCGCTTGGCCGCGGAGATGAAGCCCAGCCGCGGCGGTCGGTGAAACACCAGGCGGACCTCGGTCTGGGTGATCGGGAATCGCTTTCCGGTGCGGATGAAGAACGGCACACCGGCCCAGCGCCAGTTGTCGATCTCGAGCCGCAGGGCAGCGGACGTCTCCACCGTTGACCCCTTGGCCACGCCGTCGATATCGAGGTAGCCGTCGTACTGGCCGCGGACGTAGTGGGCCGGGTCGGCCTCGGGCATCGCGCGGAACAGCGCGTACTTGGAGTCCTTCAGGGTGGCCGCGTCGGCGCCGGCCGGCGGCTCCATCGCGGCCATCGCCAGCAGCTGCATGAGGTGGTTGACGACGACGTCCTGGAGGGCGCCCACGCGGTCATAGAAGCGTCCACGATCCTCGACGCCGAAGGCCTCGGCCATCGTGATCTGAACGTAGGAGACGTGCTGGCGGCTCCAGACCGATTCCATCGACGTGTTGGCGAAGCGCAGGTACAGGATCTCCTGCAAGCCCATCTTCCCCAGGTAGTGATCGATTCGGTACAGCTGCGACTCGTCGATGTACTGGTGAATGTCATCCGCCAGCTCGCGCGCCGAAGCGAGATCGTGTCCGAACGGCTTCTCGACCACCACGCGTGCGTTGGCCGTCAGCCCGGCGTCGTGCAGCCCCTTGATCACGGTGCCGAACAGAAACGGTGGGATCTCGAGGTAGAACACCGGCTGCTTGGCGGACTTGATCGCCTCGCCGACACGCGCGTAGGTGGCGGCGTCACCGAAGTCGCCCTGGACGTAGGACAGCCGGTCGGCGAACCGCTTGAACACCTCCTCATCGAGCTTCTCGCCCGTTCCGAGGATGCACGAGCGCGCGTGGTCGCGGAGGTGCTCGAGCGACCAATCATCGACGGCCACGCCGACCACCGGGCAGTTGAGCAGTCCACGCCGCTCCAGGCGGTACAGGGAGCGGAAGGTCATCACCTTGGCCAAATCGCCGGTGATGCCGAAGGCCACGAACACGTCGGCCGCCTGCGCCGTGTCGGACTCGGTGGCTGACTTCTCGACGGCGACTGCCATATGAACTCCTCGCTGTTTTTGTCCGCTGAGCAGAGTCGACTAGCCGCAAGTCGACGGTTCGAAACGCTAGGGACGGGCGCCCGCGCGGACATCATCCCAATTGGATGAAGTCAGCTGGGAGGTGGTTGCTCGGCCACGGGTGGCGGTGGGTTCGCCGGCGGACCAGTGACCCGTCCGCGAAACACGTGGAACGACCAGCCCTGGTAGAGCGAGCACGACGGGAAGGAACAGGACCGCCACGATCGTCATCACCTTGAGCGCGTAGGCTGCCCGAGGCCGCGTTGCTGACCGTCAGGTTGTAGGCGGAGTTGGTGCTCGAGACCATCACGTTCGGGTACAGGTCGATGAAGATCGAGCCCGACCGACGCAGGCGATGGCGACAGCCGGAGGCGGCGAAGGCCCAGCCGTCGTGGTCGTCGCTGACGGCCAGACCGCGCGGCGAACCGATGGCGATCACGGCGAAGGTCTCGAGCGGCGTCGGGTACCGGGCCGTGACCGACCACGGCCTGGGTCCAGACAGCGAACACGACGACGGCGACGAGCGCGATCCAGCCGATCGGCTCGGCCGCCGCCGGGCACGGTCGCGGACCGGCCGGTCGTCTTCAGCTTCAGGAACGTGGCAGCCGTGGAGCAGGCACAGGGCGAGCAGCGTGAGGCCGACCCAGAGCCGTAGCGGGCGCAGCAGATCGAAGAAGGTGCCGGTGAACTCCTGGCTCTGGTCGATCGGCAGCCCGTCGAGGAGGTCGCCGAGCGCGACGCCGAGCAGCAGCGGGATCAGGACGCTGCCGATGGTGAGCGCCCACGATCCACGCGTCGCGCCACGCGCGGTCCTCGATCTTGCCGCGGTACTCGAACGACACGCCGCGGACGATCAGGGCCATGAGCACGAGCAGCAGGGCGAGGTAGAGGGCGGAGAACCAGGTCGCGTACCAGTCGGGGAAGGCGGCGAAGATGCCGCGCCGGCGACGATCAGCCACACCTCGTTGCCGTCCCAGAACGGGCCGATCGTGTTGATGGCGACGCGCCGCTCGAGTGTCGGTCTTGCCGACGAACATGTGCAGCACGCCGACGCCGAAGTCGAAGCCCTCGAGGACGAAGAACCCGATCCAGAAGATGGCGATGACGATGAACCAGAGTGATCTGCAGGTGCACATCGGTCCTCAGTACGTGAGGGCCGGGACGAGCGGTCGGCTTCGTGGTCGTCGGCTCGACGCCGCCGTCGTCGCTCCTCGTGAGCCGAGTCCCTTGCGTCGGCGTAGCGGAGCATCAGGATGAGGTCGGCGGCGCCGAGCAGCGACGTAGATGAGCGACGAACACGATCAGGCTGATCCAGATGTCGGTCGACGTCACCGAGGGCGAGCCGCGTTGATCGTCTTCATCAGGCCCTGCACGATCCAAGGTTGGCGGCCGTTCTCGGTCAGCATCCAGCCGGCGGTGTTCATGAGGAACGGGCGTGATCACGGCCCACGCCGCAGGCCACAGGAACCACTTCGACCGCTCGAGCTTGCCGCCGATGCAACAGCCACCCGCCCCACAGCGCGAGCAGCGCGATCAGCGAGGCCAGGTAGGCCATCACCCGCATCGACCAGTACTGGATGAAGACGTTCGGGACGTAGTTGCCCGGGCCGTACTGCTGCTGGTACTGGGCCTGGAGCGTCGTTGAGCCCGGTGACCTGCGCCGTTCCACGTGCCGGTGGCCAGCAGCGGACAGCAGGTGGGGGATGGCGATGATCTTGGTCGGGCGTCTCGTCGTTGTTGCCGCCGCCGATCTGGAACAGGGAGAACGAGCACGGCTGGCAGTTGCTCCACTGCGCCTCGGCGGCGGCGATCTTCATCGGCTGGTACTTGGTCTCGATGACCCCGAGGTGGCTGCCGACGAACATCGTGCAGCAGGATCGGCGGGCACCAGCACGACCAGCGCCAGCTTGGCCGTGCGCCGGAAGGCCGCGACCTCGCGCTGCCTTGCGGAGGTGCCACGCCGAGACCGCCAGCATGACCAGCGATCCGGTCACCAGCGACGCCAGCAGCACGTGGACGTAGCCCCACACGAACGACGGGGTTGGTGAACAGCGCCACGATGTTGTTGAGCATCGGCCGTGCGTTGGCGTCGATCTTGTAGCCGACCGGGTGCTGCATCCACGAGTTGGCCGCCATGATGAACGCCGCCGAGAGCACCGCGCCGAACGCGACCAGCCAGATGCAGGCCAGGTGGATGCGCTTCGGCAGCCGGTCCCAGCCGAACAGCCAGAGCCCGAGGAACGTCGACTCGAGGAAGAAGGCGGCCAGGCCCTCCATGGCCAGCGGGGCGCCGAACACGTCGCCGACGAAGCGGGAGTAGGCCGACCAGTTCATCCCGAACTCGAACTCCTGCACGAGCCCGGTCACCACCCCGACGGCGACGTTGATCACGAGGAGCGTGCCGAAGAACGCGTGACCGCTTGCGGTACTCGGGGTTGCCCGATGCGGTACCACATCGTCTGCAGGATCGCGACCAGGAACGCCGAGGCCGATCGTGACCGGGACGAAGAGGAAGTGGTAGATGCTGGTGGAGGCGAACTGCACGCGCGCCAGGTCGTCGGTCATCCCGATCCGGATCCAAACTCAACCATGGCGTCCAGACATCACCTAGAACGGGTGATCTCTTTCCGCTTCCAAAGGTCCGCAAACCGGCCGCCGGCGGCGATGAGTGCGGCGTGGGTGCCGCGCTCGATGACGCGGCCGGCGTCGAGGACGACCACCTCGTCGAGCGGCTCGAGTCCGGCCAGCCGATGGGTGATCAGCAGCGATCGCTGCGCTCGCGGGTGGCGGCGACGAGGTCGGCCGCGAGCGCATCGGCGGTCTCGGCGTCGAGGTGCTCGCCGGGCTCGTCGAGGACGAGGACGGGAAAGTCGGCCAGCAGGGCGCGGGCAACGGCCAGCCGCTGGCGCTGGCCACCCGAGATGTGCGCGCCATGTTGGCCCGACCCGCGTGGCGAGGCCAGCCGGCAGGCGTCGACCCACTCGAGCAGACGAGCCCGGGCCAGCGCGTGACGCAGTTCGTCCTCGGTCGCGTCGCGCCGGGCCGAGGCGGAGGTTTTCCTCCAGGGTCGAGTCGAAGACGTGGGCGTCCTGGGTCGACGAGCCCGACCACGCGCCGAAGCTCGTCGCCGGACATGCGGTGCAGCTCGCACGCCGTCGAGCGCCACCGAGCCGCCTGTAGGGCAGGAAGCGAGCGAGCACGTTGGCCAGCGTCGACTTCCCGGCGCCGCTCGGGCCGACGACGGCGACGGCGGCGGCCGGGCGCGAGGTCGAGGTCGACGCCGTCGAGCGCCCAGGGCCCGTGCTCGCCGTATGAGGCGCGGAGTCCGCGCACCCGCAGCGCGGGTGCGGCGCTCGGAACCGCGAGCGGTTCGTCGGGTTCGACGATCGGGGGTTCGGTGGCGAGGATGTCGAACACGCGCGCCGCGCTGCGGCGGACGCGCTGCAGCGACTGCGTGGCCGCGGGGAGCTCCGAGACCATCTCGAACGCGGCGAGCGGGATGAGGGCAACGACGGCGAGCACGACGCCGTCGAGTGCTCCGCGAGTGACCGGCGCCGATCCCCACCAGCAGCGCCGTCCACATGGCGAGGCCCGGGAGCAGTGTCGTCAGCCCCTGGCCGACGCCGGCCGTTCGCGCGCCGGCGGTGGCGATGCGCGCCAGGCGCGCCTCGTCTGCCGACGCCTTCTGAAGCTGCGCGTCGAGCGCTCCGAAGGCGACCAGCTCGGGGGCGCCCTCGAGGAGGTCGACCACGGTGGCGGTCAGCTCTCCCCGGGCCGCCGCCTGTCGGGATTCCGTGCGCTTGGCCAGCCTGCCGGTCAGCCATGGCACCGCCGTGGCCGCCAGCGCCAGGGCGGCGCCAGCAGGATCAGGCCGGCCGCGGGCAGGATCCACCACACGAGCGAGACGATCACTGCGCCGACGATCAGCGCGATGGCGAACGGGGGGATCACCCGCAGCAGGACGTCCTGCAGCGAGTCGACGTCGTGCACGAGGCGGGCCAGGAGGTCGCCGCTGCGGAAGGCGGGCAGGCCGGCTGGAGCCAGGCGTCTCGAGCCGCTCGTAGGTGCGCACCCGCAGATCGGCGAGGGCGCGGAATGCGGCGTCGTGGCCGACGAGGCGCTCGCCGTAGCGGAACAGGGCGCGCGACAGGGCGAAGAAGTGGACACCGACGATGGCCAGGGCCAGGGCCGACTCGGGGGGTCGTTGCGACGCGCGCGAGATCAGCCAGGCGGACGTGGCGATCAGGCCGATCCCTGCGCCGACAGCTCCGGCGCCCAGCAGGGTGGCGAGCGCCAGCCGCGGGGCAGCCGAGCGCGCGAGCTCCACGGTGGCCCGCAACGGCGCGCTCGGCCCGCTGGTGGCGTCGGGCGCGACGATCCGATCGCTCGCCGTGCTCACGTGGCACCCACCGCCTGCGGCCCGAGCTCGACCACTCGGTCGGCCATGCTGACGAGCGCCGGCCGGTGGGCGACGATCACCGCCGTGCGGCCCTGCACGAGCCGCCGCAGCGCCGTCGAGCACCTCCTCCTCGGTGGCCCCGTCGAGATTGGCCGTCGGCTCGTCGAGGAGCAGGAGCGGCGCGTCGCGCAGGAACGCGCGAGCGAGCGCGACGCGCTGGCGCTCGCCGACCGACAGTCCGGCGCCGCGCTCGCCGAGCACCGTGTCCAGCCCCTCGGGCCGGGCCGCGATGACCGCGGCCAATCCGAGCCCGTCGCGCCGCCTGCTCGACCTCAGCGGCGCTGGCGTCGCGGCGCCCGAGGCGGATGTTGTCGGCGATCGAGCCGGCGAACAGGTGCGGGCGCTGGGGCACCCATGCGATCTGCTCGCGCCAGGCCTCGGGGTCGAGGCTGGCCAGATCGACCTCGCCCACGCGCACCGAGCCCTCCGAGCCGGCAAGAAAGCCGAGCAGCACCGCGAGCAGCGTCGACTTGCCGCATCCGCTCGGGTCCGGTGAGGGCGAGCACCTCGCCAGGGTCGATGGTCAGCGAGATCCCGTCTGATCGCCGGCGCGAGCGCGCCCGGGATAGGTGACGGTGAGTCCGTGCACGACAGCTCCGACTCGTGAGGGCCGGGACGGCGCGCTGTGCTCGCCCCGCGGCGGGGCGGGCTCGCTCGAGGACCTCGAACACCTGGTCGCGCCGCGCTCATGCCCTCGGCGCTGGCGTGGTAGTTGGCCCCGAGCGGCGCAGCGGGAGGTAGGCCTCCGGCGCGAGCACCAGCACGAACAGGGCCGTCTGCAGCCCGACGTGGCCGTCGAGCAGGCGCAGGCCGATGGACACGGCGACCAGCGCGACCGAGACGTGGCCACGCAGCTCGAGAACCAGCGAGGACAGGAACGTGACCCGCAGCGTCGACATCGTGGTGCGGCGATAGCGGTCGGTCACCTCGCCGATCGGCGGCGACCTGCGCCTTCGCGCGCCCGAAGACCTTGAGCGTGGGCAGGCCGGCGACGACGTCGAGGAAGTGACCGGCCAGCAGCTGCAGCGTCTGCAGCTGGAGTCGACCCGATCTCGGGTCGTCGCGCCGACCAGCGCCATGAACACCGGGATCAGCGGCAGCGTCACGGCGATGATCACGGCCGAGATCCAGTCGCGGTCGGCCACCACCGCGACGCACCGACACCGGAACGATCACGGCCAGCAGCAGCTGGGGGAGGTAGAGCGAGAAGTACGCATCGAGCGCGTCGATGCCCCGGGTGGCCAGGACAGCCAGCTCGCCGGTGCGCCGTTCACTCAGGTAGCGAGGCCCCAGGGCCCCGACATGCGCGAGCAGGGCCGCGCGCAGCTGCGACTTGGCGCGTGCCGATGAGCGCACGGCGATCAATTCGCGCCCCCAGGCGACCGCGGCTCGGGCGAGCACCACGCCCAGCAGGATCGCCAGCGTGCTGCGGAGCGCATCGAGGTGCTTGCCATCGGCGAACGCGCCCGCGATCGTGTCGGCCAGCAGCCACGCCTGCGCGATCACCAACACCGCGGTGAACACATCGAGTACGGTCAGCGCCACCAGGAAGGTTCTGGTGGCGCGAGCGTAGGTGAGCAACCGCCTGTCGATGCCAGCAGTCTGACGGACGAGGATTCGAGCCGTCCTCGTGCTGCGCCATGGTTCGGCGCGTGATCACGCTCGAGGTCTTCGGCGAGTCGGAGCTTGCGCGCGCGGTGGCCGAGCGGCTGCTCGATCTCAACGGTGTCAGCAGGCTGCGTATCGAGCCCGCGGCGCGCGATCACCACTCGGTCGTCGTGGCCAGCGTGAGCCACCAGGCGACCGACCGGGTGCTCGAGCAGCTCAAGGCGCTGAAGGTGGCCGATGAGGATGTTTCGATGTTTCGCGTCGAGGAGGTCGGCAGCGCCGTGCGTCCCGCCGACACGACCCTGATCTGGGCCGATGTCCTTGGCCTTGCCGGCACCAACGCCCGTCTGATCGGTCGCTATCTCGCGCTGATGGCGGCGGCGGGTGTGATCGCCTGTTACGGCGTCATCGCGGCGAGCGCGATCCTCGTCGTGGGCGGGATGGCGGTCAGTCCCGACCTACTTCCAATCATCGCCACCGCGGTTGGGGTGGTCGGCCGCTCCTGGCGGCTGGCGCTCAAGGCGCTGGCCACGCTGGTGATCGGCATGGCCGTGGTCAGCGGGGCGGGGGCGCTCCTCACCTTCGTGCTCAATCACCTATCGCTGCTGCCCTCGACCTTCCAGGTCGGCTCGAGCGTGCTGAGCGGGCTGACGAGCATCAGCGACGAAACGATCGTCGTCGCCTTCGCGGCCGGGGTGGCGGGCATGCTCACGTTCGAAACGCGCGCCAGCTCGGGTGTCGGGGTGGCCATCTCGGTGACGACGATTCCCGCCGCCGCCTACCTCGGCGTCGGCGCCGGCGTCGGCGAGGCCAGCAAGGTGATCGGCGCGCTCGCGGTCCTGTCGGTCAACGTGGCGATGATCGTGCTGGGCGCCTCGGTCACGCTGGGCTTGCAACGTTGGCTGGCCTGGCGGCGCAAGCCCACGTCACTAGGCTAGAGACCAGATGAGCGAGCACCTGACCTCGGTCGAGGTCCCCGGGCTCGTCGACGTGCTCGACGCGCGTCGCGCGATCGCACCCCACCTCGACCCGACCCCGCTGCGACGCTATCCGCTGCTCGATCAGCTGACCGGCGCGCAGATCTTCGTCAAGCACGAAAACCATCAGCCGACCGGCGCGTTCAAGGTGCGTGGCGGGATCAACCTGATCTCTCGCCTGGATCCAGCGGCGAGAGCCACCGGCGTGTACGCCGCGTCCACGGGAAACCACGGGCAGTCGGTGGCCTACGCCGCCGCCGTGTTCGGGGCGGCGGCGACGATCTTCGTTCCGGTGGGCGCCAACCCGGTCAAGGTGGCGGCGATGCGGGCTCTCGGCGCCGACGTCGTCGAGCACGGTGCGGACTTCGACGAGGCGCGCGAGCGGTGCGCCACCGTGGCCGCCGAGCGCCGTGCCCGCTACATCCACTCGGGCGACGAGCCATACCTGATCGCTGGGGTGGGGACGGCGACGCTCGAGATGCTCGAGCGCGAACCGGAGCTCGAGGCGATCCTCGTCCCGGTCGGCGGCGGCAGCGGCGCCGCCGGGGCCTGCGTGGTGGCCAAGGCGGTAAGCCCGCGGATCGAGGTGATCGGCGTGCAGTCGAGCGCGGCGCCGGCGGCGTACCGCGCGTGGCGCTCGCGGACGCTGGTGGACGACGAGATGGCCACCTTCGCCGAGGGGCTGCAGACGCGGGTCGCCTTCGCGCTGCCGCAACGGATCATGGTCGAGCACCTCGACGACTTCGTGCTCGTCTCGGACGACGAGCTGCGCGCCGCGACGCTGGCGATGATCGAGCACACGCGCAACCTGATTGAGCCGGCCGGCGCCGCGTCGCTGGCCGCCGCGGTCAAGCTTCGCCAGCGCTTGGCCGGTCGCCGGGTCGCGATCGTGGCCAGCGGCGGCAACATCAGCCCACGTCAGCTGGCGGAGCTGCTCGCGTGGGGCGATAGGAGAAGCTACGCTGGGCCCTCGCGGCGATGGCCCTTGGCCAGCTCGTCGAGCGCCGCCCGGTCGAGCTGGTCCGCCTCGACCGAGGCCACTCGACAGTTCGTCACCGCGACGAGCGTCGAGCTCCGCTTGCCTGCCTCGAGGTGCGCCCGCTCGCCGAGCATTGCGCCGGGTCCGTACTCGGCCAGACGCTTGCCCTCGCGCTCGACACCCAGCACGCCGTCGAGCACCAGATAGATGGCCGAGCCGGTTTCGCCCTCGCGCACCAGCGTCGTGCCCTCTCTGAGCTTGCGGAACTTGGCCTCCTGGCCCTCGGCCATGACCTGCTCGGACAGCCGCCGCTCGAGCGCGCTTTCGACCGCGGTGACCAGCGCCGGCGAGTCCCGGTCGCCCCAGGGCGTGTATGGACCGAACGATTCGCGATACCAGTCCTCGAAGTCAGCCAGTCCCGATTTCTCCGCCAGCTGACCCCGCTCGTCGTACACCCAGTGGCGGGGAAACTGGCTCGCGCCTTCGAGCGTTCCCGTCGCGCCGCCGTCGGCGTGGATCGTCAATGACAGCGTCGTCCAGACCAGCGGAGCCTGCCACTGCACGAACGGCGGTCGTCTGACCCGTCGCGGTGCCGGGACGCCGGTGTGGCCTCCGGTCGTCTGCACGAACCGCACGAAGTCACGTTCGCGCTCGGGAGTCCGTCGCAGGTCGGGCAGGCGGATGGCCTGGAAGGTCCGCGCCAGCGGCCCGAGCCTGAGCGTCGTGGCGCCCATCAGACCGCCGCCCGCGTACCCCCAGTCCGAGATTTGGCCCGACTCATCGACCTCGACCCATGCCTCGAGCCGGTTAGCGAAGCGAAAACCGTCCGAGGCGCGGAGCTGCTCGATGTCGGTGAGCACGTCGGGAGGCGGCGCGTCGTAGTGCGCCAGGCCGGCGTCGAACGCCACGCGCGTGGTTCCTTCGATGGCCTCGCGTGGGATCCAAGAGAGCGAAGTGATGGAGCTCTGGTGACGCATGAGTCCGCAGCCTAACCCTGTTTCAGGTACGTGGCGCGTTCGCTGGGCGTTAGCTGGCGTGTGGTGTTGCGGTTGGCGATCGCGAGCAAATGATTCAACCCACCGCATAGGTCGCACGGGTACAGGGACACTCCCGCACCGAACGCCGTGACGAGCTGGGTGCCATTGGGGCTCAGTCCGCCGCGCGTCACCGGATCGGAATGGAAGAGCTGGAGGTGGTCGGCGAGGTCCCATGCGTTAAGCGCCCCATCGCCCGAGGTCACGAGATAATTCGAGTCGGCGCTGAACCCGATCTGTACGCCCAGGCCGGGCCCGACGTAGATGGCTAGGTTGGACGGCACGTGCTGAAACGTCGTGAGGTGGGTGTAGGAGGGAATCCGCCACACGTAGGCGCCGCTGGCGGCGCCGGCGGCGAGGAACTTCCCATTGGGGCTGAAACCGAGCGACTCTACGAAGCTGCCGCCGGGCGCACCCTCGACCCCGAGCTCCTCGTGGGCGAGTTGCCCGGTGGCCGGGTCGTAGATCTCAACCCCCTGATCCGCACCTGACACCGCGAGCAGCGACCCGTCGGGGCTGAAGGCGAGCGTCAGCGGCGCGAACAGTCGGCCGCCGGGGACCTGCGGGGTGAGCGGGTGCCCGACGATCGTGCGCTCATGGACGCCGGTCCGGGCGTTGTAGAGATCGATCGTGATCGGACCGTACGTGGCGGGGGTTTCGACGGGTGGCGGCAGGATCGGGCGGCGTGCGATCGCCAGCTGCGACCCATCGCGCGAAAACGCGGCCGCCCCGCCCGGCAGGGTGCCCGGCAGATGCTTGAGGAGCTTGCCGGTGCGCGTGTCCCACTCGTCCGCGCTCCCGTTGGCGGATAGCGTCACGAGCTTGTCTCCCTGATAGTCGAGGGTGGCGTTGATCACGCTACCCTCGCCGGTCGGGGCGACGGTGGCCATCAGGCGCCCGCTCGCTGCGTTGTACAGCTCGCCACCCGCGATGTACCGGAGCGCATGGTTCTCGGTCAGCGGACCTGAAAGGGCAACGATCGTCGTGCCGTCGTGGGTCGGCTGTGCGCCGGCGAAGCCCTCCCCGGCGGGCGCCCTGAAACGCGCGAGGACCTTCAGCGTGTGCGCATCGAGCACCTGGCCCTGCCCCGTCTGGCTGGTCTGGACGATCCGCGCGTTGTCGGGGGAGAAGCCAATGGTCGTCGTGAAGGCGTCGGCCTGCGGCGAGAGCACAGCCGGGGCGAGCGTCGCGGACGGCTGGGGCTTCGGTCCTGCCCAAACCCGCACGGTGCCGTCGGTCGCGGCGGTTGCCACCTTCGTGTCGTCGCGACCGAACTCTGCGTTCTTCACCGCGGACCCGCTGCCGGCCAGAACTTCGATCGGTGGGCCGCCGGTGAATCCGTTGTACACGCGAGCGGTGTTGTCGTCGCTCGCTGTCACCACATCGACTCCGTAGGGGTCAAAGCGAACCGTGTTGATCGTGTCGGTCGCGCCCGTCAGGGCGTGGTTCAGGTGCGAGGCGAACGAGTAGACGTGAGCGAGGTCGTCGCCGACGGTGGCATACGCGACTTCGGGAACCTGCTTGAGCGGGCTGAACGTCGCCGCAGACGCAGATCCGGGGAAGGCGATCACCCGCCGGCCGCTGGTGTCGTAGACGAACGTGCCATTGCGCCCCTCGGCGCGGGCCTGCGCGGTAACCGAGAGGTGGGCGGTGCTCGCCAACGCGTTGGGCGAGGTGAACACGTAGCGTGAGCCGTCGGGGCTGAAGGCCACGGTGCCGATCACCGACGGGTTGTGGATCGAGTGCAGCAGCGCACCCGTGCGTGTGCTCCAGGTGTCGAGCTCGGAGGGCGAGGTTCGGGAGCTGAGCGATTCGAGGTCGCATTGGGCGACCACGGCGTCATCGGGGGAGAGCGCCAGGCACGTCGTCCCGCCGTGGTATCGGGGGCGAAACAACGCCAGCTGGCGTCCGCTGGCTACATCGAACACGTGCCCGATCGAGTTGGTATCGACCGTGACCATGCGCGTCCCGTGGGCGTTGAGTGCAGTGAGTATCGCGGTGCCCGGCACGCGGGCGATGAGGTGGCCGTTGGTTGTGTCGTACACGGCTGGCTGACGGCCTCCGATGACGACGCGGTCGCCGCGGGCGTCCCACCCGCTCTCACCCGGGTTCGTGGGCACGGAGCCGAGCGCGACTGGCTGGCTGTCGCTTCCGGGAGTGTAGATACGCGACCAGCCGCCGGCCCCCGGGCTCGTGACCAGCAGCCGGGTGTCGGCAGGATTCCATAGCGCGTCACCCTCGGGAGCGTCGAGCAGGTAGCGGATGCGCACATTTGACTGCGCCAGCGCCGCGCGCAGCGCCTCCTCGGTGTCCGATCCCGGGTTAACGTGAGCCGCGTGGACGGCCAGCAGGACCGAGAGCTCCGGGTCGGTCGGATATTGGCTCTGGGCGTCGGCGTCGAGCTGACGCGCGAACGCCACGTTGCGCTCGTGAATCGCGTTCGAGCGCTGGATCAGGGCGACTACCGCCAGCACCGCCGCGACGACCAGGGCAACCGTTACCGCCCCGATCACCGTGCGCTGGCGTCGCGTGGCGGCGCGCCGGCTGGCCAGCACGTACTCGCGCTGAAGCTGGGTCGCCTCGGGCTTCTTGTCGGTGCCGGCGACCAGCCATGCCTCCGCGGCCGACAGCTCGGCGCCCCGCAGCAGCTGGCTGCGCTCGCGCCCGCTCTGCTCCCAGCGGTTGGCCTCCACCCCGAGCCGGGTGTGGGTGCGCACGTGGTCGAGATCCTGTTCGAGCGCCGCCACCAGCTGTGCGATGCCGGCGTCGAAGTCGTCGCTTTCGCGCAGGAAGATCCAGTTGAGTGCCGCCGCGGCGTCGGGGACGCGGGCGCCATCGGGGTCGCGGCGCACGATCGGGACCACGCGCTTGTGCTGTTCGACCGCGTGCTCGAGCTCCTGTTCGCAGACTGTCGACTCCGCGCTGTCGGGCGAGAGCACGTAGATGAACCCGTCGGCCCCGTCGACGCCGGCCCGGATCTCTGCGAACCACTCGGCGCTGGGCGGAATATCCTCCCAGTCCACCCACACCTGGTATTCGCGCGCGGCGAGGGCATCATGGAGCCGTGCGACGAAGTCCTTGTCGCGGCGCGAGTAAGAGATGAAGACTGACGGCACCGTTGCCCCCGATATCCGTGAACACCCACCTTACGACTTCGGCCGTTAGCGTCGCATGAACATGAACATACCGCCGCCGTCTGAAGAACCGTCTGCCGAGGACCATCTGCATTCCGCGGACTGGTGGCTTGACGCCGTCAAGCGCGAAGAGCGACGCGGAGAGCTCCTCGCGGCATTCGACCTGGCCGAGCGCGGCCTCGACGATCATCCCGACGATCTGCAGCTCAAGCACCGCGCCGTGCTCGCGCTCGCGCGCACCGGCGCGACGGAGGAGGCGGCCCGTCGATTCGCGGAGTACGGCCTGGCCGATGTTCCCGATGAGGACATCGCCGCGCTGCGTGCCCGCATCGCCAAGGACATCGCGCTGGCCACAAGCGGCGCGGAGCGCCGGCGGCTGGCGGCCCACGCAGCCGAGCTGTACGGCGCGATCGCCGCGCGCACGGGCGGCTACTACACCGCCATCAATTCCGCCACGCTGTGGCTGATCGCCGGCGACGCCGAGCGAGCCCGCGGACTCGCCAGGTCGGTGCTTGAGCTCCTCGCACGCAGCGGCGAGCAGTCGTACTACGCGGCGGCGACCAGAGGAGAGGCTCACCTGCTGCTGGGCGACCTGGCCGCCGCGCGCGAGGCGCTCGAGGACGCGGCGGCGCGCCACGGCGATGACTACGGGGCGCTGGCCACCACCCGGCGCCAGCTGCGCACGATCTGTGAGGTGCAGGGCAGCGACCCCGAGTTGCTGAGCCCGCTGGCCGGGCCGGCAATCGTGCACTTCTGCGGCCACCGGATCGCCGGCGAGCTGGGAGAGGGGCGCTTCCCGCCCGAGGCGGTGGAAGCGGTATCGACGCGGTTTGGCGAGGTCGTGCGGCACCATCCGGCCGGCTTCGCCTATGGCTCGTTGGCCAGCGGCGCCGACATCATGTGGGCTGAGACGCTCCTGGCGGCGCGGAGCGAGCTTCACGTCGTGCTTCCGTTCGCGCGCGACGAGTTCATCAACCTGTCGGTGCGGCCCGCGGGCGCGCGGTGGGTGGAGCGCTTTCAGAGCTGCCTCGATGCCGCGACGGTGGTCGACTACGCGACCCGCGACGCGTTTCTGGGCGACGACGTCCTGTTTCGCTACTGCAGCGAGTTGGCCATGGGCCTGGCGCTCCTGCGCGGTCGCTACCTGGACGCGGAGGTCCGTCAGCTCGCGCTGTGGGATGGCGGTCCCCCCGAGGGGACAGCGGGAACGTCGATCGACGTGGCCACGTGGCGCCGCGGCGGCAGGCCGATCACGATCGTCTCGCCCGACGGTGGGGCGCCCGCGGTCGACGAGGTCGGCCAGCCGCCCGCTGCGGCGCCATCGCCGGCGGCCGCCCCCGGTGATGGGCACTCGGGGCGTGTGGTTCGGGCCATGCTGTTCGGCGACGTTAAGGGGTTCTCGAAGCTGACCGACGAGCAGCTGCCCGTGTTCTCGCGGCTGTTTCTCGGCGCGTTCGCCGACGCGGTCAATCGACATCGCGGCGATGTCTGGCACCGGAACACGTGGGGCGACGCGCTCTACGTGGTGCTGTCGGACGCGAGCACGGCGGCGGCGTGCGCGCTGGAGCTCCAGGACGAACTGGCCCAGCTGGATCTCGAGGCGGAGGGGCTGCCGACGACCCTCGCGCTCCGGCTGGGCGGCCACGTCGGCCCCGTATTCCCCACCTATGACCCCGTGCTCGAGACGCAGGGCTTCATGGGATCGCATGTCAGTCGTACAGCACGAATCGAGCCGGTCACCCCACCGGGTGCCGTGTACGTCACCGAGCCGTTCGCGGCTGCGCTGGTTCTGGCCGACCGCAGCGAGTTCACCTGTGACTACGTTGGTCACATGAAGGCGGCCAAGGACTACGGGCGGCTGCGGATGTACCGGTTGCGCCGGGCCGACGCATTGACGGCCTCCGCCGACACGCCGTAGCGTTGGCGCCAGCGGCTGAGGTGGCCAACAGGGCGATGAACAGAGCGTGGCGCGCCGGTGTGCTGCTGGCCGTCGAGGACTACTAGAGCCCGAGGAAGTGGGCGCCCCAGGGGTCCAGCCCGACGTATAGGCCCTCGCCGGCCAGCTCATCCCCGGCGCGATCGAACGTCTGCCCGCTGAGCCGATCGGCCAGCGTCCAGGTTCGACCGTGTAGATCGTCATAGGCGAGGTGGACCCTGGCCTGCGCGGGCGCGTCGGACAGATTGACCACCACGAGGTGGCGCTGGGTGCGGGTGGTCCAGCTCCACGCCACCAACTGTCGGTGTGAGTCGTTGTCGGGCCAGCCCGTCGCCTCGCATAGCCTCCAGTCGCCGTCGCGCAGGCCGGACTCGGCCACGGCCCGGATCAGACGGTTGTAGAACGCGTGAAGGTCCTCGTCGGGTGGCTCGTCGGGCCCGCGGCCGAGGAACACCGGGATGTGGATGCGATCCCCGTCCAACTGGCCGTCGTGGTAGAGCCGCGCGCCCTGAAGCGTGGACATGACGACCGCGGCCGCGCGCGCCTTGGCGGGCGGGAACGTGGCCGCGGCGCGCGGCTCGTCGTGGTTCTCGATGAAGCGGATCAGGCGCTCCTGATAGCCGGCGTCGGCCTGGAGGTGCCCCCGCACCGACTCGGCCGAGTCGTGGACGAGGCGGTCGTAGAGGCGCTTGTCGTAGCAGAGGTCAAAGCCCTGCTGCTGGAGCGTCCACTCCATGTCCCAGTAGGCCTCGGCCATGAACAGCAGGTCCGGGTGGGCCGCCTTGACCCGGCCGATCAGCGTCGGCCAGTAGTCCGCCGCGGGGGCCGGGCCGACTCGCTCTCCCCAGGTGCGCCCGAACACCTCGTTGGTCATCAGCATCGCCATGTCGCAGCGCAGGCCGTCGCACTGCTCGCCGACGGTGAGGAGCATCGTCGCGACCGCGTCGCGCAGCGCCGGCGAGTACGCGTTGAGCTGTACGACATCGGGCCAGGGCGCGAAATACGGATCGCGTCCGTTGGCCACGATCCCGCCGGGAGTGCGTACGAACGCCTCTGGGTGCTGGGCCAGCTCGTCCTCGCTGCCGTGCAGGAAACAGTCGGGCTGCTCAGTCAGCCAGGGGTGATCGGGCGCCACGTGGTTCGGCACGTAGTCGAGGATCAGCTTCAGACCGCGCGTGGCGAGCTGCTGGCGCGCGACGGCGAGCGCCGGGCGCCCGCCGAACCGCTCATCGACGACGTAGTCGCGAATGCAGTAGGGCGAGCCGATCACATCCTCGCTCCTCAAGTCCGTCAGCGCGGCGTGGTTGCCGGTATCGATCTCGGGATTGGCCAGGGCGATCCGGAGCCCCGCGGGGCTGCGCTGCCAGACGCCCATCAGCCAAACGGCATCGACCGGTAGCCGCGCGATGGCGTCCCAGGCGCCGGCGGGGACCTCATCGAGCTCGAGCGGACGTCCGCGCTCCCGCCCCAGCCGCTCGAGCCATACCGCGGTGTTGATCTCGTAGACCGTCGGGCGGGGCGGCCAGCTCATCCGGCCTCAATCGCCGAGGGCGACGATCTCGTCCGGCTGCACCTGTGTGGCGCCGCCGAGCTCGAACAGCAGTGCGACCGTGCCCGTCCACCCGGTCTGGTGGCTGGCGCCGATGCCGGCCCCGTTGTCGCCGTGGAAGTACTCGTGGAACAGCAGCAGGTCGTGCCAGTGGGGATCGGTCTGGAACTTCTCGATTCCTCCGAACACGGGTCGACGCCCATCCTCGTCCTCGGTGAACGTCGTGGCCAGGCGCGCGCCGATCTCGGTGGCCACCTCGAGCAGGTTCATCTCGCGTCCGGAGCCCGTCGGGCACTCCACCTTGAGCCGGTCTCCGTAGTAGCGGTGGAGCTGTATGAGGCCGCGCAGGATCACGAGGTTCATCGGGAACCACACCGGTCCCCGCCAGTTGGAGTTGCCCCCAAACATGCCCGTGTCCGACTCGGCCGGGAGGTAGTGAACCTGGTATTCCTGGCCGCCCCAATCGAACACGCACGGGTGCTCGAGATGGCGCCGCGAGATCGCCCGGATGCCGTGGGCCCCGAGAAACTCGTCCTCGTCGAGCATCACCGAGAGGATCCGCCGCAGGCGTTCTTCATCGACCAGCGCGGCGATCCGTCGCCCCTCGGGGCTGGGACCCGGTATCTGGGCCAGCTGCGGGATCGAGTCGGCGAACCGCCCGGCGAACCAGGCCAGCCGCTCCTGCAGATCGGGGAAGCGCTCGGCCAGCTCGGGCTCGAACACCGTCGCGGCGCACAGCGGCAGCAGGCCGACCAGCGAGCGCACCTTGAGCTGGATCGTTCCGCCGTCGGGCATCCGCAGCACGTCGTAGTAGAAGCCATCCTCTTCGTCCCACAGCCCTCCGTGTCCCCCCGGCGGGTTGAGCGCGATCGCAATCCACACGAAGTGAGCGATGAACTTGAACGCCATGTCGACATATGACGGATCATGCCGAGCCAGCTCGGCCGCGATCTGGAGCATCCACTGGCAGTACAGGGCCATCCAGGCAGTGCCGTCGGCCTGCTCGAGCGTTCCGCCGCCCGGCAACGGCGCCGAGCGATCGAAGATGCCGATGTTGTCGAGGCCGAGGAACCCGCCCTGGAACAGGTTGCGCTCGTCGGGATCCTTGCGATTCACCCACCAGGTGAAGTTGGTCAGCAGGCGATCGAACACGCGGGCCAGGAACTCGCGGTCGCCCTCGCCGCGGATCGCCGCCTCGCGCTCGTACACGAACAGGGCGGCCCACGGAGTGACCGGTGGATTGACGTCGCTGAAGTTCCATTCGTAGGCCGGGATCTGGCCGTTCGGGTGCAGGTACCTGGTCTTGAGCAGCAGCTCGACCTGGTCCTTGGCGAAATCGACGTCGACCAGTGCCAGCGGCGCGCAGTGGAAGGCCAGGTCCCAGGCGGCGAACCAGGGGTACTCCCACTTGTCGGGCATCGAGATGATGTCCTCGGCGACCATGTGGAACCAGTTGACGTTGCGCACCGAGCTCGCGGGGGCACCGGGATCCCAGGGGTTGACGCCGTGCTCACGCAACCAGCGGTGGACGTCGTACTCGTAGTACTGCTTGCTCCACAACAGTCCCGCCAGCGCCTGACGCATCACCATCGCGGCGTCGGGTCGCACCGTTGCCGGGATGACCTTCGCATAGAAGTCGTCGGCCTCGCTGCGCCGCGCGCTGAGGACGCGATCGAAGTCGGCGCCCAACGGCTTGGCGTTCTTGCCTGCCGTGTCCGGTCCGGTCAGCCGCAGGCGGATCGAGGCGCTCTGCCCGGGCGCGAGCTCCACGACATGGTGGGCAGCGAGCTTGCTTCCCGTGCGCTCGGGGTTGACCGCGTCGTGGTTTCCGCCGACGACGTAGTCGTTGATCCCGTCCTTGACGTATGGCGTTGCGTTGGGCGCGCCGAACAGTCGTTGGTTGTTGGTCTCGTTCTCACAGAAGAGCAGCTCCGATGAAGCGTCCGCGCAGAGGGTCCAGTCGCCCAACTCGTGGTGGCTGGCGATCGCTGATGCGGCGCCGTCGGCCGTGATCGTCGGCTTCGGCACCTCGTCGCCCCACGACCACGTGTTGCGGAACCAGAGCGTGGGCAGGAGGTGAATGCTCGCCGGCTCCTGTCCGCGGTTGTGGGCCGTGACGAGCATCAGGATGTCGTCGGGCGCGCCCTTGGCGTACTCCACGATCACGTCGAAGTACCGGTCGTCGTCGAAGATGCCGGTGTCGAGGAGCTCGTACTCCATCTCCTGCTTGCCCCGGCGCCCGTTGGTGGAGACGAGATCCAGGTACGGGAACTCCGCCTGTGGGTACTTGTACTGGCACTTCATGTACGAGTGGGTCGGCGTGTTGTCGAGGTAGAACCAGTACTCCTTGACGTCCTCGCCGTGGTTCCCCTCGCCGTTTGAGAGCCCGAACATCCGCTCCTTGAGGATCGGGTCGGCCTCGTTCCACAGCGCCAGGGCCAGGCAGAGTCGCTGGCGCTCGTCGCAGATCCCGGCGATCCCATCCTCGCCCCAGCGGTACGCGCGCGACCGCGACTGGTCGTGGGTCAGGTAGTTCCAGGCGTCGCCGCCCTGGCTGTAGTCCTCCCGCACGGTCCCCCACTGGCGCTCGCTCAGATAGGGACCCCACGACTTCCACGGGGAGGTTCCCGTGCGGGCGTCTTCGAGGCGCCTGTGTTCCGGGGTTGGGGGTTTGTATTCGGGCGCCGGCACCGCTGTTGGAGTTTGCGCCGTCGACGCCCGTCGCGCAACCATGCCCGCATCCATCCGGCCGTGTGCCCGCCGGTGTTCTGCGCGTGGGTTCGGCGCCGCGGCCTTGACAGCGACTCCCAGGCATGGCATACAGCGGCCCGTGTCTGGTTCGGTGCTGGTCGTACAGAACGACGACGATAAGTCGCTGGGCCGCATCGCCGACGAACTCGTGCGTTGCGATGTGCAGCTCGACGTGCGCTCCTCCGGCCAGGAGCTTCCGAGCGTTCGCAGCTATCAGGGACTCATCGTGTTGCCGGGACTCGCCGACCCCGTCGATGACACGGTGGCCGTGCGGCGGGTTCGCGAGACGATCGCTCAGGCGCTGGCCGCCGAGCTGCCGGTTCTTGGCCTGTGCCTGGGTGGCCAACTTCTGGTGCAGGAGTTGGGGGGCGACGTGTACGAATGCGGGTTGGAGCTCGGCTTCCACGAGGTCACCGCGATGCCGGCCGCTTCTGGCGATCCATTGCTCGGCGCGGCTCCCGAGCGGTTCTCGGTCTTCCACGCCCACGCCTACGCGTTCGAGCCGCCGGCCGGGGCCGAGATCTTGCTCACCAACGACGTGTGCGTGCAGGCGTGTCGCCACGGTGAGGCGTGGGCCGTGCAATGCCATCCCGAAACGCCAGCGCGGTGGGTGGCGGCCCTGGCCGCGGGAATCCGCGGCCAGAACGGCGGCCTGCCGTCGGCCACAACCGACTTCTTCCGCCTGAACGGGCTCACCGCCGAACAGCTCGAGCATGACGCACAGCTCGCCGAGCCCGGGATGCGTACGGTCGCCGCTGGGATCGCCAGCGGGTTCACGGCGCGGCTTGCCTGATCTTGGCGGTACCGTAGGGCAGCGATGGCGGCAGCGATGAGGGCGAGTACGAACAACCTGCCGGTAGCCGAGCGCGTCGCGCGGGGCAAGGCTGCGCGGGCCGAGGTTCCGCGGTCGAGCCACGCGGAATTCGCTGCCGCACCGGGCCGACCCGATCCGCTCGAGCTGCTCGAGCGCCAGGCCCAGACCCGGGTGCCGGAGCTCGTACCGATCCGCTATGGCCGCATGCTGGTCTCGCCGTTCACCTTCTACCGCGGGGCGGCGATGATCATGGCGCACGATCTCCGGAATACGCCGAGGTCGGGGCTGAACGTGCAGTGTTGCGGCGATGCTCACCTCTCGAACTTCGGGGTGTTCGCCTCCCCCGAGCGGCGGCTCGTGTTCGACGTCAACGACTTTGACGAGACGCTTCCGGGTCCATTCGAGTGGGATGTCAAGCGGTTGGGGGTGAGCATGCTGATCGCGGCACGCGACAACGGCTTTCGCCCCAAGGATCAAGCGCGGATCGTGCTCGAGACCGTGGCCAGCTACCGCGAGGCGATGGCGGAGTTCGCCGGCATGACCAGCCTCGAGGTGTGGTACTCACGCCTCGACATTGAGAGCGTGCTCCGTGGCTACGGCTCGCAGTTCACACGGAAGATGCGCAAGCGAGCCGATCAGAACCTCGCCAAGGCACGCACGCGCGACAGCATGTCGGCGTTTTCGAAATTGACCCAGCTCGTCGATGGTCAGGTTCGAATCGTCGACCAGTCGCCGCTGATTGTGCCCATCGACCGGCTCGTCGCCAGCCAGGATCGCGATGCCGTCTTCGGCGCGCTGCATCAGTTGCTGGAGGACTATCGGGCGACGCTCGAGTTCGAGCGGCGCGTGCTGCTCGAGGAGTTCGAGCTCGTCGACCTGGCCCGAAAGGTCGTCGGGGTGGGCAGTGTCGGCACCCGCGCGTGGATCGCGCTCCTGCTCGGCCGCGGTGGCCGGGATCCCCTGTTCCTCCAGATCAAGGAGGCCGAGGCCTCGGTGCTGGAGGAGTTCATCGCCCCGAGCGCGTTCGCGAACCACGGCGAGCGGGTCGTCGTTGGGCAGCGGCTCATGCAGGCCACCAGCGACATCTTCCTCGGCTGGCTGCACGTTGAAGCCGAGCTCGACGGCCGCCCGCGCGACTTCTACGTACGCCAGCTCAAGGACTGGAAGGGCTCGGCCGTGATCGAGGACATGGTGCCGTTGGGCATGGCCACCTACGGCAAGCTCTGTGGCTGGACGCTCGCCCGCGCTCATGCCCGTAGCGGCGACCGGATCGCTATCGCGGCGTATCTGGGCAGAGGCTCCGCCTTCGATCGCGCGATCCTCGAGTTCTCTCAGGCCTATGCCGAGCAGAACGAACGCGACTACCGGCGTCTTCTCGCCGCCGTCGAGGCGGGCGAGATCACCGCGGAGGCGGGTCTGTAGGCCGTTCAGTGCCTGACGATCGTGAAGGCGATCGTCTTCGGTGATGACGGCCCGGCGCCGTTGGTGGCGGTGAATACAGCCCGATAGTTGCCGGGCTTGAGGGCCTTGCCCCGGATCCGGCCGCTGAACGCGACCTTGTTCGCACCCGCGTGCCCGGTGCGGCTCAGGGTGGCGATCTTTATCGTCCGGGTGCAGCGCGGTTTGTGACGCAGCTTGTGGGTCGGGGTCTTGCAGCTGCCGTTCACGCGCCGGCCCCGGGCTCGTCTTTGGATGGCGATCTTCACGGTGGCGGCGCGGTCTAGCCGGAACGAGAACGTGGTGCCGGTGTTGTGATGCTTGGCGGCGGCCGTGCCGGTGAGCGGGGTGGAGGTCTTGCCGGCCACGAACGTCGAGTTGGTCAGCGTGAGCGCCGTGAGCTTGGCTCGTTTCGGCGGGGGTGGGGGCGCACCCTTGTAGACGAGCGTGATTGACGGGGAGCCGGTCGTGTCGGCGGTGACCGAGGTGTTGGTGGCCCCATCCCCAAAGCCGCTGGATCCGCCCCCGCCACCACCACCGGCGCTGCTGGGACCGCCGCCACCGCCACCAAACAGGCCGCCGCCTCCGCCCCCTCCACCTGCGGTCAAGCCGATGCACGTCCCGTCGATGCCGCTGCCGCCGCTCCCGAGGCTGCCGGAGTGGCCCGGGCAATCGTCTGCCTGTGCGCTGACCCCTCCCTGTGTCGAGGTGCCGGGCTGTCCGCCGCCGCCATCCGACGCCCCGCCAGGTTCTCCGGCGGCGCCGCCCGTGCCCTGGGGTGTGCCGGGGCCAGGATCGCATCCGCCGCCACCACCGCCACCGCCCGCCGTGATCAGACGCAGCGCGAGCGACGTTCCCGCCGCGCGCGTTGCCGTGCGGACGTCGGATGCACCGCCGCCTCCGCCGCCACCGCAGAGGCCCGACCCGCCGGCACCACCGCCGTTGAAGCCGCCACTCGAGCCGCTGTCAGCTGAGCCGCCGTTTGCCCCGACTTCGATGTACAGGGTCTGGCCCGGGGTGACGGAAAGGTCCGCGGTAACCAGCGCGCCGAAACCGCCGGCTCCGCCCGACTCCGCGCCGTCCGCACCCTTCCCGCCTACTGCGATCGCATGCACGGTCGTCACTCCAGCCGGCACGATGAAGGTCTGCTCGGCACCGGTGGGCAGGAACGTCACGTCGGTAGCCCGCGCTACGCCAGGCGCCGCGACCGCGGCGATAGCAACACCGAGCGACAGGACCACCTTCAAACGCGCGTGCCGTGCCCCGTCGCCCCGTTCAGCGGGCAACCTCATCCCCATGCCCTCCACATTACGGACAGCGGCGTCCGGACGCAAGTCCAGCGGTGTGTGAGAGAGAGGCTCTGAGGCTCAGCTGCCCGGGTCCCTCTCGCCCGGCGTCACGACCTTGCCGTGGACGGCATCCGCCTCGAGGACCGCAGGGTCGGCGGTCTGGAACCACTTCCGGCGGAAGAACTCGGGGAAGAAGGGCCAGGAGGCGAACATCAGGATGACGCCGAGGATCAGGCCACCGATGCCCACGAAGATCGGCGTCTGGATGCCGATCACCGGCTTCGAGTAGTTGTTCCCCGCCGTGTTGTAGTAGCCGTACGCCTTGACCGCGACGTACCCCATCATGATGCCGCCCACGACCGGGATCAGTCCGGCGAAGAAGAAGTTGCGTGCGCTCTTGAACAGGTCGTGGCGGAAGTAGACCGCGCACGCCAGGCCGGTGAAGCCGTAGTAGAAGCAGACGGCAAAGCCGAGCGCCGAGATCGTGTCCCCGAGCACGTCCTGGTTCGGGTTGAACGCGAGCAGCGCCACTGTCCACAGGATCGAGAGAGCGCCCATGAGGAGGGTGGAGAAGGTCGGCGTCAGGAAGCGGGAATGGACGCGGCCGAATGCCTCAGGGATCGAGCTCCAGCGCGCCATCGACAGCGTCGTGCGCGCGGTCGGCAGGATCGTCGTCTGGGTCGACGCCGACGCCGACGTCAGCACGCAGATGATCAGCAGTTTGTCGAGACCCGACCCGAGGGCGCCTTTACCCAGGGCGTTGAGAACGTCGTTGGAGTTGTTGGCCAGGAACGCGGTGCCGTGATAGGCCTGCGCCGCGGCGCTTACGGCGACGTAGATCAGGAGCAGGATCAGCGTTGAGACGACCGCAGCCTTGCCCGGCCCGCGGTGGGGGTCGCGCGATTCCTCATTGACCGCCACACCCGAGTCCCACCCCCAGTAGATGAAGATGCCGAGCAGGATCCCATCGACCAGCGCCCCCCAACTCAGGTCGAAGGGGTTGAACCACGACGCCGTCACGTGAATCGAGCCGGCGGGGTTGTTGGCGTAGACCTTGACCAGCGCGACGACCGTGAACAGCGCCAGCGTGAAGATCTCGAGACCTAGGAGGATCGTCTGGATGCGCGCCGACAGCTCGATGCCCCGGTAGCAGATCCAGGTCATCACCGCGATCCATATAACCGCGCCGACGATGAGCCAGAAGTTCGACGGTGCGCCGGCGGAACGGAAGAGCAGGAACGTGTAGTTGCTGGCGATCGCCGCCAGCGATGCCATCACGATGATGTCGGCGAGGAAGATCGCCCAGCCGTTGACCCAGCCCAGCTGCGGCCCGAAGGCCTTGGAGACCCACGCGAACGTCGTGCCGGCGTCGGGGTCGGCCAGGTTGAGGAACCGATAGCCGACGGAGACGAACAGGATCGGGATGAACGAGACGATGAGGACGGCGGGCGCGTGTACGCCGATGCCCCCGACGGCGACGATGAAGCCGAGCGTCGCGGCCAGGCTGTACGCCGGCGCGGTCGACGCGATCGCGATGACCAGGTTCGAGATGTAACCGAGCGCGCCTGTCTTCAGCCCCTTGTTGCCTGGGGCTGTGGGGTCGAGCGCGCCGGACTGTTGGACGGTGGTGGCTTCCAAGCGAGTGAACCTTATTCCCGCTGTCTAGGGGAGGCAAGCCGCAACCGAATGCTCGGACCGGTTAAGTGGCGGCAATTGGCAACGAACCAGCAAGGAGCAGCCAGGTGGCAACACTCTCTGACAACGATCGTTTCGACCGTGGGCTCGCGGCGCGCAAGGAGGTCCTCGGAGCCGAGCACGTCGAGCGATCCCTTGCATCCGTCTCGGACTTCAGTCGGCCCATGCAGCAGCTCGTGACCGAGTACTGCTGGGGCGAGATCTGGACTCGCCCGGCGCTCGATCGCAGGACCCGCTCGCTGATCAACCTGGCGATGCTCACCGCGCTGGGTCGCCAACATGAGCTCGGCCTCCACGTACGCGGCGCGATAAACAACGGCTGCGAGATCGACGAGATCCGCGAGGTGCTTCTCCAGACGGCAATCTACTGCGGCGTGCCGGCAGCCATGGAGTCGTTTCGAACCGCCGACCAGGTTCTCAATGAGCTCGGCGTCGATCATTGAACAACCCGGCCCGCTGGCGTTTTTCGGGCTCGGTCGGATGGGGATGCCGATGGCCACGCGTCTCGTGGCTGCGGGCTGGGCAGTACGAGGATTTGATGTCGAGCCTGCTCAACGTGATGAGTTCGCGATGGCGAACGGCACGGTGGCGTTGAGCGATCCGCTCGCCGGACATGCGGATCGCGGCCGACCTGGCCCGCGGGCTCGACCGGCGGTCGCGCCGACGCGGCGGTGAAGCTATGGGAGCAGGCGGCCCAGGCGCTGGCGGCGAACGCCGACCACACCGAGATCGCCTGCTGGGCGGCCCGGCCCGATGCTCAGCCAGGCCCGCTGCCTAGTACGGCGCGCGCCGTCGACGCTGGTAGGCGCCGCCTCGGGAGCGGCGGTAGATCCAGACCACCAGCATCGAGAACAACACCGACAGGACCAGTCCTCCGCCGTGCCGGTGCAACACGTACCACGAGAACAGTCCGGCACTGAAGGTCCCGCAGAGCCCGACAAGGATGGTCATCCCGATTCCCATCGGATCCGGACCCGGTAGCAACAGCCGGGCCAGCGCGCCGACGAACAGGCCGACAAAGAACAGGATGATGAGATAGAGGAGAAGTCCCACCACCCCGATGCTAGCCACACGAAGCGGGCTTACTCGCTTCAGCGTCAGGGCGTGTGCCGGGGGTCAGATCCTCCATCATTTCCCGCGTGTCGCCCGCTCCGGAGCCCACGCGGATGGTCCGCGAACTGCGCTGGCTCGCTGCTCTAACAGGCACCGACCGCGGTGCGCAGCGAGTGGCATGGACCGATACCTGGGCCCGGGCACGACGCTGGGAGCGCGATCTGCTGGCGGAGCTGCCGCTCACCGTGGAGGTCGACGAGGCCGGGAACCTGTGGGCCACGCTCGTGGGTGACAGCCCCGACGCGCTGATCCTCGGCAGCCACATCGACTCGGTCCCCGATGGCGGCTGGCTCGACGGCTGCCTCGGCGTGCTCGCCGGGCTGGAGGTGCTGCGCACGATAGCCGCGGCCGGAAGACCGCCACTGACCGTCAGGCTCGTCGACTGGGCCGACGAGGAGGGAGCGCGCTTTGGCCTCAGTCTGCTCGGTTCCTCGGCCGTCGCCGGCAAGCTCGATCCCGAATTGGTCGCGGGCCTGCGCGATGCCGACGGGATCACGGCGCGCGACGCCCTCGCGCAGCATGGCGTGGATATCCAGTCGATGAGGGCGGCTCACGGCCGTCTCGCCGCCGCGGTGGCGTACCTGGAACTCCACATCGAGCAGGGTCCGGTATTGGAGGCCCGGGGGCTCCCTCTCGCCGTGGTCACGGGCACTTATGGGGTGGAGCGATGGGCGGTGCGGTTCGAGGGGCAATCGGCGCACGCCGGCTCGACCCCGATGGACCTGCGCCACGACGCGCTCATCAGCGCCTCGCGGCTGGCGGTGGCCGTGCGCGAGCTGGCTGGTCGCCACGGAGGGGTCGGAACGGTGGGGCGGATCGACGCGCAGCCGGGGATCCCGACGGCCGTCGCGGGGGTGGCGACGGCGCTCGTCGACCAACGCCACGCCGACGGCGGGGCGCTCGCCACCGTTCACGCGGAGGCGGTCCGCGCCAGCGAGGCGATCGCCGCCGAAGAGGGCGTTCGCGTGATCTGGTCGCCCCTGTTCCAGATCGCTCCCATCCCCTTCGACGCCGGTCTGATCGACATGGGTGGCGCGATCGTCTCCCAGCTCCAGGGCGAGGACGTCCGCTTGCCCAGCGGACCGCTCCACGACGCGGCCCACGTCGCCGATGCCGGCGTACCGGCCGTGATGCTGTTCGTGCGTTCCCTGCGTGGCCTGTCGCACACGCGCGAGGAGGACACCGACGAGGCTGACCTGGGGACGGCGCTGCAGGCCCTCTGGTTGCTGGCCTCGAGATTGCTGACCCGTTGACGCGACGCCCGCGGTCGGTGGCCGAGTGCGACGTTACCGCGGCCTCCGGGCGGGGCTGCCGGGTCAGCCTGAGCGTCGTCCTACGTCGTCAGCCGGAACTCGTCGGCGAACGTGTCCAGGAAATCGGCGCCGGGATCGTCGCTGTACGCGCGCTCGAAGAACTCCGCCGTGCGCAGTGCCGGCCGCACCTCCCAGCGCAGGCGGGCACGACCGTCACCGGCCATCCGGTGCGGGGTGCGCGGCAGGTATGTCGAATGCCTCGCCGGCCCCATAGCGGCGCTCTTGGCCTGCGACGACCGCCCTAACCGCACCCTCCAGCACCTCGAAATGTTCGTCCTGATGCGGATGGAAGTGCTCGGGCGGCAGGCTCCCCTCACCGCTGTACGAGCCCTCCATCTCGAGCACCTCGTCGGTGATGCGCACCAGTTTTAGCCGGAAGCCGTTGGGGCCCACAAGTTCTTGACCTTCATATGCCATTCCGGATACAGATTACGGCGCTGTATATGAAGCCCAAGGTCCGAAAGGAAATGCAACATGTACGTTCGAATCGCGCGGTTTGAAGGCGGCAACTGGGACGAGCTCGCGGCTGGCGTGCGCGAGACCATCCGCAGCGGTGGACAGGGCACTCCATTCGAGAGCGCCGGCGATGCGATGAAGCGCGTAATGCTTCTCGTTGATCGAGAGAACGATCGCGGCGCGAACCTGATCCTCTGCGAGACCGAGGAAGACCTGCGGCGCGCCGACGCGGCATTGAACGAGATGACGCCGGCCAGCGGACGCGGCGCGCGAACCTCGGTGGAGATGTACGAGGTGCTAGTCGACGAGGCGCCTGGCACGTAGCCGGGCGGGACACTAGAGCACGCGGCGCAGGAGATCGCGCAGCTGCCGCTGCTCGGCGGTCGATAGTCGTTCAAACCCGGCGGGTGGGCGGCCGACGCGCTCCATCAGCTGCTCGCGCATACGGACCCCTGCCGTGGTGAGCACGACGCGTTTGATGCGTCGATCCTCGGGACTGGCCTGGCGAGCAACCAGGCCTCTCGCCTCGAGGCGGTCGACGAGGCCGGTCACGTTCGAGTTGTCGCACGACAGCATCGCCGCCAGCTCGTTCATTGGCAGCGGCGAGGCGAGTTGAAGCAGGGCGCCGGCCTGGGCGGGGTGGAGGTCGAGCTCTGACGCGGCGCTGAGGAAGCGTCGCCGCTGCTCTGTCAGCAGTTTGCGAAGCTCGGTCCATGCCTCCGCCGCCGGCGTTTCGTGAGTTGCTGTCGTGCCAGGAGTCGCCGAAGTTTCGGGACCCGCCGGCGCTCCGGGAGTCGAATCGGATCGCATCCCGGTCGCGGTTGCCATATGCCCATTCTATTGAGTATCTAAACGATTGACAAGCTAAACCTTTTGCTACTGTGTCCTACGATGCCTCAACCTCGCACCACGACCGACCGAGCCGCCGTGATGGTTGGCTCCAGGGCGGCCGAGCGAGCCGCGATCGAGGTGGAGAACCTCGTGCGCGAGTTCCGCAAGGGGCCGCGAGCTGTCGATGGAATCGACCTGACCGTCTCGCCGGGGGAGATCTATGGCTTTCTCGGTCCGAACGGCGCCGGCAAGTCGACCACTGTCCTGATGCTGACCACGCTGCTCCCCCCGACCAGCGGACGCGCTTGGGTGGGTGGCTACGACGTCGTCCACCAGGGCTCGGAGGTGAGGGCGGTGATCGGGGCCGCGCTTCAGGAGGCGGCGCTTGACGCGATCCTCACCGGCCGCGAGCACCTGATCCTTCAGGCCACCTTGCAGGGTTTGACCGGCGAGCACCGCCGGCGGCGGGCCCAGGAGCTGCTGGAGCGAGTCGGGCTGACCGAGGCGGCCGACCGCCGGGTCGGCGGTTACTCGGGCGGAATGAAGCGGCGCCTGGACCTCGCCCTGGCTCTGGTCCATTCGCCTCGGATCCTTTTCCTCGACGAGCCGACCACCGGTCTCGATCCGCAGAGCCGGGCGGCGTTGTGGGAGGAGGTGGCCCGGCTGGCCCATGACGAGGGAATGACCGTGTTCCTCACCACGCAGTATCTGGAGGAGGCGGATGCGCTGGCCGATCGGATCGGGATCATCGATCACGGCCGGATCGTGGCCGAGGGAACCCCGGCCAAGCTCAAGGCGGAGATCGGCAGTCCGACCGTCGAGGTGACGCCCGATGATCCGGACGCCGGGGGTCGGCTCGCCGAGCTGCTGTCTGGGTTTGGCGAACTACATCGCAACGGTCGAGGCAGTGTCACCGTGCAGCTGCCCGGGGGCGAGTCTCAGCTGGCTGAGATCGTTCGCATCCTCGACCAGGCGCATCTCAAGGTGGACGCGCTGCAGCTCCACCAGCCCTCACTCGACGACGTCTTCCTCGCCAAGACCGGACGAAAGCTCGAGGGCTCTGGTGACGGCGGCTCCGACGAGGCGGCGGCCGGACCGCCGCCGCGCGGACGGAGGCGGCGTGGCGGTTGAGTCGGCGCTTCCCGCGCAGGTCACCGGGCGCGCGTCGCACGGGACGGGTCTGGTGGAGCAGACGCTGGCCGTGGCGCGGCGGGCCGTCGTCCGCACCGCGCGCCAGCGCTCGCTCCTGATCTTCCCGATGATCTTCCCGTTGATCCTGTTCGCGATCAACGGCTCGGCGCTCAGCCCGGCCACCCGCATCCCTGGTTTCCCCACCCACCACTACCGGGACTTTCTCATCGCGATGACGTTCATTCAGGGTGCGATGTTCGTCTCCATCACCGCGGGTGTCGATCTGGCCCGCGACATCGAGAGCGGCTTCCTGAACCGGCTGGCACTCACGCCGCTTCGCGGCCAGGCACTGTTGCTCGGTCAGCTGGGGGGCGCGCTCGTGCTCGGCGCCGTGCAGGCGGTCGCCTACCTCCTCGTCGGGCTGGCCACCGGAGTCACGCTCGTCAGCGGCGTCGCCGGTGCCATCGTGCTGCTGGCCCTATCGATCCTCATCGCCTTCGCATTCGCCAGCCTGGGCGGCCTCCTGGCCCTCCGCTTCGGGACTGGCGAGGCGGTCCAGGGAATCTTCCCGCTGCTCTTCGTGACCCTGTTCCTGAGCTCCTCGAGCCTGCCCCGCAACCTGATCAAGACGCAATGGTTTCGAGACGTCGCGACCTACAACCCGGTCTCCTACCTGATCGAGTCGTTGCGCAGCCTGGTGATCAAGGGTTGGGATGTGCAGGCGCTCGCGCTCGGGTTCGGCTTCGCGCTCATCCTGCTTGTCACCACGCTCGGTCTTTCCGAGGCCGCGATGAGGACGAGGCTGGCGCGGCGATGAGAGCTGGGTGTGGAGAGCCATGAGGCGCTTTTTCAACGTGACCCGGGGCGTCGCCTGGCGCTCGATCCACAACACGCTTGTCAATCCGGCGATCCTCGTGCCGTCGATCATCTTCCCGCTGTTCTTCCTGGTCGCCTTCGCGGGTGGCCTGTCGCGGATCGCCGACATCCCGAACTTCCATTACCGCCCGGGCTACACGGCGTTTCAGTTTGTCTTCGTGTTCCTGCAGTCAGCCGCCTTCGGCGGTGTCTTCACCGGCTTTGCCATCGCTCGCGACTTCGACTCGGGATTTGCCCGGCGGCTGCTCCTGAGCGCCCCACGCCGCAGCGGGATCATCGCGGGCTACACCGTGGGCGCACTCCTGCGTTGGGCGCTGACGGGGAGCGTGGTCACGGTCGCCGCGCTGATCGCGGGGATGAACGTCTACGGCAGCGGGATCGACCTGGTCGGACTGGTCGGTCTGGGCGTGATCGTGAATCTCGTCTCGGCGTTGTGGGCCTGCGGGGTCGCGATGTTCCTCCGCACTGAGCAGGCGGGGGCGCTGATTCAGATGCCCGTGTTCGTGCTCCTCTTCCTCGCTCCGGTTTACGTGCCCCTTCCCCTGCTGACCGGGTGGATCCACTCCGTCGCCAACGTCAACCCCGTGACCGCCGTACTGGAGGCCGGCCGTGGCCTTCTGGCCGGCTCGCCGGTCAAGGTCGGGCTGGCATTCCTGGGACTCGCCGGCGCGGGGTTTGTGCTCGGGGCGTTCGCTCGCCGAGGGCTGGCGTCAGCCGAACGCGCCGGCTAGCTCCGCGCGTTGACCGGAGGCTGAGGCCGGACGAGCCCGGAGCGCTGCGTCCGAAACGTGTGATCATCAATGGCGGTATGCGTATGGCACCCGAAAATGGTGAGAGGCCGACGACGGACTCGGCGCTGTCCGGGGTTCGCGTCTTGGACCTGAGCAGGATCCTGGCCGGCCCGTATTGCACCCAGCTCCTGGGCGATCTTGGGGCGGATGTGATCAAGATCGAGCGGCCGGGTATCGGCGATGACACGCGGCGGTGGGGTCCGCCGTTTCTCGAGGGGCCAGATGGCGCCACCGAGGAGAGTGGCTACTACCTGGCCATCAACCGCAACAAACGGTCGGCCGAGATCGACGTCCATTCCGCGGAGGGCCGCGAGGCAATCCTCCGGCTGCTGGAGACCTCCGACGTGCTCATCGAGAACTTCAAGGTCGGTGATCTGGCTCGAGCCGGGTTGGACTACGCATCACTCAGAGAGCGGTTTCCCCGCCTCGTGTACTGCTCGATCAGCGGCTTTGGACAGACCGGTCCCAACGCCCACCGCACCGGCTACGACCTGCTCGCGCAGGGTTGGGGCGGAATCATGTCGCTGACCGGGGAGCCGGACGGACAACCGATGAAGGTGGCGGTCGGGATCGTCGACATGATGACGGGGATGTACGCAGCCGCAGGAATCCTCGCGGCCCTTCGCCACCGCGACCGTACCGGCCGCGGGCAGGCCATCGACGTCGCCCTCGTCGACGTCATGACGGCATGGCTGGCCAACGAGGGCGTCAGCACCCTGCTCACCGGACGCGATCCTGTGCGCCGTGGCAACCAGCACCCGAGCATCGTTCCCTACCAGGTGTTCGCGGTACGAGACGGGCATGTGATCATCGCGTGCGGCAACGACGACCAGTATCAGAAGCTGTGCCGCATCCTGGCCGCGGATCATCTGGCAACCGACCCGCGCTTCGCCACCAACCCGCAGCGGCTGCGCCACCGCGACGAACTGATCTCGCTGATTAGCCCGATCATCGCGCAGCGCTCGAAGGCGGAGCTACTGGCGGCGATGGAGGCCGCCAGCATCCCGGGCGGCCCGATCAACACGGTGACCGAAGTCTTCGACGACCCCCAGGCCCCGGCCCGCGACATGCGGATCGAAATGGCGCACCCCGCGGCATCCTCGGGAGTGGTGCCGCTGATCGGCAATCCGCTCAAGCTATCCGCCACGCCGGTGAGGTATCGGCTCGCTCCGCCGCTGTGCGGTGAACACACCGAAGAGGTGCTGGGTCAGATCACGGTTGAAGGGATCTGAGCAGCGTGTACGAGTTTCCGTTGTCCACCGAAGAGGAACTACTGCAGACGCAGGCCAAGGAACTTTCCGACGGCCCAGTGCGCGACCGAGCTCAGAGGGTCGACGAGACCGAGTCCTATCCGTGGGACACGGTGCAGGACCTTGTCGATGCCGGCTTCATGGGCATGACCATCCCGACGCAGTTCGGCGGCCGCGGCATGAGCTACCTCGACGCCGTACTCGTGATCGAGCAGCTCGCGCGCAATTGTGGAATTACGGGTCGGATCGTCGTCGAGGCCAACATGGGCGGGCGTCGGCGCTGTGATGGCCTACGGAACGGCCGAGCAGAAGCGGATGGTCGCCTCGCACGTGCTCAGTGGTGACAAGCCGGCGATCTGCATCACCGAACCCGACGCCGGCTCGGCTGCGACTGACATGCGGACCACCGCCGAGAAGGTGCCCGGCGGTTACGTGGTCAACGGGACGAAGTACTGGATCACGGGCGGGGGCGTAAGCCGGGTTCATCTGGTCTTCGCGCGCGTCATCGACAACGGCGAGGACGATGGGATCGCCGGTTTCCTCGCCATCCGGGACGGGACCGAGGGACTGCACATCGGTGAACGGCACCCGGCCATGGGGTTGCGTGGCATCCCCGAGACGTACGTGCACTTCCGGGATATGTTCGTGCCCGACGGCCACGTCGTCAGGCCGCCCGGAGGCGGACGCCGCGGATTCGCCGGCCTCATGAATGCCTACAACGGACAGCGGGTTGGAGCGGCCACCGTCGCGCACGGCATCGCGCAGGGAGCATTCGAACTCGCCGTCGACAGACTGAAGGAACGGCACCAGTTCGGTCGGCCGCTGGCCGAGTTCCAAGGCTTGCAGTGGATGCTCGCCGACATGCAGATCGGCCTCGCCGCGGCGCGCGGGATGATCTACAACGCGGCGCGCTCGAAGGACGACGCTGGATTCCCGGACAAGAGCCTGGCGGCGCAGGCGAAGGTCTTCGCCGCGGAGAATGCCTTCCGCGTGTCCAGCGACGCCCTGCAGATGTTCGGAGCCCAGGGCTACAACCGCGAGCTTCCGCTCGAGCGGATGGTGCGCGACTCTCGCATGTTCACGATCGGCGGCGGCACCGCGCAGATGCTTCGCAATCAGGTCGCCAGCGGTGTGCTCGATCTCAAGTTGCCACAGACGCGTGATGGCTGGGTCGAAGATGGCGGCGAGCCATGCTCACTGACGGGTTCGGCGCCGAGGTTTCGTACGACGACCCGGATGCGGTCGAGGAATTCACGACGGCCGCCAGGAAGATGCTGGGCTTCGAGCCTGATCCGGTCGGGTCGATGCTCGAGCTGTTGCACCAGCACCCCGACTTCGTCATGGCGCGATGCCTCGTCGCGGGAGGCTATCTCGTCGCCTCGGATGCCCGCATGCAGCGTCGGCTGGCAGAGCAGTACGAGGAACTCCTGTCGCGCGAGGCCGGTGCGAACGACCGTGAGCGAGGCCATATTCGCGCCGTGCGCCTCTGGTTGAAGGGCGATTGGTACGGCGCGTCGCAGACCTACGCCGATGTCCTGGCCCGGCATCCGCGCGATCTCTGCGCACTGCAGTTCGGCCATCAGGTGGACTTCCTCCTAGGTCAATCCGCGAGGTCACGCGATCGCGCCGCCCGGACGCTCCCCCATTGGGACCCCTCCGAGCGCGACGGCGGGTTCATCCACGGAATGCTGTCCTTCGGCCTGGAGGAGTCCGGGCAATACGCGCTCGCCGAAGAGGCCGCGCTCCGGGCTCTAGATCTCAACCCGCGGGACCGGTGGGCTATTCACGGGCGTGCCCACTGCTACGAGATGCAGGGCCAGACTGACGGGGGAATCTCGTTCATGCAGTCCCGGCGACGGGAGTGGGGGGAAGAGAACTACCTGGCCTGTCACATCGCGTGGCATCTCGCCCTCATGCATATCGAGGTGGCGGAGTACGACGAGGTTCTCGGGCTGCACGACCGCTATATGCGCATCAATGACGACAGCGTCCTCATGGACATGCACGACAGCTGTGCTCTGCTGTGGCGCCTCTCCATGAATGGGGTGGACGTCGGGGGCCGGTGGGCCAAGGTCGGCGAACGCTATGAGGAAGTCGCCGACCAGGCGTACATGGGATTCAACGACCTGCACGCGGTCATGGCGTTTGTAGCGACCGACAACTACGCGGGGGTCGACCGCGTCCTCGCCGCGCTGCGTGAGCAGGCCGGCGGAACGAGCCAGCGCGCGACGATCGCGCGCCTGGCCGGGTTGCCGATCGCCGAGGCCTTCCGCGCCTTCGGCCGCGGCGACAATGCCACCGCGATGGACCTGTTCGCCGCCCACCGCTATTCGTCGCACCTCTTCGGCGGATCGGCGGCGCAGCGCGATGTCATCACCCTCACCTACCTCGAGTCGGCGCTGCGTGCGGGACGAGCCGACGTCGCCGAGGCGCTACTGGCCGAGCGGCGCTTGCTCAAGCCGGAGAGCCCCTATACGGAGTTCATCCGATCCAGACTGGCCGCGCAGGACAACTAGGCAGGCTGAACCTGCGCCTCCGCTGGCCGTCTCACGGCAGCGCTCAGTGAGTCTTCGTTGCGGGAGAGTGGGGAACGGAGCCGTTGCTCGATCGAGGTGGCCGCTGGCGCATCGACTGCAAGGCACGGCTGGTGCGCTCATAGCCGATACGAATCAGGTCGGGCCAGCGGCTGCGGTCGATGAACAGATCCATCAGCCAGCCGCCGCGGCATAGACGCGGATCCGCCGCGTCGATGATTGTCAGGGCGTCGCCGAGCTCACGTTTCGCACGCCGCGCGAACTCGACGTGGTAGGCCTGCTGGAGCTCGCGGCTGGCCCGCACGATCCCCATCGGTTTCCGGTTCCAGCCCGTGATGTCGTCGGGTCGTAGACCCTCCGGGAGCATGAAGTTGATGCCAAAGGCATGGTCGAAGGGACCCTGATCGAGCAGTGGCTGCACTGGCAGCAGCTCGACCACGCCACCGTCCACGTACAGGTGGCCGTGCACCTCCACAGCCTCGATGAACGGAGGCAGCGCAATTGTGATGCGCACCAGGCGTCCGATCGGAACCTCGGGCGTTGTCCGGGTGCCGAAGTACTCGATCAGGCCGAGATCGGTGTTGTAAACGATCGTCGCCAGTGGAATCGGCAGGTCACCGACCGCCACTCCGTCGAACCGCTCGGAGAACAACCGCTCGACCGCCTCGCCTTTCATCGCACCGGAGAAGCCGCGCAGCGCTGTCAGCGCAAACTTGGGAAACCGCAACCACTCGGGATCGAGATAGCGCTCGGGCTCCCAGGAGAGCACGAAGTCGGCCATCTCCTGTGCCGAGAGTCCCGCAGCCCACAGCGAACCGAACATCCCGCCGCCTGAGCAACCCGAGATCAACTCGGGCTCGATGCCGGCCTCCTCGAAAGCCCGCGCCGCACCAATGACCGCCACTGCAGCGCCTCCGCCGCCCGAGATCACAACCGCAACCCGTTTTCCGGCCAAGGCACGCGCCGGCCGCCTGCGGAAGGGCGGGAAGACGTCGCTCGAGAACTGCTGGGGACGATCGATCAGGGGCAGCGGAAGCAGAGCCCGTCGCGCGTGGCGCAGCAACTCCAGGTCAAGCGAGTTGCGCAGGTGCTGTCGGGCCGCGTCCAAGCGCTCGAACCCGAGCTTGATGTTGTAGATGTCAGGGTCTGGCCCCATGGCCTGAGCTTCCCAGTTCACGGACGCCACGCCATCGCCGCAAAGTCCCTCCTCGCTGTGGGGAAGCCGTTGCCGGGATCCGTGGTTGCTACGGAGCATGTCCGGGGCGCCGAGGCCGATATACCCGATATGAGGCCTGACCCGAGGGACATGCTCGATCTTGCTGAGGTTCTCCAGCGAATGAATCAGCTCGGCGGCTCGGACCTCCTCCTCAAGGTGGGCAACCGCCCGCTCATCCGAGTTAATGGTGTCCTGCAGGCCGTGGATCCCGCCGCTGGCCCGCTCCAGCCGATGGAGACCGAACAGCTGCTCCACGACATGCTCATGGACACGAAGCTCAAGGAGTTTGAGAACGCGCATGAGATCGACTTCGCCTATTCGGCGCCGGGACTGGGTCGGTTTCGCGTCAGCGCCTATCTTCAGCGTGGGACCGTCTCGATTGCTATGCGAGCGGTTCCCTACGCGGTGGACACGATTGCCGAGCTCGGCCTACCGGACGTGGTGCGACGGCTGGCTGAGGAGGAGCGCGGACTGGTCGTCGTCACGGGAGGGACCAGCTCGGGGAAGTCAACTACTCTCGCCACCATGCTTGGGCACATCAACCGGATCTCGCGCAAGCACGTCGTGACGATCGAGGACCCGATCGAGTACCTGCACCACGACGACGCCGCGGCGATTGACCAGCGCGAGGTTGGATCCGACACCGAATCATTCCGGAGCGCGCTAAGGAGAGTTCTCAGGCAGGACCCTGATGTGATCCTCATCGGCGAGATGCGCGACGAGGAGACGGTGCGAACCGCATTGGCGGCCGGCGAGACCGGGCATCTCGTGCTGTCAACCTTGCACACTCTCGATGCTGGGGAGACGATCAATCGGTTGATCGACTTCTTTCAGCCCCATGAACATCAGCACGTCAGAGCAATGCTGGCCGGAACCCTGAAGGGCATCGTCTCGCAGCGCCTAGCCCGCACGGTCGACGGAGAAGGGCGTCTTCCGATCTGCGAGGTCATGACGATGACTGGACGCGTACACGACTGCATCGTCGACAGCCAGGGGGATCTCGACATTCGAGACATCATTGCCGAAGGTTCGTACTACGGCATGCAGACCTTCGACCAGGCCCTCTTCGACGCCCTGTCGGCCGGGTCAATAGGTATGGATGAGGCGCTGAGGCTGTCGTCTCATCCTCATGACTTCAAGCTGCTTGTCGAGGCACACGGTCGCATGTCCACCTCCATGGCTGACGTCAAGGACGGGTCAAGCGTTGCCGAACGCCGGATCCCCGCGCAGGAACACACATCGGCCAACGGAGGGGCCGCAGCAGCCGCCCCTTCCATCCCGCCGCCGACTGTTTGAAATGCGCCATCACTGCCGGGACGGGTGGCGCCCCCCTTGCGCACCGAGGACCGCGTCCGGTCCTGCACGGACAGGCCGTTGACCTCCAGCGCGACGCCCCGTGTCCGCACAAGGTCGAAGATCAGCTAGCTCGGTGTGGGTGAACTTCAGCTGGTACGTCCGCCGCAAAGCCCGACGCCGTCCGAGTTCGTGAGGAGGGCATATCCGTAGACGTCTTTGAGCGCCTGTGCGGCGCCGGCAGCGACGTGGCGGTCAGTCAGCGTCGAGTGATCGGCGGCCGCCGAGGTTACAATCGCGGCGTGGGCACCCGCGGCTCGGCGGGGGAACACCTCTGTGGGAGCGATTGTGAGCTCGCAGGTGGTGACGGTTCAGCCTGGCATGCGACTGTGGGTAAGGATGATGGATGGCCTGGCGGCTAGAGTTCCGATTGTTTCGGAGATCGCGCGAATGGCTGAAGGATTTGCGGGTGAGCACTTTGGTCGGGGAACGAGCAGACACGCCCGCCGGGCGCGTACGGCCGCAGGATGTACACGACGTGCTGCGCCGGCACTTGCTTGTCGACGGCTTCGAGCTGGTCTTCGACACGCGGGCGAGTCGAGGCTCGTGGTTCGTCGACGCCCGCTCCGGCGAGCGCTACCTCGACCTCTACACGTTCTTCGCGTCCGCCGCGCTTGGTGCGAACCCGCCGGGGCTCGCGGATGATCCCGAGTTTCTCGCCGTACTGGCCGAGGTCGCGGCGAACAAGCCGGCCAACTCGGACGTGTACACGACCCACTACGCCGAGTTCATCCAGACGTTCGTGCGGGTGCTTGGCGACCCGGCGCTGCCCCACATGTTCTTCGTCGAAGGTGGCGCGCTCGCGGTCGAAAACGCGCTGAAGACGGCGTTCGATTGGAAGAGCCGCCGCAACGAGGCGCGCGGGCCGGTCGCCCGATCTGGGCGGCCAGGTGCTGCATCTCACGCGCGCGTTCCACGGTCGCTCCGGCTACACGCTCTCATTGACCAACACCGACCCGAACAAGACGGACCGGTTCCCGAAGTTCGACTGGCCGCGCATTGACGTACCGGCGGTCACGTTCCCGCTCGAGCAGCACCTCGCCGAGGTCGAGAACGCGGAGGCGCGCGCGCTCGAGCAGGCCAGGGCGGCGTTCGAGGCGAACCCGGACGACATCGCCTGTTTCATCGCTGAGCCGATCCAGGGCGAAGGCGGCGCCAACCACATGCGTGCCGAGTTCCTGCAGGCGATGCAGGCGCTGTGCCACGAGTACGACGCGCTGTTTGTGCTCGACGAGGTGCAGACGGGCGTAGGCCTGACCGGCACGGCGTGGGCCTACCAGCAGCTGGGGCTCGAGCCCGACATCGTCGCGTTCGCGAAGAAGACGCAGGTCGGAGGCATCATGGCGGGCCGCCGCGTCGACGAGGTGCTCGACAATGTCTTCAAGGTCTCCGGCCGGATCAACTCGACGTGGGGCGGCGGCCTCGTCGACATGGTGCGGGCCCGGCGGATCCTTGAGATCATCGAGCGCGACCACCTCGTGGATAACGCCGCCCGCGTCGGGGAGTGGTTCCTCGGCGAGCTGCACGCGCTGGCATCGCGCCACGCCGATGTGATGACCAACGTACGCGGCCTCGGGCTGATGTGTGCGTTCGACCTTCCGACCCGGGCCGCCCGCGACGATTCGATCCGGCGGCTGCAGGAAGAGCACGTGCTCGCGCTTAGCTGCGGCGAGCGCTCGATCCGTTTCCGCCCGGCGCTTAACATCACGATGCCGGAGCTGGGCATCGGGCTCACTGCGCTCGACCGCGTGCTGTCCTGAACCGGGCACCGCCCCATTGCCAACTCGATGATCGCCGGCACCGCCCGCTCGACCGACCCCACCCGGCTCGACGTGCCACCGCGGGGGACGCGCCGGCGTTGGAGTACTCCCCACGGTGCGCCGCCCACGGTGGGCGGAAACCGATCCGGTGAGCCGACTCCCGAGCCCTCTGCTGCGTCGGGCCCGCGCTGCGCTCGTCCGCCGACCCACGTCACACAGGCGGCAAGACCGTGCTGCAGGTGTTCTGACCCTCGTCGGGTAGGAGCCGGGCGACACCCCGCGGGCGCTAAGTCCCGCTTTGCTGGGCGCGGTACTCGGCGGCGAACCAAGGAGCGCCCGGACTGTGCGGATAGGACGGACCGGACACCCGCCAACCGCGTTGCTCGACGCCTCCGCTCGATCGCCGACAGGGACCTTGGCCTGGAGCTTCTGCTTCGTTGGCCCACCGACCCGGGGGCGGTAGCCGCATCTCAGCGGCAAGCACCATTCGCGTGGCTTGAGTTGGGTGAAATCCGGAAGCGTGGCTAGGCTCGTCCGGTGGCGGTGGGATCTGAGCTTCCGCACCTGGCTGGCTACCCGTTTGAGGTGCGCTACAGCGATGGATCGCGGGCGCGGGCGCGGGCCGCGGCCGATGTCGGCGCTGACGCATACGTCTACTTCAGTCGCCTGCTTTCCGCGGTTGAGCCCGACATCGCAGTCGTCGTGGCCGACGAGGCGGACTGGCCGGGTAACGGGTCGCCGTACGGGCTGCCCTTCTTCAGAGATGATGCCGGCGAGATCCGCCCCGGCGTTGTGGTGATGCCAGCCGGCGGCGGAGACTTCTGGATCGCGATGGGGCAGGACCTGCGCGACGCGTCACCTCGCGGGTATGCGAAGTTGCTCGCGACATACCCGGACGGCGCAGGTGGCTTGGACTTGCAGCCGTTCTTCGACCTCATCACGATTCATGAGCTCGGCCACGCATTCGAGGAGCTCGGAGATCTGCGGCTGCCGACCTTCTGGCTCAGCGAGATCTTCGTCAACCTGGCCCTACACGCGTTCGTCGCAACCAGGCTGCCGGAGAGCCTGGAAACGCTTGAGGTGCTCCCAACCGTGGGAGCGGGAAGCCGGCAGCTTGCCGCTCGCATGCGTGCCGAGGGGTACAGCACCCTCGAGGAGCTGCAAGCCCACTATCCGGGTTCTGATGAGTCGATGAGCCCGTTGAACTACGTCTGGTTCCAGTACCGGTGGCAGCGGCTCGCGGCAAAGATGTTCGAGGTCGACGGTGAGGACGGACTGGTTCGCTTCTGGGATTGCTTTCACGCAACCGATCACGTCGACGCCAGCGAGGCCACAGCGGCGTCACTGGCGCCTCTTCTCACAACCGAGGTCAGCCAGACCCTCGGACGGGCGGTCCGAGATTGGCGTTAGACGCAAGTCGCGCCCGCACGAACCTGCCTGCTTCGCGGGACGCGGGACGGCCAAGACCGATCGCTAAGAATGCTGCATTGTCGTCTAGGTGCCGCGACATCGCCGCATCTGCTTCGCCTTGCCGCCACTTCATGGCGCGGGGATGCTCTGGCCTGCTTTGGGGTCGCGACGAGCCTGTCGCGTCCCACCCCGCTCGCCGCGAGCTGAAGAATCTAGGTCCGTTCGCGTAGCAGCGCGCGCAGGTCGGCCACCGGCCCGAGGTGCCGCAGCTTGTCGGGGTTGACGATCGAGCTCACGGCCTGGATCTGGCCGTCGGCGACGTCGAGGATCATCACGCCCGCCAGCCTGCCCTCGCGGTCGAAGAACAGCGCACCGGGTTGGCCGTTGACCTCCTCGCGACGCGACGTGAAACCGCCGAAGCGGCTGCCGGCGCGCCGGCCCGCGATCACTGTGCGCGCCACCTTGGCGCGGCCGTGGACCGCATGTTTGAGGGCGGGCGCCTTACCGCCGCCGTCGCCGTGGAGCACCACATCGTGGGCCAGCAGCTCCTCGAGCCCCTGGAGATCGCCATTCTCGGCGGCGGCGAAGAAGCGGGTCGCGAGCTCCTCGCCTTGCTCACGCGAGGCCTCGAACCGGGAACGCTGCTCATCCACATGGCGGCGGGCTCGTGTCGCGAGCTGACGGGCGTTCTGCTCACTCGTGCCGATGATCTCCGCGATCCGGTCGTAGGGCTCGTCGAACACCTCGCGCAGGAGGAACGCGGCGCGCTGCTCGGGCGACAGGGTCTCGAGCAGGACGAGGAAGGCGTGCGACAGCGAGTCCGCCATCTCTGCCTTGCTGGCGGGATCGTCATCGCCGCTCGTCACGAGCGGGTCCGGCAGCCACTCGCCCACGTAGGTCTCGCGCCGGACTCGCGCCGAGCGGAGGTGGTCGAGCGAGAGCCGCGAGACCACCGTCGACAGGTAGGCGCGGGCCGACTCGATCCGCGCGCCGCCCTCGCGCGCCCGGTGGAGGCGCAGGAACCCCTCCTGCACCAAGTCCTCCGCGTCGCTCACGGTGCCGAGCATCCGGTAGGCGATCGCGAACGCCGACGGGCGCAGCTCGTCGAACTCCTCCTCAGTCATCGCTTTAGCCGAGTCCCTGCGCGAAGCCCAGCCGCCAGCTCGCGTAGCGCGGCTTCCAGCCGAGCTCGCGCTTTGCCTTCTCGTTCGATGCACCCCGCGCGTCGGTCATCATGATGGTCGCCGCCTCACCAGCCAGGAGCCGCCCTATCCAGCGTGGGATACGCCGCGGTGGTTTGGCACTCAGCGCGCGGGCGAGTACGGGCAGCCACTCCCGCACGGGCGCGGGCTCGTCGTCGACGACGTTGTAGATACCGGGCTGGCCGCGCTCGACCGCGATGGCCGTCGCCGCCGCTGCGTCGTCGATGTGGATGTGCGAGAAGACGCCATTACCGTCGCCGACGATTGGGAACCGACGCTTGCGGATCGGCGCCGCCATCACGGCATCCGGAGCCAGGCTGATCGAGGTCCCTGGACCGTAGAAGCCGCCGTAGCGCAGCGCGAGACCCTCGCCCCACTCGATCGTCGTCACCGCCTCCTCCAGATAGAGGAGCCCCTCCACTACCGGCCGCAGCGGCGCCGGCGGGTCGGGATCGAGAGGGTCGGCCTCGGTCAGCACCGGCGCGCTCGTACGGGCCCATCGAAAAGCTCCAAAGCTCTGCGCCACGAAGCGCCGTGCCCCCACGGCGCGACCCGCCGCCAAGAGATGATCCGTCGCCTCGGTACGCAGCCGATTGGTCATCTTCGCCATGGAGGAGCGATCGGGGTGTCGCGCGTCACGGACGCTCATCGGCCCGGACAACGCCGTGAGCTCATGCACGATCACCTCAGGCTCGGCCGACGCCACAGCCTGGGCGACCGCGTCGGGATCGAGCGCATCGGCCATTACTGGGCACGCTCCCAGGCTGCGCACCAGGTCCTGCTTCGATGCGCTCCTGGTCATCCCGACCACCTCGTGCCCTCGCGACACAAGCTGCGGGACGAGCTCTCTGCCAAGAACGCCCGTGGCACCCGCTACGAAGACCTTCATGACTGCTCCTCTCGTTTCATCTTGCTCTTGTGAGACGAGATAGACGCGCCGCCCGTGACAGTACCCAGCGCGCGCACGTCCGATAGCGCCTGTGCGCACCCACGGGTCAGCCGTCGACGAGCCTCGCGCGAACGCCGTCCCGGCGCGACGTCCGTGACAACCGGGGCTCATGTACCCGTGTCGTCCCGCGACACCGCAACGGAGGCGACCAGCAGCTGCGGCGCGTGCGACAAACTCCTACCAGCAAAGGAGATCCAGCAAATGAGGAGTTCACGTTTGGGCGTTTGCGGGGGGTTTTGGCGGCGGTCGGTGGCTTGTCCACGGCTTTAGCGGCTGATTTCCACAGCGGTAGGGGTCAGTGGTCGCGCTGGTGAGGCCGCGGGGATGGTGGCTGGTTGGGTTCCCAGCCCTCGGCTTGTTCGGCGGCTTGTAGGGAGAGCGTTTCGAGGTCTTTGGTGAGCTGGCGCAGTCGGCGGTTGTTCTCGAACCAGGGCTGGTAGCGCTCGAGCTGTTCGGGGGTGAGGCGGCGGGTGATGGTCTTGCCGGAGATCTTGCGGGTCCAGGTGATGTAGGGGCCGTGGAGCTTGGGGGGATCGTGGTGGCAGGCGCAGTTGGGTTTGCCGCAGCGGTTCATCGCGATGTTGATCGTGCCGGGCAGCGCGAAGCCGACCTCGGCGAGTTGCGCTTGGAGGCGCTGGAGGCGGCGGGCGGTCGTTTTCGGGTTGGGCGGCATGCGGGGGTGGGGATGCTACGTCGGTCTGTCCGAGAGTACTTTTACTCTCGGACAGGTTATGTTGTCCACGGGCCGGCCGCCGAGCGATTCGGGTGCGGTGTGCGCGCCGCGTGGGACCGGGCGCGTGTCGGTCGCGGTCGAGGAGGCGGCGGGGCGGGTGATCGCCGGATGGCGCTCTGCGGTTCTCTCCGAGCGCGCGCAGCGGTTCGCGCGGGAGGCGGTGGCGGCGGCAGCGCCGGCCACGCCGGCGCGAGCGAAGGCGTTGCTGTTCGCCGCCTCCAAGCTCGCCGGCTTCGCCGAGCAGGTCGGGCTCGAGCTGGAGGCGGGGGTGCTGTTGCACCCGTCGGTGATCGAGCGGTTCATCCTGTGTGGCTGCGAGGCGGTGTCACCCGCGAGCCGTCGTACGCTGCGCACCAATCTCAGAGCGCTCGGCCGCGCGCTTGAGGCTCATCCCCAGCCGCGGCCGGTGCCGCTGCCCAGAGAGCGCGTTCGCCACCTGCGCGGCAGCGACGTGGTCTTCCGCTCGGGCGGGCTGCTGGTGCTGGTGGGTGGCGCTCGCGCGCGGACGGTGCCGGTGCTCGAGCGCTTCCACGAGCCGCTCGCCAAGGCCGCCTCTTTCGGGCGCCCCTGCATGTTCCGTGGGTGAGGTGACCGCGGTCGCGGGGTAGCGCGGCCGTCGTCGTCTGATCAAGCAGCGCCGTCGTGGTGGTCGCTGTGCGCAAGACGTTTGCGCTGCTCGTGGCGGGGTTTGCGCTGCTTGACAGCCGCCGCCGTCCGCGCTTTGGGGCAGTGAGGTCGGGGCGCTGGGAGCGCCCGACCTCCGGGCAGGAGAAGGGCGCACGCCGCCGTGCTCTTACGGTTCCGGCTTCTCAAGGTCAGGAACCGATGTGAAAGGGCGGTGGCGGCGTGCGCCGACGAAGCGTATGGAAGAAGCTGCTCGGTCTCCACCGAGCTGTCGTGGAGGACGTCGAGCTGACCGACGGCGGGGCGCTGGTGGTGTCGGTCCGCCCGGCCGCGCGGGAGCGTGATCGTTGTCCTCACTGCCGGCGGCGCTGCCCGGGCTACGACCTCGGCGACGGCCGCCGGCGCTGGCGGGCGCTGGACTTCGGCACGACGTTCGCCTATCTCGAGGCCGACGCACCCCGAGTGAGCTGCAAGCGTCACGGCGTGGTCGTCGCCGCGGTCCCGTGGGCCAGGCACGACTCCGCGTTCACCCGCCAGTTCGAGGATCAGGTCGCGTGGCTGACGGTGCAGGCGTCCAAGACGGCGGTCTCGCAGCTGATGCGTGTCGCGTGGCGAACGGTCGGCTGGATCTGCACCCGGGTGACCGATGAGCAGCACGCAGGCCCGCGACCTGTTCGCGGGATTGAAGCGGATCGGGGTGGATGAGATCTCGATCCGCAAGGGGCAGCGATATCTCACCGTCGTCGTCGACCACGACACCGGCCGGCTCGTGTGGGCCGGTCCCGGCCGGGACCGCAGGACGGTCGAGAAGTTCCTGGATCTGCTCGGCAAAGAGCGCTGTCACCAGATCAAGCTCGTCTCCTGCGACATGGCCACCTGGATCACCGGACCGGTCGCCGAGCGCTGCCCGAACGCGAGCGTCTGCTACGACCCGTTTCACCTCATCAAGCTGTCCACCGACGCGCTCGATGAGATCCGCCGCGAGGTCTGGAACGAGGCGCGTCGCCAGGGCCAGACCCAGCTCGCGAAGGAGCTGAAGGGCGCCCGGTTCGCGCTGTGGAAGAACCCGGGCAACCTGACCGAGCGCCAGCAGCTCAAGCTCGCCCGCGTCCAGCAACTGAACCAGCGGCTCTACCGTGCCTACCTCCTCTCCCAGCAGCTGCGCGAGATCTACCGGGTCCCGTTCGACCAAGCGATCGCGCTGCTCGACGCCTGGCTGACATGGGCCCGACGATGCCGCCTCACACCGTTCGTCAAGCTCGCGCGCACGATCACCGAGCAGCGATCCGGGATCGAGGCGGCGATTCAGAACGGGCTGAGCAACGCTCGGGTCGAGCAAGTGAACACCCAGCTGCGGCTGATCACCCGACGCGCGTTCGGGTTCCACTCCCCTCACGCCGCGATCGCACTCGCGATGCTCGCCCTCGGCGGGCTCTGCCCACCACTACCCGGCCGGTGACACAACCCACGGTTCATGCAGGAGGTCCCTCTTTCGCCGGCGATCGCTACCTGATCGGCGGCACAGACCCCGCCCGGCGCAACCTCACGACGAGCTGTGCCGGGGGCTGTCTGGCGACAGCTCGCTGCCAAGGCTCGAGCCCGGGCGGCTGCGCTCGAGCTGGCTGGTGGCGTGCGCGGATCAGATCGGGCCTGCGGGCGTTCATGCAGGCCGCCGGGATCTCATGCTCGCAGCGGCTCGGGGACCTCGCCGCCCGGCTGCCCGAGGCAACCGAGAACGATCTGATCGCGCTGCTGGGAGGAGCGCCGTGAACGCCACTGAGCTCGAGCGCCTGGAGGCAGTGATCGACGCCGCCGGGGTCGCGGCGGGGATCGAGGCGATGCTGCCGGTGGGGGTGCGCCCCCGGCAGCTGTCCGTGCGCACGCTGCTGCTCGGGATGCTGCTCGTCGCCGCCGCCTGCCGCCCGGCGCACCTGCGCAGAGTCCACCAAGCGCTGCTCGCGCTCCCAGAAGCCCAGCAACGGCGGCTCGGGATCATCGCCCACTGGCGAGACGGCCCGCACCTGCTGACCTACCGCCAAGTCGAGCGCACCTTCGCCCTCGTCGTCTCAAAGCTCGCCAACGACACACCCGACGGCGCCCCCTCACAGACCCTCACAGAGACCCTCGACGCGCTGCTCGAAGCGAGCATCACCGTGCTCGGCGAGCCGGCCACGAGCAGCTACGCCGTGGACTGGACCGATCAGGAGACGTGGTCACGCCCCCCACCCAAGCAAGCCGCCAAGCGCGACGATCCCAAACCGCTCCCAGCCGACGACGAGCCGCACGCCGACCCCAAGCAACCAACGCCAGACAACAGCGGCGACGGCGACGGCGAGGATGATCAGCGATGCGCCGACCCCGAGGCTTCCTGGGGGCACCGCCGCGGCAACCATCCCGGCCAAAAAGACGAAGCGTTCTACGGCTACTACCTCCAAGCCGCCACGACCGTCAAAGACGAGCACGGCCCCGAGGTCCCCGAGCTCGTCAGACGCATGCTGCTGACCAGCTGCCACGTCGATCCGCCACCCGCGTTCGTGCCCGTCCTTGAGCGGATGGCCAGCGACAACATCACGATCGCAGACGTGCTGGCCGACTCCGGCTACGCCTACCGCGTCGCCGAGAACTGGGCGCTCCCGATCCGCGCGCTCGGCGCCGACCTGATCCAGGACCTGCACCCCAACGACCGCGGCCCGAATGGCACCCACATGGGCGCGACCTGCGCCAACGGCAACCTCTACCGCCCAGCCACCCCCACCACCCTGCTCGGGCTGCAACCACTCGCGCGCGGCACCAGCGCCGAACAGACCGCCAGACACGACCAGCAGTGCGCCGAGCTCGCGCGCTACAAGCTCTCGCCGATCACCCGCCACGACCCCGACGGCTACCACCGCGCGATCTGCCCCGCCGCCCAAGGCAAACTCCGCTGCCCACTCAGACCAGAGTCGATGACGTGCTCGCACGACCGCCCCACGATCCTCGCCCCACCCCAGCACCCGCCCGCCTGCTGCCAGCAGAAGACGATTACCGTCCCACCATCCGTCAACGCGAAGACCGCCCAGAAGCACGACTACCCCTCACCGCAGCACCGCGCCTCCTACAACCGCCGCTCCGCCGACGAACGCACCTACGCAACGATCAAGGACCCCGCCACCAACAACCTCAACAAAGGCTAGTGCCGAATCATGGGCCTCACCGGCATCGCGCTCCTCACCGCCACCGTCCTCATCGCCCGCAACCTGCGCATCAACGACGCCCACGCCGCCCGCCAAGCCGAGAACGAACGACGCGCCACCGCGAACGGGCTCCCGCCCAAACGACGCAAACGCCGACGGCAGACCACCAACGAGCTGATCGCCGCCGCGCACCCTCCGCCCTGAGACGCGCGACGTCGCCATCAACCACAAACGACGCTCCCGTCAGCACCCCCGGCGATTCGCGCTACCCCGATCGCGGCACGCTCACCAGCGACCATCGTTCGCGTGGCCACCCGCCAAGCCCACAACGTTCGCTCACCCAGCACACCGCAGCCCGCGCTGACGTCCGGCCCAAACGTGAACATCAACCAAGGTCAAACGTGAAGACCTCCAAATGGAGCTAGCCGGACTCGAACCGGCGACCTCCTGGGTGCGATCCAGGCGCTCTCCCAACTGAGCTATAGCCCCGTGCGGCGGGCGAGCCGCCGGGTGGCGAGACAGTTTAGCCCGCCTTTCTGGTGGCGCCTGGCCGGCGTCCGGGTGCATTAATGCTGTTCGCATCGGCGCAATGGCCGATGCATTCAACCCGGGCAGGGGTGGATGAGCTTTCGCACGCGCCTAACCAGCTTCTTCGTCGTGATCGTCGTGCTCCCGATGGTGGCAGTCGGGTTTCTCGTCTTTCGGCTGATCAGCCAGAGCGAGCAGGGAAAGGCGGACGCGCGCGCCAACGGGCTGGCCACGGCCGCCGCGAGCATCTACCAGAGCGAGCTGGCCGCTGGTCGCGCCGACGCCACGGCGATCGGGCGCAACGTCGGGCCATTTGGAGCCGATGAGCTCCGCTCCAGAGCTGGGTCGCTCCTGGCGCAGAGCGGACTGGCGCGCATCACCGTGAGCGTCGGTTCTCATCAGATCATCGATATTGGCGAGCGAGGCGCCATCGCCCCAGGCGCTGCGACGATCCGGGCATCGGGAGCATCGACGACAATCGCAGTCTCGGAGATCACGGCGTCCGAATACGCGCGGAAGCTCCGCGCTCCCGGCGTCACCGTGGTCGTCCGCCAGCACGGCCGCACCCTGGCAACCACGACCCCGGCGGCCGCCCGGCTGACGCTGCCGCGGGAGGGATCGGTGACCGTCAGGGGAGCCGAATACCGCACCGTGACTCAGCGCTTCCGTGGCTTCGGGGCCCAGTCGCCGTCTCGGTCCTGTCGAGCGTGGCCGCCACAGCCTCGTCGGTCAGCGCCAGCCGGTGGATCGCCATCGCGTTCATCGTCGGGTTCATCGTGCTCGCCTGTGCCTTCTCGATCGTCGCCTCGCGTTCGCTCGCCGGCCAACTTGGCCGGTTCCTCCAGGCGGCGCGTCGCCTGGCCACCGGAGACTTCTCCTCGCCGGTACCGATTGAGGGCAACGACGAGTTCGCCGCCCTGGGGGCGGAGTTCAACCGGATGTCCGATCAGCTCGCCCACCGGATCGACGAGCTCGCCGAGGAGCGGGTTCGCCTGCGCGAGTCGATCCGCCGGATCGGGGAGACATTCGCCTCGAACCTCGATCGGCAGGCCCTACTCGAGTTGGCGTTGAAGACCGCCCTGGACGCCCTCGACGGCACGTCCGGACGGTTGACGGCTAGATCGAGGGGCGATGAACCCCTGGCGGAATCGGTGCGCGTAGGTTCGCTATCCGCCATCGAGGAGCAGGTGCTCGAGGCCGAGCGGTCGGCCTTGCGCAACGGCGGCCTCGGGGAGGCCAGGGCGGACGACTGGGCCGTCGCTGCCGTCCGGATGCGTGCGCTGGAAGCGAGCGAGCGCACGCACGGGTGATCACGGTGGCCAGGCAAGGTCGCGCGTTCACCGACGACGACCGCGACCTCCTCCGCTCGCTCGCCTCACAGACGACGCTCGCGCTGGAGAACGTCCAGCTTCACCACCAGGTTCGGCGCCAGGCGATCACCGATGAGCTCACCGGACTCAGCAACCGCGGTCGCTTTCAGGAGCTGTTGAGCCTCGAGGTGGAGCAGGTTAGGCGCTATCACCATCGGCTGGCGCTGATCATGCTCGACATCGACGATTTCAAGTCGATCAACGATCACTACGGGCACCCGCAGGGCGACGTGGTCCTCAAGCAGGTAGCCCGCGTCCTTCGCGACAGTTCCCGTGAGGTCGATGTTCCAGCCCTACGGCGGCGACGAGATGGCGCTGATTCTGCCCCACACGGACCTCGACGGGGCGCACGCGATAGCCGAGCACGTGCGCCTGGCCGTGGAAGATCTCCGGGTCCCCCGATCCGACGGTCAAGGGCAACTCCGAATCACGGCCAGCGTCGGGGTGGCCGCCTCCGAGGAGGGCAACACCCACGCGCTGATAGCCGCTGCGGACGGCGCCCTCTATACCGCCAAGCACCAGGGCAAGAATCGTACGATTCGTGCAAGGCCGCGGGCAGCGAACGTGGTCGGTGCCGAGTAGCCTTTGGGGCTATGGGTTTGCTTGATGACGCAATTCGCGAGCATTTGGAGCTAAAGCGCCGGCGCGGCGCTGATCCTGCTGAGATCCAGCGGGACGAGCAGGAAGCCCTCGGGCCCGTGCGCAGGGCGCCCGAGGAGGAAGCCCAGCCCGATCTCGAGGCTGGCTCAGAAGCCCCGGAGGGCGAACACGAGGGGGAGCTTGCCGAGCCATGGGATGACCCGTTCGCCGACGAATCCGAGGCCCTGGCCGAAGAACCCGGGTTGTTCGACGCCGAAGAACAGCCGGTCGCGGAAGACGATTCACCGTTTGCGGACGAGGACTCGGCCTTCGAGGACGATGATCCGTTCAGTGACGATCCGCCTGCGAGCAGTTCCGCCGCGCCCACCGAGCCAGACGCGCCGACGCAGATCTTCGACCAAGAGCCCGATGAGGACACCACCACCACCGCCGCGAGCGGCCACGCCACCACCCAGCCGCGGCCATCTCAGCGAGGAAACGGCTGAGTTCGACGTCCAAGACGTCGATGAGCCTGAACACACCGGCGATGCGGAGGAGGAGCACCCCGCCGCCGATCAAGGTCACGAACCGGCCCCGGCTGACCAGGGAACCGAGAACAAGGCCGACGAGGATGTCCTCGAGGAGACGCCCGAGTTCCTCCAGGACACGCCCGATCACGACCGCCTGTGGTTCGAACAGCGCCCGCCGCGCGACTTCGACTTCGACGGCTGACGCTCCCAAGCGCACGCGACCCTTGACGCTGATCAGCTGAGCGAAACATACGTGCGGTTAGCCGACCCGCCCCGCTCATTCGCCTAGACTCGATCGTGTCAGGGGCCATAGCTCAGTTGGGAGAGCGCCTGCTTTGCAAGCAGGAGGTCGCCGGTTCGATCCCGGCTGGCTCCACTGGCCAACCATGCAGCAAATCGGCAGGTTTTGCCGCTACGTGAGCCTCACTCGGCCTGTCCGAACTTTCGTCCGAACTTTTGCTCAGAACGTGCGGCCAGGATCGCATCCTCAGCGCTGATCCTCGGCGCCTCATCCAGTTCCTCGATCACGTGTCCGTAGGTCCGCATCGTCAGTTGCGCCGAATGGCCTAGCTGGCGGGCGACGTAGATCACGCTGCGGCCCTCGTGCAACAGCAGCGACGCGAAGCTGTGGCGTAGGTCGTAGGGGCGCTGGTAGGGGACGCCGGCCTTGGCGAGCGTGGGCATCCAGACGCGGGTGATCCATTGCTCATAGCCGACCTCGGTCCACTCGTCACCCTCATGCGCGGGGATCACCGGAGCGGCGTCGTCCGGTCGACCCGATGCGAGTCGCCATTCACGGAGATCCTGCGCCAACGGCGGGAGCAGCCGCACCGATCGCGGTTGCTGGCGATGCCGTCGTGTCTTCGGTGCGTGCACGGTCAAGGTCCGCCCTCCGACGTGGCCCCATCGGAGCGCCCTGGCCTCTTGCGGTCTTAGCCCGGAGTAGGCAAAGAAGTCGGACAAGCTGGCGATCTCGGGGCCTTAGAACGGCGCATATGCGCTCGACGGTGGCGGGGGCGAGCGGACGGACCTCGTCGGTGGGTGCTGGCGCCGCCTTGCGGACCAGACGTTGCGGGTTCGATGTGATCCGCCCGGCCTCCAGTGCGCGTTGCAGGATCCCACCGAGCAACGTCAACGCCTTGCGCGTCGACTCGACCGGAGCACCGGCGGCGATCCGATCAGCCTGCCAGCGGCCGATGATCTCCGGGGTTAGCTGCCGAAGCTGGTAGGAGCCGAGATATGGCGACAGGTGCATGTCGTACAGGCCGGCGTACAACTCCTGCGTCTTGGGGGCGAGCGGCGCAACGTGGATCGGCGCCCACGTGCCCTCTACGTAGGCGTCGAGCGTTTCCTTGCCTGAGTCGAGACGATGAAGTTGGCCCGTCTGCTTGGCGTCCTTGATCTTGACGTCGAACTTCTGCGCGTCGAGCTTGTCGGCAAACGAGCGGCTGCGGCTGCGGCCGTTTTCACGCCAGCGGACGTCGTAACCGCCGACCCTATTCTTGTGGATGCTCATGGAGCTAATCCCTCCTGTGGGCCATGCCCTCGGCCGTTCGCACCGGCGCGGGGGCGCTTTTGATCTCGCTCATGACTGTAGTGCCCTTCGCGCGGGGCCTGGCCTAGATATATCTCGGCCACGCCGACCTCGCGATGCAGATTTAGGAACTAGTTCTTGAAATTGCGTGGCCGGTGCTGTCGACCACGCAGCGACCGCATCGGCTGAGATCACGTAGCCGCGGCCACGCTTGACCGCCTGCAACTCGCCGCGAGCGATGGCCGCCCGGATGGACCGTTCCGAGCGCCCGAGTTCGGCGGCCAGGGTCGCCGGCGAATACACCACCGCGGGGGCCGTAGATATATCTCTGGCCGCGAGCAGTTCAGCTACCCGCCGCGCAAGCCGCTCGAGCTCGGCGTCGCTGAGGAGCAGGTCAGCCATCTTGTCGTCCGACGCTGAGCAGCTGCCCGGTCACTCGATCGTTCCTTCCTTCCGGCGCCGGCGGTCGCGCTGGACCAGGTGCCGAACTTGCGTCTTGCTCGACTTGCGAGCGCGCGGCACGCGCTGGCGTTCGCCGATCGGTGAGATCCGGATCACGTTGCGCTCGTCGGTCACGCTGCCGTCCCTCGGCACAGGTGATAGGCGTCGGCGCGCTCGAGTTGGTCGACGCGGCGCGCCAGGGCTTCGATTTGCACGGCCGATCGCGCGGCGCGGATCTCCAGAGCGTCGAGCCGTTCGACTAGTCGGCTCGTGATGACCCTCTCACGATCTGCGTGCTGCCAGCGCAGTGCGTCTGCGTCGGGGCGTTCGCGGCGACTGCTCCAGCCGTTCATCTCGCGGTAGCAGGATTCGCAATAGGCGTGATGCTCCTCCTCGACCGGCTCGCCGCACTCATTGCAGCCGCCGCCGCGCTCGATGCCGTCGCTGTCCTCCCAGCTCACAGCGACCTCCGAGCCATCGAATCGACCGCGGCGAGGTCGAGGACGAGTTGGCCGCTCACCAGCCCGCCTCCCGCTTATCGCCAGTCCCGGCGCGGGGTTCGGAGTGAGACGATCCGTAGGCCCCCTGTGTATTAGAAGGGGGGGAGGGGGATAGAGACTCCACACTTCGTCCCATCTCTTCGAGGACCCGCGCGACGAGAATTCCGTCCTCCCCGTCGAGCGCCCAGTTGCGCGTCCGGTACTCGCGGACGTCGGGGTGCTCGTCATCGAGATCGACGCCCTGCTGGCCGATCCGCCTGGACCCGACGACGCCGAGTAGTTCCAGTTCTTCCAGCGCGAACCGAACCACCTTGCGGTCGGCGCCGACGTGGCGCGTGACCTCGCTCGTATTCAGCACCTCGCCTTCCTTGAGCGCGTCGAGCACGCGGCGCCGGGTGAGCGGAATCGAATCGACGGCGCACCGCAGCGCGATCCGTCGTGCGGATCGCTGCGGCACCCCCAACGCGCGCAACCCGCGGAACAGGACCGCCAGCATGATCGCCACCCGTGGCGGTTCCTCGCGCGTCACCTCGCCGGTGATCTCGCGCCGGCCGTAGCCGCTGCGGGGAACATCGGCGCGCCCGAGCGTCGCCACGATGGCTCCGTCATCGAGCCAGTCGCCGTCCACCTCGGTGATCTCGACGTCGAGATGCCGGCGGCCCTGCTCGATCGCGGCGCTCGCCAGCTTGCGCACGTTCGCGCGTAGGTGCTCTTTGCGGCTCGCGTGCTTTCGGGCCAGCGATGCCGCGCGCTTGCGGTCATCGCGGCTCAGTTCCGGGACCCGGCAATACATCCAGCGCGGCCCGAGCGCGTCGGCGTGGGCGCTGAAGGCGTCGATCTGCGGGGTGACGCCCGAGATGATCGTCAGCCGCCCCTCCCATTCCAGCGGGCGCGGCGCCGTGTTGATCTCGCGGATTACATAGCCGTCGTACAGCGTGCGCAAGAAGCTGAACAAAGTTGCTCGGCGGCCGCGGTCGGAGTCGGCCAGCACGGTGCTGAAGTCGGTGATCGTGACCAGCTTGTTGCCGTCGCCGATCCGCGCGAGCAGGCCGGATACCTTGCCGTTCTTGCTGCCGGTCCACCCGAGCAGACCGGCAACCGTGACCTCGCCGATCCGGCCATCGGCGACATCGCGCAGCATCGAGATCGCCTCCGACTTGCCGCTCGACGGACTGCCGACCAGTTGCAGCCACAGCGGCTCGTCGCCCAACTCACTCGTGACCGCGACCGCGAGTGTCGTCCGGATCGCGTCGGTGTCCTCGATGACCTGGTACTTGCGCAGCGCGTCGATCACTGGCCGGGTGAGATCGGAGCCCTGCGGTGCTGGGCGAGTCAGGGAGCTCCGCGCGTTCGCGCTCGGAGTTGGCGATCCGGCTGCTCTGAACGAACTTCCACAAGCGCACGACCTCGCTGTCAACGAGCGGCGGATCGCACATCTCCGTGTTCCGAGCGCGCATCCGCAGCAGAGCCTCCTCGCCGAGGATCCCGTGCGCAGTGAGCCGGCTCATCGTCCACGCGAGAAGCGCCTCGTGCCGACCGCCGGGCTCGACGCGTTCACCATCACCGGGCACCCGGCGGTGGTCTGATTCGCCGCCGAGGATCCTTGTCACGCTGTCGGGGACGGGCGCCAACTCAGCCACCGCCGGGACGCGACCGTCGTACGGTATGCCACACGGGTGCACGCTCGGTGGAGCGATGACATAGCCGCCGGCGCCGCGCAACTCGACGCCCTGCACCGTCGTCTTGCGTGTCCGCAACTCGCCGCGGAAGTAGACCTGCGCACCGCGAACGCCGGGAAGGCTGTTCGGATACTCATCGTCGCGCTCGGGCGCCTCGCCGGTCCGGATCAGCGGGTAGCGCTCGAGTCCGAGCTCGGGGATCACTTCTCGCGGGTCCGCTCCGTGCTTGGAGTCGATGTCGAGAACGTCGATCGCGCTCTGCTCACACGCGATAGCGATGTTCGCGTCCGGGTGGCGATCCCACCATCGGAGGATCTGACGTTCGTCGCGCACCGCGTCGTGCCAGCCGTTCTCCGTCAGCGGATTCTTGCCGCGCGCTCGGCACGGGAACACATAATGTCCGCCGCCGGCGAGCGCGACTGCGGCCTGCTCAAAGCGACTTCCGGCGCTCATCGCGCCACCGCCGCGGCTAGTGGGTCAGACTCTCCGTCTGAGTCGCCTGGGCCAGAGCCGTCGTCGCCCGACGACGATGATCTGGTCGTCCTGACGCGTCGTGCGCGCCGCTCCCGGCCTCGAGTACGCACTCGCGGGCGAGGAGACATCATCACCCCCGGCCGCGCCGGGGGGTCGGCGTATGTCCGCGGTCGCTCCGCGTCGTCGAGGAGTTCGTAATAGTCGATTTGCTGATGGACCAGCGCGAGCCTTTGCTTGGCCGCGATGATCTCCTTCTCGGTGTAATAGCCGGTGATCTCGTCCGGCGCCTCAGCCACCTTCAGCTGCCAGTAGGCGTCGTCCTCCTCGCGCTTGAGCCGATCAATCTCGGCTCGAACGTCGAAATCGACACGCCCGCTCCACTCGCCACAACACAGCTGATCGAACGTCGGGCTTGTGTCGCGCCCAAGATCCGCCTCGCGATAGTTCAGGCGGCGAGCGCGCATCTGCGGTGTCGTCGGGTCGTCACATCGCAGATTGTAAAGGAGGAACGGCGGCCCCCAATCAGGGACCGCCGCTCACCTAGGCGTTCAAGTTGTGACGACCGAACACCGCAACATCGACGCCACTCATCATAACGATCGAGTTGGCCCTCGGCCAATTCCTACAGTGGTGTAGCTAACATGTGTGGATGAGCACAAGCACGAACACGCAACCGCGGGCCGTCGTCCACGCCGTAGTTCCCGCGACGTTGCTCGAGCAGTTGCGCGCGGTCGCCAAACGCGAGGACCGAACCCTTTCGGCTGAGCTTCGTCGTGCGGTGACCGCGCACGTCAAGGCCGCGAAGCCCGCGAGTGCCGAGGCCCGTGATGATGAGTGAGCCGAACCCCCAGGCCGCCGCGATCCGCGCCGACGCCGAAACTCGCCTTCGCGAGCTGATCGCCGTGAGGGAAGTGCTGACGCCGGACCGAGACGACGCGCTTGTGCTCTCTGAGTTGGTGACGATCGAGAGTCAGATCGCGGCGTGCAAGAAGGCGCTTCGATGACCGAGCATCCCGACGAGCTACCGCCCAAGGCGCGGCTGCGTGCCGCCGGCTATCTGCCGTGGGCGCATGACCTTTCTGGGCAGACCTTCGCGAGCCCGGACGGCCTTCGCCTGCTTTCCCTCGAGCAGGCGATCAGGGAACTCGACGAGCAGGCGGCGAGCAAATGACCGGCTGGGCGATCAAGCTCCCGGTCCGCGATCCTGGCGAACGCCTCACCGTGAAGGCGGCCTCCGAGCTCGCCGACCTTTTGGACGGTGAGGACAGCACCGCCGCTCGCGAACTGCTGGTGGCGCTTCATCAGGCCGGGATACTTCTCGGCAAGAGCATCACTGTCCACGAGGTGGGCGAACGGCTCGCCGCGCTCGAGCCCGGCCAACGCCGCCGGTTGCTCGACTTGGCTCGACGCAAGGCTGGGCTGCCCTCGATTCACCAGGTTGAGCAGCGCCAGAGTTTCGAAGCTGCCCAGAGGGCTGGAGACCTTCGCCGGGCTGAGGACTCGCCCTGGCAGATTTGCCATGCCGAAGGCTGCACGGCCGTCCCGACGGATCCGGTCACCAGTCTGCAGATTGCGGTTGACGCGCGCCGATGGTTTTGCGAGCAGCATCGCGACCAAGCGCAGCTAGGAGATCTGGAACCCCGCCCACCCCTTCGCATGTCGCCATCGGGTCTTGGTGTCATCGACGAGGCCGAGGAGGAGGCCGAGCAGATGCGTCAAGCGGCCGACGCCCGCCGTCGTGCCGCTGAGCGCGAAGCAAAGCTGGCCGAGCGTGCCGCAGAGCAGGCCGAGCGTGACGCGCACGAGCGGGCCCTGGCCGAGCTCTGGCGGCCAGACAACCTCATCGGGTCCTAATGGCCACCCTGCCGAGCACGCGCGAGTTGGCTTGGCACGAGGCCCACCATTGCGCGGCGTTCCTCTTGCTCGACTGGCCACCTTTGGTCGCTCGCGTCGACTGGCCCGAGGAGCGGTTGGGCGGCTCAGTGAAGCCCGATTGGGAAAGCCGCAAGCCCGACAAGAACACGATGCACGACCTGCTCATCGCGACTCTCATGGGTCCACTTGCGGACGGCGGGTTGCCGGGACCGGAGGGTTGGCCGGTCGACCCGTCCCGCTGGCCTGATGGGTGTGGCCGAGACGCCGAGCAGGTCGCCTTCATCGCGCAATGGCTCGGGATGGGCCTGGCCGATTACCTCTACGCCTGCTTCCAAGCGACGTCACTCGGGCGCGAGCAACGCTTCCGGCAACTCGTGGTCGAGGTCGCCAGCGAACTCGAGCGCGTAGAGGTCATCTTCCAACCCGAACTCATCCAACTTATGGAGTCGACCATATGACACACGAGAGAGACACCGACGACCTCGACGCTCATCAGGTAGAGGCGATCATCCAACACGGCCGGCGGCTAAGAGAGCAGCAACACAAAGCGAGCGTCGGCACTGATGACAACGCGATGGTCAAGGCGCTGCACGCCGCGCTCGCCCGAGTCGATCGCGACTGGCGCCGGAAGACCGAGCGTTGTGAGGTGCGCGTCTTCGAATGCTGATGCCAGGGCGATCAGGCGCGGTGCGGCGGATCGGGCGGGACGCTCGAGTCCTCACTCGGCGCCGGACGCTCGATCGACTCCGTGTCCGCCAACCCAACCGGTCGGCTTGGTCTACGAAGCGTGGGCAGCAGATGTGTCCGTTGCCGTTGGGCGAGTTGGGCGAGTCCCTCGATGAACTGTTCGTGCCGTCGCTGCACCCGTTCGTTCCGCTCGCGCAAGTCTTGGTATCGCCGTCGTCGCTCGCTTGCATCGTTCGTCGGAGACATGCAGATGACCTTAGGGGCGCCGGTGGCGCGAAGTCATCGGGAAAGACTGCGCAATGCGCTCCGTAGTTTGCCCGTACGCAGGGGGTCGAGAATCGCATCCGAACGCCTGTCGGACCGGCTAGTGCGCGATTTCTCTCTGGCCGAGCCGTTGATGTTGTACGGCTCATGGAAGAGCCTCGGGCGGGCGGCTCCATGCCCCTACCCCGAGCCGCCCGCCCTCCCTGCTAACGGCGTCGAGCGCACCGCCGCCGCCGATCCGGATCGCGGCATCGTGACGGCTTCGCATCTCCCAAAGATCGGGGCGACACCAAAACCAGAACACCCCCGGGTCGTGATGTCGCCCCAATCCTCTAACAACGGTCCGGCACGAAAGTTGCGCGCGGCGGGGCGCCCATCGAGCCTCACAGCTCCTGTTCGGGCATCCAGCAACCCAAAAGGGAGGGTGCGTGCCGCATCGGCGGCTGGCGCAAGACCGCCGGATGGCTCAACGCAAATGTAAAGCGCGCGCTTGAAAAGATGGATCAGCACATGAACGAGAACCGGGTTTCGCCCACGATGTGGGAAGTCTTTTCGTCCGAGTCGAGTCGGGCATGTGTTCTGCAGCCCGGGTTGCCGGCACCAAGGCGTTCGCCTGAACCCGGTCCCGGTCGATCAGGAGGCGGTGGTTCGTCTCTTCGACGAGTCGCGCGCACCCGGGGAGCCGGTGCGGGGTGACGACTGGCATCCGACGCCTGACTTTGTCGAGCTCGATCGGGCGGATACGGTCGAGCAGCGGCGGCGCTGGTACTTGGCGCTGGCCGATTCGGGTCGCCTCTGAGGTCAGAGGTCGGCCAGCTTCCGCTTCTAGCCCCGGAGCGGAAGCGCGGGAATCTCGCACCGAAAGCGCTCCGCCTCCTTTCAGGCCAGACGTTGGGGGTCGACGAGGCTGTCACGGCCGCGTGCATCGTCTAAAGGTGTGTGCAGCTCGCCCGGCCCCCGTGGGCGTCCAGGCGTTGAGCGGTTGCCGCTCGTCGTGTCTAAGCGGCCGTTCGTCGCTATCTGATCGGCCGCTCGGCGATTTGCGGTTGGGCGATCGGTGTGCCCCGATGCAGTGTCGCGCCGGTCAACTTTCCCTGAAAGGAGAGGGTCTATGGAGGCTTCTGGTGCTGCAGCTCGCGGTCCCGGAGCGGGTGCTCGCGAAGCCGACATCGCGCCGGCACCCGATCCCACCGGGGGGCGGTCGGCCGGCTGGACGCCCGCGGACCCCGGTCCGCTAGGGCTCGCCGGATTCGCCGGGACGACGTTCGTCCTCAGTCTGATGAATGCCGACCTGGTGAGCATCCGTGGCATCGGTGCGGTGCTGGCGCTCGCGATCGCCTACGGCGGGCTGGCGCAGCTGCTGGCGGGGTTATGGGAGTTCCGGACCGGCAATACGTTCGGAGCGGTGGCGTTCTGTTCGTTCGGCGCGTTCTGGATCTCGTATTTCGTCCTCGTCCGGTTGACGCCGGCGGTGCTCGTCACGCCGCATGGCGTGTCGGCGTATCTGTGGATGTGGGCCATCTTCACGACCTACATGTTCGTCGCCTCACTGCGGACCACGGGCGCGGTCGCACTCGTGTTCTTCCTGCTGGCGGTGACGTTCGTCCTGCTCGCGATCGGCGACATGGGCTCCGGGCACACGAGCATCCATCACGCTGGCGGATGGGTCGGGCTCGCCACCGCGATCGCGGCTTGGTATGCCTCGTTTGCGGCAGTCATGAACTCGACCTGGGGACGCGTCGTGTTGCCGGTCTACCCCTTGACGAGAACCTAGGCACACCGGGGCGAACTGCTCTCGGGTAGCCAACGCGAATCACGATCGCCCCACAAGAGTCGACAGCTTGAGCGCCGGCCCGGTTTGGGTCGGCGCTCAAAGCTTCCAGGCTCGCCCGCGCGCAGAGTGCTGGTCTGACGAAGAGCGACAGTCGATGCTTCGAATCAAGCGTCGGCGACCTCCACAGCGGCCTAGTTGGTCTCAGTTCCGCTCAATGCGAAGATCCGTCAAATGGACGAGTTCCTGACCGTCGGAGAGATCGCCGAGCTGCTGAGGGTCAACCAGCAGACGGTCCACAATTGGATCGATAGGCGCGAACTCCCCGCGGTGCGCGTCGGCGCACGACGGGTTCGCATCAGGCGATCAGATCTGGACACGTTTTCTCGCTGCCGGCGCAACCGCCCCCGCTGAAGCGGCCGAAAGCAATACCCGCGATCAGTTCCTGGGCGCCCTGACGGAAATCCTCAGGACCGCCGCGGCGAGCGAGGACTCGCACGACATGGCATCGGCGCTCAGGGAGCTGGCAGCGGCTGCCGAAGCGCTGGCCGACACGCTCGATCGGGACGGCGTCGAGACCTAGTTGGGCAGAGTGTCGCTAGAGACGAGTCGGGTCCACCCGCGCGCCGGCGGCGCGCAAGGGGCGATGAGTTGCAGTGATGCTGATAGGCGAGATCGACCCGGCGACGGGGCGATCCCAAGTCGCGCGGCGCCACTTTGCAGGTTGGGACGAATGGTAGGGCCGGCCGAGATCTGGGCACCCCGTCGCCTCAACGTCTCGGCGACGCGCCACGGCTTCCATCGGCGCGAGCCGTATAGTGCCCATCGTGGACCCTGAGCGCGATGAGGTGGCCATCCGTTCCGACCCAGTTCCACGCGTATATACAAACGCGATGGCCGCGACGGAACTCTTTTGATCTGACGTTGGAGTTTGCCTATCGGCGGCGAGCCGAGGACGAGCCGGAACCCCAGATTTACGTCACTATGAGCTGGGAACACGTGTTAGCGATGCTCAAGTCCTTGCAGGTGCTGGTCGATGGCTATCAGGCCGAGGTCGGGCCGATTCCGGACCTGGCGCGAGTACGAGAGGGGGAGCCGGAATGAATCACGTAGCGGACCCGGTTGTGACGACCATGGACTACCGGGTCGGTCGGTATGAGGAGCCGTTCCGCCACTATCGAGTCGATTGGCGGAGACAACTGCCCGTACGGATAGGAGATCTGCTCGCCCTGTTCACCGAAATCATCGAATGGTCCGCAGCTCAGCGGATGGTGGATGCCGAAACACTCGCCGCCCACGCCGATCTAGCAGAAGCGAGTTTCCGCACGTTCCCGGAAGACTGAAACGCGTCTGGCGCGGTCGACGCCTGTGTTCGACTTTCCCAATGGCTTCCCAAGACCGTCGGCCGGCACGTGATCCGGCTTCCCGCGGCGGGCGATCCCCAGCGGGTGAGCGGGCTGCGAGCGGCGGCTCGCGAGGCCAGCGCGCGCGGTGCCGCCGACGCCGCCATCAACTATCTGCGGCGGCGTCGACGAGCCGCCCGTGGACAATGAGCGCGGCGCGGCGTCGACCAGCTTGGGGCTCGCCGAGGCGGCCGACCGACGCCGCGGACGAATTCGAAGCGCACCTGCGGGCGGCCACCGCCCCGACCGAGGATCCAGTTCTGCGCTCTCAGATCGCGCTCGACCTCGGCCGCGCCGTCGCCTCCTGTGGCGAGTTCCGGCGGGTCCGTGGAGATCTTCCACGAGGCGGTCGGCGGCGTCACGGGCCGCAACGACGCAACTCGGTATCGCGCTCGAGGCCGAGATGCTCGCGATGGCGTTCCACGAGTTCACCGGCACGGCTCTCGTCGCGCCGTACTGGGAGCGTCGATTCGCCGAGCTCGAGGCTGGCGCACTGCTCAGCCCACGCACACTCGCGCCGCTGGTTGTCGCAATCGCCGCGTCGCGTCCACCGGCGAGCGTCGCGGTCGCTCTTGCTGACCGAGCGCTAGAAGCGGAACGGTTCGACGCGCCGAACAGCGTGATCGTCGGCGTCATCGGAAACGGCCTCATCTA
>CAVTTU010000002.1:0-170696 GCA_963737535.1 uncultured Solirubrobacterales bacterium
ACGGTGGCGGTTCGAGCGTGCGCTCGCGCCGGGGATCTCGCCGGTCGAATCGCCGGTCGTCGATCTGGAGCGTGCCGCTGAGTCGCCTCAGAGATCGTGGACAGAGCTCCGGCGCCCCATGTCCGCCCGTTGCCGCTCCGACTGGCGGTGGCCGTCGCGCCCCGAGATCCGGAGTGTCCCTTCGCCCACGACCAGCCCCGAGCCGCTGACCCGAACTCGCCGCCCCGATACGGTGACCCGGATCTTGCTGGGCCGGCCGAGCGCATGTCCCTGCTCAACCACGGCGGTGGCGCCGTCAGGCACCTTCCCGGCGGCGACGAACATGGCGACGAGCGGCCCAGCCGCCGTTACCGTGGCGGGATCCTCGACGATGCCCACCGTCGGGTTGAAGAATCGGGCGTAGGCCACGGACCCGGCCGTGTCGAGCGGGTCCGTGCTGTACAGATAGCAGCCCTCCGCCTCAACCCGGGCGAGCGTCGCCGCGAGCCGCGGTGTGTCCGGTGTCGCGCGGTCGACGGCGTCGCGATCGCGCCCGGGAACCATCAAATGAGCCGCGCCGGTCGATACGACCCGCGCGCCCTCATCGGCGAGAAGGTCGTCTGGTCCGAGTCCGAGGCAGGCGGTCAGCTCGGCACGACTCGTCAGCGATTCACCGAACTCAGGAGGCGACTGGTCCATCGATACGACAGCGGGCCGGCCGTCCGCGTGGACGACCTCGACCGGCAGCACTGCTCCGGCGATCTCCTGCGCCAGTGGCGTGCCTCGGTCCTCGAGCCGACCGCTGGCCTCCAGCCACAGCCAGGCTCCCATCGCGTTGTGGCCCGCCCCGCCGACCTCGACGCCGACCGGGGTGAACGAGCGCAGCCGGCAAGTGGCGCCGGGAAGCGTCGGGGCGACCAGAAAGGTCGTCTCTGACTGGTTGAACTCGCGAGCAACCGCTCGCATCTGCGGCTCGCTCAGCCCGTCCGCGTTCGGCACCAGCGCCAACGGGTTGCCGGTCAGAGGACGAGTCGCGAAGACGTCGACGAAGTAGAGCGGCACCGACTGACTCATTGGCCGATCAGTCCGGCAAGCTCGGCGCGGGAGGAGATCTCGAGCTTCGAGAACACCTTGCGCAGGTGGTAGTCGATCGTGCGAGGACTGAGGAACAGTCGTGCCGCCACATCCGGGTTGGACATCCCGTCCGCGACGAGGCGCGCGATCTGCAGCTCCTGCGGCGTCAGCTGGTCGCGCGTGGCGGGGCCGCGCTTTCGCGCGGTTTCTCCGCTGGCGCGTAGCTCGGAGCGAGCCCGCTCCTCCCACGGCGCCACGGCGAGCTGCTGGAAGGTCTCGATCACCGCGCGCAGGTGGGGGCGGGCGTCGACCCGCCTCGGTGGCGTCGAAGCCATTCGCCGTAAAGCAGCTCGCTCCGGGCGCGATCAAACGGGGACAGCGCGTCGCCCAGCTCCACCGCCTGCAAGAAATGTTGCTCGGCCGCAGCGTCGTCGATCAGTGCGCGGCAGCGCGCGAGCACAGCAAGCCGCACCCGGTTGGGAAAGGCTCGCACCCAGGCCTCGAAGCGATCGAGGTGTGGCGCTACCTCGGAGAGGCGCTCGGTTCGAGCGGCGGCTTCGACTGCATCCGGCAGCCCGAGCACGAACAATGGGTTCGACTCGGGGCGAACCGTGGAGATCACGAGCAGCAGCCGGTCGAGCGCCGGCCCCGGCCTGCCGCGGCCGAGCTCCAACAGGCCGAGCGTCATCGCCACGCTACAGATCAGTGCGTTCGCGCCGCTCGTCGCGATCAGTGACTGCAGCTCGCGGGTACGGCTCTCCGCGAGCTGATCGGCCCCCCTGAGCGCGTCGATCTTCCCCAGATACGCCAGGTTCAGGCTCGCCGCCCAGGGCTGCTCGACGTCGAGCGCCAGCCGCCATCCCTCCTCTCCCGCGGAGTAGGCGAGATCGAACTGACTGGACCCGATCAGCGCCCGGGCTTGGGCCTGAAGTGCGAATGGCAAGGTGCTGACCAGCGCTCGCTCGCGGGCGAGCTCGACGGCGCGGGTCGCGTACGGAAGGCCGTCGGCGGCAGCGTTCCGCCGCGCTGCGGTGTGCGCGGCGGAGATCAGGCACATGGGATCGTCAAGGCGCATGGCCAGTTCGAGTGCCACGTCCGCGAGCTCCGCGCCGCGGGCCTGGTCCCCGGAGAGGTCAGCCGCGTAGGCGCCGAGCGCGGCCGCTATGTAGCGGTCGATGTCGGTTCGCGGCGAATGATCGGCGGCCGATGACCCGATCGCGACCATCTCCTCGTAGTCGCCGGCGTAGACGGCCATCGAGCCTGCCTCCCGCAGCATCTGGAGGCTGAGCGACGGGTCCTCGCTGAGCGCTGCTGCCTTGCGCAGCGTCGTGACTCCGTGCCCAAGCCATCCGTGCCGCCCCTCGATCACACCGCTCAGGTACAGCAGCCTTACCCGTTGCGTTTGGTCTGCGACCGACATCGAGCGATCGACCAGTGAGCGGGCCCGCTGAGCCTGGCCAGCTCTCCAGGCCCCCTCGGCCGCCAGCGCCAGGCGCACGCCGCGGGCGCCTTCGGCCTCGCTGAGGTCGGCCGCTCGCTCGAACGCGCTCGACGCCGAGGCGTGACCACCGCGCCGCTGCAACTGCCGCGCCGACGCTTCCAACGAGTTCGCGAGCTGCTCGTCGGGGCCGTCGGTGGCCATCGACCGATGCCAGAGTGCCCGGTCCGATGGCTCCTCGCTCACCAGCGCATCGCCGACTGCCGCGTGTGCACTCTGGCGCCGCGCCCGTGGCGCGGACTCATACACGGCCGCACGCAGCAGGGGATGGCGAAAGGCCAGCGCGCCGTCCTTTGTGCGGACCATCCCGGCTTCCTCGGCCGGCTCGAGCGCGTCATCGGGCAGTCCGGCCACGGCGAGCGCCCGCCGGATCACCCGCGGCTCGCCCCCGCTCTCCGCTGCCGCGATCAACAGCGCGGCCTGGGTGGATGCCGGCAGCCGCTTCAGCTGTTGGGTGAACGCAGAGCGCAGACGTGCCGTGAGCGGCAACGCCTCCGGCAACGATGCCCTTCCCACCAGCTGGGCGTCGGAAAGGGCTGCCGGAAGCTCCAGCAGCGCCAGCGGATTGCCGCGCGCCTCGGCCAGCAGCCGCTGACGGACCCGTGGGACAGCCCTGGGCGCCGAGCGACCCAGCAGCGCCAGCGCGCAGTCACGATCCAGCGGGTCGATGACCAGCTCGGGGAGTCCTGACTCCGCGAGTCGCGGGCTCGCCCCCTCGCGTGTTCCAAACAGGATGACGATCCCTTCCGCCACGATGCGCCGCGCCGCGAACACCAGCGCAGCCGCAGAGGGAAGATCGAGCCACTGGATGTCGTCGACCAGGCACAGCACGGGGCCGCCCTCTGACGCCGCAGCCAACAGTGACAGGGCGCCGGCCGAGACCAGGAACCGGTCACCGCCGGACCCGGGCTCCAATCCGAACGCGGCCGCGAGAGCCTCCCGCTGGGGCTCCGGCAGTTCCGGAAGCCTCTCGACGATCGGCCACAGCAAGCCATGGAGCCCGGCGAACGCCAGGTCGTACTCGGCCTCGATGCCGGTCGTGCGGAGCACCGTGAAGCCGTCCGCGCGCTCGACCGCGTAGCCGAGCAATGCGGTCTTGCCCATGCCGCCCTCACCGCGCACCACCAGGCAACCGCTTCGACCCTGCCGCGCAGCGTCGAGCAGGCCGTCGAGCGCCGCCCGTTCGCGGGCGCGTCCCACCAGCCCCAGCACCTCGGATGGGGGCGCATCGAGCGTGGTCGTTCGGTTCGGAAGCGACGGAGCGTGGGTGCTGGCTGCGGTGCGATCTGACATCGTGAACAGCCGGTCCCTGTGCCCCAAGCCTAGCGCCAAGCCGGCCGGCGGATGGGCCGGCTTGGCGTCGTTCGCGGCCCCGCGATGAGTCGAGCCTGTGCACCAAGGTTGAGGCCGCGCAGGGAACTGAGCGGCGGGATTTACTTGTTGCCGTCCGGCAGCTCGCGTCGCGACAGCGACGAGGCCTATTCGTCGGGGAAGAACTCGAAGCCGTGGCCGGTCGCATAGGCCTCGGCGATCGAGCGGCGAACCCATTGCGCCCAATCGACGGCTGAGTCGTCAGCGTGTCGGACGGCATCCTCAGCAATGCGTCCTGGGTCGTCAGACGAACGCTGTCTCATCCGATCTAGGTGATGTAGCCACAGCCACCGGAGCGCATCCTCCGGGGCACCGAATCGAGAACCCGCTTCAACCCGAACGAGTGGAGGCGTACCCCAGTGCTGATCACTGCGTCGTCGTATCCCTTCCTGAATGTCTTCTGGGACATCCTCATCATCTTCGCCTGGATCCTCTTTATCTGGATCGCCATCACCGTATTCATCGACCTGTTTCGTCGTCACGACATCTCCGGCTGGGCGAAAGCTGCGTGGATCATCTTGATCGTGATCCTTCCGTGGATCGGTGTGCTGATCTACGTAATCGCCTACCACACCGGGATGGCCGAGAGAAGGGCGAGCGAGGCCAAGGCCTCTCAGGCCCAGTTCGACGAGTACGTACGCAAGGCCGCTGGCACCGGCGGAGCCGCGAGCGAGATCGAAAAGGCAAAGCAGCTCTTGGACAGCGGCACGATCACCCAGGCCGAGTTCGATCACATCAAGGCCAAGGCGCTCGGTAGCCCTGCTGGCTAGGGCTTTCAAGCGACAGCGGGAGCGCATCCGTCGGGCGGCTCGCTCACGCGCTGCCCGCGAGGTGCGGTAGTCGTCTCGTGGTCGTGGTCGTCGGGTGCCAAACCCGATGCGCCCGGACGGCTCGACTACTCCTTATGGGCTGCGAACTTCTCGGTCACGTTGCAGCCGCCGGCCTTGTATGTCACGTGACCCTTCGCCGCCGTCCTCGACGTGAACCTGCCGTCCAACGTCTCCACCAGCTTCACCGAGGCGCGGGCGCCTCGACCATCCGGCGCTCACTGGACAAGGTAGGTCTCGTAGACCACGCCACTCGCCTGTCGTCCACCGACGCTCACGAACACGCCTTTGTTCAGCCAATCGAGATCAGCGGCAGCTGTCTCGATCTGGGTGGACGTACGGAACGTGTATTCGCTTGCGTCGACATCCTCGCCCCGACCCAGCCGGGCCAGGACCTCGGCGCTGCCGTGCCGAACTCCCCGTGATTGGACATATAGGACGTCCCCGCCGACGGTCTGCAGGGTGTAGCGGATGTCGCCGAGTGCGGTGCCGTCGGTCAGCACTGTCTGCCAGTCGGCGCTGGCGCCGGGGAGCAGCTTGCCGTTGATCGTGGCGCCGGTGAACGTCCCTCCGGTCAGCGGCACGATGCGCCGATGGCCCTGCGCGGAGTCGCCGAGATCGACGGGTTCACCCACGGTGGCTTCGAGACGGTAGACCGGCTCCAGACGCGGATCGGGGAGCTGGAAGGCGCTCGGCCGTGGGCTCGTCGGGTTGTTTGGGTGCGGCTCGAGCGGTGTGACCGTGGTCTGCATCCAGCCGTTCAGCGGCAGGGCGCTGAGCAACCCGTCGAGTTCTGCCTTGCTTTGGGCCCGGTACAGGCCAACCGCTTTGCTCTCTCCGGGCGCGAGGGGCGGGGTCCACAGGCGCACGAGATGCCCCTCTCGAGCCAGTCTGGCGGCGGCGATCGCCTCCGCGTTCATACGGTCCTTGGCCTCCGACTCCGGCGTCCCATCCGGAATCGTCACGTCAAATCTGACGAGGAATTCCATGGTCTGCTCCTTGGCTGATCACAAGACGAACTCTGGCCACCGTCGGTGTCGTACATCGCGCCCGTGTTGGTGGTGCCCGAGAATTATGTGTACCTCAAGCGCCAGCGTGCGCCCGAGAACCTAGGAGGATCGAGCGCCGACTGATCACGCCTGGACTCCAGTCGGCCAGTGACGCATGCGTGAGCTCAGAACAGGCGGAAGGACGACGCCGTGAACGTGCCAGTCGCCGGGCTCCCGTCGGTGCCCGTGATCGTGGTCGCCGGCGTGAGGAACAGCGTGCCATTGCTGGTGGCAGTCGGGTCGCCGGTCACGCTCGTCACGCTGATCGTCACCGTCGTCAACGTCCCGATCGAAAAGGGCTAGTGGGTCCCCTAGTGGACCCACTAGATGGTGTAAAGATCACTGATGTCCTGTCGATTTCCGGTCTTCCCGCTTGTCTTTAGGCACGACGAGACACATCGGGTCAATTGTGACCCACGACCTTAGGAGTGACCGTGACCGGCTCTTCCACGCAGGGAATCAAGACCGTGCTGCATCCCGTTTCCGACCTGGCGACGGCCAAGGCGGTGTACACCGCCCTCCTCGACGAACCGCCGACGACCGACTCGTCCTACTACGTCGGCTTCGACGCGGCCGGTCAGCACATCGGGCTGGTGCCGGCCGGTGGACCGCAGGGCATGACCTCACCGGTGGCCTTCTGGCACGTGGCGGATATCGAGGCGAAGCTGGCCGAGGTGACGGCCGCGGGTGCCACCGTGACGGATGCCGCGCACGACGTCGGTGGCGGCCGCCTGGTGGCCACGGTCACCGACCCCGACGGCAACGTGCTCGGGCTGCTGCAGGACCGGTGAGTCCCGACCCCCGCTCCCGCGCTCAGCGCCGTCGCGACACCGAGCATCGGCTCACCCACGACGTCGATGTCTGGATGGCGAGTGCCTCGACGGACGGAGCGCCGTATCTGGTGCCGCTGTCCTTCGACTGGGACGGCGAGGCGCTGCTGGTGGCGACGCCGACCGACAGCCCGACGGGCAGGAACCTCGCCGCCACCCGAACGGTTCGGCTGGGACTGGGCCACACCCGCGACGTGTCGATGATCGAGGGCGAGGTCGAGGTCCTCGAGATCGACGCGCTGCCACACCAGCGCGGGGACCGTTTCGCCGCCCGCACGGGCTTTGACCCCCGTGCGCTTGTCACACCGTACCGCTGGTTTCGCATCTCGCCGCGTCGCATCCAGACCTGGCGCGAGGTGAACGAGTTGCCCGACCGCGAGCTGATGCGCGCCGGCCGCTGGTTGGTGGACGGTCCCACCTGACACATTGAGAGACGATGAGCACGGCCACGAGGAGCTTCGTCTCTGCTCCAGACCCCACGCGCGCGGAGCGCCAGGCAGCGGGTCGGGAGGCACGCCGGCGGGTGCCGCGCGAGAGCCACGCGACGTGGGAGCCATGGCCCGATCGCCGCCCACCTCGGGGCCGGCGATCAGTTCGATCGAGCGATCGCCAAATTCGCCGAGGCCTACGCCGATCAGAGCGAACGTGACCACGACTCGCTCGTAGCGCCGGTCAAGCGCGGCCGCATCACGGCCGACGCTGCGTCTTGAGCTGATCTGTCACATCCGCGCAACGGGGGGTGTCAGTGCGTTGAGTGACGAAACGCAGCCCCGTGTGACCAGGAGGCAGAACATGCCAGAGGGAAGGAAGATCGCCGTCGCCGGCGCCACCGGTCGGGTCGGCCATTGTGTCGTCGCCGTGCTCACGGAGCGCGGGCACGACCCCGTTCGGATCTCACGGACCAACGGCGTCGACGTCATCACCGGTGAGGGGCTGGACGACGCCCTGGCCGGCGTCGAGTGCATCGTCGACGCCGCCACCGGTCCGTCGCCCGAGCAGGAGGCGGCCACCGAGTTCTTCACCACCGCAACCCGCAACCGGCACGAAGCCGGCCAGCGCGCCGGCGTGCGGCGGATCGTCGTGGTGTCGATCATCAATACCGACCGCCTCAAAGGCGGCTACGCCGTCGCCAAAGCCGAACACGAGCGGGCGATGCTGTCGGGGCCAGTTCCGGCCCGCGTGCTACGGGCGGCGCAGTTTCACGAGTTTGTCGAGCAACTGGTTCAGTGGGGCACGCAGGGCGACGTCTCCTTTGTGCCCAGGATGCGCACCCAGCTGGTTGCTGCCCGCACCGTGGCCGAGGTGCTCACCGACCTGGCCCTAGACCCAGACTCGGCACCCGGGCCGATGCTCGAGGTCGCCGGCCCGCGTGAAGAGAACCTCGTCGAAATGGCGAAACTGCTCGTGGCCCGGCGGGGCAGCCCGCTGCGAATCGAGCCAGTCACCGACCCCGCCGATGGCGATGCCAACGAGTCCGGCGTGCTTCTCCCCGGTCCGGATGCCAAGCTCGGTGGCCCGACGTTCGAGGAATGGCTGGACGCGGGAAGCGGCTGAGCCGTCGCGGGTGGCGACTTCTCACGGACGCGGGTCCGTGATTTGCACGGAGTCGGGTCCGGCGGCATGGGCCGTAGAGTCGGCTCAGCCTGAAGTGGACGGTATGACGGATCCCGCGTTAGCCCTAGCTGTTTCTCTCGGTATCGGGACCCTGCTCGGCGTCGAACGAGAGCGTCGCAAGGGCGAGGGACCCAATCGAGCCGCGGCTGGTGTGCGCACGTTCGCCCTGGTCGGGCTGCTCGGTGGCGCCAGCTGGCGGGTCGGTGGGGCGGTGACCACCTCGGTCGCGCTCGGCTTCATCGGGCTGGCGGCAGTGGCCGGCTACGCTCGCAGCCACGAGACCGATCCGGGGCTGACTACCGAGGTCTCACTCGTCATTGCCTTCCTGCTTGGTGCGCTCGCCCAACGTGAGACGGCCACCGCCGCCGGGCTGGGGGTGGTCACCGCGATCCTGCTGGCCGGCAGGGAGCGGATCCACCGGCTCGTCCAGGACTCGCTGTCCGAGCGTGAGCTGCACGACGGCCTGCTGTTTGCGGCATGCGCGCTGGTGGTGCTGCCGTTGCTCCCCGACCGAAGCTTCGGTCCCCACGGATCACTCAATCCGGCGGTCATCTGGCGGCTGGTGGTCATCGTGATGGCGATCCAGGCCGCGGGCTACGTGGCTCTGCGCACCATCGGCCCGCGGTACGGCCTGCTCATCGTCGGCCTGCTCGGCGGGTTCGTCTCGAGCACGGCCACGATCGGCATCATGGGAGCACGCGCCACCCGCGAGCCGCAGCTGCGCCGCGGCGCGACGGCGGCCGCCGTGATCTCCTCGGTGGCGACGATCATCCTTCTAGCCATCGTCGTCGGGGCGGCCAACGTGGCGGTGCTCCAGAAGCTGGCCCTCCCGCTGGCCCTCGCCGGGCTCGCCGCCACCGGATACGCGGCGTTGTTCGCCGTCCGCGCCACGCGGATGCGGGCAGACGAGGAAGTCGAACGAGGCCGTGCCTTCAACCTGCGCGTGGCGCTGCTGCTGGCCATCACCGTCACCCTGGTCATGCTCGTCTCCAGCATGCTCACCGCAGCCCTCGGTCGTGCCGGCCTCATCCTCGGTACGGCGACGGCCGGTCTCGCCGATTCACAGTCGGCCGCGATCTCGGCGGCAGCGCTCTCCAGCTCGGGACATGTCAGCACCACCGGCGCCGCGGTGGCCATCCTGGCCGCGCTCACCTCCAACACGTTCAGCAAGGCGACACTCGCCGCAGTCATCGGCAACCGCCGCTACGCCGGCGACGTCTGGCCGGGCTTGGCACTCATCCTCGCGGGCGCCTGGGGCGGCTGGGCCCTGACCGCCATCGCTTGAGCCAGCGGCCAATCGAGGCTCATGTCAGCACCGCCAGAGCCCGAACACCACGGCCGCGAGGACCGCTGTGCTCGGCACCGTAATCAGACACGACCTGAGAGGTGGATGTCAGCGCCCCGAGCAGCGAGGCCGCGAAGATCACGCCAGCCGTGGCGCCGGTGGATGCCAACCCCTCGATTGACGCGCGTGTCATTCCGCCATGCTCGCCACGCCGGTGCTGAGGCCCGGCGAGCGTTTGCAGGAGCGGCCCGCCCGCGGTCTCGCGGGTCGGCCACGGGCGAGCTTTGTCGCCTCGAAGCACCGTGTACTGTCCGCAATGCCGCGCGTCCGGCGGCATGAACAGAAGAGGAGAGCGCATGGCGACGGTGGCTGAGGAGCGGACTTTCATCCGGCCGGATGGAAAGGAAAAGGTGACGGGCGCGGGCCGGTACACGGCGGACCTGACGCTCGCCGGACAGCTGCACGCCCGGTTCCGCTACTCCGACCACTCGCGGGCGCGGATCGTCCGGATCGACACAACCCGCGCCAAGGCGCTTCCCGGCGTATTCGCGGTCGTGACTCACGAGGATGTCCCCGACGTGCTCTACGGGCAGCTCGTCAAGGACCGACGCCTGTTCGCCAAGGAGGAGGTCCGCTACGAGGCCGACATCGTCGCCGGGGTGGCCGCGCTCACGCCGGAGCTGGCTGAGCAGGCGGCCGCGCTGATCGACGTCGAGTACGAGCCGCTGCCGGCGCTCATCGATCCGGAGAAGGCGCTCGACGAGGACGCGCCGCTCATCCACACCGACTGGAGCTCGTACGAGGCCGACGAGAATCTCGGCGCTCGAGGGCAACGTCCTTGGGCACTCGACGATCGTCAAGGGAGATGTGGACGCAGCCATGGAGGGTGCCGACGTCGTCGTCAAGAGCCGCTATCTGGCCGACGGATCGCATGGCGTGCCGATCGAGCCTCGGGCAGTCGTTGCGCAATGGCACGGTGACAGCGTCACCGTCTGGTCCTCGACGCAGACGCCGTTCGCCGCCAAGGGCGGGGTCGCGCACTCGCTGGCATTCCCGAATCGAACGTCCGCATCATCGTCCCGCTGCTGGGCGGCGGCTTCGGCTCGAAGTGCGACTTTCACTATCGAGGCGCACGTCGCCGCCCTGGCGCGAGCAGCGGGCCGGCCGGTCAAGCTCGTGTTCTCACGCAAGGAGGAGTTCATCGCCCCGGACCACCGCCGTGAGAGCATCCTCGTGGAGATCGAGACCGGAGCCCGCCGCGACGGCACGCTCGTCGCCCGCCGCGGGCGGCTGGTCCTCGACGGCGGGGCGTACTGCGGCGAGGGCGGCTTCTTCGCCCAGATCGCCGCCATGCACGCCTGCGGCCCGTACGTCCTCGAGAGCGTGGACGTCGACGCCAAGCTCGTCTACACGAATAACCAGCCCTCGGGTCGATCCGCGCCCCCACCGCGCCGCAGACCTGCTGGGCGGTCGAGCAGCACATGGATGAGCTCGCGGAAGCGCTCGGCCTCGACCCGGTCGAGCTCCGCCGCCGCACGCTGATCGGGGAGGGCGACGAGAGCCCGACGCGCCAGGTGTTTGGGCCGCTGGGGATGAAGGAGTCGCTCGAGCGGGCGGCCGAGCTGATCGGCTACGGGCAGGAGCTGCCCGAGAACGAGGGCATTGGCGTGGCCTGCGGCTGGTGGCCGTCGTTCGGCGTGCCATCGGGCGCCTACCTGAAGCTCAACGCCGACGGCACGGGGACGATCGTCACCGGGGCCCAGGAGAACGGCAGCGGAGCGGTGATGGGCCTGCCACTGCTGGCGGCCCAGGTTCTGGGCATGCGTCCCGAGGATTTCTCCGTCCTCTACCAGGACACCGAGGCCGGCCCGTGGGACATGGGCTCATCCGGCTCGCAGACCACGTTCAACAACGGCCGCGCCGTCATGGAGGCCGCGGGCGAGGTCCGCGACAGGCTGCGTGAGCTGGCGGCGGAGCAACTCGAGATCGACCCCGTCGACCTCGAGCTCGCCGACGGGATGGTGCGGGTCAAGGGCTCACCGCAGAAGGCGGTGTCGATCGCCGAGCTGGCGGGTAGCGGCGCCGCGATCCTGGGCAAGGGCTCCGGCAAGGTGCCCGACCAGCCGGACACCAGGCCCGACAGCGGGTGCCTCGGCCGGCTTGGCATGGAGTCCTTCCTGGAGCCGCAGCTGATCACCCACGCCGTCCGCGTCAAGGTCGACCCGGAGACGGGCGTCGTTCGCGTGCTGCGAGTCGCCGCGGCCCACGACTCGGGGACGATCATCAACCCCATCGGCGCCCGCGGACAGGTGCTCGGTGGCGTGGTGATGGGCATCGGCCAGGCGCTGTCGGAGGGCATGCAGCTCGACGATGCCGGCCGCCAGCTCAACCCGCACCTGCTCGACTACAAGCTCGTGACCTGTGCCGACACGCCGCCAATCGATATCGCGTTCGTCGATAACCCGGCGCTCGACGGAGGACCCGACGGCTCCAAGGGGATGGGCGAGCCTCCCTGCGTACCGACGCCCGGCGCGATCGCCAACGCCATCGCCAACGCGACGGGTCGGCGCGTGCGCCGGTTGCCGATGACGCCCGAGCGCGTCTGGGAGGCGACACGATGAGTGGGTCGCTGCTGGTGGCCTCGTCGCTCGACGATGCCCTGCGCGAACTGGCCGACGGCGCGCGCGCCGTCGCCGGCGGTACCGACCTCGTCGTCGGGGCACGCCAGGGGAAGGCGCCGCTGCCCGAACGACTGGTCGCCATCCACCGGCTCGAGGAGCTCCGGTACACGCGCCAGGCGGATGGGGCGATGCACGTGGGGGCACTCGCGACGCACGCCGAGCTCGCGGCGGATCGGTCCGTGCGCAGCCGGCTGACCGCGATCGCGGACGCCTGCAGCATCGTTGGATCGCACGCAACCCGAGCGCAGGGAACGCTCGGCGGCAACCTGATGAACGCCTCGCCGGCGATGGAGACGGGTGGCCCGCTCCTGTGCTTCGGCGCCACGGTGACGCTGCGATCGGCCTCCGGCACCCGCTCGCTCGGCATCGCCGAACTGCTGGCCGGGCCGGGTCAGACGACCGCCGGGCCAGGCGAGCTGCTGGAGTCCGTCGAAGTGCCCCTGCCGGCCGCCAACACCGGAAGCTGCTACCTACGCCTCGAGTACAGGCGGCAGATGGAGATCGCCGTCGTCGGCGCCACCGCCGTGCTCACGTTCGATGGCGGCAAGGTCCAAGACGCGCTGGTGGCCATCACCGCCCTCGCCCCCACAATCCGGCGCGTCGCCGAAGCCGAAGACGCGCTGAGGGGCAGCGACGCCGGGGCCGAGGCCGCGCAGGCAGCGGCGCAGGCCGTCGCCGCCGCATCCGTGCCCATCTCCGACCAACGCGCGTCCGCGGACTACCGAGCGCGATGGCGGCGGTGATCGGCCGGCGCGCGATCGAGGTCGCCGCCGCCCGAGCAAACGGTCGAGACATTCCCATTCCGGCCAGCCCCGCACTACATGGAGGACTCAATTGAAGGTCGCCGCGACGCTTCGTGTAAACGGCATCGACTGCCCGGTCGAGATCGACCCGCACGCCAGCCTGCTTCAGACCGTACGCGATCAGATCGGCCTGACGGGCGCCAAGGAGGGCTGCGATGACTCGGAGTGCGGCGCGTGCATGATGCTGCTCGACGGGCAGCCCGTGAACTCCTGCTCCTACCTCGCGCTGCAGGCTGAGGGTCGCGAGATCACGACCGTGGAGGGGCTCGCACCGCCGGGTCAGCTGAGCCAGCTTCAGCAGGCGTTCCTCGAGGAGGGCGGTGTCCAGTGTGGTTTTTGCACGCCGGGGATGCTGGTCTCGGCGACCGCGTTGCTGGCGCGCAACGGAACGCCAAGCGAGGAGGATGTGCGGATCTCGCTGGCCGGCAACCTGTGCCGGTGCACCGGCTATGACGGCATCGTCAAGGCGGTCCTGGCCACGGCGGAGGATTCGGCGGCGTCAAAGACGGCCTGAACGCTGAGGGCGTACCGTGTCGTCATGGCCATGTTGGTTGAGCTGCCGCGCGCGGAGTGCCTCCGGCTGCTGAGCGTCAACGGATTTGGGCGCGTGGGCGTCAGTCTGGGAAACGCCCCGCCGCTGATCCGTCCAGTCAACTACATATTCGATGAGGCGTCGCAAACGGTGGTCTTCCGTACCGCACCGGGTTCGAAGTTCCACGCTCTCGTCCGCAGTGCGGACGCGGTGTTCGAGATCGACGGTATCGACGAGGCGACGCGAACGGGATGGAGCGTGATCATTCGCGGAATGACCCGCGAGGTAACCGATCCTCTCCAGACACGCCGACTCGATGGCCTTGGGCTCCAGCCCTGGGTCCCCGGCGACAAACCGCATTGGATCGAGATCCGGGCCTGGACGGTCAGCGGGCGTCGCCTCGAGCTGACGGACGAGCGATGACGCATCCGTACTCTTCCGAATCAAGCCTGCGGCCCAAAAGGGGTTGGAAAGCCGCAGCTTTCAACGTAGGCTGACGGCATGCCACCGAACGATCACTCACCTCTGAAAGTCCTGATCGCCGGCGGCGGCGTTGCCGGGCTCGAGGCGGCCCTAGCGCTGCGCGCGCTGGCCGGCGACCGGATTGCGGCCACGATTCTGGCCCCCGATCCGGAATTCGTGTACCGCCCGATGAGGGTGCGCGAACCGTTCGGCAGCGCCACCGCGCGTCACTATCCGTTGAACGACATCGCCCTCGACATCGGCGTCGAGCTCAAGAAGGGGGCGTTCAAATGGCTGGAGCCCGACAAGCGGCTCCTGCATACCGAGGACGGCGACGCTCTCGCCTATGACGTCCTGCTCCTGGCCATGGGGGCGACGCCACGCCCGCACTACGCGCATGCCGTCACGCTCGATGACCGTCGACTTGACGACCAGCTGCACGGCCTCATCCAGGATGTCGAGGGCGGGTACTCCCGCAAGCTGGCGTTCCTCGTGCCGACCGTGATGGCATGGCCACTGCCGATCTACGAGCTGGCGCTCATGACGGCCCGGCGGGCGTGGGACATGAACGAAGAGGCGGTGATCACGGTGGTCACGCCGGAAGACGCGCCTCTGGCCGTCTTCGGGGGTGAGGTGAGCAGCGCCGTCGAACAGCTGCTCGAGGACAATCGGGTGCAGACGATCACCTCGGCACACGCCGAGATGCCGAAGCCAGGCCAGGTGGAGATCCATCCCGGCCCCCGGTCTCTGAGCGTCGACCGCGCGGTTGCGCTGCCCGACCTATACGGACCCTCAGCGCCCGGAGTGCCGACCACCGCCGACCGAGGGTTTGTCCAGGTGGATGCTCACTGCCGCGTTCTCGGCCTCGACCACGTGTACGCCGCCGGGGACGCAACCGACTTTCCCGTCAAGTTCGGCGGAGTGGCGGCCCAGCAGGCGGACACTGCCGCACAGTCAATCGCCGCCACCGCCGGGGCTCCGGTGGAACCGACCCCATTCGATCCCGAGGTCCACGCGATGCTGCTCGGCGGCGATCGCCCGCTGTACATCAGTGCTCATCTGACCGGCGGCCACGGAGCCAGCGCTCGTGTCAGCGACACGCCAACATGGTCGCCGGCCAACAAGATCGCCGCCAGGTACCTGGCTCCATATCTCGAGTCCCGCGATCAGGCTGGCGTGCGTTGATGCCCCGGTCCGAAGATCAGACCCCGCCAGGCGACGAGCGCATGGAGGGCGGGCTCATCCGGGTCGTGATCGCCGACGACCACGCCGTCGTGCGGCGGGGACTGCGGCAGCTCCTCGACGCGGAGGAGGGTTTCGAGGTCGTCGCGGAGGCCTCCGATCTCAACGGCGCCCGCCGTTACACCTTGGGCCACCATCCCGACGTGCTCGTGCTCGATCTCAACCTGCCCGAGGGATTGAGCCTGAACGCGATCCCGGAGATTCGCACGCAATGCCCCGACACGCAGATCGTCGTTCTCACCATGCAGAATGAGCCGGCTTACGCACGACAGGCCCTGACCGCGGGCGCCCTGGGTTTCGTCCTCAAGGAGTCGGCCGAGTCCGAGTTGGTCGAGGCGATCAGGCGAGCCGCGGTGGGTGACACGTATCTGAATCCACGGTTGGGGGCGCGTGTTGCCGCCGAGCCTCCGCCCGGGCCTCCCGACGGCCTGTCGGATCGCGAGGTCGACGTCCTGCGCATGATCGCGCTGGGCCACACGAACGCCGAGATCGCCAAGGAGCTCTATCTGTCCGTGCGGACGGTGGAGACGCACCGATCGCATATCCAGCAGAAGCTGCGGCTCGGCAGCCGGGCCGACCTCGTGCGCTATGCACTCGAGCACGACCTGCTCGACGCCTAATGCTGCGGATCCTCGGTGACCGCTCCCTTGCGTTCACCGGGGCTCGCCGTCTCCGCCTCTCGTGCCGCCCTCGTCAGCACGAGGAGCGGGCAGCGGCAGCTGCGCGCGAGCTGCGCAGATGTGCTCCCGTGCACTAGGCGCCCGCCGGGGCCGTAGCTGCGGGAGCCGACCACGAGAAGATCGACCGAGTCGCCGTACAGGGCCAGCTCTTCGGCGGGTCGACCGTAGGCCACGCGTGGCTCGACGTCGCCGTGGGCAGCGATTGCGGCTCGGGCTTCGGCCAGCAGGTTCTCGAGGACCGCGTCCTCCTCGGGCGTCGCTCCCGTGAACATGTAGCGTGGAAGCCAGACCGCCTGGAATGCTGAGAGGTTGCTCTTGTGCTCGCGGGCCAGCCATCTGGCCACGGTTACGGCGTGCTTGCTCTCGGGCGATCCGTCATAACCCACGCCGATCTCGCCCACGGCGGCCGGGTGCTGCCAGTAACCGGCCGGAGCGATGGCGATGGCGCACGGCGCGCCGTTCAACGCCGCCCGCGTGTCGTCTCCGATCACAACACGGCCGAGCAACCCGCGGCGGGAGGACCCCACGACGAGCAGATCAGCGGCGATCGACTCGGCCAGCTCGTGCAGGCCACGCCCGACCGAGGGGGCGCCATGCCAGCGCAGCTGGGCCTTTACGCCGGCCTCGTCGCGGACGCGGGCGAGCAGTTCGGAGGCCGTCTCCCCCTGCTTGGAGCTATTTGCCCGACGGGGTCCCCGCCATGGGTGCACGTCGTCCCGGAACACGTATGCGAGCGTGATCTCGGTCTGCGCCTGCGCCAGGCGCCCGGCGAGCGCGATCGCGTCTCTCCCACCCTCGGACCCGTCAACGCCGACGACAACGTTCCTAAACATCGGGGCTGCCTTCTGGTTGGTCTCGATCAAACGCCTGCGCCAAAGCGCGCGCCGAGGTGATCTCACCCCGCCAGTAGACGAAGCGGCCCTGGGGGCGGTCCAGGTACTCCGCGATCAACCCCGGGAGCGAATCGCGGCCGTCGGGAATGTCAGGGCGCTGGCGCAACCGCCGTCTGGCTCCGGTCCTCGTGCTGCTCTTCCGCGTCCTCCTCGAGCAGACTCCGGGGCAGCACGAGCAGCGGACAGTCCGCATGGCTGACGAGATAGTTGGAGACACTGCCGTGGAACACGTGGCCGCGGGGACCATAGCCGCGCGAGCCCACGATCAGCAGGTCGAGCTCCTTGCCCAGGCGCGCCAGCTCCTCGCGCGGTCCACCGTAGACGGCAACACCATCGACATCGTCGAGCCGGTGCAGACGCTCCGAGCACTCGTCCACCAAGCGCCCGCTTTCCTGCGGCCAGTCTGCCGGGATCGGCTTCTCCTCTTGGACGTCGTCGAGCGAGACCACCCACATCGCCTTGATCTTGGCTCCGTGCTGGGCGGCCAGCTGCCGAGCTACGTTGAGGGCGTTCACGCTCTCGGGGGATCCGTCGTAACCGACGCCCAGCCGTTTCACCGCGTGGGCGACCTGGAGGTATCCGCGTGGTGCGATCGCGATCGCACACGGTGCTCCGTTGAGCGCCGCGCGGCAATCGTCACCCATGACAACACGGCCCAGCAGCGCGTGTCGGGTGGATCCGACCACGAGGAGGTCGGCGTTCCGCTCCTCGGCTAGCTGGTGAAGCCCGCGGCCGGCGGTGTGCGCCCCGTAGACCGTCAGCTCCGCGTCGAGCATTCCGTGCTCGCGCTCGCGCCCCAGCAGATCTTGAAAGTTCGCACGTTCGATCGGCATCTCCAGCGCCGAGCCGCGACCGATCATGAAATTCGTGCCGTAGATGTGGGCCAAGGTGATGGTCGCCCCCGGCGCCGCCAGCCGCTTCGCGAGCGCCATGGCATCGCGGCCACCGGCCCGACCGTCGACACCGACAAGAACGTTGTTGAACATCGGACCTCCAAGGTCTCGGCTTGCAACCGTGACCGTACGTTGACGGTGGCCCCCCAGCATCGGGGTCGGCCACCTCGCGAGTTGCGGGTTCTTACCGACCCCGACGCGGAGCCGACGCCGGATCATCCCCGAACGCCCGGTTGCCCAGACGGCCGTTGAGCGCGTCCTGCGCAATGGCACACAGTGCACTCTGGCCGACCGATCGTCCGGCCGTATCGGTGAGGACCGTGTGGATCTGCGCCGATCGCGGACCGAGCGCGCAGCGCAGGTCGGATGAGATGATCTCGCCGCTCCCGATCGCAGCGGGCTCGACGACGATCACATGCTCGCTGTGTGCGAGCCTATGCGCCAGCTCCTTACCAGGGAATGGCCGGAAGCACTCGAGCGCGAGGGCACCGACATCCAGCCCGCGTGGCCGTAGCTCATTCACGGTTTCGCTGAGAGCAGAGAACATCGATCCCAGGCCGAGCACGACGGCCCTTGCGCCCCACATGTGACGGGAGATGAGCAGGCCGCCGGAGGCGCGACCGAAGTGCTCACGGAAATGCGTGGACACCCCCGCGATCACGTGGGCAGATGCACGCCGATCGCGATCTTCGGTCCGATTCGGCCGCGCGAGGAAGAGCCCCACCTCATCCTCCGTTGGAACCAAAACCGGTCCGGGGCTGAACCTTTCCAGGCACACCATGACCGGAAGCGACAGCCGCTCGGCGATTCGAAATGCCTGTACGTGAACATCGACGGCGTCCTGCAGACTCGAGGGGAAGAGTTGGACCCATCCGAAGTCGCGGATCGCCATCGCCGCGCTGAGCCTCTCTGACTCCACAGGATCACCATCGAGGACCACGGTCACCACGATCGGAAGCTCGAGGCGGGCGGCCCTGAACAGTGACTCGGCACCGCCGAGAAGCCCGCGACCAGCGCAGCTTGCGTGCACCCTTGTCTGTGAGCGGCAAGCGTCGATCGCGGCGGCGATCGGATCAGGCCCGTCCTGGCAACCGATCATCGCCGGATTGCAGCTCGCAATCGCCCGCTCGAGCTCGGGCGCGATCTCGACGGGCGGACGCGACTGCCAACCAGCGCCGCCCGGCGCGCCGTTTGGCCGCGCGACCGTCGTCGGCGTTGCCAATGTTGCATTCATGGCCAGAACGTAGATCCGATGGGTTGTGCCGCCATCGGTGCGCCGCCGCAGGAAATTGCGCATTCTCACGGAGCGCCGATCGGTGGTCGTGTGCGTAAATAACCGGCGTGAGTACCGCGGCAAGACCGGTCCCGCTGAAGAACGAGGAGCGGGCGGCGATCGACGCCTGGTGGCGAGCGGCGAACTACCTCTCGGTCGGGCAGATCTATCTGCTCGACAACCCGCTGCTGCGCCGGCCGCTCGCCCCCGAGGATGTCAAGCCGCGGCTGCTCGGCCACTGGGGGACCACGCCCGGGCTGAACTTCGTCTACGCCCACATGAACCGGGAGATCGTCGCCCGCAACCTGAGCGCCATATACGTGACCGGACCCGGGCACGGCGGGCCGGGGCTCGTGGCCAGCGCCTACCTCGACGGTACCTACACCGAGGTGTACCCTCACATCGGCCGCGACGAGGAGGGACTTCGCCGGCTCTTCCGGCAGTTCTCGTTTCCGGGCGGGATCCCCAGCCATGTCGCCCCCGAGACGCCGGGATCGATCCACGAGGGCGGGGAGCTGGGCTACTCCCTGCTCCACGCCTACGGGGCGGTGTTCGACAACCCGGACCTGTTGGCCGTTTGCGTCATCGGGGACGGCGAGGCGGAGACGGGCGCGCTCGCCGCCAGCTGGCACTCGAACAAGTTCCTCAACCCCGCGAGGGACGGCGCGGTGCTTCCGATCCTCCACCTCAACGGCTACAAGATTGCCAATCCCACAGTGCTGGCCAGGATTGACCGCGAGGAGCTGCGCTCGTTGCTCGAGGGCTTCGGTCACGACCCGCGCTTCGTCGAGGGCTCCGAGCCGGGCGAGATGCACGAACTCATGGCCGCGACACTCGACGCGGCGCTCGACGACATCGCGGCGATCCAAGCCCGGGCCCGGTCCGAGGGCGATGTCACCCGTCCGCGCTGGCCGATGATCGTGCTCTGCACGCCCAAGGGCTGGACGGGGCCCAAGCGCGTCGACGGACTGCCGGCCGAGGGATCGTTTCGCTCCCACCAGGTCCCGCTGGCCGAGGTGCGGACGAATCCAGATCATCTCAACGCCCTCGAGGAGTGGCTGCGCTCGTACCATCCGGAGGAGCTGTTCGATCAGGGAGGCGAGCTGCGGGCAGACATCGCCGCTCTAGCGCCGTCCGGTCCGCTGCGGATGAGCGCGAACCCGAACGCCAACGGCGGCCAGCTGCTGCGCGAGCTCGAGCTGCCCGATTTCCGTGGCTATGCCGTCGACGTGCCGGAGCCGGCGCGAAGCTCCAGCGAGGCCACGCGTGTGCTCGGAGGCTGGCTCCGTGACGTGATGCGCCTGAACATGGATCGATTCCGGATTGTGGGTCCGGACGAGACGGCGTCCAACCGCCTGTCCGCGGTGTTTGAAGCCACCGATCGGGCCTGGAACGCGACGCGACTCGACACCGACGACCACCTCGCCCCCGACGGTCGTGTGATGGAGGTGCTGTCCGAGCATCTGTGCCAGGGCTGGCTGGAGGGCTATCTCCTCACCGGTCGCCACGGTCTGTTCAACTGCTACGAGGCGTTCATCCACATCATCGATGCGATGTTCAACCAGCATGCCAAGTGGGTGAAGGTAAGCCGCCAGATTCCGTGGCGGCGGCCAATCGCATCGCTGAACTACCTGCTGTCCTCGCATGTCTGGCGCCAGGACCACAACGGCTTCTCGCACCAGGATCCTGGGTTCATCGACCATGTGGTGAACAAGAAAGCGGAGGTCATCCGCGTCTATCTGCCGCCCGACGCAAACTGTTTGCTGTCCGTGGCCGACCACTGCCTGCGCAGCCGAAACTACGTGAACGTGATCGTGGCCGGCAAGCAGCCCGCGCTCAACTACCTGACCATGGACGAGGCGGTGGCCCATTGCACTCGCGGCATCGGCGTGTGGAGCTGGGCATCAAACGACCAGGGCCAGGAGCCCGACGTCGTCCTGGCCTGCGCCGGCGACATCCCCACCCTCGAGGTCATCTCGGCCACGGCCATCCTGCGCGAGCGGCTACCCGACCTGCGGGTGCGGGTGGTCAACGTCGTCGATCTGATGCGCCTGGAGCCACCATCGGAGCATCCGCACGGCCTCCCCGACTGGGAGTTCGACTCCCTGTTCACGGCGTCGAGGCCGGTGATCTTCGCCTACCACGGCTATCCCTGGCTCATTCACCGGCTGACCTACCAGCGCACGAATCACCACAACCTCCACGTCCGCGGCTACCTGGAGGAGGGCACCACGACGACACCGTTCGACATGGTGATGCTCAACGATCTTGACCGCTTTCACCTCGTCATGGACGTGATCGACCGCGTGCCGGGCCTAGGCGAGCGAGCCGCCCATCTGCGCCAGGAGATGGCCGACGAGCGTCTGCGGCACCGCGCCTACACCCGCGAGGTCGGCGACGATCCACCCGATGTGCGCGATTGGACCTGGCCGGATCCACACGGCTGAGGGTGCAGATGCGCGTCCTGGTTGTGAACGCCGGCTCCAGCACACTCAAGCTCAGTCTGATCGGTGACGATGACGCCCCGCTGTGCCAGCGCGAGCTGGCAGCGCCCCGGGCAACCGTCGAGCCCGAGGAGCTGCGGGCGGCGTTGGGCGATGGATTCGACCAGGCGGACATGGTTGGCCACCGGATCGTTCACGGTGGCGAGCGGTTCCGAGATCCCGTCCGAATCGATCGAGACGTCGAGGCGGCACTGCGCGAGCTGGTCGAGCTGGCGCCCCTGCACCAGCCGAAATCGCTCGCGGCGCTGGACGCGGTTTCCTGCGCGCTGCCCAGCCTCCCGGCAGTTGCCTGCTTCGACACGGCGTTTCACGCGACGATGACCCCAGCCGCCACCACGTACGCGCTGCCGGCCTCGTGGCGCGAGCGGTGGCACATCCACCGCTACGGATTTCACGGGCTCTCGCACGCGTGGATCGCCCGCCGCGCGGCGGAGCTGCTCGATGACTCGCCGGACCGGCTGCGGATCGTCAGCTGCCATCTGGGCGCAGGGGCCTCCCTGTGTGCGATCGCCGCCGGCCGGTCGCTGGATACCACGATGGGCTTTACCCCGCTGGAGGGCCTCGTCATGGCAACCCGCTCGGGGAGTGTCGACCCGGGTCTGCTCGTGTGGCTGCTCGAGCAGACAGGCATGAGGGAACGGGACATGGCCGAGGCCCTGGAGCACGAGTCGGGCTTGCTCGGGCTGGCCGGCAGCCCGGACATGCGCGAGGTCCTCGCCGCGGCGGACCGAAACGAACCCGACGCACGGCTTGCCATCGAGGTCTACCTGCACCGGCTACGGGCGGGAATTGCCGCGATGACCGCGACGCTGGGCGGGCTCGACGTGCTCGCCTTCACCGGGGGGGTTGGGGAGCACCAGGCGCCGATCCGTGCGGCCGCGGCGTCCGGACTCCGGTTTCTCGGGGTGAGCGTCGACGCCGATCGAAACGATGCGGCCCACCCCGATGTCGATATCACCGGGGGCGGCGCGGCCGCGCGCACGCTCGTGATCCGCGCGCGCGAGGATCTGGAGATCGCGCGCCAGTCACGCGCGATCTTGGCGCGATGAAACAGCCGCCCACCTTCGACGCGGAGCTGCTCTCATGGCTGGGCGACGAGCCGCCGGGCGAGCGGGCCGGCGACGCCGAGCGCATCCGCCAGATCGCGGCTGAGTTTGCCCTTGGCTTCGATCGTCTGGCCGCGCTGGGCCCGGCCGTAAGCGTGTTCGGCTCAGCTCGGACGCCGGCGGAGCATCCGCACTACGCCCTCATGCGTGCCGTCGGTGCCGAGCTGGGAGGGGCGGGCTACGCCGTGATCACCGGCGGTGGAAACGGGCTCATGGAGGCGGCCAACCGCGGCGCGGCCGAGGTCGGCGCCGCGTCGGTCGGATGCAACATCGAACTCCCGCGCGAGCAGCGCTTCAACGACTACGTCACCGTGGGACTGAGGTTTCGCCACTTCTTCGCGCGCAAGGTGATGTTCATCCGCTACGCCAGCGCGTTCGTTATCGGACCCGGCGGATTTGGGACGCTCGACGAGCTGTTTGAGGCGCTCACCCTGATCCAGACGGAGACCATCCGGCATTTCCCGGTGATCCTGGTCGGCGGAGACGAGTGGCAGGGTCTGCTCGACTGGTTGCGCACCGCCGCGGTGGCTGACCATCGGCTGGACGCGGCTGACCTGGCCGGTCTTCATTTGGAGTCTGACCCGGCCCAGGTGGCGGCGATCATCACCGCCACCGCTGGCCGTCGGGCCGGTCCGTAGTTTGCCGAGTTGGGAGTGATGGCATGCGCGGATGGCCCAGCTGCGACGGCGGGGCATGCTCTTGGCATGCTCAAATCTCAACAAGATCACATCCGCGTGAAAGACGTCATGCATCCGGGCATCCTCACGTGCTGGACCGATGCGCCCCTCGGCGAGGTCGCCGCGATCATGGCCAAGCATCGCGTGCACGCGGTCGCCGTCATGCAGAGCGGTGACCGACACCCTGTGGGGGTCGTGTCCGACCTCGACCTCGTCGCAGCGGCCAATAGCGGCGGCGAGCCGACGGCCGGTCAGGCCGCGGCAACGGAACCACTGTCCATTTCGGGCAGCGACGGACTCGGACGGGCGGCCCAGCTGATGACCGAGCACGGCGTCTCGCATCTCGTTGTGCGGGATCCGGCCGGAGGCTTTCCCGTCGGCATCATCTCGACGCTTGATCTGGCCGCCTACTACGGCGTCGGCGAGGACCAATGATCCTGATCTGCTACGACGGCTCCGCCGACGCCAAGGCCGCCATCGCGCAGGCCGGCGAACTGTGCGATCGCCAACCGGCGACCGTGGTGTCCGTGTGGCAGCCATTCGTCCAGGTGCTCCTCCACATGTCATCGGGTCTGGCGCTCACACCGGACATGCTCGACACCGGGGAGATCGACGCGGCCAGCCGGACAAACGCCGAGCAGTCGGCGCAAGAAGGAGCTGAACTGGCGCGACAGGCGGGTTTCGAGGCCACAGCGCGGTGCCGCAAGCAGGAAACGACGACCGCCAACGCGATCCTCGTCGAAGCCGACGCGCTGGGCGTCAGCGCGATCGTGATGGGGTCACGCGGTCTGACCGGTCTGAAGTCGTTGCTGCTCGGGAGCGTGTCGCACGCCGTGATCCAGCACGCCGACTGCACCGTCGTCGTGACCCCCTCCCCGGAGGTGGCCTCCGCACGGGCTCGCGATCGGCGCGCGATTCACGAGACAGGCCAGCCAAGCTGAGAACGGAGGTTCGGCATGAGTGAGGGCGGCTCTCCCACTCATCCCAAGAATCCGCCGGACAGGGCGCGGGCGGGCGTGAGGGGGTTGCCGTCCATGGTCAGCACGACGATTGCGGTCCGCGGCGAGACCTCGAGGAAGCGGGGTATCGCCGGGAGCGTCGGAGCACCCGTGCTGGCGCGCTGCTCAGCTCGGGCAATGGACCGGCCGTGCCTTCAGCTCGCCCGTGGCAGCGGCGCGTAGCCAACGCATGAGATGACCGGGTCCATGCTCGGGCAGGTCGATGGTCAGTTCGACCGTGCCCTGCTCGCGGGGTCCGGTGTGTACCTGGCCGAGCTCCTCGGCCAGGTTCAGCATGAGCATGTTGTCGGCCAGGATAAGTCCGGTGAATGCCGTTATGCCCTCTTCGCGCGCGCGATCAGCCAGCGCCGTGGCCAGCCGGGTACCGACCCCGCGGCGCTGCCAATCGTCGACCACCGCGACGGCCAGCTCGGCAACGTGCGGGCTCTCCTGTGAGCGAACGTAGCGCGCGACCCCCACTCCCTCGCCCGTGTGCGGGTTCATCGCCACCAAAGCCTCGTGGTTGTGATGATCGACCTCCGTGAAGTAGCGGAGTTCCTCGTCAGACAGCGCGCCGTGAGGGGAGAGAAAGCGGCGATAACGCGATGTCTCGCTCAGGCGCTCGAAGCCGGCCTTCAGAGCCTCCTTGTCGTCCGCGCGGATGGGCCGAATATCGAGGTCGGTGGCACCAAACCCCCTCGCCGCGGCGCGCAACGTGTGGACCGTATCCATGACTCGAGCCTACGTTCGAAGTCGGTCGAACGGTGTTTCAGTCTGCCCAGCCTAGGGAGCGCAGGGCGCTAGGCCATCAGGGCTGCGCCGCGGACCCGATCCGTGAAAACGTGCATCAAACATCGCACAGCGCGACGCCCGCTGCCCTTGTCGGTCGTGCCCAACTACATCAGTAGTTCTCCGCGACCCGCTGGGGGGCAGACGCGGACGCGGAACTGGTGCGGCGACGCGATGCTTGCCGACATGGCCCGCGCGTTTGAACACGTCCGCGTCCGGGATGTTATGCATCACGGAATTAAGAGCTGCAGCGATGATGCGTCGCTCAGCGAGGTGGCGGGCATCATGGCGCGCCACCACATCCACGCGGTGGCGGTAACGAACGGGAGAGGCTTACGCCCGGTCGGTGTGGTGACCGACCTCGACGTGGTGGCCGCGGCGACGAGCGGCAAGGAGCTAAGCGCCATCGAGGCGGCAGCAGCCGAGCCACTCGGTGTCTCGGCCGATGCGTCGCTCCTTCGTGCCGCGCAGCTGATGGCCGAGCATCGTGTCTCACATCTGCTCGTCTTGAACTCAGCCAGTGGCTATCCGATCGGGATCCTATCGACGCTGGACATCGCTGCCGTTTACGCCGGCGACCACGCGAGCTGACTCCGATCGCTGATCAACCGCGATGACCCGGCCGAGCGCGAATGACCGGCGCTCGCGGATCTTGCTTTAGACGACCGCGACCGCCTCCCGTCCCGCAAAGCGCGCCCGCCCCGCAAGCTCCTCCTCGATCCGTAGAAGCTGGTTGTACTTGGCAACTCGTTCGGTGCGAGCCGGTGCACCCGTCTTGATCTGTCCCACGCCGGTGGCAACCACAAGGTCCGCGATGAACGTGTCCTCGGTCTCTCCCGAGCGATGAGAGATCACCGCTCGGTACCCGGCGTCTTGTGCAATTGCGATCGTGTCGAGGGTCTCGCTCAGGGTCCCGATCTGGTTGAGCTTGATCAGGATCGAATTCGCGATTCCGCGTTCGATCCCCTCTCGCAGAATCGCCGGGTTGGTGACGAACACGTCGTCGCCGACCAGTTGGACGTGGCTGCCGATCCGCTCCGTGAGGCTTCGCCAGCCATCCCAGTCGCCCTCGCCCATTCCGTCCTCCAACGACACCACCGGATAGCGCTCCACAATTCCCGCCCAATACTCGACCATCTCGTCGGGCGACAGGGACCGGCCCTCGCCGGCGAGCTCATAGCGGCCATCGCGTAGGAACTCGCTCGCCGCCGGATCCAGACAAATCGCGACATCTTCTCCCGGCGAGTACCCGGCGCTTTCGATCGAGCTGACGAGTAGCTCGAGCGGAGCCTCATTGGTCTGGAGCGCCGGCGCGAACCCGCCCTCATCCCCGACCGCGGTGCTCAGTCCCCGGCGCTTCAGCGTGCGCTGAAGCTCGTGGTAGATCTCGGCACCGAGCCGCAGCGCTTGCGAGAACGACTCGGCGCCGAGCGGGGCGATCATGAACTCCTGAAAATCGACTGGGTTGTCGGCGTGGACACCGCCGTTGAGCACGTTCATCGTCGGCACTGGCAGTAGCGTCGCGTCCGCTCCGCCGAGATAGCGCCACAGGGGTTCGTCCGCATCGGCGGCCGCGGCGCGGGCGCATGCCATCGAGACGCCAAGGAGCGCGTTGGCACCCAACCGGGATTTGCCGGCGGTGCCGTCGAGCGCAATCAGGCTCTCGTCCACCCCCCGCTGGTCGCTCGCATCCGAGCCGCGCACAGCGTCGGCGATCTCGCCGTTGACGTTCCCGATCGCGCGTGCCACGCCCTTGCCTCCGAAGGCCGGCTCGCCGTCTCTCAATTCGAGCGCCTCCCGCGTTCCGGTCGAAGCTCCTGAGGGCACGGCGGCCCGCCCCCAAGCGCCGCTGATCAGCTGAACGTCGACCTCCACCGTCGGGTTGCCGCGGCTGTCAAGGATCTGCCGCGCGTGTACATGCTCGATCGTGCTCATCGCCATCACGAGTGGACGCGCTGGCCCGTGTAGACGTTCACGAAGTGAATGTAGTTGTCGGCTATCTGCGTGGCGGCCTCGTCTCGCGCGAGCCCGTTGGCGAGGAATGTTGCCAGCGGGTCCCACCAGATCGAGCGGCCGATCGCGAATCCGACGAAGCCGTCGACCGGCGCAGCCTGTTGGAGCCAGTGCTCGACCTTGGCGGTCGAGGCGCCACGGCCCAGCAGCACGCACGTGACGTTCTCGCGGCCGGCGCCAGAGCGGGTTTGCCGAGCTAACTGTTCGCCGTCGGTCCGTTGGTCGACCCCTTCGATCTTCCACACGTCGACCTCGATCCCGAAGTTCTGGATCGCCTCGATCGCCTGGCGCATCAGCTCCGGACGCACCTCCGCGTCGTAACGCTCCGTCTCCCCTCCCAGTTGCGCAAGCTGCTCATCGGTTGCCGGAACGAGCAGTTCGAAGAGGAACTTTCGGTCGCGCTCATGCAGCCAGTCGGCCAGCCGCCTCAGCCGAGTCAGCTGCCGCTGGTTCATCTCGGGGTCGTCGGCCGGGTTGAGGCGGACGAGCACTTTGGAGAAGTCCGGGTCGAACCGGTCGATGTGGGCTCCGAAATCCTCGCCGTACTCAAAGTCGAATTCGTTCTGGCCAGATTTCTCAACCGGCATAGCCAACGTCAGGCCCCGCTCGCGGGCGCGCTCGGGGATGTCCGAGCCGAACTGCTCGTCAACCAGCACGCCGGCCGTGGCGGGCTCGATGCCGCGGCCCACCGCCTCGAGCATGCCCTCAAAGATCAACCGCTTCGCATCCGAGACCCGCTTCACCTCCTCCGGCGTGGGCTCACCCTGGATCCCGAACATCTTCTTCTGAAACGACCCCCGGTGATCAAAGGCAAGAATGAACAGGGGACGGCTGTGGCCCAACGTTGCCATCGCAACCCTCGCTTTCAACCGAACAGAACGCCATTGCGCTCGTATTCCTCAATTGGCACCTGCCGGAGCTCCGCGACTGCGTCGGCCAGCGGCACGAGCTTGATCTCGTTCCCCCGCAGGGAAGCCATCATCCCCCAGGCCCCGTCGTGGACCGCCTGGATGGCGGCCAGGCCCAGCCTTGTCGCGAGCACCCGATCGAAGGCGGTCGGCGTCCCGCCGCGTTGGACGTGGCCCAGCACCGTGGCACGGGTCTCGTGGCCCGTTCGCTTCTCGATCTCATGCTCGAGCCGGGTGCCGATGCCGCCGAGCCGGGCGTGGCCGAACTCGTCGACGCCGCTGGCCAGGACCTCCATCGTGCCCTCCCTCGGCGTGGCGCCCTCCGCCGCGACCACAATCGAGAACGGCCGCCCTCGGTCATGGCGATGCTGGATGAGCCGACAGACCTCCTCGATATCAAACGGGATCTCGGGGATCAGGATCACGTCGGCCCCGCCGGCAAGCCCCGCATGGAGGGCGATCCAGCCGGCGTGCCGCCCCATCACCTCAACGACCAGAATGCGGTGGTGGCTCTCGGCCGTCGTGTGGAGCCGGTCGATCGCTTCGGTCGCGATCTGCAGCGCGGTGTCGAATCCGAACGTGACGTCTGTGGCGCTGAGGTCGTTGTCGATCGTCTTGGGAACGCCGACGACGTTGAAGCCCTCGCCGTGCAGCCGATGGGCCGCGCCAAGGGTGTCCTCGCCACCGATCGCGATCAAGCCGTCTAGCCGGTTCTGCTCGAAGCATGCCCGCACCAGGTCGACCCCATCCTCGCGTTTGAACGGGTTCGTCCGCGAGCTGCCGAGGATCGTGCCGCCGCGCGGCAGGATCCCCCGCGTCGATTCGATGTCGAGATCGATGTACGAGTCGTCGAGGACGCCGCGCCATCCGTCTCGGAAGCCCACCAGCTGATCGCCGAAGCCGTCGATCCCACTGCGCACCACCGCGCGGATCACGGCGTTGAGGCCGGGACAGTCACCACCGCCGGTCAGGATTCCGATCCGCATCGCGTACGACGCGTCAAATCCCGACTAGGTGAACAACGATGATGAAGTAGCACCTGCGCTCCAAGCACGTTCGGCGTGACGCGGAGATAGTGCCTTCCCGATGCCGCCGTGGTATCCGCATTTATCCGCGGATTTCGGCGGGCAAACTGCAGGTGCAGCGGGCGCGTGAACCGTGGGCCCCGTTCGGTCGCAGCCGCTTCTCCAGCTGGGACGGCTGAACGGGAGCGAGATGAGACGCGGGCCGGTCCGTAGTTTGCCACGACCCTCCGTCACTTCCAACGGATGATCGACCGGGCTGCTGCGCCTAGGGTGAGCGACGAGCAATCGCGAGAGGAGCACGATGTCCACGAAGGTCGCCATCAACGGATTCGGCCGGATTGGCCGCAACTTCACGCGGGCCGCTTACGAGCACGATGCCGACTTGGAGATCGTCGCCGTCAACGATGTCACCGACGCCGCGACGCTCGCGCAGCTGCTTGCCTTCGACTCCTACCGCCGACCGCCTCACTGAAGGGTCACGTACTTCACGCGACCTCGATCTCGACCGAACCAGGAGAAGCCTTGCACGAAAAACTGGGCGTTGCCGGCTCCGGCACCATCGCGTGTGGCCTGGCCGCGGCGGCCGCCCTTCACGGCGAGGTGATGCTGTGGGCTCGATCCGATAACTCTGCGGACCGGGCGCGTGCCTCGATCAGGAAGCTGTGCGAGAGAGCCGGGCAGCCCCTCGATGGTGATCGCGTGCGAATCGTGACCCGTCTGGACGAGCTCGGCGCGGCCACGTTCCTCGTCGAGGCGATCATCGAGAGCCACGACAGCAAGGCGGAGGTGCTGGGCGACCTGGGAGAGCTCGCCCATCTCGTCGGCGCTGACGCAGTGCTGGCCACCACCACCTCGTCGCTCTCCATCAGCGAGCTGGCGCAGGCGAGCGGTCACGCGGAGCGGTTCGTCGGGCTGCATGTGTTCAACCCGGTGACGCGGATGAAGCTGGTCGAGCTCGCTTTCCCGGAGGAGGCGAGCACCGACACCCGCCGGCGCGCACACGCGCTGTGCGACCAGCTGGGCAAGACGGCGGTCGAGGTGCCGGACATACCGGGCTTCGTGGTCAACCGGCTGCTATTCCCGTACCTGTTCAGCGCCGTGGAGCTGCTGTGCGCGACGGGAATGGACCCCGCGGACATCGACCGCTGCATGACGCTCGGCGCCGGCGTCCCAATGGGGCCAATCGCGCTGCTCGACTTCGTCGGCCTCGACGTGGCGCAGGCGATCGGCGAGGCGATCGGCGCCCCGGTCCCGCCACGGTTGACCGAGCTCGTGCGCGACGGGGCGCTCGGGCGCAAGTCCCGGCAGGGCTTCTACAGATACGAGGCACCTGCTGGCGGTGGTTGACAGCCGATCAGAGGTGACGATCACTGCTCGTCGTCAACGCCTCCCGACACCGCGGCATCAGCTGACGGCTCGACCTTCGCCGACACCTTGCTGGGCTTCTGCTCACCCGCGCGTTGTCGTTGCGAGACGACCCTTTGGATCACCTCGAAGTAGCGACCGAGGTGGTGCGGGCCGAGAAACTGCTGCTGTACGCGGCGATGAGCCGCGTTCCCCATCGCCACAGCAGCCTCTTTATTCCCCAGCAGCTCAGTCATCGCCGCCCCGGCCTGTTGGAGGTCGCGTGGGTCCGGTAGCAACATCCCCGAGCGACCGTCTTCGATCTGATCGCGGATCCCTCCGATCCGGCTCGCCACGACCGCCCGCTGTTTCCACATCGCCTCCGCGACCGTCAACCCGAAGCCCTCCGCGAGGCTCTTCTGCACGACCACGCCCGCGTGCCGTTGCAGGGCGTTGACGATCGCCGCGTTCTCCTCGACGTCGTCCATCGGCAGCGAGCACAGGTGCGCCCGTCGACGGACTGGCGCGGAAAGTTCGTGCCACGCCTCGCGAACCGCGTTCAGCACCTGCGCACCTTCCGGGTCATCCGCGACTTCCGCGGTCGACGGACCGACGAGCAGCAGGTGCGCGTCAGTGTGCCTTTCGACATGGGCTGCGAACGCGCGCAGCACACCGAGCGGATCCTTGAGCTGGTCCCACCGCGAAACCTGCATCACGACCGGCATATCGGCTTCCAACTCCTGCTCCTGCTGCATCTCAGCTCGGCGCTCAACGCGGCCGGGGGTGCCGTCAGAGCGCGTGAACATCGGATACACGCTCATGTCGTCGGCTAGAACCCCAGCGGTCGCCATGATCGCCAGCGACTGCTCGCGGGTCTGTTCGGCGTTCTTGGGCGCGAAGGCGTCGATGGAGGGGCGGATCACAGAGATGCGGTCACGCGGCAGGCCTTCCCACGCAAACCCAGCCCGAGAAAACACGAGCGCGTGCGCATCAAGGACATAGCCACGCAGGAAATCCCATGCCTCCCGCGCGTGATCATTGGCGACATCAAGGCCGACATGACACCGCCACATCACGGTCGCGCCCGTTCTTCGCACCGCCGCCGCCAACCCTGCCGTCTGGGGATCGTGCAAGATAACGATGTCCCGCGGGTGCACGAGCTCTTCTAGTCCCTGCGCGCTTGCGACCAACGTCCGATCGTAGACCTCGCGCTCGGCGGCGCCCAGCGGCCCGCCGTCCCCGTCGAAGCCGTGCAGGCGATTGTGGATCCGCTTCGTGATGGCGAAGAACTCAGGCTCGCCGGAAATTACCGCCCACCGCGCGTCGACACCAGCGCCACGACAGTACCCCAATAAGGGGCGCAGCATCTCGACCACACCGCCACCCTTCGCGGTCGAGTTCAGATTCCAGATCACTCGCCCGTGCAAGTCCCGGGCGGCATGCGAGATCAGGTTCAGCAGCGCCTCGTACTCACCTCGCGACAGCACCGACGAGAACCGCTCCGGCGCCATCGCAGGAACACCCTCATGTTGAAGCGCAGGCATCCTGTCTCTCTCTCCTCAACCGGTGTGGGTGCGCGTGGTCGACCTTGCTGTCTCCCGTGCGGTCAGTCCCGCTCGATGAGCATGGCGATTCCCTGCCCGCCACCGATGCAAAGGCTGACGAGGCCAAGCTTGTGTTCCTTCCGTTCCATCTCGTTCAGGATCTTGGTGACCAGGATCGCCCCGGTAGCGGCGACTGGATGTCCGAGGCCGATCGCGCCGCCGTTCGGGTTGACCCGCGCGGTGTCCAACTCGAGATCCTGCAGAACCGCCAGAGACTGGGCCGCGAACGCCTCGTTGAGTTCGATCACGTCGACCTCGTCGAGCGTCTTCCCTGCCCGCTCGAGCGCCTTGCGCACCGCTGGTACAGGCCCGATGCCCATCGTCTTCGGTTCCACGCCGCAGACCGCGTATGACAGGATCCTGCCCTTGACCGGCGCGCCAAGCTGCTGCGCCCGGTCCGCTGACATGACCACCACCGCGGCCGCGGCGTCGTTGATGCCGGAGGCGTTGCCCGCCGTCACCGTGCCGGTCTTGTCGAATGCCGGCTTGAGCTTCGCCAGGCTCTCGAGGGAGATATCGGGCCGAGCGTGCTCGTCGACCCTGAATTCGACACTTTCCTTTCGCGCCCTGATCTCGACCGGCACGACCTCGTCCTCGAAGCGGCCGCCCTCAATGGCCGCGATCGCGCGGCGATGAGACTCGAGCGCGAATTCATCCTGTGCCTCGCGAGAGATCCCATGCGACTTCGCCAGGTTCTCGGCCGTCACCCCCATGTGAATGTTGTTGAACGGATCGGTCAGCGCACCGACGACCGAGTCGACGAGCGACGCGTCGCCCATCCGCGCCCCCCAGCGTGCGTTCTCCATCCAGTAAGCCCCTCTGCTCATCGACTCCGCACCACCGGCGAGCGCCACCTCCGCGTCGCCGGTCTGGATCATCTGTGCGGCCGAAACGATCGCCTGCAGCCCACTGCCGCAGAGGCGGTTCAGCGTCATCGCCGGCGACTCCTTCGGAATGTCGGCCATGATCCCGACCACGCGGGCCAGGTAATGGTCTTCCGGTGCGGTATGGATCACGTTGCCGAACACGACCTGGTCCACTTGGCCAGGGTCGAGTCGGGCGCGCTCGATCGCCGCTCGGGCGGCGGTCGCGCCGAGCTCCGTCGGGGGGACGTCACGCAGACTGCGTCCGAAGGACCCAATCGCGGTGCGAGCGGACGAACTGATCACAACGTTGCTCATATGCAACCTTCCGGTAGAGCGCAGACTGCTAAAGCTCACCCCACGCCAGTACGCCCGCGACATCGAGCGTGGAGAGAATCCCCACTGGGCGCCGGGTTTCTGGGTTAATCGCCACGACGTGGCTTGCCGCGTTGCTCAGCATCAGTTCCGCTGCATCACGCAGCGCCATCGATGTCTCGACGCTGATGACCGGCTGGAGCGCGAGCGTCTCGGCCGTGTCCTCGGCAGCTTGGCGCATCCCCGCCCGCAGCACGTCGAAGTCCGAGACGATCCCCCACGCGAGCGATTCGTCCTGGTGGCCCCCCGCATCGCGTCTGACCACGATGCAGTGGACGTGATGCGTGCTCATCATCCGGGTCACCTCGGTCAGAGTCGCCTCGGCATCGCACGAGAGGATGCCCGGATGCATCGCGTCGGCAACGGTCGCATGATCGAAGTGCGGCAGCAGGTAGCTTCCGTGGGCGGGTTCGGCGCTGCTCTCGGGAGCTTCGCTCACGACGATCAATCGCCGCTGTCGTACTTGAACGAGATCGCCAGGCGGATCCGGTAGCCGGTGATGGCACCGTTCTCGATTGTCACGTCCTGTCGCAGCACCTCTGCGACTCGCAGGTCGCGCACCGTGCGCGCCGCCGTCTCGACGGCCTTCCGAGCAGCGGCTTCCCAGGACTCACTGCTCACGCCGATCACTTCAGTGACGCGGTAAACGCTTTCAGGCATGCTCTTCTCCTACTCGTCGATGGTTGTCGTGTGACTGATAATCCGCTGGGCTGGCTGGGGGTCTTCGCGACACTGCGCTCACCCCGGGATGTAGGCGCCGGCATTGGCGGCTCGCATAGCGGTCACGTACCCGGCGCGTTGGTGCGCGGCCTGCTCGATATCGGCGGGCACGGACAGCAATCCGCGAACGTCGTCGACCGATCCGAAGGCCTTGCGAGCCATCCAACTGGAGAGACCGTCGAGCAGCTCGGCTGCGTACCCAGGCCCGTGGCGGAGCAGGGCCGACGTCGTCATGACCACGTCGGCGCCCGCGAGCAGGTATCTGGCGACGTCCGCGGCCGCCTCGACGCCTGAGGTGGCGGCGAGCGAGGTGCTCACCCTGCCTCGTAGCAGCGCAATCCAGGTGCTGGCCAGCCGGGCATCCGCAGGACTCGAGAGGTTCACCCTCGGCCGAACTGTGAGCTCCTCGGGGTCGATGTCCGGCTGCAGGAAGCGGTTGAACAGCACCAGCGCGTCGGCGCCCGCCTCGTCGAGGCGCAGCGCGATCTCGCCGGGTGAGCTGAAGAAGGGGCTGAGCTTCACTGCGACCGGGATGGTCACGGCAGCCTTGACGCGCTCGAGGACATCGAGGTGGCGCTGCTCGACCTCGCGGCCGGAGATCTCAGGGCTGGCGGCGAGGTAGTAGATGTTCAGTTCGATGGCGGCCGCCCCGGCGTCCTGCATCGCCCGGGCGTAGTCGGTCCAGCCTTCGGGGGTGACCCCGTTTAGGCTTGCGATGACCGGAACGTCGACCGCGGACACGGCCCGCTCGAGCAGGACCAGGTAGGTCCGGGGGCCAGCGTCCTCTTCGGCCACGGACGGGAAGTAGTCAAGCGCCTCGGGGAAGCTCTCGGCGGTCTCCTCGACGAGCCGGGCGTTGCGCGCCGCCTCCTCTCGCAGCTGCTCCTCGAACAGGGAGAACAGGACGATCGCGCCGACGCCGCCGTCGGCCAGCCGCCGAACGCCGTCAACCGTGTACGACAGCGGCGACGGCGATGCTACGAGCGGGTTGCGCAGGGCCAGGCCCATGTAGTCGGTCGCGAGATCCATCAGCTCCGCCTCCGGCGGTCGGAAGGGAATTCGTCCGCGCCGCGGGCCGCCATCTCCTCGTACAGGCGCCAGCGCTGGTCGACAACCTGCTGCGCGAGTCCGAGCAGGCGCTCGGACTCCTCGGGGTGGGCGGCGGCAAGCGCGCGAAAGCGCAGCTCGCCCTTGCGATAGTCCGCGAGCGGCATCCGGGGCCGGGGCGAGTCGAGCAGGAATGGATTGCCGCCGTCGGCCCGCGCCACCGGGTCGTAGCGGATCAGCGGCCAGTGACCGCTCGCCGTCGCGCCGTACTGCTGGTCCAAGCCCGCGCGCAGGTCGTAGCCGTGGGCGACGCAATGGCTGTAGGCGATTATCAGCGACGGTCCGTCGTAGGCCTCGGCCTCGCGGAAGGCGCGCAGGGTTTGCTGGGGATCGGCGCCGAACGCCACCCGCGCAACGTACACGTTGGCGTACGCGATCGCCTGGAGCGCGAGGTCCTTGGTCGGGACGGTCTTGCCCGCGGCGGCGAACTTCGCGACTGCTCCGAGCGGCGTGGCCTTGGACATCTGCCCGCCGGTGTTCGAGTACACCTCGGTGTCCATCACCAGCACGTTGATGTTCTTGCCGCTGGCCAGCACGTGGTCGAGACCACCCGATCCGATGTCGTACGCCCAGCCGTCGCCGCCGACGATCCACACGCTGCGGCGGATCAGATGGTCGAGCACGCTGCGCAGGTCCTCCACCACGGGACCGTCGAGCTCGGCCAGCCGGCGCTCCAGCGCCGCGATCCGTTCGCGCTGGGCGCCGAGCTCCGACTCGTGCACCTGCGACGCGGACAGGATCTCGTCCACCAGCTCGTGGCCGGCCACGTTCCGCAGCTCGGTCAGGCGGCGGCGAGCGAGCTCGGTGTGGCGGTCGGCGGCGAGCCGCAGCCCCAGCCCGAACTCGGCGTTGTCCTCGAACAACGAATTCGACCATGCCGGCCCGCGACCGTCGCGCGTTGACGGTCCACGGTGTCGTGGGCTGGTTTCCACCATAGATCGACGAGCAGCCGGTTGCGTTGGCGACCGTCAGCCTGTCGCCGAACAACTGCGAGAGGAGCTTCACGTATGGAGTTTCGCCGCACCCTGCGCATGCGCCCGAGAATTCGAACAGCGGTTCCAGGAACTGGGTGCCTCGCACCGTGCCGAAGTCCACCCGCGTGCGGTCGACGATCGGCAGCTGCTCAAAGAACGCGATGTTCGCTCGCTCGCCGGAGATCAGCGGTTCGCGGGCATCGAGGTTTATCGCCTTGCGACCCGGCTCACCCGCGGCGGACGCCGGACAGGCCTCGACGCACAGCCCGCAGCCGGTGCAGTCCTCGACGTAGACCTGGAGCGTGTAGCGAGCATCGGGAAGTCCGGCCCCGCTGAGCGGCGCGGAGCGGAATCCGGCGGGCGCGCCCTGCAGATGGTCTGGCTGGTAGTAACGGGATCGGATCACGCTGTGCGGGCAGACGAAGCTGCAGTTGCCGCATTGGATGCAGAGCTCCGAATCCCAGACCGCGACGAAGTCAGAGATGTTGCGCTTCTCGTAGCTGGTCGTGCCGCTCGGGTATGTGCCGTCCACCGGCAACGCGCTCACCGGGAGCTCGTCTCCGCGACCGGCCATCATGGTCGCGGTCACCTTGCGTACGAACGCGGGAGCGTCCGCGGGCACGAGCTCGGGCCCTCCTCGGTCGAGGAAACCCGGTCCGGGATGCTCACCCGGTGGAGCGCCGCGAGCGATCGATCGACGGCCTGCGATGTTGCGCCTGACGACCTCGTCACCGCGCTTCCCGTAGGTCTTCTGGATCGAGGCCTTGATCGCCTCGATCGCCTGCTCGCGGCTCCATCACGCCCGAGATCGCGAAGAAGCACGTCTGCAGCACCGTGTTGGTCCGCCCGCCCAGTTCGGCCTCGCGCGCGATCTTGCCCGGCATCGATCGCGTAAAGCTCGATCTCCTTGGCGATGATCTTCTCTTGCACCGGGCGCGAGAGCGCGTCCCAGACCCGATCCGGTTCGTATGGGCAGTTGAGCAGCAGGGTGGCGCCGTGGGCGGCGCGCTCGAGGACCTCTGAGCGCTCGATCAGCCCGAACTGGTGGCAGCCGACGAAGGTCGCCGCGGACACCAGGTAGGGAGCGCGTATCGACCGGGGCCCGAAGCGCAGGTGCGACACGGTCTGCGAGCCGGACTTCTTGGAGTCGTAGACGAAGTAGCCCTGGGCGTGAAGGTTCGCGGCATCGCCCAGGATCTTGATCGTGTTCTTGTTCGCGCCCACCGTACCGTCGGAGCCGAACCCGAAGAACACGGCGCGAACGGTCTCCTTCGGCTCGATGTCGAGCGACGCATCGTAGGGCAGGCTGGTATGCGACACGTCGTCGTTGATCCCGATCGTGAATCGTCGCTTGGGCTGATCACGCGCCAAGCTCCTCGAACACGCCGGCGACCATCCCGGGCGTGAACTCCTTGGAGGACAGGCCGTAGCGACCGCCGATCACCATTGGCATCAGCTCGCGCTCGCCAGCGCCGTGCGCCTCACTCAGGCGCCGCAAGCACGTCCAGGAACAGAGGCTCGCCGAGCGAGCCGGGCTCCTTGGTCCGGTCGAGCACGGCCACCCGCCGCACGCTCTGAGGCAGCGCCCTGCGAGAGCTCATGAGCCGGGAACGGCCGATACAGCCTGACCTGTGCCACGCCCACCCGCTCACCCCGAGCTTCGAGGAACGCGGCCGTCTCACGCGCCGTTTCGGCACCAGAGCCCATCACGACGAGCACCCGGTCGGCCTCGGGGTGGCCGCTGTAGTCCACCAGCCCATATCGCCGGCCGGTTCGCTCTCCGAGACGGTCCATCGCGCTTTGCACGATCTCCGGTACGCGCGCGTAGAACGGGTTGACCGTCTCGCGCGCCTGGAAGTAGATGTCAGGGTTCTGCGCCGTGCCCCGGATGAATGGACGCTCGGGTGACAGCGCCCGCGCGCGGTGCGCCCACACCAGCTCGTCGGAGATCAGCGCCCGCACGTCCTCGTCATCCAGCATCTCGATCGTCTGCAGCTCGTGCGAGGTGCGAAAGCCGTCGAAGAAATGGAGGAACGGGACCCGGGTCTCGAGCGTCGCCGTGTGGGCCACGAGCGCGAGGTCGTGTGCCTCCTGCACCGACGCCGCGGCCAGCAGCGCAAAGCCGGTCTGGCGCACCGCCATCACGTCCGAGTGGTCACCGAAGATCGACAGCGCCTGAGCGGCTAGCGACCGCGCGGCCACGTGCATCACCGCCGAGGTCAGCTCGCCGGCGATCTTGTACATGTTCGGAATCATCAGGAGCAGGCCCTGGGAGGCCGTGAACGTCGTCCCCAGCGCTCCACCCTGGAGCGCGCCGTGCAGGGCGCCGGCGGCACCCGCCTCGCTCTGCATCTCGACCACGGCTGGAACCGTGCCCCACAGGTTCGTCCGCCCCTTGCTCGACCATTCGTCGGCAAGCTCGGCCATCGGCGAGGAAGGCGTGATCGGGAAGATGCAGCACACCTCGCTACACCTGTGGGCGACGGTGACCGCCGCTTGGTTGCCGTCAACGGTGGCCCGCATCAGCCGGTTCCCTCGCCGGATCCGGGGGCGCCACGAACGCATAGTGCGGGATCCGGAGCCTGCTCCGGCACCATCTCGATCGAGTGCACGGGGCACTGCTCGACGCACGCCCGACAGCCGGTGCAGCGGTCGTAGTCGTAGCGGTAGCGCAGTCCCGGGCCGAGCTTGATGATCGCGTCCTCGGGGCAGGCGCCAAGGCAGCCGTCGCACTCTATGCAGTTTCCGCACGACAGGCACCGTCGCGCCTCGAACACCGCCTCCTCGGATGAGAGGCCGCCGACGATCTCTTCGAAGCCTCCGAGCCGCGCTTGCGGTTCGAGCTCCGGCTGCTGGCGACGGGGATGATCGCCGAAGTACCACAGGTTCAGGAGCTCGAACTCCGCCAGCGGGTGCTTTGACGGGCGCTCGTATCCCGAGCCGCGCAGCCATGCGTCGATTTCCCGCGCCGCCCGCTTGCCGTGTCCGACGCCGACGGTCACCGTGCGCTCTGAGGGCACCATGTCGCCGCCGGCGAACACACCCGGGCAACCGGTCATCAGCGAGCTGCGACACGCGCACCGTCCCATCGCGTTCGAACTCTACGCCGGGCACGCCACCCAGAAACGAGGTATCGCTCTCCTGGCCGAGCGCCAGGATCACGGTGTCCGCGGACAGAGTCTCGAAGCGTCCGGTCGGCTGCGGATACCCGGACTCGTCGAGCTCCATCTCCTCGACCTGCAGCTCTGGGCCGTCGATAGCCTTGATCGTCCGCAGCCAGTTGATCCGTACACCCTCGCGCTCGGCGTCCGCGGCCTCGTCCTCGTGCGCCGGCATCTGCTCGCGCGTGCGCCGGTAGACGATCAGCGCCTCCTCGGCGCCCATCCTTCGCGCCACGCGCGCGGCATCCATCGCGGTGTTGCCGCCGCCGTAGACGGCCACGCGACGTCCGATCATCGGCCGCTCGCCGGCGGCGACATCGTGCAGGAACGACACCGCGTCGACGAGGTGCCGGGTGTCGGCTGCGGGGATGTCGACGCGCTTTGACAGGTGCGCGCCTACCGCCACGAACACCGCGTCGAACGCGCCATCGCGGCGTTCGGCCTCGAGATCCTCGACGCGATGGTCGCTCACGAACCGCACGCCCAGCGCGGCGATTCGATCGACCTCGGCGCCCATTACGTCGCGAGGCAGCCGATAGGCCGGGATGCCGTAGCGCATCATCCCCCCGGGCTCCGGTCCCGCGTCACGAATCTCGACCTCGTGGCCGAGACGCGCCAGGTGATATGCCGCCGACAGCCCGCTGGGTCCCGCCCCGATCACCAGCACTCGCTTTCCGCTGCGCGAGCGCGGGGGTTCGAACAGCCATGCGCGCTCCAGCGCCAGATCGCCCAGAAAGCGTTCGACCCCGTGAATGGAGATCGCGCTGTCGAGCGCCGCACGGTTGCATGCGCTCTCGCAAGGGTGGTAACAGACGCGGCCGTGGATCGCGGGGAACGGGTTGTCCGCGGTCAGGATGCGCCATGCCTGCTCGTGGTCGCCTTCCTTGACGCGCGCCATCCAGCTCTGGATGTTCTCGCCGGCCGGGCAGCCGGCGTTGCACGGGGGCAGAAGGTCGACATACACCGGCCGCTCGTCGCGCACGGCGCCGGTGCGCGAGCGCCCATGGACCAGATCCGCCAGCGGCGTGATATCGGCCGCCGAACGAGCAGGCCCGAGCGCCGGCCGGCGCTCAGACCGCTGGATCCGTCTGGACTCGAAGGTCATCTCCGCATCCTCCCATAAGGTGCGCTCGCTTCCGTTCATTGATACGGGCTGCTGCCGTGGCGCGCCATCCGCAAAAACCCGCAGTTTCGCGAACGATGCCGCTGCTAGCGCGGCGCGGCGATCGGCCGCCTGGGCAGCCGCAACGCGGGCGATCGGTAGACGGAACGGCGAGCAGCTCACGTAATCGAGTCCCGCGTCGTGGAAGAAGCGGATCGAGTCCGGATCTCCGCCGTGCTCACCGCAGACGCCGAGCTCAAGGTCGGGCCGTTCACGGCGGCCGCGCTCCACGGCGATCCGTACCAGCTCCCCGACGCCTAGCCTCGTCGATCGTCGCGAACGGTGAGCCATCGACGATCTTCTCCTCGACGTAGCGCGGGATGATCCGACCCTCGATGTCGTCACGGGAGAAGCCTATCCCGCACTGGGTGAGATCGTTCGTACCGAACGAGAAGAAGTCGGCGTACCGAGCGATCTGATCGGCGATGAAGCACGCGCGCGGGAGCTCGATCATCGTCCCTACGCCGAAGTCGGTCCCGAGGCTGAGCCCCTCCTCCTCGGCCACCGACACCACTCGGTCTCTGACCAGCTCGAGTTCGCGCTCGTAGGCCACCAGCGGGATCATGATTTCCAGGTGGGGCGCACGGCCGGTCCGCTCGCGCACCGCGCGGGCGGCGCGGGCGATCGCCCGCACCTGCATCTCGTAGACCTCGGGCTGCATCACTCCGAGACGCACGCCACGCGTACCGAGCATCGGGTTGGTCTCCTCGAGGCGAGCGCACCCGATCGAACTGGCTCTCGAGCCCGCGCAAGCCGCGGGCTGCGGTCGATTCGCGCACGCACGATCTCCTCGTGCAGCTCGAAGCGGTCGGGCAGGAACTCGTGCAGCGGCGGGTCGAGCAGGCGGATCGTCACCGGCCAGCCGGGCATCGCCTCGAACAGCCCCTCGAAGTCGCTCTGCTGCAGCGGGAGCAGCTCGTCGAGCGCCGCGGTGCGGCCGGCGTCGTCGTCGGCCATGATCATCGCCCGCATCTTGGGCTGGCGATCGGCGGCCATGAACATGTGCTCGGTCCGGCACAGCCCGATCCCCTCGGCGCCGAACTGGTGCGCGCGGGCGGCGTCCTCGGGCGTGTCGGCGTTTGCCCGCACCCCGATCTGGCGCAACTCGTCGCACCAGCGCAGCACGGTCTCGAATCGGGCGTCGACGTGCGCCTCGACGAGCGGGACGTCGTCGGTGGTGATGACGCCGGCCGTGCCATCAATCGCGATGAAGTCGCCCTTGTGCAGGACGAGGTCGCCGATCCGCACCTCGCCCAGCTTCAGATCGATGTCGAGCGCCGCCGCTCCGGTCACCGCTGGCCGGCCCATGCCCCGCGCCACGAGCGCAGCGTGCGATGCCTTGCCGCCCTCGGAGGTGAGGATCCCGACGGCGGCATGGAAGCCCGCGACATCGTCGGCCTCGGTGAACGGGCGGACCAGAATCACCGCCACGCCGTCTGGCCGCCTGCGCGACCGCCTCCTCTGCGGTGAACACGATCGTTCCCTTGGCCGCGCCCGGGCGAGGCGGCGACGCCACGCGCGATCACGGTGTAGCGAGCGGTCGGTGTCGAACGACGGGTGCAGGAGCGCGTCGAGCGCCCCGGCGTCGATCGTGGCAATCGCCTCGGCCTTGGTCAGCATCCGCTCCTCGAACGCGTCCACGGCGAATCGCACCGCGGCCTGCGCGGGACGCTTTGCGCTCCTCGTCTGGAGCATGTACAGGCGCCCTTCCTCGATCGTGAACTCGGTGTCCTGCATGTCCTTGTAGTGGGCCTCGAGCTTGCGCAGAATTTCCATCGAGCTGGTCGGCGCCTTCCGGCATCCAGTCGCGCAGCTCGGAGAGGTCGCGCGGCGTGCGCACGCCCGAGACCACGTCCTCGCCCTGGGCGCGTCGGCAGGAAGTCTCCCGACGGCGTGGAGCCTCCCGTCGACCTCGTCACGACTGAAGGCCACCCCGGAGCACGACGTCTCGCCCTTGTTGCCGTACACCATCTGCTGCACGTTGACCGCCGTTCCCCAATCGTCCGGAAACCGGTTGATCCGGCGGTACTGAACCGCCCGATCGCCCATCCAGGAATCGAACACCGCCCGGATCGCCTCGGCCAGTTGCTGGCGCGCATCGGTGGGGAAGTCGAAGTACGACTTGAAGCTGTCGGTCAGCTCGCGCAAGGCGTCGGCGTCGAGCTCGGTGTCCAGAGTCACGCCCCGGTCCCGCTTGACGCGGGCGATCTCATCCTCGAATCGCTCGCCCGGGACCCCGCGCACGACGTTGCCGAACATCTGAACCAGGCGGCGGTAGCAGTCCCACGCGAACCGCTCGTCCTCGGTCCGCGCCGCCAGGCCCGCGGCCGACTCATCGTTCAGCCCCAGGTTCAGGACCGTGTCCATCATTCCCGGCATCGAGACGCGCGCGCCGGAGCGCACCGATACGAGCAAGGGATCGTCGGCGTCGCCGAGCCGCTTGCCCGCGCGCTCCTCGAGCGCGGCGAGCGCCGCGTCGACCTGCTCGTCGAGCCCGTCCGGCCATTCCGGCCTGTCGCGCATGTATGCCACGCACGCCTCGGTGGTGATCGTGAAGCCCGCCGGCACCAGGTCGGGACCGAGGATGCGGGTCATCTCGGCGACGCCGGCGCCCTTGCCACCCAGCAGGTCGCGCATGTCACGCGATCCCTCGGCAAAGTCGTACACCCATTTGCGGGTTGGAGACCGCGAGACTTCTGTGACGCCGGTTTCTACTTGCGTGGTCATCTCATCTCCCAGAATGCTCGGCTTTTCGGTCACGGCCCTCGATTCGGGCTTGGCTGACGGCGAAACTAGTGTCGCGTCGGGACGTACCGTACACAACCGTGGGAATTGCCCAGCGCCCGGTACGGTAGTTTTCCTCATGCGTAGTTCTCCGCGCTCGGGTTCGGACCGCCACGCTCGTTGGGTGAATTATGCATCGCTAGTCTGGGCGATATGACCGGCGCGATTAGTGTGGTGATCGCCGATGATCACGCTGTCGTGCGCCGCGGCCTGCGCCAGCTGCTGGACCTCGAGGACGGCTTTGAGGTCGTCGCGGAGGCAGCCGATCTTGACAGCGCCAGGCGGTACGTGCGGGGTTATCATCCCGACGTACTGGTGCTCGACCTGAACCTGCGCGAAGGGCTGAGCCTCGGGTCGATCCCGGACATTCGCGCCGAGTGCCCCGACACCCAGATCGTCGTCTTGACGATGCAGGACGAGCCGGCGTATGCCCGCCAGGCGCTGGCGGCGGGTGCACTTGGCTACGTGCTCAAGGAGGCTGCCGAGGCCGAGCTGATCGAGGCCCTGCGCCGCGCCGCCGACGGCGACTCCTACCTAAACCCGAGGCTCGGGGCACGCCTTGCGGCCCAGGCTCAGCGCGGCCCTCCCGACGGGCTCTCGGAGCGTGAGCTTGGGATCCTGCGGATGATCGCCCTGGGGCACACCAACACCGAGATCGCCAGTGCTCAGTACATCTCCGTCCGCACGCGTCGAGACTCACCGCGCGCACATCCAGCAGAAGCTCGGGCTCACCACCCGGTCAGAGCTCGTCCGCTACGCCCTCCAGCACGGGCTCATGGAGAGCTAGTGTCCATGAAGCCGGGGTCGCGCCGATGGCTGTCACAGACCGGTTGGAAACTGGCCGCGGCCGCCGCGGCCGGCGGCGCGGGCGAGTTGTACCGCCGCCGGCGAACGGCCAAGAACCCGCCGGCGGCCGACCCGGCTCCCGGTCCGCCCCCGATGACGACCCAATCCAGTCCCGGTCAGATCGCGGACCTCCAGCAGGCCTACGGCGCCGAGATGGCTCCTGGGGCCGCTGCCACGCTCGGGCGGCAGCAGCCCGGACGGCTGACGGCGCCGGGCACGTGCTCGACGACACGCTTCCCCACGATGGGCACCATGGCGCGGGTGGTGCGCGACGCCGACAGTGGCGTCGACGTGCGCTCGTGTTGGCCGAAATCGAGCGCCGGCTGTCGCGCTTCGATCCGGCCAGCGACCTGTCGCGGCTGAACGCGGACCCGAGGGCCTTCGTCCCCGCCTCGCCGCTGCTGCGTGCTGCGGTTGCGTCCGCGCTGCGCGCGGCGTCGTTGAGCGCGGGCCTAGCCGACCCGACGCTCCTGGGGGCGCTGCGCGGCGTCGGTTACCGGGAGTCGCGGGCGGACCTCGCGCCCGTCCCGCTGGTGCTCGCGCTCGCGAAAGCCCCGCCGCGACGCCGGGCTTGTCCGGACCCCAAGGCCCGATGGCGCGCAGTGGAGGTGGACGAGAGCGCGGGCGTGATCCGCCGGCCGCCAGGGCTCGACCTCGACCTGGGAGGTTCGGCCAAAGGATGGGCGGCCGACGTGCTCGGCGCTCGGCTCCAACGTCATGGGCGTACGCAGTGGACTGTGGCGGGGACCTGCGCGTGGCGGCCCCCGATGGCGCGCCGTGGGAGGTGCGTGTCCGCCATCCGCTGACCGGCGCGACCGCGCATACGCTCCGTGTCCGTAGCGGCGGCGTCGCCACATCGGGTATCGACGCGCGACTGTGGCAGCTCCAGGATGGAGGCTTCGCCCACCACCTGATCGACCCGGCAACGGGCGACCCCGCGTGGACGGGAGCTGATCGCTGTCACGGCGCTCGCCCCGACCGCCCTGGAGGCCGAGGCCCTGGCCAAGGCCGCTCTGCTGTCAGGTCCCGCCGCCGGGCCGCCGGTGCTGCGCACCCACCACGGCGGCGTGCTCGTCCACGACGACGGGGCGGTCGAGGCCGTCAGCCCTGACGCCTCGGCGCGGTGGATTCCTCGCTCGACGGCGTCGATCAGCGAAGCTCCGCAGCGACGCGAGCTCCACGACCGCCTTACCGACCCATCGGACCGCTCGCTCGATACTGTGGACCCGGTCGAAGCGCTCGGCGAACTCACGTCGCTTCTCGGCCAGCACCGCTTCCCACAGCTGCTCGCTGTGCCCGCAGGCGCTGTCGCTCTGCGCCGGCGGCCTGCGCTATCTCCGCGTCGAGCGACTGGATTCGCTCGTCGGCTCGCCGCGGCGCGCTCGACCTCGCCGGCGAATACAACCGCCGCCGCGGGGGCGCCGCCGATCACCGAGGCGCTGAGCGCCCTTCGAGCGCGATCGCCTCGAGATTCGGGTTCAGCCTCTGCGAGAAGACCACGAACGCGCCGCCGTGATAGCGAGACAGGACGCAGAACACGATCGGACCGTCGAAATTGACAACCGCCCGCGCGATCTCGGCGCCGAACTCGAGCTGCCATCCGCGCAGCGACTCGGGTGAGCCGTCGAAGCCGGCCAGGTTCGCGAGCACGACCATCGGCCTGCGCCCTGCCGCTGCGTTGAGCGCGCGCGCGATCTTCTTCGACGCGCGCGGGAACAGCGTGCCGGCGGTCCAGTGATCTGGCCCGTCGGCGGGAATCGTCCCTCGCCTCGGCAGGGGCCGCGACTCGATCCCGATCAGCGACACCGGCCAACCTCCGAGATGCGCGTCCCACACGACCGCGACTTCGGCGTCGCTGCATCGCCGCCCAGCGCTCCAGCGGCGGTGGTCGGAGTCGGTCACCGCGCGCATCACGGAGCGGATGTCGAACGGCTGCTTGCGGTCCGGGTTGGAGCCTGATCGGAGAACACGTCGCCGATCCGCTTCATCGCGGAGCCGGGAGCGTGGTGCGGAGCCTCGCCCACGTCACGATCGGCGGGATCCGAGGTCGCTCGCCCGCCGGGGGAAACGTTCGCCGGGCGCCACGTAGGTGTGCTCGTAGTAGCGGAGCAGCAGGCCGCAGGCATCGGCGAGGTCGCGCGGCCCAGTACTGCGCCTGGCCGTTGGGCCCCATGATCCGCTCGTAGCCGCCGATCCCCAGGTTGTCCTCGGCCGACACGCCGCCCGAGAAGTCGAGCGACTGCTTGCCCGCGAGCAGCATCGAGCCTTCCGGGGTCATGATCAGCGCGCCGCGGGTGTGCATCAGCATCGTCGCCTCGGCGTTGCAGTACGGCTGTGCCCCGACGTTGATCCCGCACACGACCACGTTCAGCTCGCCACCCGCCTGCGTGAACAGCACGATCCGCCGCAGCCCGGCGGCGATCCAGTCCATCGTCTCGGTCCCCGAGTCCATCGCGATCTTCGCTCCGGCCGAGAGCGCGAACCATTCCAGCGGGACGCCGAGCTCCTCGGCGAGGTCGATCGCAGCGACGATGCGCCGGCACTCCGGCTCGGCCAGCGATCCGAGCGCGCGGGTCGGGTCGCCGAGGAGGATCACGCGCAGCATTCCCTCGGGATAGCGGTCGGTGAAGTTCCGGACGGTCCCGACGACGATGCCGCTCGGGTTCGTCGCCGGCGGACGGTCGACCGGCTCGAGGCGGCCACTGTCGCTCAGCTCGTGCTCGACGAACTCGCCGGCCGGCTGCCCCCGTGTGTGTGATGCGCCGCGCCGCGAGCAGCTTGACGATCTCGGCGGGGTGAAGCGTGCCACGCCGACGCGCCGCGCTGATCCGTCGCGTTCCCTCGTCGAGCGGCTGCAGCGGCTCGGTCGGGGGGTCCGTCACCTCGACCGCGACGTCGTGCCCCGCCGGGGCGAAGAAGCGAAGCGAGCCGTCGCGGACGAAGCCATCCTGATCACGGAGGCGTCCCTGTTGCTCGACCAGCTCGATCCCCAGTCCGGCCGTGGGCGCACGGTGCGCTCGACGAGGGCGCGGAGCTCGTCGGGGCGGAACTCGATGACCGGCCACGCGTGCAGGAGGATGCGGTTCCACATCAGGCGACGGTGCAACGGCCATCGAGCCTGGAAGCGGCGGATCGCCTCCAGCACCGATACCAGCATCCGTTCGAGCTCCGGAGAGCCGACCGCGCGACCGCGTTCGTCGAAGACTGGGCTGAGGTCGCGGACCTCGCGCCAGCGCGAATAGGCGCTCGTCCTTCGCGTTCGTGCGCGCGACGCCGTGGAACATGTAGATGTCCTCCGGCGAGGCGAGCCGCTCGAGATCGAACTCCCCCAGCCGCCACAGCTGCAGCCGATGGCCCATCATCGGGTGCAGCCCGCGCAGCACCTCGTCCTCGACCAGCCCGCTTCGATCCAGGACGGAACGTGAAAAGGTCGATCGCCGACATCCCCCGGCCTCGCCGCGGCTCGGCGACCGCGACCACGATCCGGTGAAGCGCCGGCGGGGTGGGCAGCTTCGCCATCGACTCGCGCAACTCCGCGACGAGCTCCTCGCTGACGGGGGTGCATTCGCGGTGCGGGACGTACAGATCGAGCACTGCGAGCCGGTCGTCCGGGAGCGTCTCGGCGTGGCGAGCGAAGGCATGCGCGATCCCCTCAACGTCCGCTAGCTCGACATAGGCCGCGGCCAGCTGTCGTTGCCATCCACCGAATCGGTAGCTGGCCAGGGCCACGTCACGGCCGTCGAGCCGCGCGTGGTCGAATCCCCGCAGCGAGCGCGTCCGGTAGTAGCGGCGCGCCATCGCTTCAACGAGCAGCCGGCGGGCCGCCGGCGTGGCTGAGCCCATCGCCACGGTGAGTCTCGTTGCGAGCGGCCGGGGACAGTCGACGATCTCGCTGATCAGCTCCGCCGCGTTGGATCGTTCGGGCTCAGTCATCAGCGCCTCGATGTGCCGCTCCATCTCCGCATACACGCGCTCCCGAGCCTCGGCGATCACCGGCTCGTCGAAGTATCGGAATCGGACCTCACGCGCGAGGTCGGCCACGACCGGGTCGCGGCCCTCGAGCGCGATCGCGAGCCGGTCAAGGACGTCCCGAAAGCCACCTCCGACATGCCCGACGAGGTCGTCGGCATCCTCGAGCCGGCGGTCGAGGATCGCCACGACTGCGGTGCGGGCGATTTCCGCCCGCTGCTGCGAGAGGAACAGCCGGTAGCACGCCTCCTCGAGACGCGGGGTCCGATCAAGGCTGTCGACGCCGTAGTGGCCGAGCGCCCGGCGGAGGTCGGCTACGAAACGCTCCGGCAGTCCCTCGGCCTCGGCGTCGAGCGAGCGCAGCCACGCATGCAGATGCTCCTGTGGGCTCTGCAGGAGCTGCGATCCCGGCTCCTGGTCGCCCCTCTGGGGACGCGACAGCACACGCAGGTCGGCGAACATTCCCAGCAGGCGATGCTCACCCGGGATCAGAGCGGGATCGCAGGCGAGCAGGTCAGCGCATTGGCCGTGCAGGTCGGTGATCGTGCGCTCGACTTCCGCGGCGCCGACGTCGTAGCCGAGCACCAGCCACTCCATCCGGCGCAGGTTCTCGCGGCATGGGTCGGGGACGGGATCGGCCGGCGCCGCCAGCGGCGCGAACGACAGGCGCTCTCCTCGCGGCGACTGCTCACTTTGGTCGATCGCCTCGAGCGCGACCAGCGGCGCCTGGGCCTCGACGTGGACGTTTTCGCCCACCAACACCTGCTTGACCCGTCCACGGAACGGCGCCATCAGCGACGACTCCATCTTCATCGCCTCGACGACGGCGACCACGTCGCCCACCTCCACCACCTCGCCGCGGGACACGGGAATCGAGACCACCAGCGAAGGACCGGGGGCACGGACAATGCCGCCATCGTCGCGTGAGACATGATGCGGCACGCCGTCCACCTCCACGACCAGGTCCTCGCCGTGCCGCGAGGTCAGCGTCCTGTGGCTGCGCCCCAGCAGCTCGAGCCGGCGCTCGTCCGCGCCGACGTGCCGCGCGCACAGCTCGACGGCTTGCCCGGCGACGATCACGCGATACCGGTCCGGGGCGATCTGCGAAACCGCCAGACGGTACGCGTGACCGTGGTGGCGCAGCTCGTAGGTGCGCGATAGCGCGCCGGCCGCGTGCGGTCGTCCACTGCGAGCGAGCGCGTAGAAACGGGCGCGCTCATCGGCAGCGTCGCCGTCCGCGAGCTCGATCGCCGCCTGCAGGACGGCGAGATCGCCGTGGAGCACCGGCAGCGTGGCACCGCTTACGTTCAGTCGATCGAGCCAACCGGTGTCGAGCTCACCGCTGCGCGTCCGTGGATGGTCGAGTAGCTCGAGCAGGAAGCCCTGGTTGGTGCTCCTGCCGTCGACCACCGCGACTGTGTCCGCGAGTGCTCGGCGCAGCCGAGCCAGCGCCTCGTCGCGGTCGCGGCCCCAGCAGATCAACTTGCCGATCAGGGGATCGAATTCGGCGGGGATGTGATCGCCCTCGATCACCCCGGTTTCGATCCGCAGGCCGGGCCCGGTCGCATGCCGCAGGTGGACGAGCGACCCCGGCGCCGGCTCGAACCCCAGCGCGGGGTCCTCCGCGCACAAGTGGGCCCCGATCGCGTGCCCGAACGGCGCCGGCGGGTCGCCGTCGAGCGTTCCACCCATGGCGATATGCAGCTGGAGCTTGACGAGGTCGAGGCCGGTCACCGCCTCGGTCACTCCGTGGTCGATCCCGAGCGCCGGCTTCACTGCCAGGAACGAGAAGCGGCGTGCCGCCGGCTCGTACAGGAACTCGACCGTCCCGGCGCCTCGGTAGCCAGCTCGCTGCGCCAGCCGCCGTGCCGCCGACATGATCTCCCGCTCCTGGTCGGCCGCGAGTGCCGGGCTCGAGGACTCCGCGAGCATCGTCTCCTCGCGCCGCCTGCACGAGCAGTCGCACACTCCGAGCGGCCACGTTTTGCCGTCGGCGTCGGCGATGATCGGCACCACCAGTCGGCGCGCCGGACCGTGCGTTGACGGCGCGACCGGAATACCCGCCTGCTCGGCGAGTTGCATGGCCGCGACCTCGTCGGCCAGCAGTTCCATCACCGACGGATCAGGGCCGACGAACACGATCCCCAGCCGCCGGCAGAGCTGCGCGAACTCAGGCCGCTCCGAAACCAGGCCCCAGCCGACCCAGGCGGCCTCGGCGCGCGATGTCCTCAGCGCCTGTTCGAGCACTCCGTAGTCCAGGTACGCGTCTATGCTCGGACCGAGGCACACGGTCTCATCGGCGTACCGGACGAACATCGCGTCGCGCTCGGCCTCGGTGTGAAGCGCTATCAGGCACAGCGGATCGGCTCGATCCGCGCGCAGCTCGCGCACGGCGTGGATGGCCCGCATCGCCGCCTCGCCCCGATTGACGATTGCCAAGCGTGAAAACGTGCGCCGCGGCATGGCTCGTCGCGGGTCGCGCCGACCCGTTAGGCCGCGCCTGAGTAGCCTGACTCGAGCAGCTCCAGCACCTCGCGGATCATCGGGATGCGCGGGTTTGTGCGGATGCTCGGATCCATGAATGCCGCCTTGGCCAGCTCGGGCAACGCCTTTTCGAACTCCTGGCGTTTCACGCCGCAGTCCGCCAGCGTCCGCGGCTCGTCGACCTCGGCCAGCAGCTCGTCGACGCGGGCGAACAGGCGCTCGCACCGATCGCGCTCGGTGCGGCCGCCGAGCCCGAGAATGAAGGCGATCTGGGCGTACTTCTCGGGCGCGATGTAGGCCGAGTAGCCGGGCGCCGGCATGAACTTGGTAGGCAGCGAGGCGTTGTAGCGCAGCACGTGCGGCAGGAAGATCGCGTTCGCACGACCGTGGGCAATCCCGAAATGCGCGCCCACCGGGTGTGCGAGGGCGTGGTTGAGTCCGACGAACGCGTTTGAGAACGCCAGCCCCGCGATCGTGGCCGCGTTGGCCATCGCCGTGCGCGCCTCGAGGTCCGAGCCATCCCGATAGGCCCGGGGCAGCGACGTGAGGATCAGGTTGACGGCCTGCACGCAGAAGGCGTCAGTGAACGGCGAGGCGAAGATCGAGACTGCCGCCTCCAGCGCATGGGTGAGCGCGTCGATTCCGGTGTCGGCGGTGATCACCTGCGGCATCGTCAGCGTGAGGTTCGGGTCCACGATCGCCATGTCGGGGACGAGCGAGTAGTCGACCAGCGTCACCTTCCGCGATCCGACGCTGATCACCGCGGCCGGTGAGACCTCTGAGCCCGTGCCGGATGTCGTCGGGATCGCCACCAGCCGGACCTTGTGGTCGACCTCCGGGAAGACCCCGATTCGCTTGCGCGCGTCGAGGAACGGCAGCGACAGCTCGCGAATGCTCAGCTGCGGGCTCTCGTGGAACAGGCGCATCGCCTTCGCGGCGTCCATCACGGAGCCGCCACCGAGCGCGATGATCGCGTCGGCATCGAACCGCTCGAGCTCCTCCACTCCGGCGCGAATCTGCTCTTCGGTCGGCTCCGGCTCAACCCCGGAGAACACGTCGACGGCGCCGGCGTTGAGGTAATGCCGCACGTCCTCGGCGACGCCGCGGGCCACCGTCGGTCCGTCGGTGACGATCATCGGCCGGGAGGCGCCGAGCTGCCTCAGGTTATCGAGCGCCCCAGGGTTGAAGTAAGTGTCCGAGGGAACCCGGAACCACTGGGGTGGTGTCTGCCGGCGCGAAACGGTCTTGACGTTGAGCAGGTTTCGGTAGTTGACGTTATCGGTCGTGTTGGAGCCTCCCCAGGTGCCGCAGCCAAGCGAGAAGGTCGGGGTCAGCGAGTTGTAGACCCCGCCCAGCGCTCCGACGGCGGTTGGCGCGTTGACAAGAATCCTCCCCGTGCGGATCGCCAGGGCGAAGCGATTGATCACATCGTCGTCGGCCGCATACACGGCCGAGGTGTGGCCCAGGCCACCGTGCTCAGTGACCAGCTCGCACGCCCGGATCCCGTGCTCGACCGAGGGGGAGCGCAGGACCCCGAGCACCGGCATCAGCTTCTCGGCGATGAACGGATGCGCGGCCAGGGCGTCGAGATCGGTCGGGAGCGGGGCGAGCAGCACCTTGTCGTTCTCCGAGGCTTCGAAGCCCGCCAGGCCCGCGAGATTGACGCACGATTGCCCGAGGACCTCGAGCTGCACCTTGCCGTCGCTCGCGAACGAGCGCGCCGCCAGTGCCGTCGGTCTGCTCATCGGTCAGCAGCCGGGACCCCATCCGCAGAAACTCCTCGATCACTTGATCGTAGATCTGATCGTCGATCACGCACGTCTGCTCGGCGGGACAGATCACCGAGGAGTCGAACGTCTTGGAGACGAGGATGTCGACGACCGCCATCCGGATATCAGCGCTGCTGTGCAGGTACACCGGCGCATTGCCCGAGCCGACGCTGAGGCACGGCTTGCCGGCGGCGTTCGCGGCCGCCACGGCCTTCGGCCCGCCGGTCGTCCAGATGAAATCAACGCCGGGGTGGTGGAACAGGTACTGCGAGACGTCGAGGGAGGGGTCGGGGATCACCTGCAGCGCGTGCGCCGGCAGCCCCGCCGCCTCGCCGGCCTCCTGCAGCAGCTCGGCCGCGCGGATCGAGCAGCGCTGGGCATTGAAGGACGGGCGGAAGATGACGGCGTTGCGCGTCTTCGCACACACAATCGACTTGAACAGCGTGGTCGACGTAGGGTTCGTGATCGGCGTCAGCGCCAGCACAACCCCGATCGGCTCGGCGACGTACTTGAGCGCACGCTCATGATCCTCGTCGATCACACCTACCGACTTCTTGTCCTTCAGGTAGTCATAGAGGAACTCGGTGGCGATGTAGTTCTTGAGGACCTTGTCCTCCAGCACGCCGAAGTGGGTCTCCTCCATCGCCAGCTCGGCCAGCTCGACGGCGTTCTCGAGCCCGGCGACGGTCATCGCCCAGACGATCCTGTCGACGGCCTCCTGATCGAGCTCGCGCAGCGCCTTCGAGGCCTCGGTCGCGCGATCCACGAAGCCGTCCAATCGTGCGGCCCCCTCCGCGTCCGTCGAGGCCGGCTCGATCGATTGTGGTGCTCATGGTGTTCCTCCTAGTCCAAAGGCGGGATCATCGGCCCCGCGCCGGAAGGATCGGGGACGCCTTCCTCCAGCCAGCTGTATCGGCCGGCCAGGATCTTCTGGGCGGCCGCGTAACGGTCGTCGTCGTCGTTGGCCCACAGCTCGTCGAACAGCTTCTCAGCGCGCCGCCGGGCCATCGCGCAGAACAGTTGCGCGAGCTCGATCGCCTCGTCCTTGCGCTCAGGTTGCTCGCTCCCAATCCTGTCGGCGTAGACGACGGTTGCCGAGATCGCGAACAGCTCAGCGCCGATATCAACGATGCGCCCCAGGAAGGTCTGCTTGTTCTCGAGCTTGGCCTGCCAGCGCGCCATCCCGTAGAAGGTCTCGCGCGCCAGCTTCCGCGAGGCGCGCTCCACATAACGCAGATGACCCGCGAGCGGCCCGAACTCGTTGTAGGAGCGCGGATTCTGGCCTTTGCCCACGGTGAGCTGCGGCAGCCACTTGCCGTAGAACAGCCCCGCCTTGATCGCCGCATCGGCCATCGCCCTGGCATCGCCGTTGCCCATAAGCAGACCGCCTGCAGCGTGTAGGTGCGTGTCCACCGCCTCGCGCGCGATCAGCAGGTGCATGATCTCGCTCGATCCCTCGAAGATGCGATTCACGCGCATGTCCCGCATGCACTGCTCGACGGGCACGGGCTTCTCCCCGCGCGCCTTCAGCGACGCCGCGGTCTCGTAACCGCGGCCGCCGCGGACCTGCAGCAGCTCGTCGATCACCCGCCACGCGAGCTCCGAGCCGTACACCTTGCACAGGGCCGCCTCGATCCGGATGTCGTTGCGCTTGTCGTCGGCCAAGCGCGTGGACACATCGAGCATCGCCTCCAGCCCGAACGCGCTGCCGGCGATGAAGGCCAGCTTCTGCGCCACCGCATCGTGCTTGCCGATCGGCCGACCCCACTGGACCCGCTCTGTCGCCCACTCGCGGGCAATCTTCGTCGCCCACTTCGAGGCCCCGACGGCGATTGCCATCAGCGACAGTCTGCCTGTGTTGAGCGTGGTGAGCGCGATCTTCAGTCCGTCGCCCTCGCGAGCGATCCGGTTCTCCTCAGGCACGAACACCTTCTCCAGGCGCGTCACGGAGTTCTCGATCCCACGCAGACCCATGAACTGGTTACGGTGCTCGACCGTGATCCCCTTCGCGTCGTACGGCATGACGAAGGCGCTGATACCGCCCCGGTGGCCCTCGCTCTTGGGCACCTTTGCCATCACCACGACGATGTCGGCGATCGTGCCGTTGGTCGCCCAGAGCTTGCGTCCGCTGATCTCGTAGCCACCCTCGACCGGCGTCGCGACGATGTCGTCATAGCCCTTGGCAACCGGCATCTCGTCCACCGGCGTCGCGATTGATGCCATCCGAGCCGGGTCCGACCCCACGTCGGGCTCCGTGAGCAGAAAGGCGCTGATGTGGTCCTTGGCGACCATCGGCAGCCATTTGCGCTTCTGCTCCTCTGAGCCGAACATCCGCAGCGGCTCTGCCACCCCGATCGATTGGTGCGCGCTGAGCAGCGTGCACAGCGCCGAGTGGTACACCCCAGCGATCGCCAGGGCGCGGCTGTAGTAGAGCTGCGAGAGGCCAAGGCCGCCGTACTCCGGGTAGACCTTCATCCCCAGCGCTCCGATCCTTTTCAGCCCGTCGATCACCCGATCGGGGATCTTTGACTCGCGCTCGATCTCGAGCGGGTCGACCTCCGACTCGAGCAGGTTGCGCAGCTCCTCCAGGAACCGCTCGCCCTTCTCGACGGCCTCAGGGTCCAAGCGCGGCTGCGGGTGGATCAGATCGAGCCGAAAATCACCCAGAAACAGCTGCTTGCCGAAGCTCGGCAGCTTCCACTCCGCCTCGCGCGCCGCCTCGACGACTTCGCGAGCTTCCTTCTCTGAAACGTTGGTTGCCATCGCTAGTCCTCTCCTAGGGCTCGTTGATCAGCTGGTAGTAGTCGCACACCGTCCGCTTCGCGAGGGTCACGCGGGCGTACTTGGGCCGATCACATGTTCATTCCGCCGTCGACGTCCCAGATCTGCCCGGTGATGTAACCCGAGGCGTCCTGGGACAGGAAGCACACGACGCGGGCAATCTCCTCCGGGTGTCCCGCCCGGTGCATCGGGATGCGCTCCACCAGCTCCGCAAACAGGTACGGCGGGATCGTGGCGACCATGTCGGTCTCGGTCAGCCCCGCAGCGATGCAGTTGACCGTGACCCCGATCCCTTTCTCGAGTTTTCCGGCCATTCGAAGCGAAATCGCCGCCTCGCGCGCCAGCGTCTTGGTGAGTCCGAACATCCCCGACTTCGCGGCCGTGTAGTTCACCTGGCCGGGATTGCCCGTCTCGCCGCTGACCGACGAGATGTTGATGATCCGCCCAGAGCCTCGCCCGATCATGTGCACGATCGCCGGCTTGGACATGTAGAAGGCTCCTGATAGGTCGACCGTCAGCACCTTGTCCCAGTCGGCCGCGGACATCTTCATCACCATCTTGTCGACCGTGATGCCCGCGTTGTTGACCAGGATGTCCAGCCGGCCGTGCTGGTTGATCACGTCCTTGACGACGCGCTCGCAGTCTTCCGCGTCGCCGATGTTGCCCTGATGCAGCGACAGCGTGCCTCCCTCGGCTTCGACCGCCTGGCGCAGCTCGTCCGCGCGTGCTTGATTCGAGGAATAGCCCGCCGCCACGACGGCGCCGTCCGCTGCGAGGGCGTGGCAGATCGCCGCGCCGATCCCGCGGGTACCTCCTGTGACCAGCGCCACCCGTCCGGTGAGATCGCGATCACGCGCAACGGTCTGAGTCTTAGAACCTGCAGTTGCCATTGTGCTGTCCCTTTCAATTCGAGTTGAGCCGCTCGACGATCATCGCCTGCCCGTTCCCGCCGGCGACGCACATCGACTCCAGGCCGTATCTGCCACCCACCGAGTCGAGGTTGTTGAGCAGCGTAGTCATGATCCGCGCGCCGGTCATTCCGAAGGGGTGACCGATGGCGATCGCGCCGCCGTTGATGTTGAGCTTCTCGGGATCGATGCCCAGTTCGTCACGGCACGGCACCACCTGGGCCGCGAACGCCTCATTGAGCTCGACCAGGTCGATGTCGTCGATCTTCAGGCCGGCTTGCTTGAGCACCTTCTGGATTGCCGGGATCGGCGCGAGGCCCATGATCTCGGGACGGACGGCCGCCACCGCAGAGGCCACGATCCGCGCCCGCGGCCTGACTCCGCGCTCGCGGGCCTTCTCCTCCGACATCACCAGCACGGCCGCGGCGCCGTCGTTGAGCGGGCAAGAGTTGCCGGCGGTCACCGAACCCCCGGCTTGAAGACGGACTTGAGCTTGGCCAGCCCCTCCATCGTCGTGCCGGCGCGAGGCCCGTCATCTTTTGTGACGGTATGCGCCGGGATGACGTCGCCGCCGGCGTCGTGGGTCTCCGGTATGTCCACGCCCACGATCTCGCGGTCGAAGTGGCCGCTTTCGCGTGCCGCGACGGCGCGCTCCTGGGAGATCACCGCCCACTCGTCCTGGGTCTCGCGGCTGACCTTGCAGCGCTCGGCCACGTTCTCCGCCGTGATCCCCATCGGGATGTACACGTTGTAGCGGGTGCCGTTCGAGCCGTCGAGCCGCGGGTTCATCACCGGGAGCGTCATGCCAGCGCCCCGCGAGACGGATTCCACTCCGGCGGCGATGTACTGGTCGCCCTCGCCCGCCTTGATCGCGTGAAACGCCATCCGGATCGTCTGTAGCGAAGATGCGCAGAATCGGTTCACCGTGACCGCTGGCACGTGATGGTCGATTCCGGCCAGCAACGCCGCGTTGCGGGCCACGTTGTAGCCCTGCTCGTGGTCGGGGAAACCGCAGCCCATCATCACATCGACGGTCTCTTTGAAATCGACCTCAGGGTTGCGCTCCACAAGGGCGCGCAGCGGGATGGCGGCGAGGTCGTCGGCCCGCATGTCCCGCAGCGTCCCCCGGACCGCCCGGCCCACGGGCGTCCGGATCGCGTCAACAATGACCGCTTCAGACATGGGTCCTCCTAAATGGCTATCGGCCGCCGTGAGCAACCGAGATCGTGGTGATTAGCGTGTTTGGGAGCTGTGCCCCTGCGGCGACTTGAACTGCCTGGTTGAGACGGCTCACCGGCCGTGTGTCGGAGGTACAAGAGCTCACTCTCCGAGTCTCGCTGAGCGCCGCCTGCGACTCATCGGACGCCATCCGCACACGCGGTGCGGAGAACTACGTATTTACCGTGTCGGCGGCCGTGGTTTCCGGGTCAGTTCTCCACCGGCGCCGCGGGCCCGATCCTATCGAGGTAGGGAGTGAGGTACCGCGCCAGGACCTTGTTGCCGATGGCGTCCTCACTGGGAGCTCTGCGGCTGAGCGCCGCCGAAGTGGCGCGGCCGTACTCATCGAGCTCGGCCCGCAGGAACAACGGATCGCGGCCGCCGATCAGCCGCGCCTGGAGAATCCTCGGCACGCGGCGCTGGACGCCAGCGACACCCGCGGCGGCCAGGATCGCCTGCGCAATTACATCGGCCTGCTGGGCCGCCAGGCCTCCCTGCTTGACGGGGAACGTGGTCATGTCCCCGGCCGCATAGACGTTCGGGAGCTCTTGGACGCACCCGGTGCTGTCAACCGGAACAAATCCAGCGTGATCAGTCGGCACGCCCGAGATCGATCGTCCGCGCAGTCGCGGCACAGCCACCACCCGGTCCACCTCGACGGTTCTCCCGGATCGGAGCGTCAGCGAGCCGTTGTCGCTGACATGGTCCGGGATGGCGTGGCCGACAAACGTGATCCCGTGCTCGGCGAGCAGGCTCCCGACCAGGCGTGACGCCTCGGAGCCAAACACCTCGAGCGGCGCTCGCTCCGGAGTCACGAGCGTGATCTCCGTGTGCAGGTCGCGCTCGGCCGCATGCGAGCTGAAGAGCAGCGCCAGCTCGTACAGGGGCAGGGGCCAGGAAGTACCTACCGGGAGCGCGAACGCGACCCGTCGAACCTGTTCGCGGTCGACCTCGCCCACCAGGAGTCGGAGCGCGGGCACATCGCTCTGCGCACGGAACATGAGCGCACCGGCGACGCCCGCGGTTGCTCGGCCGCCGGTCGCGAGCATGAGATCGTCGTAGATCAGTCGCGCACCGGATGAGAGGCGGACGTAGCCCGTCCGGGAGCCAACGGATACGACCCGGGCCTTCACGAACGCGGCGCCCAGTTCAGAGGTGATCTCCTCCAGGTCATAACAGCGCGGCGGATCGTCTTCGAACACCTCGGCCGTCGCTGCCGGCCGATAGAACGGTCTCGGCTCGGGCGCCACCAGCGTGACGCGGACGTGCTCGCTGCCGAGGGCCCACAGGGCAAGCAACGCCTCGACGGCCGCGAATCCCCCGCCGGCGATCACGACATGCCGGCAAGACTCAGATCCACCAAAGCGCCTCATGCTCACATTTTGACGACGTCGACGCTGGGCGCCATCTGCCCGCACTACTGATCCGGGTCCGTATTAGATGCCGATGCGACCCTGCATAGGGGTAGAGTCAAGCTGGGTCGAGAGAGGAGACAGAGATGTCCGAGGAACCTGAGAAGCGACAACCGCAACGGTCCGACAGCGAACCCGAGTCCCGGCGGGACCGGCATCCGATCGAGGACGCCGACCCGACGGAGGCGCCCGCGGTGCCGGAGGACGAAGACATCGTGCCGAACCGCCACTCGGCCAGCGCCGAGGCGGCCTGGATGCGCTGGCGGGAGTCCCACGACGACTGACGCCTGCGCCGCTCACCGCTGGCGGTCTCAGGCTGGTTCGGGCAACTACGCAGCAATGATGCGGCGACTCCGCGATGCCGGTGGGTTGCTCGCCGGATAACGTCATCGCCTCGACGTAGCGTCGGTCTTCGGCGCCTGCTGGAGTAGGCGTACTCAGACGCGTCGCGCTGGAAATCAGCGACAAACCGAAGGACGCCGGAATCCGGGAACCATGCCCTTTCGCCTCAGTAGAAGCTTCGGATGCCACCCCCCGCATTGCAGCCGATACTGAGGTCGATGGTTTCTTCTGCGCCAACTTACCCGAGCGATCGTGAGGCGGACGTTGTCCTGCGCGATGGTTCGACCGTGCACGTACGGCCGGTCCGAGCAGACGACGGGCCGGCGATCCGGCCATTCCTGGAGGCGCTCTCAGCCGAATCGATCGCGTTTCGGTTCTTCGGGATTCCGAGCCTCGACTGGGTCACGGACTGGTCGGTCGATGTCGATTACTCCGACCGCTATGCGCTCGTGGCCGAGACGGGAACGCCCCGCTCGGTGATCGCGCACGCCGCCTACGTGCGCTGCGACGAGGAGCACGCCGAGGTGGCGTTCCTCGTGGCTGATGCCTGGCAGAGCCGCGGGATCTCGACGATTCTGCTCGCGCATCTGGCGGAGGCCGCCCACCGGCGTGGCATTGCGACCTTCACCGCGGAAGTGCTCCCCGCAAACCACCAGATGATCGAGATGTTCCGTGAATCCGGCTTTCCGCTGCGTTTGCGCTCGGCCCCGGATGCGATCACCGTCCAGTTTCCGACCTCGCTGTCTGACGACGCGGTCGAGCGGTTCGCCGAGCGCGAGCGCACCGCGTCGGTTGCAGCCGTTCGCAGCGTTCTGGAGCCGCGCTCAGTCGCGGTTGTCGGTGCCTCTCGCCGCCGGGGCACGGTCGGCGGCGAAATTCTGCACAACCTGATCGCGAACGGGTTCGAGGGACCTGTGTATGCCGTCAACGATCAGGCCGACGTGGTCCAGTCGCTGCCGGCCCATCGCAGCGTCACGAAAATTTCCGGGGAGGTCGAGCTGGCCGTGATAGCCGTACCCGCTGAGCGGGTTCTGGCGGTGGTGCGGGACTGTGCGGCGGCCGGGGTGCGCGCAGTGGTCGTAATCTCGGCGGGCTTTGCCGAGGCCGGAGAAGCTGGTAGCGATCCGTCAGCGTGAGCTGCTGAAGGCGTGCCGCGCGGCCGGTATCCGGATCGTCGGTCCGAACTGCCTGGGAGCGCTCAACACGTCCCCGTCGGTGAGGCTCAACGCCACGTTCGCGCCGACAGCGGCCGCGCCTGGAAGGGTCGCGTTCATGTCCCAGAGCGGAGGGCTCGGCATTGCGATCATCGAAGCGGCTGGCCGGCTGGGGATCGGTCTGTCGTCGTTCGTCTCGGTCGGGAACCGGGCCGACCTCTCGGGCTCCGACTTCCTCGACTACTGGGAGCAGGACTCCGAAACGGACGTCGCGCTGCTGTACCTAGAGTCGTTCGGCGACCCGAGGCGATTCGCCCGGGTCGCGCCGCGGTTCGCGCGGCGGAAGCCGCTGCTGGCGGTCAAGAGCGGACGCTCGACCGCCGGCGCGCGCGCCACCTCCTCCCACACGGGCGCGCTGCTCTCTGCATTGGACGTGACGGTCGATGCGCTGTTCAAGCAGGCCGGAGTAATTCGCACCGACACGCTAGGAGAGCTGTTCGGCGTTGCATCGTTGCTCACCAGCCAGCCAACGCCCCGCGGCGACCGCGTCGCGATCGTCACCAATGCCGGCGGCCCGGGTGTGATGTGCGCCGACGCGTGCACCGCCGAAGGGGTCGAAGTGCCCGAGCTTTCCGCCGAGGTGCAGGCGTCGCTGAAGGCGTTTCTGGCTGGCGAAGCGTCGGTTGGCAACCCTGTCGACATGCTGGCCACTGCGTCTGCTGATGACTACACGCGCACGGTTCGCACGTTGATCGACGATGACGCTTGCGACGCGATCCTGGCGATCTTCGTGCCGCCGCTGGTTACGAAGGCCGTCGATGTGGCAATCGCGCTACGCGAACTCGTCGCGACCGAGTCAAGCGTGCCGATCGCCGCCGTATTTATGAGCGCGGAGGGTCCGCCCGCGGAGCTTGACTGCGGCGACGTCCGCGTGCCGGGCTACGAGTTTCCCGAGGAAGCGGCGCGTGCCGTCGCATTTGCGGCCTCGTACGGTCGCTGGCGCGCGCGCCCGCAGCAGACGCCGAAAGGTCTTGTCGGGACACGTCCCGAGCAGGCCGCGGCAATCATCAGCCAGGCGCTGGCGCAAGGGTCCGAATGGCTCGCTCCCGCTGAGGTCACGAGCTTGCTCGAGGCCTACGGCCTGCCACTCATTCCGACTCGGATCGTTTCGAGCGCGGAGGAGGCCGTCGCCGCGGCCGCGCAGATCGGCGGTCCGGTCGCGCTGAAGGCCGTGTCGTCGGGATTGGTGCACAAGATCGACGTGGGCGCCGTGCGGCTCGACCGCGACGGCGCCGAACAGGTCCTCGCAGCAGCGGCCGAGATCCGCGATGTGGTCGAGCGGAGCGGCCACGTGCTCGAGGGTCTGATCGTCCAGCCGATGGCGCCTTCGGGGGTGGAGCTGATCGTCGGCGTGGTGAACGACCGCAGCTTTGGGCCGTTGCTCGCGTGTGGTGCAGGGGGGACCACGGCGGAGCTGATAAAGGACGTCGCCGTGCGGATCACACCGGTAAACGAGCTCGACGCTGACGAAATGCTGCGCTCGCTCAAGACGTTCCCGCTCCTTGAGGGCTACCGCGGAGCCCCGCCGAGCGACATCGACGCGGTCAAAGACCTGCTCCTCCGCGTCAGCGGACTCGTCGAACACCATCCGGAGATCGCCGAGCTCGACTGCAACCCGGTGGTCGCGTCGGCCGACCGAACATTGATCCTCGACGCGCGCGTGCGAATCAAGGCCGCGCCGCCGGAACCTCCGATGCCATCGCTCAGGGGGTCATGATGGCGGATACGCTGACAGCGCTGGACGCAACGTTCTTAGAGCTCGAGCAGAGTGATCAGGGGGCGCTGATGAGCATCGGCGGTGCGATGGTCTTCGATCCACGGCCCGATGGGCAGGTGCCGTCACTCGAGGATGTCCGGGCGAGCGTACTCGCCAGTCTGGGCAGCCTTCCGCGGTACGTCCAACGGCTGTCGACGACGCACGTCGGCGGATTCTCATGGCCGCAGTGGGTCGACGACGAGAGCTTCGACGTTGCCAATCACGTCCTCCATGCCAAGCTGCCTGACCCCGGCGGCGACACAGAACTCTGGGAGTGGATGGCCGAGTTCCTCTCGCACCCGCTCGACCGGGCCCGCCCGCTCTGGCAGATCGCGCTCGTTGAGGGGCTTGAGCAGGGACGCTGGGCAATGGTGCACAAGACCCATCACTGCCTGGTCGATGGCGTCGGCTCGGTCGATGTTCTGGAAGCGACCTTTGAACTTGAACCTCGACCGTGGACCGTTCCCGAGGCTCGGCTCGACGTCCAGTCAGATACCAAAGGACAGACCACGTGGCAGTCAGTGCTCACCCATGCTCCTCAGCCACTGGTCCAGGCGACAACGGCCGGAGTGCACGCCACGCTGGGTGCGCTCCACGCTGCGGCTCACCCCAGCGAGGCGCTGGCTCGTTCACGAGGCCTGGCGGAACTGCTGGTCCGAGACGAGATCGTCGGAGCACCGCACACGTCGCTCAACGTGCCGATCGGCCAGGGACGGCGGTTCGCCGCGGTGCGGCTTGGGCTCGCCGAGCTCAAGCGGATCGCCCACGAACTCGGAGGATCGGTCAATGACGCCGTGCTCGCCGCCTGCACGACCGGCCTGCGGGAGTTGCTCCTCGACCGCGGTGAACGCCTACCGGAGCAGGGGCTGCGCGCGATGGTCCCGGTCAATCTCCGCGCTGCGTCTGAGCGTCTGGCGCTCGGCAACAAGGTCAGTTCGCTGTTCGTCGAGCTTCCGGTTGCCGAGCCGGTGGCACAGGTCCGCTTCGGTCGCATTGCCGGCGCCACCCAGCGGCTCAAGAGCTCGGCCGTTCCAGCCGGCGCTGACACGTTCGTCGAGCTGGCCGCATTGGCGCCGCCGGTCCTGCACGCGGCCTTGGCGCGGTCCGCCTACGCCACCCGCCTGTTCAACGTGACGATCACCAACGTCCCCGGCCCGCAGCAACCGTTGTATGCGTTGGGCGCACACCTGCGCGAGGTGCTCCCGTTCGTGCCGCTCGCCGCGGCGCATACCGTCGGGATCGCCGTCTTCTCCTACGACGGGCTCCTCACCTTCGGCCTGTGCGCGGACCGGGCATCGACGGGTGATCTGGGCGTGCTCGTCGGTGGAATCGAGCTGGGCATCGATGAGCTTCGGCGGCTTGCCTGCGCCTGACAGCCGGTCAACGCGAGCTCACGTCACCTCTCACCCCAGCCCAGGATCCCGGCGATATCCAGTGTCGAGAGGATCCCGACCGGGCGTTTGGTCTGCGGGTTGACCGCCACGACGTGACTGGCGCTCTCGCTGAGCATCAGCTCGGCTGCATCGCGCAGCGGAGCCGTCGTCTCGAGCTTGATGATCGGCCGGCGCGCAAGCTCCGCAGCGGTGTCCGGGCCATCGGCGCGGATGCCCGCCCTCAGCACGTCGAAGTCGGAGACGATCCCCAGCACAGGGGATTCGTCATCATGGTCAGCCGTGTCGGACTTCACCACGATGCAGTGAACGTGGTGCGTACTCATCATGCGGGCCACCTCGGTCAGCGAGGTATCCGCGCCGCAGGAGAGGATCCCCGGATGCATCGCATCGGCCACGGTCCCGTGGTCCAAATGTGGCAGCAGGTAGCTTCCGTGACTCGTCATTGGGCGTCTCCTTCGTTTCGGCTCGGACACGAACGCAGTTGAAGATCAGCCGGGCAGGGTGGCCGCGGTGAGCGGGATGTCGACCTCGACGAACTCCTCCGGGCGACCGGCGAAACCTTCCTCATCGCTGCGTCCCCACAAGTAGGGGGCCAGGTAGCGGCCGGCGACCTTCGACGGCGGCCACCAAAGCGGGTACCAGGCACCTGGATCGCCCGAGCGTATGAATCGCGGCTCGTCGCCGGTGAACACCATGCCCCGGAGCACAGGCCGAAACGGTGCCGGTTCGACGGACGCGCCATAAGTCGCAGCGACATGCTCTGCTACGGCATCGGCCTGTTGCGCGGCGAGCCCGCCCTGTTTGACGGTGAAGTCGACGGCGTCGCCGGCGGCATACACGTCGGCCAGTCCCAGCACGCGTCCGTACTCGTCAACCGGAATGAACCCGCGCGGCGGCGCGGTGGGTACGCCGATCAGCGCCGGGCCGCTAAGAAGCGGCAGAGTGACAACGTAGTCCGCGCTCGGTTCACCGAGCGCGCCGTAGGTCAGACCACCGTCATCCGCCTCCGCGAACGAAGCATGCACGAACTCGATCCCCGCCGCGGCCAGCAATCGGCTGACGCTCTGGCTGCCCCGATCACCGAAGAGCTCCAGCGGCCGCTTCTCTGGGGTGAGCAGATGCAGCTGGGCCTCGTGCACGTTATTCCGTGCCAGCTCACGCGCGGTCATGAGCGCAAGCTCGTACAGGGGCAGGAGCCATCCGGTCATGCTGGACGCGACGAATGTCACCCTGCTCGCCTGGCCGCTGCGCACCTGATCCAGCATCGCTCTGACCGCCTGGCCCGACCCTTCGAGTCCGAACGTGATCGCACCGGCGAACGGAGGGCGCGCGTGCGCACCCGGAGCAAGAATCAGTGTGTCGAAAGCGATTTCTGTCCCACCAGAGCACGTGATCCGGTGCTTCGCGGCGTCCACTGCGGTGACGGTCGCGGGCACGAACTCGGTGGCGAGCTCGGTGGCGATCTCCCGCAGCGAATGCCGTGCCGCCGATGCCAGATGAAACGGCTCGGCCACTGTCATGGGCCGATCGGTAAACCATTCGTGTTGCTCGACGAGCGTCACGGCGACCTCGTTGCTGAGCAAGGCCCTGAGCGCGAGCAGCGCCTCGAGCCCGGCCACACCACCGCCCACGATTACGACTCGCTTCGAGATGGAATTGCTGGGTTCTGTCATGTCGTTCACCATGGAATGTAGGCGCCAGCGATCGCGGCGCGCATTGCACTGAAGTAACCGGGCATGTTCATAGGCGGCGCTGTCGGCGTCGTCCGGCACGGCGAGCATCGCAGTGTTTCGCAGCCCGAGCCCCATACGGCCGAACGAGCCGGCGCCGACGGTGGCCGCGCTCAGACCGCTGAAGCAGCAGCGAATTCGGAGCCATCACGCGACCATTGTCGTCGGTGAGTCGTGCCGCCGCCTGCGTAATTTTCCGCACCTACGATTCGGACCCGTACGGGCCCCAGTCAACGAGCCCCCGGTGGGTGTGTGGCTGGCGTTAGTTTCCAACTCGGGTGACTAACAGCTTAGCCTTCACGGCAAGTCAGTCCCCGATAGCCCCCTCCGGCCTATCAGAAGATTGAGCTCCGCTGCCCAGGCGTACGACCGGCAGCGGCGCATGACCGTGGTCGTTAGGCGGCGACGGCTTCGCAAGCCCAGCCCGAGCGGGGGCCGCTCACGAAATGCGCGTTGGGCTCTCCGAGGGAGAAACCCTCGGGTGCGCCGCCTGCGACATCGAGGAGGAACTCAGGCTCGCCCCAGCGCTCGTACTGCTCGGCGTCGATGTAGAACGGGGTGCCGCCGACATGCCCCAGGAGCAGATCGTTGGCACCGGGCGACATCTCGCTCGCGAGCAGACACAGTGGCAGTGAGCCATCGCAGCACCCGCCCGACTGGAAGATGGCCAGCGGGCCGTGCTTGCGCGAGAGCCGCCGCACCATCGCTGTCGCCTGGGAAGTGGCTGTGATGATCGTTTCTTCTGTGGCGAGCATTTCTGGATTCCTGTCCTCGAGTTCAATCAGTCGAGTGGCAGCGTAGGTCCGCGATCGCCGGGGCGCCTCCGCAAATGGCCCTGAACCTGATCGCGGCTTACCGCGTGTGATCGCGGCTTACCGCGGGTCTACATGCGCGTAGTTTAACCCGGCTCGTCGCGCCGGACCCGGCGGTCCCTTCGGTTCTTCCGCAGCCGCAGGACGCGTTGGCGCAAGCGCCGTGGCGCCGCTTCCGTAGATCTTCACCCCGACGCGCGGGATTGGTCGCGGTACCGCGCGGGCACCGGCTCCCGCCGGCGCGCGTCGTGCGTGGGTCCGGGTTTTCCCGTAGCGGCGTTACGCAGTCTCGGCGGATGTCAGACCAGCGCCTCGGTGCTGGAGTTCGCTGCCTCGGTTTCTCCCCAAAAGTGAGGTTTCTCGTGTCAACGCTAGAGTCAGCGGCGTTTGCGCCGCCTGGTGAGACCGGCAGTCCGGTCGAGATCAAGGATCGCTACGACAACTTCATCGGTGGCGAATGGGTCGCCCCGACCACCAGCGAATATCGGGAGAACGTGACGCCCGCGACGGGCGAGGCGTTCTGCGAGATCGCTAACTCCGGGTCTCAGGACATCGAGTTGGCGCTAGATGCCGCGCATGCGGCGAAGGATGGGTGGGGCCGTCGCTCTCCAGCGGAGCGCGCTGCCGTTCTGAATGCGATGGCGGACGCAGTCGATGAGAACCTCGAAATGCTGGCGGTGGCCGAGAGCTATGAGAACGGCAAGCCAGTGCGCGAGACGCTGGCCGCCGACATCCCCCTGTCTGCCGATCATTTTCGCTACTTCGCCGGCGCCGTCCGCTCCGAGGAGGGGCGGATCTCGGAGATCGACGAGCACACCTACGCCTACCACTTCCATGAGCCGCTCGGCGTGGTCGGGCAGATCATCCCGTTCAATTTCCCGTTGCTGATGGCGGCGTGGAAGATTGCGCCAGCGCTCGCCGCGGGGAACTGCACGGTGATCAAGCCCGCGAGTCCGACGCCGTGGTCGATCCTCAAGCTGATGGAGGTGCTCGCCGACATCGTCCCGCCGGGCGTCATCAACGTCGTCAACGGTCCGGGTGCGGAGATCGGCAAAGCACTGGCTTCGAACAAGCGGATCGGCAAGATCGGCTTCACCGGAGAGACGGTGACCGGGCGGCTGATCATGTCCTATGCGGCACAGAACATCATCCCGTCGACCACCGAGCTGGGCGGCAAGTCGCCGAACGTCTTCTTCGAGGATGTCATGGCGGCTGACGACTCGTTCCTCGACAAGGCGGTCGAGGGGCTCGTGCTGTACGCCTTCAACAAGGGTGAGGTCTGCACGTGCCCGTCCCGGGCGCTGGTCCAGGAGTCGATCTACGACGAGTTCATGGAGCGCTGTCTGGAGCGGATTGCGAAGATCAAGCAGGGCGACCCGCTTGATCGCGACACGATGATCGGCGCGCAGGTGTCGGCTTCTCAGCTCGAGAAGATCGAGAGCTACGTGGCGATCGGGGTCAATGAGGGCGCCGAGGTGCTGATCGGTGGCCACCGGCCGAACCTCAACGGCCGACTCGGAGGCGGCTACTACTTCCAGCCCACTGTCCTGAAGGGCCACAACAAGATGCGGGTCTTCCAAGAGGAGATCTTCGGACCCGTGCTAGCGGTCACCACGTTCAAGGATGAGGCCGAGGCGCTCGAGATCGCCAACGACACCCTGTACGGGCTCGGCGCCGGCGTCTGGACGCGCGACGGAAGCCGAGCGTTCCGGATGGGCCGCGCGATCCAGGCCGGGCGCGTGTGGACCAACTGCTACCACCAGTACCCGGCGCACGCGGCATTCGGCGGCTACAAGAGCTCCGGCGTCGGCCGAGAGAACCACCGGATGATGCTCGACCACTACACGCAGACCAAGTGCCTGCTTGTCAGCTACGACCCCAACCCGCTCGGGTTCTTCTGATTCCGTGACGGACGTGGGTCGCGATACGGCGGGCACGATCCGAGCCACGCGGGCGGCGCTCGAGGTCATTCACGACCTCGAGGCCGCCCATGGCGCGCTGATGTTCTTCCAGTCAGCGGGCTGCTGCGACGGCGGCTCGCCGATGTGCCTAAAGGACGGCGAGCTTCCGCTCAGCCCCCACGACGTGCGGGTGGGCGAGATCGGCGGGGCACCGTTCTACATGGACGGCCACCAGTATGAAAGCCTAGGTAGGCCGCCGATGCTGATCGACGTCTCGCCCGGGGCGGCAGAAGGCTTCTCGCTCGAGGGTCTCTCCGGGGTTCACTTCGTGACGCACAGCGGATAGCACTCAAGCGAGGAGGCAGGCCACATGCGCGCCTGCGTCCCGCTTGCGCCGCGGACGGCGCTGAATCCGCGCGGCGGGCCGCCTGAGCGTGGGAAGTACGGAACTGAGTCGTTCCGTAGTTATCCGAAAAGGTCGGCGTCTCCGCCCGGATGGATCCGTGAGCCGGAGCCCGTAGGTTTCTGGCTTCGCCCGCCGGATCTGCACCCTCCGCCCCGGCAAGCCCACGGCGCCTACGGTCGGCGCCGACGATCCCATAAACCCCTTCAAGGGAGCTACGTGGCAACCACAACCCCCCAACCCACTGATGTCGAGACGCCTCCCACCACCTACCGTGCCGCGGTCGTCCACAAGTTTCACGAGCCGCTGACCATTGACCAGGTCCCGGCGAAGCAGCTGGAGACTGGGCAGATCCGCGTCAAGGTAGAGGCGTCGGGACTCTGCCATACGGACATCCATGCCGCGAACGGCGACTGGCCGGTGAAGCCGACGCCACCGTTCGTTCCCGGCCACGAGGGCGTGGGGCGCGTGGTCGAGCTTGGACCGGGCGTCACCGAAGTCGTGCTCGGGGATCGAGTCGCGATGCCGTGGCTTGGCTACGCGTGCGGCGTCTGTGACTACTGCGTGTCGGGGTGGGAGACGCTGTGCCTGGAGCAGAAGAACATGGGTTACTCGATCGACGGCAGCTTCGGCGACTACGCCACCGCCTACGCCCACTACGTTGTCAAGGTCCCGGATGGCATCGACCCGCTGGACGCCGCGCCGCTCACCTGCGCCGGCGTCACGACGTATAAGGCCGTGAAGGTCGCGGGCACCCGGTCTTCCGACCTCGTCGCCGTGTTCGGCGTCGGCGGGCTTGGCCATATGGCGATCCAGTACGCCGCCATCGCGGGCGGCCGCGTCGTCGCCGTGGATTTGATCGACGAGAAGCTCGAGCTGGCCCGCGAGCTCGGCGCCGAGTTCACGATCAACGCCACGGAGCAGGACCCGATCGAGGCAATCCAGGAGCTCGGCGGAGCCAATCAGGCCATCGCGCTGGCTGTCTCTCCGCGCGCGTTCGAGCAGGCGTACGGCTCGCTTCGTCGTGGAGGCAAGCTGGTGTTCGTCGCGCTGCCGGCGGACAACGAGGTTCATCTGCCGATCTTCGAGACCGTGTTGAACGGGATCACGATAATCGGCTCTATCGTCGGCACCCGCTTGGACCTGCGTGAGGTGTTCGCCCTCCACGCCGCGGGCAAGACACACGTGACGCGTGAGATCCGCGCGCTCGAGGACGTCAACCAGTCGATCAGGGACGTCGAGGCCGGAGCGGTCACAGCGAGGATCGTGTTCCAGCTGTAACGCGATTGTTCAGCACTCGGGTTGCGGGGCGCTGCAACCCGAGTGCCACGGTACCCCGGAGACACATCACCGAGCGCCCGGACATGCCCGGGCGCTCCATCGCGTCTAAGCGACGGTGGGCAGGATGGAGAGCACGTCGAGGGTGGACACGATTCCGGATGGGAGGCCTCTGCTGTCCACCGCCACGAGATGCCTGGTGTCGTGCTCGAGCATCAGCTCAGCAGCCCGCTGCAGGGAATCGCCCTCCGCCACCGCCGGTGGCCTACCACTGGCGATTCTCACCGCCGGCGCCGAGGGCGGGTCCCGATGCAGCGCGATCACCAGGTCGATGTCCGCGATCAGGCCCCAGGAGAAGTGCTGGCCGCGCCCCTCGGTGCTGTCGATACCGACCACCCCCACGCAGTGCACGCGATGCACGGCCATGATCCGCGCCACCGTGGCCACTGGCGTATCCGGCGTGCAGGCGACGATCCCAGGATGCATCACGTCGGTGACCTTCGTCGTGGCCAGCGTCGGTGCCGTGCGTGGTCGGCGCGCTGGCGCGGGCCGGGGCATCCGCTCCAGCCGACGCTCGAAGCCCGCGACGACGGCCGCCACATCGAGGCTCGACACGATGCCGGCAAGATCCCCCGAGTCAGGGTCGGTGGCGACGAGATGAGTGACGTAGCGGATGGCCATCATCTCCACCGCCTCGGCCACGGTGGCCGTCGCGGACAGCATGGCTACCGGCTCGCGCGCCAGGTCCCCTGCTGTCGCCTTCCCCATGGGCCCACCGGTGACCGCGCTCCGCACGAGTTCGACGTCGCTAACGAGGAGCGGGGTTCCGCCGTGAAGCGGTGAGACCACCACAGCATGGATGCCGTGTGTCGCCATCAGCGTTGCCACCGCCGAGAGGGTCGCGTCACGCCGAGCGGTGATCACGCCCGAGCTCATGATCGCGCCCACGGTCGTGCCGCTCAGGGCAGGCGAGTCGATAATGGGTGGATCTCCCGTCATGAACGGCAGGCTACCGGGCATGATCATCGACCGCGTCGGTGATCATCACCATTGTCGGTCCGTAGTTGTGTGCAGGCGGCGGTCCGGCCCTCTGACCTCGGATTTGCCGCGCGTGCTCGGGTCCGGGCGCCAGCCTGAAGTGCTCCGACCGTCACTACGGAGAACTACGCACCGAGACCAGGGTTGACCACGATTTCTGGCGCGACGTCTGGGCATAGCTTGCGGCTACGGACACAACGTGACGAGAAAAGAGGCCCCGATGCCGGTACGTGTTGCGATCAATGGCTTTGGGCGAGTCGGACGCTGCTTCCTGCGGTCCGCCTTCGAGCAGGAGGCTAACGTCGAGATAGTTGCCATCAACGATCTGGTTGATGAGCGCAGCCTCGAGCACCTGCTCAAGTATGACTCGGTGTACGGGCGTTTCCCGGGCGAGGTGAAGCTCGCCGAGGGCGGCATCGAGGTCGGCGGTCGCGCAATTCGAGCCCTGGCTGAGCCCGATCCCCGGGAGCTGCCATGGCGGGAGCTCGACGTCGACGTCGTGATCGAGTCCACTGGACGATTCCGCACCCGCGCCGCAGCCGCCGAGCACCTGGAGGCCGGGGCGCGCAAGGTGATCCTGTCGGCTCCGGCGAAGGGCGATGAGCCACCCGACGCGACGGTCGTGCTCGGCGTCAACTTCGACGAGGTGTACGACCCGGAGAGGCACCACATCATCTCGAACGCGTCCTGCACGACGAACTGTCTGGCGCCGGTGGCCAAGGTGCTGCACGAGGCGGTCGGGATCCGTCACGGACTGATGACCACCGTGCACGCCTACACATCCGATCAGCAGTTGCTTGACGGGCCGCACAAGGACCTGCGTCGAGCACGCTCGGCGGCCGTCAACGTCGTTCCCACCTCCACCGGCGCGGCCAAGGCGCTTGGGCTGGTGATTCCCGAGCTCGACGGTGTTCTGAACGGGCTGGCCGTACGCGTGCCGGTCCCGACGGGCTCGTTGGTCGATCTCACCATCGAGGCCCGCCAGGAGACCACGAGAGAGGCGATCAACGAGGCGTTCGCGAGGTCCGCCGATCGTGGCAGCCTGGCGGGCATCCTCGCCTACACGGAGGATCCCATCGTCTCTTCCGACATCGTCGGCTCCCCCTATTCCTCGATCTTCGATGCCGGCCTGACCTCGGTCATCGACGGCACTCAGATCAAGGTGATCTCGTGGTACGACAACGAATGGGGGTATTCCAGCCGCCTGGTCGAGCTGGCTCAGCGGGTCCTCGTACCGGTTGCTCAGATGACGTGAGGCTGATGTGCCGTGGACAAGCTCGAGCAGGTTCCGATCTTGGCGATGGACCCGCAACGTTTCGGGTCCATCCTCGCCAGCGACGATTACGCGCAGGAAGGAACGGATCATGAACGCCTTGGTGGTCTACGAGTCGGTCTACGGCAACACGCGACTGATCGCTGAGGCGATTGCGCACGGCCTTGGCGACGCGGCGGTGGTGCCGGTGCACGAGGCGGCCGACGGCGTTGACGAGCGAGATCTGATTGTGGTCGGAGGCCCAACGCATATCCACGGCCTGGCCACCGTGCGCAGCCGTCAGATGGCCGCCGAAGCAGTCCACGAGGACGGCGAGGTGCATGTCGAGCCCGACGCGACCGACGAGCCCGGACTGCGCGCGTGGTTGCGCGATCTTCCCTCGAAAGCGGGGGCACGCGCGGCCGCCTTCGACACCCGGCTGGACAGATCGCCGTGGATCAGCGGGGTGGCCTCCCGCGGGATCGCGAAACGCCTGCGCAAGCACGGGTACGAGGTCCTGAGCACGGAGAGCTTCCTGGTCGAAGATTCAGAGGGACCACTCGCCGAAGGAGAGTTGGATCGTGCTCACAGGTGGGGCGACGAGCTCGCCGCACAGGTTTCCCAGGCGACGAGCTCGGCCAAGACATGACGTGAGCGGTAGGCGCGGCGCGAGTTTGACCTGGCTGCGCGAGCACCACGCATAGATCCTGGCGGCGTTCGCCGCCGCCGCGGTCGCCGCCGGCGGTCTGCTTCATTTGATTGGCGCCGGGACCGCCGGAGATGCGGTCTGGAGCGCGGCGGTCGCGCTGCTCTCAGCCGACCTGGCGTTCGAGGTCGGGCGCTCGGTGATCGTCGAGCACAGCCTGGGCGTCGACGCGATCGCTCTGGTCGCGATGGTCGGGGCGCTCGCGCTGGGGCAGGAGCTCGCCGGTGCGGTGGTCGGACTGATGTTCGCCGGCGGTTCCGCGCTGGAGGCCGCTGCGTCGAGCCGCGCGCGGCGTGAGTTGACCTCGCTGATTCAGCGCGCGCCCAAGGTGGCCCAACTCCGCACCGGCAACCGGCTCGAGGAAGTACCGATCGAACAGGTTCACGTCGGTGATGTCGTGCTCGTGCGGACCGGCGAGGTCGTCCCGGTGGACGGCACAGTGCTCAGCCCCGAGGCGATCATCGACACGAGCGCACTCACCGGAGAGCCGCTTCCGGAGAACGTGGCACGCGGCATGCCCGTCCTCAGCGGCTCGTCCAACGCCGGAAGGCCGTTCGAGGTACGAGCGGAGCGCCCGGCGAGCGAGGGCTCCTATGCCGCGCTCGTTCGGCTCGTCAAGCGCGCGCAGACGCAGCGGGCGCCGTTCATGCGCATGGCCGATCGCTACGCCGGCTTCTTCCTGCCCGCCACGCTGGTGTTGGCGGGCCTGGCCTGGGGGCTGAGCGGCGACCCGGTGCGGGGGGCTGGTGGTGGTGGTGGTGGTGGCGACGCCCTGTCCGTTGATCCTGGCCGCGCCGATCGCCCTTGTCTCCGGCGTCTCGCGCGCCGCCCGGAGCGGCGTGATCGTGAAGGGCGCGGACACGATCGAGGCCCTGGGCGACGCCCGCACGGTTCTGTTCGACAAGAGGGACGCCGGGGAGGTCCGATCAGCGACCGCGACGCTAAACACGGGATCAGGACAGGCGCACGTCCTCGTGGCCGTCGACGGCCACGTGGCCGGGGTGATCGTCGTCGCGGACGAGCTTCGCAGCGACGCGAGCCAGCTCTTGCCGCGGCTCCGCGCTGAGGGCGTCCTACACGTGGCAATCCTGTCCGGAGACCGGCGTGCTGTGGCCGAGCAAGTCGGGGCAGAACTGGGCGTGGACCGGGTTTACGCCGAGCTCTCGGCCGAAGACAAGCTCGACGTCGTTCGGCGCGTGGCCGATGATCGTCAACTGAAGACGGTGATCATGGTGGGTGACGGCATCAATGACGCCCCCGCGCTCGCGATCGCGGACGTCGGCATTGCGATGGGCGCAGGCGGTGCCACTGTCTCCTCGGAGACGGCCGATGCCGTGATCACCGTAGATCGCGTCGACCGCGTTGCCGATGCCCTCCACGCCGGCCGCCGCGCACTCTCGATAGCTCGTCAAAGCGTTCTTGCCGGAATGGGCGTGAGTCTTGTCGCGATGGTGGTCGCCGCCGCGGGTTATCTCCCGCCGGTGGCCGGCGCGCTGTTCCAGGAGGCGATCGATCTGGCCGTGATCCTGAACGCGCTACGCGCGTTGCGGGGCTAGCCCTGGTCCAGGACCGCCTCGTCCAGGACCGCTTCGGCGCGCGCCGGGAGGGCCGCCGTCAGCGATCATCTGGCCACCGTCGCCGAGCGGGACTGGTACGCGGTACTGAAGGCGAGCTGAGCGCAGGCCCGTAGTTGGCCCGGGCAATTCTGCGGCAAATCCCGGATCGCCGGGACCCGACGCGTCCCTAGCCTTGTCGCCGCTGCCGAAGTCTGTAGTCAGCGTCAACGCATGTATCAGATCCAGGTGAGGCAAGAAACCAACACGTCGAGCCCTCGCCCCGTCTGCGCGACGTGCGGCGATCGCATCGGCGTCTACGAGCCCATATGGCTCGAGCTTCCCGACGGCACAATTCACTCCACCTCGCTCCTCGCGCTCAGACGCGACGGCGGCGACCCGGGTGGCGGCATCTATTACCACGAGGGCTGCCTCGGCTCCCGACCGCATCCCGGCAGGCGACCGGGCACGGCCATGAGCCCCTCCAAAGCCAGCCCGCTGATCGTGGTCGGTTATGACGGGTCAGAGCCGTCACGCGCCGCCGTGTCCGCGGCTGTCCGGCGCGCGGGGGGCACAGGACGGGTGGTCGTCGTACATGCCTTCGAGCCGGCCCTGGACTTCCGTCGTCTGCCCAGCCTCGACCACCTGCTCGGCGAGCGCCGCGATCACGGCCGGGCGCTGCTCGACGCGCTCCCGCTGACCGGCAACGACGAACTGCTCGACACCGACTACGAGACCGAACTGGTGGCCGGCTCACCGGCGCGCGCGATCGTCGACGTCGCGCGGCGGCGTGGGGCTGATGAGATCGTCGATTGGCGCCCGGGGCCTCGGGGGTCTCCGCGCCTGGCTCGGAAGCGTGTCGCTCGAGCTCCTCAGCGTCGCCGATCGCCCTGTGCTCGTGATCCCCGCGGCGGCCGTGACATCGCCGAACGGCTCCGAGCAAGCCGCCTCGCCCGACGATGAGCAGACGGCCTAGCCTGGCTCAGTACTTTTCCGCAAACTGACTGATCGCCGCCCCGGATGACGCCCGACCAGGGCAATGACAGGCTAGATCGACTCCGCAATCTGGGAAAGAGGAACCGATGGTCGCTTCGAACTTGATATCGGCGCGGGAGCTCGACTCCCGGCTCGGGAACCGCCTCCAGGTCCGCCTGCTGTGGTGTCCGATCGACGAATGCCTGTGGGTGGCGGTCACCGACCTGCAGAGCGGCGGAGAGTTCTACGTCGAGGTGCGTGATCGCAAGCTAGCCCTCGATGTCTTCCATCACCCGTATGCATACGCCGCCGCGTACGGCATCGACACGTCTTCCCACCGTGAATCGCAGACCGACGCGGTCTCGGTTGCGGCATGAGTACGCAAGCGCCGGCCGTGAGCCTCATCGGCGTCGGGGTCGACGGCTACCCGGAGGGACGCGACGCCGCCGCCCTGGGCACGGCAATCGCCCGAGCGACTGAGGCCGAGGTCCTGCTGGTAACGGTCCATCCTGACCCGCTGGTCGTGCTGCCGTCGGGCATGAACTGGAGCGGGCTCGAGGAGCAGGCGCGTGGCACGCTGATCGAGGTACGCGACGCGATCTCCCCCGGCGCGCGCATCGCCGTGGAAACCGATGGCTCGGTCGCGCGGGCACTGCATCGCGTTGTCCGGCGCGAGAACCGCGACCTGTTGGTTCTCGGCTCCAGCCGGCACGCTCCCAAGGGGCAGGTTCGGATCGGCAAGCGCGTGCGCCAGCTTCTCTGTCACTTCGAGTGCGCCCTGGGCGTTGCGCCGCGCGGGCTGCACGAGCTGGCTTCGGTGCCGCTGGGACGAGTTGCAGTTGGATATGACGCTAGCCCCGAGGCTGAGGTCGCCCTCGCCTTAGCCGGATCGCTCGCGGTCGCCGCGGGTGCCAGGCTGTACCTCCGCGGGGTGGTCGACGATCGTCTGCTCCGGTTCGGTTTCACGTCCCTGGCCGGCGGTGGCGCCCACTCCCCGGTCTGGGAGGACAGCATCGCCGAAGAAGATCGGGGGGCTCGAGGAGAAGCTAGGCGAAGCGGCGTCCGGGTACGACAGCGTGGAGACACGCACCGAGGTCATGCGCGGCCGGCCCGGCAACACACTGCTCGACCTCTCGCGGCGAGGTGGATCTGCTCGTCATCGGGTCAAGGCATTGGGGCCCGGCCGAGCGCGTGCTGCTCGGGAGCACCGGCGAGACGGTTCTCCACGACGCCGCCTGCCCGGTCATCGCCGTTCCGCGGCCGGCCGCCTGAGCCGGTACCCGGTGGGCCGCTGAGCCGGACTCCGGCGAGCCGACCGCGCAACGCTCAGAGCCTCGGTCGACGGCTCGCATCAGGGTGCATCCGAGGACGATCTCAGCGCGCTCGAAGATCTCGCGCTCCAGGCCGCGCCGGTAGGCCCCGGCCCGGTCCACCGCCTCCTCCTCGGTGTCATGGCGAGAGATCGGCGTGGTGCCCAGCCTCACGACCCAGCCCCCGGCGGGCCACGGTTCGACGTGGACGCGGGTGCTGGGACGCGGTTGCTGTTCATGGCTCGATCAGCCCGCTGCCGCTCAGCTACACGGTGAGGTGCTCTTGACGTCGGCCTTGCTTCCGTCCGTAGTAGCACGAAGCGAGCATTGAACACGAACTGTTTCGCGACACACTGGCCGGCCGTGATCAGCGCCTTGCTGCCGCTACCCCGCGCCGGCACCTTCAGCTTGAGGCCGATCAGCACGACCTTGAAGCCCGCCACCTTGGGAGTTGGCACCGGCACCTTCAGCGCCGCGCCGGACGTCGTCTCGTGAATGACGACGACCTGCTTGACCGGTTTGGTCACGGTGATGAGCAGAATCATCCTGTTCTTGCCGGCGGCAAACGCCTTGACCTTGCCATTGACGTCGGGCAGCGGGTAGGGACTGGCGACGGCCGATCCGGTTCCGATCTGGCTCGCCGACGGACACGACTTTCCGCGCCATCAGCTGCTTGTCGGACCTCGTGCACGCCTTCACGCGGTTGAGGTTGAACTTGGTCCCCGCGGGGAACGTCAGCGTCAACAGCTTGGCCGCCTTCGGGGGCTTGCTCCGGTCGAAGGTGGAGTGGATGTCGGCGGTGATACCGGTCGACTTGCCCGACTTCGTGGTCGTGAAGGCCACGGCTGGCGTGCTGGGTGAATGCGGCCGCCACAGCGACCGCGGCGAGTACAAGCACCAGCGTGCACAGCGCTCGCGATCGAGACAGATTTCTTAGACATGGGAATGCTCCTCGGTCTTGGATCGAGCGGTGGTCGACTTCGCGCGCGATCGACGGGGACCGCGCCGGGCATGACCCTGCCGCTTGGCGGGAAGCTCGGCCAGCACGTCCACTTCGCGTTCAAGCTGGTCGACGATGCGGTCGGGGTCGGGGATCAGTGCGGCGTCGACCATCAGCCCGACCGTGACCTCACCGCGGTAGCTGAAGATGCTGACGCTCATGCCGATGTGTCCCGACGTGGGCGCCCAGACGAGCACGGTGCGGACCGGACGTCCCGGCCAGGTAGACGGGCTCACGCGGGCCCGGCACGTTCGTCATCACCGCGGTGCCCTTGCCGGTGAACAGGTCGATGATCCGCCGTTCGACCGGCTCCGGCGTCAGCCCGGTGAGGCTCGAGCAGCCCGTAGGAGACGGCTCCATCGCGCGCCGCTTTGATCTCGCTCCATGCGCCGGTGCACCTCGACCAGGCGCCGGTAGCTGCCGCTGGTGCCCACCGGCAGCGGCAGGAAGACCAGGCCGAACTTGTTGCCCAGCTTGCGGGGACGCGGCTTGTCGAGCGGCCGGAGGTTGAACGGCACCATGGCCTGGATCTCGGCGACCGGGCTGTCGTGGTCCTGCAGGTAGTGGCGCAGCGCGCCGCTGACCGCAGCCAGCAGCACGTCGTTGACGGTGGCGCTCGTGCGTGTGGGCGATCTGCTTGATCAGCGGGCAGCGAGAGGGGCTTGCTCCAGGCAACGCGCCGGCTGACTGCCCGGCTCGCCCTTGATCGCCGTGGCCGCATCGGCCGGCGTGAGCAGAAGCCGCACCGCCGTCGCTCGCGTCGCGCGCGACGGCGCCGGCGACAGCGCGCGGCATGGGTGGGCGAGCGTGCGATCGACCGCGACCTGGCCGTGGCCGCAGCGGATCCTGCCGCGGCGGCGCGGTGCGCTCGCGCCCGAACGACCCCGCGCAGCGAACCGCCCGCCTGCTCGCACGGCTTCGCCGACGTCTCGTCCGCCTCGATCTCGGCGTCGCGGCTCGGCGTCGGTCAGCGACAGCATCACCCGGGCAAGCGCGATGCCGTCGGCGATGCAGTGATGCATGCGGCTGATCATCGCCGCGCCATCGCCAAAGCCGTCGATCATGTACATGTGCCACAGCGGCCGCGTTGCGGTCCAGCGGCATCGTCATCAGATCGCCGACCAGCTCCTGAAGCGCCGCGGTGTCGCCCGGGGCGGGAAGCGCGAGGTGGTGCATGTGGTGCTCGAGCGCGAAGTCCGGATCGTCCTCCCATTTCGGGGCCCGCAGCGGCAGGCGGCTCTCGACGACTCGCTGGCGGAACGCGGGTAGCGGTCGACGAGACGCTCCTGGGTGATCTGCTTGACCCGGTTCCAGTCGACGGGCTCGTCGAACAGCAGCACCGAGTTGATCACCATCAGGTTGGTCGGCCGGTCCATGTGCAGCCAGGCCGTGTCGGCGCTGGAGAAGCGCGAGCTCATGACTCACCTCCTCGCTCGTACAGGCCGGCGAACACGTCGGCGTATTTCTCATAGACGACAGCCGCGCTTGACCTTCAGCGTCGGCGTGAGCTCGCCGTCGGCCTGGGTGAGATCGTGATCGAGGATCGCGAAGCGCTTGATCTGCTCGATCCGCGCGAGGTTCCGGTTGACGGCATCGATCTCCTTCTGGATCTCGCGCGCGCACCGCCGGGTCGGCTGGCGATCGACGGCCGGATCGGCGTCGATGCCCAGGCTCTTCGGCGAGCTTGACGGTCTCGTCGCGGTCGAGCGTGAGCAGCGCCACCAGGTACGGGCGATTGTCGCCGTACACCACCGCCTCGGTGATGAAGCGGCGATCGCGCAGCTCGCTCTCGATGTTGACCGGAGTGATGTTCTTGCCGCTCGAGGTGATGATCAGGTCCTTCTTGCGCCCGGTGATGGACAGGAAGCCGTCGTCATCGATCGCGCCGAGGTCGCCGGTGCGCAGCCAGCCGTCTGGGGTCAGCGCCGCCTGGGTCGCCTCCGGATCGCTGGTAGTAGCCACTGAACACGTGCGGGCCCGCGAAGCAGAACCTCGCCATCGGGAGCGATCGACACCTCGGTCCCGGGAAGTGGCTTCCCGACCGTGCCGAAGCGCACGGCGTCGACGGTGTTGAGCGTCGAAGCGGCACAGGACTCGCTCAGGCCGTAGCCCTCGAGCACGAGAACGCCGCAGGCATCGAAGAACTCGAGCAGCTCGCGGGCGGCCGGCGCCGCACCGACCAGCGCCAGCTGCAGGCGAGACCCGAAGGCAGACCGGATCTTCGACAGCACCAGCTGGTCGGCAACGCGGAACTGGAACCGACTGGCCACGCCCGGCTTGCGCCCCTCTCGAGTCGCACGACGGTAGCGCCCGCCGGTGCTCAGCGCCCATTCGAACAGCCGCCGCTCGAGTCGGCGAGCCGTCCTGCACTCGCCCGGTGACGGTGCCGTGGACCTTCTCGTAGATTCGCGGGACGGCGGGAAAGTGCGTCGGAGCGAAGTCGGCCAGCTCGTCGATGATCTTGTGGGCATCACCGCTCCAGAAGATGGCCCGGGCCCCGGCACTGAGCACCACTGCCTGAGCGACCCTGGCCAGCACGTGCGCCAGCGGCAGGAACTGGTAGAGGGCGTGCGTGTCGTTGATCCCCAGCTCGCTCGACGTACATCTGGGTTGTGGCGAGCAGGTTGCCGTGCGTGAGCATGCAGCCCTTCGGCGGGCCGGTCGTCCCCGAGGTGTACACGAGCGTGGCCAGGTCGTCGGGCTCGATTGCCTCGATGCGCCGGTGGACGGACGCCGCGGTCACATCCTGGCCGTGGCGCCGCAGCTCCTCCAACGACATCGCTGCCGGCGGCGGCTCCGCGGAACAGCACAACGTGCTCCAGACTCGGGCAGCGTTCCCGCACCTGTTCGATCTTGGCCGCCTGGGCCTCGTCCTCACAGAAGACCAGGCGCGCCTCCGAGTTCCCGAGAACGTAGGCGCACTCCTGCGGCGAGTTCGTGTGATAGATCGGCGCGACCACGGCGCCGGCGCACAGGGATCCGTAGTCGGCCAGAACCCAATCGGCCGAGGTGGCGCCGAGGATGGCCACGCGATCCCCGCGGTCGATCCCCAAGTGAGCTCAGTCCGCGGGCGATGTCGAGGACGATCGTGCCCAGCTCCGGATACGAGATCTCGACGTTTCGCCCGCAGTCGGAGTACTGCAGGGCGGTGCCGCTGTAGCGCTCGGCGGAGTCGAGCACCATCGCACCGAGGCTGCCAGGCGTCTCGCGTGGCTGTGCGGGGGATGTTGTCGGTTCGGTGACGGTCCTTGAATTCATCGTTGACTCCTGGTCATGGCCTGGGCGGGTGAGCGAGGGGCATGTGCTTGACCCGGTGGCGGGTTACGCGCGTCCGGGCTTCCGGGCCGGCGGGGCCAGCGGCCAATGGACCCCGCGTCGGCCACCATCCGAATCTGCCCAGCACGGCCTCCGCGGCGGGCAGCAGGACCGGCCGGACGATCAGCACCTCGAGCAGGATCGCCACGCACACGCCGACCCCGAACTGCCGGACGTTGATCAGGTCGGTGTGGGCGAACGGGATTACCGCGGCAACCATCACCAGCCCGGCGCCGGTGGCTGCGGCTGCGGTCTGCCGCAGTGCGGTGCGAACCGCGGATCGGCTGCCTGGGCCAGCCACATACGCTTCCCGGGTCCGCATCAGCAGCAGGGCGGAGAAGACCACCGTGATCCCGAAGACGACGGTGAAGATTCCGATGATCGACATGGGATCCATGTAGCCCGGCCCCCCGAGCGGTGGATTGGAACCACCGAACAGGAGCTCGAGGATTCCGAACGTGGCTGCCGCGACGAGCAGGCTGAACGCCGTCGCGACGACGGGGAGGACGACGGCACGGAGTGCGATCCCCAGCACGAGCACGATGGCCGCTGCAAGCACCGCCACGTCGAGCCAGATGCGTGATTTGGTCACGCTCGTCAGGTCCCCGAGGCTGCCGGCTGGGCCTCCGATCGCGACCTCGGCATTGTGCTGCTTGGCGAAGGTTGCGGCCGCGCTGTCGAGTTGGGTGGCCAGCGCCGAGGTCCTCGGATCAGTGGATGCGTACTTCGAGGTCACGACGATCTGGCCTGCGGTGCCGCCGCGGTACAGGTTGACCGCGAACGTCGCCTGTGTGCGGGTCGAGCCACGTGCCCCGGCCACGGCCGAGAGCACGAAGTAACCCGAACTGAACATGCCCGGTGACTCCTTCAAGAGCGTCTCGAGAGCCTTGGTCGACGGGATCTGTCCGCGCGCCTTGACCACCCCGGCCTGCATGAGCCCGAGGCCGGTTTGGAGCTGCCCGGCGCCGTTGGGAGCCGCGGCAAGACCAAAGGCCAGTTGGCCGGTGCCGGATGCGAGCTGACCGAGGCCGCCTTCCAGCTGGCCGGCACCATTGGTCAGCTGACCCAGCACGCTCGTGAGCTTCTGGCCCCCGGCGGCCAACTGCTGCGCGCCGCTGCTGGCCTGCTTGCCGCCGCCCGCGAGTTGGCCGATTCCGTTGGCGAGCTGTGCGTTGCCGCCGCGGAGCTTGGAGATTCCCGCCTCCAGCTGGCCGGCGCCCGCGGCCAGCTGCGCGACACCCTGAACCAGTGCGGGCGCCTGCTGGACGACGGCAGCCGCCAGGGCGTTGGCTTGTCCGGCGCTGCCGGCAGCCGCGGTGATGTCGGAAGTTGCTGCACCCACAGCGGTGCTGGCGCTGTCTGCAGCAGCCACGGCCGCGCCGTAGTGTGGATCTTTCTTGGCGTCGGGACCCATCGATGCCAGCGCCGCCTTGGCCTGGTCGACCGCACTAGCCGCCGCGCCGGTGCTGCTCTTGGCCTTGGAGATCGACGCTGTCGTTGCCGTGGTCAGCGATGAGAGGCCCTTCAGCGCTACCACGCTCTGGCCGACCTTCGTATTTGCCGTGCCCAGGCCTGCGGAGAGCTGCGACGCGCCGTCCAGTGCCTGGCTCGCCCCGGCCTTGAGCGCCTGCGCGCCTGCGAGCGCCTGGTTGAGGCCCGTCGACAGCTGGCCGAGCCCGCCCGAGAGCTTGTTCAGGTTGGTCGAAAGCAAGGCCGACCCCGCGGTGATCTGGGCCGATCCGGAGTGCACCTTCTGCGCCCCGGCCAGCGCCTGGCCGGCACCGCCGTTCAGCGCCGTGGCACCGCCGAGCGCCTGCTCGAGCCCGGACTTGAGCTGAGCTGATCCGCTGCCGGCCTGACCGAGTCCGTTGATCAGCGTCAGCAAATCCTTCTTGCTCTGGTTGGAGATCTTGGCCGAGTGGACCAGCGAGGGTCCGAACGTCTTCAGCTGCTCGGCCGTGGCGTTGATCGTCCCCGGCCCGGTCACCGAGTCGACCCGCTTGTTCCTGGCGATCTGCGTCTGCAGGTGGTTGATCGCGGCCAGGAAGGCGGGCGTGGTGACCGCCCCGTTGCGATTGACGACGATCAGGTTGTAGGGAGTCGGCCAGCCGGGACCCATCACGCGTGAGACCTCCTGGAAGGCGATCCGAGCCTGGGAGCCGGCCGGCAGCTGTGTGATCGTCGGCGGTCCCGAGTTCAGGGCGAAGGCCGGAAACGCGATCGCGGCGAGGACGGCCGTGGCGAGGAAGCCCGTCGAAACGGCGTGCCTGGTCACCCAGTTGCCGCTGTCGAGCAGTCGCGACCACACCCGCTCGAGGAACGCCGGCGCGGGGAAGCGGAGAAACTCGATACGCCGGCCGAGCAGCACAAGCGCCGCCGGCATCACGACCACCGCGCCGCCGGTCGCGAACGCGGCGCAGGTGAGCGCACCGGTGCCCAGCGACACCATCAGCTCGGTCGGGCCGATGACGGCCACGATCGCCAGGGCGACGATCAGGGCGGTGCCACCAACCAGCACGGCCCGACCGGTCGTCTGAAGCTCGGCGGTCGCCGCGGTGGCGACATCACGGGCGTGCACGCCGTCCGGCCACTCCTCGCGGTGGAAACGATCGAGGATCAGCAGCGCGAAGCCAACGCCAAGCGCCAGCCCGGTCATCGTCCCGAGCGCCACGCCGACGGGATCGAGCGTGAGGACCTTGCCGAGCAGCGCCACCTCGCCGAAGCCGGCGAGCATGCTCACAGCGCCGACCGCGGTGACCAACAGGGCCGCCACCGGCGCGCGCAGGCCGATCAGCAGGAGCAGGAACAGAATGCCTACCGCGATCAGCTCGGTCTGGCGAAGATTGGAGATCGAAGCGTCCTTGAGGGCACGATCAATCGAGGGCTGACCGGTGACGTAGGCGTTGATGCCTCCGCGCGTGTAACTGTGCACCAGCGACTCGATCTGAGGCTGGTCGTAGGCGACCACGTCCTTCTCCGGGCGGTCGACCGAGACAACGATCATCGCCGCCGTGGGATTGGGCCGCAGGCTGGCGCTGGCCGTACCAGCATCCCAGGCTGACAGCACGCGGGTATGCGGTCGTTTGCTGAGCACCGTGACGAGCCTCGGGCCCGTGCGATCCAGCTGGGCCTTGGGCCCTTCGAGCAGGATCGGTACGAGCTGCGTGGGTCCGAACTGCGCGTTGGCGAGCTGCTGCGCGCGAGAGGACTGAGTTCCCGGAACGACGGTCACGGAGGGAGACAGACTGTGAGAAACGCCAAGGCCGATCAGCGTCAGCACCAGGGCGACGACGCCCCAGACAACGAGGGCCGACTTCGGCCGCTTGATGGAGACCTTCGCAAGAGTGAGCATGGACCCAACGCTATGCCGGTCCCGGCGCTCTGTAATCGGTGCCCCGCGCCGGTACTCATCCGGGATGCACGGCAACGATCGTGTGCAAACCGCAGCCCAGTGTTGCGGGTTTGCCACGATGCGCTCCGGGCCGGTCTGGTCAACCGTTCTCGTCAAATGCCCCTCCCCTCCGAGTTGCCCACGGTCGTGGTGTACGGCCCCGACCCATTGCTCAGCGTGACGATCGAAAGCCGTGGAAGCGACACTGACGTGCACGTTCACGCCGCCGGTCAGGGCGTGTGGGTCGCGCGGATGGCCGGGGAGCTTGGAGCCCGGCCGGTCCTGTGCTGCCTCTCGGGCGGAGAAACCGGCACCCTGCTGGGGCCGCTGCTCTCCCAGCTTCCTGGCGACGTCCGTGTCACCGAGACGACGGGCTCAAGTGGTGCGTACGTCGTGGATCGCCGATCTGGCCAGCGGCAGGTCCTGGCGAACTCGACGCGCCCGGCGCCCGAGCGCCATGAGGTCGACGACCTGGTTGTATCGACGTGCGTCGCCGCGATGGCCAGCGACGTGACGGTCTTGTGCAACCCGTATCCGGCTGAGGGGCTGCCCAACGAGACCTACGAAACCATCGCGGCCGACGTGCGTGGTGCCGGCGTGCCGTTGATCGTGGACCTGTCGAGCCCCCGCCTGGAGCGGACGCTGCCCTACGGCCCGGATCTGGTCAAGCTCAACGACTGGGAGCTGGCCGAATACGTGCGCGGTCCGGTGGATGGGCCGAGGCTGTTGACGGGCGCGTGTCGCCTTCGTGACGCGGGAGCCCGCGCAGTCGCCGTGACCCGGGCCGGCGAGCCGATTCTGGTGCTACCGGGGGACGATGAGCCATTCGAGATCGTGCCGCCGGTTCTACCCCGGGGTCGCCGCGAAGGGTGCGGCGATTCGATGATGGGTGCGATCGCAGCCGCCTGGGCACGAGGTTTGGGGCTGCAGTCGGCGCTTGTCCTGGGCGCTGCCGCCGGTTCGTGCAACTTCCTCCGTCACGGTCTGGGTAGTGGAAGGCGAGACACGATCGAGGAGCTCACGCAGTACATCACCGTCCGCCCCGCGCGCACTGGTCGCGCACGACCACGACCTAGCGCAGCGGCCCGAACGGTGGGCTGAGATCGCGGCCGTCGAGAATTCCCCGCGGTGCGACATCCGCGATCCAGCTGATATGGGCTGCCGTCGGCTCGACGTCGCCCAGAGCCCTCAGCCCCGCGGCGAGTGCCACCGGTCGTCCCGCGCGCGACGAATGCGAATCGCTGCCGAGGACGTGAAGCACACCAGCCTGGGCCAGCGCCAGCATCCCCTGGCGGCTGGGCTCCTCGACGACGGCCGCCGCCGTGGCCTGCACGAGCGCGCCCTGCCTGACCATCCGCGCGAGCCGGCCCATCAGGTCGGGCGTGAGATGGCGTTCCGGGTGCGCCACGAGCACACGGAAACCTCGCGAGTGTAGGTTCATCACCGCAGCTTCGAGGCGCTCGTCCAGCGGCCCCGCGGGTGGCTCGAGCAGGATCCATCGCCCGCTCCCGCCGAGCGACGCGGCGGCGAGCTCCGCATCCGAAAGCTGGCCGACCATCGGAACGGCAACCTCTCCACCGGGCAGGACCCGGGTCGCGCAACCCGCCGCGGCAATGGCGGCTGACAATTCAGCCGCGCGCGAGGACAGCTCGCCCAACGGCACTTGGTGGTCCTCCCGCACGTGCGGCGTGGCGACGACGGTCTCGATGCCGTCGGCTTCCGCCTGCTGCGCCATGGCCACGGCATCGTCGAGATCCCGAGGGCCGTCATCGAGGGCCGGCAGGATGTGGCAGTGAAGGTCAGCCGCTATGCGGATGACGCTCGCTACTCTCCGCCCCAGGTCAACGCGCGAGCGATATCCAGCGACGACAGGATGCCGATCGGGAGCGCGGTGTCGGGGTCGGTCACAACCAGGTGGCTGACGTGGTTGGCGAGCATCACCTCGCCGGCGTCTCGGAGCGAGAGCGCGGGCCTCACGGTGATCACCGGCTGCTCGACGAGGCTGGCGGCGTCTGCATCCGCGCCACTCTCGATGGCCCCACGGATCATGTCCCGGTCGGTGATGACCCCCCAAACCACCAGCTCTCCAGATTCGTCGTGAGCCAGGTTCATGATCGCCACGCAGTGAACGTAGTGCCTGGCCATGATGCGCGCGACATCAGCGATTGTCGCGTCCTGTGGACAGGACACGATGCCCGGATTCATCGCCTCGGCGACGGTCATGCCCTGCAGCGACGGGACGGCAACTTCGCCGTGCACGGATGAGTCTTCGGTCTGGGACACGGGGAGCCTCCTGGGCATTACAGGGAAGCCCACGCTAGAGCTGTCTCGATGGCCGGTGATCCGGGTTTGTCCGCAGAGACAACGGGTGTGAGCCACGATATTCGAGGCCTTCTCGCCCGCGAGTATTGGCAGCGCACGGAACATGAATTCCCACCACACGTTCAAGGAGCGGCACGAAGGCGGCCGCACGCCGATCCAGCGGATCGCGGTGGGTGTCGACGGTTCGCCGGAAGGACAGGACGCGGCGGCGCTGGGAAGGTTGCTGGCCGGCGCCGTGAACGCTCAGCTGACGCTCGTCGCTATATATCCGACGGCCGGACCGAAGACGGTCAACCTGGGCGCGGAGGCCGAGCGGATGCTCGAGCGCGTTCGGGCCGCGGTGGCCCCCCAAGCAGACATCGCGACTGAAGCCGACGCGTCGGTTGCGCGCGGTCTGCATCGTGTGATCGAAATCGACCGCCACCAACTCCTTGTCCTCGGGTCGAGCCCCACGGCGAGCGAGGGACATACGCGCATCGGGAAGCGAACGCGGCAGCTACTGTGCGACTTCCGGTGGCCGATCGCGATCGCGCCAAGACGCATGCAGGACCGGACCAAGAACGCTCTGCTCCGGATCGGGGTGGGGTACGACGGCGAGACCGAGTCGGCCGCTGCGCTTGACCTGGCGGCGGTGATCGCGCGTGCCGCAAGAGCACAGCTCCAACTCGTGGCCGTGGTCGATGATCGTATTCCGGTCATGTTGAGATCAGCCCTGACGCCCCTGGTCAGAACCGAGTGGAATGACGCGGTGTGGGAGCAGGAGCGGCGCCTAGAGACCCTGGCGAGAGCGGCGAGCGAGGCCGCTGGCGTCTCCAGCACATGCGAGGTCCTACGCGGGCGCCCAGCCGATGCTCTCGTCGCGCTGTCGCGCCATGTGGACATGCTCGTGATCGGCTCGCGGCGGTGGGGGCCGGCTGCCCGCGCCCTGCTCGGGAGCACCGGCGAGCCCATCCTGCACGACGCGGTGTGTCCCGTGCTCGTGGTTCCGCGACCCGGTCGGCATCGGTAATTCACCGACGAGCGGCTGCCTTCATGTCCTCGATGCGCCCGGCGCCGGCGCGACGGACGATGCGTGCATGCCGAGCATTCGGGCCGTGGGAGAAGATCGAGCGCTTGGCGAGACACGTGAACGTCCGATCCGGGTGCTCGGTCTCCGTACTCGACCACATCGATATCACATGTTTCCCCGGGCGACATCCTGAGCCACCGCGTCTAGCTTTCTTCCGATGCCTGCCCACCTGCATTTAGCCGCGACTGAGCCCGAGGCAGGATCTTCAGCCCGGCCGGACCATCCGATCCGCGTCGTGCTGGCCGATGATCACACCGGCGTCCGCCGGAGCCTGCGTCTGGTGCTCGACCGCGACAAGGATCTCGAGGTCGTGGCTGAGGCGGCCGATCTCGCCGCCGTCACGGGCCACGTATACGGACACGCTCCTCACGTTCTCGTCCTGGACCTCCAGCTCCCCAACGGTTCGAGTATCGAGACGATCCGCCAGTTGCGCGCCAAAGTTCCCGAGACAGAGATCGTGGTCTTGACCATGGAGCCGAGTCCCGTCTTTGCCCAACAGGCACTCGACGCCGGTGCGATCGGATTCGTACTCAAGCACCGGGCCAACGACGAGCTCACCGTGGCGGTGAAGCGGGCCGCCGTGGGTCAGGAATACCTCAGCCCCCACGTCGCGGCCGGCGTCCAGGCCCTGCGCCAAGCGGTCAGCGGCGACGGCCTGAGCCCCCGCGAGACCGAGGTCCTGCGACTGATCGCGCTCGGTCATACGAGCGCCGAGATCGCCGCCAAGTTGCACCTGTCCCGGCGGACGGTCGAGACCCACCGCGCCCACATCCACCGCAAACTGGCCATGAGGACGCGAGCCGAGTTGGTCCAGTACGCGCTACGAAACCATCTGATCGGGCTGACCGCGCCGGCCTCGGCCGACGTACCGCTGCGAGCGGGAAGCGGCGCCGGACCAGGGTGCCGCGCTCTGAGCGCAGCTCGAGCGTCCCGCCGGCCAGATACACGCGCTCACGCATTCCGGCCAGCCCGAAACCCGCGGTGTCCGCTTCGGGATCGAACCCAAGGCCGTCGTCCTGGATCTCGACGACGACGTTCGGTCGTCGCCGGCGCGACCGAAACGCGCACATGCGTGGCCTGCGCGTGCTTGGCGATGTTCGTAAGCGATTCCTGAACCAGCCGATAGATGGTCGTCTCGAGTTCCGGGCCGAGGCTCGGTGAGCCGGCCGCGGACTCGGGGAGGGCGATGTCGCTGGTGACATCGAGCCCGTCGTCGCGGCGGCGCGCGACGAGTGCCTCGATCGCAGGCCGCAGCCCGAGATCGTCCAGCAGCGAGGGCCGAAGGTCGGTGATGATCCCGCGCAGGTTGTCGATCTCGAGCTCGATGTCCTCGATCGCCTGGCGGATGCGCTCGATCCTTGGCCGCCGCGTCGTCACGGCCAACGGTGGAGGCGAGCAGCACGCGCAGGCCGCCGAGTGACTGGAGCGTCTGGTCGTGAAGCTCGCGCGCCCAGCGGCGGCGTTCGGCGTCGGCAGCGTCGATCGCGCTCCTCAGCCGATCGGCCTCGACGCTTCGGCTGACGGTCACGGCGTTGGCAGCCGAGGTGGCGAACTGGCGCAGCAGCTGTTCGTCGTCGGCGGTGAAGTCATCGCCGCCGGGCCCGCGGTCGAACGCGGCCAGCACCCCGATGACTGGCGCCGCGGTGGAGCATCGGCACGAGCAGCGCCGCATGCGCATCTCGACGCCCGAGCTCCTCGGGTGCGATCCGCAGGTGGGATCGCGACGTCGGCGATCCGCTCCGGGCGACCACGCTCGAGCACCTCGCCGGAGGTCGAGCGCGAGATCGGCAGCCGACGCCCGCGCGCGCCGCCGGCGTGACCGGCGCTGCCGCGACCACCAGCTCGTCGCCTTCGCGAAGCATGATCACACCGCGCGAGCACTCGACAGCGCCCGCCCGCGCTTGACGATCAGCTCAAGCATGCGGTCGAGCTCGGCCACGCCGGCGATGGCGTCGGCGATGTCCCGCGCCGCCTCCAGCGAGCGAACGGCCCGCTCGAGCTGGTCGCGGCGCCGCTCGCTGTCCTCGTACAGCCGGGCGTTCTCGATCGCGATCGCCGCCCACTCGGCGAGGACGATCACGGCATCCTCGTCGTCCTCGGTGAACTCGGCGCCCCCCTGCTTCTCGGTTAGGTACAGATTTCCCCATGCTTCGCCAGCGAGCACGATCGGGACGCCGAGGAAGGTCCGCATCGGCGGATGGCCGGGGGGAAAGCCGTAGCTCTGCGGATGCAAACCGACGTCGGCCATGCGCAGCGGGTCGCGGATCGTCGATGAGGACGCCGAGAACGCCGCGGCCGCGCGGGAGATCGCCGATGGCTCGCTGGGCTCGCTCGTCGACCCCGACGTAAAGGAATCGCGATCGAGCCCGGACCTGTCGCGTCGAGCACCCCGAGCGCCGCGTAGCGGGCGCCGGTGATGTCGCGCGCCTCGTTCAGGATCTGGTCGAGAACGGCCTCCGGATCGAGCTCACCGATCAGCGACCTGCCCATATCAAGCAAGCGGCGCAGCTTGTCCTCGTATTCGGTCATGGGGCCCCGATCTGCCTCCATTTTCGGTTTATCGCCATGAGGCGGTTTATCCCCATGAGGCTCGCCCAGACGGTGAAGGTCTCCGCGGGTCGGAATGTGGCTTTGCAACTACGGACAGGCTACCCCACCGCGGGCGTGCTCCGCGAGGCGATACGGGTAGAAATTGCGCCCCTTAACACTGCCTCGCAGGCCGCCTGTGCTCCACCTATCGGGACACCGGATCGTGGTGCATCAGACGCGCCTCCGTGGTTTGCGCCACAGGGTTCCAGCCCGGCTCCGCCGGGTATCGAATCCTTGCCATGCGGGGTTCGCGGGATTGCCACAGTGGCAGAACCCGCCCGTGAACGGCTGAACTGCACTTAACTGCGGATGGTGTCGTCGGGCGCTGTCCGTACCTTCGCCTCGATGACCGCGATCCAGACCGAGAAGCTGTCCAAGCGCTATGGGGACACAGTCGCGCTCGACGCACTCGATCTATCCGTGAGCGAGGGCGAGATCTACGGGTTCCTCGGCCCCAACGGCGCCGGTAAGACGACGACCATCAGGCTCCTGCTGGGACTGCACCATCCGAGCGGTGGGCGCGCGACGCTGTTCGGGATCGACTGCTGGGACGACCCCGTCGCTGCTCACCAGCGCGTCGCATACGTGGCCGGGGAGCCGTTCCTATGGCCCTCGATGACCGGGGCGGAGACGTTGGAGTTCCTGGGTCGGCTGCACGGCAGCAGCGACCGCGCCTACCGCGCCGAGCTTGTCGATCGGTTCGCCCTCGACCCGGACAAGAAGGTTCGGGCGCTGTCGAAGGGAAACCGGCAGAAGGTGCAGCTGATCGCGGCTCTGGCCACGCGCGCCGACCTGCTGCTGCTCGACGAGCCGACCAGCGGCCTTGATCCCCTGATGGAGCAGACGTTCCGCGAGTGTATCCACGAGGCGAAGGAACGCGGTCAGGCCGTCTTTCTGTCCTCGCACATACTCAGCGAGGTGGAGGCCACCTGCGACCGGGTGGGAATCCTCAAGTCCGGACGGCTCGTCGATGAGGGCACCTTGGCCGAGCTCCGGCATCTGAGCGCCCAGACGATAGAGGTGAGCTTCGAGGGTCCGGCACCGGCGATTCCCGCGCTTCCGGGCGTGACCGTGGCGCTCGACGGACCCTCGCGGCTCCGGTTCGAGGTCTCAGGGGCCGTCGGCCCTCTGATCGCGGCGCTCGGCAAGTACCCGGTCGCCAGCCTCACCAGCCGCGAGCCCTCGCTCGAGGAGGTCTTCCTCCACCACTACGACGATGACGACGCTCGCGGCCGGTCGTAGTCGGATGACGCCGAAAGCGCCCAGCCGTGCCTTCAGAGCGTTGACACGTCGTGCGCTTCGCGACGCGCGAGCTCGCACGCTCGGCTTTGCCTATCTGTTCGCGGCGGTGGGCTATCTACAGCCGGTCGCCTATCGCCACGCCTATCCGACGTTGGCCGAACGCCTCGGTTTCGAGCGAAGCTTCGCTCACAACAAGGCCGTCGTTCTGTTCTACGGCAAGGCCTACGATCTGCTCACCGTCGGCGGCTACTCGGCCTGGCGCGTGGGGGGTCTGCTGACGGTCTTTGCCGCCGTATTCGGAGTGCTCGCGGCGGTCCGTGCCCTGCGCGCCGAGGAGGATGCCGGACGGGCGGAGCTCGTGCTCGCCGGTGCGCTGGGGCGGACCACGATGTTCGCTGCGTCGATCACGGCGATCACCGCCGAAACGCTGATCCTCGGCGTGGCCGTGCTCGCCGGCTTGGTCGCCGGGGGCCTGCCGGTCGCAGGCTCGGCATATCTCGCGCTCGCCATCATCTCGGTCGTGCCGGTCTTCGCCGGGGTCGGCGCGTTGGCCAGTCAGCTCGCTCCGACCCGCCGGACTGCGGTTGAGCTCGGCGCCGCTGTCGTGGGAATCAGCTTCCTGCTGCGCGTGATCGCGGACACGTCCGGTGGCGCGGGCTGGCTGCGCTGGCTGACGCCACTCGGCTGGGCGGAGGAAATGCGCGCGTTCACGGGAGCCCAGCCGCTGGCGCTGCTGCTGCCGCTGGCCACCGGTGGCGCCCTGGTGTGGGCGGCGGCCAAGATCGCCGCCGGTCGCGACCTCGGGAGCGGGCTGCTGGCCGCGCGGGACCGGCGCGAGCCGCGCCTCGGTCTGCTCTCCTCGCCGACCGCCCACGCCCTTCGCGACGAGCGGGCTGCGCTGCTCGTGTGGATGGGCACGGTCGGAGCTCTGGCGTTCGTGATCGGTGTGATTTCCAAGACCGTCACTTCGATCGGCATCTCGCGCCAACTCCGACACGCGCTGGCTCAACTGGGCGAGGGCTCGATCCTCTCACCGCGGGGCTACATCGGGTTCTCGTTCACGTTCTTCGTTCTCGCGGTCAGCCTGCTCGCCGTCTCGCACGTGGCTGCCGGCCGGCACGAGGAGGGTGACGAGCGGTTGGAGACGCTGCTGGCTCTACCCATCAGCCGGGGCAGGTGGCTGGGTGGGCGGCTCGTGCTCGCGACCGGGGCGATCGCGGCCGTGGCCGTGACCGCCGGCGTACTCGCGTGGGTCGGCGCCGTAACCCAGGGGATCGATGTGTCGCTGCCGCGCATGCTCGAGGCCGGCGTCAACTGCATGCCGACCGCCATCCTGTTCCTCGGCATCGCGGCGCTCCTGTATGCGGTGGTTCCGCGCGCGAGCACCGGGATCGCGTACGCCCTCGTCGTCCTGGGCTTCCTGTGGCAGCTGGTCGGGTCGCTGCTGGGAGCACCGCGATGGCTCGTGGATGCGACGCCGTTCGCACATATCGGCCCCGTGCCCGCTCAGGACATCCGCGGCGGGGCGGCGGCGATCATGGTGGTCGCCGGGTTGCTCCTGTGTGCCGGCGCCCTCGCGCTGTTCCGCCGGCGAGATCTGAGTGCGGCATGAACGCGATCGAGTTCGACCATCTGGCCGTCGAACGTGGCGGCCGCACCGTGCTGCGCGGGATCACCGGGTCGTGCCCGGCCGGCCGCGTCACTGGGCTCTTCGGCCCCAGCGGCAGCGGCAAGTCGACGCTGATCCGCGCGATCGCCGGGATCCAGACCGGAGTCAGCGGAAGCCTGACGGTTTTGGGTCAGCCGTCCGGCAGCGTGGGCGTACGGCGCGCCTTGGGATATATGACGCAGGCGCCTTCGGTCTACGAGGACCTCACCGTGGCCGAGAATGTGCGCTACTTCGCGGCCATCCGCCGCCACGAGGCCGGCTCGGTGCTGGAGCGGGTACAGCTGACGGCACGGGCGGACCAGCTCGTTCGCCAGCTCTCCGGGGGGCAGCGGGCGCGAGTGTCGCTGGCCGCGGCGCTCGTCGCTCAGCCTCGGTTGCTGTTACTCGACGAACCTACCGTCGGTCTGGATCCACTGCTCCGGCGTGACCTGTGGAACCTCTTCAGTCAACTGGCGCGCGAGGGGGTGACGCTGCTCGTCTCCAGTCACGTACTCGACGAGGCGCGCCATTGTGACGAGGTCATCCTGCTCCGCGAGGGATGTATCGTCGCCCAACTTCCCCCGGCGGCACTGGCGGCGCGGACGGGCACCGAGGACCTCGACGAGGCGTTCATCCGCCTGATTGAGGAAACGTAACCGTGCGGGGCACATTGGCCACCGGAAAGCGGGTGCTTCTCCAGCTTCGTCACGACCCGCGGACGCTCGCTCTGATGCTGCTCGTGCCGTGCGTGCTGGAGACGCTGTTGCGGCTGATCTACGCCGATCACCGGATTGCCTTCGACGAGGCCGGCGCACCTCTTCTGGCGTTCTTTCCGCTCACCACCGTGTTTCTGGTCACCTCGATCGCCCTGCTGCGAGAGCGCGTCACCGGCACCCTGGAGCGCCTGCTGGCCGGACCGCTCGGGCGCCTCGAGCTGCTCGGCGGTTACGCGATTGCGTTTGGCCTGGTGGCCACGGTGCAAGCCGCGCTGGTCAGCGCACTGACGCTGGGGCCGCTGGTCTGCACGTACGGGGGCCGGTGCTGCTGGTGGTGCTCCTGGCCGTCTGCGTTGCCCTGCTCGGCACCGGTCTCGGCTTGCTGGCCAGCGCATACGCCCGCAGCGAATTCCAGGTCGTCCAGTTCTTCCCGGTCATCATCCTGCCCCAGCTGTTGCTGTGCGGGCTGCTCGTGGCCCGCCAGCGGATGCCGGCCGCCCTACACGCGATCTCGGATGTGCTGCCGCTGTCCTACGCCGTCGATGGCATGCACCACCTGACTCGCCAGGTGGGAGCAGGCGGGGCGCTGCTGGGCGACATCGTCATCGTGCTGGGCTTCGCTCTGGGGGCGCTGCTGGTCGGCGCCGCGACGCTGCGCCGGGCCACCGACTGACGGCCTCAGGGCTGTGGATCCGCTGTTTTCCGCAGCCCAATCGCCACGCCATACGGATGCCGGCGGCCGCCCCTCACGCGAGCCTGTAATCAGCAAGGAGCCTCGATCTGTCATCGGGCTCGCAGCGAGCTGACGTCATGGAGGGCATGATGAGTGTCTCCGAAGGTCCCACCCGCCTTGGCGATCAGGAGTCGGCCTGGGCCGACAGTGGCGCGTTCGACAAGGTGATCGTCGGGATTGATGGGCGCGACGGTGGTCGCGATGCGATCGCGCTGGCGCGGCGCGTGGGGGCGCCAGACGCGGCCGTCACGTTTGCGCACGTCTACGGCATGCCGACCCTGGGGGGTCGCGCCGGCATGCTCGCGCTGCAGCTGCAGATGGAGAGTGCGGAGCGGTTGCTCGCCGATGAGGCCGTCCGAGCGAGTTCGGCGGCTGAGCTGGTGGCGATCCACGATCCATCGGTCGCGCGCGGCCTGCACGGCCTTGCCGTCGAGCGCGGGACCAACCTGCTGGTGCTCGGATCGTGCCACCGGGGCCTGCTGGGCCGGACGCTTCTCGGCGACGACGCCCGCCGGGTGCTGGGCCGCGCGCCCTGTGCAGTGGCGATCGCGCCGCGCGGCTACCGGACCGCCGGTTCGGCCCGCGGCCTGACCCGGATCGGCGTCGGCTGCGACGTCGCGGCGCAGAGCGGCCGGACGATCCGCGTCGCTCATGCCCTCGCCGCCCGCCACCACGCAGCGATCAAAGCCTTGTCGGTGGTCTCGCTGCAACGCATTCCCTACGGGGATCCGATCCCCCGGCAGTGGCCGCAGATCGCCGGGGCCCTGGTGGTCGACGAGCTACACCGCCTCGGCGACCTCGAGCACGTCGAGAGCGATGCCGCCTACGGCGACCCGGGCGAGACGCTGGCCGCGTTCAGTGCCGATCTGGATTTGCTGATCGTCGGCTCCCGCAGCCGCGGCGCGCTGGGCCGACGCCTGCACGGCAGCACACCCGACTACCTCGCGCGGCATGCCCGCTGTCCCCTCCTCGTTGTGCCGCTTGGTGGGCCCGGCTGATCTGCCTGGTCGGAGTAGTGTGTAGACGGGTTTGCCAAGAACAACTGTCGAGATCCATCGGTGCTGAGCCTCGCCCTACCAGCGCGGTGTGATTGGTCAGCCGTCCGGCGGAAACATGTCTGAGAGCGATGGATCGCTTGCACCGGGCGTGCGAGGCGTTCTCGACGTGGCTCGGTTGGTCCTGTCCGATCTTGACCTCGAGGCGGTATTGACCCGGGTGCTGGAGGCCGCGCGCGAGGTGTCCGGGGCCAGCTACGCGGCGCTCGGGGTGCTGGATCACTCGCGGGGCGAGCTCGACCGCTTCCTCACCTCCGGGATCGATGAGGTGAGTCGCAGCGCGATCGGCGCGCTACCCCGTGGCCGGGGGGTGCTTGGGGAACTGATCAGGAATCCGGTGCCGTTGCGGCTGACTGATGTCGGCGCTCACCCTCATTCCTACGGTTTTCCGCCTGGGCATCCACCAATGCGGTCGTTTCTGGGAGTGCCGGTGATCGTGGACGGAGAGCCTTTCGGCAACCTGTACCTCACAGAAAAGGCCGGCGGCCAACCTTTCACAGCTGACGACGAGCAGGCCCTGGTGCTATTGGCCGATTTCGCGGGCGTGGCGATCGATCACGCGCGCCGGTTCGCGGGCGTGGAGTCGCAGCGCTCGGAGCTGCAACGCACCGTCGACGCGCTCGATGCGACGGTCCAGATCGCCCAGGCCGTCGGCGGCGAGACGGATCTTGACCTGGTGTTGGAACTGGTGGCCAAGCGCGGACGGGCGCTGGTATCGGCGCGGGCACTCGTGATCGAGCGCGAGCTCGGGGGTGAGTTGCAGGTCGCCGCAGCCGCCGGAGAGGTCCCGGCTGGGATGCTGGGGCACCGGGTTGACGCGCAGGACAGCGTGGCCAGCGCGGCGCTACGCGCGCTGCGAACCCTGCGGCTGGAGGATGAGACAAACCAGAAGCGATTCGAGCGCCACGGGCTCGGACGGTTTGGACTCCACGCGAGCGGCGGGCTCGTGGTTCCGCTCGTGTTCCGCGGACGCGGCTACGGCGTGCTCGTCGCGATCGACCGGCTCGCCGACGGGCCGGCGTTCACCGCCGACGATCAACGGCTGCTCGAGGCGTTTGCCGCCAGCGCCGCCACGGCCGTGGCCACGGCCGTGTCGGTCGAGGCTGAGCACAAGAGCCAGCGGCTCGCCGCGGCGGAGCAGGAGCGAACCCGCTGGGCGCGCGAGCTGCACGACGAGACGCTCCAGAACCTGGCCGGGCTGCGCATTGCCATGAGCAGCCAGCTGCGGACCGGTGACCCGGAGGCGATGGCCACGGCGATCACCGAAGCGGTGGAGTTGATCGACGCCGAGATCGCCAATCTGCGCTCGCTGATCGCCGATCTGCGCCCCACCGCGCTCGACGATCTCGGACTGGCGCCGGCGATCGAGGATCTCGCAGAGCGGTCAAGGGGCCACGGCCTGGATGTTGATTTGAGCCTCGACCTTGCCTACGAGCAGCGCCGCGAGCACGACCGCCTGAGCAGCGAACTTGAGACCGCGCTCTACCGGATCACCCAAGAGGCACTGACCAACGCTCGCAAACACGGCGCCGCCACACGCGCGGTGATCGAACTCCACGAGTATGAAGCGAGCGTCGAGCTCACGGTCCGCGATGATGGCCACGGGTTCGACGCGGCAGCCAAGACGAACGGGTTTGGCCTGATGGGGATGCGCGAGCGGGCCGAGCTCCTCGCCGGTCGCCTGGAGGTCGAGTCCACTCCCGGCGAGGGCACCACGGTGACGGTGAGCCTTCCGGTTCGGCGCGCCAGCGCGGCGCAGGCATCCTGAGCGCAAGCCGCTCGGCATCTGGCGGCTTACGGATCTACGACGTCAGGGCCGATGTGACCAGAGGGCGGAGTAGCGACCGCCCGGTCATCGCGCCCGGCCGGTGCAGCCCCAGCAGGGCCAGAACCGTCGGGGCGACATCGGCCAGACTGCCCCCGGCGTCGAGCGCCACGCCCCGAGCCGTGACGATCAACGGCACCGGGTTCAGCGAATGGGCCGTGTTGGGGCCACCGCCTGGCTCTCGCATGTGCTCGGCGTTGCCATGGTCGGCCGTGATCACGCAGACCCCGCCGGCGCCGTGTACCGCTTCAACCACTCGCCGGAGGCACGTATCGACGGTTTCCACCGCCGTCACCGCGGCCGGTACCACGCCTGTGTGGCCAACCATGTCCGCGTTGGCAAAGTTGATGACCGTGAACCGCGGAACGGCGTTGGCGAAGCTCTGCACGAACGCCTCGGTGATCTCGTGTGCGCTCATCTGCGGTTTCAGGTCGTACGTGGGAACGTCGCGTTGTGAGGGGACGAGCACGCGCTGCTCACCGTCATATGGCCGCTCCCGTCCGCCGTTGAAGAAATACGTGACGTGGGCGTATTTCTCGGTCTCGGCCACGTGGAGCTGCGACTCGCCGGCCTCGGCGATGACCCGGCCCAGCGTCGTGGCGGGATGCGCCGCGGTGAACGCCGTCGGGTAGGTCCAGCCGTGTTGATACTCGGTCATCGTGGCCAGGCGGCGCACCGGCGCGCCGCCGTCCCGGCCGCGCCAGCCGGGGAGCTCCTCGTCGTTCTCGCCAAACCCGGGCTCGCACAACGCGCGCACGAGTTCACGCATCCGGTCGGGACGGAAGTTGAAGCAGACGACGCTGTCGCCGGCCCGGAGGCGACCCTCGAGTCCGACCGTTGTGGCCATGATGAACTCGTCCGTCTCCCCCCGCTCGTACGCGGCGCGCGCGGCCGTCGGGCCGTCCGCGGTGTGGTGCTCCGAGCGCCCGTGGACGATCAGATCGTAAGCGGCCTGGGTGCGGTCCCAGCGACGGTCGCGGTCCATCGCGTAGTACCGACCGACCACGCTGGCGATTCGGCCCACTCCCAGCTCGGAACACCAGGCCTCGACCGTGCCGAGGTAACCCTCGCCACCGGTTGGCAATGTGTCGCGGCCGTCGGTGAAGCAGTGCAGGACAAGGTCGGGGACGCCGAGCTCGGCCGCCAGCTCGATCAGCGCGCGCAGGTGCTCGAGACTCGAGTGCACTCCGCCGTCCGAGACCATGCCCAACAGGTGCAGTCGCGGAGTGCCGCCCATCGCTGTCCGTAGCACCCGGTTGTTGGCCAGCGCCCCGGCCGCTACCGCGTCGTCGATCAAGGTGAGTGTCTGCGGGACCACCGCGCCGGCGCCGAGCGTCAGGTGTCCCACCTCGGAGTTGCCCATCTGACCCTCCGGGAGCCCAACGCTCGCGGCGCTCGCCTGCAGGGCGCTGTTCGGGTACGTAGCCCATAGTTCGTCGAGGACGGGCGTGCGCGCGAACGCGATCGCGTTCCCCGGCCCCGGAGCCTCTATCCCCCAGCCGTCCATCACGACCAGACAGGCGCAGCCGATATCGGGGAACTCGGGACCGGTCGGGAGCGTCATCGCCATAGCCGTCCTACGCGTCGACGCCCGGAACTCAATCCGTGGTCGACGCCGGTTGCAATACGTAGTACGTGCGGATGTTGCGCCGGGAGCGCGCGCCTGCGCTGGCCTACGCGGCGTCGTGGAAGATGATTCCCAGGGCGGTTCGCTGTCCTCCGGTCACGGTGGACACCCCATGGCGCATTGCCACCCGGTGATATCCGTTCGCCCCCTGGTTCGGTCGCTCCGCGGTCGGGAAGACGACGAACGCTCCACGCTCAGGAGTGAGGACGTGGGCACGGCTCTGCGCGCGCGGGCGCTGCTCGAGCAGCACGAACTCGCCGCCGTCGAAGTCCACGCCGCGCCGACCGAGCACGGTCACGATCTGAAAGGGGAAGAACACCTCGCCGTACAGGTCCTGATGAAGGGCGTTCCAGTCGCCCTCGTGGTAGCGCAGGATCAGCGGCGTCGGCCGTCGCTGACCCGCCGCACGGCATTGCGCGAGCAGTTGCTCGTGGTCGAGCGGGAACGTCCGGTTGCTCCCGCGTAACAGTCCCGCCCACCGGTTGGGCGATCCTCGCCAAGTGCGGGTAGAACGAGCCGCGCAGTGTCGCGATCGCGTCCGGCAATGGATGGTCGAAATACCGGTAGCGTCCGTCTCCGAAGCGGTAGCGGGCCATCTCGATCGTCGAGCGGAAGTGCTCGTCGTGGTCGAACAGGTCGGCGAGCTCGCCGCACTCGCGCTCGCTCAGCAGCGCCGGCGTGATCACGTACCCGTTGGCGTCAAGCTGGGCCGACAGATCGGCCCAGTCGAGGTCGTCCACCCGCTGGTCGAGTCCACGTGCCGCTTCGCTGAGGTCGAGCATTGCTTCTCCTTCCGTCTGGAGGGGTTCCGAGTGCACAGTCCGGCGTCCGTTTGGTTCAACGATCACGCGCGGCGTAACGTGAGATCGTCGACGCGTACCGGCTGCCTGTTCGCCGAGAAGGTCGCACCCTTCGCGCCCAACTCCCCAAAGGGCGGCTCACCCGCCCACTCGGGAGACCACCGGGATCGCGATCATGGAGGGGCAAACTACTGAGGAGATCGAGCGTGAGCACGTGGGATGTCGTCGTGATTGGAGGCGGGCCAGCCGGCGAGAACGCCGCGGACTATGCGATCAAGGGCAGCGGACGCACGGCCGTGATCGTGGAGGCCGAGTTGCTGGGCGGCGAGTGCTCGTACTGGGCGTGCATGCCGAGCAAGGCCCTCCTGCGCCCGGTGGAGCTTGTGGACGCCGGCCGGGCGCTGCCCGGTGTGGCCGGGCTGCTGGCGGGCTCGCTCGATGTCGCCTCGGTCCTGGCCCGCCGCGATGAATTCATGAGCCACCACAACGACGCCGGGCAGGTCAAGTGGGCCAACGGACACGGGATCGACGTGATCCGCGGACACGGGCGTTTGGCCGACAGGAAGGTGGTCGAGGTGACAGCTAGCGACGGCAGTACGCGCATGCTCCGGGCTCGCGAGGCCGTCGTCGTGGCCACCGGAAGCACGGCAGCCGTGCCGCCGGTCCCCGGACTGGCTGAGGCCAGGCCATGGACATCGCGAGATGTCACCAATCTGCGGGAGGTGCCCGACCGGGTCGCCGTGATCGGCGGCGGGGTGGTCGCGTGCGAGTGCACGACGTGGCTGCATGGGCTCGGCGCCCAGCAGGTCACGATGATCGAGATCGAGCCGTCTCTGCTGACGGGCCACGAACCATTCGTGGGCTCGATCATGGCCGAGCAGTTCGGCAGGTCCGGGATCTCCGTGCTCGTCGACACGAAGCTTCAATCGGTCCAGCGCGCGCAAGCCGCCGACACGGGCGTGGGCCGGATCCACGGCGGCCCGGCCACGCTCAGCGCCGGCGGGTCGACGTTCGAGGTGGATGAGATCGTCGTTGCCGCCGGGCGCCGGCCGGCCTCGGCCGACATCGGTCTCGACCAGATCGGGGTCGATGTCAGCCGATCGCATGGTTACCTGCCTACCGATGAGCACATGGCGGTCACCGGCGCCGACGACTGGCTCTACGCGATCGGCGACGTGTGTGGCCGAGCGCTGCTCACCCACATGGGCAAGTATCACGGACGAATCGCCGGCGCGGTGATCGCCGCTCGCGCCGAGGGGCACCCGACCGACGGTCCGCGCTGTCGCGACATCGCCGACCCGGCGATCGTGCCGGCCGTGATCTTCACCGATCCACAGGTTGCCTCCGTGGGGTTGACAGAGGCGGCGGCTCGCGAACGAGGACTCGAGGTCGAGGCGGTCGACTATGACCTCGCGGCGATCCGCGGCGCGGCGTTGCTACGCGATGACTACCTCGGCCACGCGCGAATCGTCGTCGACCGAGCGACCGACGCGCTTGTCGGGGCCACGTTCCTCGGCTCCGACGTCGCCGAGTTGCTGCACTCGGCCACTACGGCGATCGTCGGCAAGGTGACACTCGAGGCGCTATGGCATGCCGTGCCGTCGTATCCCACCGTCAGTGAGGTCTGGCTTCGGCTCCTCGAAACCAGGGATCAACGTCCGGCCTCAGCGTAGACCGCGGCAGCGCCGCACTCGCGTCACGTAGCCGAGCGTGCCTGAGTCGCGCCCGCGCAGATCGGGGTGCCGCTGCCATAGGTTCGAGACGCGGGACAGGATCGCCTCGCGCTCGTCTGGCGCGAGCATGGCCACGCTGCTGCGCGACAGCGCCAGGTCGAACAGCCGCTCGCGATCTACGCTCTCCTCGTGCGCGAACTCGCGCTCGTCCACGGCCGCGAACTGCTCGAGTAGCTCCACCTTTCCGGGCCAGTGGCCAGCACGCCCCAGGCGCGACCCGCCGAGGATCTCTCGAAGCTCGCCGATCCAGGCCTGCGAGCGGTCAAATCCATTGGCGAGCAGGCCGAGGACGCCCGGGGCGGGAGGATCCGCGCGATCTCGGGAAAAGCTCGCGAGCGGTCAAACCAGTGGAATGCGGCGCCGGCCACCACTGCATCGACACTGGCGTCGGGCAAGCCGGTGCGCTCCGCGGTGCCGGCCCTGACATCGGCCTGGGGCACGCGATCTTCCAGCACGGTGCGCATCTCGGCCAGCGGCTCGACCGCGATCACCCGGTGCCCCTCCCCTACCACCGCGGCGCTCAGCTTTCCCGTCCCGGCTCCGAGGTCCGCGACGACGAGCGGCCGGTCGCCGAGCAGCCAGCGGATGGCGGCGGCGGGGTAACCCGGCCGGCCCCGTTCGTACTCCTCGGCAACCAGGGCAAAGGATCGAGCGCGCTCCACGACCTCAGGATCGCAGGGCACCGGACGGTTCGGTTGCAGCTGGGGGCTGTCCGAGTTGGTGGCGGCCGATCAGTCGGCCGCCACCAGGGGCTCGGTGGCGGCGATCACGCCCGCCGCGATCACGAGGCCGGCGGCGGTACGTGTCTGCTCGCGGTCGCCGCCGAGCGACCCCTCGGCCGCCGCGAGCATCCCGTCGATCCGCTCGAGCGCCGGTCCGGCGACGCCGGGTTCTGGATCGCGGCATGCCGCCCGGGCCAGGGCAAGGAACGGGAGACTGCGGGAGAAATCGGGTGGCGGTCCAGAGCCCAGCGCAGCGGCGAACGACATCAGCACGTACCCATTGACGCGCGCCAGTCGGCCGCTGATCGGGCGGATCTCAGGAATGCGCGGTGGCTTTGGCTCGGCCAGCGGCCGGCCGGCCAGGATGTCGGCCATCGTCGCACCCACCAGGGCGGCGCGCTCCGCCTCGCTCAGTCCCGCGTAGGCGGCGATCCGCAGGACGGTGTGGAGTCCACCGAGCGGCCGCCCGTAGGGGACGTCCGACGCAAACACGATGCGTTCGACCGGCACGCGTGCGAATAACTCGAGTTGATCGAACACCGAAAAGGTCGAGGTGTCGTAAAAGACGCTCGGGTGGTCGGCCAGTCGCGCGACGAACATGCCCTGGTCGGCGATCGCCGCGTGCGCGAGCACCAGCACGACGTCGGGGTAGCGGAGCGCGAGGTCCGCGAGGGCATCCATTCGAGGCATGCCCCGACCGGCGTGGACGAGGATCGGGACCTTCGCCTCCTGGGCGACCTTCCAGATCGAGTCGGCAGCCCCATCCCCGAAGCCGAACGCTTGCGCTCGAGGATGCAACTTGATGCCGCGCGCGCCAAGCGCCAGGCACCGCTCGGCCTCACCCACCGGTTCGTCCGCCGGGTCCAGACGGCAGTACGGATACAGCCGTCCATCCGCCTCCCCGGCCCATCGCAGGACCTGGTTGTTGGGGGTCCGGTAGGCGGGCCTTCGATCCGGGTCATGGAGGGGGAACACACACGCCTGGGTGGTCGGCCCGACCTGATCCAGAAACCCGAGCAGACCGGCGAGGTCGAGAGCCTGACCATCCTCATCGCGACCGAGGTGAGTGTGGGCGTCGACGACGACCGCCCCGGGTGGGAGCAACGCCGTCACCTCGGCCACGATGTCCTGAAGGGTTGCGGCTGGATCCACGCGCGAATCCTCGCATGTCGGGCTCGGCTGCAGCCCTGGCCGGTGGTCGCGTCTACCCGCAGACGTCGCGCACGGCGAGCACGCGTTCGAGCACGTAGATCCGCGGCCGGATTCCGCCTCCGCGCGAAGCGGCCGCAGTAGGCTGCAGGCAAAAATGAGAAGGAGGTCTCGCCATGTATGCAAGGGTCACGCTGTTCCCGGGCCTCGCGCCGGAGCGGATCAAGGCCACGCTCGAGGAATTCAAGGCGATCAATCTCCCCAAACTCGAGCAGCTCGCGGGGTATCGCGGCGTGTGGGCCGGTGTCGATTACACGGGCGGGCGGGCGATCGCCGTGACCTATTGGGACACGCTCGAGAACCTGCACGCGAGCGATCAGATCGCCAACGAGGTCAGAGCCGCCGCCGTCACCAGAGCCGGCGTGGATCGCAACCGCCCACCGATCATCGATCGGTACGAGATCGTTCTCGACCAGGAGGCCGTCGGCGCCTGATGGCTACGGCGCCCTCAGCGGGACGAGTTCGAAGCGCTCGACGTCGACGAGGCCCTGATCGGTGAGCTTCAGGGCGGGGATCACCGACAGGGCGAGGAAACTCAGCGCCGTGAACGGCGCGTCGATCGTGACACCCACCGCCGCGAGCCGCCGATGCAGCTCATCGAGCCGCGCCAGGACCTCTTCCGCCGGCCGGTCGGACATCAGACCCGCGATCGGGAGCGCCAGCTCGGCCTGAATCTGTCCGTCCCGAGCCACGACGAGCCCGCCGCCGAGCTCGGCCAGGCGCGCCACCGCCAAGGCCATGTCCTCATCCGAGCAGCCGACGACGACGACGTTGTGAGCGTCGTGCGCCACCGTTGAGGCAAATGCGCCCTCTCGCAAGCCGAAGCCGGTGACGAAGCCCTTGCCCACCCTACCCGTCGCGTGGTGGCGCTCGACCACGCATATCTTGGCCAGGTCCCGTGCGGCATCGGCGACAGCGAGACCATCGGCGCGGCCCGGAGCCATGATGAGCGAGTCGGTGAGAAGCTGCCCGGGGATCAAGGCGATGACGCGAACCTGTTCGGACTCCAGCGGGATCGCCAGGTCGCCGGCCGTAACGGCCCTCAGGTGCATTGAGTCGCGCACGCGCGCGGGCGCGTCGAAGCGTGGGAGCGCAAGCGCCTCGCCATTCTCGGCCACCAGTCTGCCGTCCTTGAACACCATCGTGGGCCGGAACGCCTCGAGGTCGTCCAGCAGCGAGAAATCGGCCCCATAGCCCGGGGCGATGGCACCACGTCCGGTCAGGCCGTGGGCCCTGGCCCCGCCGATGGAGGCGAGGACGAGAGCATCCTCAGGAGCCAGACCGTGCCGCACGGCCAGTCGGCACATCTGATTGATGTGGCCTTCGCGGACCACGAAGTCGGGTTCGCGGTCGTCGGTGCAGAACGCGCACAGCTCGGTGCCGTGCTCGGTGACGAGCGGCAGCAGGTCGAGGAGGTTGTGGGCGTTGGAGGCCTCGCGCAGAAACACCCACATCCCCTTGCGACGCTTCTCGAGGGCCTCCTCGTACGTCGTGCTCTCGTGATCGGACCGCACGCCGGCGGCGATGTAGGCGTCGAGCGCGCGCCCGCTCACGCCGGGCACGTGCCCGTCGACGTGGGTGGCCTCGGCCAGGTCGATCTTCTCGAGCAGGTCCCGCTCGCCGGCAATGACGCCGGGGAAATTCATCATCTCGGCCACCCCCAGCGCCCGCTCGTGGCCGAGGATGACCCGCATGTCCTGGGCCGTGAGCGGCCCACGGGGCGACTCAAACGAGCTCGCCGGCACGCACGACGGAGCCATCACGTAGACGTCGAGCGGCAGCCCGGCCGAGGCATCGAGCAGCCACAACACCCCATCGACGCCCAGGACGTTGGCGATCTCGTGTGGGTCGCAGACCACCGCCGCGGTGCCGCGGGCCACGACCTGACGGGCGTACTCATCGACCATCAGCTTCGAGGACTCGATGTGAACGTGGGCGTCGATGAAGCCCGGCACCAGATACTGGCCACGGCCGTCGATGCGCCCGCCGCCGCTGAACCGCCCGACTCCTGCCACCCGGCCATCGATCACACCTACGTCGCCCTCGAGCCATTCCTTCGTGAAGACACTGAACGTGCGCGCGCCCTCGATGACCAGATCTGGCGCCAGGTCCCCACGCGCCGCGGCGATTAGTCGCTCTTGCCCCGTCACATCGGCAACCCTAGCGATGCAGCGTCTTGGCCTTCTGGGTCCCGGAATGCGGGCGGGCCTGCGTTCGTCGTACGCTGTCGCCCATGAGCGACGACTGGCGAGTACGCGTGGTCTTCGAAGAGAGCGGTCTGGCTCACCGGCTGACCGAACGCTTCAAGACCTCCGAGCTCAAACACGATCTCGAGACCTCGTTCCACGACCGCCTGGCGATCTCGGTCGATGGCGACGAGCTGTTCTGCTACGCCGGCTCGCGTGAGCAGGCCGAAGGCGCAGAGGAGTTGGTCCGCTCGGTGGCCAAGGAGAACGAGTGGAACGTGGAGACCGAGCTGCGCCGCTGGCATGAGTCGGCCGAGCGCTGGGAGGAGCCCGACATCCCCCTCCCCGAAAGCGATGCCGACCGGGCCGCCGAGCATGCCGAGCTGATCCAGCAGGAGCGCGAGGAGCTCAAGGAGCGCGGCTACCCGGAATTCGAGGTCCGCGTGCAGTTCGCGTCGCATGAGGCCGCCGAGGCATTCGCCAACACGCTCCGCGAGGAGGGTTTCGCCTCCGCCCGCCGCTCGGACTACCTGGTCATCGGGGCCTCCGACGAGGACACCGCCAACCAGCTGGCCGAGCGTCTTCGCGCCGAGGTCGGGCCGGACTGCACGGTCAGCGTCGAGGCGAGCGGGAGGGCCGTGCTCGACGAGCAGCCCCAGAATCCGTTCTGGTTCCTGGGCGGGCTGGCTGGCTAGCCAGCCAGGGCTGGCGGGGTCCCTGCCGGTCAACGGGGATTTCTGCCGGTCAACGTCACGCTCGCCGCGCCGACACCGGCGAGACTGACGTTCACGGCGCCCCACGCCGTCTTCGTCAACCTCGACCCGTGCGCCCCGGCGACTGCTACGTTCACGCGCGCAGCCCAAACCGAGCAGGGGCGGGCGACGGGCTCGCGGGAGAGGGCGTTCGCGAGGCCCGTCGCCGCCGCTGCGGGGGGCACGAAGCTATGCGGCCAGATGGGTGGGGAAATCCTCGGTCGCCACCAGGTGCTGGTGCGACGGGCAGTACCCGTTGGCGGGCAAGGGCATCCGCTGGCAGGGCGTGCCCTTCCGCGTGCTGGCCCGGCATTGGAGCGGATTGCCGTTGACGTCGTATCCGTTCTTGGGCTGGCGAGCGATGAATTCATCGGCCAGCTCGACGTAGTGCTCGACGGCACGGAGCACTCGCAGCTGTGCGCTCATCGGGAAGAAGGCTCGGATGTCCCGGAACAGCGTCCGCGCCGGCCGGGCGAAGTAGTGGCGATCGCTGGCCAGGCGGTCCATGGCCGCCTCGCACGTGCGTAGAACGCGCTCGTGATTTCCGAATGAGCTCGCGGTTTGCGGGTCTTCGATGATCTCGTCCGCAATTTCTCTGTAGATGGCTCGACTAAATCCGTACATGACGACTCTCCTCGTGTTCGAGGCGCCTCCTGACACCTGGAACGAACGGGTTTGCGAAAACTTGCGCAAACTTCTTGAGGGAGTCGGGCCTGCGAATCTGGCCCTGCCGGCACGCCCGGGCCAGCGCCTACGTGAAGTCGTCCTCCGCGACCTGAACGTAGAAATGACGGGTCATCTCGGGCAGGGCGACGGCGTCGATCCGGTCGTGGCGGCGCTCCTCCTGGGGACCGATCCGCTGGAACTGGGCCTCCGCCTCTTCCTCGCTGAGCTCGCTGAAGCCGATCGTGATCACCTCGCGCTCGTCATCGACGCGCTGGGCGCTGAGAACCCGGGTCGGAAACCCGAATCCCTGGTCGGGAAGCCACGCCTCCCGGAAATCCTCGTACGTCTTGCCTTCGCGCAAGCGGCGGGTCAGCACCGAGATCACGATCACGTCTGCTCCTTCCGGGTCGGGAGGCGTGATTGTCCCAGCGCACGAACGCGTCGGCGCTGCTCGCCGCCGGGTGCGGATGCGAAACTAGTTGTCCCGACTGAGGAGAAGCGATGAAGACGATCGCGCGACGCGAGCGCACGGTGGTGAACATCCACATGGCCGACTATGAACACTGGCGCAACGAGGACGGCAGCGAGTTGACCGATCAGGGCTTCCTCCAGCTCGACGACTCGTTCCCGCCCGGCAGCGGGTTTTACATCTACAAGATGGAGGCGGGTGCGGTCTCGGCGCCGCACGAGCACACGTGCCGCGAGAACTTCCTGATCCTCGAGGGCGAGCTGGTCGACAACGATGGCTACGTGTACCGCCAGGGCGACCTCGTGATGCTCCAGGACGGCACGCAGCACTCGTCGACCTCGCCGGACGGCTGCCTGATCGCCGTGTTCGTCCGCACGATCGAGCGCGATCTCGCCGAGCAGTGAGCGCCTGCGAGCAGCCCGACGTCGGCGCCTTTCGCGACCGCGTGCGCTCTGAGGCCGAGCTACGTGCGCTCGTCCCCGAGCCCACGCGCTACGCGTACCGCAAGCAGCTCGACCATCTCGACGAACACTGCCGCGCGCTGATCGAGGTGACGCCGCTGGTGTTCGTGGCCACCTCCGACGCGGCCGGTCGATGTGACGTGTCCCCGCGAGGCGGTCCGCCCGGGTGGGTGCGCATGCTCGATTCGCGACGGGTGGTCCTGCCCGAGGCGCCCGGCAACCGGCGACTCGATTCCCTGGGCAACGTGCTCGCGACCGGCTGGGCGGCGCTTCTGTTCGTGATCCCGGGTCGCAACGAGACGCTTCGGGTGCAAGGCCCGGCGACCGTGACGCGCGATCGGGAGTTGCTGGCCACGATCCCGCTGGCTGGTCGGGTTCCTCCTCTGGCCCTGGGCGTCGAGGCCGAGGAGGTCTTCACCCACTGCGGCAAGGCGTTCATGCGCTCGGGGGCGTGGGATCCGACCGCGTGGCCCACGGTGGACGACCTGCCCACTCCGGCCGAAGTGCTGCGGGCTCACGTGGCGGATGGGTCAACCCTCGCGGAGGTGGCCGATCGGATGCAGGAGAGCTACACGCAGCGAATGTGGTGAGCGACCACTGGGCGTCTACATCCCGTCCAGGATGCGCCGCTTCTGAAGCTCGAACTCCTCCTCGGTCAGGGCTGCACGCTCGCGCAGGCCGGAGGAAGGCGGGTCGGATCGCGGCGGCGAACTCGGGCTCGTCAGCCGGGCGCACCCGGACGGTCAGCTCGCAGACCGGCTTCTGGTTGACGTTGTGCCGCTCGTTGGTCGCGGCCACGGTCAGGATCTCTGCCTTGGCGGCGCGTCCGCTGGCCACCAGGCGCCTGCGTTGCGAGGCTTCCGACTGGAGCTTGGCGACTCCCGGGCCCGGGAACCCTGCCGCCAACTGCAACCCACCGAGCAACCCGCGTGCCATCCGTCTCTTGTCAAGTCCCATCACGGCTCCGCGGGCCCGTTGCCTAGACCAAGCCAGCCGATTATGCCGCCGGTACAGTGGATGCGTGGCCGGCTGGGACGATGTGCGAAGGATTGCGCTGGATCTACCCCAGACGGCCGAGCGGTCCTCGCGTGGTCTCGCCTCGTGGCGGGTGCGCGAGAAGCTGTTCGTCTGGGAGCGCCCGCTTCGCCCCGCCGACCTTCGCGCGCTTGGCGATGGGGCTCCGACCGGGCCGATCCTCGGAGCCCGGGTCGAGCATCTTGGGGCCAAGGAGGCGTTGCTGGCCGACGATCCCGAGGTCTATTTCACGACGCCGCACTTCGATGGCTATGCGGCCGTGCTCGTACGACTGAATGTGATCGCCTCTGACGAGCTGGAAGAACTGGTCGTCGAAGCCTGGCTGGCCAGCGCACCCAAGCGGTTGGCCAAGGAGTTCATCGACAGCCGGCCCGAGCTGCGCGATTGAGGCCAGTGTCTCAGCCGGAGCGCATCCGGCCGCAGGCCGATATCGCAGGCGCATACGCGTGACATATGTTCCAAGGAGTTCGGACCAGAACCGGTAGCGTCCCGTCGGGTGCGGGGACCCAAGCCTTTCGGCGATTGAAGTCGACCAACGCAGCATGCACACGACGATCGGATCGGAGTCTCATGCCTCAGCCTGTCGCGCATCCTGACCGCAAGGAAATCGCTCGATACCTGCTCTCTCGCGGGCTGGAGTTCGAACCGCTGCCGCCCAAGCCGGTCGCCGAGCGAGGACGTGTGGCACTGGCGCCGCGTTTGGGAGACATCCCGTTTCCGGACCCGGCTCCCGCGCCGGCCCCGCTTGCTACCGCGCCTCAATCGGGTGACGCCCTTCCGCACGCCGACGTCGTCATCATCACGTGGACGGCAGATGAGGCCCGTGCTCTCGCCCACTGCTTCACCCCCGGTATGAGTTTCGACAAGTGGTACCCATACGATCGTCACTATGCCGACCACTATGAGCAGCTGATCCGGCCGGGTGCACCCGCACGCATAGCTATGCGTCTCGCCCGTTACATGCCAACCACGGTCGGGGACCGGTCGGTGCTCTGTGTGAAGTCAGAACTCCATCTCAACCAGGATGGAATCGAGGACAAGGACGCTCACGGGAAGGGACTCGGCACCGCCACGCTGCCGGTGAAGGACTTCTTCGGCCAATTGATCGACGAAACCGGTGCCGGCTACGTGTTCACGATTGGCACAGCCGGCAGCGTGGTCGACGAGTTTGGCCTCGGGGATGTCGTCGTGACCCGCGCCGCTCGATTTCGTTGCCAGCAGGAGTTCGCCAACGAGCCGTTCAATCACACCACCTACGAGAGTGATTGGGACGTTCCTGCCGCACGCTTTGCCGAGGCCGAAACGCTGATGGCGATGGTGGCCCCACAGCTCGCTCAACCGCCTGTCGGCCCGCCGAGTCCCGCCTATCCCGACAGTGGCACCCTTGATGCGCCGGCCGAGGTCAATGCGCGGATCCGCCAGGACGGCAATGCACCACTCGCGGCGTTCTGGCCGATCCTGACCACCGACTACTTTGAGTACGGCACGACGGCGAACCATCTCGACGCCGAAGGTGCCGGGGTGGAGATGGGTGACGCCGCACTCGGCCTGGCGGTGTCCGAATTGCCGGCCGCGCAACGGCCAAAGTGGCTCGTCGTTCGCAACATGAGTGATCCGGTGATCAACGGGAAGCTGCCGGAAAAACAGTTCCACCTCAACGAACAGACAACCTGGGCCGTCGGCTTCTACACCGCGTACGGCTACTACACCTCGATCAACGGCGCGATCGCCAGTTGGGCCGTCGTTGCCAGCCTCCCCTGAGGCCAGGGGCTGAGAGATTGGTCAGGGGAGGGCCGGCGGGGCGCCCACGCTGGTCCGCGTGGGCGCCCCGGTGCCCCTTGACGCAACGGCGATCTCCGCCACGGCGCCCCGCTGCCACCTAGGTAAGGGCGATCTCCGCCACGGCGCCGTCCGGCACCGTCACGTTCTCCGCCGCGGTCCTCGCGTCCGACCACACCACGTAATCCCCCGCGGGGAGGCTGCCGAAGATCGCGGTCAGGACCGAGCCCGACTGCGACCGGCGTTCGTGCACGCCAGTGTGAACGCGGCGAGTGGTGCCGTCGGCGCGGCTGATCTCGATCTCCCGCCCGCGAAACGCGTCGCTTGGGTAGATGACGAGTGCGCCCCGTCCGGCGCCGATGTCGAGCGTTACGCTTGCGCTCGAGGTATGGGCGGCACCGATGTCGCCTGTGTGCTCCATTGCACTCATGATTCCGCTCAGGCCGCCCGCAGCGGGGTCGTGTTGTACCCGCTCTGAGGCGTCCCCAGGTACGGGAAGTGGGACAGATAGCGAGTGCTGTTCGGCCCCAGGCCGTCGGTCAGCAGGCCCGCGGCCTTATCCGGCGTATAGGTCTTGTCGACCAGCGGATAGGTCGCCCCGGCAATCGCCCGCAGCTCGACGGATACCACGTCGTCGAACACGCGTCGGCCATTGGGGAACCCGGCGGCGTCGCCGGCGATCAACCCGATCGGGTTTGGCTTGGCCGTTGGCTTGATGGCCATGTTCAGCCGCAGCTGATCAGCGGCTCGCTTACCCGTGTAGTTCTGGAATCCCGGCACGACACCGGCCGGAAGTCCGGTGAGCAGGATGGCCACCAGATCCGCTCGCGGAGCCTTGAGCTTGCTCAGGTTGGGGAACACGTTCGGGTACAGGACCGGCAACAAACCGGCCAGCTCGGGATGCTTGACGTACTTCTCGAAGTGGGCGTCGTCCGCGGCCGACACAGCGTTCCAGCGGTCCTTCTCGCCCATCGGCACGATCACCTCGTTGAACAGCGGGTTGCCCAGGCGGGATACCTGGATCCAGCTGCCGGCGTGATGCTTGCGGCCGGACTTGGCCTCGTGAATCGTCGCGTGCTTGCGACTGGCCGCAGCCCAGACCCCGATCACCGAGCTGCTGCCCATCACGTTGGTCGACGTCTTGCCATTGCGGGTGAGCTCGTGCTTGGGCACCTTCAGAGCGATCGAGTGGACGCCGAACTCGTTCGTCGCGTTGACGCCCGGGGCGGCGGCCATCATGCCCGAGAGATGGAGGTTCTGAAACGGGCGCAGGTCGCCTAGGTCGAAGATCGCGCCCAGGTCGACGTAGAACCCCTCCAGTCGCTGTCCGGCGAACACGGTGTGGCCGCCGGCAACCTTGTGGATCGCCTGACCCGCGACCGCTGCATAGTTCGGCGTCGACGCCGGCCCGATATTGCAGGGCGGACACGCCAGGTGCTTGCCCAGTACCTGCCGGCGACCACCGGCGACGCGAGTCACCGTGAAGAACTGGCGCCGGTTCCAGTTCTTGCTACCGATCGAGGTGATCGGCCCCGTGTTGTAGAGAAATGTATTGGTGTTGCGAACCTCGGTGCTGAATTTGAACTCATAGGTGATCTCGGGCTTACCGTCGGCATCGTTGTCAATGTGAATCGAGTAGAGGACGTCATCGCCGAACTCGAAGAAGTTCGGGCCACCGAACGGTGCTTCCAGCGGCAGGTAGTTCGAGATGATGGTCACCGTGTTCGGGTCATCGGGACTCACGAACGCGTACAGATCGGTGTTGTCGGCAACCGGATCCTTGCTGATCGACGGTGCCTCACGGTGAGACGACATGCTTGACCTCCAGATGGCTGACGAAAGAACGGTTTGTGGCGGTGGCTAGCCGCCCCGGCGATGCTCTAGCCGGCGGCCTGAACGATCCGCGCGGCCAGCTTGCGGTCGCGGATGGTCACTTCCCGGTCGTGGGACATCAGCGAGATTTCGCCACTGCGTGGGTTGCTGATGTAGGCCACGACGGGATGTGAACCTTCCGCCGCGTCCGCGTCCGCACGCTCGGCGAGCAGCGCGGCTAGCGTGGTGACACCGGCGGCTGCGCCGGCCGAGTTCTTGACGAATCCTCGCCTGGTCAGGTCAGTCACGGTGATCCTCCTGTGGATTTACACCGAGCTACCGGTCAGCCCCGTTCATTCCGCTCCCGCGCCATGTCGGTTTGCGAGCCCGGCACTCGACTTCTTTCAGCACCCAGTACGAGCGATCAGAACAGCTGGATCACTGCATCCCGAATGGAGCGAAGATTCAATCGAGTGCGAAGCCCCGGAGGTCGACGCGCGTGGTGTCTCGGATCATCAGCACCACCATCACCACCGCGCCGCACGAGCGGCAGCGAGCGACCACCCCAGGGGCTTGCGAATAGACCCGCACCTCAGCGATCTGGGCCCGGGCGCCACAGTGCCGGCAGACCCCGGTGGCCGTTGTCATCTCCTGGCCGAAGTACTCGAACAGATGCCCGGCGATCGCGTTTCCATCCAGTGCTTCCATCCACTCCCCCTTACGTTCCCGTCGGCCCGAACCGCTCGGTCCTGATCCGACTCGGATCGTGGCCGGCGGCGACGAGCCCCGCGCCGGCGGCCTCGACGAACGAACTTGGCCCGCATGCATACACCAGCGGCCGCGCGGCCGGCGGCCACACAACCTCATCGAGCATGTCGCCGTCGATGCGCCCGCGCAGTCCATCCCAATCGTCCGGCCACTCGCGGGTCAGGGTGAGCCGGACGTCGACACCGTCACCGGCGAGGTCACCGGTCAGCTCGTCGCGGTAGATCACGTCGGCCAGAGATCGCGATGAGTACAGAAGCCGCGGCGCGACGGCCCGGTCTCCGGCCGCCCAGTGACGCAGGATCGCCCGCAATGGCACGATCCCCGAGCCCCCGGCGATCAGCATCAACGGGCCGCGCAGAGATTGCTCCCACACGAAGTAGCCACCGATCGGCCCGCGGAGCTCGAGCTCGTCGCCTGCCCGGAGCTCGTCGGTCAGGTAGGGCGAGACCTCGCCGTCGTCGAGCCGCTCGACGGTTAGGACGACATGCTCATCGCCCGGACTCGACGCGATCGAGTAGCTGCGCTGGGCCTGATAACCATCCTCGGCGGTGAGCCGCACGTCGACATGCTGGCCCGCGCGATGACCCGACCATTCGCGCACCTCGAGCACGATGCTCTTCGTCTGGCTCGTCTCCGGAACCAGCTCGACGACGGTGCCGAGCTGCCAGTTCAGTCGCCCTGATATCGCTGCTCGAGCCATGGGTCACCGTGGTCGTGGTAGCCGTACATCTCCCAGAAGCCGGGCTCGTCGTCGCGGGTCAGCGTGAGCCCGCGCACCCACTTGGCGCTCTTCCAGAAGTACAGGTGCGGAACCAGCAGCCGGGCGGGACCGCCGTGCTCGGACGGGAGCGGCTCACCGTCGTACTCGTAGACCACCCACGCCTTGCCGCCGGTCACGTCCTCGAGCGCGAGATTCGTCGTATATCCACCGTCGCACCATGCCGTCAGGTACTCAGCCTCGGTGCCAACACCGTGCAGCAGCGTGTCGATCGACACGCCCCGCCAGCCTGTATCGAGCTTCGACCACTTCGTCACGCAGTGGATGTCGACGGTGAAGGTCTGCGCGGGCAGGGCCTGGAACTCGTCCCAGTTCCAGGACAGGGCCCGGTCGATCTCGCCGTCGATGGCAAAGCTCCACTCGGGCAGCGGCGTGTGGGGCGTAGGCCCGGCCGACAGGACCGGAAAGTCCAGCGTCACATACTGTCCCGGGGGCACGCGCGACGGGTCCGCGACCGGCCGGCGACGGCCTAGAAATCCACGTGAGATCGGTGACATCAGCTTCAGTGGCGGATCCTGCCCGAGCGGAGCGAGTTCGTCAATGGCCTCCAGGAGCGCCGACCTGCTATCCAGGTAAACGATGGCCGCGGTGAGCGATTCAGCGAACGCGACCAACCCGGCGCCGCTGCCGGCGGCGGTCGGCCCTCGTCGACTGCGCCGCGCGGTGCTGAAGCTCGGTGCCGTCGTGGTGGTCGTCATCATCCTCGTCACCCTGCTCCCCGGCCTGGGGGAGCTGCGCGAGCGCTTTGCCCACGCCTCGGCGGGCTGGATCGCCGTCGGTTGCGCGCTCGAGGTCCTCTCGTGCCTGACCTATGTGCTCGCGTTTCGCCGTGTCTTCTGCATCCGGATGAGTCGGAGCACGAGCTACAAGATCGCCATGTCCGAGCTGGGCGCGGATTCGCTGCTGCCGGTCGGCGGCGCCGGCGGCCTGGCCCTCGGGGCATGGGCGCTCCGGCGCGGGGGCATGCCGACCAAGGAGATCGCCGACAAGACGGTGGCCTTCTTCCTCCTCACCAGCGTTCCCAATGTCGCCGGGCTGGCCCTGCTCGGAATCGGCCTGGCCGTGCACGTGCTACCCGGCAAGTCCAACATCGCGCTGACAGTGATTCCCGCCGTGGTGGCGATCGGGGCGGTGGTCCTGACCCTGCTGCTGGGCCGCCTCAGCCGACGGTTGGGAACGCGCAGTGAGGGCGGTCGACGGGCCCGGGTGGGCCCCGCGTTGCGCGCAACCTCCGACGGCATCGATGAGGCCGTCCGGTTGCTGAGGACCGGAGATCCCTGGCTGCTGAGTGGAGTCATCGGCTACATGCTGTTCGACATCATGGTCCTGTGGGCGAGCTTCCGGGCAATCGGCTCGACGCCCGAGTTCGCCACCGTCTCGATCGCCTACGTGATCGGACAGCTGGGCAATCTGATCCCGATTCCCGGGGGAATCGGCGGCGTCGAGCTGGGACTCATCGGAGCCTTGGTTCTATACGGCCTTCCGGCCGTCACCTCCACCGCAGCCGTGCTGTTGTACCGGGTCGTCGAGCTGTGGGTCCCGGGCCTGCTGGGTCTGGCCGCTTTCGTCCAGCTGCGGGCCCTGCTGCGGCGCGAAGCCGACGCGATCGATATGTGCCAGCCCGGCGAGGTGGTCGAGGTGATCGGCGTCGGGCCGGTCACCAAACCGATCGCCTGATGGCTCCCTACGGCTCGAGGACGACCGCGGCCTCGGGCGTGGCCACGTGGAAGCTGAAGCTCTCCTCGAGGTACAGCCGCACGGCGTCGTCGTCGTGCGAGTCGTAGCCGATGGCCAGATCCTGGCCGGAGTCGAGGATGAAGTCGCCGCCTCGCGTGCTCAGGACCACCGCGCCCTTGACCCCCGGCGCCCACAGGATCGGTCCGTCGACGATCTTGCGCAGGTGCTCGAGCAGCGGATAGCCCCCGTGCTCGGCCGTCTCCACCACGCGCTGATACTGCTCGGGACCGAGCGCGAGCCCGTACGGGCCGCCGATCCCGTTCGACAGCAGTTGCTGCACGGCGCCGGCCACCCGCCGAGGGTAATCGTCGGCCCCCTCCCCCAGTGGCTCGGCTGCGTGCGGTGAAGCTTCCCCGATGCCGGTGATCGCGCCGTGCCAGCCGTGGAACACGGCGACGTTCTCGGCCACGGCGATCTGGTGCGCGGCCTGGTCCAGGGGCCCGAGGTCGACATCATCCGCGCCCCGATCCCCGTCGCGGAGCTCAGCTCGCGAGAGCTCGAAGTCGGCGCGAACCTCGACCAGCGGCAGAACGCGGCGCTGCAGGCCGGACACCCCGTCACAGGGTGCCCCGGCAAGCGCGGTCGTGCGCCCGAGGTTGGTCGCCGAATGCTCCCACCCGTGCGGGCCGGAGAAGTCGACCAGCTTGCGCGCGGCCAACGCAGGCGTCACGCGCTCGGTCGCTTCGCCGTCGAGCAAGCTCCAGCCTGCCGAGCTGATCGGGGCTTTTTCGCGCAGCAGATGGTTCATCAAGACCCTCCCTTTAGGCTGCCGATGCCGAGTGAGCCATGATCGGCTGACCCTTCCGCCGGCGGGGCCGCCGTCGACGCGTCGGCGTCTTCGTCTGGTGGCTGGTTGTCGAGGAAGTCACCGGTGGGAACGAAGAACAGGTTGCCGGTGACCGCGGTGGAGAAGTCGAGGATCCGGTCGTAGTTACCCGGAGGCTTGCCGACGAACATGTTCGTCAGCATCTGCTCGATCACGTCGGGGCTGCGGGCGTAGCCGATGAAGTACGTCCCGTACTCGCCGGCGCCCACCCGGCCGAAGGGCATGTTGAAGCGCATGATCTGGCGCTCCTCGCCGTTCTCGTCGACGATCGTGTTCAACGCCACGTGTGAGTTGTCGGGCTTGATGTCGTCGGGTAGCTCGACATCGCTGAGCTTCTCGCGGCCGATCGCACGCTCCTGCTCCTCGACCGGCAGCGCGTCCCAGCCCCGGAGGTCGTGCAGGTACTTTTGGACCACGACGTAGCTCCCGCCTACGAATTCGGGATCCTCATCGCCAATCAGCGCCGCGTCGGCCGACGCGCCGCCCTCGGGATTCTCGGTGCCGTCGACGAAGCCGAGCAGGTCACGCTCGTCGAAAGACCTGAAGCCGTGCACCTCATCGACCACGCGCGCGAAGCCGTCGAGCCGGTTCATGAGCCGTTCAGCCAACTCGAAGCATAGGTCGAGTCGGTGGGCGCGGATGTGAAACAACAGATCGCCGGGCGTCGCCACCGCGGTGTGTCGTGAGCCCACGAAGCCTGGAAATGGATGCAGCTCGGCGGGACGCGGCGAGCCGAAGACGCGATCCCACAGCGCCGACCCAATCCCGACGACGCAGGACAGCTCGGCCTCAGGAATCCGGAAGCCAACCGAGCGCTTGAGCCCGCTGACGTCACCGAGCAGCTCGCGCAGCTCGTCCTCGCTCCCCGCGTCGACGGTCAGCACCAGGAAGATCGCCGACTCCGTCAGCGGCGTGAGGATCGACTGAGACTCGGCCACGACCCGAAGCCTACCTTCGCCGGGTCTCTCGGACTTGATCTATCGGTTAGATTCCAGGACGTGGACAGCGGTCCGGTTGTCGATCGAATCGAAGCCCTCGTGCGCGAGGAGCACTCGCTGCGCGGCCGCGAGCAGGCCGACTCGAGCAGCCCCGAGGCCCTCGAGGCCGATCGCACGCGACTCGAGGCGATCTCGGTCGAACTCGACCGCTGCTGGGATCTGCTCCGTCAGCGACGGGCGCTGAGCGAAGCCGGGCAGGATCCGGACGAGGCTCAGGCCCGCGACGCCGATACGGTCGAGCGCTACCTCCAGTAGGCGCCCGGACTCAGCGCTGGGCGAGCCAGTCGCCGAACTCCGTGGCCACGATCCGCTCGCCGTGGACGTGGGCCGCCGCCGCCGAGGCAAGCCAGACGATCGGCGGGCCCATGATCGCCGGATCGAGCAACCGGGTGCGGGTCTCGGGCGGCACCTGATCGGGGATCATCCCCGTGTTCGTGGCGCCTCCGGGCAGGAGGATGTTGACGCGAACCGTGCTCGCGGCCAGGTCAGCTGCCATGACCCGCGCGAGTGCTTCGACGCCCGCGCCCGATGGTCCGTAGGGCACGAAGCCTGGGCGGATCATCGTCTGCTCGTTCATTGAGATGCACACGATCCGGCCGCCGCCGGCCGCCAGCATCTCGGGAACGACCTCCCGCGCAACCAGAAACGACCCCGTCAGCTTCGTCTCGACGACGTCGCGAAAGCCGCTGGGTTTGACCTCCCAGAACGGCTGCGGGTCGGTGAGAAAACGCGGATTGACCGTACGCATACCGATTCCCGCGTTGTTGACCAGGACGTCGACGCCACCAAGGCGCGCATAGGCCTCCCGGACGCCGGCCTGGACGGAGCGCTCATCCCGGACATCCAGCTCGATTCCCGCCGCCAGCGGCCCGAGCGCGCTCGCCGCGGCGTCGGCGCGGGCCCGGGTGCGGCTGGTCAGCGCCGTGCTCGCCCCCGCCTGAGTCACGGCCGCGGCCATCGCCCGCCCCAGCCCGCTCGTCCCGCCGGTGATCAGCACGCGCGTGCCGGTTAGGTCGGTCATCGGTTTACGGGACGCTACTCCGCGGGTGAACGGCAAGGGCCGGCCGCGACGCGCTGCCGCGGCCGGCCCAGTGGCGATGCTCAGCAGACCCAGGCCGAAGGACCGACCGTCGAGTAGATCTTCGCCGCGATCGCGTCCTGCTCGGACTTGGGCGCATCCTGGGGCAGGCCCTGCCCGCCGTAGTCATGCCACGTCGAGGGCATGATCTGGTACGCGCCGCCGGCGCCGCTCTGCGGATTGACCGCCGAGTAGTTGCCGCCGGACTCGCATTGCACGATCGAAGACGGGATCGAGTACCCTCCACTGGAGGTGGAGCTCGAACTCGCCGAGGCGCTGGCCGGCTGCGACTGGCTGGACGTGCTCGAGGTCGAGCTCGACGTGGTCGTGGCTTCCGGGATGTGGAACAGCGCACCCCAGGTCTGCGGACCGACGATCCCGTCGACCAGCAGGCTGTCGCGGCGCTGGAACGCGATCACCGCTCGCTTCGTCGCCCCGGTGAAGTGGGCGTTGTCGTTGATATGCAGCGCGCGCTGGACGCGGGCCACGTTCGGCCCGGCGCTGCCCTGCTCGAGCAGGGAGGTCAGCATCGGCGTATGGGCGCTGGCCATCGCCGGCCCGGCCAGGAGTCCGGCGGTGGTGAGCGCCAACAGTCCCGAACCGATTCGGGCGCTACGGCGCAGGTATTCACGACGCGACGCGTGTCGCGCTCTTTTCGAGGGCATGGAGCCTCCTGTTTCTTTCTCTCGGGCCTACGGGGTTAGCTGACGGGCTCGCGCGAGAAAGCTGCGCTACGCCGCATACGTCGCGGCGATTAGCCCCACGGCGGCATCGCCACCAGCGGGTCCCCCGTTCCCCGGACGCGCGATAAGTGAAAGCGAGCGGGGATTCGGCGGTATTGCGAAGTCGCTGACCGTAGCAGGCCGGTCACAACGACGAGATCGTCTCGTGTGCGATTTGTCACATACGGCCCGGCGCGAGGCCGCACGGAGCAGCCTCGCCTCAGGGCAGAATCGGGCGCCGGGGCCGCGGTCAGGCGGCGGCCAACAGCTGACTGACAGACAGCACCGCGCCCTGTGGATCGGAGATCACCGCATTGCGAAAGCCGGGAATCTCCCGCGGCGCCACCGCAACTGCACCGCCGAGCTCGGCCGTCCTGGCCGCGATGGCGTCGGCGTCGCGGACCCAAACGTCGACGGTCCAGGCGGCGTCACGATCATCGACGATCATCGCCGCGACCACGTCGCGCGGCACGGGCTGGTGAGGCTCGCCGCCGGCGTAGCCCGGCAGCCGGAACAGCGAGACCCCGGGCCGAAAGGCCTCGGTCTCCCATCCGAACAGGGCGCCGTAGAACGCCTCGGCACCGTCGGGGTCGTTGGTCGCGAGCATGCTCATCGCCCACGCGGACGGCTCGTTGATGAGCTGGGCACCCTGCCGGTCGCCGGCCTCCCACACGCAGAACACGGCTCCAGCCGGGTCCTGCAACACCGCCATGCGTCCCGCCGGCGGCGCATCGAAGGGGTCGGCGACAACCGTCCCGCCGGCCGCGCTCGCGCGCTCGGCGGCCGCATCGGCACTGCTCACGGCCACGTAGGTCATCCACGCCGGCGCCGTCGCCTGCGCCGGTAGGGAGCTGATTCCGGCCACGTCCTTGCCCCGTACACGCGCCACGTAGTAGCTGCCGGGCGGATCGCCCGGCATCGCGCCGGGCCCGGCGAACTCCCAGCCGAGCAGAGGGCCGTAGAACTCGAGGGCGGCCTTTGGGTCCGGCTGGGCGGTGTCCACCCAGCAGGGAACACCGGGTGGGTAGGAAGCGCGCTCGCTCATCGGTTCTCCTTTGCGATGTTGATATTTACTCGGTCAGAACAATTATCTAGTCGGAAAATCCAACTATAAGATTGCCAAAACGGACTTGTCAAGTAAACTTCCGCGACATGCCGACAAGGCGTAGCTACGGAGATCCGTGCGGGGTGGCGCGGGCCCTCGACCTGGTCGGCGAGCGCTGGGCGCTGCTCGTCGTCCGTGAGCTGCTCCTCGGTCCCAAGCGTTTCACCGATCTGCGGTCGGGGCTCCCCCACCTCAGCCCCGATGTCCTGTCACAGCGCCTTCGCGAGCTCGAGCAGGCCGGTGTGGTGAGGCGGGCGAAGCTCCCCCCGCCCGCCGCCGTGCGCGTCTACGAGCTCACGGAGTGGGGTCACGAGCTCGAGCCCGTCGTGCTCGCGCTCGGACGCTGGGGCAGCCGTGGGCCCTTCCCGGCCGGCGACGGGGAGCTCGGACCGGATTCGCTGATCATCGCGCTCAAGACGCTGTTCGACCCCGGGCGCAACGACGCGCGTGCAGGGGTGGTCGAGGTCAGGCTCGACGAGCAACGCTTCGCGGCGCGCTTCGGTGCCGGCGGCCTGCAGATCGCGCGCGGCGCAGCGGAGGATCCGGACGCCATCATCGAGGGCGATCCCGCCACCCTGGCCGCGGTCCTATGGCACGGACGCCCGATCGACGCCGGCGGCGTGAGGATCGACGGCGACCGGGAGGTCGCCGAGCACTTCCTCGTCCTGTTCCGGGCCTCGCCGCCGTCGGACCAGGCGTAGCCCCACCAGTCACAATCGTTGCGAACACACCTTCGAGAAGGAAAGGGCGGGCCATGGCCACCACCAATCAGCTGATCTCCGGCGTCGACTTCGTGGCCGTTCCGAGCCACGACCTCCCCAGATCGGTGGAGTTCTACGGCGAGACGCTGGGACTGCGACGGTCCGTGTACATCGAGGACCGCAACTACGCGGAGTTTGAGACCGGCAACCTGACTCTCAGCGTCATCAATCCCGAGCGCATGGGCATGGAGCACCGGACGAACCACAATGCGATCGCGTTGCACGTCGACGACGTCGCCGCGGCCCGGCGCGAGCTCGAGCAGAAGGGCGTTGAGTTCCGCGGGGACATCCTCGACACAGGCGTCTGCTTCATGGGCTTCTTTGCCGATCCCGACGGCAACGCCCTGATGCTCCATCACCGCTACCGGCCTCGGGCTGCCAACGATTGACCGGTGGGCGGTCGGTGCAGCGCGATCCGTGCGGCGCGGTCGGTGCAGCGCGATCCGTGCGGCTTCCGTGCGGCGCGGTCCGTTCGGCGGGTCCCGTCAGGTGACCCGTTTCTCGAACACGTTGATCCGGTGGCGGGCCGTCATGCCTGCGCGCTCGTAGACGCGCAGCGCGCGCTGATTGTCCGATGCGACGTCAAGCGCGGCCTCGCCCAGACCCACGCCGGCGAAATCGGCGAACGCGCTCAGCAATAGGAGGCTCCCCAGACCCTGTCGCCGCTCGGGCTCAATCACCGCCAGCAAATCGATGTAGCCGACGCCCGGCCCCCAGCGGCGGCACACGGTGAACCCGGCCACCGCCTCGCCGCGACGAGCGAGCAGGCTCAGCTCGGGCTCGAGGGCGGCGTTGCTCAGATGCTCGTCGCGAAAGGTCTCAAAGCTCTCCTCGCGATAATCGGCGTTCGAGGCAAAGGCAGCCGCATCGACGGCATGGAGCGCCCGCGCATCGCGCTCGACATCGGGACGCTCGAGCATGATCCCCGCAGGTGTCGCGGGACGCGCCGGCGCCTCGGACAGCTCGCGCACCAGGTGGTAGATGGTTCTCACCTGCTCGTACCCAGCCTCCCGCATCAGGCGCTGGCCGCTGGCGTTGCCGTCGGGGATCCACTGCCGGTGGTAGTCGCGCCCGAGGGCGCTGCCCTGGGCCTCGGTCCACGCCAGCAGGGCCGATCCCGTACCCTCGCGCTCCCGGGCGGGATCGACGAACGCGATCGCCCCGCCATCGTGAATCGCGGCGCAGCCGAACACCTCCTCGCGGTCAGCGGCGACCACCGCGTTGGATGCGTTCGTCCGCACGTGGTCGAACACGATCTTGCGCGTGAAGTCCGCCACGCCGAAATCGTGCGTGTCGCGCGCCGCCAGCACGCGCAGCACGGACTCGCGATCACCGTCGGTGAATGGGCGGAGCTCTTCGGCTCGGCCGTTGACCACCGCGCCTCGTAGGTGCATGCCGCTCATTATCACTGAGCGTCTTCTCGCCGAACCCTGTGGGAATCGAGCGCTGACCGCGGGTGTCGAGCGCTGGCGGCGGTCGCTCGAGGTCGCCGCGGGACCTCGAGCGAGGGCGACTATGCCGCGTTGCTGCGAAGCGTTGCCGGGACTCGCGGAGACGTTCCGAGAGTCCCGATGAACGTCGGTCTGCCTATGCGCTCGCGGCCGCGGAACGGTGCAGGTCGGCGATTCGGATGATTTCCTGCCACCGGCCCTTGCCGAACCGACCCGCGCGCTCGAGACCCTGAGCGGCGAGGTCGCGTACCTCCTGCTCGGTCTCGGGGTCGTGCGTGTGGTAAGCGGCGTCGGTAAGAAGCCGCGCCGCCTCCTTGTCCTTGCCGGCCGCGAGACCTTCGCGCGCCTGGTTCACGAGGGCCTGCACATCGGGGTGATCGATCATGTCTTGCGGGACCATTTTGCCTCCTCTGATTGCTCACGGTCAACGTAGCGCGCCGTAAGCCGCCAAGGGAACTGGCTGCAGCAGTGCTGTTTTACCGACGGTGGCGCCTGCCTCTCGTCACCAAGGACTATAGGCCAACACGGGACATCGAGCCAAGGCCCGATGCAGCAGTGCTGTTTAGTACGAGCGGCCTGCGCTTCGGCGCGAGCCGCTCTTGCTCCACGACGATTTGTGCTCTTTCTTGGCTGACTGGTAGTCGGCCAGCGCCTGCGGCGAGTCGACGTCGCCCAGCGTCGGGTGCCACGGGACCAGGTCCTGAGCGGTGGCGACGCCAAACCGGTTGGCGAGAACCGAGCCCAGCGACTTGATCTTCATCTCGCCGAAGCCCGGAAGTCCGGCCAGGTTGGCGCGAAGCTCGTCGCTCGTCTTCGCGTCCGTCCAGACTCGCGCGGCGTCGCCGTCGTAGCGATCCTCGATGTACTGCGCCAAATCATGGACGCGGCGCGCCATCGCGCCGGGGAAGCGATGGATGGCCGGGCGCTCCCGGAACAGCGGTTCGAGGTCGGCCGAGGCGACCGCCTTGGCGTCGAGCGAGCCGAGCCGCTCCTTGATCGCCAGCGGGCCGGCAAACGCCTTCTGGACCGTGACCTGCTGGTCGAGCGCGAAACCGATCAGCAACGCCATCGGGTCGCTGGCGTTCAGCGCGTTGGCCTCATCGGAGTCGGTGAAGTACAGGCGGTCGGGCACCGGGCTCGATCATAGTCACCCGGCGACACGCGGAGGTCCCGAGCCGCCGCCCGGCGGGCCGAACGCTCGCCGGGCGGGGCTGGGCGTACGACCTGCTACTTGAGCGTCGGGGTGACGGTCGCCGTCCCGAGCACGTCGCCCGCGCCGACAACGTGCTTGCCGGCCAGACGGTTGATCACGCGCGCGGTGAACGCGGTGATCTTGACGGTGCCGGTGGCCGACCCGTTGGAAGCGCTGGCGTCCGTCACTGTCGCGACACGCGCGGAACTCCAGACGACAACCACGCGGCAGCGGAAGCGCCGGTGGCGCGCCCTGATGTGTCCGCAGACGCGGTGGGTGTGATGGCGTACGAGCGCGAAGATCGAGACGCCGTGCTTGTCCGAGACGATCGTCAGGCGGCGCAGGGCTGCCTTGGCGGTGCCGTTGGACAGCATGATGCCGCCGGAGTGGCGAATCACACCATGCATCGTCTTGGTGTTCAGCCGGCCGCCGGTGATCGGGAACGTGAACGTGTTGCCGCTCGCCGTCGCCGGCGCAATCGGCGTGACCGCGATGTGGTTGTTCGCCAGCAGCTGCGCAGCCGCCGTGGACGCCGTCACCGTCGTGGTTCCGCCGGTCACCTTCGTCGCCGCGGCGGCCGCCACGAAGACAAGCGAGATGACCGAGGTCAAGGCAAGCACTCGTCGGACGCGAGTCATGCGGTCTCCCTTCTGAGTCGTTGTACCCGTCGGGTGGGAACACGACGGGCCTGGGGAAGTTGCGCGAGCGGCGCCAGATCCGGCAAGCGAACCCGGCCGCCGCCGTCGCTCGAGCAACGGGCCGCGAGGGCGAGGAGGAGAAAAATGGGGAGTGCCGGCGGGCGGGCGCGCCAGGCGAGGGCTGCCCACTCGGGGAACGCGCCAGCACGCCCCGATGGCAGTCTCGACTCCCGCGCTCCGTGGCGCAAAGGATGCACAGAAAGTCCCACGTTTGTGCGACTGAGACTCCCTCAAGTCGTCCACGCGGAAGCTCCGTCAGCCGCCCGAACCGATACACATCAGCTGACCGCTGATGCCCGATCCCTGGCAAGAGCCGCCCCGCGGTGGCCACCCCGATTCCAGCTTCATGGCCATCGCGGGGGCCGAGCAGCTCCGAGCGCTGCTCGCCGGCCGCGTCCCGCAGCCACCGATTTCGCGGCTCACCGGCATGCACCTGGTCGAGATAGATGATGGGGCGGCCGCATTTGAGCTCCCGCTGACCGGCTGGCTGCGCTCCTCGCCGGGTGCGATCTCGATCGGGCCGCTGGTGATGCCCGCCGACGCGGCGATGGCCTGCGCGGTCCAGACCGTCCTGCCCCCGCGCACACCGTTCCTGACCTCCGAGCTGACGCTTCGGCTGCTCGCCCCCGCCCGCCCGAGCGGGCGTCTGATGGTGCGTGGACGATTGGTCAAGGCCCGCACGAGCATCGCGCTGGCCGAGGCCTCGCTGACCGACGACGAGGGTCAGCTGATCGCTCACGGCAGCACGCTGTGCCTGATGCAGCCGCAGCTCGCTCCGGCGTCGCCGCCGCCGGGCAGCAAGGCCACGGACGGCTCCGACTGGTCGGCGGCAGGGGCGGACGTCGACGATCCTGATCCATGGCAACGGCCTTCGGCCGGCGGCATCGTCGCGCAGGAGGTGTGGGAGCGACTGAGCGGGATGCAGTTTCTCGAGGCGCTGCTCGCGGGCGAGCTGCCTCCGCCTCCGGTCCACCACCTGACCGGGCTCACGCTCACCTCCGCCGGCCCCCACCGCGCCGCGTTCGCACTGCCGGCCAGCGAGTGGCTGACCGCTCCGCCGCCGGGACGGGTCCAGGGCGGGGCTGTGGCGATGCTCGCCGAGGCCGCGCTCAGCGCGGCGATCCAGACCACCGTCCCCGCCGCCACCGCGCTCGCACCGATCGATCTGAAGCTCAACTACCTGCGACCGTTGCTGGCCGACGGTCGGGTGGCCACCGCCCACGGCGAGGTGATCCACGCCGGCCGCCGGATCGCCGTCGGCAACTCCGAGGTGTTCGATGCCGATGGCCGCCGGATCGCCGTCGCCACCGGTTCCGCCATGCTCCTGCCCGGCCGTCCGGCCTCGCTGGGAGCGGTGGAGGCGTGATCCGGCCCCGGTTCGCCGGTGCGCTGGCCGCGACGATCTTGTTGGCCGCGTGCGGCGCCACCTCGACCACGATGCCGGCCCAGACCGTCGCCTCGCCAACGGCCCACATCGCGGATCACGGCCCCAGTCATATCGCCGTGATTGTGATGGAGAACGAGGAGTACAGGCGACATCATCGGCTCGCCGTCGGCCCCGTTCATCACCTCGCTCGCGCATGACAATGCGCTCGCCACGGCGGCCTTCGCGATCACCCATCCCTCGCTGCCCAACTACCTGGCGCTGACCGGCGGCTCGACCTTCGGGATCGACAGCGACTGCACCAACTGCAGCGCTGCGCGGGACCGGCTTGGCCGGTCAACTCGAGTCCAGGCGCATCGTCGTGGGCGGGCCTACATGGAGGACATGCCCGTCCCCGTGTTTCACGGGCGCGAGCGCCGGGCGACTACGCCAAGAAGCACGATCCGTTCGTCGTACTACACGGGCGTCGTCCCACCGGCCGGCTGTGCGCCAACGTGGTCCCGCTGAGCCGGGCTGGCCACCGAAGAACGCGCGCAATCGCTGCCGCGCTTCGTGTGGATCACCCCGAACCTCTGCCACGACATGCACGATTGCATCGCCGCGACCGGCGATCGCTTCCTGCGCGGGCTGGTCCCGCCGCTGCTGCGCGCGATCGGGCCCCGCGGACTCCTGTTCCTGACCTGGGACGAGGGCTCCAGCGACGACGGCTGCTGCCGCCTGGCCGCGGGCGGGCATATCGTCACGATCGTGGCCGGCGGCGAGGCTCGCGCGCCCACGCCACCTGGCGCACGGCGACCGACCACTACTCGGTGCTCCAGACGATCGAGGATCTGCTCGGGCTGACGCGGCTGCGGGCCGCCGCCTGCCCGTGCACGCCGTCGCTCCAGCCGCTCCTCCGGTAGCGAATCGCCGGGCCTGGTCAGCTAAGCGAAACATAGATGCGGTTAGCTGACCAGCCCTATGGGTGGCGCGGGGGCTCCCGCCGCGTCAGGACGCGCTGATCGTCTCCGGGGCCGGCTCGGCGATCTTGAGCGGCGTGCCGAAGCCGATCCTCATCAGGGCGCCCCCGTCCGGTGCGTTGCTGGCCTCGACGAACCCGCCGTGGGCCTCCGCGGCCTGCCGCACGATGGCCAACCCGAGGCCCGACCCGGGTTTGGCCCGGGCCGTCTTGGCGCGATGAAACCGGTCGAACACGAACGGTAGGTCTTCATCCTGAAACCCCGGGCCGTGGTCGCGGACGGTCAGCGTGCCGTTCTTCAGGTCGACCTCGACCAATCCGCCCTCGGGGCTCCACTTCCCGGCGTTGTCGAGAAGGTTGATCACGGCGCGCGCGATCCGGTCGCCATCGCCGCTGACCAGCGTCGGCTCGAGGCTGGCCCGGAAGGTCAGTCCGGGCGCGCGCCGGCGTGCCCGATCAACCGCGTCGGCGGCGATGCGATCCACGCGCACGTCGCCAAGCTCGCCGCTCAGCTTCGACCCGCGGGCGAGCTCGACCACGTCCCCGACCAGCTGGGTCAGCTCGTCGAGCTCCTCGATCATGTCCGCGCGCAGGGCCGCGCGGTCCTCGGGCGACAGCAGCGCCTCGTCCCGCAGCAGCTGCAGATTGGCCCTGATCGAGGCGATCGGAGTACGCAGCTCGTGCGAGGCATCGGCGACCAGGTTGCGCTGGGCCTGGACCGACCGTTCGAGGGCATCGAGGGTGGTGTTGAACGTGCGAGCGAGGCGCGCCAGCTCATCGTCACCGTGAACCTCCAGCCGCTCGTACTCGAACCGCTCGGCGCTGGCGGCGATGGACTCCGTCCGCCTGGTGAAACGCGCGATCGGCGCCAGCGCGGTCCGCGCCACGAGAATGCCCAGGAGCGCGGCGAAGGCGATCCCGCCGGCCGAGATCAGCGCCAGCAGCAGCAGCTGCTGATCGAGCGCGTTGTCGACATCGCCAAGCGGCAGAGCGACCTGGAGCGCCCCGCCCGGGGCCCCCGTCACGAGCATTCGCAGCCGGTGCCCGGACACGGTGACATCGCTGTAGTACTGACCGTGGCCCGCCGCTGCCACCGCCTTCACGTGGGCGTCGACGGGCAGCTGCGTGCTGCCACCGCTCGGACACACCTGACCGCTACTGGTGACGAACTGCCGGAGTCCCGACGCGCCACCGAATCCGGGGCCACCGCCCTCGAGCCCGAGGCCATGGTCACAATCTGTCTGCCCGAGTGGTCCACCGCCACCGAGGCCGGGGGGACCATTGTGATTCCCGGGCGGGTGCACCGACTGCGCGAGACCCTGGAGCGCGTGATCGATCTGCCCCAGCAACTCTGAGCGCATGCCGGCATACGACGACACCGCCACGGCGACCACCGCGATAGCGACCGCCACCCCAGCCGCCAGCCCCATACGCACTCTGAGACTCACTCTCCCGGCTCCCTCAGTGCGTATCCCACCCCCCGCACGGTGTGGATCACCGGGCCGGCGCCGGCGTCCTCGAGTTTGCGTCTCAAATAGCCGATGTAGACGCGCAGCGCGTTCGAGGTGGGGCCGAAGTCATAGCCCCAGACGCGGTCATAGATCAGGCTGTGGGGCAGCACCCGGCGCGGGTTGAGCATCAGAAGCTCGAGCAGCTGGTACTCGGTCCGCGTCAGCTCGATGAAATTCTCCCCCACCACCACGCCGTGGCGGCCGGCATCGAGTCGCAGCCCGTCGAACGACAGGCCACCATCGGCATCGCTGTCGGCCCCGGAGCGCCGCAGCAGCGCTCGGAGCCGCGCCTTGAGCTCGTCGATGTCGAACGGCTTGACGAGATAGTCGTCGGCGCCGGCGTCGAGCCCGTCGATCCGGTCGGAGACCGCATCCCGAGCCGTGAGCATGAGCACGGGCACGCGGTTGCCCTCGCGGCGAAGCAGGCGGCACACCTCGACGCCGTTGATATCCGGCAGGCCGATGTCGAGCACAACCGCGTCGGGCTGACCGGCGGCGATCTCGCTCAGCGCACCGGCCCCGCTCTCCGCCAGGCGCACGTCATAGCCGGCCAGCGACAGCGCCCGCCGCAACACGTCGCGCAACGCCCGGTCATCGTCGACCACGATTAACCTCATGAAGCCATTGTCGTCGCTGGCGTGGTCGGATGCGAGCGGCTCCTACGTTGCTCCTACGCTGCCCGCGCCAGGGTCATCACCGACTCAGGCGCCGCCCCCGGCCGCGCGACAAAGGCCCACCGAGCCAGATACACCGCCAGGGCGAGCGTCGCCACCACCGATGCCGCCCACACCGCCGCCGGGTCGTTGATCTCAGCCAGATTGGGAATCAACCCGATGGCCACGGTGCCCAGCGCGGTGAGCCACGGCAGGCGGCCGACGGCCACAGCCTCCCAGGCTGCCAGCGGAATCAGAATCGATAGGTAGTAGTACTCGAGGTGCGTCGAATCGCACAGGCAGCGAACGACGGCCAGCAGGGCGAGCAGCGCCAGCGGATCGCAGGCGGTCCCCCGGCGGCGCCCTCGCGCGTAGGCGATCGCCAGCGCCGGGAGGGCCAGCAGGAGCACCAGCCCAGGAGACTGTGCCCGCGAGAGTCCAAAGGGCAACAGCCGCGCGGGAGCCAGCTGCCCCGAGTGCAGATGAAACGACTCGCTCAGGGGCCACCACAGACTGAACGGGTTGATCAGGTTGGTCGACCCCTCTCCGTGGAGGGCACGGGCGAACGCGCCCGGGTCGACCAGCGGAGCCACCGCGCACAGCGGGAAGGCAACCGCCCCAGCGATCGCGGCGGTCCTGACCCGGCGGCCGGGTAAGGCGACCATCACCGGCGGCAGTGCGATCAGCGCCCAGGGCTTGGCGCCCACGGCGAGGCCGAGCAGCGTGGCCGCTCGGCGGGTGTGTCCCCGGGTCGCGGCGACGACCGAGCCGGTGGCCAGCACTCCGGCCAGCGCATCTTCTGGATGTCCCGACATCAGCGATTCCCGCAGCACCGGACCGGCGAGCAGCAGCAGCCCGGCAAGCGCGCCGGCCAGACGCGCCCCTCCCGGGATCGCTCCCCTCGCCAAGAGCCAGGCCGCGAACAACCCCACCGGGAGCAGCGCGGCCAGCGCTCCCACCTGGTAGGTGACCAGAGCACCGCCACCGAAGGCGTGTGACAGGCCGGCAAACGGCAGCCGGAGAAGGATCGAGGTCAGGCCGATCGCCGGCTGACGAGCGGCGTAACCGGCCAGATCGCCGTGCAGCAGCGCATCCAGGCCGGGCGCCGCGTTGTCTCCCGCCGTCGCGCCGCCGGGCGTGTAATCGCCCATGCTCCGGACCGACAGGACGAGATCGACGAGCAGCAACCCGGCCACCAGCAACGCGGCAGACCAGAGCAGCGGCTTGATCGACTTCCACGTCGATCCCACGGTGCTCACATCGACCGCTGGCGAGCGTGACTTGAGTAACCGCGTCAGCGCTCGGCGGCCTGGGAATCGCGCTCGCGTAGCACCGCGGCGAGGATTCCGTTGACGAACGCCGGCGCCTCGGCCCCGCAGAAGCGCTTCGCCGTCTCCACGGCCTCGTTGATCGCGCCCTCGGGCGGCATCGACACGTCGCCGGGGACCTCGCCGGGGTACAGTAGCTCGGCCAGGCCCACGCGGAGGATCGAACGCTCGAGCGGCGCGATTCGCTCGAGCGACCATCCCTTGGCGTGCTCGCGTATCAGCTCGTCGAGCTCGCGCTGATGCCCGCGCACGAGCTCGGCCAGTGCACGCGTGAACCCATGCGTGTCCCGCGAAAAGGTGTCCTCGAGGGGCCGACCGAGCAGATCGCTCTGGTATAGCGCCCACACCGCGGCGCGGCGCTGCTCGCTTCTACGCACGACTCACGTATTCACCGGAGCGCGTGTCGACCCGAACCGTGTCCCCGATCTCGATGAACAGCGGTACCTGAATACGCGCGCCGGTTTGGAGCACAGCCGGCTTGGTCCCGCCGCCCGAGGCGGTGTCGCCCCGGACACCCGGCTCGGTCTCGGTCACCTCGAGGTCGATGGCGCTGGCCAGCTGTACGTCGGAAGGGTCGTTATCGATGTACAGGAGGTCGACCTCATCAGACTCCTTCATCCAGCGCAGAGCGTCGGCGATCGCGACCTCGGGGATCGTCAGCTGCTCATAGCTCCCGGTGTCCATGAAGTGTGCGTCCGACCCGTCGCGGTACAGGAACTGCATCCTGCGCACCTCGGTCCTCACGGGGCGGAATTTCTCGCCGGCCCGGAACGTGCGGTCGATCACCGCGCCGTCGCTGGCCCGGCGCAGCCTGGTTCGCACGAAGGCGCCGCCCTTGCCCGGCTTGACGTGCTGGAACTCGAGGATCTTGAAGATCGTCCCGTCGACGTCGATGTGGTTGCCGTTGCGGAATTGATTGGTCGAGATCATGCGACGGCTCAGTGTAGAGAGCGCCCGGGATCAGCCGGTGACGGTCAGCTCCTTGCCGATCCCGCTGAGGATCTCGCAGGCCCCCTCCCTGACCACCACGATGTCCTCGATGCGCACTCCGAACTCGCCCGGCAGGTAGACGCCGGGCTCGACGGTGACGACGTTGCCGTCCTGGAGCTCGTGCTCGGAGCGCTGCGACAGCCGCGGCGCCTCGTGAATATCGAGTCCCACGCCATGCCCGAGCCCGTGCCCGAAATGATCGCCGTGCCCGGCGGCCTCGATCACCGTCTCGCGCGATCGCGTCGGCCTCGCGGCCCGGCACGCCCGCCCTGACCGCCGACAGGCCCGCTCGCTGGGCCGCCAGGACGAGGTCGTAGACGTCTCGCGCGTGAGCCGGCGACGCTGACCGGCGGCGATCGTCCGCGTGCAGTCGGAGCAGTAGCCGTCGACGCTGTGCCCCCCAGTCGATGACGACGAGCATGTCCCCGCGCTGGATCTCAACCTGGCGCGGCTGAGCATGTGGCAGCGCTCCGTGCGCGCCGGCCGCCACGATCGAACCGAAGCTCGGGCCGGCGGCGCCCTCGCTCGCGCATCATCCGCTCCAACGCGATCGCCACCTCGCGCTCGGTGCGGCCGATCAAGCCGCTCATCGATCAAGCGCGTCAAACGCGGCGTCGGCAACCCCCGCCGCGGCGCGGATGGCTTCGATCTCGCCCGGCTCCTTGATCGCCCGCAGCCGCTCGGTGAGCGGCCACGGCCGACCAGCTCGACGCGTTCGTCGAGCAGCTCGCGCAGCCGCGCGTGCTGACGCACGGTCACGTGGGTCGTCCTCGAACCCCAGGCGCAACGGCCCGGTCGGGGAGCGCGCCCGGCACTTCCTCGAGCAGATCCTGCGGTGCCCGGCGGCGCTCGAACGACCGGCTCCACCTCCTCGGTCGCCTGCTCGACGTAGCGGAAATCGGTGATGAACACGCGTGTCTGCGGGCCCGACCAGCGGCCACGCCGTTTGATGCCGGTGAAGCCGGTGAGGTAACGGACGTTGAGCGGGTTGGTGACGAGCGATCACGTCGACGCCGGCGCCTTCCAGCAGGCCGGATAGCCGGTCCGCGCGCGTGCTCACCCGAGCTCGTCTCGCAGCAGCTCGAGCGCGTCGCGGTAGCCGTCGGCGCCCTTGCCGGCGACGCGGCCGAGGCACAGCTCGCGGATCACCGACTTGCGCCGCCACTCCTCGCGTGAGTCGACGTCGGAAAGGTGGACCTCGACGGCCGGAAGGCCGGTCAGCTCCAGCGCGTCGCGGATCGCGTAGGAGTAGTGGGTCCACGGCGCCCGGGTTGAGGATCAGGCCGTCGGCCAGTCCCTCGAGCCGGTGCAGGTGCTCGACGAACTCGCCCTCGTGGTTGGTGTGGAAGAAGCGCGTCTCGAGACCCAGCTCGGCGGCCGTGTCAGCGATCTGCGCTCGAGCTCGTCGAAGCTGAGCGTCCCGTAGTGCGTGGCGGGTCGCGGCGGCCGAGCTGGTCGAGGTTGACGCCGTGCATGACCTCGATGCGGTTGGCGACGATCGACGTCAGCGCAGCCAACTCTCGCACGGCGGCGATCAGAGCGCGAGCCGCGACCTCGCAGCCCGGGCGCGGCGCCGCCGGGCGCGATCGAGCAGCACGAACGGGACCGGCCCTCGCCCACGCGCTTCTTGTCGCGCGCCGTGGCCATCACGACGGCGTCGGGGTCGCCGCCGTCGAGCGTACGTCGGCAGCCCGCGGCCGATGCAGCAGCTCGCGCCACCTCGCCTCGCAGCTCGTCCTGTCCCGACAGCCGCAGCGCGGCCAGCAGCCCGAGCGCCGACGGCCTCGCCGTGGCGATAGCGCGCGTATCCGGTGGTCGTCTCGATCGCGTGCCCGACGGTATGGCCGAGGTTGAGGACCTGTCGCAGGCCGGCGTCGCGCTCGTCCCGGCGACGATCCGCAGCTTGGTCCGCGCGCAGGCTGATGATCACGTCGCGGCTCGTCGGGTCGGCGCCGCTGCCGCGCATCCGCTCCCACAGCTCGCCGCCGGCGATCAGCGCCGTCTTCACCACCTCGGCGTAGCCGGCCGCGACCTCCTCCGGCGGGAGGCGTCGCAGGACGTCGGCGTCGGCGAGGACCGCGCTCGGCTGGTGGTAGGCGCCGACGTAGTTCTTCGCCTCGGCCAGGTCGACGCCGGTCTTGCCGCCGTAGGCGGAGTCAACCTGCGCGACCAGCGTCGTCGGCACCTGGACGTAGCGCACGCCGCGCTGGAATGTGGCCGCGCAGAACCCGGCCAGGTCGCCGACGACACCGCCGCCGAGCGCCACCACTAGGTCCGTGCGCGTCATGCCGGCCCGCACCATCTCCGTCCACACGATCTCCGCGTGAGCGACGGTCTTTGACTGCTCGCCGGGCATGATCGCGATCCGGCCCTCCAACGGCGCGAGTGCGTCGCCGTAACGGCGTCCGACGTTGCCGTCGGTGACTAGAAAGCGCCGGCCCTCGACTGCGGGCGGCCAGAACTCGCCGGCAAGCAGTCCGGTCCCGACGTAGGCCGGGTACTCGCCGCCCGCACTCGGTGGCCCAAAGCATCTGGATCCCGGCGGGCATACCGTCCGCAGCGTTCAGCACCCCGGCCATGTCGGCGGTGCGATGGCCCGGGAGGGTGATGTCAGCGAGGCCGGCGTAGAGCGGCTCACGGTCGCGGTAGCGCTCGTAGAACTGATCGCGGTCCCGCGCCAGCGGCCGGTTGCTGTTCTCGCACCGGGCCCACGCCGTGTCGGCGTCGATATCGATCCAGACGACGAGATGAGCGCGCAGCGCCTCTCTGATCGCGGCCGACGTGACCGCCCCACCGCCGAGTGAAAGGACGTGCGTGTCGCCCTGGCCCAGCAGCTCGAGCGTGACCTGCTCCTCGGCGGTGCGGAAGGCCGGCTCGCCGTTCTCGGCGAAGATCTGCTCGATCGACTTGCCCGCGCGCAGCTCGATCTCGCTGTCGACGTCGACCGCCAGCGTGCCGAGCCCGGCCGCGATCGCCCCGGCGGCCGTGGTCTTGCCCGCTCCCATGAAGCCGATGCAGACGATCGACCCCCGGTCGGCTCCGGTCAGGAGCCGCGCCACCCGATCCGCTCCTTATAGGCATCGAGCGCCCGGAGGACGTCATCGATGTGGTCGCCGCCGAACTTGCGGCGGTAGGCGTCGGCCACGACGAAGGCGACCATCGCCTCCCCGACCACGCCGGCCGCGGGGACCGTGCAGGAGTCGGTGCGCTCGCGCAGGGCCTCGGCGGGCTGATGGGTGGCGATGTCGACCGAACGCAGGGGCTTGGTAAGGGTCGGCAGCGGCTTCATCGAACCCCGGACGACGAGCGGCGCTCCGGTGGTCATGCCGCCCTCGAGCCCACCGGCTCGATTCGTCTCGCGGTGGTAGCCGTGCTGTTCGTCGTAGAAGATCTCGTCGTGGGCCTGCGAGCCCGGTAACCCGGCGACCTCGAACCCATCGCCGATCGAGACCGCCTTCAGCGCCTGGATCGAGAGGATCGCCTGCGCGAGCCGGCCGTCGAGTCGTTGCTCCCATGACACGTGCGAGCCAAGCCCGGGAACGAGTCCAAAGGCGCGGACCTCGAACACACCACCGAGCGACTCGTTGGCCTTGCGCAGACGGTCGATCTCGGCCACCATCGCCCGGCTCGCCTCGGGGTCCAGGCAGCGCACCGGAGACTCGTCGACGTCGGCGAAGTCCGCCGGCGCCGAGGTCGTCCCGCCGCGGCGCCACGGCGCCGGTGATCTGGAGCACGTGCGAGTAGACCTCCACGCCGAGCGGCCCGCAGGAACGACTTGGCCACCGCCCCGCCGGCCACGCGCGCGGCGGTCTCCCGCGCGCTGGCGCGCTCGAGGATGTCGCGGACATCGCGTCAGGCCGTACTTCTGCGTGCCGACGAGGTCGGCGTGTCCGGGCCGCGGCAGATGGACCTCGGCCAACTCGGCCTCCACCGGCCAGGGGTTCATCCGCTCCTCCCAGTTGGCGTAGTCGCGGTTGACGACCTGGAGCGCGATCGGACCGCCGAGCGTGCGGCCGTGGCGCACCCCGGCGGTCACCTCCACCCGATCCTTCTCGATCTTCATCCGTCCGCCGCGGCCGTGGCCGAGCTGGCGGCGAGCCAGGTCGCGGTCCAGCGCCTCGCGCTCGAGCCGCAGGCCCGCCGGGAGACCCTCGATGATGCAGGTGAGCCCGGGGCCATGCGACTCCCCCGCCGTTATCAGCTGCAACGCCATGGGCGCTGTAGGTTACGGACGCCCGGCCGCCCGCTGCCGCGAGGTCAGTTCGGGATTGAGCCGACCAGGTGCCAGGTGGCGAACTGCACGGTGAACCCGGCCAGCAGCACCGCGCTGAGGACCACCAGCGGCGACTCGGCTCGCCGCTCGTGGGCCCACGCGCCCAACCACATGAACAGTGGGAACATCATGCTCGCGTACCGGTCCAGCCCGCGCAGTGGATCGCCCACGGTGGGGCTCCACAGCGGCACCAGCAGGCCCAGCCCCACGTACACGACGTAGGCGGGCGGGAGCCGCCGGGCGACGCCGGCCAGCCCGAGGCAGGACACCACCAGCACGATCACCTGGAGGACCGACGCCCCCCGCGTGGCATCGGTCAGGTGCCCGGTGGCCAGCGCCTTGATCTGCAGCCAGGCCGCCTTGAGTCCATCCCACAAGGCGACCAAAGGCCCGCTGAAGCGGTGCTGCCAGTACAGATGCTGGGCGTGGAAGGAGGCGAAGAAGCCGAACCCTCGGGCGGCCGTGTAAGCGCCGAACAGGGCGGCGCCCCCGGGAATGAGCAGCGCCCACAACAGTCGCGGCGAGAACGCATAGCGGGGCCGCCACCCACCCCGGGCGGGTGGCGCGGCCGCATCCCCGCGCGGCCCGTAGAGAAACAGCATCGCGACGGGAACGAGCAGCAGGAGCCCGGTCACCCGGGTCATCGCCGCCAAACCGCCCAGCGCGCCGGCCACGGCCCAACGGCCCCGCCGCGCGGCCAGAAACGTCCCGGCCGACAGGGCGAGAAACAGGGCCTCGGTGTACACCGCCGAGAGGTAGAAGGCGAACGGAGCAAACGCCATCAGCTTCACCGCTGCGCTTGCCGATCCGAGATCGCCGAACTCGAGCTCGGTTAGGCGGTGGACGATGGCCAGACCGACCAGCGCGGCGATCAGCGAAATGGCAATCCCGGCGATCACGGCCGAGCCGCCGACGATCCAACTGCCGGCGTGCACGAGGAGCGGATAGAGCGGGAAGAAGCCCGTGGTCTGGAGCACGTTGTAGCCGTGCTCGGAGATCCACACGTACCAGATCGCATCCCACCGCATGGCCGGCGCCGCCAGCACGTTGCCCACTCCGCCGAGCGAGTTCGATAGGTGCGCGATGTCGAAGGACGCGCGGTTGGCGGCGTTGACGCCGTAGGTGAGCACCGCCAGGCAGCCGACGATCCAGATCAGCAGCCGCGAGCGCCACAGCGCACTCCATGCCTCGCGTACGGCCGGGGTGCGGAGGAGCGAGCGCTGGGCCAGCCGTCCCGAGCCCGGCCGCGCCCGGGTGTCGTCGAGAGCCGTGCTCATGGCGAGGGAGATTAAGGGGCGCGCGCCGCGGAGGCGCCCCGCGAGCGGCCCGGGGCTAGTAACGCGCCGCGGCCGTCACGGTGCGGTGCTGGCCGCCGGCGGCGAACAGCGTCACCCGCACGGTGACGGCCAGGTGCCTTACCTTGCGCAGCTTCACGGCAATCTTGTGCGAGACGCGGAGGTGCAGGGTCATCGTGCCGACCCTGACTCCGGAGAAGGTGCCGCGTCCGATCGTGAAGGAGGACCCGCGCCCCGGCCGCAGATGAGCGCGCTTGGCCGCGCGGCGCGTTATCAGGAGGCTGGCGATCGCGTCCGCAGCCTTGTTGGAGGTGACGCGAACCCTGACGCCGCCGCGGAGTGCCGCGCGAAGGCCCTGCGGAAGAACCAGGAGCTGTGCCTTCAGCGGGTGCTTGCCGCCTCCCCCTCCTCCGGGGCCGGTCGGGGTCTTGCCGAGCACGGTGATCTTCTCCACGAGGCTGGCGACATTGCCGCCGCGATCGGTGACGGTCAGCTTCACCGAGTAAGTCCCGGCGGCCTTGTAGGCGTGGGTGACGCTCGGACCGATCGACGACGTGCCGTCGCCGAAGCTCCACCGGTAGCCGGTCTTCGGTACGACCATCGAGGACGCGGTTCCTGAGCCATCGAAGTCGACCAAGTCACCCGGGTTGACCGAGCTGGGGACGACGAAGGCCGGCGTTAGGATCACGCCGGGCGCGCACTCCGGCGAGTTGGGATCCGTCTGGATCAACCCGGAGTTGTCGAACTCGCGTTGGATCCAGTAGGGGTTCTGGGTACTGTTTCCAACCGTGACCTTGTCGGCCTCGCTGCTTTTCGGTGCCGGCACACAGCCGTTGTCGCCGATCTCGCCTCCGCCGGCGGCATCGCCTGGTGGTGCCGGCCACTTCAGTGCGAACCACCCGTTCAGGTCCGGGTTGACGATCGCCCCCAGGGTGCTCCGGGCGAGTGGGCTGGCCAGGCGCCGGCCAGCGTCGACGGCGACCTCCTGTGGCGTTGGGTTGGCGGGCAGGTCGGGCACGTCGGGCTCGTCGCAGCTGGTGTAGGGGGTCCATGGCTGAACCACGTAGGCGACATCGCTACCGCCGACCTCGACCTGGGAGTGATACGAGCAGAACTGCGCCAGGGCGTTGCTATTGGCCGAACACACCGTGCCTCCGGCGTCGAGACAGTCCTCCACTCCGGTGGGCGTGAGGATCACCACTAGCGGCGTGTAGCCCTTGGTCACCCGCCCCAGCATCCCCGTCTGCCGCACCATCGTCTTGATCTCATCCTGGATCTGGGCATCGGTCAGGCAGGCGACGTTGGTCGCCGACCCGTATGAGGTGCCGCTGGCCAGGCAACCGCCGAATGGGTAGTCGTATCCGGGTCCGCTACCCGTGACATTGCCGAACTTGCACGCAGAGCCGCCGACGTGGCCGAAGTCGATGCAGCCACCACCGTACAGCGAAGCGTTGGCCGCGCGGCCGCCGGCGTCGGAGTATCCGCCGGTGATCGCGTACGGCGAGGTGAACGTCCCGCTACCGTCGGCGACGTCCCCGAGGAACTGCTCCATGAAGTTCCTCGTGGTCTGCCAATAGGCGCGTCCGCTGTCCCACGTGAACGCGAACGTCTCATTGCGGTGCATCACCGGCCCACCGTGCCAGCAGAGGCCGCCTGGGGGGAGGATCAGGTCGGGCGGCAGGGCCGGATCGTGGCAGGGGCCACTCGAGGTGACCCGTGGAACCTTGACGCCGGCAGCGGCGAGGTTGTCCTCGGTCCCGGGCAGCATCGATACCCCGGTGTAGTCGAATCGGTTCGCCGAGTTGAAGCTGACCGTCGAGTGCCCGATCTGGTTCATGTCGACCACGATCGCCTGCGCGGCTCCAGCGGCGATGAGCATCGCGGCCACGATGCTCGCAGTCCAATCGAAGGAGGACGAACCGGCGCATCGGCCACCCACACTCAGGTTGCGGAGGTCGACGACCGCGCCGAGGCTTGGTTCGTAGCGGAACAGCGAAAGGGCGTCCGACGGCGACCCGTCGACCAGCCTTTGGCCCGCCGCGGACGCGACCCGGCGCATCCGCTCAGCGGTGGCGGGCGTGGCATAGCGGTGAGCTTGAATCGCCGTGACAGCGAACAGTGCGACGGGGTCCACCCCGCTCGACGACGAGGTACCCAGCTTCTCGATCTCCTCCTGGCCCAGGGACAGGATCTCGCAGTCGATCGGGCCCGGAGTGCATGTGCCGGGACCGCTGACCACGGTTCCGGGGCGCAGCAGGAACAGCACGCGATGCCCGCCCTTGAGCACGCCGAGCTCGACCATCAGCGGCTGTTTCTCGCTGGGCAGGACGCTCAACCGCTCGACCGAATCGGTCGTGTCCAGGCCTCCCGTCGGCGTGGTCATGGCCAGCGTGCACCTGGTAGGTCTCGGTCGAGGTCAGCCCCGGGGTCACGGGCTTGGGCTTGGGAGTGGGGATTGGGTTCGGGCTGGGGGACGGCGAGGGCGATCCTCCGCCCGAGCCCGAGCCGCCGGGCGAGGTAGACCCGCCGGAGCCGCCGGCCGTGGTCGAACCACCGCCGGTCGGGCCGCTGGTTCCGTTCGAACCCGACACCGAGGAGCTGGTCGAGCCCGATCCTGTGCTCGAGCCCGAGCCCGACGTGCTCGAGCTGGTCGAGCTCTTCCCCGAGCTGAGCTTCTGCTGCGCGAACGGGTCACGCGCGGTTCCGGTCAGTCTGGAGTGCACGGTGGCGGTGGAAACGCTCACCGCCGGCAGGGCCGTCGGGTTGGGTGCCGTGCTCGATGGCAACGGGATCTGCGCCAGCGCCTTGCTACCGGGCGACTTGGAGAGAAAGACAGGGATCGCGACAAGCGCGGCCAGAAGGGCGACGGCCACCGGCCACAGCCGCTTCTCGCGCAGCTCGTTGATGATGTCCTTGAAGAAGCTCATTTCACCCCGGAGGTCACGACGGCCGTCGGCGCCGGGGTGGACCCGGCCGGCGTTGAGACCGATTGCGTCGACGAGTTGCCCGACGGGCCCGACGGCGAGGCGCCGTTGACCAGGCCCTGGGCTGGCGGCACGAGATACGTCGTGGCCGAGATCTGGGCCTGGATCTGCGGGAATCCGGCCGTGCTTGCCCCGAGGGTTATCGCGTTGAGGGTCATGAGACGCCCGCTCACCGACACCCGCTTGTTGGTGGCCACGACAAACTTCTGAAGCCGCCCAAAGAAATTGGCCAGATGGAAGAAGTTGCCCTGGAAGGTGAAGCTGAAGGGCTCGATCGGGAACCCGGCCGGGCCCGACGGTGGCGCCGGGAGGCAGCGGCGCCGTGGATGCCTGCGTGGCGGACGACGAGCTGGTCGGCGTGGTTGGCGTTAGTGACGAGCTGGCGGTCCCCGGAGACAGCGCCACATTTCGGAAGTCCACGTCCGTCGCGCTAGCCGCGCCCTGGATCTGGATGATCAGCGAGGGCACGTTGTCGTCAGCCGGCACCGCCTCGCCGAGTCGCACCAACGCCGTGTAACTGCTGGCGTAGGCCCGGCGGGCGGCCTCGCCGGCGGCGACCTGGGCCCGCACGCTGTCGAGCTGGGCCTGCTCGGATTTGACCTGGTCGCCAAGCTTGGACGCCTGGCTGCGCTTGGGCTGGATGACCAGCAGCCACGACCCGACGATCGCGGCCAGCGCGAGCACGACGATGATCACGGTTCGGTCGCGTGAGGTCATTGCGAGCTCCCGCTGGGCTGACGTGGTCGAGGCCTCGACGTGGTCGAGGTGGTCGAGCTCGTCGTGCTTGTGGTCGTGGACGGTGGGGGCGCGGTCCCGCTAGCGGCGGCGGCAGCCGCAGCCTCGCCGGGCAGCGGCGTGAAGAACACGACGAGGTCGAAGCTCGGGGTATTGCTGCCGCATCCCTGGGATCCGGTTGCCGACGCGGTGCTGCTCGAGCTGACCGAGGCTCCACCCTGCGTGGCGACCTGCTTCTGTGAGTCCTCCAGCGTCACCCGCGTGACACCGTTGATCAGCCGCAGGCGTGACATCAGCCGCGCGACGTCGTCCTGCGTCTTCGTGCAGCCGCGAATCTCGAAGGCCGGCGCGGCGATGTCACCGCGAACCGAGGTCGAGCCCGGCGTGGCGCCGCTGCCGGCCGTGTCGCCCGGGGCCACACTGGCGGTCAGCGACTGCAGCGAGGTGTCGGCGGGAACGACTCGGGACAGATCCCGGAGCGCCGAGTACCAGTCAAACCGCGTCGAAGCGATCTGGCGGACAGTTTGGATGCGCTTCTGGGCCAGCTTGACGAAGTTCGCGTAGTTGGTCAAACGGGTGGCCACGGCCTGCTGCTGACTGATCTCCTGCTGGAGCTGCGCGACCTTGACCCTGCGCTCCTTGATCGTGTTGTTCGTGAGCACGTAGACCGTCACCAGGGCGACCGCAACGGCCAGCAGCGCCAAGAACACCTGCGTCGGACCGAGGCGGACGCGCGAGCCTCCGGTCGACCGACTTCGGCTGTCGCCGGGGATTAGGTTGACGGCCTTCACGAGCGTTCCTCGACGGTCAGGCCGGCGGCAATGGCCAGCGTCCCCGCGTCAACGCCGCCGAAGCCCCCGGCCCGGCCCTCGGCCACCAAACCCACCTCGACGGGGATGCCGAGCTGCTCGGCAAGTTGGTCGGAGAAGCCGGGGATCGCCACGGCGGGGCCGGTCAACACGGCCTGCTCCACCCCGGCGGCGCCCTCCTGCATGGCGTGGAAATCGATCGAGTTGCGAACGTCGTCAGCGATCCGGCGGACGCCGTCGCTCAGGACGTTGCGTGCTTCGACGACGATCTCTGGGTCGCCCTCGATGTCGTCAATCGGCAACAGCAGACCCACGTGCCGCAGCCAGCCATGGGCGTGTTCGAGCGTCAGGCCCCGGCGCTCGGCGAGCTCGCCGGCGATCGCCTCGGTGCCGTGCGCAACCACACGAGTGAACACGCATGTCTGGGCCGTGGCGACCGCGAGGTTCGTCACCCCGCCGACGCTGATGTACAGCGTGGTCGCGCGTTCCCTGCCGTCGTCGTGCAGCGCGCGGATCATCGCGAATGCCGACAGGTCGATTCCGTGCACGCGCAGCCCCGCGCGGCGGGTGGCGTCGAGCACCCGCTCGATCATGTCCCGCCGGGCCGCGACAAGCACGACGCGGGTGCGCTGTCCCTCGCTCGTGTCGACGAGACCCAGGGAGTGATGCTCGAGCACGGCCTGGTCGAGCGGCATCGGGATGTGCTCCTGGGCCTGGAAGCGAACGGCGGAGGCGATCTCCTTGGCGTCCTTGAGCGGCGGCAGATCGAGCATCCGCATGACGATCCGCTGGTTGGCCACCCCGATCCGGACGCGTTTGCCGAGCTTGTGCTCGGAGAACGCCTTTCGCAGGACGCTGGCCAGCGTGTCGACATCGACGACTTCGCCATCGCGCACCACGCCGGGGGCGAGCGGGACCACGGCACAGCGATCCACGGCAATGTGCCCGGCCCGAGACTCGACGGCCGCGACGTAACCCGGCTCGATGTCGAGTCCAACGACGCTCTTACCTGACGCGTATCCCATGAGACTCGAGGTTGTGATCGGCCAATCAGGCCCGCGGGTTGAGTGCGTCCAGATCCCACTGGACGCTGGCCAGAGGCCGTTGGACGGTTGGTTGAGCGCTCATCAGATGGATGTGGAGCCCACCCAGTGCCAGGTCGCGAACTGGATCGTGAACAGCACGAGGATTGCCCCGGTGGCGAGCACGACCGTGCGGGTTATCCGTCGTTCGGCACACCACGCGCCTGCCCACATGTAGAGCGGGAACAGGATCGCGGCGTAGCGGTCCAGGCCCCGCAGGGGATCGCCCACCGTGGGGCTCGACAGTGGCACGAGCAGCCCGACGAGGACGTACGCACCGTAGGCAAGGGGCAGCCGTCTGAGCACGCCAACCGCGGCGACCGCGGCCGCGATCAGCACGGCGAACTGAAGCACCGACTGACTGGCGTACGTGCTCGGCGATGTGCCGGAGAGCTCAAGCGCCAGCTCGTGCCCCGCGGCACGCGCGCCCTGCCACACGGCGGCAATCGGACCGACCAGATGATGGGCAGAGAGCTGCTCCTGGGCATGGAGCATCGATAGCGCGCCGAACCCGCGCAGCGCGAGGTAACCCGCGAACAGGGCCGCGCCCGCCGGAGTCAGGCTCAGCCACCCCAGGCGCCACGATGGCGCGTATCGCGGCCTCCACCACGCGTCGCGTGCAGCCGGAGCCACGTCGTCTCGCGGCCCGTAGAAGAACATGACCAGCAGTGGGACGACCAGCAGGATGCCCGTCACTCGGGTCATCGCCGCCAGCCCGCCGAGCGCGCCGGCCAGCGCCCAACGGCCCCGCCGGGCGGCCAGGAACGTGCCGGCCGACAGCGCCAGGAACAGCGACTCCGTGTACACCGCCGACAGGAACAGGGCCATCGGCCCGAACGCGATCAGGTACACCGACGCGTCGGCGGCGCGCCGGCCGAGCTCGAGCTGGGTGAGCCGGTGCAGGAGGCACAGGCCGACGAACAGAGCGGCCAGAGAGATGCCGATACCGGCCACCATCGCCGACCCGGCCACGAACGAGCCTGCCTTGACCAGCAGTGGATAGAGGGGGAAGAACGCCGTCTCGCGAGCCGTCCGGTAGCCCCCGTGAGCGATCTGGAGGTACCAGATCGAGTCCCACCTCACCGCCGGCGCGGCGAGTACGTTGCCGAGCGAGCCGAACGAACTCGAGATCCGTGTGGAGTCGAACGCCGTGAGGGCCCCTGAGTTGGTGCCGAACAGCAGCACGGCGACGCAGCCGCTGACCCAGACGAGGAGCCGCGAGCGCCAGAACGCGCTCCAGCTCACGCGCAGCCACGGCTCGCTCGTCGCTCGCCCGGCCAGCCCGCGCCACCGCTCGCGGGACAGGCCGCCGGACCGCGGCGGAGCGTGGACGGCGTCGACGGGGAGCTCCATCACTTGCCCGCCGCCACCGGAACGAGGGGCCCGACCGGTGTGCGCGGCGCCGTCACCGGGTCGGCCGCGGGGGCCGGCTCGCGCTGCCCGAGGACCGTTAGGACGAACAGCGGCAGCACCCACACCAGATACAGGAAGGCCCAGTAGTCCGCCACCAGCTGTACCGCGATCAGCACCGCCGCCGCGGCGGCGGCGAGCCGTTCGCGCTGCTCGACCAGCTCGGGCGTGCGGAAGAAGCGGACGGTCAGTGCGGCGATCAGCGCCAGGGCCGCGGCCTGAGCGACGGGCTGAATCCAGCTCACCGTCACCACGGCCCACAGGGACTGCGGCGACCCGCGAGAGAACTGATACGACATCGCGTGCACCATGGCCGCCGGTCCGCCCGCTCCGCCGACGGCGAGCAGAACGATCAGCACAACCAGCGACACTCCCGCGAGCGCCGCCAGTCCCGCGATCAGCCGCCGCCCCCGCAACAGTGCCAGCCACACCGGGACGAGCGTGAACGGCGCGAGCTTGAACCAGCCGGCGACGGCCAGGAGCGTGCAGGACGCGGCTGGACGGCGGTAGAGAAGCACGGCGAACAGGACCATCACCGCCAGTACCACGTCGGTCGTGCCGGTCGAGACGATGGTCAGGAGCGGCGGAAAGGTCAGCCACACCAGCGCGGCGCGCAGACCGGCAGCCTCGAGATCCGGCTCGCGCGCCGCGCGGCGGCCGGCGAACGCCCGGAACACGCCGGCGGCACCAACCAGAGCGACGATCGCCGTGAGGACGAGCGCGCCGTCGACGTTGTCCCAGGTCGAGTGAACGGGAGCGATCAGGGCCAGCGGCGCGTACAGCGCGTAGCTGAGCACGGGATAGGTGTCACCGTGGACCACGTCGCCCGGCATGTGGCCGTACGGCAGGACGCCGTGAACCAACCTGGTCGCGCCCTCCATGACGGCCGAGATCACGTCGACCGGATCCGGTGAGGTGAAGGCCACCATCAGGAAGGTCAGGGCCAGAGCCCCGAGCAGGAGGCGCAGCACACGGACGCGCTCGCGCGCGCCGAGCCCCGGGGTCAGCCGATCCAGCAGGGGCACCGCCGGAGCGGGCGAAGGGCCTGGCCCGAGCGCCAGCCACGCTGAGCGCCCCATCAGGTAGAGGAGGCCGGGGAGCGCGCTGAGCACGCTGGCCGCGATGTAGCGGTGCTGCAGCAGCACCACCGGGGCGACGAGGCTCAACACCGCGAGCACGTCGAGGTTGCGCAGCCGCCGCAGCGGCGCCACCGCGGCCATGAGTACGAACAGTGCCCCCAGCCCGAACAGCACCGCGGGTTGGTAGCTGAGCCAGTTGCCATAGGGCACCCGTGCCCTGGTGTAGTCGACCGGCTGCTGCACCATCCCGTTGCGCAGCACGCCGACCTCGGCCACCACTCTGGGCCCGTCGAAGAAGCTGACCCGGTCCATGTGAGCATCGACCGGGGACACGTTCACGTGGTTGTAGCCCACCGCTCGTACCACCTTCGCGCTGAGCGGGTTGGTGGTGGCGAAGCGGATCGCCGCCCCGGCGGGCACGGCCAGTCGAGGTGCATGGTGAGTCAGCGTCAGCGCTGCCCCGGCGAGCACGAACACGCCGAGGGCGACGGCGATGAGCGAGGGCCGCCGAGCGCGGGCAGGCAAGTCTCAGCCCGCCGTGTGGAGATACCAGTGCACGATGGCGGGCCCGACGAGGAGGGCAACAATTCCACCAACGGCGAGGAACGGCCCGAACGGCACGGCCGTCTTGCGACCGTCCTTGACACCCTTGCGGGCCATCACGATCGCACCGACGACGGCTCCCAGCGCGACGCCGACGAGGATCGCCACCGCCACCTCGCGACCCAGGTACAGGCCGAGTACAGCCGCCAGCTTCACGTCTCCCATCCCCATGCCCCGGGGATAGGCGAGGACGAACACAAGCAGGAACCCGCCGGCGGCGGCACCGGAGATGAGCTGCTCGGGGACACCCCCCGGATCGGTGGCCAGCCCGATCACGATCGCCGCGACCGCCGCGGGATACGTGATCTTGTTGGGAATTATTCCCTGGTCAAAATCGATCAGGGCGACAGGGACGAGCACAACGACGAGGGCCAGGCCGAGGACGATGTCGTGGGCCGAGTGCTTGGTCAGGACGACCGCCACCGCGAGCAAGGCGGTGAGCGCTTCCACCACCGGGTAGCGCGCCGAGATGTGATCGCCGCACTCGCGGCAGTGTCCCCGCAGCAGCAGCCAGCCGATCACCGGCACGTTGTCGTAAGGCTTGACATGGGCGCCGCAACTCGGACAGTGCGAGCTGGGGAACAGCAGTGACTCGCCGCGCGGCAGGCGGTAGGCGACTACGTTGAGAAACGACCCGGTGATCAGTCCGCCCAGGGCAGCTAGCGTGATTGGCATTGTCTTTCGTGGACTCCTGTTCAGGCTCGGTTCACTTCTCTTATCGGTAGCTGACTCCTCGGCATGAGCCAACAACGCAGACAGGGCGGGCCCATGGCCCGCCCTGTCTGGTTGGGTTGCGGAGTTCGTCCGCGGTTGGCTACCAGGTGCCGCCTACGCAACCACCGGATGCGGCGGATGTCGAGGTCGGTGTACAGGTCCGGCTCGTGGACCCGTCAGCGGCACGCGTGATGGTGTACGTGTTGCTGCTGGTCGAGGTCGCGGTGACGGTGTAGGTGTTGGCCGTGGCGGTTACACCGCTCAGATACGCGTTGTTGTTGGCCGCCGAGGTCTGGATCGTCGGCTCGATCGTCTGCAGCCCCGAGGCCGTCATGCCGGCGTAGCTGCCGTTGTGATCGGTCGAATACGTCTCGGCGGCCGTCTCAGCCGTCCGCGCCAGCTCCTTGGCCGAGGCGTCAGTCGCCTTGGTCTTCTGATTCAGGAACGACGGGATCGCGATCGCGGCCAGGATGCCGATGATCAGAATCACGACGAGGAGCTCGATCAGGGTGAAGCCCTTCTCGTCCTCGGCGCGCTTCCGGAGTTTGTGGAGCATGGATCCTCCTAGGGATCGGTTGATTGGGTCTCCATGCCAGATCCCTCGGTTCCAGCCAGCCCTGGCTACGACAGCACTCGAGCCCTGGTGGCAGCCCGACTCCCTCCATTCCCCTGGAGGTCCGTGGCTTTGCGTCCCGCCCTCACGGGTGGTTTGCCTTTGGCACCTCGTGACTTCTGGCAGTGGACTTATCGACCCCCGCCAGATGCGAGTTGACCCGTCTGGACGAACAGATGAGCGACGACTTACGGCGTCTCGGGCGACTCTACGTTTTCCTGCGCATTTCTCCCCAAATGGAACTTTCCATCCCCACCGCACCACGGGCACGTGACCTCGTGGGGAGCGCCGTTCAACGACGAGATCACCTTGCCCGTACCCCGGCAAGCTGTGCAGGTCGTGCGGTTGTCGGCCTCGGGGCTCACGCTCAGCGACGTACCGCCACCAGCAGCCCATCCCCCACCGGCACGAGCGCCCCGGTGAACTCACCGCCACGCACGAGGCGATCGTTGAACGCGCGCATCATCGCGACGTTGTCCTCGGTCCAGTGGCCGTCGGGCCGATTCTCCGCCACCGTGCCGCCCATCAGCACGTTGTCGACGGTCAGAACCGAGCCGGAGCCGAGCAGCGGCAGCAGGTCCTCGAAGTAGTCGCCATATTGCGTCTTGACACCGTCGATGAACGCGAGGTCGAACGTCCCCTGGAGCTCCGGCAGGCCTGTACGGGCGTCCTGCAGACGCAGATCGACTTTGTCCGACACCCCGGCGCGCTGCAGGTAGTCACGGGCGGCGCTGTGCCGCACCTCGTCGATCTCGAACGAGACCAGCGTCCCGCCCGGCGCCAGTCCCCGGGCCAAGTACAGCGTCGAGACGCCGATCGCGGTGCCCACCTCGACGATCCGCTTGCCCCCCGGGTCAGCGCCAGCACCTCGAGGACGGCCCCCGTCTCGGGCACGACGATCGGGATGCCGTCGCGCTCGCCATGGGCTTCCATCTCGGCCAGGATGGGATCCGGCGGCGGGCGCAGCTCGTCCAGGTAGGCGCTGACGGCGTCGGTGACGATCACGCGGCGAGACGATACTGGGTGCTCGCACGAGCGGGAGCTCCAACGACGATAACGTCGCCCAGCGACCCGGCCATGCTGGCGCCAGGCAACGGCCAACGATGGCAAACGGCCGCGGGTCCCCCTCGGGTCTCGCCCCCAAGACCCGAGGGCCCGCGCCTTGCTGCGCGCCCCTGCGCCCTACCGGATCGAGTTGTAGACGTTGAACAGCGGCAGGTACATCGAGATGACGATGACCCCGACGATGCCGCCGACAAGGATGATCATGGCCGGCTCCATGATCGAGGTCAGGGCCTTGATCGCGGCCGCGACCTCGTCCTCATAGAACTCGGCGATCTTGGTCAGCATCGAGTCGAGCGCACCCGTCTCCTCGCCCACGCCGATCATGTGCGAGACCATGGGCGGGAAGACGGGGGACTTCTCGAGCGGGTCGGAGATGCGGCCGCCCGACTTGACCGAGGCGATCACGTCGTCCATCGCCCGCTCGACGACGATGTTGCCAGCGGTCTTGCCGGTGATCTCGATGGCCTGGATGATCGGGACGCCGGCAGTGGTCAGCGAGGCAAACGTGCGCGACCAGCGCGCCAGCGCGACCTTCTGCACGACGTCGCCGATCTTCAGGGGGATGCGCAGCTTGGCCGCGTCCCAGTGGGGACGCCCCCACTTCGAGCGCTTGAAGGACAGGAACGCGAAGACGGCCGCGGCCACGACGACGATCAAGACGTACCACTGCTTGGTCAGTAGGTGCGAGAAGTCGACCATGAACTGGCTGAGCGCGGGCAGGTTGCCGTGGAACTCCTTGAACACGTTCTCGAACACCGGGATCAGGAACGCCACCAGGGCGAGGAGCACGATCACGGCGAAGCTGATGACGAGCGTCGGATAGACCATCGCCGCGCGGACCTGGCGCTTGAGCGCGGCGTCCTTTTCGAGCTGGTCGGCCGTGCGCAGCAGGCACTCCTCGAGCACGCCGCCCGCCTCGCCGGCGCGGACCATGGCCACGTACAGCGGCCCGAACACCTTTGGGTGTCGCTCGAGTGCGTCGGACAGCAGGAGCCCGGCCTCGACGTCCTGCCGGACCTGGGCGACGGTCGAGGCGAGGAGCTTGGACTCGGTCTGACTCTCGAGCACGTACAGCGACCGGAGGATCGTCATGCCCGAGGTGACCATCGTGGCCAGCTGGCGCGAGGCGACGGCCAGGTCCTTGGCCTTCACTCGCGCGAACAGCTCGAGGTTCAACTCCTTGGAGCGGTACTTGGTGGCGATGTCGATGACGACCAGGCCGCGCTCTTTGAGCTGATCGGCGACGTCCTGCTTGGAGTTCGCCTCGACCTCGCCGCCAGCCGGCACGCCGGCGACGTCCATGGCCTTGAAGACGTAGGTGGCCATCGTTATACCGCCGCCGGCTGACCACCGTTGACGCCCGTGCCGATGAGGCGCCTGAGCTCCTCGGGCGAGTGCGCTCGCGACTCGGCGAGCTGGCGGGTGATCTTGCCCGCGCGCGCGAGCTGGGCCAGCGAAGCGTCCATCGTCTGCATGCCGTGCGAGCCGCCGGTCTGGAGCACCGAGTAGATCTGGTGGCTCTTGGACTCGCGGATCAGGTTGCGGACCGCGGGCGTCGGCAGCAGGACCTCGACGGCCACGCAGCGCCCGGCTCCGTCGGCCGTGGGCAGCAGCGTCTGGGTCATGATCCCCTGCAGCGCCACCGACAGCTGCGCGCGAATCTGGCCCTGCTGAGCCGACGGGAACACGTCGATGATGCGATCGATCGTCTGCGGCGTGTCCTGGGTGTGCAGCGTGGCAAACACCAGGTGGCCGGTCTCAGCCGCGGTGATCGCGGTCCCGATCGTCTCGAGGTCGCGCATCTCCCCGACCAGGATCACGTCGGGGTCCTGGCGCAGCGCGGCCTTCAGCGCGTCGGCGAAGCTGGTGGCGTCAGAGCCCAGCTCGCGCTGGTTGACGATGCACTTCTTGTGCTGGTGCAGGAACTCGATCGGATCCTCGATCGTCATGATGTGCTCTTCGCGGCTGGCGTTGATCACGTCGACCAGTGAGGCCAGCGTGGTCGACTTCCCGGACCCCGTAGGGCCGGTGACCAGCACCAGCCCGCGGGGCTTCTTGGCGAAGTCCGTCACCACGGAAGGCAGACCGAGCGCCTCGAGGGGCGTGATCTCGAATGGGATCAGACGGAAGGCCGCGCCGACGGCGGAGCGCTGGAAGTACGCGTTGACGCGGAACCGGGCGGCGCCAGGGATCTGGTAGGCGAAGTCGAGCTGCCAGTCGTTCTCGAACCGCTGCCGTTGCGCGTTGGAGAGAATCGAGTAGACGATCTCGCGCGTGTCGGTGGGCGTCAGGGCTGGATAGCCCTCCATCGGGGTCAGCCGGCCGCGCACGCGGACCATCGGCGGCGCCCCGGCGGTGAGGTGGAGGTCGGACGCGCGCCGGTCGACGACCTCGAGCAGGACCTCGGCGAAGTCAAGCTCCATCGATGGGTCCTCCGTCAGTTGGCCAGCGATTAGTCATCACCGGTCCTATCGGCAGATCAGCCGATTCCCGTTACGCGAGCCACCTCCGCCATGGACGTGAGGCCGGACTTGACCTTGTCCAGTCCGTCCTCACGGAGACGGCGCATACCCTCCCGCACGGCGGTGGTCCCGATCTGCTCGGACGAGGCTCGCTGCAGCGTGAGCGAGCGGATCTCCGCCGACATCATCATGACCTCGTAGAGACCGGTGCGCCCGCGGTAGCCCATCCCGCCGCAGCGCACGCAGCCGACGGGTTCGTAGGCCTCGATGTCGAACTGCGCCGCGAAGCCGTGATCACGCAAGACCTCGGCTGGGATGATCGTGCGTTTCTTGCAGTTCGAGCACAGCGTGCGCGCCAGCCGCTGGGCAACGACACACTCGATCGCCGAGGCGACGAGAAACGGCTCGATGCCCATCTCGATCAGGCGGGTGATGGCCGACGGCGCGTCGTTGGTATGGAGCGTCGACAGGACCATGTGACCCGTGAGCGCGCCCTCGACGGCGATCTGGGCCGTCTCGCGGTCGCGGATCTCGCCCACCATCAGGATGTCGGGGTCGGCGCGCATCATCGATCTCAGCCCGTTGGCGAACGTCAGCCCCGCCTTCATGTTGACCTGAACCTGGGTGATGCCGCGGATCTGGTACTCGACCGGATCCTCGATCGTGATGATGTTCTTCTCCGGGGTGTTGAGCTCGAGCAGCGCGCTGTACAGCGAGGTCGACTTTCCCGACCCGGTCGGCCCGGTGGTCAGCACGGCTCCATGGGCCCGCCGGAAGGCCCTGCGGAACAGGTCGCGCTCCTGATCCTGCATCCCCAGCTTGTCGAGCTCGAGGCGGATGCTCTCCTTGTCGAGGATGCGCAGCACAACGGACTCGCCATGAACGCTGGGGATCGTCACCACGCGGACGTCCACATGACGGCCCTCGACGGTCAACCCGACACGACCGTCCTGCGGCAGCCGGCGCTCGGCGATGTCGAGGTCGCTCATGATCTTGATGCGTGACACGACGCCGGCCACCATCCGCTTGGGCACCGTGGTCTCGTCCTTGAGGACGCCGTCCACGCGCATCCGAACCCGGAGCTCCCGGCCGGGCCGGCCCTGTTCATCGGGCTGGGGCTCGAAGTGGATGTCCGATGCCCCGCGCTCGGCCGCCTGGGCGATGATCGAGTGGACGAGCTTGATGACCGGCGCGTCCTCGGCCGACTCGCGCAGGTCGACGATCTCCACCGGCGCCGCGCCGTCCTCGCTCTCCTCGACCGCCTCCTGGACCGCGTCCTCGAACCGGTTCATGCGCGAGATCAGGCCCTGGAGGTCCTCCATCGAGGCCACGGCCGGTTTGACGTCGAGGCGGGTGAGCAGCGCGATGTCGTCGATGGCCAGCACGTTGGCCGGGTCCGACATGGCCAGCAGCACGGTGCGCTCGTCGACGTAAGCGACCGGCACCGCGCCGTACCGTTTGGCCGCCGACACGCTGAGTAGGTTCGCCGCCGCCATGTCGACCTTGAACACGCCGAGGTCGAGGTGGTCGAGGCCGTAGCGCTCGGCGATCGCATGCGAGAGTTGTTCGGAGGAGATCGCGCGGTCCTCGAGCAGCACGCGCTCGGGCGTCACGCCGCGCTGGCGGGCGTCCTCGATCGCGCGCTGGACACGCTCGGCGTCGATGAAGCCGAGCTCGACGAGGACGTCGGTGAGGAAGCGGCCGGACCCCCCGTGGTGGCGCGGCGGGGTGATACCGGTGGCCTGCTGGTTGGGGGATCGCTCGGGGCCGTCCGATGGATCGACCGCGTGGAGGTGGGGTCCGTCGGTCATGTACGCCTGAGGGCGGCCCGCATCGCCTGCACCGGCGCCGGCGTTCCGGTGAAGCGCTCAAAGGCGAGCGTCCCTTGGCCGAGCAGCAGCTCGAGCCCGTCGACTACTTCAATGGATCGTGCGCGAGCGGCTTGCACGAGGGGGGTCTCCGTTTCTCTGTAAACGAGATCAACCACACACCGGTAACCTCTTAGGTCATCGGCGCCCAGGGGCAACTGCTTAAACGTCGAGTCGGAGGCGTCCAGGCCACTGGACGTGCAGTTGATGAGCAGATCCGCCGGCTCGGCGATCGCCGTCGGGGTGCTCCCAAGCTCGCCGGACAGCCGCTGCGCCCGCTCGGGGGTCCGGTTCCAGACCCGGACCTCGGTTGCCCCGGCATCGAGCAGCGCCCACACCGCCGCCCGGGCGCTGCCGCCCGCTCCCAGCACCAGCGCGGTGGCGCCGCGCACCTCCAGCGGGATTGCCGCGATCAGTGCCGGGGCGTCGGTGTTGTCGGCCAAGACTCCGCCGTCGGGCTCGAACAGCAGCGTGTTGGCGGCGCCGACCGCGCGCGCGGTCGCACTTGCCCCATCGGCCAGAGCCAGCGCGGCCTCCTTGTGGGGGATCGTCGCGTTGGCGCCGCGGAAGCCCGCGGCGGGGAGCGCGGCCACCGTTTCGGCGAACAGCTCGGGCGGCACCGCAAGCAACTGGTAGCGCCAGCCGATCAGCCCTGCGGCCCTCAGGCCGGCGTTCTGCATGGCCGGCGAGCGGCTGTGCGCGACTGGCCAGCCAAGCACTCCCAGGCGGGTGCGCGAGCTCGTCGCCACTCAGCAGTGCGTGGGCGAGCCACCGCGCTTCGCCCGGGCGCTCTGGTACTTCGCCGAGTCGCGCAGGAACTGCTGGTAGTTGGTCTCGAACACACTGGAGCCGTTGCCGCACACCCGGGCCACGAAGTAGAGGTAACGGGTGTTGGCCGGATGAGCGGCAGCCCGGATCGCCGACATTCCCGGGTTGCCGATGGGCGTCGGCGGGAGGCCAAGGTTGCGGCGGGTGTTGTACGGCGACTTGGCATCCAGCTGGGCCGAGGTCAGTGGCTTGGTGTAGTCGTTGAACTCGTACCGGGTGGTGGAGTCCATGCCCAGCGGAATGTGGTCCTTGAGCCGGTTGTAGATGACCGAGGCGACGAGCGGGAGGTCGTGGGATGTGGCCGCCTCCTGCTCGATGATGGAGGCGATGATCAACACGTCGTACGGAGTCAGATGCTTGCGGCGCGCGTGACGACAGGTTGACCTTGCCGAACTCGCGTTTGAACGTCGAGAGCTGGTCGCCCACGAGAGCGTTGATGCTGACCGGGTCACGCAGCTGATAGGTCGACGGGAACAGGAATCCCTCGAGATCCGGCGTCGAGCGGGGTGCGCCGTAGTGCCGGGGGTCGAGCGCGCGCGAGTGGCGCGTGGCGGCCAGGTAGCTCCCGTGCACGTGCTGGGAGCGCAGCAGCACGTCGATCTGGCGACGGGTGCGCCCCTCGATGATGGTCAGGTTGGTGACCTTGGCCGCCTTGGGAGGCGTGGTCAGGCGCCGCAGCACATCGCCGTAGCTCATCCCGAGCTGCAGGTGATAGGTCCCCGCCCGCAGATCGCTGCGGTCCCCGTCGAGCGTGGCGCGCAGCTCGAAGAAGAAGCTCGAGGAGATCACTCCGTTGTCGGCGAGGATGTCGCCGACGTGGCCGGCGCTCGAGTGGGCGGGGATGGTCACCGTTACGTGCCCGTGCGGAGAGCCCTGGAAGGGCTGGAACAGCTCGATCAGGAACCAGATCAATGCGCCGGCGAGGACGAAGGCCAGGAGCGACACGATCCGCCCGACCCGCGATGGCTCGCGCAGGTTGCGCGGCAGCCTCCGCGGCTTCGGTGCGGCGGCAACCTTGCGGCGCCGGCGCGCCCTCAGGGGCTTGGTCTGGCGCGGTCGCTGGCTGCGCGGTACCCGTTTGGTCCCGGCCGGGATCTCCTCATCGTGGTCATAGGGCTCATCGAGGTCGTCTTCGAAGTCGCCCTCCGGCTCGTGCTCGCTCCTGAGCTCGCGCTGGTCGGTGAACTGGGGCTCGTCAGCGAAATCGGGCTCTGGTTCCGGCTCCGCGTCCAGCTCGGGTTCGGGTTCGGGCGGTCAGGCTCGGGTTCATGCTCAGGCTCGGGCTCGGGCGCCGGCTCATCGGCCGCCGCGACCCGCCCCGCGCGCTCGGCGCGGCGACGCTCGCGCTCGAGCCGCGCGGCCTCACGCTCTTCTGGGGTGCGCCCGCTCACGCCACCGTCCTCGCTGCCAGCCAGCTTTCGAGCAGGTGAGCGGCCGCGCGCGAGTCCTCGCTGGCCCGGCCGCCGGAGCGCTCGGCGAGCCGCGTGGTGAAGCGTTCGTCGTAGAGCTCGACGGCTACCGGCAGGCTGCGCTCGAGCACCGCCGCGAACTCGCGTGTCTCGCGTGTCTGGTCCGTCTCGGACCCGGACAGCGAGAGGGGCAGGCCGACCAGGACTCGCTCCACGTCAAGCTCGCGTACGAGCGCGCGCAGTTGACCCAACCCTCGCTTCGACCGCGGGAGGAGAACCGGCTCGATGGGAGTCGCGAGGACGCCCGTGGGGTCGCTGATCGCGCAACCGCAGCGGGCGCTGCCGTAGTCAAGCGCGAGCACTCGCATGACGTTATCGATCCAGGGCGGATTCGATTGCAACTCGCGCGGCAGCGAGTGCCTCGGGCAGCTTCTCGACGTCGCGCCCACCGGCGCGGGCCAGGGTGTCGCGACCGCCGCCGCCCCCGCCGACCGCCGCCGCGGCCGCCTTGACGACGTCGCCCGCACGCAGGCCGCGCGCGACCAGCGCGGGGGCCACGCTGGCAACCAGGTCGACCCGATCCTCGCCGGCGCTGGCCAGCACGATGGCGGCGTCGCCGAGCCGGGCCTTGAGACGGTCGGCCAGGTCAAGCAGGGCTTTGCTGTCGATCTTGTTGACCGAGGCGACGAGGACGCGGGCGCCATCGAGCTCCGAGGCGTCACGCAGCAGCGCATCGAAATTGATAGCGCCGTTGCCGGCGGTGCCCTCGCGAGCCGCCTTCTCGAGCCCGCGCACGCGCGCGCGTAGCTCGGTGGTGGCCTCGGGGACCCGCTCCGGCGGGACCCGCAGCGTTTCTGAGGCATCAGACAGCGCACGATCGTGATGGCGCAACAGCGTGACCGCCTCGGGTCCGGTCACGGCTTCGATACGTCGGACGTTGGCCGCGCTCGATGTCTCGCTTAGGACCTTGAACAGGCCGACCTCAGATGTCGTCCGCACGTGCGTCCCGCCGCACAGCTCGCGCGAGAAGGACCCGTCGCCGACCTCCACCATGCGCACGACATCGCCGTACTTCTCCCCGAACAGCGCCATCGCGCCGAGCCTCTGCGCTTCCTCGAGCGTGGTGGTCAGAGCCCGCACCGGCTGGCTGCTCAGAATCCACTCGTTGACGCTGTTCTCGACGTCGGCCAGCTCCTCGGCGCTCAACGCGCCGGAGTGGGTGAAGTCGAAGCGCAGCTTGTCAGGGCCGACATACGAACCGGCCTGCCGCACGTGTGTCCCCAAGCGGCGGCGCAGCGCGGCGTGAAGCAGATGCGTGGCCGTGTGGTTGCACTCGGTGGCGTGACGCGAGAGGCGGTCGACGTGGGCGCGCACCCGCTCGCCGGGCTTCAGCTCACCTCGCTCCGGAGCCAGCGCGAGCACCTGGTCGTCCCCCAACCGGAGCACGTCGTCCACGCGCGCGCGGCAGTCGCCCTCAGCGCACTCCACGTAGCCCGAGTCGGCGATCTGTCCGCCCCCGGTGGCGTAGAACGGCGACTCGACCAGTTTGACCAGGACCCTGCCGTCGTCGCTCGTCACGGCGCCGACCGTCGTCTCGCTGTCCGTCGTCTGGTAGCCGACGAAGTCGGTCGTGAAGCCCGCCGAGCCGGAAAAGGCCAGAGCCCGGTCGCGCAGCTCCTCGCGGGTACGATCGCGCCCGGAGCTCTCGCGTGACTGCTGGCGCTGGCCGGCCATCAGAGACTCGAAGCCCTCCTCGTCAACGCCCAGGCCGTGCTCGGTGACGATCTCCAGCGTAAGGTCGATCGGGAAACCGTACGTGTCGTGGAGGCGGAAGGAGTCCTCGGCACTGATCCCTTCGGCGCCGGACTCCTTGGCCCGCGCGATCAGCTCGTCCAGCAGCCGGCTGCCCTGGGCGAGCGTGCGTCCGAAGTTCTCCTCCTCCGATCCGAGCCATTTGTTCACGGCGTCGCGCTGAGTGTGCAGCTCGGGATAGGCGGCGCCCATCAGCTCGGTGACGACGTCGGCATAGCGGTGCAGAAAGCCGGAGTCCAGCTCGAGCTCATGCCGGCCCTGGAGGATCGCCCGGCGCATGATCCGCCGCAGCACGTAGCCCCGGTCCTCGTTTGACGGGACAACGCCGTCGGCGATCAGGAAGGTCATGGCCCGCGCGTGGTCGGCCAGGATCCGCAGCGCCCGGTCGGTGGCGAAGTCCTTGCCGTAGGGGCGCCCGGACAGCTCCTCGCCGAGCGAGATCAGCGGCGCGAACTGGTCGGTCTCGAACACGGTCTGCTTGTCCTGCAGGATCGAGGCCAGGCGGTTGAGCCCGAGCCCGGTGTCGATGTTCTTGGCCGGAAGCGGGGTGAGCGTGTTGATCGGGTTCTGATCGAACTGCATGAACACGAGGTTCCAGTACTCCAGGAAACGCTCGTTCTCGCCGCCGGGAAGATCGTCGGGGCTCCCGCGCTCGACGCCGCGGTCCAGATACAGCTCCGAGCACGGTCCACAGGGACCGGTCGGGCCGACCTGCCAGAAGTTCTCCGACCGCTCGCACTCGACGATCCGCTCACGCGGAACCCCGACCTCGAGCCAGGCCTCGATCGCCTCCTCGTCCGGACCTAGGCCGAGCTCCTCGTCTCCGGCGAACACGGTGATCCAGATGTCCTCCTCGCGGAACCCGAAGCCGTGGCGTGACAGATCCCAGGCATAGCGAACGGCCTCGCGCTTGAAGTAGTCGCCGAACGAGAAATTGCCGAGCATCTCGAACAGCGTGAGGTGGCGCGCGGTGGTGCCGATGATCCCGATATCGGCCGTCCGGAACGTGACCTGACAGCTCGTGGCTCGCGGGTGCGGCGGCGGCTCGGCACCGCTGAAGTACGGCTTCAGGGGGTGCATCCCGGCGATGGTGAACAGCGCAGAGGGATCGTGCTGGGCGGGAATCAGCGACGCCGACGGCAACCGCCGGTGATCGCGTTCCTCGAAGAACCGCAAAAAGGTCTCTCTGATCTCGTCCGAGGTCATCTCTCCCGCAGTGTATGCAGGTTTTCACGGTCAAATGTCGGCATTTCCAGTGGGCGGGATCAGTCCTGCAGCGAGTGCGCCGAGCCAATGCCGATGCGGTCGACTCGGAGACTGCTGCTGCTTGCCGTGATCGTCTTCGGCGCGGGCCTGGTGCCCGCCGCCGCCGGTGCAGCACGCGTTGATCCGCTCGGATTCCGGCTCTCCTCATCGACCTATCGCGTGCACGAGAGCGCCGGCGCCGCGGTGATCACGGTACGCAGGCTGAACACCACCGGCATGGCCTGGATCCGCTACATCGCGCTGCCGGGTACCGCCGTCAGAGGCCAGGACTTCGCGCCCGTGAAGTCGATCCTCGCCTTCCAGCCAGGACAGTCGAGCGCGACGTTCAGGATCCCGATCGTCGACCGCCACATGCCGGGACCGGCGAGAACGGTCAAGATCGGGCTGTTCGGTGCGTACCCGATCGGCTTGGCCGCTCCGCACGGCGCGGTGCTGACGATCATCAACGATGACCCCGTGCGGGTGCTGCACATCGCCGAGAACCCGCTCGCGCTGCCGCAGCGCCCACCGCCCAGCAACCCCTTGCAGGGAGCCGCTGCATACGTGGATCCTCAGGCCAGTCTGGCCGCGGCGCAGGCCGACAGGTGGCGCTATTCGCACCCGGTGTGGGCACGAATGCTCGATGTGATCTCTACCCAGCCGGCTGTGCAGCGTTATGGCAACTGGACCGGGTCCACGGTCGGCCTGCAGGTCTCGCAGTACCTCGAGCACGCGGCGATCCGGTCCCCGGGCCGGGTTCCGGAGCTCTCGACGTACTGGCTCGTGTGGCACCGATGCGGCCACGCCGCCGACCCGCCGTGGCGGGTGGCCGAGTACCACCGGTGGATCGAGAGCCTCGCCCACGGGATCAGCGACTACCGGGCAATCCTGTTCCTCGAGATGGACTCGCTGATCACCGTCAACTGCTTGAGTCGGCACGGACGCGCGGTTCGTCTGCACGAGCTCCGCGACGCGATCAACATCCTTTCCAAGGTTCCGCGTCTGGTCGTCTACCTCGATGCCGGCGCGGCCGACGCGCTGCCGGCGGTCAGGACAGCCAGGCTGCTGCGCCAAGCCGGGGTGGCGGAGATCCAGGGGTTCTTCCTCAACTCGACCCACTTCGACTGGACCCTCAACGAGATCCGCTATGGCGAGATGGTCTCGCGGTTGACCGGCGGCAAGCATTTTGTGATCAACACGGCGGAGAACGGCCGGGGGCCGCTGCGGCCCCGCAATCGGGTTCGCCACGGCAACGAGGTGCTGTGCGACCCGCCCGGGCGTGGGCTGGGGCCGAAGCCGACGTTCCACACGGGCTTTCCCAAGGTCGACGCGTTTGCCTGGCTCGCCAATCCTGGGCGCTCAGGCGGGCAGTGTCGGCCGGGCGCGCCGCCGACCGGCTACTTCTGGCCCAAGCTGGCCGTGGACCTGGTGCGCAACGCGGATTACGCGGTGCGGTAGCGGCCGGCCCGGCGCCGTCCTCAGCGCAGGAAGGCGATCGAGGTCCGGTAATGCGTGTAGCTGCCGTAGTGGCCCTGTAGCCACAGCAGCTCGATGCCGCCGGTATCGCTGTCCCGTGGCACGACCGGCCGCAGATCGTCCCGCCCAGGCGTTCTCACCACGGTGGAGTGGTGCCAGCGAGCGCCCCCGTCGTCGGTCCTCCAGCGTTCGATCTCGAACCACCCACGGACCTGGCGGGACAGGTACACGGTCGACGGGTTGGTGTGATCGAGCGCCAACCCCCCCGAGTACTCGGTCTCGATCGTGGTGGGGCTGATCGTGGGTCCGCCGACGGTGAGGAGGTGCGAGACCCAATGGCCTCCCTCGAAGTGCGCGTACCAGTACAGGTGCCGGTCGGGCGAGGGAAAGGTGGCGTAGACGATCACCGGGCGGTGGTGATGGTCGAAGGCCACATCCCAAACCCAGCCCGACACGCCGGCGGCGGGGCCGTCGTACACGCGCTCGGCGCGGTCGGGCGTGATCGGCCCGCCGGCCATGCGCCCGATGCGCCGACCGCGCGCCGTCCACAGCGACCCGTGCCGGTAGGACGCGTAGAAGATGCTCGTGGTCGTTTCCCGGGGGTGGCCGTCGGTGAAGGCGAACCCGATCGCGCCGCGCCCGTCGCTGGCCACCTTGAAGTAGGGACGTTGCCCGGGCACCGAGATCAACCGCCGTACGCGGCTCCAGTGCCCGAACCGCGTGCGCGTGGCGAAGTCCGAGCTCCAGTCGGCACCCCGGAAGAACAGGTACAGCTTGTTGTGCTCGGCCGGGAGCATGACGGGATTCGGGTAGGTGAAACCGCGGCCGCCGGGGATCCGAGAGTGCACGTGTCGAACGTGGGTCCACGAGCTGATGTCCTCGGGCCGGCGCGTGGTCCGGTAGTTCATCCGCGACCCGTCGTGGCCGGACCAGAACACGGTCAGGCGGCCGTCGGGTTCCACGAGGATCGATGGGCTCCCGTGATCATCGACGGCCTGGCGGCCGACGACGTGAGACTCGATCACGCCAGCGCCCGGCTTGTAGGCGCCCACGGTGATCCTCCCGCGCCAGTCGATCCAGCCCACGAACGTCTCGTCGCGTGGAGTGGTGACATGCACCGCGCGCGGGTCCTGAAACCAACACCAGGAACCTCGGGCCCACACGACGATCCGGTGGTGCCCGAGCTTTCGCGCCACGCGCGCGTGCGGGTGTGCGTTTGCTGCCCGCGCGCCCTTCGCGCTCCCATTGGCATGCGCGCCGCCGACCTCGATCGCTCCCACCGCCAACAACGCCGCCCCGGCAATGATCCACCCTCCCCTGGATCTCATCGGGCGCAAGCCTATCCCAGGTTCAGCCGCTGGTGATCGTCCCCCATCCGACGACCAGCTCGCCGTCCATCAGACAGGCCAGCTGTCCGGGTGCGGCTGCGTCTAGCTCGTGCTCGAGCTGGATGTGCAGATCCCGATGCCGGCCCGCGGGCGGATCGTCGAGCAGGCAGGCCCGCACCGGGGCCGAGCGGTAGCGAAGCTTGACTCGATTCACGCGCTCGCCGGGTCGGTGAAGGCGCGCGGCCCGGATCGCCACGCGCGGGGTGGCCAGCGCCGACCGAGGCCCGACGGTCACCCTATTTGACGGCACCTCCTTGTCGAGCACGTACAGCGGCTCGCCGCCGGCCACGCCCAGTCCGCGCCGCTGCCCCACGGTGAAGCGATGCTGGCCGCCGTGGTGCCCGAGCACGGCGCCCCGCTGGTCGACGATGTCGCCGGCTCGCGAACCCAGCCCTCCGTGGCGTTCGAGAAAACGAGCGCGGGTGGTCCCGGCCAGAAAGCAGAGATCCTGCGAGTCGGCCTTACCGGCCACCGGCAATCCCGCGGCGGCCGCGATCCGTCTCACCTCGGGCTTGTCGAGATCCCCGAGGGGGAAGCGCATCCGAGCCAGGGACCGTGGCGCCAGCGCGGCCAGCATGTAGGTCTGATCCTTGGCGGCGTCGGCCGCGGTTCTCAGCAGCGGCCCAGCTTCGTCGTCAGGCTCGGCCGTGCGTGCGTAGTGGCCGGTGGCCAGCGTCGAGCATCCGAGGCGGTCGGCGAGCTCGAGCATGGCGTCGAGGCGAACGTGCCCGTTGCAGCCGACACAGGGATTGGGCGTCTCGCCACCGGCGAACCCAGCGATGAACGGCGCCACGACACCGGCACGGAACTCATCGCGCAGATCGATCGTGAGATGCGGCAGGTTCATTCGGTGGGCGAGCGCACGCGCCTGGGCGACCGCGCTGGCCGAGCAGCAGCTGCGCTCGCCGTCGTTCTCGGGGTCGGACCACAGCTCGAGTGTCACCGCGACGGTCTCGCTGCTGCTCGGCGCACCGCAGGGCCGCCACCGTGCTGTCGACGCCGCCACTCATGGCCACCAGCACGCGCCCGTCGGGCGGAGGTTCGAGCACGGCGGCCCGGCGAGCGGCGGTTCCGAGCGCGCGGGCAAGGGCATCGGCCGCCAACTCGGCGGCGTGGAGCTTGCCCGGACTGAGACCACCCAGCTCACCCGCGATCGCACCAGGGCCGATCCGCGCCGCCTCGAGCAATGGCGCCCCGCGGACCAGCGTGACGGCCGCGCTGCCGGCCGCAGTGGCCGAGCCGCAGCCCTCGGCGTCGAACCCCGCGTCGAGCACCGTATCGCGGCTGACGCTGACCGAGAAGCGGATGCGATCGCAGCACGATCCGCCGTCGGCCGTGATCGTGCATGCGTCGGTCGGGAGGTGGCCAAGTCCCTGCGGCGAAGTCAGGTGGTGCTCGAACGCCTCGGTGTCCATGCCGGGCGGAGGATAGACGCGGCCCGCTACTTGACGGCCAGCGCGTCCTGAACCCGCTGAGCGATCTCGAAGCGATCAGCGAAGCCAACGATCGTCGAAGCCTGCCGGCGCGCGTCGATCAGGACCAGCGTCGGTGACTCGTTCACCGGCACCTGGGTGGTGACCACCGGGTAGCGGGCCAGCTCGCTGATCGGGACGGCGAGCGATACGACCCGCAGGTGGTGGGTCGGCACGGCGGCGAGCTCGCGCTTGACCGCACGATCGTCGGTGGCGGCGGGGTTGTAGAACAGCAGCGCCACGACCCGTCGGTGCTCGAGCGCGGCGGTGACGGCGTTCAGTCGGTGCCGCGTGGCGAGCGAATCGTGCTTGCGGACGACCGTGACGCCGGTCGCCGTCCCCGAGGCAGTGCCCGTGGTCGCCGTCCCGGGTGTGGTGGCGCCCGGCGTGGTCGTGGGCGTGCTCGCGCCGGACCCCGAGTGGGATATCGCGGTTGCCGACGGCGTGCTTCCCGGTGCGCTGACCGGTGCGGTCGGGGTCGTTCCGAGATGCGCGCCGCCGCCCGAAGCCGAGACTGCGTTGTGTGCAGCTTTGATCGCCGACTGGTAGGCACCTGGATTGGAGCTGCTGGTCGACGAGCTCGGCTTGAGCGCGACGATCCACAGCGCGAAGAACGCGACTGTGGCAACCAGCAGGGCTATCAGCGGCCGCGAGACGTTGTCCATCACTGCCAACTTCGGCAACCGCGGGGCCGAGCATGAGCTTTGGCCTACCGCGCGGACGGGCCCGACGCGGCCGAAAGCCGTCAGGTGAGCCGCAGACCGAGCTCTCGTAGCTGGGCGGGATCGACGGATGCCGGCGCCCCGGTGAGGGGATCAGCGCCGCTGGCGGCCTTGGGGAACGCGATCACCTCTCGGATGTTGTCGGCCCTCGCCAGAGCCTGAACGATTCGGTCGAGTCCCATGGCGATCCCGCCGTGCGGCGGCGCGCCATAGCGCAGCGCATCGAGGAAGAAGCCGAACCTGGCCTGGGCCTCCTCGGGGCCGATACCGAGCAGGTCGAACACGCGCTGCTGGACCTCCTGCTGGTGGATACGGATCGAGCCGCCGCCGATCTCCGCGCCGTCGAGCACGAGATCGTAGGAACGCGAAAGCAGCCGGCCCGGGTCGTCGAGCTCCCCGGTGGGGGCCGTGAACGGGTGGTGGGCGGAATCCCAGCGTTGCGTCTCGGCGTCCCAGAAGAAGGCCGGAAACTCCACCACCCACAGCACGTCGTGGCGCCCCGCGGGAATCAGGTCGAAGCGCCGAGCCAGCTCCATGCGCAGCGCGCTGAGTGCCTGCCCGACCGTCGTGACCTCGTCGGCGACGATCAGGAGCAGGTCGCCCGGGTGGGCATCGAGCCCGCGGTTGACCTCATCGAGCTCCGACTCGGAGAGGAACTTGGCGATCGGCGAGCGCCAGCCACCGTCCTGTACGAACGCCCAGACCAGCCCCTTGGCTCCGTGCTGCCTGGCCAGCTCGGTGAGCGCGTCGAGCTCGGAGCGGGGAAGCTCGCGCGCGCCCGCGTTGATGCCTCGGACCACGCCCCCCGCCTCGACGGCGCCCTTGAACACCTGAAAGCCCGAGTCCGCCAGCGCGTCCGAGAGGTCCTTGAGCTCGAGGCCGAAGCGCGTGTCGGGTCGGTCGATCCCGTAGCGGGAGACCGCCTCCGCGAAGGTCATGCGCGGCCACGGCGGGGATGCGACGGCGAAATGCTCACGCTCGAACACGGTTCCCATCACCGCCTCCATGCACTCGATCACGTCGTCCTCGTCCACGAACGACATCTCCAGGTCGAGCTGCGTGAACTCGGGTTGACGATCGGCTCGGGTGTCCTCGTCGCGGAAGCAGCGAGCGATCTGGTAGTACCGCTCGATCCCCCCGATCATCAGCAGCTGCTTGAACAGCTGCGGCGATTGGGGCAGGGCGTAGAACGACCCTGGCTGGATCCGAGCCGGAACGAGGTAGTCGCGCGCGCCCTCCGGCGTCGAGCGCGTCATGTACGGGGTTTCGATCTCGAGGAAATCGCGGGCGTTCAGGACCTCGCGCATCGTGGCGATGACTCGGTGACGCAGCGCCATGTTGGCGAGTACGGGCGCCCGCCGGAGATCGAGCGCCCGGTGGCGGAGGCGGAGGTTCTCGTCGACGGCGATCTCCTCGTCGAGCGGGAAAGGCGGCGTGTCCGCGTCGGCCAGCAGCGACGCCGACTCCACGGCCAGCTCAATCTCACCCGTGGGAAGGTTGGGGTTGACGTTCTCGGGGGCCCGACGGGCGACCTCGCCGATGACCGCGATCACGTCCTCGGAGCGAAACCGGTGCGCCAGGTGGTGGGCCTCGGCGGCCGACTCGGGGTGGAAGACGAGCTGGACGATGCCCGACCGGTCGCGGAGGTCGATGAAGATCAAGCCGCCGTGGTCACGGCGCCGGTGTACCCAGCCGGCGACCCGCGCCTGCGTGCCCGCTCGCTCGGCGGTGAGCTGGCCGCACCACGCGTCGCGGAAGGAGTTGGGTCTCGGCGCTTGCTTCATGACAGTCGGCTTCCTCGCAGGATGGTGGGAATCACGTTTGACAACTCGGTCTCGCGCTGCTCACCAGACTCCATGTCCCTCAGCGACACACCCTCGTCGCCGATGATCGCCACGTAGCGAGCGCCGAGCCGGTCCGCCTGCTTGAGCTGCCCCCTCAGCGATCGGCTGGTCAGCTCCATCTGTGCCTGCAGCCCGGCCTGGCGCGCGCCAAGGGCGAGCTCGAACGCCGTGGCCGATCCCTCGTGACCGGCCATCGCCACGAACAGGTCGACGATGTTGGGGGGAGTCGGCAGGTCCCCGGCCGCCAGCAGCATCCGTTCGACACCGGCCGCCCACCCCGACGCGGGCGTCGGTGGGCCACCGAGCTGTTCCATCAGCCGGTCGTAGCGCCCGCCCCCTCCCACTCCCGACTGTGCGCCCAGCGCGTCGCTGGCGAACTCGAACAGGGTGCGCGTGTAGTAATCGAGGCCCCGCACCAGCGTCGGGTCGACCTCGTATCTGACCCCGGCCTCGTCGAGCAGGTTGCGCACGGCGGCGAAGTGCTCGGCATCATCGGGCGCCAACCGGTCGAGCAGCTTCGGGGCATCATGCATCGTCGCGCGCGTGCGCGGATCGGTGGCGTCGAAGGCTCGCATCGGGTTGAGGTCGATGCGATCGCGAACCTCCGGGGCCAGCTCCTCCGCGTGGGCTCGCAGGTAGGCGGCCAACTCGTTCCGGTACTCGACCCGGGTCTCCGGCGACCCGAGGCTCGAGAGCATGAGCCGGGTGTCCCTGACTCCGATGCTCCGCAGCAGATCGGCCAGCAGCACAATCAGCTCAGCGTCGGTCTCGGGGCTCTCGGCGCCGATCGCCTCCGCCCCGACCTGCCAGAACTCGCGGTAGCGACCGCGCTGGGGCGACTCGGACCGATAGAAGCTCGACAGGTACCAGAACTTGACCGGCTGGGGGAGCTTATGCATCCCGTGCTCGATGTAGGCCCGACACACCGGGGCCGTCCCCTCGGGCCGCAGCGTCAGAGACCGCCCGCCGCCGTCGTCGAACGTGTACATCTCCTTCTGCACGATGTCGGTCGCCTCCCCCACTCCGCGCGCAAACAGCTCGGTCGATTCGAACGTCGGTGTCTCGATTCGCGCGTAGCCGGCCGCGCCCAGGATTCGACGCGCCTGCGCCTCGACCACCCCGCGGCGTGCAGCCTCGTCCGGAAGGATGTCGAACGTGCCCTTGGGGGCTTGGATCACCGGTGCTCGGCTGCCAGCTCGCGCAGGAACGGGTTCGTCGCACGCTCCCGCTCAAGCGTGGTCAGCCCCATGTGCCCCGGGTACACCGTGGTCTCAGGTGGCAGCGAGCCGAGCAGAGTCTCAATCGAGCCCAGCAGCGTTGGCCAGTCCCCTCCAGGCAGATCGACGCGGCCGACCGAGCCCTGGAACAGGACATCGCCTGAAAAGACCGCACCCTGGTCACGCATCGCGTAAGTGACGTGTCCCGGGCTGTGGCCGGGCGTGAAGATGACGTCGATCGTCAACCCCGCCAGCTCGAGCGTCTCACCACCCTTGACGGTGTGGTCAGCGTCGTAGCTCTCGAACGGGCCGAACCCGGGCCAGGGAACGTAGTCCATGATGTTGGAGAGAACCTTCGTCTCAAGCTCGGGGCAGTACACCGGCGCTCCCGTGGCCTGGGCGAGCGGAGCCACGGCCCCGACGTGGTCGAAGTGGGTGTGGGTGATGAGGATCGCCTCGACCTTCACCCCGAGGGCCCCGATGGCCTCGATCAGCCGCTCGGCCTCGTCACCTGGGTCGATTACCAGGGCGCGATCGGAGTCCTTCTCGCGCACGATGAAGCAGTTCTCCTGCACCGGCCCGACCGTGAACATGCGCGCGTCGATCATTTCGGCGGGATCTTGCGGCGCATCCGTCGGTTGTAGAGGAAGCGCTCCATGTAGTAGCCGGCCGGCACGTACAGCGCCATCGCGACGAGCGCAAACGACAGGGCGACAAAGACCCGGTTGTTGCCCTTGGTCGTCAGGGCCAGAAAGATGAACATGATCCCCGCGGCGAACGCCGCCCGAGTGAAGGATGACTTCCACGTCGGTGGCGAGTTGAGCCGCCGCTCACGCGCATCGACCTTCGACTGCTTCTTGCGTTCATCGGCGGTCGGCGGGCGGCCGGTGCGCCCGCGTGTCGTGACCGTCCCCGCCGCTGTCCCGCGATGCTTGGTCCGACGCTTGCGCTTGGTTTGAGCCATGGTTAAGAAAGGAGCTTAGTCGGCCGGCGCAGTTGCCGCGAGGGCGTCTTCGACACTCCGCCGGTATCTGACCACCACGTCCTCCGGAAAGCCGTCGAAGGCGGCTCGCGGAGCGAGGCCGACCAGCTCCGCCTCGGCGATGTTGGCCTGTGCGCCGACGGCCGCGATCAGGCGGGCCAGCGGCACCCGGCGATGGTCCTCGACGTTGGTCGAGACCTGCGCGCAGTTGCGATGGGCGAGGTGCAGCCCGATCGCCCGCACGCCGGGGAGCCCGTGCGCTCCCCCTTCGCGGATGTCCGCGGCGATCCGCTTGGCATCGGCCTCGGTGGCGGGCGGCGCGAGCTCGACGTTGAAAGCCACCAGCGGCGGCCGGGCCGCCACGAGAACGGCGCCGGCGGTGGGGTGAAACTCCTTCGGACCGAAGTCCGGCCGGAGCTCGCCGGCCTCGATCCGGGCTTTCAACGCCGGCGGCCCCCCACGGCGCAGCTCGGCACGCGTTCGCCCGTCGGCGAGGATGCCGTAGAGAAACACCGGGAGGCCGAGCTCGTCACCGAGCCTGTCGCCGAGGACGAGGGCCTCGGCGCAGGCGGTTGCCGGTCGGCGTCGTCGAGGAAGACGATCGGGGCGACGTCGATGGCGCCGACGTGCGGGTGCTCGCCGGTATGGCGCGAGATGTCGATCCGGCTCGATCGCCTCGCGCGCCCCGTTCACGACGTGCCCGGCCAGCGCTCCCGGCATGCCGGCGATCGTGAACACGCTGCGGTTGTGATCGGGGTCGGAATGCACGTCCAGCAGGCGCGAGTCGAACGCCTCGGCGATCGCCGCGGTCGCCTCCGGGTCGCGGCCCTCCGAGACGTTGGGGATCGCCAGCAGGGCGGTCAAGCCGGGAGGACCCAGCGACCGCGGTCGAGTACCGGCTGCCCGATCAACCTCGAGGCTGGCCTCGGTGACCACGACGTCGAGATGAATCGGTACGGACACCGTCCCGCCGATCCCGGCGCTGGCCCCGAATGCGACGTGGATGGTGCCGAGGATCTTCTCGTCCTCGAGCACGTTGCCGGTCAGCGTGGCCCGATCGTTGGTCCCAACCCCGAGCTCGGCCAGGTTCGTGCCCGCCTCTCCGTGCTTCGTGAGCAGTGGCAGAAACTCGGGGCCCAGCCCGCCATGGGCATCGAGGATCCGGCCGCCACTGACTGTCAACCTGGCCGGCTCGGGACTGAGTCCGAGGGGCGCGAGGCTTTCAGCCACCACCGTGCCCTCGCCGCTCAACGGGGCGATGAACCCCTCGCCACAGGGCAGATTCCCTGCCAGCCCCTTCGCCCTCAGGTCGCCGTCGTCGGAGATGCCCTCGCGGCCGGTGAGGTCGAGCGTCAGGTCCGATCCTCGTGGGCAGCTGACGTGAGCGGTGCTCGCGCGGTCGAGTAGCGCGGCCACCGCTCGCGAGCGGGCACGCATCGCCTCGAAGTCGACGGCCATCACGCGCACGAGCATGTCCGTCGTAACCCCGGGCATCGTGGCCCCGCGCGCCCCGGCCTCGCTCGCGCGCTTGCGCGCGGCCGTGTGACTGAGCGATCGCGAGGTCGGCGCGATGAATACGTCGCAGGCGCTCAGCGCGGCCGCCAGCGGCCGCGGCGGCTCGGTTCCGTCGGTGGCACGCTCGTCCATCACCGCGAGCACGGCGTCGGCGCCCGCGCGCGACGCTTCACGGCGCAGCGCCTCGCCGATCTCGCGCGTCGCCTCGTCGACGATCACCAGCACGTCCTCGCCGGGCTGGACGGCGAGGCACTGGCGCACCACAGCGGTGACGGCTTGGGCGAGGTCAGGCATCTCGCTCGATCATATGCTCAGCGCGGGTTGATCGGATGGGGGCAGCCCGGGGTACGGGGTCAGCCGCCCTGCATCGTGCACCAGCACGGCGGCTGGCCCTCGACGATCGTGCAGCAGTAGTAGCCCTGGTCGACGGCGTCCCAGGGGCAGCAATCGGCGGCGCATCCGTCGCAGGGTCCGTACTTGCCCCGGGGTTGGAAGCCTGGGCAGCCGGGGTCTCGGCATTGCGCCTGATGGTGCTTCATCTTCAACGCCGCGTTATCGACGCACCTGATGAAGTACGCGAACGGATCGCCCGGACTGCGGGGAAAGAAGCTGAAGCCGAGCGTAAACGGCAGCAACACAATCTGCGCGTCGAACTTCCCGTTGGCGATGACCCCGCAGCGACCACCATCGGCGTCGTATTCCTGGTGGGTGGTCCACATGCAGCCCTTGTAACAGTCATCCCCGCTGGCGGCTCGCGCCGGTGCGGCCGCCTTGAGCAGCGGCAGCGCGAGCGCGCCGCCGACCGCCGCCTTGAGCGACTGGCGGCGAGTGAGGCGAACGGCGAGACGATCGAGCCAGTGTCGTTCAGAGGTCGCCGACATCAGACACCAAGATCCTTGGCCGGCACCAGATAGCGCTGCACATGCTGGGCGGCCTGCACGCCGGCCTCGATGTGCTTGGCGATCGTGTTGACCTGCTTCTCCACGCCGTTGGCGTCCGGATTGCGCCACGCGTGGCCGCGCGCGGTCCAGGACGCCGCCTCTTCCTTCAGCGCGGTCATCAGGTGTTGCTTGTCCTTTTCTGGAAAATCGACCTGGCCGACGTCGTGGCGGATCTCGAGGATCGCCTCGGCGATCTTGTCGCACGTGTCGGCGGCGTCGAGCACGGGCGTGTCGACGGAGCCGTCGGAACGGAGGTACCAGTTCGGGCCGCTTCCCGGCGGGTTTCGGAGGTCTTTCGGCGATAGGGGGATCTCGGGGTCCAGGTTCATCGTGCTCCTGATATGCACCAGGTGTTGTCTCAGCGCGTGCAGCCTGTGACGCCTGTACAACGCGTGGTGAACGGCGCGGATCTGTGCCTCCGTCGGCTTCTTGGCCATCAGCCCGCCCACCCGGTCGCGGTCGGCGCCGCAGGCCGATCCCGCGCACCGATCAGTCGCTCGATCGATAGCTCGCCCAGCGCCACCTCACTGCCCACGCGTCCATCGGCCGTGATCAGCACCAGGCTTGGGGCCCCCTTCACGCGGTACGCCTCGGCCACCTCCCGATTGGCCTGCATCAACACGGGGCCCAGTTCGTGACCGGTCACGCGCGCGCGTGTGAACGCAGGGTCGCCCCGGCTGATCACGGCGAGCTTCAGCCGGCCGGCCTGCTCGACGCGTAGCCGGGCCAGCCGCGGCAACAGCGACCAGCACACGCCGCAGTCCGGGTCGAGGAACGTGAGCGCCAGCGGGGTCCCCGGGGCGAGCAGCTCTTCCAGCGAGTGACGGATGCCATCGAGGTCGGACAGCGCGAACGGTGGCGCGGTCGAGCCCACGGCCAACGGAGACCGCTGGACCTGAAGCCGAGATTTGCCGCCCGCCTCCTCGAGCGCCTCGATCCGCTGAAGCAGCCGGCCGTTCTGGCGAAACAGCTCGAGGCTGAACCAGGTCAGGCCGATCAGGACGACGACCAGGACCCCGACCGCCACGGCGGCGAGCGGATCGACTCCGCTCAGCGCCTGGCCGATGCTCGTGCCCGGCCCGGCGGCGGCGACCGCCACCGCCACGGCACCGATCACCACGTTGCGGCCGACCGCGCCCCACCCGACCGGGCGCGAGTGCACCTGGCCAAAGCAGTTGCAGTCGGGCCGCTCGCCGCGACCCATCGCCCTCACGATCGCCACCGAGAACACCAGCATCAGCGCCGCGGCCGCGATTGCCGCTGCGACCGCCGTCGCCGGCGGTATGAGCAGGACGGCGATCGCGATCTCGCCCAGGATCAGCGCGATCGACGCAGGCGCGAGCAGCGCCCGCGGAACGCCAAAGCTGACCAGCGACTCGCGCGTGCGCTCGATCGAGGACAGCTTGCCCACCGCCGCCAGCGCGAACACCGCCGCCAGCCCCACTCGCGCGATTAAGTAGACGTTGCCCACGTTGGCCCCTGGCGGCAAGATAGCCCGGCGGGGAGAACGCTGTCAACGGGTGCGGTTCGCGGCGGCGCCACGGCCTCGATATTCCGGCCCCTCGACACCATCCAAATTCTGAATCGGGACACTAGACTGGCCCGGTC
>CAVTTU010000003.1:0-81342 GCA_963737535.1 uncultured Solirubrobacterales bacterium
CGCCGAGATACCCGTCGGAGCGGCAGAGCAGGTGCCGCAGAGCGGGCCGGTGGTCCTCGCTCGCTCGCCGCGATGATGCGCCGCCAACAGTCCGCCTGGGACCGGGCCACGTCCGCGCCGGTCAGCTTCGAAGCAGACGGCATGGGGCCTGCGTAGCGATAGCGGGCAAACGCATCGGCGTTGACCTGATCGAAACGTCGCGCTCTCTCACTGGCTGCCGATTGATGACCGGTCGCGTACGGCCTGATTGTCAGCTGGGGACGTAGGTGAGGATGACCGAGCTGTTGGCGAGCTTGCGGACGTCGGTGAGCGTGAGCTCCAGGGACGAGGTGTCGACGTCTTCGAAGAGGCGCTGGCCGGTGCCGACCACGACGGGCATGACCCACAGGCGGAGTTCGTCGATGAGGCGCGCGCGCAGGAGCGTGTCGTCAACGCGGCCGGTGCCCATCTTGAACAGGTCCTTCCCAGGCTGGGCCTTCAGCTGCTCGATGGCGCCGACGATGTCGGGTCCGAGGAGGGTGGCGTTCCACGTCACCTCGCTGAGCGTCCGGGAGGCGACGTATTTGGGTATCGCGTTGATCTGGTCGATGTAGGGGTCGCCGGTGGGGGCACCCCAGTTCGCCCGGAAGAACTCGTAGGTGACGCGGCCCAGGACTAAGGCGTCGTACTTCTCCAGTTCCTCGTTGGCCAATTGCCTGGATTCCTCGTCGAACGGAGACCAGCGGTCCGGGGAACCGATGACACCGTCGAGAGAGACGAGTGTGGATTCGATGAGCTTGCGCATGACTTCTGTCCTCCTTTGTTGTCCGTCGTACCGGCAGTGGGCCGAGCAGGTCTGCCGGCGGACACTGGGCGTGCAGGTCCGCCGGCGGACGGTGGGCGGTCAGTCGTCGAATGTGCGGTAGTCGGCGATTAGTTCAGGCTGTGTGAGGGTGGCGGGCTGTTCGTGGCGATCCTCTGCTCCGTCCACGAAGGCTTTGAACGAGTCAAGCCCCTGCACGCCGGTTGTGCTGCCCTCATCCGTGTACAGATGAATGAACTGGCGCGAGTCCGGCAGATGGAAGACCGCGTAGCGAAGTCCGGTCGGTCGTGTCTCTGCGAGCTCGTCGAAGACGGCGCGGACGAGCGCGGCGTTCTCCTCTTCACGCCCGGGCTTGACGGTGTAGGTGACCATTGTGTGGTGCATTGTTGACTCCTCTCTTGTGGTTCGGGTGGTGGTTATGGTGCTGCGCGTCATGTGGCCGGCACGGGCTGTGGATCGCTGAGGGCGGTCGCGGCGACTGCCTTTGCCATCTCGTCGTTGCGAATGAGCAAGAACGTGATCGGGATCGCCAGCAGCGCGATGACGCCGGAGACCCAGAGGGCGGAGTGGAATCCGCCGGTCAGCGCAGCGCGGACGGTGTCTCCGCCGCGCACGAGCGTGGTGTAGCGGCTGGCGGCGATACTCGAGGCGATCGCGATGCCAAGCGCTCCGCCGAGCTCCTGGGAGGTGTAGATGAGCCCGGATGCGAGCCCGGCCTCGTGTTCTGAGACGCCGGCGAGCGCGGCGATCTGGATCGGGATGAATGTGAACGCGGTTCCCATCCCGACAGCTACCAGGAACGGCCCGAACAGGTCGCCCAGGAAATGTCCGTGCACCGGCGCTTGGGCGGTCCAGAAGATCCCGACGCCGAGGACGGTCATTCCGAACGCCATCACCAGCTTCGCGGAGATCTTCGTCACGAGTGCTTGCGAGAGGCCTGCGAACAGCATCGAGGCGATCCCCGATGTGGCCCAGGCGAAGCCGCCCTGCAGGGCGGAGAAGCCGAGCACCTGCTGCATGTACAGGGTGCCGATGAAGATGAACGAGTAGAAGCTCGCGCCGAGCAGGAAACCGACGGCGTTCGCACCGGCTAGCGTCTGCAGGCGGAAGATCCGCAGCGGCAGCAGCGGTGCCTCGCCGCGGCGTTCGATCGCCAGGAACGCTCCGAGCAGGGCCGCACCGATCCCCAGCTCGGCGATCGTCCTGGGCTGGCCCCAACCGACCCGCGGTGCTTGCGCGATCGCGTACGCGAGCAGCACGAGCGCGCCGGTCACCGTCACCGCGCCGAGCGGGTCATAGCGCCGCCGTGCGGTATCGACGCGTGTCTCGGGCACGACCCGCCGGATCAGCAGCAGCGCGACCACGCCGACCGGGACGTTGAGCAGGAAGACATACTGCCATCCGGCGAACCGCGTCAGCAGGCCGCCGAAGACGAGCCCGGCGGTCGCGCCGAGAGCGGCAAGGGCGCCCCAGATGCCGAGCGCCTTGTTGCGCTCGGCGCCCTCAGCGAACATGTTTCGAACGGTCGACAGCGCGGCCGGAAGAAACATCGCGGCGCCGAAGCCCTGGGTTGCGCGCATCGCGATCAGGACTGTCTCGCTGCCGGCCAGCGATGCTCCGAGCGAGGCGGCCGTGAAGACAGCGAGCCCGGCGATGATCACGCGGCGGCGCCCGAGTAGATCGGCGGCCCGGCCGCCGAGCAGCAGAAAGCCGCCGTACGCTAGCTCGTAGGCGGTCACGACCCACAAAAGGCTCGTTTGCGAGAAGTGGAGCTCTCGCCCGATCGTCGGCAGGGCCGTGTTGACGATCGTCAGATCCATGACGGTCATGAACGCGGCAACGGCGAGCAGCGAGAACGCTCGCCAGCGATGGATATTTGGGGTTTGGGATGTCATCGGACTTCCAGTGAGTCGGAGTTCGCCGCCTCTCGGAGGCGGCCTCACTAATCCGACGCAGCCCGGGCCGCGATTTGGACAGCCTGCTCTTAGAGATCCCGTCGGCGCCGCTCGAGCTCGGCCCGCTCGACGGCATTGGCGCTCAGCTTGATCGCCGTCTCGTAGGCGCGCGCGGCGCCCGTCTCGATCACCGGCGCGCCTGAGCAGCTCGGCATGGGCGGCATGCAGCGGCTGGTAGCGCTCAAGCGCCGGATCGTGCAGCAACGGCGAGAGCAGGTCGAGGCCAGCCTGCGGTCCGTCGGCGAAACCAACGGCGACGGCACGGTTGAGCTCGACGACCGCGGTTGGCGTGAGCTTCACGAGCGCACCGTAGAGGTCGGCGATCTGCCGCCAGTCGGGCGCCTCGTCCATCTGGAGAGCCGTGATCGCCGCCTGCAGCTGGTACTGACCGGGGCGCCGCAGACGCACGGAACACTCCAACGCCCGAAGGCCCTCGCGGATGCGCGCTTGGTCCCACCGCGAGCGGTCCTGCTCGCCGATCGCGAGGTAGCGGCCGTGCTCGTCGACACGCGCGACGCGCCGCGAGTCATGCAGGAGCATCAGCGCGAACAGTCCCCACACCTCGGCGTCGTCGGGCATCAGCTCGCGCAGCAGCAGGCCGAGCCGGATCGCCTCGTTGCACAGCTCTTCGCGCACGAGACGGTCGCCCTCGGTAGCGGAATAGCCCTCGTTGAAGATCAGATAGACCACGCGGAGCACCGCACGCACTCGATCCGGCAGCTCCGCGTCGCCCGGCACCTCATACGGGATCCGGGCGTCAGCGATCTTCCGCTTGGCCCGCACGATCCGCTTACCCATCGTCGGCTCGGCAACCAGGAACGCGCGCGCGATCTCGCCGGTCGTGAGGCCACCGAGCGCGCGCAGCGTCAGCGCCACGCGAGCAGACACATCCAGCGCCGGGTGACAGCAGGTGAAGATCAGCCGCAAGCGATCATCGACGATCGAGCTTTCTTCGATCACCGCTCGGTGCTCCTGCTGGTCGAGGCGCACGAGCTCTGCAAGGCGCTCGGCGCGATCCGCCACCGAGCGGTCGCGGCGCAGGCGATCGATCGCGCGCCGGCGCGCCGTGACCGTAAGCCACGCGCCAGGATTCGCCGGAACGCCATCGCGCGGCCACGTTGCGAGCGCGGCCGCATACGCGTCCTGGACCGCGTCCTCGGCCAGCTGGAAATCGCCCACATGACGAATCAGCGTCGCCAGCACCGCCGCCCGCTCGTCGCGAAACGCGCGAGCGACCGCATCCGCCGTCGGATCACTCAACCCGCAGTTCCCGAGACGGGGCGGACCTCGACGCGTCCGTAGCGGATCAGCGGGATCCGCTTGGCCACGCCCAGCGCCTGATCGAGGTTCTCGACCTCGATCAGGTAGTAGCCCGCAAGCGCCTCCTTAGTTATCGCGAACGGGCCATCGGTGAGCTCCGTCTCGCCGGAGATCGCGCTGACTGTCGTGGCGGTCGTGGTCGGATGCAGGCGGCCGGCCGCCACCAACAACCCGGCCTCCTCAAGGCTGCGGTTCAGCTCCAACCACACCGTCGGTATCTCGGCCTCGCGCTCTGCGAGCTCGTCGCCTTCGACCTCCGTGGCATACAGCAACAGCATGTACTGGGACATCATCCCTCCTAGTTGACTTTGTCAATACGACGCAGCATGGCCCCAAATTTGGACACACGCCCCGGGCAGGAGCCGAACGGCGAGCTACGCCGCCCGAGCCTCAGTAGCCGTCAGCGCGACCGACCGCAAGCGGCGTGGCCGACGTCTCGTTGCCATCGCGGCGTTGGGCCGCGTAGGCGAACGGGTGGTGGTAGACGTCGAGCGCCCGCTCCTCGTCGCGGAGGACCAGCTCGAACGCCTCACCGGTCTTGGCGTCGTCGACCGTGATCGACACCTGGCCGTTGTCGGGGTGCCACAGCAGCCGGACATAGATCCCATCGCTGAGTCTGCTGTCGAGCTCTCGGATCATCGCCGGCTCCCCCGCGTTTGAGCGGTCCGGGTAGGCCGGGCCGAGGTACTTGACGTGTGGATAAACCATCTCGCGCTCCTTCGGACTGCATAACCTCTTCGTATAGACGACGCACGGAGAGCCCCGAATTGGACATGCGGGCCAGATTTCTTAGCCGGGTGCGAACCCCTCACGGTCGACGGCCCCCAACCGTCGATTGAGAACGAGCAGCAGGAGACTGGCCTGGGGATGTCTGACCGCCGGAATTCCGTACGCCGACGCCCGCGGCCCTTCATTGCTCGGGCGACGAGCATCCCGGCGGCGACGACCGGATCCCCCACGCCGCGCAAAGAAAGTTGCTCTCCCTGCGTGAGTGCTAGGTAGCCGGCCGCGGCCGCTGGGTTGCGCCACCGCCTGCGAACTCGCGGCGAAAAACCCGCAGGTCACCGCCAGCACGATGTTCCGGCAGCGCGACGCAGCGCCGCTCCCAATCGCCCATACACGCATCATCAATTACCCCCGAGTCGCCCGGCGCCCCAACCCGCCAAGGAGTACTCCGCGCGTGGCGGCCGGATCAACCGACCGGGGCGCCTCAGCTCACCAGTTCATACAGCTCGTCGAGAATCGCCGGCGGGGCCACGACCAGGCCCCACGGATCCTCGGCGGACTCGGCAAGCTCGCGCGAGGCGAGCCCCGCGCGTTCGGCGATCAGCCGGCCGGCGGCGACGTCCCAGGTGCGCACCCCGCGCTCGAAGTAGGCGTCGAGACGACCGCAGGCGCACCAGCACAGATCGAGCGCGGCCGCGCCGGCGCGGCGGATGTCGCGCACGCGGGGCAGCACGCAGCGTCATCACCTGGCCCTGCCGGGCCCGGACCTCGGCGCTGTAGCTGAAGCCGGTGGCCACCATCGCCGTCGACAGATCATCACGGCGAGACGGTTCGATGACGACGCCATCGCGCATCGATGGCCCCGACCGTGTCGCCCAAAAACATTCCTCGCTCACCGGATCGAGAACCACGCCTACCAGAGGCCCGGTGGCGTTCTCGCACGCCACGCTGACCGCGAACACCGGGATCCCGAGCAGGTAGTTGCTCGTTCCGTCGAGCGGATCGACGACCCAGCGCAGCTCCCCGTCGCCCGTCGAGCCGCCCTCCTCCCCCAGGATCGAGTCGCCGGGCCGCAGCCGCCCGAGCACGTCGCGAATGGCACCCTCGGCCGCGACGTCGGCGGCCGAGACGAGGTCGGTGGGGCTGCTCTTGACCTGCACGTCCTGGGCGCGCCGGCCGAAGCGGTCGCGCAGCTCGGCGGCAGCCGACTGGGCTGCCTGGCGCGCGACCGCGAGTAGCTCGGCCTCATCAACCGGTGTCACGCCGGGCGTTCTACCGGATTGGCCGCGGCCGTGCCGCTGCCATGATCTCGGCCATGCGTGCGCCGGAGACAGTGTCCGAGCTGACGAAGTTCACCGGCCGCGGCGCGGGAAGCGACGCCGAGCGGCGGGCAGCGCGCTGGCTGGCCGGGCAGCTGCAGGACAACGGCCGGCGCGCCCGGATCGAGCCGTTCTGGTGCCGCCCCAACTGGGCGCTGGCGCACGCGTGGCACGTCGGCCTGGGGCTGGCCGCGAGCCTGGTCGCGGTCGGTTCGGCACCAGTGGGCGGCGCCCTGACTCGTCGTTGCGCTCATCTCCACGCTGGCCGATGAGCTCACCGGGTTCTCGCTCGGGCGTCGCCTGACTCCGGAGCGGGCCAGCCAGAACGTGGTCGGGCCGCCGCGCCACGATCCCGGACCCGACGCGGTCCGGCTGATCATCACGGCCAACTACGACGCCGGCCGAACCGGGCTTGCTTACCGACGCCCCATACGAACCGCCGCCGCGCGCCTGCAGAGCGCCACAGGGCGCGTCGGGCCGGGGTGGCTCGGGTGGCTGTGCGTCGCGCTGGTGTGGCTGCTGGTGGTGGCGATCCTCCGGCTCGAGGGCCAGACCGGGAGCCTCGTCGGCGTGCTCCAGTTCTTCCCGACCGTGGCGCTCGTGCTCGGGCTGGCGCTGCTGCTCGAGATCGCCACGGCCGGCTTCTCCCCCGCAGCGGCCGACAACGCCAGCGGCACCGCGGTGGCGATGGCCCTGGCCGCCGCCCTCGACGCCGGACCTCCGGGGCGGCTGGCGGTAGAGCTGGTGCTCCAGGGAGCCGGCGACTCGCAGGCGATCGGCCTGCGCCGGCACCTTCGAGCCAGGCGCCGGACGCGCACGGCTCCCACCACGATCGTCCTCGGCCTGGCGCCCTGCGCCAGCGGTTCGATGAGGTGGTTCTCCAGCGACGGACCTCTCGTGGCGCTGCGCTACTTCGCGCGGTTGCGCGCGCTGTGCGCCCAACTGCAGAACCCCCAAGCCGCGCCGTTCCGCGGCCGGGGAACCACACCGGCGCTGCCGGCCAGGGCCCGGCGCCTCCCGGCAATCTCGATCGGTTGCCTCGACGACCCTGGGGTCGTCCCATACGGACACACCGTCAGCGACCGCCCGGAGAACCTGGACCCCACGGCGCTCGATGCCACGCTTCAGTTCGGACTGATGCTGGTCGATGCGATCGACGCCCATCTGGCCGAGCGGTCCGACACCCCCGCCCCGCAGACACCCAACGAGCCCGAGGAGATCACACAGGCGTGACCGGGTTGCGCTTGGCCGGCCACTCGCGGTTCTTGCCCGCAACCAGGGTGAAGCGCCGGATCAGGTCGGCCCGCAGCTGTTCGGGCTCGACGATGGCGTCGACGATCAACTCCGAGCCGAGGTGCAGGATGTCGATGTCCTGCGCGTACTCGTTGCGCAGCTCCTCGGTACGGGCGGCGCGCTCGGCGTCATCCTCGATCGCCTGAAGCTGGTTGTAGTAGACGGCGTTGATCGCGGCCGAGGGCCCCATCACGGCGATCGACGCCGTCGGCAGCGCGATGCAGCAATCGGGATCGAACGCCGGGCCGGCCATCGCGTACAGACCGGCACCGTAGGCCTTGCGCACGATCACCGAGATCTTGGGCACGTTGGCCTCGGACACGGCGCTGATCATCTTGGCGCCGTGGCGGATGATTCCCTCGCGCTCGACCTGGGTGCCGATCATGAATCCCGGCACGTCGGCGAGAAACAGCAGCGGGATGTTGAACGCATTGCAGGTCCAGATGAAGCGCGCCGCCTTGTCCGAGGAGTCGACGAACAGCACGCCGCCCTTGACCTTGGGCTGGTTGGCTACCACACCGACGACCGCGCCGTCGAGCCGCGCGTACCCGACGATCACCTCGCGGGCCCAGCGGGCGTGGATCTCCAGGAACGAGTCGGCGTCGAGCAGCGCGTCGAGCAGCTGGCGCATGTCGAACGGCTTGTTCTCATCGGCCGGCACGAGCTCGCGGATCGGGACGTCTGAGCCCGGAGCCGGCGGCCGCGCCAGACGGCGGGCCACCCAGGAACGAGGAAGGGAAATAGCTCAGATAGCGCCGGGCGAAGTCGACCCCCTCCTCGTCGGTGGCGACGAGCGCATGGCCCACGCCGCTGCGCGAGGTGTGCATCCGTGCTCCGCCCATCTCCTCGAGCGACACCTTCTCGCCGATCACCATCTCGGCCATACGGGGCGAGCCTAGGTACATCGAGGCGTTGCCATCGCGCATGATCACGATGTCGCAGAAGGCGGGGATGTACGCGCCGCCGGCCGCGCTGGGCCCAAACAGGACGCACACCTGCGGAACCACGCCCGACAGGCGGACCTGGTTGAAGAAGATGCGCCCGGCGTGACGGCGCCCGGGGAACATCTGCACCTGCTCGTTGATCCGGGCCCCCGCCGAATCGACGAGGTAGATGATCGGTGCGCGCAGTGACATCGCCCGCTCCTGGATGCGGAGGATCTTCTCCACCGTCTTGGGAGCCCACGATCCGGCCTTGACGGTCGGGTCGTTGGCCATCACCGCCACTGGGCGACCGTCGATCGTGCCGAGACCGGTGACCACGCCCTCGGCGCCGAGGCCGTCCTGCTCCCAGCTGGCCAACAACCCCTCCTCGGCGAAGGAGTCCGGATCGAGCAGCCGCGCCACACGGTCACGCACCGGGAGCTTGCCCTGCTCGACGGCGCGGGTTCGGTGGCGCTCGGGTCCGCCGCCCAGCGACCGCTCCACCGCGTCGTGGAGATCCCGTTCACTCATGGTCACCCCGCAACGGCACCGTGGGCGCCGGCTCGGAACCGCCGGGAGGCGGCGGCAGGGGCTGGCGAGGCCGCAGCCCGATGGCCAGGCCGGCCCCGCCGATGACCACGAGGAACAGCGGCCACCCGACAAGCGTGCCGTGGACCGGCCTCGGGAAACCGGCCATGAAGACGAAACCCAACAGCAGAGCCGTCCCAATGTACGCCGGGCCGGGCTCACGATCGACCGCGGCGTAGGCCACAAGCCCGAAGCCCACCGCCAGCACGTACAGGGTCCAGCCAAACGGCGCCCCATGCGGACCGCCGAGGACCGGATCGCCGACGACGCGGACCGCCGGCGCGACCAGCGCCAGTTCTACGAACATCGCCGCCAGCACTAGCGTCACGAGTCCAGCGGCGTTGATCAGCTGCGTTGCGTGCCGGCGCCGGGAATCACGCAGACGCACCGCCCCAGTTGCGAAGGCCAGCGCCAGCACCACGAGCATGGCTCGGAACGTCCCCAGCCCGACGGGATGAAACGCCCAGCTGACGAACGCCTCGACGGCGACTGCGCCAGCCAGGGCGGCGATCAGCGTGCAGATGGCCGAGTTCGCGCGCCGGGCCAGCGCGGCCGCGAGGGCGCTGAGCACGCCGAACGTCCAGAACTCCCCACCTGCGCCCGGCGGCCGGGTGGCGCCAAGCAACTCGGCCAGCAGCTGGAGCCCGAGCGCCACCGGCAGCAAGCCGGCCACCAGCAGGACCGAGTGATAGGGGCGCGGCGCATCGCTCTCCAGCGGAGCGAGCCAGCCCATGGTCAAGATCAGCCCACCTATCAGCGTGACGACGACGAACCGCGCGCCGAGCGGCCACTGCACCATCCGCAGCTCGATCAGCAGCGCGGCCAGGGCCAGCGGGACGGCGCCGGCCGCGATCACGTCGCCGCGATGGGGGTGCGGCCGCAGGTGGTCGAGGATCAGTCCCACTTCACCGGCCCGGCCGACAGCACATGGCTGCCCAGCGGGCGCCCGAGGACGCTTTGCACCTCCCGCGAGGCCTCGATCAGGGCGCCCAGATCGATTCCGGTGGCTATGTCCATCTCGTGAAGCATCGAGACCAGATCCTCGGTGGCGATGTTGCCGGTGGCGCCGGGCGGGACGGGACAGCCACCGAGCTCGCCGAACGACGACTCGAACGAGTCGATGCCGCACTCGAGCGCGGCCAGCACGTTGGCCAGCCCCTGTCCGCGTGTGTTGTGGAAGTGGGCGGTGAGCTCGACGTCGGGCAGCTGTTCGCGCGCGGCGGCGAAGAACTCGCGGACCTGCCGCGGGTTGGCCATCCCCGTCGTGTCGCCGAACCCGACCTCGGCCGCCCCCGCGCAAGCCAGCCGCTGTGCAACCGAGAACACGCGCTCCACCGGCACGTGGCCCTCATAGGGGCACCCGAACGACACCGAAATCACGCCCTCGCACCGCAGCCCCTCGGCCAACGCACGGGCGAACGTTCGCTCCAGACCGGCCAGCGATTCCTCCACGCCGCGTCCCACGTTCTTGCGGTTGTGGGTCTCTGACGCGGACAGAAAGCCGTTGATCTCCGTAAAGCGCTCGCGGTGAGGAAGCGCCCGTTCGAGCCCGCGCTCGTTGGGGATCAGCACGCTGACCGCGATCTCATCGGGAAGCTTCACCGCCTCGAGCACCTGCTCGGCGTCGGCCAGCTGAGGGATCACATCGGGACGGACGAAGCTGGTCACCTCGATCCTGGTCAGCCCGGTGGCTCCGAGCAGCTCGATCAGGCGCACCTTGTCAGGCGTCGGGATCACCTCGGGCTCGTTCTGGAAGCCGTCGCGGGGCCCAACCTCGCGGATGCGGACACTCGCCGGGAAGTCGGTCATGGACCTACTTATAGATCAGGCGCTGCCCGAGCAGTTGTGTGACCGTCTCAAACTGATAGCCGCGGCTCTTCAGTGTGGCGATCTCCTGCGGCAGCGCGGCGAGCGTCTCGGAGCGGTCTCCACCCCCGTCGTGCTGAAGGATGATCGCCCCGGGGCGGGCGCCGTTCACCACTGTCGAGTAGATCGCGCCGGTCCCCGGCCGGGCCCAGTCGCGGGGATCCACGCTCCACTCGATCGTCGTGAAGCCCATGCTGCGCGCCTCACTGATCAGCGCGCCGCTGACCGCGCCACCGGGAGCGCGGAACAGGCAGGGCGTGAAGCCGGTCATGTCGCGGATCGCCGCGGCCGTACGCGAGATCTCCCACGAGGCGAACGATCCCGCGCCGGACACGTTGGCGTGGTTCCAGGTGTGGTCGCCGATCATGTCGCCGTCGCGGAGCATCCGGGCATCGACGCTCTGGCCGTAGGTGCTCACCTGCTCGCCGATCTGGAAGAACGTCGCGTGGACGTGGTCGCGCTCGAGGATGTCGAGGAACTGCGGCGTGTCGGGCCACGGCCCGTCGTCGAAGGTCAGCGCCACGACCTTGCGATTGGTCGGCACGCTCGTGACGTAGGACGATCCGCTGGGCACGCAGCTCACGAGCCGAGGCGTGTGGAGCCGCGTCAGCGCCGCCTTGGCCGGGTAAAGCGATGTGCAGCCCAACGGGTTGTGGGTCTTGGGGTGGCAGGCCGGCGGCCTGAGTGTCGTCAGCACCTGCCAGCGCACCGGGGGTCCGTAGGCGAGCCCCGCCTCGGCGGGCAGGAACTGCGCCGTGAGCGAACTCGTGCTCCCCCGCGAGAGCAATGCGTGGATGACCCGCGCGTGCCCGCGGCCCCTCCGGGTCACCTTCATGTAGTTCAGCCGCATGTTCTTGCCTCGCCTGCCGGGGCCGAGGCACAGGACGGCGAAGGCGGTGCGCCGCTTGGGGTGCTCGAGCTGGAGGCACAGCGAGCGACGCGTGCTCTTGAGCCCATCGGGCGAGAACGGGTGGCCCAGGACGACGTGCCAGATCAGATCCTGGCCGTCCTGCGTCAGCGAGGTTCGTCGGATGTGGAACGGGCGGTGCCGCACGTCGCTGGCCCCCGCCGTGGCCACCCACACGAACAGCGCCGCCACGAGTGTCGCCAGGAAAACCTTGACCGCCATCAACCGAGGGCCCGTCCGGAATCGACCACCCGCCGCTCATGCGTGCCCAGCCCGATCGTTCGATCGTCCTGGTCGACGACCTCCACCGCGAAACGCAGCTTGCGCCCGTCGATGATGTCCTCGAGCTTGGCCCGGGCGGTGCAGCGTGCGCCCTCGGGCGCCGCCGCGACATGCTTGATGCAGACCTCGAAACCCACCGTCGCCCGACCGGGCTCGAGCCGCGGCCTGACCAGCATCGCCGCGGTGCGTTCCATCATCGCGATCATCCCGGGAGTGGAGAGCACCGCGGCCGCGAGCGTGCCGCCGACGTCCGTCAGCAGGCGCCCGCCCACTTCGAACTCGTTCGCGGCCTCCATGCCGACCTCCAGAGCGGACCCCATGAGACGGCGCAGCGTACCCCATCCATAGACTCCCCGCCGTGGAATCCCCGATCTGCATCGTCGGCGCTACCGGCGCGCTCGGCTTCGGGCTGGCGCTGCGCCTGGGCCTAGCCGGCGTCCCGATCGTGATCGGCTCGCGCGACGCCGGCCGGGCGCAGGAGGCCGCCGCGCCGCGCGAGCGAGCGCAGGTCCCGCACGCGACGCTTCACCGGCGCTCGAGAACGCCGACGCCGTGCAGCAAGCCGAGATCGTCATCCTCAGCGTCCCGTTTCGCAACCAGTCAGAGACGCTGACGAACCTCAAGAACGCCCTGCGCGAAGGGCAGCTGGTGGTCGACGCCACGGTGCCGCTCGCCGCCGCGGTCAGCGGCAAGGCCACCCGCACGCTCGGCGTCTGGCAGGGCTCGGCCGCCCAGCAGGCCCAGGAGATGGCCCCGGACGGCGTTCGCGTCGTCTCGGCGCTTCCACACGGTCAGCGCCGCGCTGCTCGCCGACCTCGACCACGACCTCGACGAGGACGTCCTGGTGTGCGGCGAGCCGCGAGGACAAGGCCGGCTGGCCGAGCTGGTCGAGCCGGATCCCGGGCTGCGCGCGGTCGACTGCGGGCCGCTGGAGATGGCCCGCATCGTCGAGCAGCTGACCCCGCTGATCATCTCGATCAACGTGCGCCACAAGGTCAGCGGCCGGGATCAAGATCACCGGGCTGTGAGCTGCACCGGCCGGTCGTCGTCCTCGCCGGCGGGACCGGCGGGGCGAAGCTCGCGCGCGGGATGCTCGACGTCGTCGGCGCCGACGATCTCGTCGTGATCGCCAACACCGGCGACGACATCGAGATCTACGGCGCCTACGTGTCCCCCGACCCCGACCTCGTCACGTTCTGGCTCGCCGACCAGATCGACGAGCGCGGCTGGGGCCTGCGCGGCGACACCTTCGACGTGATGGACGGGCTGCGCGCGCTCGGCGTCGACGTCTGGTTCAACCTCGGCGACCGCGACCTGGCCATCGGCCTCGAGCGCGCGCGCGCGCTGCGGGCCGGCGCGGCGCCTGACCGAGGCGCACGGCGACATCTGCCGCCGCGCTGGGGGTGCGGCGCGCGCGTGCTGCCGATGAGCGACAGGCCCGGTGCGCACGCGGGTCATGGCCGCACGGCGAGCTGGTGGCCGTTCCAGGAGTTCATGATCACGGCGCCAGCGGCGCGGGGCCCGTCGAGGACGTCGACTTCCGCGGCGTCCGCGGCCGCCGCGCCCACCCCGGAGGTCCTCGAGGCGATCGCCGACGCGCGCGCGATCGTGATCGGCCCCTCGAACCCGGTGATCTCGATCGGGCCGATCCTGGCGCTCGCCGGACCTCGGCGAGGCGCTCGACGACAGCGCCGGCGCCGGTGGTCGCGGTCAGCCCGATCGTGCGAGGGAGAGGTGCTCAAGGGTCCGACCGGCCGCGTTCATGCAGTGGGCCGGGCACCGGCTCGACGGCGGCGGGGTCGCCGGCGATGTACTGCCGGGCTGATCGACGGCCTGGTCGCCGACGAGCGCGCCGGGCACGCGGTGCCGCGTGCTCGAGACCGACACGCTGATGAGCACCGACGCGCGACCGGCGCCGGGTGGCCGCAGGAGACGCTCGAATTCGCGCTGACGCTGAGGCAGAGCGGCTAGCGTTCGGCGCGCGCGATGCGAACCACTCGCCATCCTGCCGATCAAGACGCTTCGACGACGCCAAGCAGCGCCTGGCCGACGGAGCTGACCCCGGGCGCGCGCCGGGCGCTGGCCGAGGCGATGTTCTCCGACGTGCTGGTGGCGCTGCGCCGGGCGAACGCGGTCGACAGCGTGCTCGTCGTCACCGCCGATCACGGCGCCCAGCAGATCGCCGGCGGCTACGGCGCGATGGTGCTGCGACGACCGAGGACACGGCCACAACGCCGCCGCGCCGCCGCGGCATCCGAGCGGCGGTCGAGGCGGGCGCCGACCGCGTGCTGCTCGTGCCCGGCGACTGCCCGCTGCTGGACCCCGACGAGCTCGACGCCCTGCTCGGCCGGCGCATCGCGCGCCGCGCGGCGCTGATCGTCCCCGACCGCCACGGCACCGGCACCAACGCGCTGCTGCTGCACGCCGCCCGACGCCTGGAGCCGGCCTTCGGCCCCGGCAGCTGCGAGCGCCACCCGCAGCGCGGCGGCGACGGCCGGCATCCCGGCGAGATCGTCGAGGTGCCCGTCGCTGGCGCTCGACGTCGACACGCCGGAGGACCTGCAGCGCGCTCGAGTCGACGCTCGCCGACGACACGCGGCGGAGCCGCCCACACGCGCGGCATGCTGCGCAGCTGATGCGCAGCCGAACCTGAGGCTCGCGTGCTCGCGGTCGTCGCGTGCACCGGCGTTCGCCGGAGGTGCGCGCCGGGCGACGATCTCGCCGCGCTGATCGCCGCCGCGATGCGCCCCGGAGGGTCCCCGGCGCCGGCGACGTGCTCGTCGTCGCCCACAAGGTCGTCTCCAAGGCCGAGGGGCGGATACGCGACGCTGGCCGATGTGGTGCCCGCGCCGCGCGCACGCGAACTGGCCGCCAACGCTCGGCAAGGACCCCCGGCACGTCCAGGTCGTGCTCGACGAGTCGCGCGAGATTCTGCGCGCCGTCGCGCGGCGTGCTGATCGCGTCACGCATCACGGCTTCGTGTGCGCCAACGCCGGCGTGGACGCTTCCAACGTCCCCGGCGAGAGACCGGGTCGTGCTGCTGCCCGCGGACCCCGACGCCTCGGCGCGCGCGCTGCGCGCCGCATGCGCGAGCGCGCCGGGGTGGCGCCCGCCGTCGTGATCACCGACTCGTTCGGCCGCGCGTGGCGCCACGGCCAGGCCGACGTGGCGATCGGCTGCGCCGGCCTGGCCGCCGCTCGAGGACTGGCGCGGGCGACGCGACGCGTCCGGCCGCGAGCTCACGGCCACCTGGATCGCCGTCGCCGACGAGCTGGCCGCCGCCGCCGACCTGGCCCGCAGCCAAGGACTCGCGCGAGCCGGTCGTGCTCGTGCGCGGCGCCGGGCGCCACGTCAGCGACGGACGACGGCCCCGGCGCCGCAGCGCTGATGCCGCCCGGAGAGCGAGGACCTGTTCAGGTAGGGTCTCGCTGGCATCGGCGGCGAGTACAGGAGAGAAGATGAGCCAGGACACGGTCAAGTACCTGTTGGGAGAGAGCGCGATCCCGACGCACTGGATCAACCTCCTCCCCGACCTCCCTGGCGACCCAATCCCGCCGCTTCATCCCGGCACACTGCAACCGGCCGGACCCGACGACCTGACGCCGATCTTCCCGATGGCCCTGATCATGCAGGAGGTCTCACCCGAGCCCGAGATCGAGATCCCCGAGCCGGTCCGTGAGGCCTACAAGATCTGGCGTCCGTCGCCGCTATTCCGGGCCCGGCGGCTGGAGCGCGAGCTCGACACGCCCGGCCCACATCTACTACAAGTACGAGGGCGTCTCCCCGGCTGGGTCGCACAAGCCGAACACAGCGGTGGCCCAGGCATACGAGAACGCGCAGGCTGGGATCAAACGGCTGTCGACGGAGACCGGGGCCGGTCAGTGGGGCTCGGCGCTGGCCTTCGCCTGCTCGTTGTTCGGACTCGAGTGCGAGGTGTTCATGGTCGGCTCGAGCTACGACCAGAAGCCTTACCGCCGCTCGATGATGCAGACCTGGGGCGCGACCGTCCATCGCTCGCCCAGCGACCTCACTCAGGCCGGCCGGGCCAACGCGTCGCATCCGACAGGTTCGCTCGGCATCGCCATCTCCGAGGCGGTGGAGGTGGCCGCCCAGCGCGAGGACACCAACTACTCCCTCGGCTCCGTGCTCAACCACGTGTGTCTGCACCAGACGGTCATCGGGCAGGAGGCGGCGGCGCAGATGGAGATGGCCGGCGAGCAGCCCGACGTCGTCGTCGGGTGCGTCGGCGGCGGGTCGAACTTCGCCGGGCTGACCTTCCCGTTCGTGCGGGAGGTCCTGCGTGGGAACGCCAAGACGCGCTTCCTCGCCGCCGAGCCGGCGGCCTGTCCGACGCTGACCCGCGGTGCCTACCGCTACGACTTCGGCGACACCGCCGGCCTGACCCCCCTGATGCCCATGTATACGCTCGGCCACGACTTCGTCCCGCCGCCGGTGCACGCCGGCGGCCTGCGCTACCACGGCGACGCGCCGATGCTGTGCGGGCTGGTCAAGGCCGGGCTGGTCGAGGCCAAGGCCTACGGGCAGAACGAGGTCTTCGCCGCCGCCGTGCGCTTCGCTCGCACCGAGGGGATCATCCCCGGCCCCGAACCGGCGCACGCGATCAAGGCGACCATCGCCGAGGCCGAGGCGGCACGCGAGGCCGGCGAGGCGCGCGTGATCCTGCTCGGCCTATCGGGACACGGTCACTTCGATCTGGCCGCGTACGACGCGTTCCTGGCCGGCGAGCTGGAGGATCCGGAGTTCTCCGAGGCCGATATGCAGGCGGCGCTCGAGCGCTTGCCCGAAGCGCCGGCCATCGCCTGAACGCGGACCAGGCGCCGCCGCACCGGCTGCGTGGCCACGACCAGTCCGACGAGCACGAGGGCCACTCCTAGCAGTTGGAGGTCGCTGGGCGACTCGGCGAAGATCAGGGCGGCGAGTGCCACCGTGCCGACGGGCTGCACGGTCAGCAGCAGTGAGGTCATGGCGGCGGGCAGGCGCGGGAGCGACATCGTGATCAGCAACCAGCCGAACACCTGCGAGCTCAGGGCGAGCACGATCAGCCAGGCCGCGCCCGGCCAGACCGGAGCCAGGTGCGCATCGCCGAGAATGAGCCCAAATATCACGCACAGGACCGCGGCGGTGGCGGTGGCGTCGAACAGCGGCCCTCCGGGGCGGCGCAGATCAGACTGGCCCTGACGCAACAGAAGCAGGAAGCCGACATAGCAACAGCCCGCGGCCAACCCGTAGACGGTCCCGCGTGCAGGGTCGCGACCGTACGCCTCATGATCGAGAACGCCCGAGATCAAGAGCACGCCGAACAGCGCGATCGGCAGCGCAGCCAGCACGCGCCGGCCCGGCCGCTCGGAGAGCACGAACCACGCGACCAGCGGGACCAGCACGACCTGAATGTTGGCCAGCACGGTCGACAGGCCGGCGCCCACATCGGCGATCGAGCGGTTCCACAGGATCAGATCGACAGAGAAGAACACGCCCGCGGCCACGGCGAGCCGGCGATCGGCCCACGTGCGGCGGCCGAAGCGCCGGTTCTCCCACATCACGATCAGCCCCAGCACCGGGAGCGCGTACCAGCAGCGGAAGATCGCCGCCGTCGAGGGCGACGCGTGGCTCAGGCGCACGAGAATGCCCGAGAAGGCGATCGTGATCGCCCCCAGCACAGCGCACACCCGGACCTCTCGCTCAGTTTTCAGCCAGCGATCCACCGTGCCCCACTCTACGGGGCGTCACGAATCACCCGCCTGGGTCGGCCGGTGCGCCGATCGCGTGAAAGCCCCCATCGACGTGCAGGATCTCCCCGCTGATCGCCCTCGCATAATCGGACAGGAGGAAGCGAGACTGTGCTGGCCACGGGCGAGCGGGTCCTCGACGTCCCAGCCCAGCGGCGCCTGCTCCTGCCACAGCTCGGCCAGCGTCTGGAAGCCTGGGATGCCGCGCGCAGCGACGGTACCCAACGGTCCGGCCGACGACCAAGTTGACGCGGATCCCTTCGGCCCGAGGTCCCGAGCCAGGTACCGGGAAACCGACTCGAGTGCCGCCTTTGCGACTCCCATCCAGTCGTAGATCGGCCATGCCACGGTCGCGTCGAAGTCGAGCCCGACGATGCCCGCTCCCGAGCGGCATCAGTGGCGCCAGCGCGGCAGCTAGGGCCTTGAGCGAGAAGGCGCTCGTCTGGAAGGCCTGCATCGCGCTCTCCGCGGGAGCGGTCATGAATCGTCCTCCGAGCGCGTCGTCCGGCGCGTAGGCGATCGCGTGCAGGACGCCATCGACGCCTCCCCACCTTTCCCGCAGTTCGTCGGTCAGCGCCGAGGCTCTGAGGGCTGTTAACGTCCAGCTCCAGGACGTCAACCGCCTCGGGCAGCCGCTGCGCCGCCCGCTCGGTCATTCGCCGGACGCGGCCGAAGCTCGTCAGTAGAACCGTCGCGCCCTCCTTTTGCGCCTGTTCGGCAGCGTGGAACGCGATCGAGTCCTTGGTGATGACGCCGGTGATCAGTAGCCGCTTGCCGGCGAGGATCACCGCCGCCCGCCCCCGCGAGCGTCAGCAGCGCCCACGCCAGGCGCGTGCGCGGTCTGAACCGGCTCAACGATCTCGTCGATGAATCCCGAGGCCGCAGAGGCCTCGGCGACCAGGTGCTCGCGAGCGTAGGCCTCACTCAGCCGAGTCCGTTCCATCTCCGGGTCCGCGGCGGCGCGAAGCTCGCGGCGATGGACGATCCCGACGGCAGCCCGCGCGCTCATGATGCCGAGCTCGGCGTCGGGCCAGGCGAGCACGAGATCTGCTCCGAGGTCGCGCGAGTTCATCGTGATATAGGCGCCGCCATAGGACTTGCGCAGCACGACCGTCAGCTTCGGCACTCGTGCAGCCGCGAACGCCCGCACCAACGACGCGCCGTACCTGATCACACCGGACTGCTCCTGCTTGGAGCCGGGCATAAACCCCGGCGTGTCCACGACCGCGATCAGCGGTAGTCCAAACGAGTGGCAGAAGCCGACGAACCGCGCGGCTTTCTCCGAACCTTCGGCATCGAGCACGCCGCCCAGGTGGTGCGGCTGGTTGGCGACGATTCCGACGGGACGGCCGTCCACGCGCGCCAACGTCGTGACCACGTTGCGCGCCCAGCGCGGACACAGCTCGAGCAGCGAGCCGCCGTCGACGATCCCGCGCAGCGCGTCCCGGACATCGTAGCTGCGCCGCGGCTCACGGGGGACGACCACACCTGGGTCGGGCAGCTCGGCCCGATTGGCTCCAGACGCGGCAGCGACTCACCGGCCGCGGCTGGCAGATATCCCAGTAGGGAGCGCACCCGCGCCGCCGCGCTCGCCTCGTCGTGCTCGACGAGGTGGCAGACGCCGTTGCGGTCGTGCACGCGCGGGCCCCCGAGCGAGGCCGCGTCGATCTCCTCGCCGAGTGCCTCCTTGACGACGCCGGGCCCGGTCAGGAACATCGCGGCGTCCTCGGTCATCACGATCACGTCGGTCAGCGCCGGGGAGTACGCGCCGCCGCCGGCTGAGGCTCCGGACACCATCGGAGATCTGGGGTACGCGTCCGGTGAGCGCCACCGTTTCGACGGAAGATCCGCCCGTAGCCGGCGAGGGCGGCGGTTCCCTCCTGCATCCGGGCGCCGCCTGACTCGACGAAGGCGACGACCGGGATTTTCGCCCGCCCCGCGAGCTGGAGCAGCCGCACGATCGTGTCGGCGTGGCGCTCGCCGAGGGAGCCACCGAGATAACGAGCCGTCCTGCGCATAGCAGGCGATCGGGCGGCCGTCGACGGTTGCGGTGGCGCCGACGACGCCGTCACCGGCGACCGCGCGCGCGCCGAGCCGGGCGAGAGCACGCGCGAGCGGAGTACCTGCACGCTGCCGGGGTCGCATAGGGCCTCCAGCCGCTCGGGCGGATCAGGCGTGTGCGCCGTTCGCGAACCGCAGTCGCGCTCATGCTCGCGGCACCCTCTCAGGACCAATGCGACGTTGTGGCCGCCGAACGCGAACGAGTTGGAGATCGCGAGCGGCGGATGGCCGTTTCCACCGCCAGCGGTCGCGGGCCTTGCCGGGGACGTAGTCGAGATCAAGCTCAGGGTCGGGAACCTCGTAGCCGAGCGTCGGCGGGATGACGCGGTTGGCCAGGAGCTGTGTCGTGGCCACGGCCTCGACGGCTCCGGCGGCGCCGAGCAGGTGCCCGATCGCCGACTTGGTCGAGGACACCGGGACCTGCTTGGCCCGCTGGTCGCCGAGCGCGCGCTTGAGCGCGATGGTCTCGGCCGCGTCGTTGAGCTGGGTGGAGGTGCCGTGGGCGTTGACGTAGCTGATGTCCTCGGGCGTCGCTCCGGCGTCGGCCAGGGCGAACTCGATCGCCTTCGAGGCCGCGCTGCCGGTCGGCTCGGGGGCGGTCAGGTGATGCGCGTCCGAGGTCGAGCCATAGCCGATGACCTCGCCCAGGACCGTCGCGCCGCGCGCGGCGGCCGCCTCGGCTTCCTCGAGCACCAGCACTCCCGCGCCCTCACCCATCACGAAGCCGTCGCGGCGGGCGTCGAACGGGCGCGACATGCCGGTCGGTGACAGAGCCTGCATGGAGTTGAAGCAGGCGAAACCGAACTCGGTCAGTGTGGCCTCGGCGCCGCCGGCGAGGGCGGCGTCGGCGTCGCCGTACTGGATCATCCGCACGGCCGAGCCGATCGCGTGGGCACCGCCCGAGCAGGCTGACACGACGCCGTACATCTGGCCCTTGATGCCGTGCTTCATCGACACCGCGGCCGCGCCGGCGTTGGGCATGTACTGCGGGATGCCGAGCGGCGAGACCATCTTCGCCCCCTTATCGCGCATCACGTCGTGCTGCTTCTCGACGGTGTCGATCCCGCCGATCCCGGTCGCGATAACGCAACCGATGCGGAACGGGTCGTAGGGCAGCTCCTCACCCCAGCCGGCCTGGGCCAGCGCCTCGCCCGACGCCACGATGCGCGAACTGGGAGAAGCGGTCGAGCCGGCGGGCCTCCTTGACCGACAGGTGCTCCTTGGGGTCGAACTCCCGGCAGGCGCCCTCGCCGTCTGCGATGCCGCAGACTCCAGCCGCCCACCGTTCATGCAGGGTGCGGGCGCCGACGCCGAGCGGTGTCACCGCGCCCAAACCCGTTATGACGACTCTGCGCCTCAAGCTCCGCCCTATCCGCGATCAGATCGATCGCATCGCCGACGCTCTTCGAGCTCCTTCATGTCCTCACCCTTGAGGACCACGCCGTACTCGTCCTCGACGATCTGCGCGAGCTCGACGAGATCGAGGGAGTCGATGTCGAGCTCCTCGAAGGTGGCCTCACGGGTGATCTGGCTGACGTCCGGGCCGAAGCTGGCCAGGGCTTCGATCACCGCGCGCCTCGACCTGCTGGTTGGTCACTGTCGACATATGGCACTGCTCCTGTCAGTCGTAGGTTTCATGCCGCCAGCCCTCCGTCCACGGGGAGCACCGCTCCCGTGACGTAGCCGGCCGCGTCCGATACGAGAAAGCGTACGCATGCCGCGACGTCCTCCGGGGTTCCGGCCCGACGTGCGGGAACCGCCTCGAGCAGCTCCTTGGACACCTCGGCGGTCATGTCCGTGTCGATCCACCCGGGCGCCACCGCATTGACCGTGATGCCGCGGCGCGCCACCTCGACGGCGGTCGTCTTGGTCAAGGCGATCAGTCCCGCCTTGGCCGCGGCGTAGTTGGACTGGCCCGGATTGGCACGCAGACCGACGACCGAGGAGATGTTGACGATCCTCCCCGCGCGGGCGCGCAGCATCGGGCGCAGGGCCCGGCGGGTCAATCTGAACGCCGCGGTGAGGTTCGTGTCGAGGACGTCGTCCCATCGCTCGTCGCTCATCGACGGGGTCAGATCATCGCGGCTGATACCGGCGTTGTTGACCAGCACGAGCACCGGTTGCTCGAAGCGCGTCTCGAGCGCGCCGAACAGATCATCGGCGGCGCGCCGGCTCGGTGACGTCGGCGGGGAGCGCGCAGGCTTGCCCGCCGTCGGACGCGATCTGCGTCACGACGGACTGGGCGCCGTCGCGGTCGGCGCGGTAATTGACGCCGACCGGCCAGCCATCGCGCGCGATCGCGCCAGCGATCGCCGCTCCGATGCCTCGTGACGCACCGGTCACGAGCGCGCATCCGGCACGATCAGCCAACGTCAGCCCCTCCCCATTCGATCACGCCGCCGCCCCAGGTGAATCCGGCTCCGAACGCGCTCAGCAGGACGTTGCGCGCCCGGCTTCAGACGGCCCTCGCGTTCGGCGGCGGCCAGCGCCACCGGCAGCGTCGCCGCGGAGGCGTTGCCAAGGGTCTCGATGCAATCGACGACGCGCTCCACCGGAAGGTCCAGGCGCTCGCCCACCGCGCGGGTGATGCGGGCGTTGGCCTGGTGATAGACGAACACATCGATTTCCTCGAGCGTCAGTCCGGCGCGCTCGACGGCGGCCAGCGTGACCTCGGACATGCGCGCCACGGCGTGCTTGAACACCTCGGTTCCGTCCATCTCGATCTTGCGCGTTGTGTGGGGAGCGACCAGCTTCGTCCTCCGCTGCCGTCGGCCCCGAGGACGATCGGGCCGACGGAACCGCGGCCGTCTTCGCTCGGGCCGAGCACGGCGGCGCCGGCGGCGTCGGCGAACAGAGGCGCCGTCCGCCGGTCCGTGTAGTCGATGATCCGGGTGACGAAGTCGGCTCCGATCAGAAGGATGTGGTCGGCGCGTCCGCTCTCGATCTGAGCCGTGCCGACGGCCAAACCCGACAGGAACGCCGTGCACGCGGCACCGACGTCGAACGCACCGGCGCGATGGGCGCCGAGCTCGTAGGCGACCAGCGGGGCCGTGTTGGGCGTCACCTCGTCGGCGGTCAGCGTTCCGACGATGACCAGATCCAGGTCCTCGGCGCTGATCCCGGCCCGCTCAAGTGCGCGGGCGCCCGCCGCCGCGCGCGTAGTCGCTCAGTCGCTCGTCGGGTCAGGGCGCGGCGGCGCTCGCGGATGCCGGTGCGCGACACGATCCACTCCTCGCTGACGCCGGCCATCTCGGCCACCTCGGCGTTCGTCAGCCGCGTTGCCGGAAGCTCGGTGGCCACCGACATGATCGAGGTCAGCCGCTGCGTCGGCGGCGCGGGCGCGGCGGTCGGGGCGGTCAGGGTCATCTCAGCCATGGACCAGCTCCACGTCTCGGACCGTGCGCTTGACCAGACCGGTGAGCACCTTGCCCGGACCGACCTCGATGAACCGCTCGGCACCCTGCTCGTGCATGGCCAGCACGGTCTCGCGCCAGCGGACCGGGCTGATGAGCGCTTCGGCCAGCCGTCGGCGAATGTCGTCGAAGGGGGCTGCGCTGACGGCTGAGAAAACCGGCACGCGCGGCTCCTGCACCTCGACGCGCTCGAGCGCGGCGGTGAACTCCGCCACCGCGCCCTCCATCATCGGGGAGTGGAACGCGCCGGTCACCGGAAGCTCGACCGGGCGCAGGCCCAGCTCCTCGGCGGCTGCGGCGGCATCCGCGAATTTGGCCCGCTCGCCGGATAGGACCACCTGTTGCGGAGAGTTGTCGTTGGCCACCGCCAGCCCGTGGGCGTCGGCCAGCCCGCCGGCGTGCTCGGCCGCGCCGGCACCGATCAGCGCCAGCATCCCGCCGTTGCCGGCCCGCTCGCCGGACTCGTGCATCAACCGCCCGCGGAGCGCCACGAGCTCGAGTCCGTCCTGATCGCCGATGGCTCCAGCGGCCACGAGCGCGGCCAGCTCGCCGAGCGAGTGCCCGGCCATGAAATCCCCCTGCGGGCGGCCGAGTGCTTCCCAGCCGGCCAGGCTGGCGCAGAAGATCGCCGGCTGGGCATAGCTGGTTGCTTGGTCGGCTCGTGGGAACGGGTCGACGCCGACGACGTCACCGGCGCGCCGGAGGAGGTCCGGACGATGCGCGGCGACCGTGGCGCGCATATCGGGCGTCTGACTCCCCTGTCCCGGGAAGATGATCGACGTGAAGCTCATTCGTCTAGAACCTACGCACCAGGCTCGTCACGGATACAGGTCCGTGATTGAGTTCCCCGTTCGGGGGGACCCTGGATGTCGATACGATCGCACTAGTTTCCAGGTGAGCGTCCCGAAACCTACCTCCACGTCGGCTGCGCTGATCACGGGTGCCTCGGCCGGGATCGGCGCCGCGATCGCGCGTGAGCTGGCCTCGCGTGGGCACACCGTCGTGCTCGTGGCCCGCCGCAAGGAGCGCCTGGAGCAACTCGCGGCCGAGTTGCGGGACGAGCACGGCGGGCGTGCTGAGACGATCGCCTGTGACCTGGGCAAGCCCGCATCCCGCGCGCGTATCCCCGGCCGCATGACGCAGCTCGGACTCGATGTCGAGATCCTCGTCAACAACGCGGGATTCGCCACCAACGGCCCCTTCGATGCGTCGGATCCGGCCCGCGAGCTCGAGCAGGTGCACGTGTTGGTCGAGGCGGTGGTAGCGCTGACCTCCGCCTTCCTGCCCGGAATGGTCGAGCGAGGGCGGGGCGCGATCCTCAACGTCGCGTCGACGGCGGGCATGCAGCCGTTGCCCTACTCGGTCGGCTACTCGGCGGCCAAGGCGTACGTGCTCACGTTCTCCGAGGCCCTCCACCAGGAGCAGCGCGGCCACGGCGTGACGGTCACCGCGCTGGCCCCCGGGCCGGTGAGCACCGACTTCTGGCAGATCTCGGGCTGGGAGGTACACGGTGGGCAGACTTTCGAGCAGACGGTCCCTCGTCCTGCGTGGATCACGGCCGAGCATGCCGCTCGTGCCGGGGTTCAGGGGCTCGAATCGGGGAGTCGCGTCGTGGTGCCGGGTCTGTCTATGCGCGCCGCCATGCAGGCGGCTCGCTACCTCCCCCACGCGGTCAAGCTGCCGGCAATCGAGTGGATGATGCGGGGCCGGTGAGCGAGCGCCTTCCCCGCTCGGTGAGGCTGTTGATCGGCGCCACGAGCCGCGGCACCAGCGACGAGCGGCTGCGGCAGACGGTGGCCGGAAAGACCGTGCTGGTCACCGGGGCGTCGTCGGGCGTGGGGGAAGCCACGGCGCTGCGCCTCGGGGCAGCCGGAGCCACCGTGCTGCTCGTGGCCCGGCGAGCGGAGCGCCTGCAGGAGGTGCGCGAGGCGATCCTCGCCGGCGGTGCCCGCGCGTTCGTTCACCCCTGCGATCTGTCCGATGTCGACGCGGTCGGCGATCTCGTCACCGAGATCCTCCAACAGCACGGCCACGTCGACGTGGTCGTGTGCAACGCCGGCCTTTCGATCCGACGCTGGATCTCGGAGTCCTACGAGCGCTTTCGCGATGTCGAGCGCACGATCAAGGTCAACTACCTGGGGCCGGTGCGGCTCCTGCTGGGATTGCTGCCAACGATGCGCGAGCGCGGCAGCGGGCACATCGTCAACGTGGCCACGGCCGGCGTCGATCTGCCGGCGCTGCGCTGGAGCGCCTACATCGCCTCCAAGGCGGCCTTCGAGGCGTGGCTGAGCGGTGTTGCACCGGAGATCCGCGCCGATGGTGTGACCACGACCTCGATCCACCTGCAGCTGGTGCGCTCGCCGATGCTGGGACCGTTCCGGATCTGGAACTACGTCCCGGCGATGAGCACCGATGAGGCCGCCGGCATCGTTGCCCGTGCCATCACCGACCGCCCGCGCGAGATCGCGCCCCTGTGGGCGCGGCTGGCCGGCGCCAGCTATCGCCTGGCCCAGCGGCCGATCGAATCGGCGCTCGCCGGTCACACCCGCCGGGCCAACCCTGACAGCCGCCGGCGGGGTCCCATGCCTCCCTCACTGCCACCCGTAACCCTGTCCGCGAGCGCGGTGCTGGGGAGCTCAGCCCGCCTGGCTCAGGAGGCGATCGGCGGGGTGGTCACGATGGCCGGGCTCCGCGTCGTGCGCCCGGTCCGGCCCGACCGGCTGGCCCGGATCGCGCTCGCCCAGCGCCGCTACGGGGCGGGACCGGCGTTTGCCGCCGCGGCGGCAGCGCAGCTGTACGGGGAGCGCCCGGCGGTGATCGACGAACGCGGCACGCTCAGCTTCGCCGCGCTCGATCACGAGGCAGGCGACCTGGCGGCGTCGCTCCACGCTCACTTCGATCTGGACAGCGACGACCGGCTCGCGATCATGTGCCGCAATCACCGTGGATTCGTGGTGGCGGCCGTGGCCGCCGGCCGGCTGGGGTGCGACCTCGTCCCGCTGAACACCGACTTCGCGGGACCGCAGCTGGCTGACGTGTTGGCCCGCGAGCGCGTCACCGCCGCCGTGCACGACCAGGAATTCGCGGCCCTGTTCGACGAGGCGGCCTTCGCCGGACCGAGGATCCTGGGCTGGCACGAGGGCGAGCCCGGACGGCCGACGATCGCGGCCCTGGTGTCGGCCGGTACGGCGGCCGACCCGCCGCCCGCGCCCAGCTCACCCGGGCGGATCGTGATGCTGACCTCGGGGACGACCGGCACGCCCAAGGGCGCCGCCCGAACGGTCAGGACGCGCTCGCTCGCTCCGATGGTGGTGGCCGGACTCCTCGATCTGGGGCGAATCCGGCCGGGCCCCAGGTCGGGCGAGCCGATCGTCGTCGCTCCGCCGCTGTTCCACCTGTACGGACTGATCGGCATGGCCCTCGGGGCCGCGCTGGGCTCCCCGATCGTGATTCGCCGGCGCTTTGACCCCGAGGCCACGCTGGCGGCGATCGAGCGCCACCGCGCCGGGATGCTGCTGGCCGTCCCGACAATGCTCGGACGGATCCTCGATCTCCCCGCGCGGACGCGCGAGCGCTACGACGCCTCCTCGCTGCGGATGATCGTCAGCGCCGCGGCACCACTGCCGCCCGAGCTGGCCACGGCGGTGATGGACGAGTTCGGCGAGATCCTCTACAACGGCTACGCGTCGACCGAGGTCGGGTCGGGCACGCTGGCCACGCCGCGCGACCTGCGCGCGGCCCCCGGGACGGTGGGGCGCCCGGCGGCTGGGGTGACGATCAGGATCCTCGATGAGGAGGGCGTCGAGCAGCCCCAGGGGGCCACCGGGAGGATCTTTGTCGGCAGTCCCCTGCTGTTCGACGGCTACACCGGGGGTGGCGGGAAGGAGATGATCGACGGGCTGATGAGCACCGGCGACGTCGGACATTTCGACGCCCACGGGCGCCTGTTCATCGACGGCCGCGACGACGACATGATCCTGTCGGGCGGCGAGAACGTGTTCCCGCAGGAGGTCGAGGACCTGCTCCTGACCCATCCCGCCGTGGCCGACGCCGCCGTCTACGGTATCCCCGACCCGGATTTCGGACAGCGGCTGAGCGCGATGATCGTGCCGGCGCCCGGCGCGTCGGTATCGGAAGCCTCCGAGGACGAGCTGCGCACGCTTGTGCGCAGTCGACTGGCCCGCTACAAGGTCCCGCGGGAGATCAGCTTCGTCGAGACGCTCCCGCGCACCTCCACGGGCAAGCTGCAACGGCGCAAGCTGACCGATCTACGGGCCACAGACATCTAGAGCCCGGCCAGCTCGCGGGTGCGGTCGGTGGCCGAAGCGGCGGCGGCGCCTCGCTCGGCAACCAGCTCGTCGTATTCCCGCAGAGCCTCAGGAGCGCTCTTGCCGGTGGCGCGCTCGGCCAGGGGCGAGGCGACCAGCTGGCGCAGCGCCAGGGCCTTGACGAACCAGCGGGGGTAGGAAACCCGCCGTCGACGCTGGGCGATGGCCTGGACCAGCTCTTCCACGGCCGGATCGAGCGGATAGGTCCGGGCCAGGAACCTCGGCATCTCGGCCTTGGCTCGCTCGAGCATCGGCATCTCGCGCTCGGCGTCCCTGACCATGTCCGTGTCGAGGAACAGGAAATAGGCGACGCCGACCTGGACCCCGAGCGACTGCACCTCGACCCGCAGGCAGTCGCTCATCGCCTCGACGCCGGCCTTGGCGGCGCAGTAGGCGGTCATGCCAGGCGCACGCAGAACCGCCGCCGTGGAGGCGATGTTCAGCAGGTACCCGCCGCTGCGCTGCAGATGCGGAAGGGCCGCGCGGTCGGTGTACATGACCCCGAGCAGGTTGACCTCGATCACACGCTCCCACGAGCGCAGATCCTGGGCCAGCAACGGGCCGCCGGCGGCGATGCCGGCGTTGGCGACGACGGCGTCGAGACCGCCCAGCGCATCGGCGGCCTTGTCGATCGCGGTGCTGACCTGCTCGAACTCGGAAACGTCGCACTCGGCGACGAACGTGTCGGGTCCACATCGCGCGGCAACCGCGGCAAGCGCCTCGGGCTCGAGCCCGACGATCGCAAGTCTCGCCCCTCGCTGGGCGAGCTTCTGCGCCAGCGACGCGCCGATTCCCCGAGCCGCGCCGGTGACCAGGACGCGGCGGCCGGCGAGTGACGCGGTATCAGTCATGGCGCGAAGATATCCGCGTTGGGGGTTGGTGCGCAAGGTGTTCCCGCGGGCAGACGGAGATTGCCTTACCCGGTCAGTGCGCTCATTCGCGTGCGGAGAAACTCGAGCGCGGCGGCGCGCTGGTCCTCGGCCTCGAGCAGCTCCGCGTAGGGCAGCTCGGCCCCGGAGAAGTCGTTCGCCTGCCACAGTTCGCCCGGCGCCGGCTCCACCGAGGGCGCCACATAGACGTAGGGGTCGGGATGGGCGTCGTCGCCGGGCGAGAGGCCGTAGGTGGCGCGCGCCCGGCGCTCGTCGCGCCCGAGCGCCACGGCGACATCGAGGTGCTCGGCCACAGCTGGACGCGAGAGGGATCGGCGTCCCTGCCGCGCTCGCGATCTCACGGATGCTGCGATCCGTACCAGTCGCCCAGAAACGCAGCCGATCGGGGTCCACCGGCAGCGGGGCGTCGTCGCCGGCCGCGGTGCCGATCTCGTTCCCCAGGTGGGCGGCGGCCGCCGCCAGGGTGGTGATCGGCGCCGGTCGCTCCGTCTTGCCCTGCTGGATGATCAGGTCGCCGCCCTGAACTCTGACCTGCACGTCGGAGCTGAAGAACGGCGTCCCGAAACCCCCGTGGGTGTAGCGCAACCCGATCTTCCCGTTGGCCCGCTCGCGCGCCGGCGAGACCACCTGCTCGGCCAGCCGCTGGAGCGCCCGTCGTGTCTCGACGAGCTGCCCCGGCGGGCCACCCAGGCGCCGATAGGCGGCCAGCCAGCGATCGGCGCACCAGCTCTGAAGCGCTTGGTCGTCGCGCGCGAGGTCGGCCCACAGCAGATCGCCGGTCGCCACCGGCGAGACGACATGGCGCCCGGGCGGAACCGCACCACGAGCCACGGGATCGTCGGCGAACCACAGCGCGTCGTCCACAGCGGGAGGCGACGGCTCGAGCACGCGGACCTCGTAGCGGTGTCCGATGCGCTCCGCTGCCTCGGCCCGGGCGTTCACGATGACCCACACTAGACGAAGCGAGGACGTATCTCTGCTATGCCAGCAACCCGAGCCGCTGAGCCCGCTGGACGGCCTCGGCGCGGTTGCGCGCCCGCAGCTTTCGGTACAGCGCCGAGGTGTGTTCCTTGACCGTGTGCGGCGACAGGTACAGCCGCTCGGCGATCTCGCGGTTGGTCGAGCCGGCGGCGATGAGGTCGAGGACCTCGCGCTCGCGCTCGCTCAGCATCGGCGCAGGCTGCTCGGCCTTGGGCGGGAACATCGTCATTCCCAGGCCGACCATCTTGACCGCGGCGGCGATCTCTCCCGCCTCCCAATCCTTGGAGACGAATCCCGAAGCCCCGGCGGCGCGCGCCGTGGCCGGTGACATGCGGCCGGCGCCCGAGATCAGGAGCACCCTGGTGCCCGGCGATGTCTTGCGGATCGAATCGCACAGCTCGGCGCCCGACTCGCCGGCCAGGAACAGGTCGACCAGGGCGACGTGAGGCTCGAACGTGCGGGTCAGCTCGAGCGCCTCGGCGCTTGTGCGGGCGGCCAGGCACCGCTCGACCCACGGCTGCTCCCCGAGCAACACGCGAAAGCCCCAGTGGACGACGTCGTGATCGTCGACCACGAGCACCCGCAGCTTGCGCTCGGCGCTCGCGCCGGTAGCGGGCGCGGCGCTCACGGCAGCGGGACCACCAGACGCACCCGCCAGCCGCCGTCCTCGATGGCTCCGAACTCGACCACGCCGCCGTGCTGGAGGGCCTCGAAGGCGGCCAGCCGCAGCCCCATCCCGGCCCGTCGCGCGCCCGGCCGAACGCCGTCGTTGAGCACCTCAATGGTGAACGTGTCGTCGTCGCGCGAGAGCACGACGCTCACTCTGGTCGCCACCGCGTGCTTGGCGATGTTGCGCAACGCCTCGGCCAGCACGGACTGAGCCAGCGGCTCGAGATCGGCCGGCACCGTCACCTCGGACGGCCACTCGACCTCGACCGGAACCCCGGCCGCGGTGCTCAACCGCTCGAGCTCGGCTGCCAGCGTCGTGCCGGTCTCGGGGGGGAGCGGGGCGAGCGGCCGCTCGAGCGCGCGGCGCAGGTCGCTCAGCGCCTGCTGCATCTCGACCCGGCAGCGCTCGCGCTCGGCCGGGTCGAGCGGGGATTCGGCGCTCAGGGCCAGGGAAACCCCGAACAGCCTCTGCATCACCCGCTCGTGGATCTCGCGGGCCAGATCGAGCCGCTCGCCGAGGTGGCGATTGCGTTCCTGCTGCCGGGTCGCGTTGCGCGCCGTGGCCACGAGCGCGGCCGTCTTGCCCAACGTCCACAGCAGGTGCCGCTCGCCGTCGGAGAGCTCGAACCGGCCCCCTCCGCGGTCGGCGCAGATCACGCCGTAGGAGCGCCCGGCGGCGCTGAGCGGCGTGCACACCAGCGTGGTGATGCCGAGGACACGGGCGTACTCGGGCGGCACGGCGTCCTCGATCCCCTCGGAGACGACGATGACCTCGTCCTCGAGCAGGGCACGCTGGGCGATCGGCGTGTTGACGAGGGTCGGACGCAGCGCCGCGAGTTGCGAGAACGAGGTGCCGTGCGCACCGACGGCGCGGACGCGGCGACGCCCCTGATCGGCCATGAAGATCGCCGCCCGCTGCATCGTGGTCAGGCGACAGATGGCCTCGCAGATGCGGTCGTAGAACTCGGTCGAGGCGGTGTCTGTGTCGATGTCGGCCAGCAGCTCGACGAATACCTCGAGCGGCTCGACGCCCGCGAACAGCGACCGGGGGTGCTCGGCGCCGGTTTCACGACCGCGGACCGCCGTTACGCCGGGCTCGCGGTTCACGTCCGGGCGGCCTCGATCCTCATGCCGCTTCCGGCGAGCCCGCGCTCGCCATCGGGGCTCGCCAAAGCCGCGGGCCGCCGGAATCATCCGGCTGCAGCTCGTACCGCCGCCGGATCTCGTACAGCGTGGTCCGCTCGGCGGCTGGGCGTCCGGCGCGGTGGGCGGCGCCGATGAGGTCCTCGGGGGTCAGCATCACGCCGTGGTAACTGCCGGCCATGCGCGAGATCGATTCCTCCATCAGCGTCCCACCGAGGTCGTTGACGCCCCAGCGCAGTGCCTCGGTGGCCGCGTCGAGTCCCATCTTCACCCAGCTGGCCTGGAGGCTGGGCACGGTCTTGCCGAGCGCGAGCCGGAACGCGGCGGTGTGCTTGAGGTTCTCCTCGCGCGAGATCTCCTCCACCCCGTGCGTGCGCCCAAGCAGTGTGTGGAAGGGGATGAACGAGAGCGGCACGAACTCGGTGAACCCGCCGGTCCGCCCCTGCAATTCGCGTACCACCCGCATGTGCTCGGCCAACTCCCACGGCTCCTCGATGTGACCGAACATCACCGTCACCGTCGAGCGCAGCCCCTCGGCGTGGGAGGCCTCGATGATCTCCACCCACCGGGCCACGGGCAGCTTGTTGGGCGAGATCCGCTCGCGCACGCCGTCGTGCAGCACCTCGGCCGCCGTCCCGGGCGTGGAATCAAGCCCCGCCTCGCGCAGCCGGGCGAACACCGCACGCGCCGACAGGCCGCTGACGTCGCACATGTGCGCGACCTCCATCGGCGAGTAGGCGTGCAGATGCAGCTGCGGCGCGAGCCGCTTGGCCAGGCGCAGCCACCTCTCGTAGTCCTCGAGCCCCCAGTCGGGGTGGATCCCCGACTGCATACAGATTTCGGTGGCGCCGAACTCGACCGCCTCGGCCACCCGCCGCTCGAACTCCTCCTCGGAATGCTCATAGGCGTCCGGCGAGCGTTTGGACTGCCCGAACCCGCAGAACGCGCACCCGACCACGCAGATGTTCGACACGTTGATGTTGCGATTGACCACGAACGTCACCGTCTCGCCCGCCAGCTCGCGACGCAGCTCATCGGCCGCCGCGCGCATGTCCTCGATCACCGCCGGCCGGCGCTCGGCGAACAGCGCGGTGAGCTCCTCGGGGCTGAGGGCCATCCCCTCGCGGGCCCTGGTCACCGCGCGCGGGGCGAGGTCGTCGGAGCGGGTGAGGGTGGCTCGCCGCCCCGACCCCTTGCGCGGGATGAACGACCAATACGCCGTCTTGATCACGTCCATCACCGGCCGGACGATCCACTCCGGGTCGATGTACTCGGGGTACACGCACAGCCGCTCGGTGAGCGCCAGCCCGTCGGCGCGCAAACGACTTCTGACCTGCGCCGGCGAGGGAAACGGGTGCTCGGGCGAGATGTGATCGCCGTTGGCGCTCAGCCCGCCCAGGTCGGTGGCTCCGGCCCGGATCAACTCCGGCCACCAGTCCGACAGATTGGGCGGGACCTGGATGCCGATGTCGGGCATCACCCGGCGCGTCTCGGCGACCAGCCGGGTCATGTCCTCGATCGTGACCGGCGTTGCCCACGGCGGCGCGTCGAGCTGGGGGCCGTGCGAGACCCCGGTCCGCCAGTACTCGCGGGCGGCGCCGTCGGCGATCTCGGCCGGCTCCTGCCCGTAGTAGCTCTGATGCGGCACGAAGTTCTGCAGGATCACCTCCTGGATGTGCCCGTGGGCCTCATGGAGCTTGGCCAGCGCCCCGAGCGCGGCCATCCGCTCCTCCTCGCTCTCGCCAATCCCGACCAGGATCCCGCTGGTGAAGGGGATCTTCAGCTCCCCGGCTGCGGCGATGGCCTCGATCCGTCGCGCCGGATGCTTGGTCGGCGAACCCTGGTGGGCGACCAGGTCCTCGTTGACCGACTCGAGCATGAGCCCCTGAGAGGCCGTCACCTCGCGCAGCCGGGCCAGCTCGCCCCGGTCAAGCACCCCGAGGTTCGTGTGCGGAAGCACGCCCCGCTCGAGTGCCTGCTCGCACGCCCACACGACATAGCCGACAAAATCCTCAAAACCAAACGAGCGCAGCCGATCCGCCACCTCCCGATTGACCTCGGGCTTCTCCCCGGTGAGCACCAGCAGCTCCTTCACGCGATGCCGGCGGACGGCCTCATCGAGGATCCGCACGACCTCGTCGGGCTCGTGCAGATGCGGCCTGTGGGTGGCGAACGCGCAGTACTTGCAGTAGCAGCGGCAGGTGCGCGACAGCGACAGCGTGACATTGCGACTGAACGTGACCCGGTGGCGCATGTGGGTCGATTCTACGAAGCCGGTAGGCGCGCCCTATCCTGCCGCGCTCATGCGAATCCGCTCGATCATCGCGTTCCTGGCCGTGATCGGGCTGGTGGCGGGATGCGGCGGGACGGCCGCGGTCCCGACCGATCGGAACGCGACGCTGATCCTCGACTTCACTCCCAATGCCGTCCATGCCGGCATCTACTCGGCGCTGGTGCGGGCGTTCGACTCGGGCGAGGGCATCCATCTGCACGTGATCGCCCCGCCAGCCTCGAGCGACTCGATCAAGCTGCTCGAGACCGGGCGGGCGAACTTCGCCATCCTCGACATCCACGACCTGGCCATCGCGCGGGAGCGCGGGAAGGACATCGTCGGGATCATGGCCATCGTCGAGCGGCCACTGGCCGCGGTGATCGCCACTCCGAGCATCCACACGCCCCGCCAGCTGGCCGGAAAGACGGTGGGGGTGACCGGCGTGCCCAGCGATACGGCGGTGTTGCGGTCGATCGTGTCGGGCGGCGGCGGAGACCCGGCCAAGGTGAAGACGGTGACGATCGGCTTCAACGCCGTTCCGGCCCTGCTGTCGGGGCGCGTCGACGCCGCCACCGCGTTCTGGAACGACGAGGGTGTCACCCTCCAGCAGCACGACCGCGGATTTCACATCTTTCGCGTCGACCGGTACGGGGCCCCGTCATACCCCGAGCTGGTCCTATGCGCGACCCGCCAGAGCCTCAGAGAGGACCCGAGCCTGGCCCGCGCTGTGGTCAGGACGCTCGTCCGCGGCTACGGGGTGACGCTCACGGACCCGGACGGGAGCGAGGCCAACCTCGAGTCGCGCGTGCCGGGCCTTGACCCGAAGCTGGTGAACGCCGAGCTGAATGCGGTCGAGCCCGCCTTCCTGGGCCTGGGAGGCCAGTTCGGCGAGCTCGATCCCCACACGCTGCGGGCATGGGCGAAGTGGGAGGCCCGGTTCGGGATCGTCTCCAACCCCCCCAACGTGAGAGCCGCCTTCGACCCCCGGTTCCTGGCCGGCACGCAGTCGCTAATCGGCAACTGACGCCGCCAGCCTGGTGACCAGTTCGCCGCCCTCGCGAGCCATCCGCGACCGCGGCACAACCAGATCGAAGCCGGCCGCCTGCGCGCGCTCGCGGACATCGGTCTCGACGTGCGAGTAGAAGGCGAGCGTCCTCGTGTGGCTCAGGTCGAGCGACTCGAGCCTGGCCATCCGCTCGTCGGCGTCCGCGGTCAGGTCGACGACCAGCACATCGGCGTCCTGCACCTGGGACGGGTCCGCGGTCAGCTCTGCCTCGTGCCCGGCGGCATTCAGCGCCCCGAGGACGTTCGAGCCAAACAGCAGGTCGGGGATGAACGCGACGACGCGCGCCACGGCTACTGGGCGCGCAAGCGCCTGAACTCCTCGCGGACCGACTCGGTCCGGCCCCACCCCTGGATGATCTCGGCCCGCCCCGTGCGCACCTCGCGCACGGCCAGCTCGCCGTCGATGCCGGCGTCGTCGAGCAGCTTCAGCGACGAGTGCACGGCCGGTGCGGCGGACGCGTGGCCGAAGCGGTGGGCCACGATCAGCCGCCAGTGCCAGTCGTACTTCGAGTACGGCTGGGCGTTGCAGGTGACCAGCAGCGTGGCCGCATCGACGTAGCGGCGCTCATCGAAGATGCGCAGATCGAGCTCGAGGTCGGTCCAGTCGTCGGGGAGAGAGTCGACGGTCTCGGTGAACGTGTCGGCGAGGGCCATTTAGAAGAGCTGTTGGGTGATCAGGAAGACGTTCAGCGCCATGATCAGCGCCGCCACGAGGAAGGCGACGACCGACGTCAGCCGGCGGTTGACATGTACGCCCATTACATCCCGGCGACTCGTCAGCACGACCAACGGCACGAGGGCAAAGGGTATCCCGAACGAGAGCACGACCTGGCTCAGCACCAGCGCGCTGGTCGGGCTCACGCCGGCGGCCAGGATCGCCAGGGCGGGCAGCATCGTCAGGCCGCGCCGGACGAGAACGGGAACGCCGATCTTCACGAACCCGCTCATCACGACCTGGCCGGCATAGGTGCCGACGCTCGATGACGACAGGCCGGAGGACAGCAGCGCGACGGCGAAGGCCAGTGCCGCGCCGCCTCCGACCAGCTGGCCCAGCTCGGCGTGAGCGCCCTGGATCGTTGTCGTGCCGCTGAGCCCATTGCCGTGCAGCAGCTTGGCAGCCATGGCCAGCATGGCCATGTTGATCAGTCCGGCCAGCCCCAGGGCGATGATCACGTCGAGCCGCTCGAACTTGAGAACGCGCCGACGCTCGGCGTCGTCGCGCACCGGCATCCGCTGGTTGGTCAGCGCCGAGTGCAGGTAGATCGCGTGCGGCATCACGGTGGCGCCGATGATCCCGACGGCGAGGTACAGCGAGTCGCTGCCGTCGAGCCCGGGGATCAACCCGCGCAGCGACTCATGCACCGAGGGCCCGATCCGGAGCGTCTCGTAGAGGAACCCGGCGAACACCAGGGCCAGCAGCGCGCTGATGGCCAGCTCGAATCCCCGGTAGCCGCGCGATTGCAGCCCGAGCATCCCGAAGGCGATCACGCCGGTGATCAGCCCGGCCGCCAGCAGGGGAACGCCGAAGAGCAGATTGAGACCCAGCGCGGCGCCGAGGAACTCGGCGATGTCGGTCGACATGGCCATCAGCTCGGCCTGGATCCACAGGCCCCAGCTCGTCCAGCGCGGGAAGCGCTCGCGGCATAGCTCGGGCAGGTTGCGGTCGGTGGCGATCCCCAGCTTGGCCGACAGGTACTGGATCAGCATGGCCATCGCGTTGGCCAGCAGCACCACCCACAGGAGCAGGTATCCGTACTTGGCGCCACCCTGGATGTTGGTGGCGAAGTTGCCCGGATCGACGTAGGCCACCGAGGCGACGAACGCCGGACCCAGCATGGTCAGGGTCGCTCGCACACGGCCACGCGCGATGAGGTGCTCGAGGGGACTGGCGACGACGGTGGCGTCGGGGACGGTGACGGTTGCGCCGTCCGCGGTCGCGCCCTCCAGCGCCGGCGGCCCGATCCCCGTCGGGGGCGGCGTCACCCTGTGACCTCCACGCGCATCGCTCGGGCCAGGGCGCCGCCGAGGACGTGGACCTGATCCGCGAAGCGGACGAACAGCGGCCCTCCGAACGGCTGCTTCTCGACCACCTCGAAGGCGTCGCCGGGAGCGATCCCGCGATCGGCGAGGTAGCGCAGCATGTCGGGATCTGAATCGGAGACGCGGGTGAAGGTGCCCCGATCGCCTGCGCTGAGCGCCTGCAGGCTGAGCTGGCTGCCCTCGTCGATATGCAGATCCGGCGTGGGAATCGGATCGCCGTGCGGATCGTGCGTCGGGTTGCCGAGCTTGGCCGCGATCAGCTCCTCGAGTTCATCGGAGAGCACGTGCTCGAGCACCTCGGCCTCCTTGTGGACGCGATCCCAGGGAACCCCGAGACTCTCGACCAAGTACAGCTCGAGCAGCCGGTGGTGGCGCATCACCTCGAGCGCGACGCGATTGCCCCCGTCGGTCAGCGAAACGCCGTGGTAGGGACGGTGCTCGACCAGGCCGAGCTCGTCCAGTCGCTTGACCATCCCGGATGCCGATGCCGGCGTCACGCCGATCCGTTCGGCGATCGCGTTGGTGCTCACGGGACCACCCTCGCGCAGCTCGAGCGCGTATATGGCCTTCGCGTAATCCTCGATGGCCGATGAGATCGATGCCTGGTCCTGGTGCGCCATTACGGAGATTATGGTAGGCCTAAAAATCAGTTTTGGCAACCTGGGCTTAGACGTCATCGACGCGCCTATATTGGGAGACGTGACTTCGACCGACTCGCTGGCCGCCGATTACCTGACGATCACTGAGGCCTGCGGCCTGTTCGACCGCTCCGAGCGAGGCAAGCTCGCGCTCGGCGGCTCCGAGGCGCGATCGTTCCTGCAGGGGCAGGTCACCAACGACGTCGAGGCGCTCCGCCCCGGTCACGGGTGCTACGCGGCCTTCCTGACTCCGAAGGGCAAGATGCTCGGCGACCTGCGGATACTCGATACCGCCGCCGAGCTGCTTCTGGACACCGAGCGGGTCGCCCTTCAGGAGCTGTTCAACATGATTCGCCGCTTCAGCATCGGCTACGACGTGGTGCTGAGCAAGCGGACCCTGGAATCCGGACTGCTTTCGTTGATCGGGCCAGAGGCGCTATCGGCGGTCGGGCCAGTTGACCTGCCCGAGGTCGAGCATGCCAACGCGCCGGTGTCCCTGGCTGGGATCGAGGCACGTGTGATCCGGACCGACGTCGGCGCCGATCTCCTCTGCGACGCCGGGGAGACGGGCGCACTCGCCTCGGCGCTCAGGGCCGCCGGCGCCGTGCCCGTGTCGGAGTCCGCCGCGGAGGTGCTGAGGATTGAGTCTGGACGCCCCCGCTACGGCGTCGACATCGACGACAGCGTGATCCCGCAGGAGGCGGGGCTCAACGACCGCGCGGTGTCGTTCACCAAGGGCTGCTACGTCGGCCAGGAAACGGTCGCCCGCCTCTACTACCGCGGCAAGCCGAACCGCTTCCTCCGCGGCCTGCTCCTCTCGGGGCTATGCGAGACCGGCGAGGAGATTTCCCTTGACGAGCGGACCGTTGGCCGGGTCGGCAGCGTCGCCGATTCACCCGACCTGGGACCGATCGCGCTCGCCCTGGTCCGCCGCGAGGCGCCTCCCGGGTCGGCGGTGAGCGTCGGCGCCGACGGCGTCGGTGCCGAGGTCGTCGAGCTGCCGTTCCGGTAGCGCGAAGGCACGCAGCGTCTCGGCGCTCGGCGCCGGGTCGAGCGCCAGCTGGGGCGTGTCAGGATGGGAGTCCAGGTAGGTGGCGACGATCCTGACCTCGTCGATCTCGTCGGGCGGGACGTGCGCTCCGATCTCGACTCCCCGGCTGACGCGGGTCAGTGCCACGCTGGTCCGCCGCTCGACCTCGCCGACCTCGCTCGGCAGCGGCCCCCAGTCGACCAGGCGGCCGGCCACCAGCCAGAACGCATCGTGGCTGTGCCCCGCCGGGTGAGGGGCGAGGAGCAGGCGCGGGCGCGCGTGGGTCGCCTCGAGCACCCCGCCGAGGCCCTCGAGGATCGCGCCGAGACGGCGGGCGCGACGCCGCAGAGACAGCGCCCGCTCGTAGCGCTGCTGAGCCGCAGCCTCGCGCATCTGGGCATTGACGTGCGCGATCAGCCGCCCGCCACCGCCGGCGCCCTCGACGAACAGGCGCAGGGCCTGATCGAGCCGCCGGCGGTACAGGTTGGGATCGAGGTCGCCCAGGCACGGCGACAGGCAGCGCCCCATCTGACCATAGGCCGACGGATGCTCGCGACGCGGCAGTCGCCGCCCGCAATGGCGAAGCCCGAACAGCGAGTCGAGCTGCTCGACCAGCTCGATCGCCAGCCGGCGCCCGCGGAGCGGGCCGATCGTGACCGCGTGCCCGGAGGCCGGGTTGGGCGAGACCTCGAGGATCGGGAAGGGAATGTCGAGCCGGCAGCAGATGTAGACGAGCCGGTCGTCGCGCCGGGTCAGGCGGGTGTTGCCCGGCGGACGGAGCTCCTTGATGAGGCGGTTCTCCAGCACCAGCGCCCCGAGCTCCGAGCGGGTGGGCCGGTAGTCGACGATCTCGGCGTACCGGGTCCACGCCGCGCGGGGCGTCGACGGCGCAAAGTGCGCCCGCGCCCGGCTGCGGATCGAGACCGACTTGCCCACGTAAAGGGTCGCGCCCGCCACGTCTCGGAACAGGTAGACGCCGGGGTCCCGAGGGAGATCGGAGAAGTCGAGGTTAGGGAGGGCCGAGGCCTCGGCGACGGGCGGCCTGGGCTTGACCTTGCGCGGCCGGCGGGGCCGCAGCACGCCCAGGGCTTCGCGAATCGTCGTGGCATGGGTGCATAGACGGGGGTGCAGCGCGCACAACACGCGCGCGCACGTTTCCGCATCGATCAGCGCGCGATGCTCGCCCTCGACCTCGATTCCCAGCGCATCGGCGAGAGCGCCCAGCCGGCGCTCTCGCTGGAGCGGCAGCAGCGCGCTGGCCAGCCGCGCGGTGCAGATCACCGGCGGATCGGCCCACTCGAGGTTGCTGCGCTCGAATGCCTGCCTGAGAACGCGGCGATCGAAGGGGGCATTGTGGGCGACCATGACCCGGCCCTCGAGGTCGGTCTTGACGCGCGGCATCACCTCGTCAAGCGCAGGCGCGTCGTCGACCATCCGTTGGCTGATGCCCGTGAAGCGCTGGATCCCGCGGCGCAGCGGCAGCACCGTCCGGACCAGCGAGGAGAATCGGTCGTGCAACTCGCCGCCACCGACCAGCACCGTCCCGACCTCGGTCATCTCGCAGGCGTCGCCGGCGAGGCCGTTGGTTTCCGTGTCAATGACCAGGAACTCGGCCGAGGAGATCGGTGCGTCGAGCAACTCCAAGACACCGGTGATACGCCAGCCACCGGACGGCACGCACGCGCGCTTGCGCGGTGGCGCTCGGGAAGGACAAGGCCTCGAGTTGCATCTTCACGTTTAAGCGAACCACCGACGGAAGTGCGTCTTGTTGACCGCGAGCCCGGGTAGCATCGCGAGTACGGCTAGAGAAGGAGTCTTAACGTGACCGCCATAGCCTCCGTCAGCGAGGAGCTGCGCGAGCTAGATAACGACACTCGCCGCGCATGGAATGCGTACAACGAGCGTCTGCGCGAATTGACAGGCGACGAATACGAGCAGGCCGAGCACGAGTCTTGGGACAAGCTGCAGGGCGAGCTGCGTCGATTCGAGCGCCGACGCCAGACGCTCAACCAAACCTCGAGCTGAACCGCCTCGGCGCTGCTGCGCCGCCGCTGCGGCGCCGAGCACGCTGGGCTCGGCGGCGCCCAATACACCGAGAAAGAGTTAACTCGCGCCATGGCCGAGGGTGAAGTAGGGTTCTCGCCGAATCGGCACCAAGGCGCACAGGGCGCGCCGCGGAGCTTGGAGAGGAGATCCACAAGCACGATGCGCAAGAGGACCTTCGGCATGCTGGCCGCCGCCGTAACCGTCCTCGTGGCCGGCTGTGGCAGCAGCACGCACTTCGCCAACAAGCCAAGGCCCGCCTCCCCCGTCGACCTCACCGTCTACGTCAACAGCGACCGGGTGTCGATCTCGCCCACCTCGGTCGGCGCCGGCCAGGTCATCTTCATCGTCACCAACCAGTCGAATGATGCCGAGTCGGTCACCGTCCACCACCAGGGCGACTCCACCCGTCTGGCCACGACGGGTCCGATCAATCCCCAGGCCACCGCCCAGGTCACCGTCGATCTGAAGTCGGGCGATTACCTCGTGGCCACCGCATCGGGCGGCGCCAGCGAGGCGGCCCTGGCCAGCGGCCCGAAGATTCAGCCCGCTGCCCTGCACATCGGGCCGGCGAGGTCGAGCTCGAGCAGCCAGCTGCTGCAGCCGTAGCCGGCGGCGGCGGGGCGGGCGCCGGGGGTCGGTGGCGGGGCGGGCGGTAGCGGGGCGGGCGGTCGACGTGAAATTCGATGTCGACCGAGCCGCGAGTTTCATGTTGGCGGCGGCGGCCCGGCCGCCCGGCCAGCGCCGCGGCCGCGCCGCCAGCGGCACGCCATCCGGGCGCCGAAAACGTCACTCTCGCCCCCGCTCGAGCCGCGAGACTGACGAACACGGCCGCCTACGCCGTCAACGTCACGCTCGCTCCCGCGCGCACCGCGACTGTGACGAAATCAGGCCAGTCCGCGGCCCCGGCGCCCAGGATCCAAACCCCGGCCTCCGGAGGCGCACCCGCCCACGATGAACCCCACCGCCCCACGATGAACCCCGCCCACCCCCCCCTTGCCAAGCCCAAACATCGCCGCCCACCGATCGCAGGTCAAAGCGCCCGGCGAGTAACGCCACACCGCCTATTTGCGCTTGCGCAAGCACAACTTGTGTGCAATACTTGCATGCGTGCAAGCAACCACAGACGTACAGCGCGGCGGTGGCTTCGACCGCGCCTTCTGACCTCGCCGGCGACCTCTACGCCGTCGTCGTCTACCTCCACAAGAACTGTAACGCCGATCTGTTCGAAGCCGTCGGAGCCCTCGAGCTCACGCTGACGCAGATCAAGCTCCTCCACCATCTCGAGGACCAGTGTCGCGAGCTGACGCTCAAGGAGGGTGCCCAGCTCGTCCACGTTTCCCTACCCGCGGCCAGCCGGATGGTCGACGATCTCGTGCGACGAGGCTTCGTCGAGCGCCACGAGGATGCCGAGGATCGACGGATGAAGCGCGTCCGCCTGACCGACGACGGTCGCTCGGTGATCAGGCGGCTGAACGCCGCTCGTCTCACGGGCCTCGAGCAGTTCATCCAGACCTTGACCGGCGCCGAACGCGAGCCCCTCGCCCGAGCGCTGTCCCAGCTGCTCGAGCGCGACGAGGTCGCCGCCTGCCGACCGGAGGGACTCCAGTCATGACCGAACGCCTGCTGGCCCACCGCCACCGTTTGGTGACCGCGGAGAACAGCCGCTGGTGGACGCTCGGGGCCATGTGCTTCGCGCTGTTCATGGTCATGCTCGACAACACGGTCGTCAACGTCTCGCTGCCGTCGATCCAGCGCAGCCTGCACGCCTCCCTGTCGGCGCTGGAATGGACGGTGAACGCCTACACGCTGACGTTCGCGGTGCTGATGGTGACCGGCGGGCGGCTGGGCGACATCTTCGGCCGGCGCCGGATGTTCCTCTTCGGGGTTGTCGTATTCGGCATCTCGAGCGCCGCCATCGGCTTCGCCCCCAGCGACACCGTGCTGGTCACGTTCCGCGCGATTCAGGGCATCGGCGCGGCGTTCATGATGCCCGCGACGCTGTCGATCATCACGCAGGCGTTCCCGCCGGAGCAGCGGGGCATGGCCATCGGTACCTGGGCCGGGGTGAGCGCGCTGGCGCTGGCCATCGGCCCCGTGGTCGGTGGCTTTCTGACCGAGCAGGTCAGCTGGCGCGCGATCTTCTTCATCAACCCGCCGATCGCCGTGGTGGCCACCCTGGTGACGCTGTTCGCGGCCAAGGAGTCGCGCGACGAGACCGTCGGCAAGACCGTCGACTACGCCGGGATTGCGGCACTGACGGTGGGCCTGACCGCGCTCGTGCTGGCACTGGTCGAGGGCAACAGCTGGGGTTGGGGCTCGCCCCGCATCGTTGGGCTGTTCCTCACCGCCGTCGTGGCCCTCGTCGGGTTCGTGCAGATCGAGCGCACCGTGAAGGCGCCGATGATCGACTTCGCGTTCTTCCGCTCCCGGACGTCGGTCGGCGCCAACCTGGTCGGCTTCCTGATCACGTTCGCGATGTTCGCCCAGTTCTTCTTCGTCACCCTGTACATGCAGAACGTCCTGCATTATTCGCCGCTCCAGACCGGCCTGCGGTTCCTCCCCTCGACGGTCGTGATCATCATCATGGGCCCGCTGGCCGGACGCCTCACCGACCGCGTCGGCCCGCGCCCGCTGATGACGCTCGGGCTGGTGATCGTCGCGGCGGCGATCTTCATCCAGTCCCACATCACCGTTCACACCGGCTACGGCCTGTTGCTGCCGGGCTTCGTTCTCATGGGCGCCGGCATGGGCCTGGTCATGTCGCCGATGAGCACCGCGGCGATGAATGCGGTCGACCGGACGAAGGCCGGCGCGGCCTCCGGCGTGCTGTCCATGAGCCGGATGGTCGGGAGCACGTTCGGCGTCGCCATCATGGGCGCGCTGGTCGCCACCATCGGGCGCTCGGAGATCAACTCCAGCCTCCCCCACGTGCCCGCGGCCACCCGCGCCACGATCGCCAACTCGCTGGGAAGCGGCGCCACGCTCAACAGCGCCCACACGCCGCACTTCGTCCTCACCGCGGTGCAGGACGCCTTCGTATCGGCGCTGAGCACCGGCCTGCTCGTCGGCGCGATCGTCACGATCTGCGGCGCGGTCCTGGCCTGGGTCCTAATCGAGCCGCGGGTGTCCAAGCCCGCGCTGGCGGCTGAGACAGTGTCCGCCGCGGAGCACCCGGTCGGGCGCGAGGCGATAGCCGCCGAGTCCAAGGCCGCCTGAGCCAGTAGGCGGCTGTCGCAGGCGTTACCGGGGCCAGCGCGACCAACCCGCCGACGATCGCGGCACCGGACCTGCAGGGCCGAGACTGCTCTACGATCCCTCTCTCGCTGATACCCCGACCGAGAGGCGTCATTCCGTGGCCGTGGATCTGAGCCAAGTCGCAAATGTCGAGACCGAACCCGGTGAGCTGCCGGCGACGATGGCCGCCTGGGTGATCCGTCCCGAGCGCGAGGGCGAGCCGATCGACGCCTTCCAGATCGAGGAGATCGAGGTCCCCGAGCCCGGTGCGTTCGAGGTGATCGTCCGCGTGATGGCCGCGGGCGTGAACTACAACAACGTGTGGGCGGCGATGGGCAAGCCGGTGTCGGTGTTCGGCTATGGGGACCATCCCGAGTACGGCCACCACATCGGCGGTTCGGACGCCTCGGGCGTCGTCTGGAAGGTGGGTCCGGGGATCACGCGCTGGAAGCCGGGCGACGAGGTGGTGATCCACTGCAACCAGGCCTCATACGAGGACCCCGAGGTGCACGGGCTCGACCCCCTGGCGGCGCCGAGCCAGAGGATCTGGGGCTACGAGACGACCTGGGGCTCGTTCGCCCAGTTCACCAAGGTCCAGGCCCAGCAGCTGCTGCCCCGTCCCCAGAATCTGACCTGGGAGGAGGCCGCCTCCTACGGCCTGGTGTATTTCACCGCCTACCGGATGCTGATCACGCGATGCACGCTCCAGGCCGCCCATCGCGTGTTGATCTGGGGCGCCGCCGGTGGACTCGGCGTGTTCGCGACCCAGCTCTGCGCCCTCACCGGAGCCGATAGCCTCGGCGTCGTCTCGAGCCTGGAAAAGGGCCGTCTGGTCGAGCAGCTGGGTGCAGTCGGGTACATCGACCGCAACGAGTTCGCGGGAATGATGCGCCGCGGCGGCGAGAGCCCCGAGGAGGAGAAGGCCCGCTTCAAGGAATCGCGCCGTTTCAGCAAGGCCGTGGCCGAGGCGCTCGGCGGCCCTCCCGACATCGTTTTCGAGCACGTCGGGCATGCCACCTTCCCCACTTCGGTGCTGACCGTCAAGCCATTCGGCAAGGTCGTGATCTGCGCCGGAACAACCGGCTACAACCTCGATTTCGACGTGCGCTACCTGTGGATGCGCCAGAAGCAGATCATCGGGTCCCATTTCGCCAACGCGTACGAGTGCATGAAGGCCAACGAATTGATCGCCGAGAGCAAGATCAGACCGGTGCTGTGGCAGACGATGGGCTTTGAGGGTGTCCCCGAGGCCCACCAGCTGATGCGAGACAACAAGCACCTGGGCAAGATCGCGATTCTCGTCGGCGCCAGCGAGGAGGGCGACGGCAAGACACGCGAGGGCCCCGGCGCGATTCGCGCCGAGGTCGGGGCATAGACATGGCCGGCGTGGTTTGGATTCAGTGGTACGCCTCCGTCCTGCGTCACGAGTCACTCGCAGAGGACGTGGCACGCGTGGCGCCCCTCGCTCTGCGCTACGGCGCGACCCAGTATTCGGTCCACCAGTCGCTGGATGACAGGTACAAGATCACCCAGATGTCGTGGTTTGAGTCCAAGGACGACTGGTACGCCTACTGGGACGGTCCCGAGTTGATCGAGTTCCGGGCCCGCAACTCCGGGCGCTTCCAGATTCCCGTCACCTACGGGTGGCAGGAGGAGCTCGTGTCCGGCGCCCTCGGTCCCGAGGTTCCGCTCGCGCCCGAGCCAGAACCTGAGCCCGAGCCGTCGCCGCAGGCAGCTGCCTAGTACGACCTCACGCGGAGCGCGAGCGCGAGCCAGAAGCGCTGTTCGGGGTCGTCGAGCGCCCCGCCGAACAGCTCGCGCAGCCGCCTGACCCGATACCGAGCCGTCTGGGGATGGACCCCGAGTCGCTCGGCAACCGGCTTCAGCCGCCCCTGCTCGGCGAGCCACACACGCAGCGTCTCGGTCATCCGCGCCTTCGAGCCGGGCGGCAGTTCGGCCAGCGGAGCCAGGTGGTCGCTGGCCAACTCGCGAGCCAGGCCCGGCTCGCTGGCCAGCAGCAGCTCTCCCGCCTTCTCGCGCGCCACCGTCAATCCCGGGCGCCCGTCGGCCAGCGCCAGCGCGCCGCGCGCGCGGGCGAAGCTGACCGCCGCCTCGCTCCAGCTCACGGTGGTGCCGAGCCCACCGCTCGCCCCGACTTCGGCGATAGCGCGATCGATCTGCGCCCGCCGGCCGGGTCCGTCGGGATCGGGCACGATCGCGCACACGATCTCGCCGATCGTCTCGATGATCGCCTCGGGCGGAAGGTGGGCCGCGGCTGGTTCGCGCTGGCCGCCTCCGATGGCCACGGCCGCGAGGGTGCGCGGCAACGACCAGCCGGCACCGCTGGCCGCCGCCTCGACCATGCTCGGTTCCGCCGCCGGCTCACGGATGAGCAGGCGCACAAGCCGGCGCCGGCGGAGCTCCGCCTCGCTGGCCGCCGCCGACTGCTCGAGTGCGTGACCCTCGGCCGACTCGGCTGACAGCGCATCGATGTAGGCGAAGATCGACTCGGCCAGCAGGTAGAGCGTGTCCGGCTCGAGCTCGGCGGCCACGCCGGCGGCCGCGAACCGGCGCCACGCGACTCGGGCGCCGAGACGGTAGGCGGTGAGCAGCGAGTCGAGGCTCCGCCCCGCACGCATCTCGCCGCGCCCGAGCGTTATGTACACCTCGGGGCGTGGAACCGGGCCACCGGCCTCGACCTCGGCGAGGAAGTGGCGCAGCGCCTCCTGGACGCCCGACCTGAGGCCATCGCCGAACGGCCCCTCGACCGGGCGGGAATAAGCCGGAATGGCGCGCACGGAGTCGATTACCTCGTCCGCCACCTCGGCGAGCACGGGACGCAACACCTCCACAATGTGTGGTGGCAGCTGATGCCAGGGCTGGTCACTCATGAACTTATACAGAAGCTACTAGTTTTGCCGGTTCCATAGTGGCAATACTAGGAGAAACCTCGTCAATACTCGCGTATCCTAGGAGCGTCGATGTCTCGAGCACACAAGATCGCCAATCTGATCGGCGTCCCCCTTCCGCTGATTGGGCTGGTGGTTGCCGTCGTGCTCCTCTGGAATCAGGCAATCGGTCCGCTGGAGCTCGGCATCATGGTTGGCCTGTACGTCATCACGGCGCTCGGCGTCACGCTCGGCTACCACCGCATGTTCACCCACCGGGCCTTCGAATCCTCGCGAGCGTTCCGTGCCATCGTCGCCGTGTTCGGGTCGATGGCGGTGCAGGGTTCGGTGATCACCTGGGTCGCCGATCACCGCAAGCACCATGCCTTCACCGACCAGGAGGGTGATCCGCACTCGCCGCACCTCAGCGGGCCTGGGTTCTGGGGCGCGATCAAGGGCCTGTGGCACGCACACGTGGGCTGGCTGTTCGAAACAGTGGGCACGGCCGAACGCGAGCGATTCGCCCCCGACCTTCTCAGGGACAAGGTGGTGCGCGCCGTAGACAAGCTGTTCTGGGTGTGGGTCGTCCTCGGGTTCGCGATCCCGTTCGCGCTCGGCTGGATGGTCGGCGGAGGGCTCGGCACAGCGCTCACCGCGGTCCTGTGGGGCGGTTTCGTGCGCGTGTTCATGCTCCATCACGTGACCTGGTCGATCAACTCCGTGTGTCACTTCTTCGGGCGCAAGCGCTTCGACATCGACGACGAGTCGCGCAACGTGTTCTGGCTGGCGCCGCTGTCGATGGGCGAGTCCTGGCACCACAACCACCACGCCTTCCCCACCTCGGCCTTTCACGGGCTGAAGCTGTGGGAGCGCATCATCGACCCCACCGGTCTGATGATCGCGCTGCTGGAGAAGCTGGGACTGGTGTGGAATGTCGTCCGGGTCAGCCCCGAGCGCCAGCTGGCCAAGGCACTCCCGCGCCGGCGGGAGATCGCGCCGGCGCCCGTGCCGCAGCCGCGCCAGGGGTAGTAGAGCCCCGCCCCCGCCGCCGAAGCCGCTAGTGGGTCTCCTGGGAACGTTGTGACTGAAATGGCCAGGTCCGGGGGCCGCTGGCCGAGGACGCAGGATCCGACATGCACTGGAGGTGCATGAGGGGGCACCGCCGGCGAAGCCGGTGGTCAGGACAAAGGCCCGCGGTCATCCGGGCCGGCCATTTCGGGTGCAATGTTTCCGGGGGAACTAGCCCGATTCCAGCGGCGCCATCGTCAGCCCCGCCGCGTCGAGCTGCTCCCAGTACTGCTCGGCGTCATCGCGCGGGCCGCTCCAGACGATCGCCGCCCCCGAGTTGTGTATCCGGTCGGCGAGGCGATAGCCCTCGGCCAGGGTGACGCCGGGGATCACGCTGGCCAGCGTCTCGGCCACGTGATCAAACGTGTTGAAGTCGTCGTTCAAGACGACTACGCGCCACAGTCCGCCAACGCCGCTGCCCGGGCCGCCGAGACGTGGCAACTCGACCGTCTGCGACATCAACGATTTAGGATACCTTCGCGTCGCGCGAGGCGGTCGATTCTTCGCGTTTGCGCCAGTATCGGCGTAAGCCCGCGTACATTTGCTCGGGCGGAGCAGCCTGGATGTAGGCCGGAACGAATTCGGGGTCCACTCGATCCGCCGTGTCGCCGGTGATCTTCGCGATGAACGTCTGCTCGTCGGTCCCGCGTGCCAGCTCGGCCCACGCCCCCATTCGCCGGCCGAGCTCGTCGAGCTGGGCGTCGACGTCGCTGCTGCTTCCGAAATGGGTCATCACCAGCTGCTTTGGTTGCCATCCGGCGATCAGCTCGATGGACCGTTGCCATGCCTCGAGGTCGACGTCGGGCGGCGGCGTTGGCGGCAGCGTCGGTCCGGTGTCGGTGATCCGCACGCCGCCGGTGTCGCCGACGAATGCGGTTCCGTCGTGGAGGTAGGAGACGTGGTGTGAGGCGTGCCCGGGGGTGTAGGCGACCTTGAAGCTGCCGCCGAGGATCGACTCGCCACCCTCCAGCACCCTGAGGTTGCTCTCCGGCACGGGGACCATCTCGCCCCACAGGCGGTCCATGTCGTCGCCGTACAGCCTGCGGGCGCTGTCCATCAGGCGCTCGGGCGCGGCCAGATGGCGCGCACCTCGCTCGTGGACGTACACCTCGAGGTCCGGCCACATCTGGACCAGCGATCCACTCGCGCCCGCGTGGTCAAGATGGATGTGGGTGAGCAGGAGCGCGCGCGGGCGACTCCCGCCGAGCGCGTCCAGCAACGTAGGCAGGCACGACGTCGGGCCCGGATCCACGAGCACATCGCCGACCTGCCAGACGCCGATTACGCGCGGACGACCGACATGCACGACGTCGATGAGACGCATCCGAGGCGCTCAGCGCTCCGGCTGAGAGCCGGGCGAGTGCGGATCGTTGGGATCCAGCCGAGGCAGGACGTCCGTGCGCTCCGAGTCGGGCTCGCCAGCCGGTTCGCCCGCCTCGTCGGAATGCTGGTCGCCGGTGGCGAGACCATCATCCGCGACAGCGGAGGGCTGGGCGGTTGACGGCTCCTCGTCCGTGGCCGCGCCGGCCTCGGCCGTCTCATCGCCGCTGGCGGGCGCGGCGGCGACTGGTTTGGCCCCGGCAGGCTCGGCGGTGACCGCGGCCACCTCCGTGGACTCACCCGCCGGCGGGAACCGGGCCGCGGCCGCGGTGGCCAGGGCCTGCAGCTGACTGGCCAGGTCGCGTGCGTCGTTGACGATCCTGTGTCGCTCGCCCCAGATGCGGTCGGTTTCGGCGTCGAGGTCCTTGACGCGCTCCTCGGCCGAGGAGGTGATGTTGGTCGCCTCGAGCCGCGCCGCCTCGAGCCGATCCTCGGCCTCGCGGCGCGACTGGGTCGTGATCTGTTCGGCCGTCTCGTGGGCGCGCTTGAGGATCCCCGTGATCTGCTCACCGACGCGCTCCAGGGCACGCCGGACGGCGGCTTCGGGCGAGCGCGTCGACTGCAGCTCGGCGACCAGCTGGCTGGTCTTCTTGACGTAGGCGTCAACAGCGACGCGATCGTAGCCCCGCAGCACGACCGGGAAATCGACCTCGGCGGCGATCGGGAGAGCGTCATCTGGAAGTGTCGCCAGCGGCGCGGTTATCTCTTGGAGGATTGCGTGTTCGTCGGCGGCTGAGCTCTGGTCGGGCATGGCCTTGACCTTACTCCACACCCAAGTTGCTCGCGCCTTGTGGGGAAAAGAATTCGGCCCTCGGAGCGGCGACCGGCGCACAGAAAATCGGCGACTCGCGGACGGGCCAGGTGCCCCGAAATTCAGCCGATCGCATCTCGGATTCCACGCCGCGGCGATTCCGCTGTTCAGGCGGCTGCGATCTCGTACGTTCCGGGCTCGATGGTCGCCGCGCGGCGCCGGTACTGATGCCACAGCCACGGCCACTGGTTCGGGTCGTTGCCGTTCTCGTCCACGTACCAGTTCGTGCAGCCGGTGTGCCACACGGTTCCGGCCAGCGCGGCACGCAGCTCACGATCGAAGCGCTCGGCGACATCGGCGCGGACCTCGATCCTCCCGCGCCCGACCCGATCGAGCTGGCCGATGGCGGTGATCGCGTGGGCGATGCTGCTCTCGATCGTGTAGATCACCGAGCCCGTCCCGCCGTTGGTGTTGGGCCCGTAGATCAGGAACAGGTTGGGAAACGCGGGCACACTGACCCCGAGGTAGGCCCGGGGGATCCCGTCCCACACCTCGGCCAGCGTACGTCCCTCGCGTCCGATCACCTCCATCGGCGCCACGAATCCATGGGTCCTGAAGCCGGTGGCCAGCACCAGCACGTCGGCCGGGCGTTCGGGTCCGCCCGCCCGCACGCCGGCGGGTGTGATCGCCTGAACCCGATCGGTGACCAGCTCGACGTTGGCCTTGGTCAGCGTCGGGTACCAGTCGTCGGTCAGCATCACCCGCTTGCAGCCGACCTCGTCGGTCGGGGTGACCTTGCGGCGCAGCTCGGGGTCCTTGATCGCTCGGTTGATCTGTAAGCGGCCGACGGCGCGGAACGCCGGCAGGAGCCACGGTTTGCTGGTCATCGCCGCGGCGCCGGCTTCGTGGAAGGCGAAGATCGAGGCGCGATCCAGGCGCTGGAGCGACGGGTAACGCTCGAACTGGCGCTTCGCGCGCTCGCTGTAGGGAAAGTCCATTCGCGGGAAGGTCCAGCCCGGCGAGCGCTGGTAGACGTCGAGCTGGCTGACGATCGGCTGGATCGCCGGCACGACCTGGATGGCACTGCACCCCGTACCCACGACGGCCACCCGCCGGCCCTCGAGCCCGACATCGTGACGCCACTCCGCGGTGTGAAACACCGGGCCGGCGAAGCTCTCCAGGCCGGCCAGCGGCGGGATGCTCGGCACCGACAGCTGGCCGCACGCGGTTATCAGCACGTCGGCCTCGTGCTCGCCGGCGGTTGTCTGCAGCGACCACCGGCTTCGATCCGCCATCCACCGCGCCTGCTTGACCTCGGTTCCGGTCCGGATCCGATCCTCCGCCCCGTGGCGACGGACGACATCCTCCATATAGGCCTGAATCTCGGCCTGTGGCGAGTACCGGCGCGACCAGCGCGGATTGGGCGCGAACGAGAACTCGTACAGGTGCGAGGGGACATCGCACGCCGCACCCGGGTAGGTGTTGTGGTTCCACACGCCGCCGATGCGGTCGCCGCGCTCGAACACGGTCACATCGCGGTAGCCGGCTCGAGCGAGCATGACGAGCGCGCCGACGCCTCCGAAGCCCCCTCCGACGACTGCCACTGAGGTCATAGCCTGCAGCGTATCCAGCCATACAATGAGACGAGTGTCAGAGTCCAGCTCCCCACGCCTGCCAGAGCCCGACCGGCCGTGGATGATGCGCACGTACGCGGGGCACTCGGACGCCAGGCGCTCCAACGAGCTCTACCGGCGCAACCTGGCCAAGGGGCAGACGGGTCTCTCGGTCGCCTTCGATCTGCCCACCCAGACGGGCTATGACCCCGACCACGAGCTGGCCCGGGGCGAGGTCGGGAAGGTCGGCGTATCGATCGCCCACAAGGGCGACATGCGCACGCTGATGGACGGCATCCCGCTCGAGGAGATGAACACCTCGATGACGATCAACGCCACCGCGGCCTGGCTCCTGGCGCTGTACATCGTCACCGCCGAAGAGCACGGCGTGCCCGAGGAGGAGCTCCAGGGCACGACCCAGAACGACATCCTCAAGGAGTACCTGAGCCGTGGCACGTACGCGTTTCCGCCCGGCCCCAGCATGCGGCTGATCGCCGACACGATCGCCTACACGGTCGAACACGTCCCGCGCTGGAATCCGATCAACATCTGCTCCTACCACCTCCAGGAGGCCGGGGCCACCCCGGTGCAGGAGATGGCCTACGCGATGAGCAACGCGATCGCCGTGCTCGACGCCGTACGCGAGCGCGTCGGCACCGCGCCGGGGGGGCGTGATGAGGACCTGATGGCAAGCGTGTTTGGACGGATCTCATTCTTCGTCAACGCCGGCGTGCGATTCGTCGAGGAGCACGCCAAACTCCGCGCGATGGCCGAGCTGTGGGACGAGCTGGGCCGTGACCGTTACCAGGTCGAGGACGACAAGCTTCGCCGCTTTCGCTACGGCGTTCAGGTGAATTCGCTCGGCCTGACCGAGGCCCAGCCCGAGAACAACGTCTACCGGATCGCGCTCGAGGCACTGTCCGTGTCGCTGGGGCGCAGCGCCCGCGCTCGGGCCATCCAGCTGCCGGCCTGGAACGAGGCCCTGGGGCTTCCGCGTCCCTGGGATCAGCAGTGGTCGCTGCGGCTCCAGCAGATCCTGGCCTTCGAGACCGACCTGCTCGAGTATCCGGACATCTTCGAGGGCTCCAAGGTGATGGAGGGCCTGGTGCAGGAACTCAAGACCGGCGCGCGCGAGGAGATGGCGCGGGTGGCGGAGCTGGGCGGCGCCGTCGAGGCGGTCGACTACATGAAGGCGGCCCTGGTCGAGTCCCACCGCGAGCGCTGGCGCCGGATCGAGTCAGGCGAGCTGACCGTGGTGGGAATGAACCGCTTCACCTCGACCGAGCCCTCGCCGCTCACCGCCGACGCCGAGGGGGGGATCCTCCGCGTCGACTCGCGGGTCGAGGCCGACCGCCAGGCGGCGGTGCAGCGCTGGCGCTCCGAGCAGCGCGACCAGGCCGAGGTCGATCGCGCCCTCGAGGAGCTGGCGCGCGTGGCCAGCAATGAATCCGAAAACATCATGCCGGCCACGATCGCCGCCGCGCGCGTCGGAGCCACGACGGGCGAGTGGGCTCAGACGCTCCGCGACGCCTTCGGCGAGTACCGCGCCCCGACCGGGGTCGGTGAAGCGGCGGCGGTCTCGAGCGAACAAGTGGCCGAGCTGCGCGAGGAGGTCGAGCGGGTCAGCGAGGCTCTCGGCCGTCGCGTGAAGTTCCTCGTCGGCAAGCCCGGTCTCGACGGCCACTCCAACGGCGCCGAACAGATCGCTGTGCGGGCGCGCGACGCGGGCATGGACGTGGTCTACGAAGGCATCCGGCTCACGCCGAGCCAGATCGCCACCTCGGCCGCCCAGGAGGGGGTGCACGTCATCGGGCTCTCGATTCTGTCCGGCTCGCACCTCGAGCTGATCCCCTCGGTTCTCGAGGCCCTACGCGAGGCGGGCGCGGGCGACGTGCCCGTGGTCGTCGGCGGCATCATCCCCGACGCCGACGTGGCCACCCTCCGCCAGGCCGGGGTCGCCGCCGTCTACACCCCCAAGGACTGGGACCTGAACCAGATGATGCGCGATATCGTCTCGCTGGTCGCGGAGCGCAACGGAATCTCCGCGACGCTAGGCGCTTGAGCGCGTCGAACATCGAGGGGCGCGAGCTCGCGCGCCGACTGCGCGAGCATGACCTGACCGCGGCCCCGGCCGTCCTGAATCTCGTGGAGAGCCGCACCCCGGACGCGCATGAGCAGACCACCGCGCTGCTGGCCGGCATCTCGCCCGCCGAGCTCGGAGGCGAGGCCCCGGCCCACGTCGTGGGGATCACCGGTCCCCCGGGGGTCGGCAAGTCGTCGCTGCTTTCGCGGCTGCTCTCGGCGTGGCGCCGCGATGGTCGCACCGTGGCGGTGCTGGCCGTCGACCCCACCTCCCGGCGCTCCGGTGGCGCCCTGCTCGGTGACCGTGCCCGGATCGAGGCGGATCCAGTCGACCGGGGCGTGTTCATCCGCTCGACGGCCGCCGGCGACCGTCTGGGCGGCCTGGCCCCGGCCACGCGAGCGGCGGTCACCGCGCTCGCCGCTGCGTTCGACGTCGTGGTCATCGAGACGGTGGGCGTGGGCCAGTCCGAGACCGAGGTGGCCGACGTGGCCGACACGGTGGCCGTCGTCGTGCAACCGGGGTCGGGTGACGTGCTCCAGTTCCTCAAGGCCGGGATCATGGAGGTGCCCGACGTGCTCGTGGTCACCAAGGCCGACCTGGGGCAACCGGCCACGCGGGCGCTCAGCGATCTGCGCGCGGCGCTGCGGTCGCTCGGCGAGGCGGACACCGCCGTTGTCTCGGTGTCCTCGCTCGCGCCGGGCAGCGGGATCGACGAGCTCGTGGCGGCGCTCGACGCCCATCGCCACCGTCTCGACCTTCCGGCCCGCCGGCTCCGGGCCCGCCGCATGCACGCGCTGGCCGACTTCACCGCCGAGTTCGGCGAGCGAGGTCTGCGAAGCCTGGGCGGCCGTCGCGAGGCCGAGCGGTGGCTGGCCGAGCGAGACCCGGCCCTCGACGTACCCACCCTGACCCGTGCGCTCCAGCAGCGTGCCCGGAGCGATTAATCGTCGCCCCGCCACAGCGCGTTCGCCACAATCCGTCCACGTGCTGATCGACTTGGCGATCATGTTCGGCTCCTTCGTGCTGGCCACCGCCCTGGCCGGCCTCCTCGGAGCCATCAACCTCGGGACGGCGATGGCGTTCGGGCAGATCGGCTTCGCCCTCGCCACCGTGCTGGTCATCGTCCGACAGCCGTGAGCCGGATCGTCCTTTCCGCCGAGCCGCTGACCGACGCCGGCACCGCCCTGCGCCCGTGGCGCGAGTCCGATACCGCGGCGATCACCGCGGCCTGTCAGGACCCCGAGATCGCCCGTTGGACCCGCGTGCCCTCCCCCTATACCGAGGCCGATGCGCGCGCCTTCCTGCTGCACCGCTATGACGCCATGCACGCTGGCACGCTCGCCCCCTTCGCGATCGTTGCGGCCGCCGATGACACGCGGCTGCTGGGGTCGATCTCGCTAATGCGCCCCGACTGGGAGCACAGGCGCGCAGAGGTCGGCTACTGGCTGGCGCGCGAGGCACGCGGACAGGGACACGCCACCCGAGCCGTGCGCCTCATCTGCCACTGGGGAATCTCGACGCTCGGACTCGAGCGGATCGAGCTGCTGGCGGCTCCGGCCAACCGGGCGTCCCAGCGGGTGGCCGAGCGCGCCGGCTTTACGCGCGAGGCGCTGCTGCGCTCCTACATGGACAGCAACGAGGGACGCCGCGACATGCTCGCCTTCGGGCTGCTGGTCGACGATTAGCCGCCGGTCAGCCGGCGGAACTCCGGGTCATCGCGCAGCGAGGCGAGGTCGGCATCGTCGCGCGCCCACTCGGCGGACTCGGGCCGCAGCGCGATCGCCCTGCCCAATGCGGCCAGTGCCTCGTCGCGCCGACCCTGGACGGCCTCCAGGCAGGCCAGGTTGTAGTGCAGCGAGCCTTCCTCGGGGTGGCGCTTCAGTCCGTCAGCGAGGATCTCGCGGGCCCGGTCGGGCTCGGCCCGGATCAACGGACCGGCCTGGAAGGCCCATTCCCACGCCGAGGGCTCGAAGGTGGGCGGACCGCCAAAGCTGAGGACGGTGGTGGGGGCTTCCACGGCGACCGCGTGGCGGTGCGAGGCTGGATCGGGCAGGAACACGTACGTCCCGGCCGGCGCGTCGTGCTCGTCGCCGTCGATCGTGAACCTCGCCCGGCCCACGGCGACGTAGTACAGCTCCTGGTGGCCGCCGGCGGGATCATCGGTCTCCTCGGTGTGGGGCTCGACCACGTCCTGGCCGGCCTGGAGGGCCGTGTACGCGTTGCAGCCGAACGCCCGGATGCCGAGCGTGAGCCGGACCGGAGACCAGGTGAGGCTGCCCGGGCCGGAGATCGCCGGCAGCTCGGACAGGTGGATGATGCGCGGCGGCTCGGGCATGGGCTACTGCAACGCCACGGGTCCGTTGAGCGAGGACACCTGCCAGCCGCTCGAGGTGTGGACGAGCCCGATCGCCCTCACCGAGGCCTGCTGGTCGTTGCAGATCATCGTGTAATTCTGCGACGAAACCGCCGACACCAGCTGTCTGATCTTGGCCCGCACCTGGTCCTGACCGCTGCTCCCACAGCCTCCGAGCAGGCAGGCAACTCCCACTACGACGATCCCTGCTGCTCGACGCATGCCGCGAAGGGTAGCCTTAGGTATATGCAGCGTGAGCCACTTCGCGACGGCCATGGGCGACTGATCGGAGATCTGCGCGTCTCGGTTACGGATCGGTGCAACTTCCGTTGCCAGTACTGCATGCCTGCCGAGGGGCTGCCGTGGCTCGAGCGGGCCGAGATCCTCGCCTTCGAGGAGATCGCCCGGATCGTGACGCTGATGGCCTCGATGGGCGTCGGCGACGTGCGGCTGACCGGGGGCGAACCGCTGGTGCGCCGTGACTTCCCGCGCCTGGCGTCGATGCTCGCGTCGGTGCCGGATGTCGACAACCTCAGCGTCACCACGAACGGCTTCCTGCTCGAGCGCGACGCGGCGGCGCTGATCGACGCCGGCATCGACCGCTTCAACGTCTCCATCGATTCGCTCCAGCGCGATCGCTTCTACGAGCTGACGCGACGCGACGCGCTGCCCCAGGTCCTGCGCGGCCTCGAGATCCTGGGCCAGTTCCCGGAGGCCTACCCGATCAAGATCAACGCCGTGGCGATCCGCGACTTCACCGAGGAGGAGGTTCTGCCGTTCGCCGAGCTGGCGCGGCGGACCCCGTACCAGATCCGCTTCATCGAGTTCATGCCGCTCGACGCGGATCACAACTGGAGCATGGACCAGGTCCTGACCGGAGCCGAGATCCGGGACGCGATCTCCGCCGTGTACCCGCTCGAGCCCGAGCCACGCGAGCCCAGCTCCACCTCGCGTGTCTACCGGTTCGCCGATGGCAACGGCCGTATCGGCTTCATCAACCCCGTCTCCGAGCCGTTCTGCGGCGACTGCAACCGCATCCGCCTGACCGCCGACGGCCGGCTGCGCACGTGCCTGTTCTCGCTCAACGAGACTGACCTGCGCACCCCGATGCGCGAGGGGGCCACCGACTCCGATCTCGAGGCCATCATCCGCGCCGCCGTCTGGCGCAAGGAGCTCAAGCATCACGTCGGCGAACCGGGCTTCATCCAGCCCGAGCGCACGATGTCCGCCATCGGGGGCTAGTGTCGCGACCCGCGCGCCACCGCGCCAGCGCACAGCACCACCCCCCGCCCCAACTTAAGCCTTTCGCAACGGTTAGCGACGAGAATCCAGAGCACCGATGTCGTTGTTGATGCTGTTTGCGTTCATCGCGGGGGCAGGGACCGCGATCACGCCGTGCGTGTTACCGGTGCTTCCGGCCCTGCTGTCGGCGAGCGCCATCGGCGGCCGCCGCCGGCCGATCGGCATCGTCCTGGGCCTGGCGCTCACGTTCACGATCGCCATCGTCGCGCTGGCCCAGCTCGTGCGTGGCGTCGGCCTGGCCAGCGGCGCCGCCCGGACGCTGGCCATCATCGTGCTGATCGCCTTCGGGATCGTGCTCCTCATCCCCGAATTGGCGGCTCGGGTCCAGGCACCCCTCTCGCGCCTGGCCCGCTTTGGCCCCAAGACGCGCGGCAACGGCTTCTGGTCGGGAGTCGCCGTCGGCGGTGCCCTCGGCTTCGTGTGCGCTCCGTGCGCCGGCCCTATTCTCGCCGCGGTGACCTCGGTCAGCGCCTCGGGCGGCGCCTCGGCCCGAGTGGTGGCGGTGGCGATCGCCTACGCGGTGGGTCTCAGCGCCGTGCTCCTGCTCTACGCCGTGGGCGGGCGCGCGGTGATCTCGAGGATCAAGCGCTCGGCCCGGGGGCACATCGTCGAGCGCACCCTCGGGGCGGTGCTGCTGCTGACCGGCGTCCTCATGGCGGCCAACCTCGACGTTCGCTTCGAGGAGGCGCTGGCCAAGGACAAGAGCCTGCCCGCCTTCCTGGTCGACCCCACGCGCTCGTTGGAGAATTCCAGCGCGGTCCAGAACCGGCTGGCCTCGCTGCGCCCACCGTCGCGGTTCGCCGTTCGCCAGCAGCTGGCGGCGGCCCACATGCACTCGCTCCCCGACCTCGGCCCAGCCCCGAACTTCACCGACAATCAGAAGTGGTTCAACACCCCCGGCGGCCGGCCGTTGACCATGGCCGGTCTGCGGGGCCACGTGGTGCTGGTCGACTTCTGGACCTACACCTGCATCAACTGCATTCGCACGCTGCCGTTCCTCAAGGGGCTATACGCGACCTATCACCGCGACGGACTGGAGATCGTGGGCGTCGAGACACCGGAGTTCACCTTCGAGCAGGACGCCTCGAACGTGGCCCAGGCGATCCAATCCGACGGCCTGCGCTACCCGGTGGTCCAGGACAACCACTTCGGCACGTGGAACGCCTACCAGAACCAGTACTGGCCGGCCGAGTACCTGATCGACGCGCACGGGCAGGTGCGCCACACGCAGTTCGGCGAGGGCGACTACGGCAAGACCGAGGCCGCGATTCGCGAGCTGCTCACCGAGGCCGGTGTCAAGAAGCTGCCACCCCCGACCACGGCCAAAGCGATCGTGCCCGCGGCCCAACTGGCCACGCCCGAGACCTACCTGGATCCCCAGCGCGCCCAGGGCTTCGCCCAGCCGCTCCAGTCCGGCGTCCATTCGTACGCCGGGGTTGGCTCGATCGGGCTCAACCAGTTCGCGCTCAAGGGCACCTGGAACGTCGGCTCCCAGTCGATCACGCCGGTCTCCACGGGCGCGTCGATCGAGGGCGGCGTGCAGGCCTCGGCCGTGTATCTCGTGATGACCTCGACAGACAATCACCCGCGCCACGTCCGCGTGCTGCTCAACGGGCGGCCGATCCCCGCCAGCGCCGCCGGGAGCGACGTCCACAAGGGGCTCGTAACCGTCCAGGGAGAGCGCCTCTATTCGCTGGTCAAGGTTCCCCAGGCCGAGCAGAACGCGGTCACGGTGCAGATTCCACCCGGCGTCAGCGCTTACGACTTCACATTCGGCTAGCCGCTCGGAGCAGGTCCTCGGGGGCGTTGACGTTGAACAGCAGATCCGGATCCGGCACCTCGAACACGCGCGGTTCGAGCGCCGCCACCGCCAGGCGCAGCGGGACATCGCCGTCGGCGCGTGCCGCCGCCAGCGGGGGCGCGGCGTCCGGCTCATAGCGGGCCAGGAGCGGCTGAAGCCGACCCCGGTCACTGGCCACCACCGCCAGCGCAGGTTCCCCAGAATCGAAGGCGATCGCCCTGATCAGCTCCGCGGTCACGAAGGGGAGGTCGGCAGCGCAGATCATCACCGGGCGCCCGCGTGCTCTGCGCAGCGCCTCGAGTACGCCGACCAGGGGATGCTGAGCCTTCTCCTCCTCGACCCACACCTCGATGCCGTGCAGCTCGGGAAGCGCCGAGTCCGGCTTGGCCAGCACGGCCACCCGCCTGAAAACCCCCGCCATCGCGGCCAGCGGATAGCCGATCAGCGGCTTGCCGGCCAGCTCCGCCACCGCCTTGTCTCCGCCCAGCCGACGCCCGGCCCCACCGGCCAGAATCACCCCGATCGGCTCAATTACCGGTTCACTCACGAGGGGATCGTAGAATCAAAGCCATGGAGGGCTCGACCGAGGTCAGGAGCTGGCTGCGTTGCTATCGCTGCTGGTCTCAGAATCTTGAAGTACAGGTCCATTACGAGGGCATCCATCGCATCGACCCCGAGAGCGGCGAACGCGGGGAGGTCGTCGACGAGATGCAGGAGGCGGTCGTCCAGTGCCTCGAGTGCATGCACGACCAGCCCCACCTGGGCTTCCACAACGGACGCGTCGAGCCGATCGAGGACCGCTGGGAACGGATGATCGCCGGCACTCCCTGGGTGGCCTCGTGCACGGTGACCGTCGACGCCGACGACGTCGAGACGTGTTCGGGCCCCGAGGCCGGCGATGCCCTCAGCTACGCCGCCTTCGGCGACCACGGGACGCGCGAGTTCTTCACCCATGTGCGCTTCCACAAGCATGACGAGGAGCGAATCGTCGTGCACCTGCTGGTCGAGCTCTACGCCCGCTCAGCCGAGGAGGCGACCGAGGTGCTCGAGGACGCCGCCCGTGGCCAGCTGGCGATCACCTCGCTGGCCGAGGAATCGCGTCCGCCGGCCTCGACCGACGACGGCCAGCACTAACCGTCCTCGGGCACGGCGCTCGGGGCGGTGGTCTCAGCCCACGGGCGGGCCCATCGCACCCGGTCCGTCAGCGCGACGCGCGTAAACGTCACAGTCGCCTCCGTCCACGAGGCGAGATTGACAAACACGGCCTGGTGGGCCGTAAACGTCAGTTTGGCCGCACAAGGCCAGGCGACTGTGACCTTTACGACCTCGAACGCGGCGGGATGCCGGCCGTGCGGAGCCTCGGAGCCGGACACGCGGCCGGCAGGAAGCCGGCCGGTGGACGTTGCCGGAGCACGCGGAGCGGTCTCCCGGAACCGAGGAGCGGAGCGTGCGGAGGCCCGGAGCCGGACGCGTTTACGGGCCGCACGCCCCCGGCGCAGCACCGGGGGCGTAGCCCATGCTAGTGAGTCTCCAGGGCCATCCAGGTGGCCTTACCGACGATCCCATCGACCGACAGCTTGTACTTCCGCTGGAACCCCTTGACGGCGGTTTGCGTGCTGGCGCCGAAGTTGCCGTCGACGGCCAGCTTCTTGTAGCCGTATTGGTTGCGAAGCTGCCATTGCACGGCCCGGACAGCGTCGCCCTTGCTGCCCTTCTTGACGGTGATGATCAGCTTGGTCCAGGTCGCCGTGCCGACGATGCCGTCCACGAAGATCTTGGCCTTGCGCTGGAACGTCTTGACGGCAGCCTGCGTGCTGGCGCCGAACTTACCGTCGACCTTCAGCTTCGCGCTGTCGCGCTGGTTGAGCAGGTACTGGATCGCGCGGACGCGACCCCCGGTGGCTCCCTTCTTGACGATCGGCCAGGTCGGACCCTTCTTGACCTTGGCGGCTGAGGCGCGGGGCGCCGCGGTCGCTTCGGCCGTCGCCAGGACGGCGGGCGCAGCGGACATTCCCACGGCGAGAGCGGCGATCACGATCGCGCGCCGAACGCTGGGCATAACCACTCCTTATCTCGTGCGGCCACAGGACCGCAGCTGGTCAGAGCGCCGGCCTTCCCCGAGGCAGTCGGCGCCGCCATTTTTCTCCTAGGGGCTTAAGCCCGCCTTAGCCGGGCGCGCCCGGGCCTGCGCGCGAACCGCGAACGGCCTTCGCCGCCAGACCTCGAGGATGATCACTGCCAGCGCCACCGGCACCGTGGCCGGCAGCTCATTGACGAAGAAGAACAGCAGATCGAACCCGGCGGCAAGGACGAACGTCAGGAGGGCGGCGGCGCCCTGGGGGCGCCGCTGGACGGCCAGCGCGGCGCCCAGCAACGCGGCCACGAACAGATCGCCGTAGCCCATCGATACGGTGCCGAAGACCTCGCTCTGCAGGCTGGGCAGGCTCGCCGCCGGGTGCGCCGCGACGAGCGTGGCGTTGGGCGTCTGCAGCAGGTCGGATACGACGAGCCACGTGTCGGCCGCGGCCATCAGCACGATCCCCACCTTGAGCCAGCTCGGGGGCGTGACCGCGGCGAGCAACACCCCGAGGGTCACGCAGCTGAGCCCCGACAGGAGAGCGGCCGCGGCCTCGCCGGTCAGCGAGGTCCGCCACACCCACGCCATCACGAACAGCGGGATGGCCGCCAGCGCGAGGATCGGCTTGGATCCTCGGGCCGCCCAACCCAATGCCGCAGCGGCCAGCAGGGGCACGGCCACGAGGGCCAGATAGGTCAGCCCGGTGGCCGTGTCCGAGACGTAGCGGATGGCGAAGATGACCAGGACGATCGAGGCGATCGGCACGAGCGCCCAGGCTCGGCTCTGATAGCGATCGAACAGGGCCAGTCGCGGCGCGGCGCGTGGAGCCGCGACGACACCGGCCTGTAGGCCGAGCAACGCAGCGTCGGACGGGACAAAGGGGAGCGCCACACCGCCTAGGGTACGCGCCCTGATTGAGGGTTCTCTAAGAGCGGGCGGGGACCTACGTCACGCGTGCAGGCGCTCGTCGAGCGCGTCGAGCTCGCCGTGGAGCTCGGCGGGCAGCTTCTGGCCGAACTCGGCGTAGTGCTCGTGCATCTGGGGGAGCTGCTGCTTCCACCCCTCGCGGTCGACCTTGAGCAGCCTGCCCATCGTCTCCGGCGTGACGTCGAGCCCGTCGATGTCGATCCCGCCCTCGCCGACCGGCGGGAGCAGGCCGATCGCCGTTTCCTGCGCCTTGGCCTTGCCCTGGCAGCGCCGGAAGATCCAGGCCAGCACGCGCGAGTTCTCGCCGTAACCGGGCCACATGAACTTCCCGTCCTTGTCCTTGCGGAACCAGTTCACGTAGTAGACGCGGGGCAGCTTCGCCCCGTCGCGCTTGCCGACTGCCAGCCAATGGCGGAAGTAGTCGGCCATGTGGTAGCCGCAGAACGGCAGCATGGCCATCGGATCCCAGCGCAGCTTGCCGACCTTGCCCGCCGCCGCGGCGGTCGTCTCCGAGGACATCGTCGAGCCCAGGAACACCCCGTGCTTCCAGTCGCGCGCCTCACAGACGAGCGGCACGACGGTCGAGCGCCGGCCGCCGAACAGCATCGCGTCGATCGGCACCCCGCGCGGGTCCTCCCACTCCGGGGCGATGGACGGACACTGGGCCGCCGGCGTGGTGAAACGGGCGTTGGGATGGGCGGCGGGATTGTCGGCCTCGGGCGTCCAGTCCTCGCCGTGCCAGTCGATCGCGTGCGCGGGCGGCTGGGCGGTCAGGCCCTCCCACCAGATGTCGCCGGCATCGGTCTTGGCGCAGTTGGTGAAGATCGAGTTGCGCTCGATCGTGTCGATCGCATTGGGGTTGGTGATCGCCCCGGTGCCGGGCGCCACACCGAAGAAGCCGGCCTCGGGGTTGACCGCGTACAGGCGACCGTCCTGGCCGAACTTCATCCAGGCGATGTCGTCGCCGATCGTCTCGACCTTCCAGTCGGGGAGCGTCGGGATCAGCATGGCCAGGTTGGTCTTGCCGCACGCGCTGGGGAAGGCGGCGCTCAGGTACTTGACCTCGCCCTCGGGGGAGGTGAGCTTGAGGATCAGCATGTGCTCGGCCAACCAGCCCTCGTCGCGCGCCATCACCGAGGCGATCCGCAGCGCGAAGCACTTCTTGCCTAGCAGCGCGTTGCCGCCGTAGCCCGAGCCGTAGGACCAGATCTCACGCGTGTCCGGGAAATGGACGATGTACTTGTTGTCCGCGTTACACGGCCACGGGACGTCCTGGACGCCCTCGGTCAGCGGCATCCCCACCGAGTGCAGGCAGGGCACGAAGTCGCCGTCGTCGCCGAGCACGTCGAGCGCCGGCTGCCCCATCCTGGTCATGATCCGCATCGAGCAGGCGACGTAGGCCGAGTCGGTCAGCTGGACGCCGATATAGGAGATCGGTGACCCCAGCGGGCCCATCGAAAATGGAACTACGTACAGCGTACGGCCGCGCATCGCGCCCTCGAACAGCTCGGTCAGTGCGAGGCGCATCTCCGCGGGCTCGCGCCAGTTGTTGGTCGGGCCGGCGTCTTCCTCGCGCCCGGAGCAGATGAACGTCCGGTCCTCGACCCGCGCCACGTCGTCCGGATCCGACAGGGCCAGATACGAGTTCGGGCGTTTGGCCTCCGATAGCCGCTCGAACGTGCCCGCGCCGACCAGCCGCTCAGCCAGCCAGTCGTACTCCTCCGCCGAGCCGTCGCACCAGTGAACCTCGTCCGGCTGCGTCAGTGCCGCGATCTCGTCTACCCAAGCCTGCAGGCCGGCATGATTGGTTGTAGCTTCGTTCATCGGTGCGGTATGAGCCATTGGATTTCACGACTCCTTAGCTTCGGTGGCGAAGGAAAGCCTACCCCGGAAACGGTCCAGACAGCTTCCGTGGTAACTACTCGACGTTACTTTCGGCAGACTGCTGAGCGCCATCCGGGGCTTTACGCGGCACGAGGACAAGTCGCCTGAACTCGGCCACGAGCACGCCATCCTGGTTCAGCACCCGCGTGTGGACGCGGACCGTGCCCCGGTCGGGCTTGGACTGCGACGGCTTGACCTCGAGCACCTCGGATTCGCAGAACAGCGTGTCGCCGTGGAATACCGGGGCGGGGTGCTTGAGTTCCTCGGTGGCCAGGTTGGCGATCGCCTTGCCGCTGACATCGGACACGCTCATCCCGAGGGCCAGCGAGTAGACCAGCGGCCCGACGACGACGTTGCGCCCCTGCTGGGACTGCCTGGCGTAGACGTCGTTGATGTGCAGCGGGTGGTGATTCATGGTGATCAGGCAGAACAGGTGGTTGTCGGCCTCGGTCACCGTCTTGGCCGGCCAGTGCTTGTACACGGCCCCGACCTCGAACTCCTCGAGGTAACGGCCATAGGGATGCGCGCCACTGGCCTCGCGCGCAGCCTGGTCTGTGTCGATCTGGTTCATGCACGGAGAATGTCAGGAAGGCCTGGCCGCATGCGGCCAGGCCCCGGGCGGTGCATGCGCCGCCCGGCGGGTCGGCGCATGCGCGCGACCCGAACACCACTACTGTTCAGCCCATGCGAAATCCCCGTGACTTTGGAAAAGCCCTGGCCATCGGCGCCCCGCAGCCGACCCTGGAGATCCCCTTCAAGCCCAGCCGGATGATCCACTTCCTCGACTTCTCCAACGAGAAGATGGTGGCGAAGGTGCCCGACATCGCCCCCACCGTGGACATCCTCCTCGGCAACCTCGAGGACGCCGTGCCGGTCGATCGCAAGGAGGCCGCGCGGGCCGGGCTGATCAGAGTCGGACGGGAGATGGAGCTCGGCGAGACTCAGCTGTGGACGCGGGTCAACAGCCTCGAGTCGCCGTGGGTGCTCGATGACATCACGCAGCTGGTCACCGAGATCGGCCACAAGCTCGACGTGATGATGATCCCCAAGGTCGAGGGGCCATGGGACATCCACTACGTCGATCGCCTGCTGGCCCAGCTCGAGGCCAAGGCCGGGCTCGAGCGGCCGATCCTTGTCCACGCGATCCTCGAGACCGGCCTCGGCGTGGTCAACCTCGAGGAGATCGCCACCGCCAGCCCGCGCATGCAGGGGATGAGCTTCGGGCCAGCCGATCTGGCCGCCTCGCGGCGGATGAAGACCACTCGGGTGGGCGGCGGGCATCCGGGCTACCGGGTGATCGAGGACCCCGACCCCGACAATCCGGACGCGCCGCGCGTCACCGCGCAGCAGGATCCGTGGCACTACTCGATCGCGCGCATGGTCGACGCGTGCACCTCGGCCGGGCTCCTGCCCTTCTACGGGCCCTACGGGGACATCCGCGACGTCGAGGGCTGCGAGACGCAGTTCCGCGCGGCCTTCCTGCTCGGCTGCGTGGGCGCCTGGTCGCTGCACCCCGTGCAGATCGAGATCGCCAAGCGCGTGTTCAGCCCCGACCCCGACGAGGTGCTGTTCGCCAAGAAGGTGCTCGAGGCGATTCCCGACGGCCGCGGCGTGCACATGATCGACGGCAAGATGCAGGACGACGCGACCTGGAAGCAGTGCAAGGTGATGGTCAGCCTGGCCGAGATGCTCGCCCACAAGGACCCCGAACTGGCCGAGGCGTACGGCTTTACGCCGACACCGGCGTAAGAATCCCCGAGTATGCGGATCTCCGCCAAAGCCGATTACGCGGTCCGGGCAGCCGTCGAGCTGGCCGCCGCCCCCGACGATAAGCCGGTGAAGGCCGAGCGGATCGCCACCTCGCAGGAGATCCCGCTCAACTTCCTCGAGAACATCCTCGGCGAGCTCCGCCACGCGGGGATCGTCCGCAGCCACCGCGGCGCCGAGGGCGGCTTCCGCCTGGCCAAGCCGGCCACCGAGCTGACCGTCGCCGACGTTATCCGGGCGGTCGAGGGACCGCTCGCGAGCGTCCGCGGCGGGCCGCCCGAGGACGCCGCCTACGCGGGTGCCTCCGAGGCGCTGCTGCGGGTGTGGATCGCGGTCCGCGCGAACCTCAGGGGCGTGGTCGAGAACGTGACCCTGGCCGACGTCGCCGGCGGCAAACTCCCGCGCGCGGTCGACCGGCTGACCGAGGACCCGGAGGCCTGGGTCACGCGGTGACGGCGTCCGCCGGCGTGCGCGCCTGCGCCGGCGGCCGGATGTAGACGATGTCGCCGCGGCTCAGCTCGAGCTCCTCGGTCTGGGCTCGCGTCAGCTGCGCCCGCGCCACCTCTCCCCCGGGCAGCTCGAGCTCGATCCGCACCTCGAACCCGAGGTGCACGACGCGCAGCACCATCGCCTCGATTGCGTCGGCCTGCTGGTTCAGCGAGATCGACACGTCGTGCGGTCGCACGAGCCGTCCGTCGACCTTGCTCACCGGACCGATGAAGCCCATCACGAACTCGCTGGCCGGCTGGTCGTAGACCTCGCGCGGCGAGCCGACCTGCTCGATCCGGCCCTCGTTCATCACCGCCAGCTTGTCGGCGACCTCCATCGCCTCCTCCTGGTCATGCGTCACGAGCACGGTCGTCACACCCTGCTCGTCGTGCAGCCGCCGCAGCCACTGGCGCAGCTCGGTGCGGACATTGGCGTCGAGTGCCCCGAACGGCTCATCGAGCAACAGCACCTGGGGGTCGACGGCCAGCGCCCGCGCCAGCGCCATCCGCTGGCGCTGCCCGCCCGACAGCTGAGCGGGGCGTTGTCCACCCCAGGCGGTCAGCCCGACCAGCGCGAGCAGCTCATCAACCCGCTGCTTGACCTCCTGCTTCGGGCGCTTGCGGATCCGCAACCCGAAGGCGATGTTCTCGCGCACGCTCATGTGGGCAAAGGCGGCATAGTGCTGGAACACGAAGCCGATTGCGCGGTCCTGTGGACGCGCGGCCGTGACGTCGACCTCGTCGATCAGGATCGACCCCGTGTCGGGCGTCTCGAGCCCTGCGATGATCCGCAGCAGCGTCGACTTGCCCGATCCGCTGGGCCCGAGCAGCGCCGTCAGCGAGCCCCGGGGAACCTCGAGCGTCACATCTTCCAGGGCCGTGAAATCGCCGAACTTCTTCGAGATGCTCTTCGCCTCGATCCTCATGCAGCCTCCTCCCTCCTGGGTCCTAGCAGGGTCATGCCGAGGAGCACGACCAGCGACATCACGGCGAGTTCGGTCGCGGCCGCGTAGGCGCTGGTGATCGCCTGCGAGCCGATGTCAGAACTGCGCTGGTAGACGAGCAGGGGCAGCGTCAGTGTCTGGCCGGCGACGTTCGAGGAGACGACGAGCACGGCGCCGATCTCGCCGAGCGCCCGCGCCGTGGTCAGCACGACCCCGTACGCCACGCCCCAGCGGATTGACGGGAGCGTGACCCGCCGGAAGATCTGCCAGCTCGAGGCGCCGAGCGTGGCCGCGGCCTGCTCCTGCTCATCGCCGACCTCGACCAAGACGGGCGCCACCTCGCGGACGACGAACGGCAGCGACACGAAGATCGTGGCCAGCACGATCCCTGGCACGGCGTAGATGATCTGAATGCCGTGGTTGGTGAAGAACGTGCCGAACCATCCGTGCACTCCGTAGACGAGGATCAGCGCCAGCCCGACGATTACCGGCGAGACGACGAACGGCAGGTCGATCAGCGCGTCGAGGATCGCCCGGCCGCGCGTCTTGCTCCTCACCAACACCATTGCCGCCCCCACACCGAAGATCGTGTTCAGCGGCACGGCGATGATCGCGACCAGCAGGCTGAGCCAGAACGCGCTCACGGCCGCGGGCGTGGTCATCCAGCCCCAGGCCACGCCGACCCCGTGCTCGAAGGTGCGGAAGAACACCACGGCCACGGGCAGGAGCAGCAGCAGGACGAGGTACAGGATGGCCACGAGGCGCAGCGACAGCCTGGTGCGGCGGCTAATGAGCAACCCGGCCTCCAAAGAGGCGCAGCAGGAACAGGATGGCCAGCGAGACGACCAGCAGGACGAGCGAGAGCGAGGCCGCGGCCTGCGTCGCGTCGCCCTCGATGTCGGCGAAGATGACCATGCTGGCGATCTGGATCTTGCCCGCGATCAGCAGCAGCGAGCCGATCTCGCCCACCGAGCGGGCGAAGGCCAGCGCCGAGCCCGACACGATCGCGGGGCGAAGCGCCGGCAGGACGATTCGACGGAACGTGGTGGCGTTCGATGCGCCCAGCGAGGCGGCCGCCTGCTCGACCTCCTTGTCGAGCTCGATCAGCACCGGCTGCACGCTCCGCACGGTGAACGGCAAGGTGACGAACAGCAGTGCGACGATCACCGCGGCGCGGGTGAAGGCGAGGTGGATGCCGAACGGGCTGTCGGGCCCGTACAGCGCGAGCAGGGTGAGGCCGGCGACGATGGTCGGCAGCGCGAAGGGAAGGTCGATCAGGGCGTTGATGAAGCGCTTGCCAGGGAACTCGTCGCGGACGAGCACCCAGGCCACCAGCGTCCCCATCACGGCCCCGATCGCCGCCACGATCAGCGACACGACCAGCGTCACACCCAGCGCCTTGAGCGCCAGCGGGCTGGTGACCGACGTCCAGAAGGTGCTCAGGCCTTGATTGAGAGCCTTGACGGCGACCGCGGCGAGCGGGATCAGGACGATCGCGCTCAGATAGAGCGTGCACAGCCCCAGCCCCAGTCCACCTCGCGGGACGCGACGACCGCGGGCCCGCGTCGGTACGCGGGCCCGCGGCAGCGCGGCAGTGTCTGCGCTAGCTGGAGGCAGTGGGAACTCCAGCTTGCTGCTCGATCTTGGTGATCGAGCCCGTGGACGGATCGAAGAACTGGGTCTTGACCTTCGTCCAGCCGCCGAGGTAGTTGATGTCGAACAGCTGCGGCGGCGTCGGGAACTTCGAGGCGAACTGCTTCGCCACCGACGGCATCACCGGGCGGTAGCCCTGCTGGGCCCAGAGCGTCTGACCCGCCGTGGACCACAGCCAGTTGACGAACGACTGTGCCTGCTTCTGGTGCGAGCTCTTGCTCGTCACGGCGATCGGCGTCTGGATCAGCATCGTCTGCTTGGGGATGACGTACTGGACGGCATCGCCGGCCTTCTCGGCGGCGATCGCGTCGCTCTCGTAGTCGAGCAGCACGTCGCCCTTCCCGGTGGTGAACGTCTGCAGCGCGGAGCTGGCGCTTGAGGGTTGGACGCTGACGTTCTTGGTCAGCAGCGTCTTGACGTAGTCCAGCGCCTGCGCCGGCGTCTTGCCTTCCTTGAGCTGGGCGCCGTAGCCGGCCAGGACGTTCCAGCGCGCGCTCCCCGACGTCGACGGGTTGGGCGTGATGACATCGACGCCCGGCTTGACCAGGTCATCCCAGCCCGTGATGTGCTTGGGGTTGCCCTTGCGTACGACCATGACCACGACCGAGTTGACGGCGATCCCCTTCTCGGAGTTGGCGTCCCAGTTGCTGGCCACAATGTTGTCCTTGACCAGGCGGCTGATGTCGGGCTCGGTCGAGAAGGCCACGATGTCGGCCGGCTGACCCGAGTCCACGGCGCGGCTCTGGGACCCAGAGGGCCCGAGGAGGTGCTGAACGTCACGCCCTCGCCGGCCGAGGTCTTCGCGAACGCGGCGGTCAGTGCGTCGTAGGCCTTCTTCGGGGTCGAGTAGGCGACCAGCGCCAACTGCGGGCCGCTACCGGAGCCGGAGCTGCCGCTCCGCTGCTGCTGCTGCTGTCGGACGAGCCGCCGCAGCCGGCGAGCACGGCGGCAGTGGACACCGCCGCGACGAATGCGGCGACGCCGCCGGTCCTCAACTTGGTTACTCGGGTCATAGGCTCCTCTGTAAAAGAGTGGTTTGTCGATCAAATTGGGTGGATTGATGGGAATGGAGTTTGTAGCACAGAGCCGAGCGGAATGGTGAGGATTACGATGCGGCGGGTAGCAGCCGGGGCCTCGCGATGCCCTACGGGGCGCGGATGCGTCCGGCCGCGGCGAGACGGAGGAGGCGCGGGCGAGCGGAATGCGTCGGCGGGCGAGACCCGAGGAGGCGCGGGCGAGCGGAGCCCGCCCTGCCGCGGCGGTCAGCGCAGACCCGAGCCGGCGACGAGGCTGCCGGCGGGGGCGAGGCAGGCGCCGGCGATGCGGCGCTTGGTGGTGTCGTCCGTGCCTGGGCGAAGCTCACGAGCTTCCCGCTGTTCTCGTCCCACAGCTTGAGCTTGACGGTCCGAAGGGCGGCCCAGAGCGAGAGCGTCGGCACGTCGTGGAAGACCGGGTTCTCGTCGTGCGCGCGCTGGAGGTTGTAGTTGGGCATGCGCGCGTTGAGATGGTGGACGTGGTGAAGTCCGATGTTGCCGGTGAAGAATTGGAGGACCTTCGGCAACTTCAGATATGAGCTCCCCTGCAGCGCCGCGTCGGCATAGTTCCACTCGCCGGGCCGCTGCCAATAGGCGTCCTCGAACTGATGCTGGACGTAGAAGAGCCAGATTCCAATCGAGCCGGCGAGCATCGCCGCGGGGAGCCAGAGCACCAAGAACTTCTCGATCCCCATCAACGCGCAAAGTCCGCCGATTACCACCAACAGTGCGACGTCGGTGCCGAGCACGCTGTGGCGCATCCGGGGCCGCTGCGAGCGCGTCGCGATCCGGGGCCCGATCATCATCGCGATAACGGGACCGAGCCCGAACATGACCAGCGGATTGCGAATCAATCGATAGGCGAGACGACCTCGCCATGATCGCGAGCGGTATTCGGACACGGTCAGCGTGACCACGTCGCCGACACCGCGACGCTCCAGGTCGCCGGAGCTGGCGTGATGGATCGCATGGTCGTGGCGCCAACGCTGGAACGGCGAGAGAACGAAAAGCCCCATCACGCGCCCAACACGGGCGTTGGCGCGCTTGGAAGACCACAACGATCCATGCGCGCAATCGTGAAAGACGACGAACGTGCGGACCAGAAATCCGGCGGCAGGCACCGCGAGCGCGAGCGTCAGCAGCACAGAGACGCTGAGCGCCAGGTACATGAGCACCGACAGCGCCAGGTAGGGGACCACGGAAGTCGCGATCTCGAGCAGGCTTCGACCGAGACGAGGTTGCGCGTAAGCCGCGAGCGTGGAGCACTCGGGCCGACGCATCGATGAGTCAGACATTCGCTGCTCCGGTGCAAGGGTGAACGTTGCCTAGGTGCAACGCCCCCGCAAGCCGCCTTTAGACCGCTACGAGCGCGAGTGCCTCCTGAGCCGGAGCCATGCCGCCGCACCTCTGCGTGCCGCCGGTAGCCCCCGACATGACCAGCTTACTCGATATCGCCCCCGGTCACGTCGCCGGGGGGTCCACCCGCTCGAGGGCGCCAAAGCCAGCCAGCGGTCCATCCATCAGGAACACCTCGATCGTGAGGTTGTCGAGAGCGTACGTCTTGGCCTTGATCGGGCCGCGGCCGTAGTGCTCGCGCATGAAGGCGACGATCCGGTTGGTGATCTCGGACAGGAGCTTCCCGCCGGTGAGGCCTGGAACCACCGGATCGACCTTCTCGGCGTCGCTCATCGTCGGCCCCGGGGGTCTGAACTGTCTGCCGTCCTGCTCACCGCTACTGGCGCGTAATGACCTCGAACTCTTCGACGCTGTGCCCGGGAGAATAAGCGTCGAGCCCGACGCGCGCATCGAGCTCTAGAGAGGCTGGACGTTCACGGCCTGCGGACGACCCTGGGACCCGGTCTCGGCGTCGAATGAAACCCTCGCGCCTTCAACGATGGAGCGGTGATTCTCGCCCACCAGTCCCGTGTGATGCACGAAGAGATCCTTGCCCCCCTCATCGGGGACGATGAACCCGTATCCCTTCTGGTCGCTGAACCACTTGACGGTTCCGGTGGCCATTGCTTCTCCTCCCGTCATGTGCCGCGTACGAGGCTTTAATGCGGCGACCCGCGAGCGCTGAACACGATGGCTGATCCCGGGCGGGACCTCGCGAGGACGGTAGCAGTGCCTCACCGCGGGTGCTACGGTGGAAAGTCGCGGGCGACCTAAGGAGGAGCGCAATGCCCACTGAGCCCAGCCGTGGCGAGCCGCTCACATGAAGTCCGCACGTGAGCGCGCCGAGGAGAAGCGTCAGGAGAAGCTGGCGCTCGTCCGCGAGCAGGTGGAGAACGGCGGTCTTGTCATCCGCCAGATGACCGAGGAGGAGCGTGAGCGCTACCCGGCTCGTCCTGCTCGGCCCAAGCGCTTTGGAAAGGGCCCCGGAACATGAGTGAGCGCGAGGGCCTGGTCGCACGAATCCGTCAGGTGCGCCGGACGGCCGTACAATCACCGACGACCGCGGCAACACCTCGGTCCGAGCCTGACCCGCCCGCATTGCAAGCACTGCGGTTGCGGGTCGAGCAGCTGGAGCGGCAGGTGGAGGCTGTGCAGGATTCCGTGCATCGCGAATCCACGCGCCAGGGTCATCGACTCGCCGAACTCGAGGCCCGGATCCAGCCGGCAGCGCTTGGCATTGCGCTCAGCCGCGACGCCCGCGAGCGGGGGTTATAGCCGTCAATGACCGCCTTCTTCATCCCGGGGATCTCCGACGACGGCGACCGCCGCGCCGTCGAGCACGCATACAGCGACATGCGCAGACGGCTCGAGCTCGACTTGGGTCGTCGCCGAAGAGCGAATCGCATCGCCAAGCTGTGGACGCGCCGTGGCAGCCTCGACTGCATGACCGAGGTGGGCCAGCCCGACCCCTTGCGCGGGGGGACGGTGATGGCGATCTTTGACATGGGTTCCCGCCAGCCGTTTGTGGTCTGGCGCCAGTCACACGACGGAACTGCGGACGCATGTCGCGAGGTCCTGGGCTGCAGCGCCTATTCCGTCCTCGAGTTCGATTCATGAGGCCGTTCCCCAGCGAGGCTCGCAGATGATTGATTCCAAATTGGTGGGTTCGGATGTGCGTGGCTCGCGAGTGCCGGGCGACACACGCCAGAGGGGGCACAGTGGCAGCGCCACGGGCCCCCTCTGGCGGGTGGCGATCCGGTGCCGCGAGACGCGTGCAGACGAATACACGGATTTGGCATCAATCATCTAGTCTCCCGCGCCGTCGATGCGGTTCTTCGAATACGAGTCACGCGCGATCGTGTCCAAGGCGGGAATCCCCGTCACCAAGCACGGATTCGCCACCACGGCTGACCAGGCGCGGACGATCGCCGTCGATATCGCTGGTCCGGTCGTGATCAAGTCCCAGGTCCTGACCGGCGGACGGATGAAGGCAGGCGGAGTTCAGTTCGCCGACACACCTGAGGAGGCGGCGGAGCAGGCCGCGCACGTGCTCGGCCTGGAGATCAACGGCCATATGCCCCGGGGGGTGCTGGTCGACTCGCGCGCGGCGGTCAAGCACGAGTACTACGCCGGCGTGGTGTGGGATGGGATCCGCAAGCGCCCCGTAATGCTGTTCTCGGACATGGGCGGGATCGACATCGAGGAGGTGGCCGAGCAGCACCCCGGCCACGTGGCGCGCGGGCACTTCTCCTCGCTGCGACCGTTCTCGGATTGGCAGGCCAAGCAGGTGATCGCCTCACTCGGTATCACCGGCACGGCGCTCAACCGCCTCACCCCCATCCTCGCCCGGCTGGCGCGGCTGTTCCTCCAGTACGACATGACCCTGGCCGAGATCAACCCGCTCGGCGAGCTCGAGGACGGCAGCTTCGTCGCCCTCGATGCTCACATGGACCTCGAGAACGAGGCCCGCCCGCGGCAGAAGGCCCTGCTGAAGGAGCTCGGCGTCGGCGACGAGGAGACCCGCCAGGCCCGCGAGGCCACCCCGTTTGAACTCGCCGGCGAGGCGGTCGATGCCCAGGACCACCGCGGCGTGGCCGGGAACGTGACCGAGTTCGACGGCAACCTCGGGCTGGTGATCGGCGCCGGTGGCGGCTCGCTGACCCTGTTCGACGCCGTGCGCGCCCACGGTGGCGACCCGGCCAACTACTGCGAGATCGGCGGAAATCCGTCGGTCAGCAAAGCCTGTGGCCTGGCCAAGCTCGTTCTCCAGAAGCCCGGCGTCGACAAGATCGCGGTGATGATGTCGATCGTCTCCAACACTCGGGTCGACATCGTCGCCCGCGGCGTGATCAAGGCGTGCGTCGAGCTGGGCTACGACCCGGCCGAGAAGATCGCCATCTTCCGCATCCCCGGCGCTTGGGAGGAAGAGGGCTTCAAGATCCTCGATAAGTACGGCGTCGACTACGCGGATCGCAAGGTCTCGCTGCACGAGGCGGCCCGGCGCGCCGTCGAGAAGATCCAGGGAGCCGGCGTCTAGTGGGTCCCGTGGAAACATTGCACCCGAAATGGCCGGCCCGGATGACCGCTGGCCTTTGTCCTGACCACCGGCTTCGCCGGCGGTGCATCCTCGTGCACCTCCGGTGCACGTCGGATCCTGCGTCCTCGGCCTGCGGCCCCCGGACCTGGCCATTTCACGCACAACGTTCCCAGGAGACCCACTAGTGTCAATCCTGATCGACGAGAACACGACCTTCATCGTCCAGGGGATCACCGGGCGCGAGGCGGTCAACCTGACCCGCGAGTGCCTCGATTACGGCGCCGGCGCCAAGATCGTCGGCGGGGTCACCCCGGGCCGGCTGGGGCGCGATGTGCACGGTGTTCCCGTGTTCGACACCGTCGCCCAGGCCGTCGAGCATCACGGCAGCCCGATCGACGGCTCGGTCGTCACCGTCCCCCCCGCCTTCACCAAGGACGCCGTGTTCGAGGCGCTGGAGAACGGGGTCAGGCTGGTGGTGATCGTGACCGAGCGCATTCCCCGGCGCGACGTCGCCGAGATGGTCGAGTTGGCCACCGAACGCGACGCCCGCATCATCGGCCCCAACTGTCTCGGGATCATCGTTCCCGACGTGATCAAGATGGGCGGGATAGGCGGGCCGGCCAAGGATGCTGCCAAGTCCTACGTCCCGGGCCCGGTCGGCGTGATCTCGCGCAGCGGCGGGATGACCACGGAGATGTCCTCGACGCTCACCGCCGCCGGCCTCGGCCAGTCGACCGCCGTGTCGATCGGCGGCGACGCGATCATCGGCTCGACTTACGCCGAGCTGATGCCGCTGTTCGAGGCCGACGAGCAGACCCAGGCCATCGTCATCTACACGGAGCCCGGTGGGCGGATGGAAGCCGAGCTCGCGCGCTGGGTGACCGCGAACAACTCGCGCCTACCGATCGTGGCCTTCATGGCCGGCCGTTTCATGGACGAGATGCCGGGCATGAGCTTCGGTCACGCCGGCACGATCGTCGAGGGCAAGGAGGATACGGCGAGCGAGAAGATCGCCCGCCTGGCCGAGGCGGGCATCGTCGTGGCCGAGGAGATCTCGGAGATCCCTAACATCGTCAAACAGAAGATGGGCGCCGCTGTATGAGCGCGTTGTTCATCGACGTCGAGGTCGAGGACGCCGTGGCCCGAGATCCCCAGCTCGCGGCCAAGCTGACCGAGGTCTGCCCCGTCGACATCTTCGCCCAGAACGACGACGGGACGCTGCGGATCGTCGAGGACAACCTCGACGAGTGCGTACTCTGCGAGCTTTGCATCAACGCTGCCCCGGCCGCCACGGTCAAGGTCATCAAGCTGTACTCGGGCGAGACGCTGCCGGCCTGAACCTGAGCCGCTCCGGGTGGTCAACCGCTCGAGCTGGCGGCCGGCGCCGCGTTCCCGACCAGCCGGCGGCGGGCAGCGTCGGTCAAGGGCCGGTAGGTCTCGCCCGACGCGTCGAGATACCAGGCCCTGACGTCTGCCCCCGGCCCGGGGACGCCGGCGGCGCGCAGCGGTGCGGTCAGCGGCCTGAACCAGGTCGTCACCGGGATCTCCTCGACGACCTGTACGATCGCCGGACGCTGGTGCCGGGCCAGGCGCCGGAGCGCCCCGGCGATCTCCTTCGGCCGCAGCTCGCACCCCGGCCACACGGTGACGGCGGCCAGCGTGATGTCCGTGCCGCCGACGGCCGGCACCCCGTAGGCCACGGCCAGGTCCACGGCGGGCAGGTCCGACAGCGCATCGCGAATCAGCGTGGTGAAGGCTGGCCCGTCGGCCGTGTGGATCACGTCGGCGACGCTGTCGAGTCGCCAGTAGTCGCCGTCGCGATCGCGCCGGAACAGGTCTCCCGTCGCCGTCCAGGCGTCCTCGGGCGCAAACAGGCTGCGGAGCGGCACCGTGCTCGAGGGCTCCTCGGGGCGGACCCTGGCCAGCAGCATGCCGACCTCGTCGGTCTTGCACTCCCCGGCGAGTCCGTCGCGATCGAGCACGATGTGCTCCTGCTCGGTGTCGTAGACCGCAATCCGCACCGGCGCGCTACCCGGAAGCGGCCGTCCCATGCACCCCACCTTGGCGCCGCTGACATTGACCAGGATCGCTCCCGCCTCGGTCGAGGCATAGAACTCAAGCACTCGGGCCGGCGTGAAGCGCTCCTGCACCCGGCGCCACAAGCCACGCGGCATGCCTGACCCGATGAACAGGCGCACCGAGTGATGGCGCTCGCCCGGTTGGGGCGGCGCGGTGACCAGATCGTGGAGCAGCGTCCAGGTGTAGGAGGCCACCGTGACCCCGTAGCGCCGCGCCTCCTCCCAGAACGTGGCCGGGGCAAATCGGGACGCCATGGCCAGCCGGGCACCCCCGGCGATCGCTCCGCCGATGCTCATCATCAGCCCCGAGGGGTGATAGGGAGGCGTGACGCTGTACACGGTGTCGTCGGCCGTTCAGCGCCGCCGATGAGGCGGTGCCGAACGCCGACATGGCCCAGCGCCGGTTGGTGATCCGGCTCACCCGGGTGTGCTCGCCCGATCCGGCGAACACGATGAACGCGACGTCGCTGGCCCGCCCCGGGTTGGGCCGGTACCAGCGCGGCAGCTTCACCGAGCCGGGGTCGATCTGCTCCATGTCGGTGATCAGCGGCACTCCGAGGTCCCGCGGCCCGCCGCCCCCGCCGAGCACGAACGTGTGGTGCTCGCCGAGTCCGGCGGCCAGTGGAGCGCGCTCGGGGTCGGAGATGATCCGCTCCACCTGTCCCAGTCGCGCCTCGCGGGCGACGTCGCCGTCGGGCCGCAGGAGCACGGCCACGGCCCCGAGCCGGCTGATGGCGACAACCAGGGCCAGCGCGCTGGGGCGTGTCCCCATCAGCACGCCAACGTGCTGCCCGCGGCGCACGCCGATCGAGATCAGACCGCGGACGATGTTGTCGATCCGCTCGTTGGTCTCGCGGGCGCTGTAGGCCCGGTCCTCGAAGAGGAAGAAGATCTCCTCGGCCGACTTGCGCCGCCGCTCCTCGACCAGCAGCCCGAGCGAGATCCTCGTGCTCGGTTGGATCTGCTCGAGCCGAGCCAGGCGGGGCAGGGCCTCGACCGCCTCGAGCGCGAGCTCGCGCACGCCGTGAGCCGTGCGTCCGGCCGTGCGCAGGACCGAGCGGCCGATCCCGGCCCCCACCCCTCCGACCAGCTCGATTCCATAGCCGACCCGGTTGCGAACCTCGGGGACGAGTTGCGTCGGCGTCTCGTCGGGAATCTCCTGGAGCTCGGCGGGCAGGCTGCCCTCGCCGGCGCACCACCGGATCCACCCCGCCACCGTCGGCCAGGTGACGGTGTTCGAGGTCGAGCCCACCACCAGGCCGAAATGCCCAGCGCTCAGGGCCAGCTCATACACGTCGGCTCGCGGCGCCGCCTGCCGGATGGCGCGCACGCCGGGCGCGGGCGCGATCTGATCCACGGTCCCGACCACGGACAGGATCGGGCACTCGATGTCGGCCAGGGTGACCAGCCGGTCCTCGATCGACAAATCCGCCCTGGAGCATCCGGTTGTGGGCGATGAACTGGCGCAGGAAGTCGGCCATGGCGGGGCCGGGCCAGGCCACCCATCCGTCGGCCTCAAGGAACCTGCGCGTGCCCTCGCGCGGGAGCAGCGCCTCGCGGTCGTGGAGCTGGAGGATGAACTCGACCCGGCTGCGCAACGACTTGACCGGGTCCAGCAGCCGGAAGCCGGTGCGGCTTGCCCACGCCGGCAGGGCCCAGGCTCTGAACACGCGGTCGGCCAGCACATCCGCGGCGCCCGTCGCCAGCTGCTCAGGGATCCCGAACGGCATCGCCAGGCGGGTGTCGACCGGGCTGCCGAAGGTCACAACCGAGGCCAGCCCGTCGTTTCGCCGGTAGGCGGCGGTCTGATAGCAGAACATGCCGCCCTGCGAGTAGCCCGCCAGGTGCACGTCCTTGCCGGTCGCCTCGCGCACACGCTCGACGGCGTCCGAGACGGCCAGGATGTGATCGGTGAGCGTGCGCTCGAGTCCACCCTCCTCGCGCTCGGGCGCGCCGAAATCGACCACCCACGGATCGACCCCGTGCTCGCGCAGGATCTTGACGGCGCTGGTCTCGTGCGATACGTCGTACACCTCGGCGGCCAGCATCATGGGCGGGACGAGCAGGATCGGTGCCGTCGCTGCGTCCCCATCCGGGTAGTAGTGACGCAACCGGTAGACCCGCTCCTGGCTCGCCACCTGGTACGGCGAGGCCTCTTCATCGGTCTCGAGGCCGCCGAAGCGCGCCACCTCGAGTGCGTTCTGCGCGGCGGCGCCGATGGCGGCGGCCGGCGCGGTGAGCATCTTCGGAATCAAGGGCATCGGCGTGGCGCACATCTTCTCGGAACTCGGGGCCGGCTGCTCCGACCGAGGCGCTGAGCGGCCGCGCGGCGCTATACCGTCCGGCCCGTAGAGCGCGCTGAAAAACAACCGCAGGTCTCCCTGCAAAGGGTGGCCATCGACTGGACGCGGATCGGCCTGACCGGCTTCGGCGGCCCGCCGACGCACATCGCACTGCTGCGCGATCTCGTCGTCGAACGCCGTGGCTGGATCAGCGACGGTGAATTTCAGGACGCGATTGCGGCCTGCAACCTGCTGCCCGGGCCGGCCTCGACCCAGCTGGCGATCTTCTGCGCTCGACGTGTCGCGGGCCGTGCCGGCGCGCTGGTCGGTGGGATCGGCTTCATCGCGCCGGCGGTGATCATGATCACCGCGCTGTCGACGCTGTTTCTGGCCCAGGCGCCACCGCGCTGGGTCCGTGGCGCGGGCGCCGGGGCGGGGGCGGTGATCGCGGCGGTGGCGGTTCGCGCCGGGCTGGAGCTGCTGCACCCGAGCTGGCGACGCGCGGAGCGATCGACGCCGCGAGCGGCGCGATGGATCGCCTACGTGATCCTCGGCGGTCTCTCGGCCTGGCTGGTGGGCGCCTATGTGGTGCTGGCAATCCTGTTCTGCGGGGCGCTCGAGCTGATCCTGGTCACGCGTTCCGCAAGCCCTCCCGGTCAGAGCGCCTTCTCGCCGCTGCTCGCCGTGTCGACCGCCGGTGGCGTCGGCTCGCTGGCCTGGGTCGCGCTGAAGGTGGGGGCGCTGTCCTTCGGGGGCGGCTTCGTAATCGTGCCGCTTATGCGCACCGACGCCGTGCACACCTACCACTGGATGAGCGCGACCCAGTTTCTCTACGCGGTGGCGTTGGGGCAGATCACCCCAGGTCCGGTCGTCGCCACGATCGCCGCCGTCGGGTATGCCGCGCACGGCATCGGTGGCGCTCTTCTCGCCGCGGTGATCGCCTTCCTGCCCTCGTTTGCGTTCGTGCTCGTCGGTGGCGGACATTTCGAGCGCCTGCGCGGCAACGCCCGCGCCCAGCGGTTCCTCGACGGCGCCGGACCGGCTGCCATCGGGGCGATTCTCGGGGCCTCGATCCCGCTCGCCGCCGCGCTAGACGAGGCGTGGCAGTTCGCCCTGCTCGGCGCGGCCGCGGTGGCGCTCCTCGTCCTGCGGCGCGGGCTCGTGTCTACCCTGCTCGCCGCCGGGCTCATCGGCGCGATCATCGGAGTGGCCGGGGGACCGTTGCCCTGACGGGCGGCGGTTCACCCGCAGGAACGCCCGATCGCGAGAGCTCCAACCCCAATGAGTAGAGAAGCCCCGCCGGGGCGGGGCTTCTCCGTAGCAGGCCTGTAAGCCGGATCTTGTCGAGAGCAGCCATCCATCTGCGCGGCCTACCCGGACCTTGGCGGGCCACCTACAAGCGGTCCTGCTTGGCCTAGCATCAGGTGGGGTTTACCTGGCCGCCGCGTCACCGCGACGCCGGTGCGCTCTTACCGCACCATTTCACCCTTACCGGCCTGGAGCTCTGCAGCGGCCCCAGGCTTAGGCGGTGTCATTTCTGTGGCACTTTCCCGCGGGTTTCCCCGGGTCGGCGTTACCGACCACCTTGCCCTTTGATGTCCGGACTTTCCTCGAAGGTTCATCACCTCCGCGACTGCTCAGCCTGCATCGAAAAGCATAGTCGGGGTTGATCGGTCACGTTGGGATCGGCGACCCACATCCGCCTCCCGCCGAACAGCGCCGCCGGTCCTCGTCGTCCCCGCCAGCAGCATCGCTCCGCCACCGTGTGGTGCGGCGGGCTAGCTCAGAGTGTCCCGCCAAGCCAGGGTCGATGCCGCTGGCTCAGACTCGTCCCGCTAGCTCAGAGTCGTCCCGCAACCGGTGCAGCGACCGCCGATCGGCCGCGCGTGGGCGCCATACACGGGCCGCATCTGCTCGCCGCACACCGGGCACGGGACGAGTTCATGGGCGGCGAGCCCCTCCCAAACGCGGGCCATGACATCAGCCAGCGTGGACTCACCGCCCAGTCCCTCGAGTGGGCTGGGGCAGCGCTCGGCAAGCACCGTGCTCACCATAGACCCCGCTTCACGAGATGCTCCTCATCAGCCCGACGACCTTCCCCAGCACCCGCACCTCGCGGCTGCGGATCGGGTCCATGGTCTCGTTCTCGGGCTGCAGGCGAACGTGATCTGACTCGTGGAAGAAGCGCTTCACCGTCGCCTCCTCCCCCACCAACGCCACCACGATGTCGCCATCGTTGGCGGTGTCCTGCGGCCGGACCACGACGAGGTCTCCCTCGATGATCCCGACATTCTTCATCGATTCCCCGCGCACGCGGAGCAGGTACTCGCCATCCCCGCCACCCGCATATGTCGGCGTCTGCACGTAATCCTCGATGTTCTCCTCGGCCAGCACCGGCTGACCGGCCGCCACCTGGCCAACCAGCGGCAGACCGGGCTTGACGAAGCTCCGCACGCCGGCGGCGGCCCGGTCGAGCAGCTCGATCGCCCGCGGCTTCGACGGATCACGCCGCAGCAGCCCGATGCGCTCGAGGTTCGCTAGGTGCGCGTGTACGGTCGAGGACGAGGCCAGCCCGACGGCCTTCCCGATGTCGCGAACGGTCGGCGGATAGCCGTACTTCGCCGAATAGCGCTTGATGAAGTCGAAGATTTCCTGCTGGCGCTTCGTCAGGTCCTTCGTGAGGTCCATCCGTCCACTCCTTGCTCGGTTAGCCCCGGCGGGCCGGTCACGTCGAACATGTGTTCGGAAATGTAGCGCCGCCGACGGACGGACTCAAGCGCCGGCGAGAGCCGTCATCCTCGTGAGGGATGGCCTGGCGCCGGCCAAGCCCTCCACGGCGGGGATTCCACCCACCGAAGCGGCCGGCCCGCTTGTTCCGGACGCCACCCGCTCGAAGCTATACTGGCCGCCCCAAGCGCCTGTGGCGGAATTGGTAGACGCGCAAGGTTGAGGGCCTTGTGGACTGAATGGTCCGTGGAGGTTCGAGTCCTCTCGGGCGC
>CAVTTU010000004.1:0-177610 GCA_963737535.1 uncultured Solirubrobacterales bacterium
GGGCGGACGGTGACGCTCTAAATCCACCCCGGCGCGTAGACGCCCGCCGCGCGCTCACGGAGAATCAGCCGAGCAGTCACCGCGGCACAGCATTCCCACAGCAAAAGCCGGAAACGGAACAGTTCCAAAGTGATCTCGAAGGAGCGATCGCTGGACCGGCTCGTGGGTTCGCTGCCCGAGCCGCGCGCGACAGTGGGGGGGGCTGGCGTTCGGGACGATCCGTAACCGGCTCGTCGTATCTGTGCAGCCGCTCGAGGGCGCACCGGTCGAGGAGCAGTTCTCGCCGCATGGCACACGCAGGATGATCCGGCCGCTCTCGCAAGCGTGGGCCGAAGGAGCACCTACAACCGCTCGGTCGGTCGGTTCGCGATGCCGCGCCTCAGCGCCATGCCGTGGCAACATCCATCTCGTCCACTGCGTCCAGTCCGTCTATGACACCAACGAGTTTGGACGATTTGGAACCCGGTAGAAGCATCCACACGCGCCGTTCAAGGTTGAGGGCCTTGTGGGCTGTACCGGTCCGTGGAGGTTCGAGTCCTCTCGGGCGCACTGGCGGAAGCCCCGCAAAGGCGGGGCTTTTTCGTGTTCGAGCGAGCTGGTTGTGTCGGTCCTTTCGCCAGCAGCGAACGCCGTCTCAGCTAAAACCCCGCGTGACTCGGGCTCTGCCGCGCAGACGCACCGACAGGCAGGTGACACCGCCTTCCAGCTTCTCGTATTCGGAAATGTCAACTGCGACCACACGGAGCCCACGAGACTCGAACAGTGCTCGCGTGGCGGGTGCGCGCGTGGACATCAGCACCGTGGATGCGTCAAGCACCACGACGTGAGCGCCGGCCTGCTCGGGAACCGAGAGCAACGACGGCCACACAGACGGGTCGTCAACGAGCGGCTCGAAGCCGACGATGGTGCCCTCGGGGAGCGCGGTCACGGAGGACTTCAAGTGCAGGACGCGGGAGACGGGGACGCCGACGACCCGCGCGCCCAGCGGCTCGAGCAGCTCCGCGAGCTGCTCCACCCCGGATGCATTGGTGCGTCCGCTCAGGCCGATCCACACCGCGCCCATGGCCTTCAGGACATCGCCTCCGTCAAGAGTGCCGGGCTGCTCGATCCGGGCGATCCGGTAGCCGAGGGAGGCCAGCGTCGCCTCGGTTCCCGCGATCTCGGGCTTGCGCTCGTCGGCGCCTGGGCGAGAGATGACGGCGAGATCGCCGTAAACCACGACGGTGTCCTCCACGAACACAGCATCGGGGCAGTCGTCGGCCGGCGGAACCTTGATGACCTCCCAGCCCTCGGCCTGCAGCGTGTCAACGTACCCGTGCCACTGGCGCCCAGCCAGGTCCACATCGACCGGAGTCCGGATGGGATGGGTGACCAAGCCCTCAGGCAGACGTGGGCCGGGACGACGGACGAGTGCACGCTTGTTCGCCGCGCCACCCTCAGTCACGGCCCACTGCGTTTCATCCAACGCACACCACCTTTGCCATCGATCCGACAGCCCTACAGCATGACGCTCCTGCCGTCGTCGCCATCTTCGCCGCCTCATCCGACACTCCTCACTCACAACGCTAAATGCGGCCGAGCGCACCAGTCAATCCAGCGGGCCCGTATCACGATGCCCGTTGGATGCTTATTGAGCCCGTAGTGCCGGCGCGAAACGACCGCCTTCGTGCCCCGGCCGACCCGAATCGCGCCATTCCTCCAGCGATGGACGGAGCGCGGCCGACCTCCGGCTGGGCCCCGAACGTGCGACGTCCGGCCCGCGCGAACGCGGAGGCGGAGAGGGATCGCGGGCGTTGTTCTGCCCCTTAAGCTGCCGTGCCGAGACTTCATGGTGGCCAGGCTGTGCGGGGGGACGTTCGCTGGGCGTTGGAGTACGGGTACCTGCAGACGCGGCCATTTTGGCGGACCTTTGGCGTGCTTTAGGCGGCGACGCTCATCGTGTTGTCGCACGAACCACATCCCAAAGGAGGAGTACCCATGTTACGGCGCTTTCGGCGTCCGAGCCACGCCACCGTAGTCGCCTACCTCGCGCTGTTCATCGCGCTGGGCGGCGCCAGCTATGCGGCCGCGACACTGCCCGCGGGCAGCGTCGGCACCAAGCAGATCCGCCCCCACGCGGTCACCCTGCCCAAGCTCGCGATCGGCGCTCGGCGCGCGCTCGCCGGCCGGACTGGGCCTCGCGGCCCCCGGGGCCTCACCGGCGCCGCCGGCCCGAGCGCGGTCGAGCTGCACGTCGACTCGACCAGCGCGTCCGGTTTCGGCACCAGGGTGCTCGCGCACCTCGGCGCGTGGACCGTGAGCGCGTCGTGCTCGGTCAAAGCGGGCACAGCCAGCCTCCGGCTGCGCGCTGTCGGCCCGTCGGACACGGTCATCGATGGGATCGAGGATGGAGGTGTGTTCAGCGGCTTTGGCACGAGCAACAAGTTCGTTGGCAGCGACATCTCGGTCTCGACCACCAGCCCCAACGGAGGCGAGAATGCCGACGATCTGACGCTGTTTTCGCCCACCGGGGGAAGCGCGCACATCTCGGTCTTCAAATACGCAGGCTGGAGCGGGTCGGCGCTGCGCTGCAAGGTCAGCGGCAATGCCTACTCGGCCTCGTAGAGACAGCCTCAGAGAGACCCTCGCCACACCCAGACGATCGCCTAGATACCGACGACCCGCCCCATGCTCCGACTTGGACAGCGACGCTGCGACCCTCCGGACTCCGGTGGCCAGGACCAACAGCACCAATGTATTCCGGCATCCGCAGCCACAACACGAGCCTCACCTGATGCACGATCGACCCGCCGCTCGGTCGACTATTTGTGTCTTCGTCGGCGCGCTCTGACCGCCGAGCAGGCTTTTGCCGTCGGTGGGCCGGGCCGAGTCCGCGATAGCGCTGGAGTACAGGCAAATGGGATGGATCGACGCCTGCTTCGCGCCGCCCGGAACCCGGATGCGGATTCGCAGCACCATCGTCCTGCCGTGGCGCAGCTCGGCGAGGCGGCGGACGACGCGACGAGGAACGTGGATGTTGATCTTTGCCTCATTGGCGAACGGGATGAGGTTCGACTGGACCCGAAGGTGCCACAGGGAGGAGATGTCGCGATTGCGTGGTCCGCGACGAGTGTTGCGCACTCGGATCGTGTAGCTGGCGATCGAACCGGCGATCACCTTGCGTGGCCCCTTGACCGAGAGCGCCAGCCCGGAGAGATGCGCTGGCTTTGGCGGGGCAACGGTGCTCAAACCGATGATCGCGCCGCCCCGGTTGCGTACGCACCGCCACTCGGCGGGCAGCGACACGGTGTGGGTGGCGCGGCCGTTGCTGAGCTACAGCGAGGTCTCGAGCGTAAACAGCGGCGTGGTCCGCGCCACCGATGCCGGCAACTGCTCACACGCGTAAGGAACCACCACGCGGAGCCGGCTCACACGGCTGTCGTCCGCGATCAGGATCGTGCCGTCGCGGGAGCGGAACCGCTCACGAAAGCGGTTCCGACCGAAGAGAGGCGAGGGCCTCCTGGAGCGTCCGGTACTCCTGCTCGATCCGACCCACGAGCTGCGAGACGCCGTCGAGGCGGCCGTCCTTGGCGTGCTGCTCGACGGTGCGACAGAGCTCCGCGAACGCCGCTGCGCCCAGCGTCGAGCCATTCGACTTCAGCGTGTGCGCCGCTCGGCGGAGCTCGTCGGTGTCCTGCCGCTCGAGCGAGCTCCGGAGGCTCGTGATCAGCGCGGGCGCTTCGGCAAGAAAGACGTCCACCACCTCGGCGAGGAACTCGACGCCGCCGAGGTCTCGCAGGTTCTGGAGCGCGGCAGCCTCGAGGCTGATCTCGCTCTCTGCCGCACCGGCGTCACCGTTCCGGGGCGGCCGCGCGCGCTTCAGTGCCGCCGCCAGCTCGTCCCCGCGGATCGGCTTCGCGACATAGTCGTCCATGCCGGCCGCGAAGCAGCGCCTCGCGATCCTCCGGCAGCGCGTTCGCCGTCAGCGCGATGATGTGCGGGCGGCTCTCCGGCGGCCACCGTTCGCAAATCCGGCGCGAAGTGTCGAGACCGTCGAGCTCCGGCATCTGCACGTCCATCAGGACGACGTTATAGGGCTGCCGCTCGAGCGCTGCCAGCGCCTCAGACCGTTTGACGCGACATCCGCCGGGTAGCCGAGCCGCTCGAGGAGGCGGAGCGCGACCTTCTGGTTCACCGCGTTGTCCTCCGCGAGCAGGATTCGCAGGGACGACATCGCCTGCTTCTCGTCGGGCGCCACCTCGGCCGTCTCCTCCTCTGGCTCGCCCGCGGTCAGCAGGCGCACGAGCGTGTTGTAGAGCTGCGAGGCCTTGAAGGGCTTCGCGAGCTGGGCCGAGAACACGCCGGTCGACTGCGCCTGCTGCAGGCGGCCGAGCGAGGTCAGAAGCACGAGCGGGAGGTCCTGCTCGCTCCGCCGACTCCGGATCTCTCCCGCCAGAGCGAGCCCGTCCATCTCCGGCATCATCATGTCCAGCACCGCCACATCGAACGGCTCCCCGGCCTCGACCAGCGCAAGCGCTTCGGAGGGCAGCTCGGCCACGACCGGCTCCATTCCCCACGACCGCGCGTGCCTGCTTACGATCTCGCGGTTCGTCGTGTTGTCGTCCACGACGAGGAGCCGCTTGCCGGCGAGGTGCGACCGGCCGTCGTTCACGGGGATCGGGCTCGGCGCCTCGGCCGCCTCGACCGTGAGCGCGATGCGAAAGGTCGAACCGCTGCCCTGCTCGCTCTCGACCGAAATCGTCCCGCCCATCAGCTCGACGAGGCGCTTCGAGATGGCGAGACCGAGCCCGGTACCGCCGAACCGGCGCGTGGTCGACGCGTCCACCTGGCTGAACGACGTGAAGAGCCTGCCCATCCGGTCCGGCGCGATCCCGATCCCGGTGTCGCGTACCGAGAGCTCAAGCCGGTACGAGCCCGATCCGCTCGGCTCGGCTTCGACGAGGACGACGACCTCGCCCGCCTCGGTGAACTTGACCGCGTTCGAGAGCAGGTTCAGCAGCACCTGGCGGAGGCGGGCCTTGTCGCCAAGGATCCCGGCGGGCGCGGACTCTTCGATGAGACAGCCGAGCTCGATCCCCTTCTCCCACGAGCGCGGCGCGACGATGTCCAGCGCTCCCTCCACGCATTCGCGCACGCTGAACGGCTCGCGTTCGAGATCGAGCTTGCCTGCCTCGATCTTCGAGTAGTCGAGGATGTCGTCGATCACGTGCAGCAGTGCTTCTCCGCTCGACCGCACAACCTCGGCGAACTCGCGCTGCTCGCCCGTCAGCTCGGTGCCGAGCAGGAGATCGGTCATGCCGATCACGGCGTTCATCGGCGTCCTGATCTCGTGGCTCATCGTGGCGAGGAACGCGCTCTTCGCCTGCGTCGCCGCCTCGGCCTCCTGCCGCGCGCGCTGGAGCTCGGTGACGTCGTGGTAGATGCCGAGGAAGCCGACGTGGGAGCCGTCCACCGTGAGCGGGACGAGCATCAGCTCGACGTCGACCGGTGTCCCGTCCTTCCGCAGGCGCTGTGTTGATCCGGTGCGCGCGCGACCGACTGTCATGGCCTCCCGGGTGATCTCGCGTCCCTCGTCGCGGTCCGTCTCGCCGAAGACGAGGTCGTCGATGGGCCGGCCGAGCGCCTCCTCTGCCGAATAGCCGAAGAGCTCGGCCGCGGCCGGGTTCCAGTCGGTCACCCGCTCGTCGGCGTCCATGACGACCACCGCCGCGGGACTGATCGCGACGAGCGACTCCAGGTACTGGCGCTGCCGCTCCACCTCGGAGAACAGGCGCGCGTTCTGGATCGCCACGCCGACATTGGCTGCGATCGTCGCCAGCAGCCGGGAGTCGGTTTCTCCGAAACGGCCTTCCTGCTCGATGCTCTGGACGCTGATGACCCCGATCGCCGCCTCTCCGACGAGGATCGGAACGCCCAGGAAGGACCGTACCGGGGTACCCACCTGCCACGCCTCGTGCTTCTCGAACTGCGGCGACCGGTTGAGCAGCAGCGGCGCACGCGACTCGAGGATCCGGGTGGTCAGCCCCTCGCCGTACGCGATCGACGGCTCGTCCCGGCGCTGGCCGCTCTCGTAGTAGTAGGCGAAGTCGATCCGACCGGACGGCCGGTCGTGCAGCGCGACGTACGCGATGTCGCCCTCGAACGTCTCGCGCACCTGCTCACCGACGAGCTGGATCAGCGCGTCGAGGTCGAGCTGCGACGCGAGCGCCTGGCCGACGCTGTTCACCGTTGCGAGCTCGGCCACGCGCTGACGCGTCTCGTGGAGCAGGCGAGCGTTGTCGAGCGCGACGCTCAGGCTGCCGGCCAGGGTGGTCAGGAGCTGCTGGTCATCCTCCCCGAACGCATGCGTGCGGTCGACGTTCTGGAGCGAGATCACGCCAGTCGCGCGCCCACCGACGACGAGTGGGACGAAGAGCTCCGACTTGACCGGCTCCCCGCTGAGCACGTGCGGGTTGCCGTAGCGCTCGACCACCTCCGGCGTGACCTCCGCGATCATCAGCGGCTCGCGCGTCTCCATCACGTGCTTGCGGAAGCCGATCAGCTCGATCGGCTCGTCCGGGAAGCGCACGCCACGCTCGATCGTGTACGGGAAGTGGAGCAGGCCGGAGCGTCTCGTCGAAGATGGCGATGTCAACGACCTGCGCGTCGAAGACCTCCTGGAGCTTGTCGCCGACGAGGTCGTAGATCGCCTGCGGATCGAGCTCGCCGGCGATCGCCGTCTGAACGCTGTTGATGAGGGCGAGCTCCGCGTTCCGCTGCCGGGTCTCGTGGACGAGGCGCGCGTTCTCGAGCGCGACGCTCAAGCTGCCCGCCAGGGTCTCGAGGAGTTGCTGGTCGGACTCGCTGAACGCGTGTTCGCGGTCGACGTTCTGGAGCGAGATCACGCCGGTCGCGCGCCCGCCGACGGCGAGAGGGACGTAGAGCATCGACTTGGCGGGCTCCCCGCTGAGCACGTGCGGGTTGCCGTAGCGCTCGGCCACCTCGGGCGTGCACCTCCGCGATCATCAGCGGCTCGCGCGTCTCCATCACGTGCTTGCGGAAGCCGATCAGCTCGATCGGCTCGTCCGGGAAGCGCACGCCGCGCTCGATCGTGTACGGGAAGTGGAGCAGGCCGGAGCTCTCGTCGAAGATGGCGATGTCGACGACCTGCGCGTCGAAGACCTCCTGGATCTTGTCGCCTACGGCGTCGTAGATCGACTGCAGCTCGAGCTCACCGGCGAGCGCTTCCTGGACACTGTTAATCAGCGCGAGCTCTGCGTTGCGCTGGCGCGTCTCCTCGATCGCCCGCGCTCGCGAGAGGGCGGCGCCGACGTGCTGGCCGACAAACGCGAGCAGCTCCTCGTCATGCTCCGTGATAGCGAACGTTCGGCAGGTACGACTGCACGGCGAGGACGCCGACCGTGCGGCCGTCGTCGGACTCGAGCGGAACCCCCAGCCAGTCCACGGCCAAATCGCCGATCATGTCGATCTCGCCGAGCTCGGCGAGCTTCTCGATCCGGTCTCCCGAAAGGTGCTGTGGCTTCCCCGTCCGGAGCACGTAGGCGGTCGTGCCCCGCGCGTGGCCGCTGCCGAACTGGTCCCACCTGTTCGGATCGGGGAGATCGGTGTCGACCTCGTCGACGTAGTACGGCCAGCTGATCAGGCGGCGCTCTTCGTCGTAGAGCGCGATATAGAAGTTGCTCGCATACATGAGCTCGGCGACGACACGGTGGATCGCCCGGTAGAACTCCTGCAGGTCGCGAGCCGCGCTCGCCAGCTCGGCGATCCGGTACAACGCCTCCTGCACCTTGGCGGCGTGTGCGCGCTCGGCCTCGACGGCCTCGAGCTCCGCCAGCCGGCGGCGCGCCTCGGCCAGCTCGGGCGGGAGGTCGGCGGAGGGAGTCATCCGGCGTCGATTCCGAGGCTGGGCATGACGGGAAGTATCCCCCGAGGCCGAGAAGTCGTCCAGGCTGCGTGATGGCAGGGCGGCTGCGAATCACTGTGCAGGGCGCCTGCGATTCGACGCCAGACGCTTGCCGTAACCACCGGGTACGCTGCGTCAAGCCTACGAATCGAGCGGAGGCGTGAATGGGGGCGGAGTCCGCCTCGATCCTTGTCACAGACGACGATCCCGTCAACCGCATGCTCCTGTCCAAGCTGGTGGAGCGGGAGGGGCATCGCGTGACCGAAGCCGAGAACGGCAGGCAGGCATGCGAGATCCTCAAAAGTCAGCCGATCGACGTGGTCCTCTGCGACATCGAGATGCCCGAGCTCGACGGCTATGGCGTGCTCGAGCGCATCCGAAAGGACCCGAAGCTGAACGGGATCCCGGTGATCATGATCTCCGCGGTCGACGACATCGAGAGCGTCGTACGGTGCATCGAGCTCGGGGCCGACGACTACATGCCCAAGCCGGCCAACCGCACGCTCTTGCGTGCACGCATCAACGCCAGCCTGAGCCGCAAGCGCCTCCAGGACCTCGAGCGTGAACGCGTCCGCAACCTTTTCGCGCGGTTCGTCCCCGAGCCGGTGGTCGACCAGGTGCTGGAGAGCGCCGGCGAGAATCTCCGGCTGGGCGGTGAGCGTCGCGTCGCGACGGTGTTGTTCAGCGACTTGCGCGGCTTTACCGCGTGGGCGGAATCGAACCCGCCTGACAGGGTGATCGAGGTCCTGAACCGCTATCTGAGCACGATGAGCGATGTAATCCTCGATCACGGTGGAACGCTTGTCTCCTACATGGGCGATGGGATCATGGCTGTGTTCGGCGCCCCACTCGAGCACAAGCACCACGCGGACCTGGCGGTCGCCGCGGCGCAGGCGATGGTGGTCGACGCGCTGCGCGAGTTCAACGACTGGATTCGCGTAGAGGGGCTTGGCAACGGGTTTCGAATGGGCATCGGCATCAACACCGGCCCCGTCATGTCAGGCAACGTTGGGTCCGAGCGGCGACTGGAGTACACGGCGGTGGGAGACACCACCAACACGGCGTCTCGCCTGGAGCAGATGACCAAAGGAACCGACTTCATGGTGTTCATCTCGGATTCGACCCGCTCCGTGTTGTCGCGCATCCCGGGGAATCTCGTGCACATCGGCGAGGTCACGCCGCGGGGCAGGCAGGCACCCGTCGCCGTGTTTGCGTTGCCGGCCACCCCCGAGAGTGACGTGAAACGAAGCTTGCGATGAGGATGGCCGACACCGTCCCGCCAGACGCTCGGCCGCGTGCGCCCGCGCGACGATCTCGACGCGCTTGCACAAGCCGAGAGATTTGGCGGGGACTTGATACCACCCGCTTTCTACCGTCGTGGTCGCTACCGGACGGCCGCCGGCGTACCGGCGCGGGATCGTGTCGACGCCTCAGGGACGGCGGATTGCAGACGGCCTGACGCGACAAGGTCTCTGACCGCGTTGAGGGCCGGCGTGATGCTTTCGTCTTGGGCCATGAAGGGAGCCACGCCGCGTAAGCATTCGTACACGGCTCGCGTCCCAGCGCCGAGCATCGGCCGCTCGCGAAGATCGAGCGCTTGTGCCGCGCAGAGCAGCTCGATCGCGAGCACATACCGAGCGTTGTCAACTATCTCCCCAGCCTTCGCGACGCACCTGGTCGCCATCGTGGCGTGATCCTCGATGCTGCTGGCCACAGCCATGAAGTCAAGCGACGCCGGCGCCGCCAGGAACCGAGACTCGGCGCTGAGAGCCGTGACGGTCTTCTGCAGTATTCCGAATCCCGTATTGACACCTGGTTCCGGCGTAAATTGGGGCGGGAGACCACTTAGGTCCGGATCCATCAGTCGAGAACCCGACAGGTGTCAGGTGTCAAATGACTGATCGTCTTGATGCCCACATCGGTGGGTCCTCAAGTGAAGTGAGAACGGATTTCTGAATGACCCAAAAGACCTAGCGGCCAGGCTGGTGGCCTGGGCAAGCGCTATCGCGACAAGGTCAAACGCCATCGCGAGAGCCGCTGGGTGAAAGTTGCCGTTGGAGACGATCGCGCGTCTATCAGCAAGGACTACCGGATTGTCACCGGTTGAGTTCAGCTCAGTTTCAACTGTGCCGCGCACGGAAAAAAGCGCGTCCAGGCAAGCTCCGTGCACCTGGGTCGTGCAGCGAAGACTTAATGGGTCCTGTATCCGACGACGGGGAGTCGGGTCCCACAAGGAACTGTTGACGAGCAGCATCCGAATCCGCTCCGCGGACGCGAGCTGCCCCGAGTAGGGCCGGATCGTCTGCACCTCCTCCGCTAAGGGGGCGACGTTACCGTGGTAGGCCTCGAGGGTGAGCGCAGCGGCGAGGTCGGCACACGCCAGCGTGTCGAACGCATCCGCCAGCACGAGCGCGCCGTGACCGACCGACGCCGAGTTGCTACTGCAAAGCGCCAGTGCGTCCTTCCCCGCCAGTTGCACGGGTTGCAATCCTGCCTGTTCGAGTGCCACTGACGCCGGTAGCGTCACTCCCTGGTACTCGACTTCACCGAGCCCGATGATCGGAAGCGACAAGTGGGCGAGCTGTGTGAGGTCGGACATGCCGATCGAGCCACGCGTGGGCACCACCGGATGGATCCCGGCGTTGAGCATCGCGAGCAACAGGTCAAAGACCTCGGGCTGGACCCCGGCGCCGCCCCGCGCAAGTCCGTTGAGCCGGGCAATCATGATCGCGCGCACGACCGAGGACTCATACGGCGGCCCGACGCCCGCAGCATGGCTGACCAGAATGTTGTGTTGGAAACGGCGGTTATCTTCGGGGGCTACCCGTCTACTCGAGAACGCCCCCAGGCCCGCGGTCAGACCGCAGACCGGAGCCGACTGGCACAGCAGTTCGTTGACGACAGCGGCCGACCGGGCGACCAGCTCTCGCGCTAACGAGCTCGCATCGACCGGAACTTGGCCGTGGGCGACCCGAACGACGGCCTCGATCGACAGATCGTTGCCGGTTAGGATCACCGTCGAAGGACCCTGAAGACGCGCTCGCAGCCGTTCAGATCGGGCGGCCGCAAGATGTACGTTCTTGAGGAAGCGATTCTCAGCATCCTTGCTCGCAGCGCTGGCCACCGCGCGCTCCGTGCTCCACTGATTGCGCAAGCGATAGGCCAAGAAGACCGACATCGTGCAGTAGAACCGAGCAGCGAAACCCGCGTCCAGCAAGTTTTGCGTCTAGTTGAACCCTGGGAATGGCGAACACAAGCGTGTCAGCGGCCGCCCGCACCGTCGCGGAGGCGGGACCCGCATCGGCGAAGGAGAGTTCTCCGACCACGTCACCCGCTGCCAGACGGCGAATCTCCCGGCCGCCTGCCGAGAAGACCGACAGTTCGCCCTCGAGGATCATGAACAGAGCAGACGGCAGCTCTCCCTCGACGATGAGCGTCGATGACCGGACCCCGTTTCTCGGTCCACCACGAGTGAGAGTTGGTGGTGGATATGGGTCGCGGAGGAAGGTAGCGACCAGGGCGGTCGGATGGGAGAAGAAGGGCGCTGGAGTCGGGACGCGCTCCGGGATGCGCGGCCGTCGTCGCGGAGCCGAGCGGCGGAGCCGCGAGGCGTAGCGGCGATGGCCGCGGCGCGCTCGCCGCGGCACCCCCGGCCGGTCACGCTGGTTGGCGCCCGGGCAGCTCAGGCGGCCGTCGGCAGCTCGCTCGTCGCGGCCCACTCGGCGGCGAACACGGCCGGCGCCTTCATCCCGAGCGCGGAGTGCGGCCGGCGCCAGTTGTAGTCCTCGCGCCAGTCGCCGATCACCACGCGCGCCTCGGCCAGGCACGAGAACTCCTCGACGTCGAGCAGCTCGTCACGCACGCGGGAGTGGAACGATTCCACGAACGGGTTCTGCCACGGCGAGCCGGGCTCGATGAACGCGGTCCCGGTCCCGCTGAGCATGCACCAGTCCTGGAGCGCGTGCGCGGTCATCTCCGGGCCGTTGTCGCACCGCAGCAGCTCCGGGGCGCCGCGCTCGGCGACGAGCCGCTCCAGCACCGCGACGACCGTGTCGGCGTCGATGCTGCGCTCGACCAGCATCACCAGCGCCTCGCGCGTGAACTCATCGACGATGTTCAGCAGCTTCAACGCCCGCCCGTCGGCGGTCTGGTCGAACTGGAAGTCGAACGCCCACACATGGTTCGGTCGCTCCGCGCGCAGCCGCTCGGCCGGGACTGTCGACTCGCCCAGCCGCTGGCGCTTGCGCCGCCGCTGCGGCACCCGCAGCCCCTCCTCGCGCCACAGCCGCTGCACCCGCTTGCGGTTCACCTCCCACCCCAGCTCGCGCAGATGGTGATGCGCGCGACGATACCCCCACCGCGGCCGCTTGACCGAGAACTTCCGAAGCTCAGCGCGCAACACCGCATCATCGGCGGCCGTCTTGGGCTCGTGACGCTGCGTCGAGCGATGCTGCCCGACCACTCGGCATGCCCAGCGCTCGCTGACGCCGAGACGGTCGCGGAGCATCGCGACCGCCCGGCGCCGGCGGGCTGGGCCTACCAGTTTCCCTTCGCGATCTCCTTCAGCGCCACGACCTCGAGCTCCTTGTCGGCCACGATCCGCTTCAGCGTCGCGTTCTCACGCTCCAGCTCCTTGAGCCGCTTGGCGTCATCGGCCTTCATCCCGCCGTACTGGTTGCGCCAGCGGTGATAGGTCTGCTCGCTGATCCCCAGCTCCTTCGCCGCCTCCGGGATCGTCTTCCCCTCGCCCGAGCATCCGCTCGGCCTCCCGCAGCTTGCGGATGATCTGCTCCGGCGTGTGCCTGCGTCGCTTCACGTGATCGTTCCTTCCTCGCCCATGATCTCAAGGGCGCGAGAAACTCTCACACGGGGCGGACGGATCTCAGGGGGTCAGGCCATCGAGTCTGGTCCCACCTCGCGACGCTCACCCGCCGAGACAATCCACTGGACGTCCTCGTCAGAGAGCTCCCCAAGCACATCTGAAATCCCAGTCATCCTCTGACCTCCACGCGCGCCCCCCCGACGAGAGCCGACCCGTGAGCGCAGCGTATCCCAAGCTTGGCCGAATCGCGGTCCTTCACGCCGTGTGGGACCGCCGTGGGTATTCGACACGGTCGTGCACCCCGTCGGGTGATCTACTCGATCGCTTCGCGATGATCAATGCGATGGGGGGCGGCGCAACGGCGGCCTACGCGGCCGTCCACCGTCCGCTACTGGTGGTCCAGATTTGGTCCGGTAGACGGTACAAGCGGCAGCCGGCCGCCCGTTGGTTTCTGACCGGACGTCGGTTCGTAAGTCTGGCGACTGAGCACATGCCGTGGCGACATCCATGTCGTCCATTCTGTCCAATCGGTCTACGGGACGGACCAGTTTGGACGATCTGGACGCCGGTAGAAGCATCTTCACCCGCCGTCCAAGGTTGAGGGCCTTGTGTTGTGGACTTATATGGTCCGTGGAGGCTCGAGTCCTCTCGGGCGCACTAGAAAAGCCCCGTACATACAGCGGGGCTTTTGCTTTCGTAGGGCTTAGTTGGGTGCGGACTGGAGGCCACACCGCACCCAAACCCCGAGGCGCCACGACGACGTCGTGGACCGCTCGCCGACTAATTACACGGGCCTACGTGGGCTCGCCCCACTGCCCGTCGCCGTGGTCGCGCGAGCGCTGATTGAGCTCGTCTACTGCTTCTTCGCATCTCGGCTACTGCTTTTCGTCGATCGTCAGCTTGGGGGGCTACTGAGATTCGTTCCGACACGGGAAGGTCGCCGTGTTGTCGGTGTCTTGCGTTGTAGGGATACAAATGATCAGACGTCTTATGTCTGGGCCGGCGCCGTCGCGCGGATGACCGGGAGTTGACAAGGGCGTGCTGAGGGACCACGTGCCCCGGAAAGCGAGGGCGGCCTGCCCAGACGTCGGCTCACGCGAAACGACGAACGTCCCTTCAGGAGTAACCGATGAACGCTCAGCTCAACCGCACCCTCATCCAGCAACCCGCGACGCTGTGGGATGACCGTCCCGCGCGCCCCATCTTGCGACGTTGTGGGTTCCGCACTGGCGCGAGTCAGGGCAGCGTAATCGAGCTGGACCTCGAGCTGGACTCGCCGAGTGTTACCGAATGGCGCCACGGGCCTCAGGCTCCGAATTCGACGCTCCAGAGGCAACGAGGGGCGGCGACAGACCCGATGCGCAGGCAGCGCCCCTTTCAGCATCTGACCCGAGAGGAACCTCATGGAAAACGTAGCTGATGTGACGCGAGTCAGCCGTCGGCAGGTGGGTTCTCGCGGCAGGATCTCATCTCGGGCCGCCTACATGCTGATGGCGAGCATCATCGGGCTCGCGCTGTTCGCATCGGGCACACCCTCGCCCCTGTATGAGACCTACCGGGCGCTTTGGGGCTTCACCCCGGTGGTGCTGACGCTCGTGTACGCGACGTACGCATTTGGGGTGCTGGCATCGCTGATGCTCGCCGGACCGGTCTCCGACCAAGCCGGCCGCAAGACAGTACTGATCGTTGCGCTCGCGGCGCTGATGCTCGCAACCGTGGTCTTCATGGTGGCCAACTCGGTCGCGTGGCTGTTCGCGGCACGAGCGATCCAGGGGGTCGCGACAGGGCTGGCCCTCGGAGCAGCGAGCGCTGCGTTGCTCGACCTTCACCCCCGCCGCGATCCCAACGCCGTCGGACTAGCCAACGCGGTGGCCAGCACCGGCGGGATCGGGCTTGGGGTGCTCGTCTCGGCCCTAGTCGTCGAGTTACTGCCAGCCCCCAGGGTGCTTCCCTACGTCGCGGCGTTTGTCTTATTCGCGATCGCGTTCGTCGGAGCGCTGCTCATGCCCGAGCCGGTGACGTCCCGGTCACGCCTGCGCCTGACCCCGCAGCGGGCGAAGGTCCCGGCTGCCGTGCGACCTGCCTTCATGCTCGCTGCCTTGGGTGTGGCCTCCTCATGGTCGATCGCCGGACTATTCCTGTCCTTGGGTCCGCAGCTGTCGGCCACCCTGTTTCACTCCAGCGACCATCTGATCGACGGTACGAGCGTATTCGCGCTCGCCTTACCTGCCGCCCTTGCGCAAATCGCGGCACGGCGGACGGTGCCGTGGCGAGCGGCGGCCATCGGCTCGGTGGCGCTCGCCGCCGGCATGCTGACCATCGTCGCCGCGACATCAATCGAGTCAGGAGCGCTCTACCTCGCCGGGAGTGTGGTCGCGGGAGCCGGCTTCGGGGTTGCGTTCCTCGGTGCGCTGCGCGCACTGTCCGCGTCTATCCCAGCCGAGCATCGCGGCGCGGTGATGTCGGCCTTCTACCTCGTGGCCTATTCCTCGCTGTCGCTGCCGGCGATCCTGGCCGGGGTGCTCGACACACCCTTCGGACTCAAGCCGACCTTCGAGATCTTCGGCACCGTCATCGCCGCGCTTGCGCTAGCCGTTGCCATTCAAGCCTCGCGCACCCGCCCCCAGCGCGAAGAGACACGCCCAGCCGACCACGCGATCGCGTCTAGCGGCGACATGTGCATCACCCAACTCGTGGGTGCCCGCCAGTCATCCCGCCCCCGCCTGGCTTCGGCGAGGGTGCGAGTGACCAACCTCCCCCGGCCAGTGATCCACGATGAGCTGGGCGGGGCCTCCGTCCACCAGCCCGACGCGCTCGACCACGCGCAGCTCCACGCATGCGTCGACGGACGCAAGGGCGAGACGCCGGTAAAGCCGATCTTGGCGACATCGGCGATGCACGACGGCCCCTCAGCGAGCCCGGCCCTGACGGCCAGATAGCGCCGCCCAGCATCAGTGGCAGATTCGAAGCGGTCCTTGAAGGACCGTCGGCCCAGCTCGCAAGTGGACTGTCCCGGTGTATCCCGTCGCGACGTTGCCGTAGTACAGGGAGCGCGCCGTGGTGTCTGGGCCGCTCCAGCGCAACCACCGAGCTCGGCGCTCCCTGGCATCAGCTGTGCGCATCGTCGAGGGTCTGCGGGGAGAGGTGGCGATGCACAAGCAGGTCATCGCGCGACTTGGCTACGCCTCGCTGATTCCGTGGGTGGAGCGGACGCCCGACGGGATCCTCGCGCTGGAGGCCCACGCTCTGCACCTCTCCACGGCCGCACAGACAGACGGACCTTGGCGTTGGCAACTAGGTACGGGTCCAGATAATCGATGAGTAACCGCTGCCCCCGGGCCGGTCCTCCATGGGCGTGGTCAGGGAGCGGCTCGCAGGGTCAGTGTTCATCGCGCCGTCCGATCTTGCCTCTCGACTCAACGTGGATACGAGCTCGACGGCCTTGGTGATGAGAGCGTCGGCGATCAGCGGCGCCAGGATCGGCATAGATAACAGCACCAGCATCCCGTCGATCAGGATGCGACCGACGGCACCTCGCCGTCGCGTGTACTAGTTATTGACCGAAACGTCGCTCTCCGGGCGCCTGGGTTTGTTCGATGGACCGCTGGTATGCCAGCGCGGCGCGCTCTTCGAGATCGAGCGCGGCGGAATACGCGACGTGCGCCCACCAACGCTCTCCAGGTGGCGCGGTGGTCCAGGTCCCGTAGGCCTCGGCCACGCCGTTGCTCGCCCGCCGCCAGCTCGCGTAGCTGGCCTCCTGGGCGCTGGCGAGCTCTGCTTGATTGATCTCACTGCGGAAGAATGTTTTTAGCTGCATGTCGGTCACTCCAAGAATTCGCTGGGTCTAATCGGGAGGGTCTACGACGTTACGTCATAGATCGTCTATCCGTGAAGACGCACCCGGCGCGGAAGCCTTCCCGGGAGGCAAATAGCAATTACTACGCTATATAGTGCTATGCTCCGTAGTAACCGAGCCCGACCGCCGGCGCGCGTCTCACCCTCAGCGCGCGCCGGCCGTCGGGGCGTCACCCAAATCAGGACCCACAACCGATGAGTCACAGCATCAACCTAGCCGCCGCAACAGGGCCACTCACCAACGCGGGGCAATCCGGCCTACGCTCACTCGCCATCGCCCTAGGCGGCGGCCTCGGCGCGGTCGGCGCCGGAGTCGGAATCGGAATGATCTTCAAAGCAGTAATCGACTCCGTCACCCGCCAACCAGAAATGCGAGCCGAGATCACGAGCATCCAATGGCTCGGCTTCGCCCTCACCGAAGCGATCTTCTTCTACGGACTCGTAGCAGGACTCATCGCCTACGTGCTCTAACGACCATCGACGAAAGCGTGCCGGTAAAGGTACGGGGATGAGCACGCGCAAAGAACAAGAGGCGGGCGCGGTCGCATGTGTGGCGTTTGCCACCCTCGTTGTCCCGCCCGGCCGTGGACCGTAGCTTTTATGCGGCGTAGTAGCTGTTCGGCGGCGAGCGAAGATCGGCACGACGCGGCTCACGCCGCGTGGCCGTTACCGCCAGCGTGGGATACGCCCGAGGCGCGCTGCCACGAGGCCGATCCCGCACGGGATCAGGGCCAACATCACGACGCACGGCTGGGCGGACAGAAACGGAGGCTCGAGTGTCGCCGACCCAGCCGCCTCCCGCCCCACGAGTATCACGGTCGTCACGACGACTGCGAGCAGCGCGAGCGCCGCCGCGCACATCAGGCCGGGAAACGCCCAGCTGGACGCCTCGCCGAGGAGGTAGTCGACGCGGACCGGGTCGATCCCAGACGAACCGCCGGGATTGGACGCTTCGCTGAAGCTCAACATCGCCCGAGCCAGCGGCGAGGGATCCCCCGCCGCGGCAGCTACCGCGCTCTCGTCCGCGCTGACCTCCACCAACACCTGCTGCGAGCGGCGCAGTTCGCGAAGCGCCGGAAGGAAGAACAAGGACCGCGCGATCACCCGGCTGGTCGCCAGGCGCAGCGGATCACGACGGCGGGCGTGGTGGCGTTCGTGCTCCAACACGGCATGCCTTCCCGGCTCGTCGAGAATCGCCAGCGCGCCAGTCGTTATGTACACGCGCGGCCGCACGAGTCCGGCGCAGAACGACTCCGGTCGCTCGTCGTCGATCACGAACACGCCCTCATGGAGGACCGGACGCAGCCGAGTGAGCCACCGGGCAAGCCCTCTGGCTGTCCTCACTTCGCTTCCAATCGCAGACAGCGCGGCCGCTGTGACCATCGCGCCGAGCACCGCGAACGCGACGAGGATGACCGCTCCGGCGTTCGCCGCGGGGTAGCTCAGCGTTTGCCCGAGGATTGACACGTGATGTGACACCGCGTGGGACGACACGCGCCAGCGCTCGAGCAGGCGGGCGAACACGGGCACCAACGCGGCCAGACCGAGCAGTCCAAGCAGCAGGCCGGCCCGGGAGACGAGCGCGAGGTCACGCGTCACCGGGCGGGCATCCGAGGTCTGCGTGCTCGCCAGGTCGGCTCCCGAGGCTCCATCAGTAGAAGCGCTTTCGATTGAGGCTGCCATCGCCTGCAGGAATCGTACGGACTCGCGTGTATGGCCAGCCTTAGAAGGCGTGGTCCCGCCCCGCGGCGGCGTGTCGAACGGTGCGGCTACCGGCTTCGGCTGGCGCGCAGAGCAGCGGCGCGGCGCCCGACGATGGCTAGAAAGACCAGGAACGGGAGGGCTGTCAGCATGGCCAGACGGGGCCGCGACGACAGGAGGTTGAATGTGGCGCGCGCTGAGGAGGCCCCTTGACTTGCGCCCAGCGTAATGGTGATGAAGGTCGAGAGCACACCAAGGGATGCGGTCAACCGCCACCACGGATGGCGCCAGACGACAGGTTGACCGAGCAGCGAGTCGACGCGGGCGCCACCGTTGAGGGCTTGCATGACTTCACGGACCGACGCCTCGCCTCGCTCCCACACCACGTCCATTACGTCCGCGTCGAGCTCCTGACGGGGAGGCGGAACTGGAGGCTCTGTCTGTCGGGGCAAAGGAGTCACGGTGTTCGGGCCTGCCGCTCCCCCCGGATGATCTCGCCCAACAGTCGACACGTCGCCGCCGCACGCCGGTACTCGGCCGTCAAATGCGCCACTGCACCGGTCCGCGCGCCAGCTCGCGCCCGCTCGATCCGATACCCGTACCGCGCTACCGCTCTCGCGTACTCGGTCCGCAGCGCCTGGCCCTTACGAGCGTCTCTTCTCTTGGCTGGCAAGCGTGTTCATCTGCAGGCATGTGCGTTCACCAAACCTTCGATGCATATTCCCGTATCTGCGCTACTACGTAACATCGTATCACGGCCGTCGTGGCTCTGCTATCGGGCGTAGTAGTAGGCATCCGATGCGCAGCGTCTGCCGCGCCGTGGCGTAGCTCGTTGTGTGACGCCGTCTTCGCGCGGGAGGCGGCGGTGGCACAAGACAACAAAAGAAACAGCCGGTCCTACTATTTGCCATAGTATTATGCTGCGTCGCAATTTGCCAGACCCCCCTACCACCCAACGTCATGACACGACAGCGACCACGCTCATCTGGCTCTCGGTATACCGAGGATCGCGGGCTTCCAGGAGCCTTTGACGGTGAGACGATCACCCGCCGTCGCCTGATGAGCGGTACGGCAGCGACGGCCGGCGCGCTCGCGGCGGCCGCCTTTACACTGCCTGCACTTGGCTTTGCGGTCGCGCCCGTGTTCCAGCGCGCACCCGACACCTGGCAGCGGGTAGGTCCCGTGTCCGATTTCAACAGTACCGACTACGTGCCGCGGACGATCACGATTGAGTCCGGAGTCGGGGAGGCGGGCGTGTCGGTCGCTTACATCCGCCTTCACAGCGTGGCCATTGACGGGCCCGTAAAGGACCAATACGACCACGTGATCGCGATTTCGTCGCGCTGCGCGCACGTCGGCTGTCCCGTGCGCTATGTCGCCGCCGCGCGGAGCTTCGTTTGCCCCTGCCACGGCGGGGTTTACGACTTCCGGGGCATCCGCACCGGTGGCCCGCCGCCCCGGCCGCTCGATCGGTTCTACACCCTCATCCGTGACCGGCAGGTACTTGTCGGCCCCCGGTACAGCGTCAACAACGAGCTGCGCCGCTTCGCCCCGCGCGACCCCGGCGAGCCCCTGGACGGAATCGGCCAGTTCCTCTATCCGGCCCGACTGTCCACCCCTCCGGCTCCGCCCGGCGCCAAGTCCTAGCGTCGAGGCCAGCCAAGCCACTGCGGCCTCGAGTAGGTGTTGTGGGGTCTACTCGGCCGACCCAGGCCGACGCCTGGGAGTTTCATGGGCGCGGCCTTTTGCGTACCTCGAACTCTGCGCGCGGTGGGCAGCACTGCCCCACCGCACGCACTGAGTGTCCGTCACATGTTGGATCACTAGCCGTAGCTCCCGCCTCCGGCCGTGGAGGGGCTCCTCTGGGACTGCGAGCCCGATCCCCTTGGCGCGAGCGAGGTAATCGCATTGCCGACCGCTGTCAACGTGTACCAGCGAGCGCCGAACTGGTTCAGCCCTTGGCCAGATGTCTGGCCCGGGCGGCGGTCACCAACGTAGTAGTAGAGGGGATGGCCGTCGTAGGTGATCTGTTTGCTGGCCGCAATGGTTCCGATCAGTCCCGCCGTTGCCCCTCCCGCTCCCGCCGGGAGGCGGCTCGACGTGAACGGCGGCCACACGGCTTGGCCGGCGGCTGACAGGCGGCTGGAGTCGGGCCTATCGCCCGCGAACAGATACAGAGTTCGTCCGTTCGCGTCGACCAATGCCTTGCCGACCGGCGTTTGTCGGACGGAGATTGCCGAACCGGCTGGCCGTGTCGCTGTCTTCTTGGTCGCACCACTGGTTGCCGTGATTACCGCGACAATCGCGATGATGGTCACGATCAGGATGGGCAATGCGAGCCTATTACGAGTCATGATGTACTCCTTGCGTGTCGCCGCAGCCCGCGCGATATGAGGTCGCGGCGCGAGGTTGGTTTCAATCAGGCAGACGCCGAAGGCCGCGGCAGTCTTCCTAATATTTACGATGAGGCGTAGTATTAGCCGGCGTCGGAGTTCCTAATGACACCACGTCTCCACCCAGCGCCTGGACCAGTCGGAAAAGGACTCCCGTTCTCCTGACGGGAGCCACGGGTATGTAGGTGGCCGCCTGCTGCTCCATCTCGGACCGATCGGTGTCTACGTGTCCGCTGCTTGCCGCGCCGCTGGTGGGGCTCACCCGAGGACTCGACACGCTCCTCATCGGCGACAAGTGGCACGGCGGACCGGGCTCGCGCGTGCCGCCGTGATTGTCGGCGCCGAAGACGCGCCGCCTGCGGCGCCGGGGTGGGTCGAGAGCCGGTAGCTAAGCTGGTTCTATGTCAGAGCAGACGAGTGCAACCGTTCTGGGGACGTTGAGTCCGACGTTGTCCGCGTCGCAGCTGGCGACTCTCGCCGAGGTCGGCGAGGAGCGGAGCGCTGATGTCGGTGACGTGCTGTATCGGGTCGGCGATCGGCGTTACCCGTTCGTCGCGATCCTGAAGGGCGAGGTCGTGATCCGTGACGCGGCCGAGAACGAGATTGTGCGTCACGGGGCGTCGGGCTTTCTCGGTGAGCTCAATCTGCTGTCGGGGCAGAGCGTGTTCGTCACCGCGGTCGTGACCGAGCCGCTGCGCTACATCGCGGTCGAGCGCGAGATGCTGCGGTCGCTGCTGTTCGAGGATGCGGCGCTGAGCGATCTCGTGCTGGCGGCGTTCATCGCCCGGCGCGAAGCGCTGCAGACAGTCCAGGGCATCGGACTTGAGATCGTCGGCCCGCACTCATCCAAGGCGACGATGCAGCTGCTCGACTTTGCGCGGAGCTACCGGTTGCCCTTCACCTGGCGTGACACCGAGCGCGCGGAGGACCCCTCTGCGGCGGCGCTGGTGGCTGGGCTCGACGAGGCAACCCTGCCGCTGGTCAGGCTGCCCGGCGGTGCCGAACTCCGTCACCCGTCGGCCGGTCAGGTCTCGCGCGCGCTGGGGATCGGCCTCGAGCTGGCGCCCCGGGAGGAGGTCGACCTGCTCGTGGTCGGCGCGGGCCCGGCTGGTTTGGGCGCCGCGGTGTACGGCGCATCAGAGGGTCTCGACACACTGGTGGTCGACAGCACCGGCCTCGGCGGACAGGCAGGCGCTTCCCGGCGGATCGAGAACTACCTCGGCTTCCCGGCCGGGATCACCGGCAACGAGCTGACGAGCCGGGCCGTCACCCAGGCGCGGAAGTTCAACGCGCGCTTCGCGACGCCATACCGCGCGCTGTCACTCGAAGGCGGGAAACGGCCGCCACGTCCTGCGGCTGGAGGAGGATCACGAGATCGTGGCGCGCGCTGTGCTCTTAGCCACTGGCGCGCAGTACCGCCGGCTGCCCGTGGACGGCCTGGCCGACTACGAGGGGATCAGCGTCTTTTACGCCGCCGGTCCGCCCGAGGCGCAGCTGTGCGGAGCCTCGCGCGTGGGCGTGGTGGGGGGCGGGAACTCGGCCGGCCAGGCCGCCGTCTGGCTCTCCCGCGGGGGCGCGCTGGTGACGCTGCTCCATCGCCGGGCGGATGTGCGCGAGACGATGTCGGACTACCTCGTGCGCGAGCTCGAGCGCTACGGGGTAGCGGTCCGCGACCACAGCGAGCTTTCCGCCCTGCACGGAGCGGACGGGCGGCTCGAGGCGGTCACGCTCACCAGCGGTGAACGGCTCCCGTTCTCGTTCCTGTTCTTGTTCCTTGGGGCGCTGCCTTGCACCGAGTGGCTCGACGATGCCGTGGGGCGCGACGACAACGGCTTTATCCTGGCTGGCGCCGCCGCGGGCGCCGACGACCTGCTCGAGACCAACGTTCCCGGCATCTTCGCCGCCGGCGACGTCCGGGCAGGCTCGACCAAGCGGTGCGCCACCGCGGTGGGAGAGGGCGCAATGGCCGTCCAGTTCGTCCACGCGCATCTCGCAACGCACTGACAGCCGACGAGCATCGGACGGCGGCCTCGCGCTCGGGCGCTGCTCCTGCCGCCTTCGGAACGGCGATGCGATGATGGCAGGCATGGCTGCCGAGTTGGAATATCGCCACGTTGACGTGTTTACGGATGCGCCGTTCAACGGCAACGGCCTGATCGTTCTCTTCGCGGAGACTGGGGGTCTTCGGACCGAGGTGCTGATTTCTCTGACTGCGGAGATGCGGCAGTTCGAGTTGATCGTGGTCGATGCCGAGCCGAAGGGCGAGCGGGTGTCGGCGCGGATCTTTACCGCGCAGGAGGAATTGCCGTTCGCCGGTCATCCAGTGATCGGCGCCGCGGCTGCGCTTCACGAGCGACATGCCCCCAGCGAGCCGTTTCGGTCGTGGGTCTTCGTGATTGCGGGCCGCGAGATCGCCGCGCACAGCGACCGGACCCAGCGTTATTACGACGCGGCGATGAATCAGGGCCTCCCGGTCCTGGGCCCGCCGCTTGCGGATCCTGCGGTCGCTTGCTTCGCGTCCGCGCTCAACCTCCGGCGCAATGAGCTTAATCCGTTGCCGGTGCAGGTGGTCTCAACCGGCTTGCCGTATCTGATCGTCCCGGTCGCCCAACGGGGATTGGAGCGGGCGCGGATCGTCGTTGACGACTTCGAGCAGCGACTCGCGCGTGTCGGCGCGAAGTTCGTCTATGTGTTTGACCCCGACGAGCGGGAGGGTCGTACCTGGGATAACGCTGGCGAGGTCGAGGACGTCGCCACCGGGAGTGCTGCGGGTCCTGCCGCAGCCTATCTGGCGGCGCACGGACTCGCCCGCGCAAAACGAGGCGCTGGTCGTCAAGCAGGGGCGGTTCCTCGGACGGCCAAGCAAGATCGCCGTGGCGCCTGACAGTGGTGGTGACCTGTGGGTAGGCGGGCCAGTCGCACCCGTCGCCCGCGGCATTGTCGGATAGGGCTGTCTCGCACCGTGAGCCGAGACTGTGCACAAGTAAGGAGCAACCCCGAACAGATCGGAGACAAGACTTGCTCACCATGGCAGTGGACTGGGGCGAGGTCACCGCAATAGCGACCTCGATCCTGGCCATCGGCCTGCTGGGGGCCATCGGCGCCGCGGTGTTCGCCGGCGCAGCAGGTACGGGAGGCTCGCAGGACTCGCGAGGCGCACATGGCGGCCGAGTTCTTTCGCCGCTGGAACGAGGACGCACTGATCGAGACGCGTCGAATGGTCCGACGGTTCAAGTCAGCCGAGGACCTGCGCGACGCATTCACCGGCTACGTGGCTGCCGATGCCCCTGAGGCCTACGTGTTGCTCCGAGAGCTCGACTACTTCGAGCAGCTCGGCGCGCTCGAAAGCCAGCGCGCCTTTGATCTAGATCTGATCAAGCTGCTCCTGGGGCGCACGCTCATCGAGCGGTGGGAAATGTGGACACCCGCCATCACCGAAGCGTACGGTCCAGGTGTCTACCCCATGTTCGAAGGCCTCGTAGACAAGCTGCGACGCGCGCTGGACGATCCCGCTGCTCAACTAACGAATGATCCATCTGAGTAGGCCGCCGAGTGGATCCGCGCTTGCGCACGACTAGGAAATCACTGGCGCGAGCGCTACCAACCCCGACCACCCGAGCGCCCCTTATAGGATCCGGGCCGTCGTGAGCGATTCACCCGATCTTGGCGCCGCGCTGGCGATGGGGCTCGGGGGCGGGCTGCGCTCGTTCGCGCCAGCGGTGGCGCTCGCAGTCCACCGCCGCGGGCCATTCGCCGGCCGCGCGCGTTTCATCGCCTTCGGTGCCGCCGCCGCCGAGCTCATCGTCGACAAGCTTCCGCGCACGCCCAGCCGCTGGTCACCTCGCGGGATGTCCCTGCGCCTGGCCTTCTCGGCCACGGGCGGACGCGTGCTCGGCGGCGGACCTGGCGCCGTGATCGCTGTGGCCGCCGCCCTGGGCGCCGCGTTCGTCGGCTCGCGGCTACGAGTAAACGTGCACGGGCGCGGTCGGCAACTGGTGGCGGCGGCCGCCGAGGAGCCCTCAGTTACTCGCTGGTGCTGACCGCCACGTCCTCGTTGCACTGACCTCAGCCCACCGGCCATGGCTCGCCCCGGGAGGGGTCGCGCGTCATGCCGCGGCCGCGGAGCCCCCCTCCTTTCCTTTCAGCACCGCCATCGGGCTCAACTAGGCTCGCGGCCATGATTGCGTCCATTTCGCAAGCCGAGCCGCCGATGCTCGGCCGCAGAATCGTGCGCCTGTTTCGCCCCCATCGCGGTGCGCTGGCGCTGATCAGCCTCACGATCCTGACGACGTCGGCGCTGAGCGTGATCGGCGCGCTGTTGGTTCGCCAGGTGTTCGACAAGGCTCTGTTTGTTCAGGGTGGCCCGGATCTGGGCGCGCTGTACCCGTTGGTGGCGGCGCTGATCGCGATCCCGATCATCAACGGAATCCTGAACATCGTCCAGGTGTATCTGACCGAGGTCGTGGGCAATCGTGTGCTGCAGGAGCTGCGCGACCGGCTGTTCGATCACCTGGAGAAGCTCTCGTTGGCGTTCTACACGGCGACCCGCAGCGGAGAGGTTCAGTCCAGGCTGGCCAACGACGTCGGCGGTGTGCAGACGACGATCACGTCGACGGCCTCGTCGGTCCTCAGCAACGTGGTCACGCTGATCTCGTCGGTGGTGGCGATGCTCGTGCTCTCGCCGCTGCTGACGGCTATCTCGCTGGCCGTAACGCCGGTGTTCGTATTGTTCAGCCGTCGAGTCGGACGCGCGCGGCGCAGTGCTCGGCGCGATGCGCAGGCCTCGCTTGCGTCGATGGGTTCGATCACCCAGGAGACGTTGTCGGTGTCGGGGATCCTGTTGGCCAAGGTGTTCGGCCGACAGGCGCACGAGGTCGACCGCTACCGCGTCGAGAACGCGAATCAGGCCGAGCTGCAGGTCCGCCAGGCGATGGTCGGACGCTCGTTCTTCGCCGTCACCCAGGCGTTCTTCGGGATCAGCCCCGCGCTTGTGTATCTGGTCGCCGGTCTGCAGGGGACGCACGGCGACCTGTCGGCGGGGACGCTGGTGGCGTTCACGACGCTGCAGAGCCGGCTGCTGATCCCAATCAACCAGTTGCTGCAGGTGTCGGTCGACGTCCAATCGTCGCTGGCGCTGTTCGGCCGGATCTTCGAGCTGATCGACCTCCGCCCCAGGATCACCGATCGCGAGGATGCGCTCAGCCTGGCCGCGAGTGAGATCCGGGGAGAGGTGGCGCTGGAGCGGGTGGCGTTTCGCTATGGCGGTGGTGAGGACGGCGGGCCGGCGGCGCCGGAAGAGGCGTTGCGGGACGTGTCGATGCTTGTGGCGCCTGGGCAGCTCGCGGCGCTGGTCGGGCCGTCCGGGGCGGGCAAGACGACGATCTCCTACCTGGTACCGAGGCTCTACGACGTCGAGCGCGGGGCCGTCAAGATCGACGGCCACGACGTGCGCGACCTGAGCGCCGCGACGATCGCGGGCACAGTCGGCGTGGTGACCCAGGAGAGCTACCTGTTCGGCGGCACGGTGCGGGAGAACATCAGCTACGGGCGGCCGGGCGCGACCGACGAGGAGGTTGTGGCCGCCGCGAAGGCCGCCTTCATTCACGAGCGCATCATCGCCCTCGAGGACGGATACGACACGGTGGTCGGAGAACGCGGCTACCGGTTCTCGGGCGGCGAGCGCCAGCGGCTGGCGATCGCCCGGGTGATCCTGGAGGACCCGCCGATCCTGATCCTCGATGAGGCCACCTCGGCGCTGGACACCGAGAGCGAGCGCGTCGTGCAACAGGCGCTCGAGGCGCTGATGCGACGCCGCACCACGATCGCGATCGCCCACCGGCTATCGACCATCCGCAACGCCGACGTGATCTTCGCGATCGAGCGCGGCACGATCGTCGAGTGTGGAACCCACGACCAGCTGCTCGCCGAGGGCGGCCTTTACGCGCGTCTCTACCAGGAGCAGTTCGGCGACGGAGCGATCGAGGCCCACTGCAGCGACGGAGTGATCCTCGCCAACGGCCGGGCCTGTCGGCCATCGAGCCAGCGAGCGCGGCCCGGTGCGGAGATCGCCGCACGCCGCCCGAGGGAGCCCGACAGCCTCGGCGAGCTCCCCCCGGAGCTGCGCACAGCACTGAGGGTGTGACCTCTGCCTACATTGTCGAGCGGCTCGAGTCGATGCTCGGACTTGCGACGCCCGCGAGGAACGTGCTCGCCAATGCGGTCGTTGTCGATTGCGACTCGGCGGCTGAGTTAGAAGCGCGGCGGTCCGGGGCACTAGTGCAGTGATGACCAAAGCAGGTGGCATCGCTCGTAGGACGAACGGCACGGCCATAAAGAAGGAAGTGGCCGCCGCCGCGGCGCTCGTGGGCGCCGCGGCGGTCGGCGGCAAGCTCGTTCTCGACAAGCGTGCGAGCTCCAGACACGACTCCGAGCGGGCGTTCCGCCTCTACAAAGACGAGCCCACCCCCGACGGCATCAGGCGTATCGCGCGTGGCCAGCTCGATCAGGCGCACGACGAGCTGGCGGACGGTCCGAAACGCAAGCTCGCCACCGCGGTGCACGATACGCGCACGGGCTTCAAGCGGCTGCGGGCGACGGTGCGCCTGGCGCGCGGCGCGCTCGGCGACGAGACCTACCGGCGCGAGAACATCGCGTTCCGCGAGGCCGGACGTTGCCTGGCTGGGGTGCGCGACGCCTCGGTGCTGATCGAGACGCTCGATGCGCTCGAGAAGGCCTCCAGCACAGACCTGCCGCGCGATGCGACCACCAAGCTGCGTGCCCAGCTCAACGGTGAGCGCAAGCAGGCGCTTGAGTCGCTCAAGGCCGACGAGACGCTGGTCGCGGCTGTCGTGGACGAGATTGACAACGCCCGCACGCGCACCGCGGCCTGGACCTTCGATGTCGATGGCTTCGAGGCGATCGAGCCCGGGCTGCGGCGCATCTACCGACGAGGCCGCAACGCGACGCGGCGCGCGCAGGAGGAACCCACCAGCGCGAACCTCCACGACTGGCGTAAGCGCGTGAAGGACCTCTGGCACGCGGAGCAGCTCCTGCGGCCCGCGTCCCCGAAGCGGATGAAAAAGATCGCGAAGCGCACTCACGACCTCGCCGACCTGCTCGGCGACGACCACGATCTGGTCGAGCTTCGTAACTGCGTAGCCACGCACCGCGGCTGCTTCGACGACGGCGCGGCCCAGGTGGCGCTCACGGCGGTGATCGACCGCCGTCGCAAGGTCCTCCAGGACGAGGCGTTCGTCGTCGGGCCCAAGCTCTACCGCCGTAGTCCCGCCCAGTTCGCCAAGGCGATTGAGCGCCGCTGGCGCAAGCGCGTACGGTCGCCGGCGGGCGCGGCGAGCTGAGGCACCGCGAGGGAAAGGTGAGCAGCAGGCAGGAGATCGAGCGGAAGTTCCGAGTAGATGGCGACGTGCCGCTCGAGCTCGGCGATCACCCATGTGAATGGATCACACAGGGCTACATCTCGATCGACTCAAACGGGACTGAGGTACGTCTGCGCGCCAAGGGCCGCCGGCACACGCTCGGAGTGAAGTCCCGGCCTTCGCGCACGCGGGTGGAGGAGGAGATCGAGATCGACCGGCGCTGCTTCGCGTCGCTCTGGCCGCTCACCGAGGGACGCCGGATCGAGAAGCGGCGGTTTGCGATTCCGGCGGATGGTGGAGACGATCGCTCGATCGAACTCGACGTCTACAGCGGCGATCTCAGTGGTCTCGTGACGGCCGAGGTGGAGTTCCCGTCAGAGCAGGAGGCGGACGAGTTCGAGCCGCCGTCATGGCTCGACACGGACGTGACCGGTGACCCGACCTACAGCAACCAATCGCTCGCGGAGCGGGGACATGCCTAGCGTCGAGCAGCCGGATCGGCTCGCGGTCTTCGAGCCAGTTGGGCTCGAGGAGCTGGCACTCGGCCGTCGATAACAGGGACGCTGCAGTCGATCAATCCTCGTTTAGCCACCGGTTCGATCATCCCCTACCATCGAACGATGGCTGCCGTCAATGGCGGGGCTGGCAAGTCCGTGACCACCGAACCGAATCGATGGGCGGTGCTCGCCTTGCTCAGCGTCGCCCAGCTGATGGTGGTGCTGGACGCGACGATCGTGACCATCGCGATCCCTTCGGCACAGAAGGCCCTGGGTTTCTCGACCGAGAGCCGGCAATGGATCGTCACCGCCTATGCGCTGGCGTTCGGCAGTCTCCTGTTGCTGGGTGGAAAGCTCGGTGATCTGTTCGGACGCAAATGGACCCTGATCGCCGGCCTGGTCGGGTTCTCGATCGCCTCGGCGATCGGCGGTCTGGCCCAGTCCTTCGGCGTGCTCGTGGCCGCCCGAACGCTCCAGGGGGCATTCGGCGCGCTGCTCGCACCCTCGGCGCTCGGGTTGCTGACGGTGACGTTCGAGGGATCTCCTGACCGGCCCAGAGCGTTCGGGATCTTCGGTGCGATCGCCGGCGGTGGCGCCTCGCTCGGGCTGATTCTCGGGGGTGCGCTCACCCAAGTCTTGTCCTGGCGCTGGTGCCTGTACGTCAACGTTGTGATCGCCGTGCCCACGACGATCGTGGCGTTGCGCCTGCTGGTCAATCACCGCGCTCCCGAGCGGGAACCGATCGACATACCCGGGGTTCTCACCTCGGCGCTGGGCCTGTTCGCGCTCGTCTACGGATTCTCCAACGCCGAGACGCACTCCTGGAGTGCAACGGCCACGGTCGTGGCGCTCATCGCCAGCCCCGTGCTCCTGACGGCCTTCGTGCTGATCGAGCGCCGAGCCAAGCATCCGTTGCTGCCCCTGCACATCATCTGGCACCGTGCCCGCGGCGGCGCGTACACCACGATCGCGCTGGCCGGCGCGGGCACCCTTGCCGTATTTCTATTTCTCTCCTACTTCCTGCAGCAGCAGCTCGGCCTTTCGCCGCTCACCACCGGACTCGCGTTCCTCCCGCTGACCGGCGTTTTGGTGGTCACCTCGACCACCGTGCAGACTCGGATAATCCAACACACCGGGGTCAAGCCGCTGGTTCTCGCTGGCACGACGCTCGCGGCGATCGGGATGTTCCTGTTCACGCGCCTGACGCCCAGCTCCGGCTACGCCAGCAATGTCCTTCCCGGTCTGCTCGTCCTCGGCGTCGGGATGGGATGCATCTTCGCGCCGGCGTTCTCGACCGCGACTCTGGGCGTGGAGGGAAGTGAGGCCGGGGTCGCCTCGGCGATGGTCAACACCTCCCAGCAGGTCGGCGGCTCGGTCGGCACCTCACTGCTGAGCACGATCTTCGCCAGCGCCGTGGCCAGCTACACGGTCAGTCACCTCCACACCCCCGACCTGGCTAACGCCGCGGCAGTTCACGGCTACACCACGGCGTTCTGGTGGGCGGTCGGAATCTTCGCTCTCGGCTTCCTGATGGCGATGGTGATCCTGCCCGGCCGGGCCAAGCCTCGCGTGCCCACCGTCAGGGCTGCGCTCGCCCGTCATGCGATCGGCAACTGCCAGTACTTCGAGCCGCGGGATGGCACCGGGCAAGGCGTGACGGCTACGCCAGTGCTGTGGAGAGATGAGCACTGGCCGCTTGGTGTGCGCGGCGAGGGCGTGCGAGACGCTCCCGAGCAGAGCGCTGCCTATGGCGCCTCGTCCGCGTTGGCCGCAGACAATCAGTCCGGCGTCGAGTTCCTCGGCGACGTCGTCAATCGTCTTGGCCACCGATTCGCCCGCCTGGACGACTCGTGCTATGGCGTTGTAGCCGCGCGTTCGAGCTCGCGCCGCGCCCTCCTCCGCGACCTGTTGAGCGGAGACGGCTTCCTGCTCATCGACCTCGCCCTCGTTCGGTATGGCGACGATGAACGAACCGGCTCGGGCCAGCTGTATTGCCGCGGGCGTCCATACGGTCAGCACCACGGCATCGGCGGGTTTGATCCACTCGGCTGCGGCAGTTAACGCCGTCCTTGACCCGTCCGATCCGTCGTAGCAGAACAACACCGGCTTATCCATCGCTGATCCTCGTCAACCGAAGCACGTGAGTCCACCCCAGACTATCTCGCGCGCGGGCCCGAGGCCGACCGCGACGACGTGGTTGGTCTCTTCGCACCGGTTAGCAGCTCAGAGGCCTTGCGCAAGACCGTCGAGGTTGGGTTCGGCGCTAGCCTCGTGCCATGGCGACGACGCAGGTGATTCGCAGCGAGCAGTTCCCTGATCTCGGCGGACGAGGTGCTCTTCCCGCGACTGTCCGACGCCAAGCTGGCGTGGTTGGGCAAGCGCGGTCAGCGGCGGACGGTGGCGCCCGGTGAGGTGCTCTACGAGCACGCTGTCCGCGACGCGCCGTTCTTCGTCATCGAGCGGGGGCTGGTCGAGTTCATCGATCGTAAGCCCGGCAAGGACGTGTACATCGCCCAAGCCGACAGTCGCACGTTCATCGGCGACATCGCCGTGTTCACCGGTGAGCCCACGATCAGCGCCTGCGTGGCCGTCGAGTCGACGGACGTCATCGAGTTCGACCGGGCCAAGCTGCGCGAGATGGTCGCCCGCTGGCCGGAGTTCGGCGAGCACGTCTTCGCCACGTTGCTGGAACGGCGGGCGTGGCACGAGGCCAGGGGGCAGGGCGTCATGCGGACTCATCGCTCCTCGCGGGTCACGCCGGGCCTTCGAGGTCCGCGATCTGCTGGAGCGCAACCTTCTGCCGGTGCGCTTCTTCGACGTCGACACCGACGAGGAGAGCGCGGCGCTGCTTGAAGTGGCTCGACATCCCGCGGTCTGAGACGCCCATCCTGGTTCACGCGACCGACGTGATGCGCAACCCCTCCGCGGCGCAGGTCGCGCGGTCGCTGCGCCTCCGCGCCGAGGTGGAGGGCGAGCGCTTCGACCTGGTCGTGCTCGGCGGTGGCCCGGCGGGCCTCGCCGCCGCCGTGTACGGAGGCTCGGAGGGGCTGAGGACGTTCGTGGCGGAGGCCTGGGCGCCCGGCGGTCAGGCCGGGACGAGCACGCGGATCGAGAACTACCTCGGCTTTCCGACCGGGATCTCCGGCACGCAGCTGACGCGCAACGCGACCCTTCAGGCGCGTCGATTCGATGCGGTGCTGTCGAGCTTTCACCGCGTCGTCGAGATGGCCGACGGACCCGAGGGCCTCCTACGCGTGGACCTTGACGACGGCCAACACGTGCTCGCCCGCTCGATCGTGATGGCGACGGGAGCAAGCTGGCGGGAGCTCGACGCCGAGGGCATCGACCGCTTCCGCGGTGCCGGCGTGTACCACGCGGCAATGCCCACCGACGCCGAGCGCTCCCGGGGCGAGGATGTGATCGTCGTCGGCGGCGGCAACTCTGCCGGCCAGGCGGCGGTACACCTGGCCTCGCTGGCGCGCAGCGTGCGAATCGTGGTGCGCGGCAAGGCACTCAGCTCGACGATGTCGCGTTACTTGATCGACCGGATCGAGCGCTCGCCCCGCATCGAAGTAATGATCGAGACCAAAGTCTAGCCGCAGTGCAAGGCACCGCGACCGTCGAGTCCGTGAGCCTGTACGACCGCCGCTCCGGCACCACCAGGACGGTCGCCGCGACCGCCGTCTTCGTCATGATCGGCGCGGTCCCATGCAACGAGGCGGCACAGGGGATGCTCGCCGTCGACACCGCCGGGTACCTCCTGTGCGGCAGTGAAGCCGCGGGCTGCGACGGGCATCTTTCCTGGCCGCTGACCGACCGCGAGCCGCATCTCCTCGAGACGGTCCGTCCGGGGGTGTTTACCGCCGGTGACGTGCGCGCCGGGGCGACAAACCGGGTGGCGAGCGCGGTCGGCGACGGCGCCCTCGCCGTGCGCTTCGCGCACTCCGTGCTGGCGGGATAGGCTCCGGAATCAGGTCCCACGAGCGCTTCGAACGGTTCGATCGCGGCGATCGCGGCCTCGGTTGCCCGCCGCGCGGCGATCGAGCTCCATATCAGGCGTAGACCGCCGCACCACAGCCGGCCCTCGACGTTCAGGCAATGAGCTCGGGTTCAAGCCGCTGTTCCAGGGCCGCGCGGGGAAGCGCGCCGACGATCCGATCGACCTCGTGCCCATCACGAATCACAACCAACAGCGGGATCGAGCGGGCGCCAAACCGTGTTGCGAGCCCGGGGTTCGCGTCAACGTCGACCTTGACCACTTTGAGATGCCCTGCGTGCTTTTGGGTGAGCTCCTCGAGAACGGGCGAGATCATCCGACACGGTCCGCACCAGGATGCCCAGAAGTCAACCACCACCGGCACCGAGGCAATCGTCTCCGCTGCAAAAGTGTCGTCGTCGGCATCGACAAGCCACGCTAGCTGCGACTTGCATTTCGGACAGCGCGGGACGCCGCGGTCGATCGGGCCGACCCGATTGCGCGCACCACACGTCTGGCACCTGATGGTGGTCATACCTCGAGGGTAGAACCTCCGCGTCGCGAGCTCAGGGTCGACGCCGCCGAGCTCGGGCGACCTCGAGGAGTCGCACATCGACGGCATCGTTGTCCGTCGACTCGCGAATTCCGGCGACGACCGAGGCGACGGCGTCGGTGTCGCAGACCGCCAGCGTACTGCGGGGCCGGTCGGCACGACGTCGGCGTGACGGCTCGAGAGGTTCGGGTGCGTTGCGGCCTCCACCACGGACGCAAGACCGCTCGCCGACTAATTAGACAGGCCTACGTGGGCTCGCCCCACTGCCCGTCGCCGTGGTCGCGCGAGCGCTGATCAGCGGTCGCCGCGTCGCCCTCCGGCCCGAATCCTGCTTGCTTCAGCATTCGCCTCAGATCGACGAGTGTCTGTTCGTCGATGTCCTTTCCGTGCGGCGGCCGCAGCACCTCGGTCTCGGGGCCAAGCGTGACCCTGATCTTGCCGTTGTGCTCCTTGTCGTCGTGCCGGCCGCGTTCAGCAGCGACAGCACTTGTCGCCATTCGATATTTCCGCTTGACGAATGGCTGAAGATCTTCTCGATCGTGTCGCGATGATGATCGTTGAGATGCACTGGGGTCATGGCTGCTCGGGGTCACAATAGACCACCGCGCGAAGCGGAACGCCAAGCGCACCCGCATCAACCGTCTCCCCGCCCAGCCGGTGCATGTACACCTCGAGGACCTCAGCTACCCGCGCTTGCTGGCCAGACGGCCATCGCGCAATGCCGCGAGATCCACGTCGTCGAGGCTCGTGACCACGATGTCGGCGTGTGCCGCGGCCAGGAGCTCCGCGTCGTCGACACGCGCGATGCCGATTGCCGCCATGTGCCCGGCCTTGGCGGCCTGCACCCCCGCCGCGGCGTCCTCCATCACCATCGAGTCCTCGGGCGCGGCCCCCAGCTCCCGCGCCGCTGCCAGGAACATGTCGGGGTGGGGCTTTCCGTGCGCGAAGTCCCTTCCCGAGACGTCAGCGTCGAAGTAGTCGAGCAGCGTCAGACCCGGCCGCAGCGACCCCGAGGTGATCCCGTTCTCCTCGGCGAAGGTGTCGAGCCTGATCTTGCTCAGGAACAGCTTGGCGTTCTTGGACGAGGAGGCGGCGGCGGTGCGGATCCCCGCGTCCTTGACGTGGATGATGAAGCGCAGGGCGTCGGGGTAGGCGGTGAAGTCCCCGGCCTCGATCAGGCGCACGACCATCGCTTGCTTGCGATCGGCGTATTGGGCGAGGCGATGATCGTCGTCATCGGGCACGTGGAAGTACTCGAGTGCCGCGCGGGCGCCATCCATTCGCGGCTTGCCGGACAACTGCTCCTCATAGACCCGGGACGTGAACGCATCCGGCGACCACGTCGTGTGACTGCGGACATCGCTCCAGTCGTTCTCCATCAGCTCACGCAGCGACTCGCGCCAGGCCTTCTCGTGGGGCGAGTCGACGAGCACCCCGTCGACGTCAAAGATCGCTCCCTGGAATTTTTCGGCACGTGTGCTCCTCTCTAGCCGTGGCTGTGGCCAAGCGCTCAACCGAGCCCGGCCCGTCGCTATCCCGCGGTGCCGGCGATGGTAATGCTGGCACTGATCCCGGATCTCGTCCTCTCGCCGGCGTCTTGGCTCGATCGTGCCCGGCTCTTGCTTGTCGTCCAAAGCGGGTACGCGATCAGCGACTTAGCCGAGAAATGCGCGGCGTGAACGTGCGAAGCGCTATTTGCCGACGTGCTGGTGGAGCGTTTGAAGCAGCGCTCGAGTAGCCGCGGTTGGAGGACGGTTTGCCGGGATCGCGATGGCGGTGAGGAACTCTGGCGCGCGCCCGCGGATAGGGACGAACACGACCCCGCTTCTGTCGTCGAAGAATGACGTGGGGAGCAGTCCGACGGCAAGCCCGTGGCGGATGAAGTCGACCACGCTGGCTGTGTCGTTTACCTCGTAGGCGATTCTGCGGGTTACTCCGGCTGCCGCGAACGCGCGGTCGTTGGCCATCCGGATGCCCCAACCGTCCGGGAAGTCGATGATCGTCTCGGCGCTGAGCACGGACAACTCGACGCGCGTCCGCGCAGCGAGGGGATGGTCGGCGGCCACCGCGAGCACGATCGGTTCACTGGCCAGCGGGACCAGCTCGACACCGGAAAACCGTTGATCGGGGAGGGCGAAAACGCGAGATCCAGCTCGCCTTCTCGGACCTTCGTGGCCATCTCGAGTGAACCTCCCTGGCGGATCTGGATCTCGACTCCAGGGTGCTCGGAGCGAAACTGGGCAAGCATGCCGGCAACCTCGACGGAGCGCATCCCTTGTGCCTGCAGGTTGCCGAGCATGATGGTGCCGCGCACCGCGCCCCTGACTGCGTCGACGGCGTCGCGGGCTGCGGCAGCCGCCGCGAGCGTCGCGCGTGCCTCGGGGAGCAACGCGCGGCCGGCGTCGCTGAGCGCGACCTTGTGGGTCGAGCGATCGAACAGGCGCGCGTCGAGCTCGCGCTCGAGGTTGCGCACTCCGGCCGAGACCGCGGACTGGACGACGTGGAGACGATCGGCCGCACGCGTGAAGCTGCCCTCCTCCGCCACTGCGACAAACACCGCGAGCTGCCTGAGTTCCACGCGCTCAGGTTATCGCCAAATGCAATAAGCGTCAGCACGATTCTGCGTTGAACATGATCAACTGGAGGCGGAAACTCGGTCGCATGATGACGATCACCACTCCCCCATCGACAAGGCGTCGCGAGGCCGCTTCTGGTTCTGGGTCGTCGCGTTCGCGTTCACGGTCGCGATGGCGTTCACCACCACACCCACACCGCTGTGGTCGCTGTTCGCCCAGCATGACCGGTTCTCTTCGCTGACGATCACAATCGTGTTCGCGGCCTACGCGGCTGCCGTCGTGCTCAGCCTGTTCCTCGCCGGCCATCTTTCCGACTGGTACGGACGACGGCGGGTGGTTGCTCTGGGCCTGACGCTGAATCTGCTTGCCGCGCTGGTTTTCGTGGCCTGGCCGCAGTTGCCCGGGCTGCTCTTGGCGCGTGTGGTGAGCGGGCTCGGCGTCGGAGTCCTGACCGCGACGGCAACGGTATGGCTGGCCGAACTCGACGCCGCGCGCTGGCCCACGTCCAGCTCGCGTCGATCCCAGATCATCGCTGCCGCGGCAAACCTCGGCGGACTCGGGCTCGGAGGGCTATTCGCGGGCGTTCTCGCCCAGTGGGCCGGCCATGCGCTCACGCTTCCCTTCCTGGTCCTCGGTGGCTTGACGGTGCTCGCATTGTTCGCGATCAGTTTCGTCCCGGAAACCCACATGCCAGCATCGCCGCGCGCGGTACCGGCCGCAGCGAGTGTCCGTCCCACCGGAATCGCGGGGCCTGTTCTTCGCCGCCGCCTCCGGCGCAGCGATCACGTTCGCGATCTTCGGGCTGATCACCTCGCTGGCGCCGAGCTTTCTGGCCGGAACGCTTCACCAGCCCTCCCGTGCGCTCGCCGGCGCAGCCTCATTTGCGATGTTCGCCGCCGCTGCGGTCGCGCAGACACTGACCGGCGCGCGCCCACCGCAACAGCTACTGGCCAAGGCCATCCCCGCACTGCTGACCGGCGTCGCTCTGCTCACGCTCGCGGTATGGCTGCCCACGCCGAGCTTCGGCCTCTTCCTCGCAGGCGATCTGGTCGCCGGTGCCGGAGCAGGGCTGATGTTCAAAGGCTCGATCGGCACCGTTTCCGAGATCTCCCTACCCGACCACCAGGCCGAGGCGCTGGCCGGGCTGTACCTCGCCGCCTACCTCGGCCTGGCCGGCCCAGTGATCGGCCTCGGCGCGCTGACCCAGATCACATCAACGCGCGTCAGCCTGCTCGTCTTCTCCGGGCTGCTCGCGGTTGGAATCTTCGCCGCCGCTCCCGCGCTGCTCGGCAGCCGCGGCCGCCGTCCCCGCGCGTCCGGGCGACCCCATCCAATCTCCCAATGAGAGGCGCCATCATGCAGACCACGCAACTGAAGACCACACAGCTCGGCGACACCGGCCTCGACATCACCCGCGTCGGCTTCGGCGCCTGGGCGGTCGGCGGCGGAGGCTGGGAATTCGGCTGGGGTCCGCAGGACGACGACCAGTCGATCGCCGCGATCCAACACGCGATAGAACAGGGAATCAACTGGATCGACACCGCCGCCGCCTACGGCTTCGGTCGCTCCGAGGAGGTTGTCGGACACGCGCTGCAAGGGGTATCTGAACGTCCCTACGTGTTCACCAAGACCTCGCTGCTCAAGGGCCCAACCACGATCGAAGGAGCGCAGTAACGATGCAAACGATCGGATTCATCGGCCTCGGGAAGATGGGCGGCAACATGGCCGCCCGCTACCTCGCCGCCGGCTACACCGTTTACGGCGAGGCCCGCAATCGCAACGGCGGACAGTGGCTCATCGACCAAGGACTACGATGGGCGGATACGCCCCGCGAGCTCGCCGCGAAGGTCGAGTTCGTCATGACGTCGCTTCCGAACGACCAAGTGGTCGAGTCGGTCGCAACCGGACCTGACGGTCTCCTCGCCGGCCTAGGCGAAGGCAAGATCTGGGCCGACCTCAGCACAATCAGCGTGGGCGTGAGCCGCAAGCTCGCGGCACGCGTGCGCGACGAGGGTCGCGGGGCACAGATGCTCGATACTCCCGTGTCCGGAAGCATCCCGCAGATCAAGACCGGAACGCTCACGATCATGGTCGGTGGTGACGAGGACGCCTACCGGCGCGTCGAGCCAGTGCTGCGCGTGCTTGGAACGCCCGAGCACGTCGGCCGGAACGGTCACGGGCTCGTGCTCAAGCTCGCGATCAACATCAGCCTCGCCGTACAGATGCTCGCCTTCTCCGAGGGGCTGCTGCTCGCCGAACGCGACGGAATCGACCCTCACCGCGCCGCGGAGGTCATGACCGAGAGCGCAATCGGCTCGCCGATGCTCAAGGCCCGAGTTCCTCTGGTGCTCGACAAACCCGACGAGACCTGGTTCGACGTGGAGCTGATGCACAAGGACATTCGCCTCGCCCGACAAGAAGGCCACCAGCTCGCTACCCCGCTCCCTGCCGCCGCTGTCGCCGACGAGATACTCGCCCAGGCAGAGCGACTCGGAAACGAACACCGAGACATCGCCGTCCTACACGAGGTTCTGGCGCAGCTGTCCGCCCGGTAACGCCTTCCCTGGAGGCGCGCGGAGTACTCCTGAACGGACAGCCGCTCCGGACCGCACGCTGCGGAGCGGTTCCGGTCCTGCGGCGCAAACCCTCCACCGCGACGTCGATCAACCTCCCCCGGCGTCCTACACGTTCTTGGTCCAGCCCGGCATGGGATCCAGGTCCTGCCGCCACGACGGAATAGAGCTGACCGTGCAGAATCAGTCAGTCGATGCAAACCAAAATTGGTGGTGACCATGACCGAGCCTGCCGCGAGCGACCCATCAGCAGCACCGGGTCGACCAGTTACACACTCCTGGCCGTCGCTCAACTACACAGAGTGGAGCGCGACGTGCGACACGCTGCACGCGCACACGCAGGTTCTCGGCAAGCTGGCGGTAGCGCTGGCACCGCCCGAGCCCCAGCTCCAGCACGCCGCTCTGCGATTGACCGCACGCGGCTGGGAAACGCTTCCGCTCCCGGCGTCTGACCGCTCCGGCGCGCTCGTCGCCGGGCTTGATCTGCGCGTGCACGAGGCGTTCGTCGAGCACAGCGACGGGCGTATGCAGCGCGTGGCGCTGAAACCGAACCGTCCGGTCGGCGAGGTCACGCGAGAGGTCCTCAGTGCCGCCCGTTCGCTAGGAGGTCCGCTGGAGATCGATCCGACTCCCCAGGAGGTCTGGTGGAGCGTGCCGCTTGACGAGGACGACGAGCACGCGACCTACGACTCCGAGGCGGTCGCTTCGCACTTCGCCGCCGCCACCCGCGCCGCGCTCGTCCTCGCCGCGTTCCGGGCTCCATATCGGGGTCGTTCGACGCCGGTCAATGCCTGGTGGGGTTCTTTCGATCTCGCAGTGAACCTGTTCTCCGGCTCGCCGGCCAATCCGCCATCAGCCGACTTCATCATGCGCAACGCCATGGACGCCCAGGAGGTCGCGGTGGGCTGGTGGCCTGGGGATCCACGCTACGCCAAGGCCGCGTTCTACGCCTATGCGCATCCAGCTGAAAGCGGCTTCGCCAGCGCTCGACTCTCTTCATCCACGGGGCGCTGGGACGATGCGCTCGGGGAATACGTCCTCGATTGGGACGACGCCTGCTCCAGGCCCGACCCGCACCAAGTCGCGCTCGACTTCGCGCGCTCGGCCTTCCACCACGCCTGCACCGTTTGCCAATGGGACCCGAGCCTTCTCGCCAGCGCCGAAGGAACACCTCCCCCCGTCAGGTGATCGACTCGATTGCGGCGCGATGATTAAGGCGATCGGCGGCGGCGCAACGCCGGCATACGCGACAGTCCACCGTCCGCCACTGATGCTCCAGATTTGGTCCGGTCGGCAGTACAAGCGGCACCTGGCCGCTCGTTGGCTCCTGACCGGGCGTCGGTTGGCAACTCACGCTTCAGCCGGCGATCACCTTGCGGTAGCTCCCGTGGCGAAACTCGTCGACGAGTCCTGGCCGGGACGGAGACCAGCCGAGGTCGGCCCGAGCCTTCGCTGCTACCGTGCCTTGATCGAGCAGTAGCACCTCGGCGAAGTAGTCACCCAGGCGCGCGCGAGCCTCATCATCGGAACCCGGGACCGCTCCAGGAGCGCCCGCTGCGACGGCCGCCGCCTCGGTCAGTTCGGCCACCGTCGGGTTCAGGCCATCGCCAACGACGTACCGGCCACGCGCCGAGCCGTCCTCCAGCACGCGCCGGAACAGATCCGCTAGATCCGCGGCATGAACGGTCGCCCAGTGCTGCTGTCCCGTGCCCAGCATGATCAAGTTGTCGGACTCGTCTCGGGGCGAGCCCAGGAGCAGTCCGGGAATCCCTCCCCCACCGTCACCGTAGGCCACACCCGAGACGATCACGACCCCGCGCATCCCTCTGGCGTCGAGGACCCGGCGTTCGATCGGTTCCTTCCACGCCACGAGAGCAGGCGGGTTCAAATGCGACTCCTCGCCAATTGACGTGTTGCCGCCGTACATCCACAGCCCGCTGATCTGGATGTAGGGCTTGCCGGTGCCCGCGAATGCGTCGATCCCGGCGTCAGCCACCGCGGCGTCGAGCTTCGGGCTGGTTTCGTCACCGGGGCTGGCCGTGTGGATCGCCCCATCCGCACCGCTCAGCACCCTCGCGACCGTGGGCCGGTCGTAGAGATCGACCACCGCCGGCGTCGCGCCGTGGGCCGCGACCACGTCAGCGTGGGCATCGTCGCGGACGAGCGCGAGCACCTTGTGGCCATGCTCGTTCAATTCCGTCAATACGTGAGATCCGATGAACCCTGTTGCACCGGTGAGTGCCACTTGCATGCTTGACGCGCTCACGGTTCCTCCTCGTGCTGTTGGTTGGCGAGTGGCCGATTCGGTATTCGATCAAACGCTTGCTTGAATTTACTCCCTGCTTGAACCTCTTGTCAAGCGGCTGCTTGAATTGTTTGAGGGACGCGCGGTCGCACTGGCGTGCCGTGCCGGACCCGATCCTGCTCGGCGGCGGGTCAGCCTGCGTTGGCGCCGCGAAAGGCTCCGGCGAGCACTGGGACCAGCAGACGCCCCATCTGCTTTTCGGACTTGTCGCGCAACTCGGTTCCGATGGGCGCCAGAACCAGCCAGTTCAACATCCCAGCCGCGCAGCGCGTGCGAAAGATCAACTCTTGGTCCTTGACACCACGAACGTTTGCCTTCAGCACGCGGAGAACCTCGGAACGGATCCGATCGAAACGGGCATCAAACCGATTCCATCCCTGTGGAGGGTCGACCCCTGCCCGTGCCACGATGCGCATGACCGCGAGATCACGACCTCCGATGGACAGCGCGCGCATCATCGGCGCAGCGAACGCTGCCGCCAATGCCTCGAGCGTGGACTCCGGACCGATTGTCCTTACCGCTTTCTCCTGCGCGTCGAGGTAGTGCTCGAGCGCGTGCTCGATCGCCGCATCACAGAGCGATTTCAGCGAGCCGAAGTGGTAGCTCACCGCCGCCACATTGGCCTCAGCGGCATCCGTCAGCTCGCGGAGAGTGACGCCGTCTTCACCCCGTTCAGCGAGCAGATCCAGCGCGGCATCCAACAGTCGCGTCCGCGTCCGCAGCCCGACCTCGCGACGCTGGTCTGCTTTCGCCGCCGGCATCGCGACTATTCAATCAAACGCTTGAAAGGGGATCAAGGCCTGTTCTCGAGGTACAGGCAATACGCGCCTGCTTCCGTTACGGGAGCGTCAGCTGAGGTGAACCTGCCAGTCGCTCGGCACGGCTCCGGCCGGCCCGGGTACAGGCTGGTCGGCCGGATGACTGTCCGGCGCGGCCAGGGCGGGTCCTTCGAAGAATTCGCCGCCGCGGTAGTCGTAGAACCAGTCCTCGCCCGGTTCGAAGCTCTGCAGCACGGGATGCCCGGTTGCCCTGTAGTGGGCGGTCGCGTGCTGGCTGGGTGAATTGTCGCAACAACCTATGTGCCCGCAGGCCGCACAGCGGCGCAGGTGCAGCCACCAACCCGGAGACGCACCGGCGATGCACTCCATGCAGCCGGTCCCGGACGGCGGCACACTCGGATCGATCGCGTTCGAAGTGCCTTCCATTCGTACAGCTTCGCAGCTGCTAGTCGCCGCCGCCAGCGCCATCGCCGAATCCTCATGCCCTGCTTCGAAACTTCGAACTTCCGGACCTGTGGACAGGTCATGTGCCAGTGGCGAGCCGCGAAGCGTTGATCGGACACAGGACCGGCAGCAACGGGGACGTGACGCTCAGGAGCGGAAGGCTGACGCCTGTGTGCGAAGCTGCGTGTCATGGCCGTGATCGCCATTGCCGAGATGTTCGGGATCAGCGGACGGCGAGATGAGCTCGCAACACTGCTCGAGAGCTCTGAGCGCTGGGCCAGCGGCGAGCCTGGCTGCATGCGCTACATCTTCGCCGCGACTCTGGCGGATCCCAGCCGGTTCGTTCTCGTGAGCGAGTGGGAAAGCCAGGAGGCGCTGGATGCCCACTATCGCTCTCGAGCGTTCGCCGACTTTCAGTTCGGGCTCGAGGGCCTGCTCGCGCGGCCAAGCGAGTTGACGGTCCACTCGGCCGAAGGTGCCGTGCGGCCGTTGAACACGTGTCCGATGGACCCACGGGACGCCGACTAGGCTTCCATACCCGAATGTCGATGAGCTCGAAGTCGCGAGGGGTCCCGTCTCGGGGATAACGATTCGTCACGGAGCACTCGAGATCACCACCCGGCGACCGGTTGCCGACCTTCCTGCACGTCTGTCCGAGTCTTCCAGATGAACGTCCCAGAACGCGCCGGAATCGCAGAGGTGCAACGCGGCCAACTCGACTACTACGGTGGCCGTAGCGTCGAGGTGAACCCACGCGTCGGCTGCCGCGTGCACCAACACGACATCCCAGGACTCGATGTAGCAGCACTCTGCCTACGCTCGGGCACCGGCTGACTCATCACCGTTTGGGACACCGACGGCAGCCAGCGCAGCGTTTCGGGTCTCATGCATGGGCAGCTGGCGATCGAGCGCGGTCAACTCGAATACTCGTCGCTGTGGTCCCATCGGGCAGGCAATGGCGAACTCGCGTCCGGCGTGGTCCAGTCTCCGGAAGGTGTGTATCAGCAGGGCGATCCCGGAGGAGTCCACCAAGGAGACGCCCTCCAGGTCGATGACGATCGCTCGCGCCGGGGACCGCAGCGCGGCATTGAGCTCAGGGGTCAGCTTGACGCAAAGCGCGAAATCGAGCTCACCCGTCACGGTTAGGATCGTGGCATCGTCGAGAACGGTTGTTGTCGACCCACCTATCTGCTCGTCCACAACCTCAAGCTACCCAGGATCTCTTATCGCCAGTTCTTGCCCAGCGATAAGTCGCGTCAATTGCGGGGAGACATGACCAGCAACGTGGCATCGTCGCGTAGCGGAGCTGCGGACACGCCTATCACGGCATCCTGGAGACCACGTACCGTCATCGCCGCCGACTGTGGGCCCAGCTCCGACAGGATCGTGCGCAACCCGCTTTCGCCGATGCGACCGCCATCGTTGGTGCGGCGCTCGGTGACCCCATCGGAGTACAGCAGGACCCGATCCCCCGGCTCCACGAGACCGCTGAGGACCGGGAAGGCGCGCTCCGTGAATCGCAGGCCCAGCGGATAGGTCCGCTCACCGTCGAGTTCCTCGATACGTCCGTCGTTGCGCAGGAGCAGGGGCGTGGGATGCCCGCAGTTGATCCAGCGGAGCTGGTGGCCAGCCACGTCCCATGCGGCCAAGACCGCGGTCAGATAACGCCGCATATCGAGTCCGATGATCGCCTCGTCGGTCAGCCGTGCAGCTTCTTGCAATCCAGCACCGGCGCGACGCGCGGCGCGCAGCGCACCGACGGCCAGCGAGGAAAGCGCCGCGGCGGAGTCACCCTTGCCGGTGGCGTCCGCGACCACCAGCCACAAGCCATCCGCGTTACCAGCGTAATCAAAGAAGTCGCCACCGACGTCATAGCCGGGGAGCACACCCCCAGCGACATCGGCTCCTTCCACGCGCGCGAGCCGCGGCGGCAGCAGATTCTGCTGAATCTCGGCCGCGGGCTTGGTGTCCTTGCGCCGACGGACTGCATGCAGCGCATCCGTGTAACCCGAGGCCAGCTCCAACGCCAACGCCGCCTGCTCCGCAAACACGGCCAGATCAACCGCCGGCTGGTCACGAGCCAGCAAGAAGCCCATCACTCGGTCGCGCACCGACAGCGGCCACAGCGTGCCCGGCCCGACGCGGTCTGCCACCAGACCCCGCAACCGAGGTAAAGCCTCCGGAATGACTTCGGGCCCGACCCCAACCGGCGTGCGGATCCGCGCGGGAAACCGCTCCGCATCACCGGACAGCCGTAGCGCGAACAGCCCCTCCACATCCAACACGTAGGCCGCGATTGGGCACCCGGCTGTCATCGACGCGATCTCGACAACCCGCTCGGGCACAAGATGCGGGGCAGCCGCAGCCAGCAAGTCCACCGCGTCCGGCGGTCCATTCATCGCTAAGAACATAGCCGCGGCCGCGCAACATCACCTCTTCGGCTCGTGAAATCCCGGGGTTGCGAGGCCCCTGTGGGCCTAGCCGGTCCCGCAATGGCCGCGCGGCTCACGGACCATGCGCGCAGGGGGCCTGGACGCGACGCTGCCATCTGGACGCGGGAACCCCCAGCGGACATAGAAGACGGGGCTGAGATCAACGCATGCGGCATGGCTGGCGGCGCGTTCCCAATTGGCGACGGCTCCCGCGGTTGAGCTCGCGCCTGGCTCCTTGCTCGCGGCGCGCCAGAAGCGGCTCACGAACGTGTCTCCCCCATGCCGCGCGGCGAGCTGCATCATCAGCGAGGCCCAGAAATCGGTTCCGCCGCCGAATTTCGGATCCGGAGATCTGTCCTGCGCGAGCGTGCTGGCGAATGTGAGCGACGGGTTGCCCTCGTACAGGGGAGCCAGGTTCGCGACCTCGGATTGGAACGCTGGGAACGAGGTGGTCCCGTTGAATGGCGCTCCCTTGACGCCCGCCGCGGCCATCGAGCGAAAACGCATCCAAACGGCAAATCCCGTGACGACGGGGTCCTGGTCGGGCGGCTTGAATTGAAGCTGCGGGCCCCAGAACCAGAAGCTTCGACCGAGCTCGTAGAACAGTGCCTGGTCGTACAGGTTGCGCTTGGCAACCTCGTCGTACCCGTACTCGAAATACCGTCTCAATATCTCGGTGCCGTTCATACCGACATACGAGCAGGCCGCGCCACCGCAGCTGTTTGGCGGGTTGAGGCTGGACACCTCGGCGATCTCGTCGCGGCCGTTGAGCGTATACACGTCCGCCGCCGGAACTCGGCCGGTGCTCGCCGCGTAGTAGCTCCACGCGCGATCAAGCGCCCCTACCAGCTTCGTCATCACGCTCGCGTTGCGGGCCACACCGCCCTCCACCAGGACGGCCACGTGGCCGCCGAGCCATGGGGTGAGCGTCTCGATGTGTCGGTCCTGCGATCTGTACGACAGGGCCGGCTCCCGCCTGACACCGCAGAACGGACCCAGCGAGACTCCGCGCTTCCAGCCCGCCGGCGCGTGCTTGGCGCTGACCACCGCCTTGGTGTACTGGTTCACACGCCAGATCGAGCAGCGGCGCGGACTTCGGAGTATCACCCGAGCACGATAACGGCTCTCGCTGGCGGAGCAGGTCAGCGAGCAGATGTGGAGCGTAGCCGTGCCCCGGGCCACCGGGCCTCCATAGCTCGACCACCGAATCGCACGTACGAACTCCTGCTCAGGCTCGGGACTCGGGAAGCAGTTGATTGTCAGCCGCTGCGGTCGATAGGCGGTCGGGTCGCACAGGGTCGTCAGGTAAGCCCGACCTACCCCGCAACGCGGTATCGGCGGGCTGAACGCGCCCTCGACTCCGGGCGTGTCCACGTAGTAGTCGGCCACCCAGCGGCCGTTGGTCAGCCGGTCCCACACGTCGGAGGAGGTCCCGCCCAGCCCCGACACCGGCTCCCCCACGGCCTGGCAGACGATCTTGACCTTCTCCCCGTCGTGGAGCAGCCCCACCGAGGCGTAATGCGTGTACCCGGGACCTTTCCGCACGTGCAATCCACAACCGCCATTCGCGCACGTGTGGTACACGCGATAGACGAAGTACTTCCGCCCGTGCGCGTGCGCGGCCGCCGGCACCGCGGCCCAGATTGCAATCACACCCCAAACAAACCCTACGACGAGCATCCACAGCCGCCGCTTCATTGTCAAGGAGTACCACAACACGGACGCACCGGCAAGTCGCACGACTCACAGCCGCCGGGTTAGGGCGTTTGACAGCTCGCAGCGCGATGCTCGGTCTGCCTGCCCAGCGTGGTCATGCAGCGACCTCGAGCATGAGTGCCCGAACGCGCTCTGCACAAACGGTGGCGCCCAAGCGACCAAACAGCTCTTCAGCCTCGCGCAGCAGCTCGGCTGCCTCCGCCTCGGTGCCCTGACGCAACAGTACGGCCGCCAGTCGGTGCAGACATCGAGCGCGCATGAACGGCGCGTCGATCAGACGCAGGGCGGCCAGCGAGTCACGAAACGCGACTTCGGCCCGCTCGTCCTCGCCGGCGTCGACGTGGAGCATCCCCTTGGCCAGCAGGCGCTGAGGCGCCAACAGCGGCTGTCCGGGAATGCCGCCCCCAGTCAGGTTGGCAGCTGTGTCGCGGCGTCCGTCGGCCACCAGGATGTCAACTGCGTCCTCCAGGAAGGTGGCAACGGCGACGGTGCTGATGTGCGCCAGGTCATCGGCGATCGAGGCCACACGCGCTGCCGCGGCCGCACACTGGCCGGTCGCCTGGAGCGCCACCGCCTGCGCCATCGTCTCGATCATGCGAAGCTCCTTCCAGTCCGACGGCGGCGGGATGACCGCGAGCGCCGCCTCAAGCTCCGCCAGCTCACCACGAGCGGCGTAAATCATCGGCACAAACGAGATGGCGACGCGGCGGCTCTCCTCGGCTCCTGGGACGTCGAGCGACTGTGCGGCGGCCAATGCCCGCTCCCACTCTCCGCGGACCAGGTCGATCTGGACGCTCTGGCCGATCAGATCGCGCTCCCAGGCGCGGCTTCCACGCTCCCGCGCCAAAGCGAGACCGCGATCGATATGGGTGACCGCATCGTCGATGTTGGCCATCAGGCAGTGGTAGTCGGCCAGGTTGTAGTACGCGCGTAGCGCGACCTCCGGCAAATCGGCTGCGACCGCGATGTCAAGGGCGAGAGTCATCAACGCGCCCGCCTCGCTTTGACGGCCGTCATAGTCCAGCGCGACGGCCTTGTTCATGGCCGCCTCGGCGATCACTGGCGCGAGGCGGCGAGGATCGGCGATCGACAGGGCGAGCTCCGATTGGTTGCGCGTCAGTTCGTAGTCGCCCAACAAGAACGCCACGTGTCCCCGGCGAGCCGCCACCTCGGCGATGTGCGCAGGATCGCGGAGGGCTGGCTCGGCTACCGCAAGCAGTTCGCTCGCCTGCTCCAGGCGATTGAGCCCGATGAGGACGTCGGCCAAGCGCATTCGCGTCAGCCCGGCCTCCTCCCGCTGTCCGGCAGCCTCGAGCACGCTAATCGCCTCCTCCAGAAGCTCGGATCCCGACTCCCGATCGCTGCGGGCAGCGGCCGCACCCGCCTCGGCCAGCGTCACGGCGCGATCAGCCTCGGTCTCCGACAGCGCGGCCGCGCGCTGGAATAGCGCCCTGGCCTCCGCACCCAGCGCCAGTGCGCTCGCCCGCCGCGCCCCAGCCACCAGCGTCTCCCGCGCCCGGCGACGGATAGCTGGCACATCGGGAGCTTCTGGCTCAGCCGCGACGGCGTCGAGGTAATGGCTGGCCAGCACCTCGGCGATGTCACCCGCATCCGCACCCCACGCCTGCTCAAGGTGGCGGGCAGCTGCCAAATGGCGGGCCTTGCGATCCCGCCGGGACAGCGTGGATAGCGAGATCGTCCGCAGAAGGCCCTGAAGGAAGTGGTACTGCCCCGGCTCGGACGATCGCGGGTCATCGTCACGGCCGAGCACCTGCTTAGCCACGAGCGAGTCGAGCAGGTCGCGGGCCTCGGCTTCCCGCTGCTCAGACACAGCCGCGACGGCGGCGGGTGTGAACGAGCTACCCAGCACCGCGGCGTCTTGCAGCAGTGCCCGCTCGCTGGCCGCCAGGTTGTCAAGCCTCGCCGCTGCGAGGGCCTGGAGCGTCTCCGGCACCTCCAAGTCCTCGACGTCGCCAGCGACGACATACCGGCTCCCCTCCTGGGTGAGCACGCCACGGTCCAGGAGCATGCGCACGGTTTCCACGCCGTACAGCGGCACCCCTCCGCCCGCTTCAGAATCCGCGCCGTGAGATCGGCTGGCAAGCCAGGTACCAGGCCCTCGAGCAGGCGGTCGCATGGACTGATCCGCCAGAGGGCCGAGGCGCGATCGCGGTGCCCCAGCTGTCGCGACGCTCCGCGAGCTCGGGTCGCGCCAGCGCGAGGATGAAGATCGGGTAATGCGCTGACCACTCGAGCAGGTAGTCGATGAAGTCGAGCAGTCCGCTGTCCGCCCACTGGAGGTCCTCGAAGGCCAGCACGACTGGCGCGGCGTCGGCCATTCGCTCGAAGAACAGCCGCCAACCGGAGAACAGGTCGGCTGCCTCGCCACCGCTGCGCTGCTCGAGCCCAAGCAGTTGCGCGAGTCGCGGCTGCACCAGGCGCCGTTCGCGTTCGTCGCTGACGAATTGCTCGATCGTCGCCTGCAGCTTTTCACCCTCGGCCGCGCCACGTCGTCCTCATCGAGGATTCCGGCACGTGCGCGCACCATCTCGGCCAGTGCCCAGTAGGAGACGCCCTCGCCGTAGGACAGGCACCGTCCCTGATGCCACCAGCGCACCTCTTCGATCCCGTCGATGTACTTGAAGAACTCCCACAGGAGACGAGACTTGCCGGCTCCGGCGTCGCCGGTGACCGTGACAAGCCGCGCTGTGCGTCGAGCAATGCTGTCGTCGGCCACGTCGACGATCGTCTGTAGCTCGCGCTCGCGTCCCACAAACGGGGCCTCCAGACCCGCGCCACGACGGGCTCCGCCCACCCCCGCCACCACTCGCAGCGCGGTCCAGGCGTGGATCGGCTGCTCGCGTCCCTTCACCTCGTGCGTGCCGGTGTCCTCGTACTCGATCGCTGCCTCGCTGGCCCGGCGGGTGACATCGTCGACCAGGACGGTGCCCGGAGCGGCAATCGACTGAAGTCGTGCGGCGGCGTTGACCGTGTCGCCGAGCACCATGCCCTCTCGCTCCGCACCAACGTCCACCGCGGCGTTGCCAGTCAACACCCCTGCGCGGGCTCGCAACTCCGCTATGCCCACCTCCTCGCCCAGCACCGTGACCGCATTGGTCAGCGAGATTGCCGCGCGCACCGCGCGCTCCGGCATCGTCCTCACGCGCCACCGGCGAACCCCACACCGCCATCACAGCGTCACCGATGAACTTCTCCACCGTTCCCCCAAACTGTTCAATCAGCGTCCGACACCGATCGAAGTACCGCGACAGCAGCTCGCGGACCTCCTCTGGATCCCGATGCTCCGACAACGTCGTGAACCCGACGAGATCGGCAAAGAGCACCGAGACAAGCCGGCGCTCCGCACGCACACCCCAGGGGACAAGGGAGGCGCGCTTACTGGCGAGGACGCACCAGCCAACGCCGTCCCGCACTCCATGCAGAACTTCTGAACGGGCTGGACACCCGCGCCGCAGCCGGGGCAGGACAGCTGCTGGGCGGTGCCACACTCCATACAGAACTTCGCTCCCGGCACCAGCTGCTGGCCGCAACTCGCGCAGACCACGCCCTCAGAGGTCACTCGGTAATCCTAGTGCCCGGCCGGGAGCGTCGGCCGGCCGGCGCCGGTTCCCAGAACCCCCGGCGCCCGTAGCGATTACCGCGGCTTGTTCGATTTGATCTTGATCGGCGGCGGCATGATCGGATGCGGGAGCTTGTAGAACGCTCCCGGCGCACTGCCCCGCGTGCCGAACCCGACGCCTGCACCCTCGAGAGCCGTTTCGATGCCATGAGCGTGCTGAATCGAGAAGACCTCGAAACCGACGTTGTTGGGAGGTGTGGCCCCCACCAGCGTCTCGGCCAGCACCCGGTGCTCCGATTCCACTCCGGCGATCTCCGCCGAGAAGCGCGCGAAATGCCTGTTGCCGGCCCTCGCAAATGCCGTGACCCCGATCAGATAGAGGTTGACGAACAGCGTCTCGCCGGCCACCAGCGCCATGCCCAGCGCGGTCAGGTCGAGCGTGTTGCCTGAGCCACCGAAGAACCCATCGGGGATCCAGAACCTCGTCGTGGTGGGATGCCAGTACTTGCGCGTGAAGCGGAAATGGTCCACTTCGGCGGCGTAGGCACCCTCGAACACTGCCAGGTCGCCGGCCGGCACCGAATTGAGGTTCGCCCGACGCAGGACCTCGGTGAGCAGTGTCACGGTCAGCGCTTCGGTGGTCACTGCGACCGTGCCAAACGCATCTATCGAGCTGTGCCGGCCGTGGGCGAGCGCGGCGCTGGCGGGCTCGAGCGCATCACCGGCGGCAACCCCGGCGGCGCCCACCGCCGCGCGCTCCAATAGCCAGCGGCGCGTGCCACGGGGACTACCCGCCGTCCGTAGCGCATTCTCAAGCTTCGCAACTTCTGTCTGATCTGGCATGTTGCTCCTCTCTGATCACGTGTGCGGGCACTAGCCACGCGCGGCTTTCGAGTGCTGCCGGGATCCCCGGTCCCGTCTGTCCCGCCCCGACCTGAGGCGACAGCCAGCCAATAGACATCGGCGGCAGCATCGTGCCGCTCGTTGTGGCGAGTTTAACGCTTGCGAACTGCTCCCGGAAGTGGTACGAGGTAGTTCGAATCGAGTTCGACGTGCAGGCAAGGTTGAGCGAAGGGGCCGATCCTCCGCTCGATCAGCTCGCTAGTGCCGCCCTCGATCGCTGCGCGCAGTCACTGGGACTGGTCCGCGACAAGGTCGCGGTGCAGACGAGTCAAGTCGCGTGACGCGGAGGCCATGGGTCAGAAGAACGTGTCCGAAGCTCTCGCTGGTCGGTATCGTCGTGTGGTCCGGTCTCTGCCCGGCGACCATGTCTGGAGGTTCTGGTGGCCCATCGCGATTTCAATGACGTACGAACGGCGGTCGCAGACGGGGGAGCGGTGGTCAGCTCGACCATCGTTCTGGTCAGTCGGCGTGAGACGTTCAACGCGGCTCACCAGTTGCGAGATCCTGGCTTGGGCGATGCTGAGAACCAGCGGCTGTACGGGAAGTGCGCCAACCTCCATGGTCACAACTATGTGCTCGAGGTGGTGGTAGCGGGTGAGATCGACCAGGCGACGGGCTATGTGCTGGACCTCAAGCAGCTCTCGGATGTCATATCGAGGCGGATCATCGAGGACGTCGATCACCGCAATCTGAATACCGACGTGCCTTGGCTCGACGGCCTCATCCCGACCGCGGAGGTCCTGGCCGTGGCATTTTGGGACAGGTTGCGTTCGGAGCTCCCCGCCGGCTCGCTTCACACACTACGGCTGTGGGAGACAGACAAGAACTGGGTCGAGGTCGGTGAGCGCTGCTGAGGCCGCGCCGGGCGCCGCGCGCGACCTGCGCGGCCGCTACTCGGTCACGGATCTGGACGTGCTCACCGCGGATGAGGCGCGACGGTTCGTCGCCGACCGAGCCGACCCGCAAGCTGATCTCGCGCTCGCCTGGGAGCTGCTGTACAGGCTGGAGCCCGAGCTGTACGACCGTCTGGCCTGCGCCGAGAGGATTCATGCCGCTGTGCTCGAGTGGCTCCCGCGCGGGATCGAGCGGATCGTCGAGGTGGGTGCCGGCACCGGCCGGTTGACGCTCGAGCTGCTGGGCCGCGCCGGCGAGATCGTAGCCGTTGAACCTGCGGCGTCCTTACGCGACCTCCTGATCCAAAGGCTCGCGCGGGCGGAGCATGGCGACCGCGCGTGCGTGGTTGATGGTTTCTTCGATGACCTGCCGCTGTCCGATGATTGGGCCGATCTGGTGGTCGCCTGCTCGGCGCTCACGCCGGAGGCGGGACACGGTGGCGACGCCGGCCTGGCTGAGATGGAGCGGGTCTGCACCCCGGGTGGTGTTGTGGCGATTGTCTGGCCGAACAACTTGAGCTGGCTTTCGGCCCGCGGCTATCAGTACGTCAGCTTCGGCAAGGATGAGATGTTCGTCGAGTTCGAGAGCCTTGACGAGGCTGTCGAACTCACCGAGATCTTCTATCCCGGCGCGGCAGCAGAGGTACGCCGAGCCGGTCGGCGGTGCGTGTCGTTCGAGACGTTGGGCGTCAACCCCCCGCGTGACGTCGCCTTCAAGGTGATGGCGCGGTGAAGCTGGCGATCGTCGCTCCGCTCGTGAGCCCGATCCGGGCGCCGCAGCGAGGTGGCTCCCAAGCCTTCGTGTCCGAACTTGCCCGCGGGCTCGTCCATCGGGGCTACGACGTTCACCTGTACGCCGCCTCAGGATCGGTTGTGCAGGGCGTCGAGGTGATCGACACTGGCGTCGACCACCGCCAGCTGGCGGCCACGCTTTACCGTCCCGCGCGTGGAGCGGTTGCCGGCTCGACTGTTGCCGAGCGGGCGTTCGCCGGTGTCTACGACCGGGTGGGTGCAGGTGGATACGACGTTGTCCACAACCACGCGTTCGACGCGCCGGCGGTCAGTCTGGCGTCAGGTTTGAGCGCGCCCGTCGTGCACACGATCCACCTGCCACCAGAGGCGACGGTCGCCGCCGCGATGCGCCAGGCCACGCAGCGCCACCGGCGGGCGGTGGTGGCCTGTGTGTCACTCAGTCAGGCGAACGCGTGGCGCCGGTTCGTGCCGGTCGATGCGATTCTGCCGCCGCACATCCCGACGCGACAGATCCGCTTCTCGCCGACCGCGGGATCCGGCGTGGTGTTCGCCGGCAGGTTCAGTCCGGAGAAGGGAGCCGCCGACGCGATCGCGATCGCACGCCGGGCTGGCGCTGCGATCGATGTCTTTGGCGACAGCTACGACGCCGAATACGCCCGGAGGCAGATCGACCCGTGGCGGGACGAACCAGGTGTCATCGTTCACCCGGCCGTCTCGCAGACGGAGCTCTGGGAGGCCATGGGCCGTGCGGCGGTGGTGCTCTGCCCCGCGAGGTGGGAGGAGCCGTTCGGCATGGTCGCTGCCGAGGCGCAGGCATGCGGCACCCCGGTCGTCGCTTTCCGGCGCGGCGCCCTCCCCGAAGTCATCATCCACGGCACGACCGGATTCCTAGTCGAACCGAACGACGATCGAGCCGCGGCGGCAGCGGTGAGGAGAGCTTTCACGCTGTCCCGCTCGGCCTGCCGCGCACACGCCGAAAGCGATCTCGACATCGATAGCAGCCTCGACGCCCACGAACGGCTCTACGAGCGAGTTGCCAGCGCCAGCCTGGGAGCGCGGACCGGTGGCTGAGCCGCCCCGGTGGCTCAATGGACGGGTTGCGCTGGTCACCGGCGCGAGCCGAGGGATCGGAGCGGCTACGGCGGAGGCGCTCGCGATGGCTGGCGCCCGCGTAATCTTGGCCGCTCGCAACGGCGAGGCGCTCGAGGCCGTCGCCCGGACGATCCGAGACAAGGGCGGGGACGCACGGGCCGTGCCCGCCGACGTCGGCAAGCTCGACGACATCGAGGCGCTGTTTGCCACCGTTGAGCGGGCCGGACCGCTGGCGGCGCTCGTCTGCGCGGCCGCGGTGCTGACATCAGTGCCGTTCGAGGAGACGAGTCCAGAGATCTGGGAGCGGACGCTGGCCGTGAACCTGACTGGAGCGTTTCATTGCTGCCGTGCCGCTTTCGGCCTGATGCGCGCCGCGGGCGAAGGACGGATCGTCAACATCGCGTCGTTATCCGGCGTCTACGCCACCGAGAAGTTCCCTGGGTTGGCCGCGTACAACGTGTCCAAATATGGGGTGATCGGCCTCACCGAGGCGGTCGCGGTGGAAGGTAAGCCGTTGGGGATCAGCGCGATCTGCCTGAGCCCCGGCGCCGTGGACACCGAGATGCTGCGCGAGGCGAATCCCGAGCTCCGACCCGGCCTCTCACCCGGTGACGTCGGGCAGATAATTGTCGCGCTGCTCGAAGGGCCGTTGGTCGCCGCCAGCGGGGCGAATATCCCTTTGTTTTCAAACGCCTAGCGTAGGAGCGACCACAGGTCCACCTCCTCGCCCGCCAGCTGGGCGGAAGACGGGCGTGCTCGCTGGGCCACCAGTCGCGCGCACACCGCCATCTCGCAATCCTCGTCGAGCTCCGGGTCACCACCGCGGTCGAGACCGACGGCCGCCTGAATTTGGCCTTCGCGCAGATAGAACCCGACGAACCGCCGTTGCTCCAGACTGCCGCGGACGATGAACTGGTCCCAGTTCGTCGCGTGGCCCACGTACTCCAGCTTATGCTCGTACTGATCTGACCAGAAGGTGTGAACGTAGTCGTACGGCGTCGTCGAACCGAGCATCGAGCGAGCAGCCGCACGCCCCTGTTTCTCGGCGTTGTTGTAGTGCTCCACCCGCACGCGGCCGAAGAGCGGATGGAGCTGGTTTGCCACATCGCCGGCGGCGTAGACACCGGGCTGGCTGGCGCGGCAACATCCGTCAACAAGCACCCCGTTCGACTGCGCGATCGACGAGTTGACGAACCGCGGAACCTCCGGTTCGATGCCGACCCCGGCGACCACCAGATCGCACGCGATGCGCCTGCCCTCTGCGGTCACCGCGACCTCTACGCGCTCGGAGCCCTCAAACGCCACGATCCGGCCACCGGCCACCAGCTCGACCTCGTTCTCGCTGTGGATGGCGGCGATCGCGGCACCTACCTCCCCGCCCAGAACGCGTTCGAGCGGTGCCGGCCCGGGAAATATGGCGGTCACGCGCACCCCGAGCTGACTCAAGGAGGCCGCCACCTCGCACCCGATGAACCCCATACCCACGACCACGGCATGCCGACCCGCCTGGAGCTCCTGTTTGATCGCCTCGCAGTCCGCGACCGTCCGCAGATAGTGGATTCCCGACAGCCCCGCACCGGGCAACTTCAGCCGACGGTTCCGACCACCGGTGCTTATCAGGAGCTGCTGGTAGCGGAGTCCCCGGCCCGAATCCAGCACCAGCGAGCGAGCCGCCGGGTCGATCTCCACCACGCTGGGCCCGGCAAGACGCTCGATGTCATGTTCCTCGTACCAGCTCGAGGGCCTGACGTACCACCCGCCGAGATCCTCCTCAGAGCGCAGGTAGGTCTTGGACAGTGGCGGACGACCGAAGGGAAACCCGGGCTCGCGGCCAACGAGCACGATCCTCCCCGCAAAACCCTCCTCGCGCAGCGTACTTGCGGCATTGCCTCCAGCCAGCCCGGCGCCGACGACGACGATTGGCTCATCGCTGGCTTCAGAGGCCATGCCCATACCGGACCGCGGCACCGCTCATCGGAGGTAGCGTATTCTCGTTTTGTGGCTTCGCGTCCGGAAGGCCGCTCTCACGAGGAGACCGCGCAGGTCCTGCGCCGCGCGGGGTACTCGGATGAGTTCATCACCGAGGTCCTGGATCAACTGCCCGACCCGATCGACCTTGATCGCGACCGCCAGATCCTCGACCGCTACGGCTTGAACTCAGAGCGGCTGATGGATCGCATGGGAGGCAGTCCCTGACGGGCCGCCTGCACCGCTGACGCAACTGGCCCGATGGCTACGCGTGGTACGTCGCCACGTCGTGGTAAAGCCGGATGACGATATTGGCGGTGCCGTGCAGGTGACCGAGGACTTCCGCAACCTCGGGGAGTTTCTCAAGACGCTGGCGGTCCTCGACGCTTCGCATCTCCACGACCGCGGCGATCGAGGTTCGGTTGGCGCTCTCGAGAACCCTTGCGGACACGAACCCGGGATCCTTGAGGAGCTCGCCGAACATCTCGTTGAGCCGGCCTTCATCAGCCGCGGCTTCTGCCGGGTCGACCTCCCACACGTGTATGAGCACGGGACTCTCGTTCATCGAACTACCTCGCTTTCGAGCTGAGACAGCCTTGGCGGCCAGGTCCGGGGCGGACTGTTCCGCGATCATATTTTGCTCACCGCGTTCCGCCAAAGCGGCGGCTCTGCTCAGACCGGCCGGCCGGGCTCAGGGAGCATGACTTCGGCCCACACGTGTGTTCTTCCCTCGCGCGTGCCCCATCGGTCCGAGAGTCGGTCGACGATGATCAGCCCGCGGCCGCCGGGGCCATCGAGGTGGTTCGGAACCAGGTTGTCGACGTGTCCTTGGTCGATCACCTCGATCCGCAGACGGTCCTGGACAGCCCAGACGCGCAGTTCGATTCGTCCTTCGCCGTGCAGATAGGCGTTGTTGACTAACTCCGAGGCGATGGTTTTCGCGTCCTCGAGTGTGGCGTCGAGTCGCTGCGCGAGATGTGCCTCTAGATGGCGCCGCGCCGTCGCGCCAGCGCTTGAGTCGCGCGGCAAGAACGATCGAAATACCTCCCGAGCCGCGAGCTCGGGCTGCCGCTGGGCCCCGGTCATCGCACGGCCCGCGTCCGTGCGGGACCTCCGAGGGACCGCGAATCATCGAGCGCAGTGGGCAGCTCGCCCGGCCTTGCTCGCGGTATGAAGGACGTGGGTTGACGCATGAACGATCCCGATCCACAGAATCGGAGGCTGTCTCCGTGACGGACCGGGAAACGACGGCCGCACGTGTGACCACCGCGATCGCTCCGCGCTACCACGTGCAACCCCTCGCGCAGCCGATGGCACATGCTCAGGGTCGCTCTGGTTTGATCATACTCGCGTTTCGGCAGTGCGCGAAAGTCTCTTTCCCAGCTCGTCCGTTCCCAGCCCACAGTCGATCGACGAGCCGGATGCTCCGGCGCTACGCTTTCGTCATGACAGGGTCCAAGCTGGGCTGACGCCTGGCGCGGACCAAGTCCGACAAACTGCAGAGCACGGACGGTCGAGACCTAGCTGGTCTGGCCGGACAAGGAGCGGCAGGATGGAGAACGCGACCGACGACGACTCTCCCGTCACACTCGCGGGGGGAAGGCTTCTCGCGCAGATCTCCACCAACATCGTCGCGCTCCTCCGCGAGCACTATGGCCGCGGGCCGATGAAGGCCAAGACCTACGCGCTGGACGACATCATCGTCGTCGTCATGCGCGGCTGCGGCTTCACCGCTCTGGAGCAGACCCACATGGACAGCGGGCACCCCGCACGCGTGGTCGCCATGCGGGAGGAATTCCAGGCCATGATGGCGGAGCGCTACAAGAACACGATTCTCCAGTCCGGGCGCACGGCCGGCGAGCCGATCTCCGCGGATCACGATCCGTACCTGGCCCGCGCCGCCTCAGGCGCGTGCGCGGGCTATGCGCGCCTCGCGTCGCTGTGTCTGAACGACAGGGGTGCGCTCGACGGGCTTCTAGCCGCCGCGCGGCTCGACCCGTTGACCGGATGCCTCAACTATGCCGCGATCCGGGGCGAGCTTGAGCGGGAGATCGACCGCTGCGCCCGCCACGGGCGGGGGCTGTCGTGCTGCTTCATCGATCTGGACCGTTTCAAGCAGATCAATGATGCTCACGGCCACCCTGAGGGCAACCGGGTGCTCGCGGACATCGCCGCCGTCCTGCGCGCCGGCATCCGCAGCGGAGATTCCGTTGGACGGTACGGCGGCGACGAATTCATCGTGCTGCTGCCGGACACCAACCGCGCCGCCGCCCGCGCGCTCGCGGCCCGCCTGCGCGCCCGGATCGGTGGTTGCACCCTGAACCACGGCCACGAGCCCGTCGACGCTTCCGTCGGCGTCGCGCAGTGGCGCATCGGAACGACCGCTGACGAGCTGATCGTGGCCGCCGACGAAGCTCTCCGCGCCGCGAAGCGCGCGGGCGGCGGCACCGTGGTCACAGCAGGCGGCGTCGCGGCCAGAACCGGCCGCGTCGCCGCCGGGGTCAGGGTGTAATGACCGTCACTCCGGCCGGTAGCGCATCCGCTGTGCGGCCCGTGTCTATGCCGCTCGTGGATCGAGTGGCCAGTGGTGTCGTCACGGCCGTTCCGCCGGTCATGCTCGCGATCGGAATGTGGTTCGGCTGGGCCGGCAACCTGCTCGACTGGAAGGACATCCTCGTCCTTGTGGTCAGCTACGTCGTGATCGGGACGGGCGTCACGGTCGGCTTTCACCGCTTGTTGACGCATCGCAGCTTCAAGACCAGCCGGCTGCTGCGCGCTACGTTTGCCGCGCTCGGCTCGGCCGCCGCTGAAGGGCCGGTCATCGACTGGGTCGCGACCCACCGCAAGCACCATCAGTTCTCGGATGTGGAGGGAGATCCGCACAGCCCGCACGTCGGTCACGGCTCCGGCTGGCGCGGCGCCTTTCGGGGGCTTCTCCACGCCCACATCGGCTGGGTGTTCACCGACATGGAGGTGGCCGACGAGCGCCGCTACGCCAAGGATCTGCTGGCCGACCCGATGATCCGGTTCGTCGACCGCACGTTCGTGGTCTGGGTGATCGCGGGACTAGCGTTCTCGTTCGGGCTCGGTGTCGCATTGACCGGATCGGTGATCGGCGGGCTGACGGCGCTGCTCTGGGGCGGCGCGGCGAGGATCTTCCTGCTGCATCACGCGACCTTCAGCATCAACTCGCTCTGCCACTTCTTCGGCCGCCGCGACTATGACACCGGCGATCAATCCCGAAACCTGGCGTGGCTGGCGATCCCGACCTGGGGAGAGGCGTGGCATAACAACCACCACGCATTCCCGACGTCGTACCGCCACGGCCTGCGCCGCTGGCAGATCGATCCCTCGGCGGCGATCATTCGCCTGCTCGAACGGCTCGGGCTCGCATGGGACGTCGTGCGCGTCGACGACGCCCGCCTACGGCGCGCGACGCCGGCCGGCTAGAAACGGGAGACTTGAGCGGGTCGGGGTCGGCGACCGACCGGGGCTCGTACTAGAAGCTGAATACCGACCTGATGAGCGGCTCGGACAGCCTCGCCCGCCGCGGTTTCCCGACGACGGTCAGCGTTCCCGGCTTGGCGCCGAGGCGAGCGACTCCCTGGACGATGAAAGAGCGGATCTCGAACGGGACGCTGTTGGAGGTGAGGATGTTCGGACCGTCCTGGATACCAAAGTGAAGGTGCGGACCCGTCGTGTTGCCGGTGTTGCCGAGCAGCCCGATCACCTGCCCGGTCCGCAGCCGTTGTCCGACCCGGACTCGCACCGAGCCGGTTTGCATGTGGCAGTAGACCGCATAGCGGCCCGCCGCGATCTTCTCCACGACGTTGTTGCCGCAGAAATCGCCTGGCTTGCGGACGGTGAGGTTGTCGCCCGTCTCGGTGAACGGGGGTACTTCCGGAAGCTTGTCGATCGCAGCCACGATGGTCCCGTTGGCGACGGCGTGGATCCTGGCTTCGAAGCCGGGCCAGTCGGTCAGTTTCTTACCATCGCCGGTGTAGAAGGCACCGCCGATCTCGCGGATCCAGTCGATCGCAAACATCTCGGGCGTTCGCAACGACCCGTCCGCCGGCAGCAGGAGGGTTCGATGCTCGGACGTCGGATCGGCGCAACAGGCACTGCTGTTGAGCCAGCCCGACCCGTACAGCGGCGACGCTATCCGGATCGGTGGCCGCCGATCGACCCGTACCGTCGGCCCTCGAAGGACCGTGCTCCCGATGATTGGCCTCGCGGGCGCGTGTTTGGACAGGGAATAGCGGATCTGCTCGGTCAAGCGCCTGGGCACCCGCCGACCAAACGAGCGCGGCAGCACGACATCCATGAGCGTCTTCACGAATGAGGAAACCGCGATTGTCGCCGTCGGCGATGCCAACGCCAGCGTGCGATCAGCCAGCGCCTTGCCCTTGAGAGTCGACACCGGTCGCCCCCCGGCAAAGACCCGGATCGAGTCGAGTCTCACCGGCACTGTGAACATGTTCGAGATCACGAGGTCGTAGTCGACGTGCTCGCGCCCGTCGCTCCCGTGCACGGCTCTTGCCGGCGTGGCCACCTGCGCGGCCAATGCCGTGGTCTGCACGGCGCTGGCGGATGCGGCGCAGAGGAGGCACAGCAAGGCCACAAGCACGAGGATCGCGACGGTCGACCTCCGTGCTCGCGTCCCTTCCCGGAACATGAGTCCACCCGACAAGACCCTGGACCCTATCCTAGCCTGCCGCCGCCGGGCAAGAATTCTCGCCGGCGCCGAAGCGGATGGATGAGAAACGGCCTCCGGCCCCGGCGAGAACGTCACACTCGGGGCGCCCGATCGGTCGAGACTGACATGGCGGCGAGCGCCCCTCGGTAGGGCTGGCACGGAAGCCCACGCACGCCGAGGCCCGTGATCGAGAACACCCGGCCGGCGTCCGGCTGGCCGGCCAGTTCGGCGTCATCGAACCCTTCGCGCGCGGTGGTCACGAACAGCACCGTCCTGTCCGGCCCCCCAAACGTGCACGACGTCGGTCGCGCCACCGGGAGCTCCACCTGAGCCGACAGCGTTCCATCGGGGCCGTAGCGGTTTACCGCGCCACCGTTCCAGAGCGCGACCCAGATTCCCCCGCTCCTCATCCACGGTGAGTCCGTCGGGGACCACGCCTGGCCGGTCGATCGTGAACGAAGGTGCGCCGGTCGCCGATGGCGCCGCTCGAGCCGTCGAATGCGAATGTGTACACGCTGCCGGTGCCGCTGTCGTTGTGGTACATCGTCCGGCCGTCTGGGCTCCAGCCGATTCCGTTGGAGATCGTCAGCCCCGTGAGCACGGTGCTGCAGCTGCCGTCGAGCTCGAGGCGGTACAGCGTGCCGGCCCCGGCCGACTCGTCATAAGCCATGGTCCCCGCCCAGAAGCGCCCCTGCGGGTCGCAGGCCGCGTCGTTCATACGCACGTCTTGCCGGTCGCCCTCGGGCTGGGCGAGCTCGTGGACCGAGCCCGCATCATCGACGAACAGGAACCCGGGCCCGGCGGCCAGCACGTAACCCCCGCCAAGCGCGGGCGCGACGGCGCCGACGTGCCGATCGATCGAGATCGTCTCGATCCGCTCCAAACCGCCGTCGGGGGCCACCCGTGCCCGGTGCATCTGGCGTCCCAGGATGTCCACCCACAGCAGCTCCTGACGCGTCCTCATGCCATCGCGGTCCTTCGCTGAGCAACCCGGGCCTCGGCGACCACACCGTCACCTGATGCTCGGTCATGCCGTAAGGATAGGAAGATCAGGGTGGAACCCTGACGCAAACTAAAGGCGAACCTGAGAGAGTCAGCGCATGAGGGCGCGGCTGTGTGTGGTGGGGTTGCTGTTCATGCTCGGCTTGGCATTGCCGGCGAGCGCCTTGGCCCAGGATCCTGACCTCGGTGGCGAGTGGCATCTGGACACGCTGGCCGGCGGCAAGACCCCCGATACCTCGGGGCACAACCTCGACGGCACCGTGACCGGTTCCCCGGCGGCGGTGCCGGACGGGCGCTTCGGCCATGCCGTTCGCTTCCCAGCCAAGGCCGACGTCATCGACGCCGGCAACTTCGCTCCGCTCCAGCCCAGGAATGTGACGCTCATGGCGTGGGTACGCTCGCCGAGCGTTCCCAGCACGGTCGAAACCATCGTCGCCCAGGGTGCCGCCGGACAGTGTTCGCACGCCTCATATGCGCTGTACACCGGCGGCTCGCTCGACACCTCGGGCGTCCGGTTCTACATCTGGAACGGAACCAACGCCTTCGTAACGCCTCCCGCGCCCAACACGATCTGGGACGGCCAGTGGCACGCAATCGCCGGTACGTATGACGGCAGCAATGTCCGCCTCTACGTCGATGGCAAACAGGTCGGCACTGCAGCCGCCAGCGGGCCGATCGGCTACGGGCTCGACGTCAGCAACGACTTCATGATCGGCAACTACGCCGGGGCATCGACATGCCTCGAGCAGACCCAGTTTGCCGGCGACCTCGACGAGGTCCGGGTGTACGACCGCGGTCTCACCCCCAACGAGGTGGCCGCTCTGTCGAACAAAGACGCCACAACGCCGCCCGAGCTACCCCAACAGCCGCCGCCACCGACGCAGAACCCCAAGAACACAAACCCGCCGACGATCAGCGCGCTGGCCAGCGCCGGCGGCCCGACTGGCGGATACATTTGCAACCCGGGGACGTGGCAGAACCTGCCCACTCCCCCAGGCTACGACTACCGTTGGGTGGCGATCGAGAACGGAAAGCCCGTGCCCGTCGGTCATGGCCAGCAGTTCACGCCCCCGCCCGGCGTGTACGGGTACCCGATCACCTGCGAGGTGAGCGTCCAGGGACCCACCGCCACGGTCACGGCGACGAGCAACTCGGCCTATTTCACCTCGGGCGGGATGAACAAGATGCCGGCGGCGTACGGTGACGTGCGCGTGCGGGGGATCGACGTGTTCCAGATCGTCCAGCCCAACGCGGGCGCGCAGGCGTACGGCTATCCCAGCGGGGCGTTCAGCAACCCGTGCGGCAGCGGAACCCCGACCCCGTTCCACCAGGGCGATGCCAACAACGACTTCCTGTGCACCCTGGGCGCCGTCAGCGATCCGCAGCAGGCGGAGCAGCATGCGAACTACCAGGGGGTGACCCTGGACTCGGACAAGAGCACGGTCGCGGTCGTGTACGTGAACATGCTGAACGTCCCCCCGGGCGATCCCAACCTGCCGATCAACGTCGAGCTGAGCGCTACGCGTGACGGGCAGAGCCTAGGTGATCCCCTGCTCGCTCCGGCACCTTCGCCGCTGCAAACCAGCATCGTCCCCTGGGTGAGCTCGACCGAGCGCGGGTCATCGGGCCAGGCGGCCGAGTTCCATCTCCCCTCGACGTGGACCGCGGCCGGGAGGCTCCAGCTCACGGCGCACGTGGTGTTCCCCAAGAGCGACTTCGGACAGTCGTTCGGCGCCCACCAGTGCGATGACCCGAACCATCCGCCCGGCGGCGACCACACGCTTGGGTTCGTGCCGCTGCCCAACTGCGACGACGACGACACGTTCCAGCTCGACGACGTTCCCTTCCGGACCTTCGACCAGGCGCCGCGCTTCCAGGCCGTTCAGCTTCTCACGTCGGGACAGGTCGCGTTCTCGCAGACCCCGGATGACGTCATGGCGGCCGCCAAGTATCTGTATCCGGGTGGGGCGCGGATCAACTTCGGCATCTACTCGCCGTACACGATCGACATCGATGCCGCCAGCAAGGTGACGGTCGACAGCAAGGGCAACTGCGTCGGCACCAGCGGCACGGCATCGGGCGGACAGGCGACGCGGGTCTGTCGCTGGTACGCGATCGACGCCCTCATGCAGCAGTGGGTCATCCAGAATCCGGCCCGGCTGAGGTTCTGCGGGACCTACTGCATCCTCATCCGCATGTACGACGCCGTGCTCGGCGTGTCAAATTACGACAGCGGCGGCGGGATCCTCGGGTGCTCGGCGGGGAGCTTCTGCCCCGAGCCGGGCTTCCAGCACCCGGTCGGCAATGACATCAGCAAGGTCAGTGCGACGGGGCCGTCGCCATCCGATACGGGATGGTTGATCGTCAACACCACGGTGCATCCCGTCCAGGGGTCCGCCCACGAGTTGGGCCATTGGTTAGGGCTGCCGCACGCCGGCAGCAACACCGGGCCATGCAAGAACGCCCCGGCCTATGAGACCTGGCCGGGGACCGACGACGGACGGCTCGAGGGCGTGCGCTTCAACCCGACACGCGGCTGGCGCGCGGTCCCGCAGGTCGACGCAACGCCGTCAGACCGCGTGATCTACGACTTCATGACCTACTGCGCCAACTTCGCCGACCGGCGTCCCACCGCCAAACAAGTCCGCGTGGGCTATAACCCGGCCGCGTTCCCTGGAGACTCGTGGCTGTCGGCGCGCAACTGGAACCATGTCATCGCATCGCTCGACGCCTTCGCCGGTCGGATCGGCACCGGCTCCATCCGGGTGCCCGCCGGCGATAGGGCCGTCAGCGCCGCCAAGCAGCGCTCGCTCGGATTTGCCGTCGGGGTCGCCGGGCCACACGGCGGCGGCATCGCGCGCGTGCTCCCCCCGGAGGCTCAGGATCTGGTTCCGGGCTCGGTCGCCGGCTCGCCATATCGCCTCCGCTCGCTGAGCGCCGCCGGCAAGGTGCTCCTCGACGCTGGCGTCAAGGTCCAGTTCCCCGAGGACATCTCCACCCCCGAGGGCACCTTCGTCGGCCCCGTCGCACCGGGCGCCAGCAGCGTGGAGCTCCTTCACAACGGCGTCGTGCTCGCGCGGCGCAGCCGCTCGCACGCTCCGCACCTCAAGCTGTTGACGAAGATGAAGGGCGTCCACGTGCAACGCGGCCAGCGCCTCCAGGTGCGCTGGCGCGGTGCCGATGCAAACAAGAACGCGCTCCAGGCCATGGTCGAGTACACGTGGGATGGCGGCAAGATCTGGCGGACGGCCTGGATGGGGCCCAACACCGGCCACGTCACGCTCCCCGCCTCGGTGCTTGCCGCGAGCAACAACGCGCGGATCCGAGTGACCGTCAACGACGGCTTCTCCGATGCCGGCGCCACCTCGGCCGCCTTCAAGACAGCGGGCAGCCCGCCCAGGCCCAGATCCTCACCCCCAAGGTTGGTGACACCGTGCTGGGCGGCGATCGCACTCGCCTATCGGCGATCGCCGTGGATGACCTCGGTAACCCGCTCAAGGGCCGAGCGCTGACCTGGTTCGCCGGACGCAAGCGGCTCGGGACCGGCGCGACGCTGAAGGCCCGCCTGCCAGCCGGAAAGGTCACGTTGAAGCTACGGGCACGCGAGGCGGGCGGCCTGACCCGGATCGTGACCGAGCGGCTCACCGTGACGGCGCAGCGGCTGCGCGTGGTGAGCATCACGGTTCCCCAGCGCGTGGGCAAGAAGGCCCGCACGGTGAGGATCACCCTGCGGATGTCGGCGCGGGCAAGGCTCGTCGCCGCCGGTCATCACTTCATCGTCCGGACCAAGGCGACGAAGCTGACCGTCCCGCTGCCCAAGAAGCCGACCGTCGGCCTGCTCAAGGTCCCATTCAAGGTCTCGGCCACCAACCACGCTGTGAAGGGCACGCTGCACGGCTCGATCTGGGTGATCCGCACCTAGATGGTTGATTCCGCATTGACGTGCCCGCGGGGGTTTCTACGACCAAGCAGACCGGATGAAGAACGCTAGCTGACCGGCGCCCCGGATCGCTAGGCCCTGCGGTCGGCGAGCACAAGTATCTGGCCGCTGTAGACGGCGACCCAGACGCTGCCCGTCGTGGCGTCGTAGGTGATGCCGATGGGGTGAACGCCGGTGGGGAAGGTCTGGAGGACGTGGAGGTTCGACGCCTCGAGCTTGGTGACCGTGTCCGAGTCGTAGTTGACGACATACAGGCTGCGCCCGTCGGCAGCGATGGCCAGCGAGCGAGCCTGCTCCCCGGTCTGGGCGGTGGCGACGACCCGATCCCCGGCGCGCAGGTCGACCTTGGCCACCTCGCCAGGCGCGTTGAGCGACGCGTACAGATAGCGACCGTCTGGCGAGATGACGAGGTGCCGCGGGCTCTGCCCGACGACGAACGTGCGCTCGGGCTTCAGCGTGGCGAGGTCGATCTTCATGACGTCGTCTGACCCCATCACCGCCACGTACGCGGTCCGTGAATCGGGCGAGACGGCGAGGCCACGCGGATAGGGCCCGATCGGGATCTGCGCGACCTGTCGGTGGCTCGCGGTGCTGACCACACTGAGCGCGTCGGAGCACCAATCCGACACGAGCAGGTACTTGCCGTTGGGTGTCACCGTCAGGAACTTGGGAACCATGCCCACCTGTATGACCTGATCGATCGCCAACGTCGCGGTGTCGATCCGGTAGACGTAGCTGTCGGTGTCCCCGGCGGCGCGAGCGCTCTCCGGCGTACAGCTGTCCATACCCTCGGGACCGAAGCCGCTGCCGTACATCGAGTAGTTCGACACGTATGCGTATCTCGAGTCGGGCGTGAAGGCGGCCTCCACCGGCGCGCCGTGCGTGATCCGGGGGTGGCCCGCGATCCCAAAGTCCGACATCTGCACGGTGTCGGGGATCGTTTTCACCAACGCGCCGCGGCTGTTGTACACGGTGATCGTGTGCGTGTACATCATGTTCTGCGCGAACACCAGTCCCGTGTTCGACGACGCCACCGACTTCGGGGAGATGTGGCCGGAGATCGTTCTCAGCAGCGACAGCCGCCGCTGATCGGACGGCGGACCCGGCGGAATCCGCCTGACCGGCGCCAGCACCCGGCGGTGGTGGACCCGCGCCGGGGGCCTGGTCGGGGCGGCCAGGCTCGACCCACCGCCCAGACCGCCCACAGCATTGGCGATCACAACGCCCACGAGCACCACAACAGCCGCCGCCACCGCGCGGCGGCGCCGGAACGTGGCTTGTGTCGGCGGGCGCGGCGGATTCCGGGCCGATCTGCCGCGGCGCGACGCGGGTGGACGTGAGCGATCTGCCATTCCTCACTCGCCGTTTCGACGTCCCCGGCCGAGCTCCTGTCGACGGCGTCGCCTCGCCGCGACGAAATCGGCGAACGCCACCGCTGCCGGCGAGCGGTAGCGCTCGCGGTGCCACGCGAGCCCGATCGAACGCTCCGCCCCGGCGTCCGACACGGACAGCAGCGGCGGCGTGGCAGGCGCGCCGGGACGGGCGGGCAGCAGCGCCACCCCGAGGCCGGCCGAAACCAGACCCCTCAGGGTCTCGACGTCCTGACCTTCGAAGGCCACCCGCGGTACAAATCCGGCGCGCTCGCACAGCTCGTCGACGACCGCACGCAGACCCGTCTCCTGGCTCACGGTGACGAACGGATCATCCGCCACCTCGCTCAACCGCACGCGACGCCGGGCGGCGAGGCGATGGTCGGGCGGGACCGCGAGCCGGATCGGCTCGGTCAGCAGCTCGCGCCAGCCGATCAGCGGATCATCCGGCCGGGGCCCGGTGAGCAGCAGATCGTGGCGGCCGGCCAGGAGCTCCCCGAGCATGATCTGCGCGCTGTTCTGGCTGAGCCGGAAGCGAACGTCCGGATGATCCGTGCGGTAGGCGCCGATCAGCTCGGGCACCAGCCACGTGCCCAGCGTGTGGAGGAAGGCAAGCCTGATCTTGCCCCGCTCGGGATCGCCGGCTTCCCGCACGTCCTCGAGACCCGTGTCCAGCTCGTCGAGAGCTCGTGACACGCTGAGGGCCAGCGCGTGCCCGAACTCGTTGGGCGCCACCGAGCGGCCGACGCGATCGAACAGCTCCAAACCTACGACCTGCTCCAGCCGGCGCAGCGAGCGCGACAGGGCCGGCTGGGAGATGTGGAGCCTCTCGGACAGCCGGGTCAGGTTCGGCGTCTGCACCGCGGCGACGAACCAGCGAAGTTCCTGTAACTGCATTCGACGGTCTTATGTTCTTAGAACATCATTTTGCTATCAATGATGCATTTTACACAGCGATCGCGCTCGCCTAGGATGGATGTGTGAGCGATATCGAGACCAGGCACGAACGCGGAGAGCCCGGGTTTCGGCGCGCATCGCTGGCCATGTTCGCCGCTGGCGTATCGACGTTCGTGCTCCTCTACGCGACCCAGCCTCTGCTGCCGCTTCTGGCGCGCGATTTCGGCGTCAGCCCGGCGGATTCGATGCTCACGCTGGCTCTCACCACCGGCACGCTTGCTCTCGCCCTCCTCCCCGCCGGGTGGTTGTCAGACGCGTGGGGCCGCACGCGCGTGATGCAGCTGGCCCTGATCGCCTCAGCGGCGCTGGGGCTGCTGGCGGCCGCCGCGCCAGCTTCCCCGCCCTCCTCGCCATCCGCGCCCTTCAGGGTGTCGCGCTGGCCGGGATCCCGGCCGTCGCCATGGCCTACCTGGCCGAGGAGATCCACCCGCAGTCGCTCGGTACCTCGATTGGGCTGTACATCGGCGGCAACGCGTTCGGTGGCATCGGGGCGACTCATCGCCGGCGCGCTCGGCGATCACGGTGACTGGCGGCTGGCCCTGTTCGGCGTTAGCGTCCTCAGCCTGATCTGCGCGCTGGCGTTCATCCGCCTGGCACCGGCGTCGCGCCACCACGTCCGGCGTCCATTTGCGCGCCATCACGCGCTCGCCTCGATCTCGCTGCACCTGCACGACCCGGACAGCTGTGTCTCGGCACGATGGCCGCGCTGCTGATGGGCACGTTCGTGGCCGTCTACAACGGGCTCGGCTTCCGGCTGCAGGCGCCACCGTACGGGCTCGGCGGAGCCGCGATCGCCGCGATCTTCCTCGTCTACCCAATCGGCTCGCTCTCCTCGGGCGTCGCCGGCCGACTCGCCGATCGCCTCGGCCGCCGCCGCGTCCTTCCCGTCGGCGTGCTCATCGCCGTCGCCGGCGTTGCCGTCACCGCGCTGCACCCGCTGCCAATCGTCATCGCCGGAATCGCGTTACTGACCATCGGCTTCTTCGCCGCACACTCGGTCGCCTCGAGTTGGGTCGGCCGCCGCGCACACTCGGGGCAGGCTCAGGCCGCCGCGCTGTACCTGCTGGCCTACTACGCGGGCTCCTCGATCGCGGGACCACTGGGCGGCACGGCGTGGACCGCCGGCGGCTGGACCGACGTCATGGCTCTGGCCGCGGTGATGCTGGCCGTCGCCCTCGCGGTGGCCATGCGCCTGCGGACGATGCCACCGGCGAGGCCTGTGTCCGCGCCTGCACTCTGACTCGCGTTGACCACGCTCACGCCGAGCTCAAGATACGGATGTTCTGCACCGTCTAGACGTGTTGTCGAATCGGCGGTTCGAGCAACGAGCCGATCACCGGGATGTCGAGGAAGCCTTCGACGCTGGCGTACAGCAGCGCGACGCGCGGTAGATCCGAGACGTCGTCGATGACGACAGAGCGCGGCACCCACTCGGGTGCCGAACTTCTGGTTGAAGTCGCGCAAGGACTGAATCTGGAAGAAGGGATTCAACCCCCGGGCCATCAGCCTCTGCAGCCGGCCCGACACTCCCGCGTTCTCGGCGCTGTCCGAGCAGTCGTCCCCACGCGGCAAAGTTCAGCGACAGACGGGTGAAACCGCGGGCTCCGAGCCCCAGCGCCGATCGCGCGATCAGATACTCGGTGACGCCGTTGGCCGACTCTGGCCGGCGGCGCATAAGTCGAGCGAGTAGCCCGGCTGATCCCCGTAGACGGGGACGAAGCGCAGAAAACCGACCACGCGCCCGCTCTCCTCACGAGCGAGCGCGAGAACGAAGTCGGGCTCGACCCCTCCACGTCCTGCGCCAACTCCATCGTGAACCCGCGCTCGGGTGCACCGCCGCGCCACTCGGCGCTGATCTCGTTCAGCTCGGCTACGAGCTCGGGGCTGGCCTCGGTCTCGGCCATGAGCTCGAACTCGTGGTGCCGGTCGACCCGCCGCACGGCGCTCCGCACCGCCTTCATACCGGGACCGTCGAGGCTGAACTCCTGGCAGCGCACGATCGCCTCGTCACCCAGGTAGATGGCGTGCATCCCGCGAGACCGGTAGATCGGGGTGGTTGCCTCGCGCACGGCGAAGAACGCGACCCGCCAGCCCCGACGCGCGCAGAAATCCAGGAACTCATCGATGGTCCTGGCCGTGTCCTCGCCTGGCCCGATCGGATCACCGGCCACCATCGCGGTGCCACGAACATAGACGTAGGCGACAAGCGAGCGGCCGTCGGCCGAGAAGTAGTAATTCTTGTCGCGGCGCAGGGCGAAGTAGTCCAGCGTGTCGTCGCCCACGCCCGGACGATCCGCTCGGCCCGGTGCTTGCGCTCGGCGCTCGGCGGCTCGGATTGCACGAACGTGCGCAGGATGAGATACAGGAACAGGATCGCCCCGACGATTCCCAGTACGAATAGCGAGGTGTTGAGGAAGTCGCGGAACACCCGGTGGTGGTAGACGTACGGGCCGGTCCGACCGATCAGGCCCTTGTAGGCCGTGCGCACGTCCCCGCCGAGCGTGAGGTTGGGGTCGATGTGGTCTCGCTCTGCGAACAGGGTGATGGCGGTGAACGCAAAGACCCCGAGCAGGTAGAGCGGCACGAACGCGATCGCCTGCTGCAGCGAGCCACGGTCGGACTGTGCACGGAAGTCATCCCGGAACCAGACCAGCGCAGCATCGCGACGGACAGCAGCACCGCGAGCGGGTTCGGGCCGTTGAGAGGCTCGCCACCGCCGAGGCGCCGAACAGGACGGGCGCGATGGCCCAGGCTCGGCGCTTGCCGCGGCTGAGGCCGCGCGCGACGGCGATCAGCCCCAGCCCGATCACCACGGACGCGGTGAGCCCGGCCGATTGCGTGGACTCGGAAACGAAGCTGAACGTATTCAGCGAGAAGCGAATCGAGGTCGCTGTGGGCAGGACCGAGAAGACCGCCGCAATCACGCTGCACCAGGCGAGAGGCCGCAGCGATTGCGGGCGGCGCGTCGGAGCCCACGCGGCCGGCCTGGCGTGCTCGGCGCCGGCGAAAGGTTCGGCCGACTCTGCGGCGGGAGGCCTGAGCTCGGGCGCCGATGCAGGCTCCTCGCCGCCGAACTCCGAGTCGGCGCCGGCGTCCTCGCGCCCCGAGGGCCGCAGCGTCGGGAACAGGATCTCGTCGCGAATCGACTCCTCGCCGGAAACGAGCATGACCAGCCGGTCGAGGCCGATCCCCAACCCGCCGGTCGGGCGGCAGCCCGTACTCGAGTGCCTGCACGTAGTCCTCGTCGACCGGCTCGGCCTCCTCGTCACCGCCGGCCCTGAGGCGGGCCTCGTCCTGGAAGCGCGCCGCCTGATCGACGGGATCGTTCAGCTCGCTGTACGCGTTGGCCAGCTCGCGGCCGGCCACGATCATCTCGAAGCGTTCCGCCAGCGCTGGGTCGTCGCGGTGAGCGCGGGCCAGCGGGACACCTCGCGCGGATGGTCGATCACGAACGTGGGCTCGATCAGCTTGTGCTCGGAGCTCTCGTCGTAGACCTCGCTCATGAGCTTGCCGGACCCCCACGCCTTCAACCACTGGATCCCCAGCTCGTCGGCGATCTGGCGCGCCTCCTGAACGGGCATCGTCCGGATGCATCTCGACGCCTACGTCTCGCGGATCAGCTCGGTCATCGTCACCCGCCGCCACGGCGGCTTGAGATCGACCACGCGGCCGCGGATGGTGACCACCGTGGTGCCGATCGCCTCCATGGCGGCCCCCGCGACGATCGTGCAGCGCCTGCTCACCGACGTCGTCGCGGCTCACCATGAGCTGGATCGAGCCGGTCTCGTCGCGCAGGTCGGCGAAGTCGAGACCTCCGTGCCGGCGCTGGCCCAGGATACGGCCCGCCAAACGTGCCACTCGACCCGTGTCGGCTCCGGGCGCCAGCCCGGCGAACTCGTGGTGGAGTTCGGCAGCCGTGGTATCGCGATCGAAGCGGACCGGGTAGGGCTCGACCCCCCGCTCGCGCAGAGCCTGGAGCTTGGCCAGCCGATGAGCCCTGACCTCGGCCTGGAAGCTCGCGTGCCCGCCCGCTCCGTCCTGGCCTACGGCCGCCGTCGGGTCGGAGCCCGTCTCCTCGCTCGTGCTCATCGGCGGCGATCCTAAGGGCTCGCCGGGACGGGGGTTTGGACCTGCTTGCGCGCGAGGATCAGCATCCCCAACAGCGCGAGCGCGAGCGCGGCGATCGTTCCGACGGCCTGGAGCGCGTTGGCGTGTAGGGACTCCTCGAACAATGTGATCCCGAGCACGACGCTGGCGATCGGATCGAGGGCGGCGCTGGTGGCCACTGCGGTGGCGAGCTTGCCGGTGTCCAGTGCCATCTGGTTGAGCGTCATCGACGCATAGCCGACGACGATCAGTGCGTAGAGCTCCCAGCTGCCGAGCACGTGAACCACCCCCGAATTCAGCTCGTCGACGACCGACTTGGTCAGGGCCGCCGACAGCGCGAACAGGATTCCCGTGGCCGTGCCCAGGAAGGCCGCGCGGTGACGGGGTGCGCCGCCGCGCCCCAGCACGATCAGCGGCACGCACACCACCCCGCACACGGCGCCAGCAATCAGCCAAGCTTCCAGCGGCGCCTCCTCACGTCCGCCCGACGGCTCCGCGATGATCAGGAATGCCGCCAGCGCGACGACCACGAGGACCGCGGCGGCCGCGTCGCTGCGCCGGAGCTGTTGGTCGCTCAGCCACGCCCCCAGAGGAAGCGCAAACACGACGCTGGTCACCAGCAGGGGCTGCACCACAGCCAGCCTGCCCGCGCCGAGCGCGGCGGCTTGGGCGACGAAGCCGAGGCCGTCCGCCGCGATACCCGCCAGCCACACCGGACGGCGAGCCATCCGCAGAAGCAGCCCCGAGCTCGAGCCGACGGCCGGGGCGTCGGCGCCGGCCTTCTGCTGCAGCACACTGCCCAGCGCGAACAGAAATGCCGAGGCCAAGGCGAGAACGATCTCCACAGCAGTGCTCCGAGGCCCATCGTACGGGGGTGGCCAGCTGTACACTGCGCGCCAGCATGGTTCGACCCCGGGATGGGGAGCGACAAAGCCAGCCTTGATCGGCGGGCGTTCTTGGTCGGACTGGGGGCCGCGGGCGCGGCGATCGTCTCTGGCTGCGGCGGCGGGAGCAAGACGACCAGCCAGGCCAGCTCGAGTACGAGCACCGCCACTTCAACGACGAGCTCCACGACGGTCGCGCCGACGCCGCGGACGCTGCAAGCAGCGATCCGCGGGAAGGTGTTCAAGCGCGGGCAGCCGGGTTTTACTTCTGTCGCACACCTGTACGACCCGCGGTTCGACAACGTGCTTCCGAACGCGGTGGCGCTTCCCGTCGATGCGATGGACGTCAGGGACGCGATTCGCTTCACCGTGGCAAAGAACCTGCCCGTGCGCGCTCGCTCGGGTGGCCACAGCTACGCCGGTTACTCGACGCTCTCGGACGGAGTCGTGCTGAACCTGCGCGAGCTGAACACCATCCATGTCGACAAGCAGGCCGGAACGGCAACGGTCGGCGCGGGCTCGCAGTTGATCGACGTCTCCAGAGACCTATCCCGGGCTGGAGCGACACTCCCGTCCGGGTCGTGCCCATCGGTCGGCATCGCCGGCGTGACACTCGGTGGCGGCTTCGGCCTGGCCGGAAGGGAGTTCGGGCTGACCGCCGACAACCTGGTCGGCGCCAGCATCGTGACCGCCGACGGTCAGCTGCGTGACGGTCAACGAACAGAGCGATCCCGATCTGCTCTGGGCCCTGAGGGGCGGCGGCGGCGGCAATTTCGGCGTGGTAACCGACTTCACCTTCAAGGTCCATCGGCTCCCTCCGAGCGCAGCATATTTCAACGTCACCTGGCCGTGGTCCTCGGCCAGCGAGGCCATCGACGCGTGGCAGGCATTTGCCCCGCACACCACCGACAAGATCAGCTCGATCCTTCACCTCAACTCGGGCAGTCCTCCCACCATCAACGCAAACGGCCAGTACATCGGATCCGCCGCCGGCACTGCCCGGGCTCCTCAGCAAGCTGCTCGCGGTGCCGGGCGCGACCCTGGCCAGCCACGTCAACATGGCGTACTTCCCCCTCCAGATGCTGCTGGCTGGTTGCTCTGACAAGACCTTTGCCCAGTGCCACACGGTCGGCACCGCGCCCGGCGGAACTCTCCCCCGCAACACGTTCAACGCCAAGTCGGACTATGTCGGCAAACCGCTGTCGAGCGCGGGGCGCGCAGCCATGGTGGCGGCCGTGGAAGCCCCCGGCTCGGGATCGCTGCTGTGCGACTCCTACGGGGGGGCGGTGAACCGGGTCGCGCCCACGGCGACGGCGTTCGTCCACCGCGACCAGCTGTTTTGCATCCAGTATTACGGCGTCGGAAGCACCGCCGCGTGGATCGACCAAGCGTGGAAGAAGATGCAGCCCGTACGTCTCCGGCCAGGGGTATCAGAACTACATCGACCCCACGTTGAAGGGCTGGCCGCAGGCGTATTACGCCCAGAACCTTCAGCGTCTGGTCGATGTCCGCAAACAGGTCGATCCCGACCACTACTTCAACTTCCCTCAGGCCATCGGCGCCTGAGGACGGCTTCACAACCAGTGGGCGCACTAGCCTCACGCGTCTCTCATGTCGGCGGCTTATCCGTTGCGTGAGCGATGTCCAAAGACAGACCTAGTTTGTCGCGCTCCCTGACGGTCAGGCAGTCGGCGGCCCTCGGAGTTGCCGCCGCGGGGCTCGAGGCGGCGCTATTGGCCGGGGCGCGATCCGATCCGGTCCACCGGCGGCTGGTTGCCCGGCTCGCGCCGGCGGCGCTGCCCACGCCGGCCCATCTCCTCGTGCTGCTGGTGGGGGTTCTGCTCGTCGCCGTCGCGCCGAGGCTGTGGCGCGGGACCCGCGCCGCCGTGCGCCTGGCGGTTGGGCTCTTGTGCCTCGTCGCGGTTCTGAACCTGGTCAGGGGATTCGAGTTCGCCCCGGTGGTCGAAATCGGCCTCGCCGCGGTGCTGTTCGCGGGACGGGGCGCGTTTCCGCTGGGCTCGAGCAACCGCACACACCCGCTGCTGGTGGCGGCCGGCATCGCCACCTGGGCGCTCGCGTGCCTCGCGGTCTCGGTGGTGACGCCCCGCCTGAGCGATGGCTGGCTGGCGCTGATCGAGATCCTGATCGCGACCGCCGTGGCGGTGTCCGTTCTCGCGGTCCGAGCGCTGCTCGCTCCCGCCCCGGGCGGCAAGGGCCACGGCCCGCGCGAACATCGCGGCGCGCGGGCGATCGTCTGGCAGTACGGCGAGGACTCGCTGTCACCCTTCACGTTGCGAGCGGACAAGGCGCTCCATTTCGCCTGCCACGGCATGCTTGCCTATCGGGTGTTCGGCGAGACCGCGGTGATCTCAGGCGATCCGATCGCCCCGGTTGGCGCGGCGCCGCTGGTGCTGGCCAGCTTTCTCGCCGTCGCGCGGTCGCGGGGTTGGCAGGTCGCGGTGTGGGGTGCGTCGGCGCGTTATCTCAATGCCTACCGCCAGCTGGGCCTGCGTGTCGTGCAGGCCGGTGAGGAGGGCTTCGTGGATCCCGCTCGTTTCACGCTCGAGGGCCGTCGCGTCCGCAAGTTGCGCCAGTCGGTCCACCGTGTCGCCCGGCGTGGCTGGCAGGTGACGGTGTGCGAGGGACGCGACTTCGCTGCGGAGCTCGAGGCCGAGGTCGAGGCACTCGAGAGCGCTTGGAGAGCGGGGCGGCGACGTCTGCTCGGATTCGCGATGGGGATGGGCGCGTTCCAGCCCGAGCTCCGACCCGATGACCTGTTCGTGCTCGCGCGCTCGCCCGGCGGCGAACTCCGAGCCGTGATGCGCTTCGCCGCCCACTGTGGACGGCTATCGCTGGACACGATGCGTCGAGTCGGCGAGACGCCCAACGGTCTGATTGAGGCGATGCTGTGCCGTGGGCTCGAGGCTGCCGACGAGCTCGGCGTGCCCGAGGTGAGCCTCAACTACGCCGGTTTGGCGCATCTCGTGCGCGCCGCGGATGGTGGTGGCCGCGGTCGAAAGCGGCTGACGGCGCTGATGCTGCGGGTGCTCGGATCGCGTTTCCAACTCGAGCGGCTCGTCCGCTTCAACGAGAAGTTCTTTCCAGAATGGCGGCCGCGCTTCCTGATCTACCAATCGCGGGCCACCCTGCCTCGAACGATCCTCCGCGTGTTGCAGGCCGAGGGATATATCCCGCAGCCGCGGCTGCCACGACCAGCGGCCCGGTGGCCTCGACCTCCGACTCGTAAGCCCGCCGACTCTGCACCGGCCAACGCCGCGGGTAGCGCGATGTTGGTGGAAACCAGTGCGCCCCGCGCAGACGCCCGTCCCTCGGCGGCGACGGGCGAGGCGTCTGGTCCTCGCCGTGATCGCCGATCGCCTGGATCGTCGTGGGGTTCATCGGCGCCTACTCCTACCTGGACAATACTACCTGCACCGTGGGTTCGCCACGCCCCAGCGGCTGGCCGAGGCCGGCGCAGGCAGGCTCCTGAGCGTGCACTTCTACTCGCGGGCGCTGCACAAGATCGACAGGTACCTGGTTTACCTGCCGAGTGGCTACAGACGCTCGCGGCGTTATCCCGTCTTCTATTTGTTGCATGGCCTGCCCGGCCGGTCGGTCAGCTTCACCGTGATCGGTCACATCGAGATCAAGATGGAGAACCTGATCAGCGAGCGCCGCATGGGGCCGATGATCCTCGTCTTCCCCGATGGTCGGATCGACGGCAACACGTTCTCCGACTCGGAATGGGCCAACACGCCGTCGGGAGCCTTCGACAGCTCGGTCATCGACGTCGTGCACAACGTCGACCACCGGTTCGCGACGCTCGCCGATCGCCGCCACCGCGTGATCGCGGGGCTGTCAGCCGGGGCGCTACGGAGCGATCAACATCGCGCTTCACCATCTGCGAACATTCGGCTCGCTGGAGGTGTGGTCGGGGTACTTCACCGAGACGCGTACGGGTGTGTTCGCCCACGCCAGCGACGCGCAGCTCGCCTACAACAGCCCGATCGTTTTCGTCAGGACGCTCGGACCCATGCTGCGTCGATACGTCCTGCGTGCGTTCCTGTTCGTGGGCCGCACGGATCCGGCCAGCTCCCAGATCACGCCGATGGCGAGAGCGCTGCGGGCCGAGGGCGCGGCCGTCCGCTACGCGATCTATCCAGGCGGTCATGACTGGGAGCTGTGGAACGAGCACCTCGATCAGATGCTGATCCTCGCCTGGCACGACGTCTCCGCACCGTTCCCGCACCCCCACGACCGCACAGCGCGCCCGCACCGCCGTACAGCGCGCCCGCACGGCCGCGCAGAGCACCCGCGTCAGCGCAGCCGGCGGGAGCACCGGCGCGCCCGCGGCCGGAGTCACTGATCCGTGGGGCTGGTGCTGGCACTGGCGTCCGCCGCGGCGATCAACCTCGGCTTCCTGCTCCAGCACCGCGGCCTGGCGGAGATCCAGATCGTTCCACGCCGACCGTGGGACGCGGTGCGTGTGGGGCTGAAGAGCCACAACTGGCTCGGCGGCCAGGCGCTGGGCTGGGTGGGGTTCGCGGCTCAGATAGTCGCGGTGTCACTCGCTCCGCTGTCGCTCGTCCAGGCCTTCGCGGCGGCGGGTCTGGCCCTGTCGGTGCCGCTCGCCGCCCTGCTGTTCGCGCATCGGATATCTCACAGCCAGCGTCTGGCGGTCGTGCTCGTCGCCGCCAGCCTCGCCGTGCTACCGCTGGGGCTGGGCCCCGGCGGTGAGCATCTCCGCACGGGCACCCTGGTCGTGGTCCTCAGCGCGGCTGTGGCCGTCGCCGTGCTCGTCGCGCTGCCGCACCGGCCAGCCCTGCTGGCGATCGCCGCAGGACTCTTCTACGGAGCCGCGGACGCCGCGATCAAGGCGATCTCGCTGGGCTTCTCCCAGCACCACGCCGCGGCACTCCTATCGGGCTGGACGATCGTCGCGCTGCTCGGCACAGCGGCTGGGTTCCTCGCCTTCCAATCCGCGCTACGGACTGGCAACGCGGTCAGCTCGATCTCGTTGATGACCGCGCTCGCCGCGCTCGTGGCGATCGGCTGCGGTGTGCTCGCGTTCGGCGAGACGCTGGGCCGGCGCCCGGCGATGACCGTCGTCCATCTCTGCGCGATCGGCGTGGTCCTCGCGTGTCTGCCCGTGCTGGCATCGGCTCACCAGGAGATCGCCGAGGACGGCAGCGTGCCGCCCCGGCGTGGAGGCCTACCCGCGCTCGGCGTCTCGCTTGCCGGCCACGATCAGGCCGGGGAGGCAGCAGCCGGCAACCAGAAGCAGTCCCTCCAGCCAAGGGCCAAGGCCGGGCGAACGAGTCCACAGTACGTCACTGAACCTCAGATTTCGCGTCAGGGCAAATGAGGCCTGCGATGCCACGAACAGCAACACCAGGGCGACCGGGGCGATGAATACGGCCCGCCACCTGCGCGGCACGCGATACAGCGCGATCCCGAGCATGACGCCGGCGAGAAGCCATGCCACAACAACTCGGGACAGCGGCTGGCGATCGAATCCCGCCAGTTGCAGCAGCGGCAGCGCATCGCCGACCATCGGCCCGGAGGAGAACCACCCCATACTGCGCAGGGCGTACAGCCAGCCTTCACCGGCCAGCAGCGCAACGATGATTATGGGCAGGATCAGCGCCCCACGCGCGAGCACGCCGGCCAGGCGTCTGAGGTTTGTCCGTGTTCGTGCCGTCACGGAATGGTTTGACACCAGGATGAGGCGTAGGTGAGGCGCCGGCGCGCCGCCGCGGCGATCCTCGCGGTCGCGGTGATCGCGGGCATCGCCGTGGCCGGGTCGCGCAGCGGTTCAGCTCCGCCCTCAACCTCGGCGGCCCGTGCGCTGAGGATCACGTGCCCCTCACGGGCGCTCGGCGGCGCCCTCCCCGCTGCCGTCTACCTCCCGGCCGGCTACGCCGAGGACTCGACGCACTACCCCGTCATCTACTTCTTGCACGGCCTCCCGGCCGGCCCCACGTCGTACCAGGGATACGGGTTTGTCGCCGATGCCGTGGCGGGCAGCGGGCACCAGGCGATCGTCGTCGCCCCTCAGGGCGCGCGAAACACCAACAGCGATCGCGAGTACCTGAACTGGGGGCCAACCCAGGACTGGCCGCGGGCAATCGTGCACGACCTGACGCGGTGCATCGACGCCCGCTTCCGCACGATTGCGACCCGCAAGGGACGGGCCCTGATCGGGCTCTCGGCCGGCGGCTACGGCGCCTTCAATATCGGTCTGAGGAACCTGGGGACGTTCGCCGCCGTCGAGTCGTGGAGTGGCTACTTCGCCGCCACGGACCCGACGGGGTTACGCGTGCTCAACCTAGGCTCGCGGCGAGCCAACCGCAAGGCACAGGTCCCGCGCGACCATGACCTCGACGAGCGGCTGGCCACCCTTCCGACCTTCATCGGCTTCTACGTAGGCAACCAGGACAACCGTTTCCTGAGCGCCAACATCACGCTCGACAAAGCGTTCAACGCGGAGCAGATCCCGCACATCTTCCGGGTCTATCCGGGTGGACATTCGAGCTCGCTGTGGATTTCCGAGGCTCCGCTGTGGCTGCACCTCGCGCTGGTGCACATGACAGCACCTAGGGCGCCGGCAGGCTGAGTACGGCCCGTCCGATCCTGGCCCGCGCATAGGGCGTGGCCTGAGTCCAGTCCAATGCGAAGTGCAGGTGGCGGCGACCCACCGTCACGGTCACCGTCGCCTTCACGGCTCCGTCCGAGCGTCGGTATGTGCCTGCGCCGTCGACCCGCGCATCGGCGACGAAACGGAGGCCGCTCAGCTGGACCTCGCTGCCCGTCGCCTTGAACTGTCCGCCACGCAGACCGGGCCCGCGGCGCGAGCCGGTGAACACGTGGTACATCGCAGCGTCGGCGAAGGCACCCGCCGCGACGGTCGCCGCACGGCGTGCCAGGAGTCCGGGGCCGGGTCCCGTGAGTAGCCTGGCCGGCCTGGCGCGCCTGAACGTGCGCGGGTAGGCACCGGCCGTCTGGATGTGCGGGATCGTCGCCGCGCATCGGGTGTTCAGCTGGTCGAGCCGCGCCGGCGTGGCGACAAAGCGACGGATGATCGTCTGTGCGCACCGAGCGCCGTCGCTCAGGTAGTTGTCGCCCTCCGAGGTCACGTGCACCGTGTTGACGAGGTCGACGATCCGCACGTGGCGTCCCAGGCTCGGACCGAAGTGCTCGACATCCGAGAGCGGCGTGAGGTCGTCGAGATCCCCGCCGATGATGAGCAGCGGGACCGACGCGGGCAGCGGCCGGGCGCCGGCCGGTATCACCGGGGCGTGGTGCACCGGGCGGGGCCAGTCGAGACAGATGTCGTAGGGCTGCGAAAAACCGCTCATCGACACCCACTCCGGTGTGGTGAAGGGGGCGAAGGCGCCCGCGTGGGCATGGCGCACGGCGGCCCGGAACTGGCGCGCTCGCACCGACGGCGGGGCGTTCAACGAGAACAGCTGGGGATAGTCCGTGCAGCTGACCGCCATATACATGCCATCGGAGAAGTAGCGGGGATCGCTGCTGCTGCCGTTGCCGTCGACGAGGAGGACGAGCCGCAGGAGCGGTGCTGCGTCGCCCCCCAGCGCGGCCCGCACGGAGGCGTCGAGGTCGCGCAGGACCGTGGGCTCGGATCCCGCGTCCTGGACCAGATCGGCCATTTGGCGCGGGCCGACAATCACGCGCGAGTGCCGGCCGTGCAGTCCGGGTACCGTCCCGCGCAGCGGCCGGCGACGCAGTCGGCGCAGGAGCTCGCCCAGGCGGTGGGTCGCGGAGCCACCGCCGGCGGCCCGGACGCAGCCCGGATCCCGGTCGCAGACGCGGTCCATCGCCGTCCGCCCGCTCGAGGCCGACGATGCGTAGTAGGGGTTGAGCGCGTGGGCCGAATACGTCGAGTCGAGGATCACCGAGCGCAGCACCCCGGGGAACCGCGCGATGAACGCCTGTACGAACCACGAGCCGTAGGAGTCGCCGTACAGATCAACCCGCCGCAGGTCAAGCCGACGAAGAACGGCACGCAGGTCCTGCGTGGCATACGCCGTCCCGAACAGGTCCGAGGCATGGACCGTCGCACCCGCCCGCGTGTGGTGGCGGCGGTTGAGCGCCTGGCCGCACTCGCCAACGATTCGCGCGAAGCGCGGGCCCGAGGCACGCGCTCCCTCGGGATACGAGTCGAGCGGGTGGCAGCGGATCAGAGCCGACCTGCCGGTTCCCCGCTGCTCCACGAGCAGGAGGTTGCGCCTGGCCAGCAACGGGCCGAAGATCCGGCGGTACTCGACGTAGCTGCCCGACGAAGGGAAGCCGGGACCGCCCTCGACGGCGACGACCGTGCCGACGGCCGGTCCGGGATGCGAGGCCGGCAACCACTCAAAGCCGATCGGGATCGTTGGCCCGCCGCGCAGACCCGGGTCGAGCGCGCGGCGGATCGACCCGCACCAGCCCGGGTAGCCGTTGGCACAGCGGTGCAGAGTCAGCGACCCGACGTGAACGTTTCGTGCCCATCCGGTGCTGGGCGCGAGACACGCCACGGCCATCACTCCCACGAGGGTTGCCAGTCGCCTCACAGCAGGTCTCATTGCGTGCCGCCGCGGCACGACGATGGCTCGGAGGACATCTACGCCCGCAGCATGTCGATCACGAACTCCAGGTGGCGGCGCCAGTCAAACCCGGGACCGTCCTGCGCCATCGTGGCGGACACGCCACACATCAGCATCGGGATGTCATGGACCGTCACGTCCGGGCGCATGGAGCCGGCGCGCTGGGCACGCTCGATCAATTCTGACGTGGGTCGGTTCAGTTCCTCGAGCTCGGCGCCCGCATGCATCGCGACGTGATTGCCGAAGCCGCTGAGCACGCGCTGTATCGCGGAGTCGCGCACGCAAACCTCGGCGTTGTGGCGCAGCAGGTCGGCGAAGACCTCGAACGGCTCGCCGTGCTGCTCGAGCGCCTCCTCGGCGTTGGCCGTGAAGATGCGGAACTTCTGGCGCACCAGCTCGCCCAGCAATGCCTCCTTGGTGGGGAAATGCCTGTACACCGTGCCGACCCCGACGCCGGCGCGGCGTGCCACATCGTCGATCTGTGCGTCGAGGCCCGAGTCGGCGAAGACCTCGCGCGCGGCATCCAGGATGCGCTCGTGATTGCGCCGCGCGTCCGCGCGCAGCGGGCGTGCGCTTTCGGTCTGGATGGTGGTCACCGCTGTTTTCACCCCGGTCCTCTTGACAAGCGGAATCATAGTTCACTATAGTCGCGAAAGCAACCGGAACCGGAGTTCAGCTTCCGTGACGAGTGTCACAAACTCCACTCAACCTTCTCTCGACACCCCCCGGGCCAAGAACCGCGCGCTGATCCTGCTCGCGATGACGCAGTTCGTGATCGTCATCGACGCGGCCATCGTCAACGTAGCACTGCCGTCGATCGGAACGGCCCTGCACTTCTCCAGAGACGATCTGTCTTGGGTCGTCAACGCCTACACCCTCACGTTTGGCGGGTTCCTGCTTCTCGGCGGACGCCTCGCCGACCTGATGGGGCGCCGGCGGATGTTCGTGCTCGGGCTGGTGCTGTTCTCGCTGGCCTCGCTGGCCGGCGGTCTCGCCCAGTCGGAGGGATGGCTGATCGCGGCTCGTGCCGTTCAGGGTCTCGGCGCGGCGATCGTGTCACCGGCCGCACTGTCGATCATCACGACAACGTTTGCCGAAGGCCGCGAGCGCAACCGCGCGCTGGGGATCTGGGGCGCGGTGGCCGGCGCCGGCGGTGCCGCCGGCGTGCTGTTGGGCGGGATCCTGACCAGCGGCCTGAGCTGGCGGTGGGTGCTGTTCGTCAACGTCCCGATCGGGATCGTGGCCGCCACCCTGGCGCCTCGCATCCTGGCCGAGAGCCGCGCCGAGGACGGCACTACGAGCTTCGATCTCCCGGGCGCGGTGACCGTGACCGCGGGCCTGGCGCTCCTCGTCTACGCGGTGGTCGACGCGGTCAACGTCGGATGGGGCTCGACGACCACCGTGCTGCGCCTCGCTCGGCGCCGCCCTGCTGATCGGCGCCTTCCTGGTCATCGAGACGCGCCAGCGCCAGCCGCTCATGCCCTTCTCGATCTTCCGCTTGCGCACGCTGAGAGGCGCGAACGTCGTCGGCCTGCTGATCGGGATGTCGCTGTTCTCGATGTTCTTCTTCATCTCGCTGTACCTCCAGAACGTGATGCACTACTCCCCGATCAAGACCGGGATCTCGTACCTGCCCCTGGCGGTCGGGATCATCCTCTCGGCCGGTGTCGCGGCCCAGCTCGTCAACCGCTTCGGTTTCAAATTGCCCTTGATCGCTGGGCTCCTGCTGATCGCCAGCGGGCTGCTCTGGTTCTCACAGGTCCCGGGCACCGGCGGGTCGTATGTCGCCGACGTCCTCGGTCCCTCGCTGCTGGCCGCAGTCGGTCTTGGGTTCTCGTTCGTTCCCGTGACGATCGCCGCCGTGACCGGGACCAAGCCCCAGGAGTCGGGCCTGGCCTCCGGGCTCATCAACACCTCCCAGCAGGTCGGCGGAGCGCTCGGTCTCGCCATCCTGGCTACCGTGGCCAACAGCCGTACGCAGAGCCTGTTCCATGCCGGCGTTGACAACGCATCGGTCGCACTGACCAAGGGATTCGACCGTGCGTTTCTGTTCGGCGCCGGGTTCGCCATCGTCGGTGCGCTGCTGGCCGCGGTACTGATCTCCTCCCGCGACAGCCGCCAACACGCCGAGGCGGCCCAGCGCGGTGACGCAACGGTCGCGCCCGCCCCGGGCTGAGCTCCATCGACGCCGGGCGCCCGAAGCCCGGGGATTCACGCGCAAGGGTATGGGGATTCTCAAGAAAACCCAACCGTCCTCTTACCTAGCCAGCAGACACTGGTCTCGTCACACAAATCGTGGCGAGACATGTACGCGAATGCCATACAACCTGAACCAGAAACCACCGCCTACGGCCCGCTGGTTCTCCTGGTGGAGGACGAACGCTCGATAGCCGAACCGTTCGCGCACGCCCTCCAGCGGGCGGGGTTCCGAACCGCGGTGGCCCAGACAGGCAGCGAAGCGATCTCCATGGCGAGCGCTCGCGCTCCCGACGTGATCCTGCTCGACCTGGCGCTACCCGACCTCGACGGGCGCGACGTGTGTCGCCACATCAGGCGGGACTCGACCGTCCCCATCATCATGGTCACCGCGAGCGGCACAGTCACCGACCGCGTGGTTGGCCTCGAACTCGGCGCCGATGACTACGTCGTGAAGCCGTTCTCGACCGGAGAGGTGATAGCCAGAATCCGGGCGGTCCTCAGGCGGGGTCAATTGCACCCCGCGGATATTCAACGGTTGCGGGTGCAGGACCTGCTGGTCGATCCTGATGCGCGCCGCGCGTGGCGGGGTGACGCCGAGCTCGAGCTGACGCGCAAGGAGTTCGATCTGCTCGTCCGGCTGGCTCGCGATGCCGGTCGGGTCGTCACGCGGGAGTCGCTGATGAGCGACGTCTGGGACATGAATTGGTTCGGCTCGACCAAGACGCTCGACGTCCACATCGGTTGGCTGCGCCGGAAAATGGGTGATGACCCGACCCGCCCCACTTATATCCGCACCGTGCGGGGCGTCGGGTTCTCGCTGGCCACCGAGCCGGACCGGGCCAGGTGAGCCTCAGGGTCCGGCTGCTCGGCGCGGTCACCTACGTACTGCTGCTGGCGATCGTGGCGTTCGGGATTCCGCTCGCCGTGAGCCTGAGCGCACGGGTGAACGCCGAGGTGCGCACGCAGGCGCAGGCCCAAGCCGATCTCGTGGCGGCGACGGCCGGCGATCTCCTGGCCCCGGCCGGCCGGGGACAGCTGAAGACGCTCGTCCACACCGCCAGCGCGTCGATTGGCGGCCGGGTGATGATCGTGAACGCCGCCGGCCACGTGCTCGTCGATAGCGCCGGTCCGGCCGAGGTGGGCGTCAGTTACCTGAGTCGCCCCGAGATTCGCCGCGCGCTGTCCGGCCAGCAGGTTCAGGTCCAGCGCGCGTCGAGGACGCTGGGCAAGGAGATCCTCGCCACCGCTGTTCCCATCATCCACAACGGACGCCCATCGGGCGCCGTCCGCGTGACGCAGAGTGTCTCCGCGGTCCACCAGGCGGTGCTACGCGTGGAGCTCGCCATCGCTCTGATCGGACTGATCGTGTTGGCGCTCGGCTCGCTGGCGGGAAGCCTGCTGGCCAGCCAGATTGGACGGCCGTTGCGCCGGCTCGAGGCAACCGCCCGCCGCGTTGCTCAGGGCGACCTGCGGGCGCGCGCGACGATCGAGGGCAGCCTCGAGCAACGCTCGCTGTCGAGCTCGTTCAACGAGATGACGGATCGAATTGCCCGGCTGCTCACGGCCCAGCAGGACTTCGTCGCCGACGCTTCGCACCAGCTTCGCACTCCGCTCACGGGGTTGAGGCTCCGGCTCGAGGAAGCGAGAGCCTGCGCCGCGGCGCCGGACGCTGTCCGCGAGCTCGACGCGGCGATCGCCGAGGTCGACCGGCTGTCCCACACCGTCGATGAGCTGCTGCTGCTGAGCCGGGCCGGCCAGCGCCGGCTGACCGGTGCCGCGGTCGATCTCCGCGAATTGGCGACGGACGCCGTGGTGCGCTTCACGGCCGAGGCGACGGAACGTGGAATCACGCTCGTTGGTCGGCGGGAAGGCGAACCCGGCGCCGTCTGGGCTGCACGTGCCGATCTGGAGCGCGGTCTCGATGCGCTGCTGGAGAACGCGCTGCTCTACTCCCCCGCGGGCTCGACGGTGGCGGTGGTAAGCGCCCCGGGGCGCATCGAGGTCCGCGACCACGGGCCCGGGGTTCCCGCGGAGGAGCGCGAGCTGGTGTTCGAGCGCTTTCGTCGCGGGCGCTCCGGACTGACCGGGCTGCCCGGACATGGTCTCGGGCTCCCCATCGCCCGCGAGCTGGCGCGCGAGTGGGGTGGTGAGATCACGCTCGCCGCCGGCGCTGAAGGCGGGACGGTGGCGATCCTCTCGCTTGAACCCCATCACGCCCCACCACAACGCACGGAGCGTCCCTTTGCTCGCGCTTAACCGACCGGTCGTTACGGTCGCGGGACGATGACGGCGATGCGGCGAGGTGTCCTGTGGACGGCGGCTGCGCTCCTCGGCATTGCCCTGGCGGCGGCGCTCACCTGGTCGGTGAGTCGTCTGGCCGGCCAGCGGATCGGCCTCGTGTCGGCGCCGCTGTCGGTCACCGAAGGCCTTGCCCCACCGCTTCGTCCACCGGTGCCGCCAGCCGGCCGGAGAGGCAAGGCAGCGCGTACCGATCCCCCTCACAGCACGAGTCCGGGACAGAGCGCTCAGCCTGCGACCGCAGCCGCGCTCCCCTCCAGCCCCGCCAGCACAGCCACCCAGCCCACCGCCACACCGGGCACCGGTGCCAGCCCCGGCGCCGGCGCCGGTGTCGGTGCGGTGAGCACGCTCCTCAAGTGCGAGCGCCGTCGGGTCAGGCCGCCGCAGCGCCCGGATTCCGTTCTGCGGGCGGCGCTGACCACCCCGACGACTCATCGGGCGGCTCTGGTGGCTCGCACTCGGGCCGAGACGATTGAGTCGAGCTGTTGCACAACTCGCTCACGGGTAGACCTGCTCGTCCGTCCGTTGGTCGATGACCCGGATCGCAGCGCTCGGACACGCCTCGGCCGCGGCCAGCAGTCGCTCCTCGGGCGCGGTTCCGATCACGCGGGCGACATCGTCGAGCTCGAACACCTCGGGTTCCATATCCACGCAGTCTCCATGGGCTGCGCAGGCACTGCTATCGATCTGAACGTAGTAGCTCATCGGTTTCCTTTCTCTCGATTAGGCGGCGTGCCGCCGGTAGACACCGCGGCCGGTCTACGAGCAGCGCAGCGATGGCTCGCCGCGCGCGGTAGAACGTCGCGATGAAGTTCCGGCGCTCCGGCTCGCCCTCGATCTCGATCGAGTCCGCCAACCGGCCGTCGCCGATGTACTGGATCCTCAGGCCGTACTGGTCGGTCCAGAAGCTCGTCAACCGCATCGGCCCCGGGTCCAGCCCCAGCATGGCGCGCGCCGCGGCCTGGCCCTGCCGGCCGGCGGCCTCCCAGTGCGATCCGGGCACATGTCGGCGGCTGCTCTCGTCGAACGTTGCCGCGGCGTCGCCGGCCGCGAACACGCGGTCGACTGCCGTTCGCCCGTGCGCATCGACGGGGACCCCCCGCGATACATCAAGTCCGCTGTCTTCAAGCCAGCCGACGTCGGGGTCGATCCCCGTGCCGACCACCACGTGATCGACCCCGACAGCCGAGCCGTCCGACAGGCGCAACGCACGGACGGTGCCATTCGCCTCGACCGCGTCGACCATCACCTCGGTCCGTACGTCGACGCCCTCGGCCGCGTGCAGACGCGCAAACCAATCGCCCAGCTCCACGCCCAGCAGACCCGCCAATGGCCGTGCCGCGGCTTCGATGAGCGTCACCTGCACCCCGAGCCGGCGGGCGGTGGCCGCGACCTCGAGCCCGATGAAACCGGCGCCGATGACCGCCAGCCGGGGCTGCGATGCCAGCACGTCGCGCAGGGCGAGCGCATCGTCGACTGTCCGCAGCACGGAGACGTTGTCGTAGCCGGTGAGCATCGGCAATGTGCGGGGCCGACCGCCGGTACAGATCAGCAGCTGCTCGTAGCGCAGTGAGCTCCCGTCGGACAGCAACAGCCTGCGCTCGTCGGCCCTGAGGCCGGTCGCGGAGACTCCGAGCAGGAGATCCACGGAGTGCCGGCCGTACCACTCCTCCGGGCGGTAGCCGAGTCCATCGCCGTATGCGGCTCCGGCGAGAAGCTCCTTGGACAGCGGAGGCCTGTCGTAGGGCCGGTGCGGTTCGGCGCACGCGATTCTGATCGCGCCCTCGTAGCCGCCACGCCGGAGCATCTCGGCGCAGCGCTGGCCGGCCAGTCCGCCGCCGGCGATTGCGATCCCGTCGCTCGCGGCTCTTCGTCCATTTGTTGCGAATGTCATGCACTGAGGGTGGCGCCGGGCAGGTAAAGGAATCGCTGGCTGAGCCTAAGAGCCGCCGGGTGTTTGCCAAACCTTTGCCCGGGCTTGGCTGGTGGCTGACATGGCCGGTGCAGAGTGGCCGTCGACCCCGACAAGCGGAGGCCCGCACATGCGAAGGACACAGACCCGACTGCTCGGAGCGACGGCGGCGGTTATCGCCGCCGGCGCGGCCGGTTTCTCGTTGCGATCGTCGCCCGGTTCGACGACGACGGTGGCATCCCGCAACCCAGTGCCGGATGTGCGGACGCAGGTGATCCGCCGGACCGTCCACATCGTTCATCATCCCCACGCCGGGCGCGGCGCCGCGGCATCTGGCGGCGCGGGATCGGTCGCCGGGTCGGGCCGACACGGGACGAGTGGCGTGCACACCGGCGCCAGCGGGTCACACGCCGCGGCGTCGGCGGCCGGCACGGTGAGGACGGGCGCCAGCGGGTCACACACCGCCGGTTCGGTCGGCGGCACCGGCAGCGGCGTCGTCACCACTGGCGCGAGCGGGTCGCACAGCACTGGCGCCAGCTCGGGGGCGTCGAGCCCAGCGCCGACCACGCGCACGAGCACGACACACTCCACCGGCGGCGGCTCGGGTTCCTCGGGCGGGCCGGTGAGCACGCGCACCAGTTCCCACGGATCATCGGGGTCTGGAGGCGGCCATGTGACCACACGTTCCAGCGGAGGCGGCGGCGGTGGCGGCGGCGACCATGGCGACCATGGCGACTGACGCCCCGGCTCCGGCCCGCGCCGGCAGGCGTGCCCGTCAGGCGGGCGCGCGGCGGGCCCGGTCCGGGGCCGACCGCCTGACCGTCATGCTGTTCAGCGTCGCCGCCGTGCTGGCGGTGCTGGCGGTGCTGGCGCATCAGCTCCCCGCGAGCAGCCAGCGCGTCTCCCGCCCCGTGCGGATCCTGCGCAAGATCTACCGAACCACCGTGATCGAGACGGTCGCCGGCACGGGTCAGGCCAGTGGCACGTCGGTATCCCAGTCCGTTTCGAGCTCGGGATCGGCGGCGAGCGCCGCCGCGCCCACCACCCGGACCTCATAGGCCGCGCGATGAGCGTCGAACTCGACTACACGTTCCGAGCCATGGGCAGCGACGTTCGGCTGCTCATCGGCGAGCGGCTCCTGCCGTCTGCTCCACCGCCGCTGGCAGCCGCCGACCGCGAGCGCGCATTCGTATGGGAATTCAGTGATCGGCTGTCACGTTTCCGAGCCAACAGCGACCTGTCGCGTCTCAACGAGAGCCGCTCGGCGTCGGTGCCCGCCTCACCGCTGCTGCGAGCGGCGGTGGCCGCCGGGCTGTGGGCGGCGGAGCGCAGCGGTGGGCTGGTTGACCCCACGCTGGTGGGCGCCCTCGAGCGCAGTGGGTACGACCATTCGCTCGACGGAGTACAGCCCGCCTCGCTCGTCGATGCCCTCGCCCACGCGCCGCCGAGACGCGCGGCCCAACCCGATCCGGCCGCGCGGTGGCGTCAGGTCATCGTCGACGAAGAGGCAGGGCGGATCGTCCGCCCGCCGGGCACGATGATCGATACGGGAGGAACGGGCAAGGGCCTGTGCGCGGATGCTGTCGCGGTCCGGCTGGCGGGCTATGCCCGCTTCGTGGTCGACTGCGGAGGTGACATCGCCGTCGGAGGAGTCGGCGCGCAGCTCGACCCCTACGAGATCGCCATCGAGCACCCGTTGACGGGAGAGTCGGTTGGCTCGATCAAGGTCGATCGCGGCGGCATCGCCACCTCGGGCCTGAACGTCCGCATCTGGCGGCGAACCGATGGCGAGCTATGCCCATCACCTCCTCGACCCGTTCACCGGCTCGCCGGTGTGGAGCGGCCTGATCGGAGCAACCGCACTTGGCGCGCAGTGCGCTCGAGGCCGAGACGCTGTCGAAGATGGCGTTGCTGTCGGGGCCCCGGGGGGCGCGTGCCATCCTGGCTGCAGCATGGGGGCGTGATCGTCCACGACAGCGGTGAGGTCGAGGCCATCGGGTCCGTGGCCGACCAGCTCCAGACGCGGGTGCACGAGCCGCTGGCACGATGACCCGGGGCCATCCGCTCCAATACCTATGGTGGTTGGTCAGCGACGCGTCGGGGATCGTCGCGCTGGTGCTGATCTCGTTATCGGTGTTGCTCGGCCTTGCCATGGCGGCACGCGTGCTGCAGCGGCCGAGCCTCAAGCGCGGGGCGGCTCGCCTGCACGAACACGTCGCGCTGGCTTCCCTGGTTGCCATCGCGGCGCACGGCCTCGCTCTGCTCGGAGACCATTGGCTGAAGCCCGGCTGGCGCGGAATCACCGTGCCGTTTGCACTCACTTATCGGCCCGGCTTCACCGGCATCGGGATCATCGCCGGCTACGTCGCGGTCCTGCTCGGCCCAAGCTTCTATCTGCGCCGGTGGATCGGCGTCCGCCGCTGGCGCAAGCTCCACCGGGCGACGGTGCTCGTGTGGGCGCTGTCGGTTGTCCACGCCCTCGGTGCCGGGTCCGACGCCGCGAGGCCCTGGCTGCGCGCCGTCATACTCGTACCGGTGGCGCCGATCGTGTATCTGCTCGTCGTGCGCACCCTCGGTGCGCGGCGGGACAGCTCAGGCCAAGGCAAGGTGCAGGCCCAGCCCCGCGCCCCGAACGAAGAGCCGCGATTGCGTCACCTGGAGGCGGCCTCAGACCTGTCGAGGTCCTAGCGTCAGTGTCGGCTCGGGCCGGTAGCCGGGGAGTTCGATGCGGAACCTCGCGCCATGACCGGGCTCGGACTCGACGCTGATCGAGCCGCCATGGGCATCGACGATCGCCCGCGCGATCGCCAACCCGAGTCCGGTGCCTCCACGATCCCGCGAGCGGCTGCCGTCGACGCGGTGAAAGCGCTCGAAGATCCGCTCGAGCTCGGCCGCGGGAATACCGGATCCGGCGTCGCTGACGGTGATCTCGAGCCGGTTGCCGCGGGCGCGAGAGCTCACCTCGATGCGGTCCTGCGCCTGGGTGTGGGCGACGGCGTTGCGAACCAGGTTGCGCAGCACCTGCGTCAGCCGGTCGGGGTCGGCGACCAGCGTCCCCCCGATCCCATCGACCCGGAAGTCGCGTTCGCCAAACAGCGGCAGATCCCGTCGTAGGTCCTCGAAGAAGTCGGACAGGTCGATGGATCGCGGCTCGATCAGCTGGCCCGCCTCAGCGCTGGCCAGCGTGAGCAGGTCGGCCACGAGCCGGTCGAGCTCGTCGAGGCGGCGCAGCAGGTTCACCGTTCCCTGATGGCGGTCGCCGGCATCGCTCGCACGGTCGAGCAACTCGACCTGTGCACGGATGACCGACAGCGGGGTTCGCAACTCGTGCGAGGCGTCGGACACGAAGTCGCGCTGGCGCTTGAACGCACGCTCCAGACGGTCGAGCATGGTGTCGAAGGCCGCAGCGAGCACTCCTACCTCGTCCTGTCCCGACACTGGACCGGCCCGCGCGGCTGAGATCGCCCTCGTTCGCAGCTGCGGCGACCGCCGTGATTCGGCGCAGAGGCGCCGCGATCAGGGCGGCGAGCCCCGCGCCGGCTAGCGCCGCAAGCACCACCGCGAGAATGCCGACGATCAGAAACGTCTGCCGCAGACTCGACTGGGCCTGCGACACCGGCGTGAGCGGGTTGGCGATGCGAAGCGTTCCGACCCGCGCCTTGTCGTAGCGAATCGGCTGCGCCAACACCCGCATGCTGCCCGCCTCCGCGACAGCTGCGGTCGAGAGGCCGGCGGGTGAGTCGAGCAGACCCGCGGACTCGTCGCCGCTGCGCTGACGCGCCTCCTGGAGCCCGACCAACTCCGGGTTGCTGCTCACCGTCCGGCCGCCATTGACCTGAACGACACTGATCAGAGACTCGGCGTGGTAGCGCTGGCTCGCGATGAACCGTCGCGCTGCCCGCTCGAGCGAGGCCGGGGTCGACAGGTCGGTGTTGGATGTGAACTGGCGCCACTCGGCCGCCTGGGTCCTGAGCTGCGAGTCGATCTGGCCGCGGAGCCGGGCGGATGTGCCGTTGTAGAGGGCGACGAAGCTGACCCCGATGCCGAGCGCCGTGACCAGCGAGATCGCCAGCGCCAGCTGGGCCCGCAGTCCGGTGGGAAGCAAGCGCCCGGTCACCTCATGCCAGCAACCGGTAGCCGACGCCGCGGACGGTTTCGATCGGGTCGTGTCGTTGTCTCCGGCATCGGCGAGTCTGCGCCGCAGATAGCCGATGTAGACCTCGAGCACCTTGGTTCCGGGGTCGAAGTCAAAGCCCCACACGGCGTTGAGGATCTGCTCCCGCGATAGCACCTGGTCGGGGTGGCGCATCAGGTAGGCGAGCAGCTCGAATTCTCGGGCCGTGAGCCGCACATCGCGCTCCGTCGCGCTGTACCCGGCGCGTGCGCAGATCCATGCGAATGTCGCCGGCCTCGAGGACGGAGGCCTCACGCTGGCCCGGCGCCCGGAGCTGTGCGCGCACGCGGGCCAGCAGTTCGTCGAACGAGAACGGCTTGGTCACGTAGTCATTGGCGCCGCGATCCAACCCCTCGACCTTCTGCTCGACGGCCGCGCGCGCGGTCAGCACGATCACCGGCAGGTCGGGGAGCCGCCCTCGGATCGCCTCGAGCACGGCAAGTCCGTCCTTGCCAGGCAGGGTCAGATCGAGCAGGACCAGCGCGTAGTCGCCGGTCAGGGCAGCGGCCTCGCCGCTGCTTCCGTCGTGACACACCGTGACCGCGTGCCCCTCCGCCCGGAGCCCCTGTTCGATGAAGCCGGCCAGTGTTTGCTCGTCTTCGATCACCAGGATTCGCATATCAAGGCCCCACCTTAAAGCGCCCAAGGCACCGAAACGAGCTGGTAAACGGGTTTTGACCCTCCGCTTACCCGGGTCTTGACGAGCCCGCTCAACATCGTGGGCATGTTCAAGATGGTCGACAGAGCTCGGATGGCGATCGCAGTGGCGATGACGGTGCTATTCCTGGGCGCGGTGTTCACCGCCGAGGCGCTGACCGGCTTCTCCCAGCACGCGGTGGCGCCAGCGAGTCGACCCGTCCCGATCGCTTACGCGGCGGCGACGCACACCCGTACCTGGGACGAGGCCAGCGGTGACTGAGGGCCGAACGATGGCAGCTGCTGTCGGACGCCCCCGCCCGCGGTCGCTGTACCGGAGGGTCTTGAGCGTGGCCGTCGCCGCGGTGTTCGCCGCGTGCCTGCCGTTCTCGATCTTCTACATCGGCGCGCTTCAACACCGGGCCGCGATCGTGACCACCGTCGCCGCACCAGGTGCAGGCGGCCATACACGCCTCGTCACGACGACATCGGGTGCCCACCAGACGATCGCCGCGACCGGGTCGACCGCCGCGAGCTCAGGGCTCGCCGGCGCCAGTCACCACACGCGTCTCCTGACCGACGATGGCCGATCCGAATCAACAGGTGTTCTGGTTCGCCAGCCGCGCGCTGGGAATCGTCGCGATGATCTTGCTTGGGGTCACGGTGGCAGTCGGCCTGGCCATGTCGGGTCGACTCGTCGGCCGTCCCGGACTGCAAGCGAGGCTGAGGCGATTTCACGAGCCGGCCGCGCTGGCGGCACTCGGGTTGGTGGCGGCTCACGGTGGGCTGCTCCTCTTTGACCGCTATCTCCACCCCGGCCTGGCCGGGGTCGTCGTTCCGTTCGCACTCAGATACCGCCCGGTGACGACGGGGCTGGGGATCGTTGCCGGCTGGTTGACCGCGGTGTTCGCGCTCAGCTTCTACGTCCGCAGGTGGATCGGAGCCAGGCGGTGGCGCATGATTCACCGCTTCACGGTCGTCGCCTACCTGCTGGCGGTGATTCACGTGATCGGGTCGGGAACCGACGCTCGGAGCCCATGGATGGTCGCGATGCTGACGGCGCTCACCGCGCCGATCGTGTTCGCCTTCACCTATCGGATGCTTCCCGCCGCCCCGAAACACGACGTGAGACCCGCCACCGGGTGAGCGGCATGGGTTCTAGCCCCTATTGCACACGATCCATGATCGAGAAACACTCCGGCGCCATGAAAGCCGAGGGTATCCATCCAGCTGTTCGGATCGGCCACGTTCACCTGAAGGTCGCCGACCTCGACCGCGCGCTCGCCTTCTATCGCGATGCGCTCGGTCTCGGGGTGACCGCCGACGGCCGTGAGCACGGCGTCGAGGCCGTGTTCCTGGCCGCCGGCGACTACCACCATCACATCGCGATCAACACCTTCCAAAGCGCCGGCGGCGACCCTCCTGCGCCTGGTCACACGGGACTCTTCCACGTCGCGTTCCTGTACCCCGACCGCGAGGAGCTCGGCCGCGCCGTGCGCCGCCTTCTCGACCACCACTATCCGATCGACCATGCGACCGACCACGGCGGCACAGTGTCGGTCTACCTGGCCGATCCAGACGGCAACGGCGTCGAGCTCTACTACGACCGTCCCCGCGCCGAATGGTTCGACGCCGACGGGCGTCCGGTGGTCAGGGCCGAGCCGTTTGACTACAGAGAGCTCGTTGCCACGTGACGTTTGCGACAATTGGCCCATGAAGTGGGGCATGCGATCCGTCAGATCCATGCTCGGGACGGTGGTGGTGATGATCTCCATCGGGGCGTGTTTCACGACCGCGGCGGCGCAAGCCGGGAGCTTGGCTTCGCTCCATGTCTCGGGCCGCTATCTGAAGGCCGGTAACAAGCGACTGATCCTGCGCGGTGTCAACCGGTCGGGGACGGAGTACTCCTGCGTCCAGGGGCTCGGGGTCTTCGACGGGCCCAGCGACGCCGCCTCGGTCAGCGCGATCGCCAGCTGGCACGTGAACTTCGTGCGCGTCCTCCTCAACGAGGACTGCTGGCTGAACATCAACGGCATCGATCCGGCATTCGCAGGCCGGCACTACCGGCGGGCGATCGTCAACTACGTCAACCTCCTCCACCGCCACGGCATGTATGTCGAGATCTCGCTGATCTGGGCCGCGCCCGGCCACGACCGGGCCACGTACCAGCCCCGCGCTCCCGACGAGGATCACTCGCCCGCGATGTGGAAGAGCATGGCAGCCACGTTCAAGCACGACCACGCCGTGCTCCTCGCCCCGTGGGGTGAGCCAGTGGTCAGTCCCCACTGTCTTCTGCACGGCGGCTTCTGCCCATCGACTCACGGACCGACGAAGCGCAACTACCGCACCGCAGGAATGCAACAGGCCGTGAACGTCATGCGGGCGGCCGGCTACCGGGGCCCGATCACCATCCCCGGTGTGAACTACGCCAACAACATGGCCCACTGGTTCTCCAGCGAGCCACGCGATCCGCTGCACCAGCTCGTCGCCGAGGCGCACGTCTACGGCAAGAACGCGTGCAGCTCGGTCTCCTGCTTCGACAAGACGATGATCCCCGTCCTCCACCGCGTGCCGCTCATCTTCGGCGAGACCGGCGAGACCTGGGATGCATCGGACTGCGGCTCGACGAACATCTCCACGTTTCTCAACTGGGCCGACGCCCACGGCGTGGGCTACGCGACCTGGACGTGGGACACCTGGGGCACCTGCGGCGCCCTGATCAGCAGTTACAGCGGCAACCCCGCTAACGAATACGGGGGGTTCGTCAAGCAGTACTACGCCCAGCGCGCTGCACACGGCTGAGCCGACGGCGACTCAAAGGGTCGAGATGCCGTGCAGGGCGGCGACCATGCCGATGGCGACGATCACCAGGCCGGCGACGGCGATCGCCCACCGTAATGCGTCGGACCCTCCCGCCCCGGCCCCGGCCGGGACTGCCTCGGCGGGGGCCTCGCCGGACGCGCCACCGCGCCCCGCCGGGGTCTCGGCACGCCCCGCGGGCGCCCCGGCGCGCTCTCGGGCTCCGGCCCTGGCCGCCAGCGGCGCCGCCTCGCCGGTCGCCACCACCGACCATGGATTCGCCCGTCGCAGGCCGCCGGCGGCGACGAGTGCCGCCTGCCCGAGATCACCGGCCGAGGGATAGCGCTCGTCTGGATCCTTGGCCATCGCTCGCTTGACGACGTCGTCGAACTCGCGCGGCAGATCCGGGCGTATGTCGAGCGGCGAAGGTCGCGGAGCGTCAACGTGGGCCAGTGCCGCCGCTCCCGCGCCGGGCGCCGAGCGTTCGAACGGGGCCTCGCCTGTGAGCGCCTCGAACAGCAGACAGCCCAGCGCGTAGATGTCTGCGCGCGCGTCGACACGCTGGCCGAGGACCTGCTCCGGCGCAACGTACTCGGCCCGCGCGACGATCGTCCCGTGACGGGTCAGGGCCTCGAGCGAGTCGGCCGGCTTGGCCAGGCCGAAGTCGCTCAGGTAGGCGTGATCTCTGCGCGCCAACAGTACGTTCGATGGCTTGACGTCGCGATGCAGCATGCCGCGTGCATGGGCCGCATCGAGGGCCGCACCCACCTGACTGACGATGCGCGCAGCGCGCCGCGGGTCGAGTCCGCCCTCCTCGTCGATCACCGCGCGCAGATCGGTGCCCTCGACCAGCCGCATCATGATGTAGAGGGCGCCCTGCTCGTCGCCGGCGTCGAACACAGGGATGACGTTCGGGTGGTCAATGGCCGCCGCGATCCGCGACTCGCGCCGGAAGCGTTCGCGGAAGCGCTCGTCGCGCGAGTACTCGGAGATGATCAGCTTCAGCGCGACGGTGCGCTGGAGGGCCAGCTCCTCGGCTCGGTAGACGACGCCCATGTCTCCTCGACCGATCACCTCCTCGACGCGACATCCGGCGAACACCGAGTCGAGTGGGAGCTCGGTGGCTACCGCGCCAAGGTGCGCCGGCGCAGGGCGAGGCCGGGGCCGCGGTGGCGGGGCGGCCGGTGGGGTTCTCGCCGGCGCGTGGGCGACCGGTGGCGCCGGCTGGGCCGCTGGGGGTGCCGGCGGGGCCTGCGGGGCTACCGGAGGTGACGGCGGGGCCGCTGAGGGTGCCGGCGGGGCCGGGCGCGCCGCGGGTGCCGCCCCGACATCGGCCACCTCGAGAACGGTCGAGCCCACACGTACCTTGTCTCCGGCGTCGAGCTGTCGAGGGCTGCGCACGCGCTCGCCGTTGACGAACGTCCCGTTGGCCGACCCGAGATCCTCGACCATGATCCGCCCGTCCGCCTCGCGCCACACACGGGCGTGCCGGCGGGAGAGCTCGAGATCCTCACTCAGTCTCCCCTCTCCGCTCACCCCGCGCCCGATCACCAGCTCGTCGGTCACCGACAGGCGGCGACCCTCACCGCTGATGGTGAGGACCGCGGGCGCTTCAGCGCTCGGCCGCTCGGCCACCTGCCGGGCGCCGGCAGTCACCTCGAGGACCGTGCTGCCGACCCTGACCAGATCACCGGACTCGAGCACGCGGGCAGCGCTGATCCGTGCGTCGTTGACAAAGGTTCCGTTCGCCGAGCCGAGATCCTCGACCGACAGCCGTCCATCCTCGTCACGCCAAACGCGCGCGTGGCGGCGCGAGATCCTCGGGTCGCCTCCCAGCTTTCCCTCTTCGTCGGGCGCCTGGCGTCCGAGCAGCAGATCCGCGTCAACGCGCATCACTTTCCCGCGCTCTTTACCCTCGCTAACGCGCAACTGTTCGCCCGCCATCGGCCTCCAAGCCTAACGGCACTCGACGCGGATCGGTGGCCTGGAGATAATTGGCCGGTGTCGATCTCGGATCAGAACGCCGTCGCCGAGGCGGAGCGCTCGGGACACCCGTTCCTGCTGTTCAGGGACAGGGAGGGCAAACAACGTCTGTTCGTGTTCGCGCCGGGCTCGTCGTCGGCCTCGGTCGGACGCCGTTCGACATCGGATCTTGCGCTCGACTGGGACGATCAGGTGTCGCGCCTGCACGCGCGCTTCGAGTGCGTCGACGGTGCCTGGATCCTCGTGGACGACGGGTTGTCGAGCAACGGCACGTTCATCAATCAGGAACGCCTGAACGGCCGCCGCCGTCTAGCCGACGGCGACAGCCTCCGCTTCGGGACCACCACGGTCATCTTCCGCGCGCCCGAGCCGGAGCGCCCGACAGCGGCGCCCCCGGCGGCACCAGCTCCCGTGCGCGCGGTGGCCGCGCCGTCGCCCGTCCGCGCGCCGGAGCCCGAGCCGGCCGCCCCGGGGGGCCCGGGGATATCCCTCTCGAGCACCCAGCGCCGCGTCCTGGCCGCGCTGTGCCGTCCGTACAAGGGTCAGGGCGGATTCGCCAGCCCAGCCACCGACGAGGAGATCGCCGAGGAGCTGTTCCTGTCGGCCGGCGAGGTCAGCGCGCACGTCCGGGTGCTGACCGCTAAGTTCGGGCTCCTGGACCAGCCGGCGGCGGACAATCGAGTCCGTCTCGTCGAGCGAGCGTTCTCCATCGGCATGATTTCCGAGGCTGACCTCTAGAACGATGCTTTCTCCCGGCTCCACATTTGGCGGCTACGAGGTCGAGGACGTCGTCGGCCTGGGCGGGATCGGCGTTCTCTACCGCGCCCGTCAGCTGCGCCTCGACCGGCCTGTCGCCCTCAAGCTCGTCGAGGCCGACGCGGCGCGCGACCCCGTGGTCCGCGAGCGTCTGCGTCGCGAGGCCAGGGCGGTGGCCGCGCTCGACCACCCCAACGTGGTGCCGCTATATGAGGCGGGCGAAGCAGGACGGCACCGTGTACATCGTCACGCGATGGGTGGAGGGCACCGAGCTCGGCACGATGCTCCATGACGGCGGTCCTCTCGACCCAACGGTGGCGGCCCGGACGGCCGCGCAGATCGCCGACGCGCTCGAGATCGCGCACGAGAAGGGGCTGATCCACCGCGACGTCAAGCCTTCCAACGTGATCCTGACTCCCGAGGGTCACGTCTACCTGACCGATTTCGGGCTGGCCAAGCGGGCGGAGACCGCGGCCGGGCTGACCGGGGCAGATCAGATGCTGGGAACCGTCGACTACGTCGCGCCGGAGCTCATCGAGGGCAGCGAGCCCGACGCCCGCAGCGACGTCTACAGCCTCGGCTGTGTGCTCTACGAGATGCTCGCCGGCGAGGCTCCGTTCGCTGACCAGCGCGGCGGAATGGCGAAGATGTGGGCCCAGGTCAACGCCGAACCGGTGCCGGTGCACGACCGGCGGTCGGACGTGCCGCCCGCGCTCGAGGAGATCATGGAGCAGGCCATGGACAAGGCGCCCGACGCTCGCCCCACGGCCGGCGACTTCCGCAGCCGCGTACTCGAAGCCGTGGGCGAGATCCCGTGAGCGCGTGCCGGCGCTCGAGGCCTACGAGCAGGCGTCGAGCAGCTTCGTGGTCAGCATGATCCGCCCCAGGGCCACCCAGGCGGATCCGTAGTAGGTGGGGAAGCGGCGGTCGAGCGCCGCGGCCTCGTCGAGCAGCCCGTCACGGGCGGCGGGATGGCCGGCGGCATCGGCCGCGCCTGCGGCGGCCACCAGCACCACCGGGTTGAGAGTGTCGCCGACCGGAGCGCCCGAGAGCCTGTGCTGAACGGGCAGCTTGGTCGGGTTCGCGCGGGCGAACACCGGCCACGCGCGGGCCGCGATCTCCCGGCCGGCCGGATTCGGGTCCTCGGCCATCCGGACCAGCGTCCGCACGGCGTCAAAACCGAATAGCGGAGTCGTGTGCGGGGCACTGGGGTTGCCGATCGGCACCGCCTTGGCGCCCTCCATCCTGGCCCAGTCGGGTGGCAGCGGCGTGCGCGGCGTCATCAACGCACCCGTGATCGAGCGCGAGCTCGTGGCCAGCTCGTTCCAGCGGTTGTCGTGCGACAGCGACTGAACCAGCGCGTAGCTGGCGGGCGAGAAATAGCTCGGGTCGATCGTGACCGTCGGCGTTATGGCCCAGGGACCGGCAACCATCACCGGCGTTCCGCCCACCGAGGCCACCTCGATGTTCATGATCGCCTTGGCCAGCGCGAGTCCCTGCTGGCGGTAAGTCGAGTTGTGGAACCGGCAGGAGGCGACGAGCAGCGCCCGGCTGGCGTCGAGATCAGCGTCCGAGGCCGCCTGGGGATCGACGATGTGACCGTTTCGCCACAGGAACGAGATCAGGCCGTCGGGGCGCTGCAGGTTCTTCTGCGTCCAGTCCCAGATCGAGTTGAAGCGCCGTTGGTCGCCGATGGCGGCCGCCATCAGCATCCCGTAGGCCTGGCCCTCGCCGACCGTGTCGCCGCCCTGATCGCGCCGCACGACGCGGCCGTCGGAGTCGACGTAGCGGTCGAGGAAGTGCACCGCAGCCGCCTGCGCCCGGTTCGCAGGACGGGGTGCCGAGCTGCCCGACGACGAGCTCGACCCGCCACAGCCGGTGAGGAATGACAGCGCGGTCCCGATCAGCGACACCGCTGCGAGTACTACCACGACTCGGCGCATGGGGCGCCTCACGCCGCCACCTCGGCCGGCACGAAGGACCCGGTCATCGGCGCTTTCGGCTTCTGCAGCGCCGCCCAGCATCCCGTCATGAGGATCGATACGTGGACGGCGGCGAACGACACGTTGTTGATCGTGGCCGAGTCCGGATTCTTGACCAGGCCGTAGATGCTGGCGGCAACCAGCACCGCGACCGCGGCCAGCGCCGGCATCACCGCCCCGGGCTGCCGCGCCTCCGCGCCCTTCTTGGGCGTCACCACGAACGAGCCGCTCTTGCGCAGCACGGTGTAGACCGTGGACAGCACGTGAATCCAGAAGTTCGCCGCCGACAGGGCAAAGGCCGCGAAGGTGTACGTGCCGGCGCCGGCAACGGCCGCCATCGTCAGCGCCACCGCGTAATACGGCACGAAGTGCAATAGGAATATCGGCGCGTCGATGTGGCCGATCGGCTGCCCTCCCCCGAATAGCCGGACGACCGGGAAGCACATGTAGATGAGCACCGTCCACCCGGAGAGGAAGTACAGCCCCGACAGCAGATACTGGGCCTTGAGCCCCAGGGGCAGCCGCGCCTTGAGCGCCCGCGGGATGCCCGAGAGACAGCCCCGGGCCCAGCGCTGTTGCTGGGAGACGTAGGCGGCCGTGTCCTCGGGGCCGAGACCGCGCGACAGCACGTCCGGGATGTAGGCCGAGCTCCAGCCCTTTTCGTGCAGGTGGATCGACAGCTCGAAGTCCTCGGTGAGCGAGTTGGTCGGAAAGCCGCCCACGCTCTCGAATGCCTCGCGGCGGAATAGCACGTTGGTCCCGCAGCAGAACACGGCGCCCAGTCCGTCCTTGCCGCGGCAGATGGCCCCGAAGAACAGGGCCTGCTGAGCCCAGGAGGCCGCCGCGATCCGATTGCCCTCCGTGTTGGCGTAGTACTGCGGCGTCTGCACGAAGGCGATCTTGGGGTCCTCCATCCACCCCAGCGTCGCCTCGAGGAAGGCGGGATCCGCGACGTGGTCGGAGTCGAATACGGCGATGAACGGCGCCGAGGTCTTGGTCAGGGCATGGTTGATGTTTCCCGCCTTGGCGCCGGTGTGCTCCGGGCGCCGGATGTAGCCGACACCGTAGCGCTCGGCCAGGTCGCGCATCGCGTCGTCGTTGCCGTCATCGAGGATGTGGACCCTCACCTCGGCGCCGCGTATCCCGACCGCGGCGGCCACGGTCAGGTCGACGATCTCGGGCGGTTCTTTGTAGACGGGAATGAATACGTCGACGGCCTGGCGGGTGCTCGGTGCCCGCTTCTCCCGCACGTGCTCATGCGACACCGTCCACCAGAAGCCGAGGGCCTGCATCAGGTTGAACAGCTCGGCCGCGATCAGGATGCCGTACAGCACGGGTGTGCCAACGCGGTCCGGATTGAGCAGCCAGCCGAAATACCACAGCGCGCACGGGATCCCGAGCACGATCAGGAAGCGCACGCGGCGGCGCACGCTCCATGTCTTCGGCACCGGGTCCCAGGTCACTTTGCGAAGGCGGACGTCCCAGGGCCGGCTGCTCATTGGAACTCCCACACGAGCGTTTGCGGTGTCTTGAAACGATGGACGAGTGTCCGGAAAAAGGTGAGTTGCCCTACCACCTTGTTGGTCTCCTTGAGGAACTGCTTGTTGTCTTGGAACGAGGCGAGCACGAACACCGGGCTCCCCTCTGCCCCCGCGCTGATGCCCTTCGTGAGGGGCTGACTGCGTAGGTGCGGAGCGTAGTAGTCGAGCACATAGCGCATGTCGGCCGGCTCGACCAGGACCAGGCTGTTCGGGCCCCCGTTCGCCTTGATGTCGTTGATCGCGCCGCGGAAGTCGAACAGACGGGGATTGGCCTTGTTCAGCTGCTGATCGGCCAACCCGATCACCAGCGTCAGCATCACCGCGCCGGCCACCAGCAACCGCGCCCTCGGTTGTCGTATCCACCCGGTGATCAGCCGCGCGACGAGCAGCAGCACCAGCGGCGCCAGGATGAGGAAGTTGCGCACCTCGAAGTACGAGTTATCGAACAGCGATACCACGATGAGCAGTCCGACGAGCGCGATGGCGGCGGCCGCCAGGGTGGTCGTCTGGCGCGAGCCGCCACGGCCCAGCAGGACCAGCGAGCCCAGCAGGGCCAGGGGCCAGAGCGCGGACAGCAGCACCGTGGTCGCGTCGGGCTGATAGCCCCACAGCGACCAGGCCATGTTCGAGAGCACGGAGTAGAAGGACAGATAGTCGTAGGTCCCGCTCGGCGAGCCGGCCGCCCCCGAGGTCACCTGGTACTGATGGTGGGCGAAGACCAGGAGCGGCACCAGCTGCATGACGAGGATCGCCAGCGAATAGAGGAAGCCGAGCGCCAGCGGCCTGACCGGTTCGCCGACTCGCCGACGGTGGATGATCACCGCGACGAACACCAGCTGCTGGACGGCGATCAACAGGAGCCCGAAGTAGTGGGACCACAGCAGCGCCGCGGTGGCGAGGATGTACGCCGCCCAGTTGAGCATCGTGCCGCTTCGGATCACGCGCAGCTGCGTGAGCAGCGCCAGCAGCCCGAACAGCGCAATGAACTCGTACATCCGCACCTCTTGCGAGTACCAGATGAGCAATGGCGAGACGGCCGCGAACGCCGCGGCGAGCAGGCCCGTGCGGCGGTCGTAGAGCTCGCGCCCGAGCTCGTAGAGAACGGGGATGACGAGCGTGCCGGCGAGGAGCGATGGCAGTCGCACAGCGAACTCGCTGTGCCCGAAGATCCGGATCGTCGCGTACAGGACGAGGTCGTAGAGCGGCGGCTGGCGATCGCCGTTGTACAGCGCGGCGAACAGGCCGTGCAGCGACAGCCGCGCCTGGTGGATGCTGATCGCCTCGTCGAGCCAGATCCCGCGCGTGACGGCGACGCGCAGCACGAGTCCCACGACGATCAGGCCGATCAGGACAAGCCGGGCCGTCTCGAGGCTCGTGTCGGGCTCACCGCGTCGGGGCAGGCGTCCGCGAGGGCCGAACAGCTCGGCCTCGTGGGCACCACGGAGTCGCTGAAGCAGCGCTCCTGATGATTTGTTCCCCGTGACACTTGGCACAGTGCGACTGCCTCTCCACCCGGCTACGTGCTCGGAACGACTCTAACCGAGGTCCCGTGCCGGCGATGTGACGCTTCGCACCTCACACCGCTCTCCCCGGAAGGTCGAGCTGCGATCCCCGGGCCACGTTTCGCAACTCGAGCTGCCGTTCGGCGTTGATGACGTGCACCACCGCGTTGATCAGCGCCAGGTGGGTGAAGGCCTGGGGAAAGTTGCCCAGGTGACGGCCGGTCAGCGGGTCGATCTCCTCGGCGTAGAGGGCGAGCGGGCTGGCGTAGGACAGCAGCTTCTCGCACAGCCCACGAGCGCGGTCAAGCTCGCCGATCTCCACCAGCGCCGAGACGAGCCAGAACGAGCAGATCGTGAACGTTCCCTCCTCGCCCGAGAATCCGTCGTCTGTCTCATCGACTCGGTAGCGAAGGACGAGACCCTCCTCGGTCAGCTCGTCGGCGATGGCCAGCACGGTGTCCTTGATTCGCGCATCCTCGGAGGGCAGGAAGCGAACCAGCGGCATCAGCAGCACCGAGGCGTCGAGCGCCTTCGTGTCGTAGTGCTGGACGAACACCCCCCGGTCATCGAGTCCGTGTTCGCAGATGTCGGCGTGGATCTCGGCCGCCGCCGCCTCCCATCGCGACGCCGTCGCATCGTCGGCGCGGATGCGCGCCAGCCGGGCGCCGCGGTCGGCGGCCACCCAGCACATCATCTTCGAGGAGGTGAAGTGCTGGGGCTCTCCCCGAACCTCCCAGATGCCGCGATCGGGCTCGCGCCAATGGGCCAGGGCTCCCTCCACCTGGCGCTTGATGATCGGCCACAGGCGGTCGGGAAGCTGATCCCGCGAGCGCGTATGGAGATAGATCGAGTCGAGCACCGCTCCCCAGACGTCGTGCTGACGCTGGTTGTAGGCGCCGTTTCCAATGCGGACCGGGCGCGAGTGGTCGTAGCCGGAGAGATGCTCGAGCTTCTGCTCGGTGAGCTTGCTCTCGCCACCGACGCCGTACATGATCTGGATCTCGCCCTCCTCCGCCTCGACCATGTCGGCGACGAAATAAAAGAAGTCGTTGGCCTCCTCGTCGAAGCCGAGACTGTAGAGCGCCCACAAGGTGAAGGTGGAGTCACGGATCCAGCTGTAGCGGTAGTCCCAGTTGCGGTCGCCACCAGGCGTCTCGGGCAATGAGGTCGTCGGCGCGGCGACCATGGCGCCCGAGGGGCCGTAGGTGAGCCCTTTCAGGGTCAGCGCCGAGCGCTGCAGGTGCGAGCGCCAGGGGTGGTCGGGGAACGTGCCGTGCTTCAGCCACTCCTGCCAGAAGCGCGCGGTGCGCGACAGGCGCGCGGCAGCCTCTTCGTGGGTGCTCGGGAATCCGTGCGTCGACCAGCCGAGGGCCACGAACGCGACCTCGCCCTCGTGCAGCATCGTCCGTGCCCGCGCTCGAGGTCCTTCGAATCCCAGCCGTAGGTCAGTGACCAGCCGCAGCTTGAGGTCCATGCCCTCGGAGCGCGCAAACGCCTCGCTGTAGCCCTCCCCCTCGTACTCCCAGTCGGCGGCCAGACCGCCGTAGTCAAAGGCCGGCTCGCAGTCGAGCTTGACCTCAACCGAACCCTGCACGCACTCGATCATGCGCAGCAGCACATGGTCCGCATCGTGGTCGGTGGGCGAGCGGCGGTGACTGCGCGAGCGTTCGGTTTCGTGGTGCCACGGTCCGATGCAGAGCAGGTCGCGCACGATCATCCACCCCATGCGCGTTTCCCACGTCGTCTCGAGCACCATTGTGCCGGGCACGTAGCGCCTGGCCGCCGGAACGTTTACGTCGGCCGGGCCGACACGAAAGCTGCCGGCGTCGCGATCGAGGATCGACGCGAACACGCTCGGCGAGTCCATTCGCGGCAGGCACAACCACTCGACGTTGCCGTTGGGCGCGACGAGTGCCGTCGTCTCGCAGTCCGACAGGAACGCATAGTCAGCGATCGGCGGAAAGGCGCTGGCGCGGTTCCCGTGGTCAAGACCCCCCTTCATCCGGTGGATCGATTGTGCAGTCGTTCAGGATGGGTGTCAAGGTATTCTCGCCCGATTGCGGTAGGGCGCAAAAGGACCTGATGTGAATCCACCGGCGGACGTGACCTCGATTGATGTGATCGCTACGGCGCTCGAGCCGCTCATGCCCGCGGTCGGCCGGCTGAGCTCGCCGGACGGAGCCCTGACACTGATGCTCAGCGACATCGCGGATGCCGCGGCGACCGCCTCGCAGCTGGGCCCCGAGCGCTGGAAGCAGCTGATCGGCGACCACCATCTGTTCGTCGAGCGGATCGTCGCGCTCCACGACGGCACCGTGGTCAAGTTCGAGCAAGACGGGTTTCTGGCCTCGTTCAACAGCGCCCATGGCGGTCTGCACGCCGCCGTCGAGCTCCAGCGCACGTTCAGCTCGGGTGGGAACGGGGCCGAGACCGCGCTGGCGCTTCGTATCGGGCTGCATTCTGGATTCGTTATCGCCGGCGAAGAGATGCTGGGGCGCAACGTCGTGCTCGCGTCGCGGATCGCCGCCTACGCGAAGGCCGGCGAGATCCTCGTCTCCTCGACGCTCAAGCAGTACACCGAGACCGACCCGACCTTCCACTTCGAGTCGCGCGGCGAACATCACTTCAAGGGCCTGCTCGGCGAGCACACCATCTACCTGGTCGACTGGCGGTAGGGCGTCGGCCCACGGCGGCAGGTGCCGTCGGCCCACCGGGCCGTGCATTTGTCGGACAACTCCGCGCCACACCGTCTTGACTCCACGGCCAGCCTCGCTAATCTGAGGAGGCCCACGGGGGTGTCCGGCGCGACATTTCTCACGCTTTCGACACGAAGGCTCCTGAGAGGATCGAGACATGGCAGTGAGAGGTGATGAGCTGCAGCGAGGCTCTGTAGTCGGGGGCTATCGCATCGACGAGCTCATCGGCCGTGGCGGGATGGGCCTCGTCTATCGGGCCACCAACGTCGCGCTGAACCGGATCTACGCGCTGAAGGTGCTCTCGCCGGCGCTGGCCGAGGACGAGCAGTTCCGCGAGCGGTTCAAGCGCGAGATGCGCATCGCCGCGTCGCTGCACCACCCCAACATCGTCGGAATCCACTACGCCGGCGAGCACGACGGGATGCTGTTCTTCGTCATGGACTACGTGACGGGCACGGACCTGCGCGACATCATCGTCAGGGACGGCGCGATCGAGCCGCGGCGGGCCGTTGACCTCCTCGAGCAGTTCGCCTCAGCGCTCGACGCCGCGCACGCGCGCGGGCTGGTGCACCGCGACGTCAAGCCGGCGAACATCCTGATCACCGTCAAGGACGGCGAGGAGCACGCCTATCTGACCGACTTCGGGCTGGCCAAGAAATTCGACACCGTGTCGGGACTCACCGTCAAGGGCTCGGTCGTCGGAACTGTCGACTACATGGCGCCCGAGCAGATCACCGGCGACCGGACCGATGCCCGCACCGACATCTACGCGCTGGGCTGCGTCTTCTACCAGATGCTCACCGGCAGCGTGCCCTTCGAGCGGGACAACTCGGTGGCGACGCTGTTCGCCCACGTCCACCACCCGCCGCCACCGCTCGCCGGAGGTGTCAGCGAGACGCACCCCGCCTTCGCCGCCGTCCTCACCAAGGCGATGGCCAAGGAACCGAGCGAACGCTACTTGTCGGCCGGTGACTTCGCGCGCGACGCCGCCGCCGCGCTGAAGGGCTCGCGCGACACGGCGCCGCCGACGATCGTCGGGACCGGCGACGCCACTCCCCTCCCGGCCGTTAGGCCGGTCAGTGACGCTCCGTCCGAGCCCGTGCCCGAACCGTCCGGCCTCGTCGAGTTGCGCGAAGCGACGGCCACCGGCGACGTCGCCGGCGAGACCGCCGTCTCGCGGCCGCAGGCCACCACCCCGCCGCCCGAGACGCCGAGCGACCCCGGCGCCACGTCGCTCACCCCCGCCGCCCCAACCTGACGCCACCTCGCTCACCCCCGCCCCCGACCCTGACGCGACCTCGCTGGCCCCCGCCCCCGACGCCACCTCGCTCACCCCCTCCCCCCAGCCTGACGCCACCTCGCTCAGCCCCGCTCCCGAGAGCGCACCCCCGCCTGATACGAGGCCACCGACCGAACCTCCCCCACCCTCGATTCCGAGCAGCCTGCCTCCGGCGGCCGCGGCTCCGCCTCCGCCCCCATCCGCCGAGAAGAAGAAGCGCTCGCGGGTGCCGATGTTCGCCAGTCTGGTCCTCGTGCTCGCCGCCGCCGTCGCCGCGGTGATCGTGCTCACCTCGGGTGGCTCCTCGACGCCCAAGGGCGAGCCGTTCGCCGCCACCGCGGATCCTGTCCCGACGAACCAGGTCACGGGAAACGGCAGCGCGACCGTGCATCTGAACGGTGACCAGGTGACGGTGAACCTCGATACGAACGGGTTGCTCAACGGCTCGCCGCACGCGATGCACATTCACGCCGGCGGCAAGGGCATCTGCCCGCCCGCGTCGTCGGCTCGCCTGCACAACGGCCATCTGTCGATCAGCACCACCGACGGGATCTCCTTCTACGGCCCGCCCCAGGTCTCGTTGACCTCACACGGCGACACCAGCCGCAAGAGCATCGTCGACTTCTCGCGCTATCCGTCGGTCGGAGACATTCGCTACACGCGGACGTTCGCAATTCCGCCCGGCGTCGCGGCGGCGATCCGTGCCGGCAACGCGGTGATCGTGGTCCATGGCATCGACTACAACCACAACGGCATCTACGACGACGTGCTCGACCGCAGCGAGCTGAACCACAACCTGCCCGGAGAGGCCACCGCGCCGGCGCTGTGTGGTCCGCTGGTCGCGACCAAGACCGCCGACGCGGGCACCGCCGGGACGTCTTATTCGGTGGACCTGCATCGCTACGTCGCGTCGATCGTCCAGGTCGGGAACAGCTTCGAGCTCGTGTGCCATCTGGTCGGGGTGGACACCAACGCGCTCGGCGATCCGCGCAGCGTGAGCGCTACCGGCGTGGCGCCGGCCTGATCCGGCCCCGGGTTACTGAGAGACTGAGATCGTCGCGCGCATCCAGGGATGGATCGTGCAGTAGTAGTGGATCGTCCCCGCCTGGGTGAGCCTGATGGAGAACTTCGTGCCCGGACGCAGGACCCGGCGAGACGATTTGAACACCGGCCCGCTGATGTAGGTGACGTTGTGGGGGGCGTTGTCCTCGTTCGTCCACACCACGCGTTGGCCCACCTTGGCGTTCACCGCGAGCGGGCTGAACTCCAGATGCGCCATCACGACGTGGACGGTGCTACCGGCCTGATCGGACGCGCTGGCGGCGGTCGTCGTGTGCGAGCTCGAGCCGCAGCCGGCCGCCAACATGGCGGCGGCGGCCACAACCAGCCACGCGCGCATGACGCGCTGGTCCAGACGACGGCGGTCGGCGCTCACGTCAAGCGCCGCTCAGCTGGTTCCGTCGACGATCGGGAGGCCAGCGGCCTGGGCCAGCGACCGCGCATACTCGACGCTCGTCCGCGGCCGCTCGCCGGGCTCCTTGCGCAGGGCGGCCACCAGCGCCTGCCCGAACTCGGGTGGAACGTCGCTCCGACCGGCCGTCGGGTCGGCAGGCTCGTCCTGGAGGTGGGCCCACAGCACCCGCAGCCCCTCCCGATCCGCGAACGGAGGGCTCCCCTGCACGCACTCGAACATCACGCAACCCAGCGCGTAGATGTCGGCCGCCGCGGTCACGGGCTCCCCTCGTATCTGCTCCGGGGGCATGTAGTCCATCGACCCCAGTGGCTGACCCGGGCGCGTTAGCACCGTGCCATCGCGATCCTTGGCGAGCCCGAAGTCTGTGATGTACGCGTTCCCCGACACGTCGAGGAGGATGTTTCCAGGCTTGACGTCGCGGTGGACCATGCCCGCCTCCCACATCGCCTGCAGACCGTCGGCGACCTGCCCGCAGATCCGCACCGTGGTCGTCAGGTCGAGCCGACCCTCCGACTCGAGCTTCTGATCGAGCGCCGCGCCGTCGATGAACTGGGCCGCCAGGTACGGCAGGCCTTCCTCCTCGCCGCTGTCACGCACCGGGACAACATGCGGGTTGCGGACCGTCTGCGCGATTCGCGCCTCGCGCCGGAAGCGACGACGGAATGTCTCGTCGCGCGACAGGTCCTTCTTGATGATCTTCAGCGCCACGGGCGCACCGTCCTGCGCCGTGGCCCGATACACCCGGCCCATTCCACCCACCCCGATCAGCGAGTCGAGCTGGTAGCGGCCAAACCGGGTCCCCACGCGTTCGTCCGCCGGCAGACGTTTGCTGTCATCACTCATTGCCTCGGGGACTGAGAATAGGGACATCGACTCCTCGCCTGTCCCACTGAGACCTGGCAGCGGCGGACTCGCCGGCGAGGCCGTGGCGACGATCATCCTGCCCGAGCGCAGAAGCCCGGTACATCCGAGCCCATCGGGATCCAGACCCGCGAGCGAGGGTGCGGTAGCTCTTGGTTGCGCTGAGGTCCTGAGTGAACATTTGGCTTCTCCTTGGAAGGTGGTCGTGCTGGCCGACCCATCCTCCACCCGGACAGGCCCTTCCACCAGCGACCCTAGGGTGGGTCCTGGCGCCACCCTGCCGTCAGCTTGTCGCCGCTATCAGAACGTCGGGGAGCTGCCGGCGGGAGCTGATATTGAGCTTGCGGAAGGCACGTCCCAGGTGGGTCTCGACGGTTTTCTCCGTCACGAACAGGGACTGCGCGATCTCCCGGTTCGTGCCGCCCTCGGCCGCCAGCTGGGCCACGCGACGTTCGCTTGGAGTCAGCGAGTCGGCGCCGACGAGTTCGTTGGTCCGTGGCCGGACCCCGATCGCAGCAAGCTCGGTCCGCGCACGGCGCTGGAGGTTCACCGCGCCGCAGCGGGTGGACAGCGTGAGCGCCTCGAGCAATGGTTCGCGGGCCGCCGTACGCCGTCCGGCGGCGCGCAGCGCGGCGCCGAGATCGGCCAGCGCGCGAGCGTGTGCAAGCCGCGCCGGGGAGGGCGCCAGCATCTCGACGGCCGCGGCAAGACCGCTCGCGCGCCGCGCCGGTGGGCCGACAAGCGCGCTGGCGTGCAGGGCCACGCCAATCGCGCTCGGCGCCCCGAACGACTCCGCGCGGCGTAGCTCGTCGGCCGCCAGCTCGCGCGCCTCGTCGTGACGACCGAGCTCGGCGAGCGACAGGGCCGCTGCCGACCGCCACGCGACCACCGCGGGGTTTTCGCCACCAAAGGCGGGATCGGGCAGTGCGCAGCCACGGAGTTCCTCGACCGCGCCCTCATGGTTACCCGCTGCGGCGCGAAGGACGCCGACCGCGTAGCGCAGCTGGGAGCTCGGCGAGAACTCTGTGTCGTACCGGACGCCCGTGCGATCGATGAGCAAGCGCAGCGAGTCGGGCGTCGCGTCGCTGTCGAGCCCCACGAGCACCGCCACCGACACCGCCAGGACGACGAACTCGGCGCCCAGGAGCTCCGGCGCAAGCTCGATCGCGGTCTGCGCGTCGGCGGCCGCGGCCCTCAGGTCGCCGCCGCGTTGCGCGATGAACGCGCGCAGCGCGCTGATCGTTGCGACCGTCAACGCCGCCCCCTGCTTGCGAGCCGCCGCCAGGATCTCGTCGGCGCCCTGCCGGGCAACATCCAATTCATCGGCCAGGGCGAGGGCAGCGAGCGCCACGACCGCCCATGCCTCGCCGCGGTGCGGCTCGAGTGGGAGACCGGCGGGGAGCGCGCGGGTCGCGAGGTCGACAGCCCTCGCCGCCGAGCGCGCGCACATGACCTCGTCCATCGCCAGCGTGGCCAGCGTCGTGGCCTCGAGAACCCCGCGCGCCGGACCCCCCGGATCCCGCAGGGCGGCGATTGTCGCCTCGGCCTCGCGCCGAGCCGACGCCGAGGTGTAGGACGCTCCCAGCAGGGCGACCTCGAGCTGTTCACGCGCCGGCTCGTCGGCCGGGAGTCGCTCTCGCGCGCGAGCGAGCACCGCGGTCCCCTCGCCGGCGCGTCCAGCGAAGAACAGAATGCCGCTGAGCTCGAGTGCCGCCGCGGCGATCGCCGCCCCATCGTGGTCTCGCTCGACGATCTCGGTCAGCGGGGTGATCGCCTCGGGTGCGCCCGCCCGGGCCCGTGCCTGGCCGAGCTCCAGTCGGAAAGCGGTGCGGTCGGCCTCGGCCGGCGGCTCGGCGAGGCCACGGGTGAGAAGTGCGGCCGCGCCGGTTGCATCGCCCAGGGCGAGCGCCTCTCGTGCCGCCTCGCGGAGCAGCGATGCGGTGGCAGGATCGCCTCGTGGCTCGGTATGCATCACATGTGCTGCGATGAGACCAGCGGTCGCGCCGCGCCCGCGCAGCGTGCTCGCCGCCGCGTTGTGCAATCGCTCGCGTTCGGCCGGCGACAGGTCTTCGTAGATCGCCGTGCGCAGAATCGGATGTGTGAAGCGAACGGTGCCGCCCGACTCGATGACGCCGGCCGAGACCAGCCCGGCCATCGCGGCTTCGAACTCGGGACCGCCCAAATCGGCCAAACGCGCGGCGTCGGTCATCAGCGCACCGTCTCCGAGCGCGCTGAGGGCGCGGGCCAGTGCAGCAGCAGCCGAGGTCAGCCGGGCGATCCGCAACAGGACAGCATTGGCGACGCCGCGAGGAACGATCGCCTTGACGTCCGCTGCCGCATCGGCGGTCGGACTCAGCCCTCGCGCGGCCGCCTCGCTGAGCAGCTCGCCGACCAGGAACGGGTTGCCGCCGGTCACGTCGAGACAGGCACGAACGAACTGGTCGCTCGGTTCGCCGGCGAGACGTTCGGCCACCAGTGCGTGGATCGCAGCGGGCGTCAGCGGGGCCGGGCGCAGGAGCTCGCCGGCGGAGTCGCCGACCAGCGTTGCCGCCTCGGGCGACTCGACCGGATTGAGCGGTCGCGCGGCCAGCATGAGTGCCAGGGGGAGCCCCTCGAGCCGGCGCGCGATGAACGCGAGCGCACGCGCCGACGGTGCGTCGCACCATTGGAGATCGTCAACCACCAGCATCAGTGGCGAATCGGTGGCGATGTTCGAGGCCAGCCAGTAGAGGCCGTGCTGCCATGCGTAGGCGGGGTCGCTGAGCGAAAGCCCCGGGGGCAGCGAACCCGAGATCGATGTGGGAGCGGTGACCACGTCGGCAGCCAATGCCGCGGCCCCGTCCAGCCACCGGCTTTGCTCCTCGGCGTCAGCCTCCAGCAGCAGGCGCTCGAACAGCTGCCGGACCACCCCGAAGGGAAACCCCTGCTCCAGCTCGGTTCCGCGCGCGCTGAGGACGCGGAATCCGAGGTCCGTGGCCCGCTCGCGAGCCTCCTCGAGCAGGCGTGACTTCCCAATCCCCGGAGCGCCCTCGATGACCAGCGCCACGCCGGCACGTCGTTCAACGGCTCGCAGCACGGCGCGGACAGCGGCAACCTCCTGCTCGCGCTCGAGCAGCGCCACCCCCAGGGAAGCACGGACCGGTCCACCGCGTGCCGATCGTAAGAGCCGCACCGGGTTGGAGTCAACGTCGCCGGGTCCGGGCTTGCCGATGAGCGGTGGACGCGGGCCGGTTTTCGTCACCGTCGCCGCGCGCTGATGGGCGAGGGTGACGTTCACGGCGTAGGCGGCCGTGTTCGTCAGCTTCGCGGCTCCAGCGGCGGCGAGACTGACGTTTTCAGGCGAGAGCGATCTATTACACCAAATCTAGGTGCAACATTGGACAGATTTCCGTTCATCCCAAGCGGGTGATGCCACCGGACGGCCGCTGAATCAACGTGAGGTTTTTGGCGGGTCAACGCGGGAGCCGGCGATCTCGCGCCGTGGTGCGGGAGGAGATGACTGGCTAAGCGGTGCGGAACACAACGGTGATCGGAAGGGCCGCCGCCGTCGCGGCGATCGTCGTGGTCCTGGTCGGGGTCGGGGCGATCCTGTTCGGAGGCGGCAGCAGCTATCAGGTCCGGGCGATCTTCACCAACGCCAGCCAGATCGTCACCGGCGACCAGGTGCAGGTGGCCGGAAATGCGATTGGCTCGGTGTCGGACATCGTGTTGACGCCGAACGGCCAGGCCCAGCTGACGCTCCAGATCAACGACAGCACCTATCGGCCACTGCGGGAGGGCACCGATGCCACGGTGCGACAGACGTCGCTGTCGGGGATCGCCAACCGGTACATCGACCTGCGTTGGGCCCGGGCGACGCCCCGACGATTCCCAACAACGGCGTCATCAGCACGACCAATACGACGAGCGCCGTCGACCTCGACCAGCTCTTCAACACGCTCAATCCCCCCACCCTCAAGGGGCTTCAGGACGTAATCCAGGGTTCGGCCTCGCAATACGCCGGACGCGGGCCGGCAGGCTCAGGCCGGCTGGGCGTACCTGAACCCGGCGGTGGCCTCGAGCAGCATGCTGTTCCGCGAGCTCAACCGCAACACATCGAGCTTCACCGGCTTCATCGTGAAGTCGAGCAATCTCCTCACGACGATCGCCCAGCGCAGCGGCGATCTGAGCGGGCTGGTGCAGAACCTGGCCACGACGACCCAGGCGCTGGCGGCGCAGCGCACGGCGCTGGGGCAGTCGATCCAGCAGTTGCCGGAGTTCATGCGCCTGGCCAACACCACATTCGTCAACCTTCGCGAGGCGCTCGACCAGCTGAAGCCGCTGGTCGACGTCACCAAGCCGGTGGCGCCCAAGCTCCAGCAGCTACTCGTGCAGCTGCGCCCGCTGGCGCAGGAGGCCGTTCCGACGGTCCAGGAACTGTCGGCCGTGGTTCACCGCCCCGGACCGGGCAACGATGTGATCGACCTGACTCGGCTCGGGGTCCCGCTCGCCGCGGTCACGGTCCGGCCGGTCAAGGCTCATGGCAAGGTGCGCCCCAGCGCGTTCCCCGAATCGACGGTGGCGCTGAACGACTTCACCCCCGAGCTGGCCGTCGCCCGTCCCTACGCCGTCGATCTCACCGGATGGTTCGAGGGCTTCTCGCACCCTGGCACGATCGACGCCAACGGCGGTTCGAGCCGGGTGGCGGCGACGCTCGGGCTGCTGTCGCCGGCCGACGCCTGCGCTGCTGGCCTCCCTCCCGCTCTCGCAGCAGCTGACCAAGATCGTTCAGCTGCTCACCGGACCGAGTGGAGGATTGACGGCGTTCCAGGGCGATCGCTGTCCGGGCTCGATGGAGCGCGGCGCGCTGTTCTTCCCCGAGCGGGGCTTCCCCTGTAACCCGAACCAGGTCCCCACGGGTCCATGAGGCGGATCCTCGCCGGGCTGGCCGTGCTTTGCGCGATCGGGGCCTTCGCGGCGATCTCCGGCGCAGCCGCCGGTAGCGACAGCGCGGTCGGCACCTACAAGATCGAGTTCGACAACGCGTTCGGCCTCGTCACCGGGGCGGACTTCAAGGTGGCCGGGGTGCAGGCGGGCACGATCACGGCGATCGGCCTACCGCCGGCGTGCGTCGCGGGCAATACGCGAGCCTGCCAGGCCCTGGTGACCGTCCAGGTGACCCAGGGCGGCTTCGGCCAGTTTCACGCCGACGCCTTCTGCCAGTCGCGCCCGCAGTCGCTGATCGGCGAGTACTTCATCGACTGTCAGCCGGGCCAGTCGGGGGCGGTGCTCCCGCCGGGAAGCACGATCCCGGTCACGCACACCCAGTCGACGATCCCGGGCGACCTCCTTCAGAACGTCCTCCGCATGCCGTACCGGGAGCGGCTGACACTGATCATCAACGAGCTCGGCGCCGGCGTGGCAGGCCGCTCGGGCGACCTCCAGGCGGCGCTCCGGCGCGCCGTTCCGGCGATCTCCGAGACCGACAACCTGCTCCATCTCCTTGCCAACGACTCGAAGACGCTCCAGCAGCTCACGGTCAGCGCGGACGCCGTGGTCACGGCACTGGCCGACAACAAGACGCAGGTCCAGCGGTTCGTCACCGAGGCCAACAACACGGCCACCGCCACCGCGAGCCAGCAGGCCAACCTGCAGTCGACGCTGCGTCTGCTGCCGGGGTTCCTCGAGCAGCTCCGCCCGACCTTGGCCGACCTCTCCGTGGCCGCCCAGGCAAACCAGCCGGTGCTCGCCAACCTCAACGCGGCGGCACCGCAGCTCGCGCTTCTGCTGCAGAACCTGCCCGCGTTCTCGCGCGCCGCGCTGCCGGCGATCAGATCGCTCGGTCAGGCCTCGGTCGTGGGCAGGTCGGCCGTGCGGGCCGCCGGCCCCACCGTTCAGGATCTGAACGCATTCGCGCGCCACACGCCCGAGCTGTCCCAGAACCTGGCCATCGTCCTGCACGACCTCGACGATCGGGGACGTGCGGTCGAACCGGATCCTCGCAGCCCGGGCGGCAAGGGCTATACCGGACTCGAGGCGCTCCTCCAGTACGTGTTCAACCAGACGCTGGCGATCAACACGTTCGGGCCGTTCGGTCACCTGCTGGCCGTCAACTCATTCGTCGACCCCAAGTGCTCGCCGTACGCCACGCCGGCGACCATCGCCATCAATCTGAAGCAGTTCGGACCCAGCTACCGCCAGTGCTACGCGTGGTTGGGGCCCAACCAGCCCGGCGTCAACGAAACCGACCCCACGAATCCTCACGCCTGCGTGCCCGACCCCGGCGGCGCGCCACCCGGCGAGCCTGGGCCGCAGACGACGGCGTGCCGGCTGAGCGCGGCCGACACCGCCGCGCCCCACCGAACCTCGATGGCCGACCTGGCCACGGGTCGCAGTCCAACCTCCGGCAGTCAGGGCCAGAGCCAGAGCCAGAGCCGGGGCCAGAGCCGGGGCCACAGCCACAGAGGTGGCCAGAGCGCTGAGCCCGCCACGCAGCGCGCGGCAGCGGTCACCGCCCCAGCCCAGGGCCCAGCTTCGACGGCACGGGTTTCCGCTCCCGCACAGCTCCTCAACTACCTCCTGGCGCCATGAACCGCCGTCACAACACCGAGCCCGCGTTCCGCAACCCGGTGCTGGTCGGGGCCGTGACCGTGCTCGCCGTCCTGGCCGCCGTGTTCCTGGCCTACAACGCCAATAGCGGCCTGCCGTTCGTACCCACGCGCGAGCTGAAGAATCGACCTCACCAACGGCGCGAACGTGGTGGTCGGAAACGACGTGCGCGAGGGTGGCTACCGCATCGGTCTGGTGTCCGCACTTGCCCCCGTCGGGCTTCCCAACGGCGAGGCGGGCGCACAGCTGACGCTGCAGCTCAACAAGGCGAACGGCAAGGTCCCGGTCGACTCGACGGCGTCGATCCGGCCGCTGTCGGTGCTCGGCTCCAAGTACGTCGACCTCCACAAGGGCACCTCGCCCAGCGTGATCCCGGACGGTGGCGTCCTGCCCGTGTCACAGACGACCGTGCCGGTGCAGTTCGACGAGATCTTCCAGACCTTCACTCCCCCGACCCGGCGCGCCATCCAGGCGAACCTGGTCGGGATCGGCAACACCCTCGCGGGCCGTGGCTCGGCCCTGAACGACACGCTGGCCGCGCTCCCCGCGCTGCTCGGTCACCTGGAGCCCGTGGCCCGGTACCTGTCCGATCCGCGCACCGGCCTTACGCACTTCATCGGCTCGCTGAATACGTTCACCGGGACGGTGGCGCCGGTGGCGCCGGTCCTATCGCAGCTGTTCACGGACATGGCCACGACGTTCGAGGCGATCTCCCGGGACCCGAACGCGCTCGAGGCCACGATCGCCGAGTCGCCCTCCACCCTCGCCGTCGGCACCAGCTCGCTGATCGTCCAGCAGCCGTTTCTCGCCGACCTGACCACCCTCGGGCGGGCACTGACGCCGGCTACCGCCGCGCTGGAGGCGACGCTGCCGATCTTGAACCCGACGATCGAGGTCGGGACGCGGACACTCGCGCGCACCCCGGTGCTGAACGCCAACCTGGAGCAGGTCCTGCGCGCGCTGCAGACGCTGTCGCTGGCGCCCGGCACCAACCAGGCGCTGAACGCACTCACCTCGACGGTCGGAACGCTGAATCCCGTCGTCCGATACCTCGGGCCCTACCAGACCGTGTGTGACTACTGGAACTACTGGTGGACGTACCTGGCCGATCACCTGTCCGCCCACACCAAGTACGGATTCGCGCAGCGCGCGCTGATCAATCTGGCCGCGCCATCGGGCGGGAGCGTGGGCCAGCAGGGCGCGACGGCGCCCGTCAACGGCACGTCGGGCAGCGACACGCCGCCGCTGACCGTGTTCGGCGGAAAGCAGTTCCTCCACGCCCAGACCTACGGCGCGGCGATCGACAACCAGGGCAACGCCGACTGCGAGACCGGCCAGCGCGGATGGCCCAAGAAACTCAATAAGTTCGATCCACGAGGGCCGCAACCTGGTGGTGGATCCCCACACGCCGGGCGACCAGGGCCCGACGTTCCACGGCCGTAGCCGCGTCCCCGCCGGCGAGACGTTCAGCCGCAGCCCAACGACCGGACCTCAGCTCCCGTAGTCCCGATGAGACGCAAGCGCAGACGCAAGGGCATCAGTACTTTCACCGCCGGGGTCATCGGGATCGTCGTCGTGGTGGCGCTCACGTATCTCGCGTTCACCAAGTTCGCGAATCCCTTCGCCAACCCGTTCACGGTCCACGCGACGTTCTCGAGCGTCAGCGGCCTTCGGCCCGCCTCGCTGGTGCGGATCGCCGGCGTGAACGTGGGGAAGGTGCAGAGCATCAGCCCGCTGCCGAGCTGCCGGCCGGGTTCTCAGAACCGCCCGCAATGTCCGGCCGCTGACGTGACGATGACGATCGACCAGCAGGGGTTGCCGCTCCACACCGACGCCACCTTCCACATCCGTCCACGGATCTTCCTCGAGGGGAACTTCTTCGTCGACGTCAGTCCGGGCACGCCCGACGCGCCGCGAGCGCCGGACGGCTACACATTCCCGATCCAACAGGGGATCGAGCCGGTCCAGCTCGACCAGGTTCTGACCTCGTTGCAGGCGAACACGCGCAAGAACCTGCAGATTCTGCTGCGCCAGTACGGCATTGGCGTCAAGCAGGGCGGCCCGGGCTACAACGCCTCGATCCAGTACTGGCTGCCGGCGTACAAGTACTCGTCGATCGTCGCGCACGATGCGCTCGGTATCCAGCCCAACGACCTGTCGAACTGGATCGCCGCGCAGGCCTCGGTGGCCGGCGCACTCGACGCCAACCCGCGCGCCCTGCAGAGCCTGATCACCGACTTCAACACCACCGCAGGGGCCTTCGCGCGGGAGAACGTCGCCCTCCAGAACGCCGTGGCCGAGCTCCCACGGACACTGTCGGCGGCGATTCCCGCCTTCAACGCCCTCAACGCGGCCTTCCCCCCGGTGCGGGCCCTGGCGCGGACGCTGATCCCCGGAGTCGTCTCGCTCGGTCCGACGATCGACGCCAGCCTGCCGTTGATCGGTCAGCTGCGCCAGCTCGTCCAGCCCTCCGAGCTGGGCGGTCTTGCCTCGGATCTCGCGGTCACGGTGCCGGCGCTGGCCAGGCTGACCACCGAGACGATCCCGCTGATGCGAGACGGCGTTCGCCCGACGTCGAGCTGCCTGGCCACCGTCGTCTACCCCTGGTCGCAGCTCAAGCTCAAGGACCCGCACTTCAACGCCTCCAACGGCTTCCCCTCGCGCAAGGCGTTTATCGAAGCCGTGGACTACCTCCCCGGTCTGGCCGGCGAGTCGCGCAATTTCGACGCCAACGGGTCGTACATTCGCGTGCTGCTTCACGGCCGGATCGCTCACCTACTCGCTCCAGCCCGGCGCCTTCGGTCAGGCCGTCGCACCGCTCGTGGCCAGCCAGCCGACGCTGCCGCCGGGAGACCGGCGTCCGCCGCTCGAGCCCAACGTGCCCTGCGAGACCCAGCCTCCCCTCACGAGCCTGTCCGCGCCCACCGGGCCGCCTCTCGCCCAGGTCAAGTAGCGATGAAACGCGCGATCAAGACTCACCTGGGCGACTTCGCGGCCATCGTGGTACTGCTCGTGGTGTCCCTCGCCGTGGCGGGATACATCCTCAACCACGAGCGCTTCCGTTTCCCCTTCATCCAGTCATCGCCGTTCTCGATCAACGCCGAGTTCTCGACCGCCCAGGCGGTGACACCGGGTCAGGGCCAGACGGTCCGCGTATCGGGGGTACAGGTCGGCGACATCGGCGCGGTCACGCTGAAGAGCGGACTCGCGGTCGTTCGCCTGGACATCAACCAGCAGTACAAGCACCTGATCCACACGGACGCCACCGCGCTGCTGCGCCCGCGGACTGGCCTCAAGGACATGTTCATCGAGCTCAACCCGGGCTCGCCGAACGCGCCTACCGTCAAGCCCGGGTTCACCATCCGGGTCGGCAACACGCTGCCCGATATCAATGTCGACGAGATCCTCGCCTCGCTCGACGGTGACACGCGCGCCTATCTCAGCCTGCTCGTCAACGGCGCCGGCCAGGGCCTGAAGGCATCCGGGCGGGACCGAGCTCGCCCAGGTGCTCGAGCGGTTCGAGCCGACCCACCGGGATCTGGCCCGGGTCAGCCGTGCGGTGGCCGCACGGGGAAGCAACCTCCGTCGACTGGTCAACTCTCTGCAGCGTCTGAATACGGCGCTGGCGGCCAAGCAGGGCCAGATCGTCTCCCTGGTCGATTCCAGCGCCAAGGTGTTCCGCGCCTTCGCCTCCGAGGATCAGAACGTGAGCCGCGCGGTTTCCGATCTCCCGGCGACTCTCACCCAGGCGACCGCCACCCTCGGCGAGGTCCAGACGTTCGCCAACCAGCTCGGTCCGACGGCCAGCAACCTGCTGCCGGCGGCGCGGGCGCTGCCGGCAGCCAACCAGGCGCTGGCCACGTTCGCCAAGCCGGCGGCGCCGATCGTCCAGACGCAGATCCGCCCGTTCGTCACCGCCGCGCAGCCCCTGGTCCAGAACCTCGAGCCCGCCTCCGTCAATCTCGCCAAGGCCACGCCCAACCTGCAGAAGGTCTTCGGGGTTCTCGGCCACCTGGTCAACATGCTGGGCTACTCCCCCGGGGGCGGCCAGCACGGCTATCTGTGGTGGCTGTCCTGGCTCTCGCACAACACGCGCACGCTGTTCTCGGTCCAGGACGCCAACGGCTCCTACCGCCCGCTGTTCATCCAGTTCAGCTGCGCCCAGATCAAGCTCTTGACCGACCCGGGCTCTGAGTTCGGGGTGGTCGCTTCGCTACTGAACATCGCGCCGCTGAGGACGTTCTGCCCGGGCGCGGTGGCGCACGACCATCCGTCGGCCACGTCGACCCTGACCCAGTCTCCGAACTGATGCAGACCGGAGCTCCGTCACTGGCCAAGATCCTCACGATGGTCCTGTTCGCCTTGTCGTGCTTCGGCCTGCTGCTGTTCCTGTGGCTCTCGTTCGGCGGGCCGATCCCGTTCCAACCCCAGGGATACCGCTTTCGCGCCTCGTTCCCCAACGCACAGCAGCTGGCCACCCAGGCGGACGTGCGGATCGCCGGCGTGTCGGTCGGCAAGGTGGTGGCCAAGTCCCTGGACCCGCAGGGCAACCGAACGATCGTGACCATGCAGCTCGACAATCAGTACGCACCGATCCGGCAGGGCGCTCGCGCGATCCTGCGCGAGAAGACGATCATCGGCGAGACCTATGTCGAAATCGCCCCGGGGCCGCCGACCGCACCCCCGCTGCCCGATGAAGGCCTTCTCGCCCGGACGAACGTTCAGCCGGCGGTCCAGTTCGACCAGATTCTCAATGCGCTCGACCCGACCACGCGCCGGGCGTTCCAGGTCTGGCAACAGCAGCTCGCGCTCGCCCTGGCCGGCAACGACCAGAACCTGAACAGCGTGCTCGGCAACCTGCCGCAGTTCGCCGCCGACGCCACCGACGTCCTGCGCGTGCTCGACGTCGAGCACATGGCCACGGTCCGGCTCATCCGCAACGGCGGGACGGTGTTCGACGCGCTGACCAAGAGTCAGTCCGCCCTACGCAATCTGATAACCAGCGCCGGGGCGACGTTCGCGACCACGGCTGCCAACAACAATCAGCTGGCGGCCACTCTTCAGGTCTTTCCGACGTTCCTGAACGAGACCAAGGCGACATTCGCCCGCCTGCAGGCCTTCGCCAACGACACCGACCCGCTGGTCAAGGAGCTCGTCCCGGTGGCCGATGCTCTGGGCCCGACGCTGAGCGCAGTGCGAACGCTGTCACCGAGCCTGCAGACGCTGTTCGTCAACCTGGGCCCACTCGTCACGGCGTCCGAGACCGGCTTTCCCGCCTTCCGTGACGTGCTGCTGGGGGCCAAACCACTCCTCGGCGCGGTCGGCCCCTTCCTGGGGGAGCTCAACCCGATCCTCGACTGGCTGGCGCTTCACCAGCAGCTGCTCTCTGACTTCATCTCGGTCGGCGCGGTAGGGGTGGCCGCCAAGACAACCGCCTACGGCGGCAGCCTCAATTGCGGGGGCGCGGCGTGCGGCCACTATCTACGCCAGTTCTCACCGGTCGGTCCGCAGACGGCGGGACTGGCCGAGACCCGCGATGTGAACAGCCGCGGCAACACCTATCCGCCGTCGCTGTGGCTGGCCGATCCGAAGAGCTTCTCGGCCGGAGGCAGGTTCCCGGGCAGCTTCGCGTTGCCGTCCTGGGATTGCCGGCCCACCGGTGCGCCGGGCAACGGTGAGAGGTCGGCGACCGCGACGATCCAGGCCTGCTGGGTGGCACCGACGCTGCCGGGGGCAAAGCCCGGCCAGATCCCCCACGTCCTTTCGAAGCACTACCCCAGCAGCTAGCCCCTGCAACTAAGGGTTACCCGGCATCAGATGTCCAAAGCGGTCCAGGGTGATCGAGATTGTCGAGTGCTCCATGTACGTCGACAGCGCCTTCGCGTTCACCCCGGCGGCGATCATCAGCGACGCGAACGTGTGCCAACACTCATGCAAGCCGATCGACTCCAACTCGGTACGCTTGCACGCGGCTACTAGCGTGCGCGTGCTGGTCGGAGTCCGGGTAAACGGGCTGACCCGGCCGACACCGAACACGAGTTCTTGACCGTGGCAGAGATCGGCGAGCGCCACGAGTGAACAATCAGACATCGGCCAAGATCCGGCCGCGTCGACGTGCCGGCCGCGGTACAGCCCGAGACGCGTGGGTCCAGAATCACCCGCTGCGTACGTCTCGGCTTGGTTTCGCTGCTGTTTGTCGGTCGATCGAAGAGCGGCGGCGGCGCCGGAAAGATGGGGGCCGCTGCGCTCCTGCTGAGCGCTTGGGGGTTGCTATCTGCCTGGACGTGTAGGGTCGTCACCCGGGTGGGGGCAACGCAAGCCCGTTCGGAGGTTTCGCATTGTTTCGGTTCATTCCTCGTCTGACGTTCGCAAAATCGTTGTTTCGCTCCTGGCCCTTTTCGTTGCCCTCGGCGGCGCTGCCTACGCCGCGGTCTCGCTACCCAAGAACAGCGTCGGCACAAAGCGGCTGCAGAAGGGCGCTGTGAGTTTCGAATCCAAGCTCGCCCGCGGTGCGGTGACCGGTTCGAAGGTGGCCGCTGACTCGCTGACGGGAAAGCAGATCAAGTCCTCGACGCTCGGGCGGGTGTCGTTGGCCACCACGGCCACCAACGCCAGCCACGCGAGCAGCGCTGATCAGCTCGGTGGTCGGCGCCGTATGCGTTCTTCCCGGCCAGCAAGGTGCGCACGTTCAACGTCAAGTTCTCGTTCGGCCAGACGCAGACGCTGTTCACGGCAGGCACGCTGACGTTCTCCGCCAAGTGCGTCCAGAACGGAAAAGATCCGGGTGGCCTCACCGGTAAAGACTTCTCCGAGCTGCTCGTCGCGACGACCAAGAACGGCGGAATCCTCACCGATGAAGAAGTTAGCGGCTTCCACGGCACCGGCCCCGGCGACCTCCTTGACACGACAGCCGAGAGAAACGCCTAGCTGCTCGCGTTGTCGCGCCAACACGGCACCTGTTGGGAGATATCGACAACGACGGGGCGCACGGTCGGGATTGTTCAGGTGGTGACCCAGACGGCGTGGGGTGATGATCGCCGGACGGGGTGACCGGAGCGGTCAACCTGTTCGGATCCAACTGCACGCTGGCCGGATTCGCGATCATCCCATAGCCGCAATGCGCAGAGCCGGGCTCCCTGGTGAGCCCGGCTCTCTCGCCCGCGGGCGGCGCGCGCCGGTCTGCCATCAGGTATTGCCCCGCGCCGGCGAAAGTACCGCGCACACGTCAAGGGCTCGCTAGGATGGGGGTCCATGAGCAGCAGCGCGCAGGCTAATCGTGACGGCTTCTGACTGAGTCAAGCGTAGAACTGTTCTGGAGTTGATCAACTTCAGAAACGCTGCGGGAATCGCCGTGGGAGTGCCGCTTTCGGATCCGGGTACTCGCCGACGAACCGGTTCGCAAGGTCTCGCGTTCGTGTAACGGCTCGTCATCGAGGCGCGGTTGCGATGCTCAGCGAGAGCTAGGCCTTGCCGACTCCGATCATCGTCGTGAGGATCGTCGCCACGTGGCGTTCCTCCTCGCCCGTCCCGGCATAAGCGTCCCCGCGGCATACCGTGAGCGTGCGCCCGGGCCGCATGACCTGCCCCCGCGCCAGCAGCCGCTCCCCGCTCGCGACCGAGAGCAGATTGACCTTGAGCTCAACGGTCAGGACGCGGAAATCACGCTCCATCAGAGTCAGGGCGGCGTAGCCGCAGGCGCTGTCCATCGCCGCGATCACTACTCCGGCGTGAAGGAACCCGTCCTGCTGAGTCAGCCGGTCCGCGAAGGGCACGACGATCTCCACGAGCCCCGGCTCGACTCGGTCGAGCTCGGCGGCGAAGGTCGACATCAGGCCCTGCCGCGCGAAGCTCGCCCGGACGTGGTCCTCGAAGTCGGGATCGCGCGCCTGCAACTCGGAACTCATCGCCGCGAGTATGCCGGGCTGAGCTCTGGCGCACGCACTGTGAGGCTGTCGGTACAGATACGGCTGAGTGTGCTGCCACGGGGCTATGTGCAGCGCTGTCGCTGCTCGATCCAACCAGCACTCTCTTCCGCTTCGGATCGCGAATGAGAAGAGGCACCGCCGGGAGCGGAGCCTCTTGTCTCGAGGTTCGATTCGGCCTGGCGCGGACTAGCCCCGTTTTCCGCAGGTGGTGAGGGCAAGGTCTGACTGCTGTAGGCCAGGGCGGCTGGATTTGAGTAGGTCGAGGATGTGTTGTTGGGTGTCGGTGAGCTGGTCGAGTTGGATGCCGGTCTGGGTGTAGGTCAGGCCGAGGCCTTGGAAGGCGGTGAGGATGTTGCGGCCGGTCGGTCGGGCGGCGCGGCCTTCGGGTAGCAGGCCGGGGAGTTGTTGGTCGGGGCCGAGCGCGGCGCGGGTTTGGGCTTCGATGAGGCCGAAGATCAGCAGGGAGATCCCGACGATGCTGATCAGCGCGTGGACGCGGTCGTCGTTGTGCAGGAAGATCGGGCGGACCTTCAGCGTCTGTTTGAGGTCGCGGTGGCGGCGCTCGACGATCTGTTGGTCTTTGTAGAGGCGCAGGATCTGGCCGGCGGTGATGCGGCCGGGCAGGTTGGTCGCCAGCGCGTAGATGCCGTCGAAGGACGCCGCGGTGTCGATCGCGTCCTGGTTGCGCTGCCAGGCCAGGGTCAGCTTGCCCTTGCGGGTGGCGACGTTGACGTCGATGAGGCCGGTGATGTTGACGCCGATGATCTGCCCGATCCGCGCGTCGACCTGGCGGCGGGTCTTGTAGTAGCGGCCGCCAAGACCGTTGCGCATCGCGTCAGGGCGTCCTCGGCCTTGACCAGCGCGCGCTCGCGGGCGTCGGCGACCTGGGCGGCCTCCTCGCTGGAGTGGATGTAGGCGACGCGCAGCTTGAGCGCCGGCGTGTCGGTGGCGGGGATCTCCCAGTCGCGCAGGGCGCCCTTAAACCGGGTCCGCTGGGCGGCGGGGAGCTTGGCTTCGCGGTCGGGCACGTAGCGACCCGTCGCAGCCCCTGGTGGCCGACGTCGGCAAGGAAGCGCTCGCGGAATCCGGCGCTCGCGCGCAGCGGGACGATGAAGCGCACGCCCGGCCTGGTCGATCTCGCGCAGCGTCTTGGGCTGCCCGATCGCGGAGTCGCACACGATCAAAAGGCCCGGACCGGAGAGCTCAAGCAGCCGCTCCAGCGACGCGCCGACCAGCGTCAGCTCGGAGGCGTTGCCGGGATCGGGGCGGCTGTAGAGCACCGTCCCGTCCGGGGTGCAGGCCTGCAGCGTGCGGACCTGACGCGTGACGGGGCGGTCGGCGCCCCAGCCCTTGGCGATCAGCGCGGAGTCCTCATAGGCGCCCGCGACCCGGACCGTGGTCAGATCGACATGCAGCCGGCCGGCGCTGACACCGAAGCGCTCGATCGCGCGCGGCCGCGACCTGCGAACGCAGATGCTCTGCGTAGACCGCGAACGTCTCCAGTGCCCGACCGAGCCGGTCATCGTTGAGCAGCGCCGGCGGGATCCCGAACAGCTCATGCACCGCCGCCCCGGACGCCCAGCCCGCGACGTCATACAGCGGCGAGGGTGAGCACAACCGACTCGCGATCAGACGCACACACGACCTCGCCGACCGACAAGATCGAGCGGGCGCTGCGTGGCAGCGCCCCGTCGACGGTGTCCTTGACGCACAGCTCGCGCAGGAAATGCTCGACCAGCAACAACGGCCCGACGCTGCGGCGCGTCCCGGCCATCGGCGGGTCAACCGCGCGAAGGACCCCGCCAGCGCTTCGAGCTGCCCGGAGTCCTTCAGCGCATCCCGGCGGCCAAGGTTTGCCACAACACGATGGCGGACCTTGCCGCGCTCGTCGCGATACCCCTCGACCAGCTGCAAGTAGCTGTACTCGCGGCCTGACCGCTTGACCTTGGTCTCCTTGACGAACATGTTGCCACAACACTACGAGCCGCATCGGACAGAACAAACAGCCCGCCATAGACCCATAGTTGCCACAACACGAACCCGATCCAACAGCCACCAACAACGACGCACAAACGCCAGACACCACCCCACAAACCCGCCCAGCTACCCACCCTCAACCGCGGAAAACGGGACTAGCGGGTCGGCTGGTTCTTGCCACCGCTGGCGACGAAGCTGACGCAGTCGCCCTGGTTCTTGAACGTGCTGCCGAAGTTCTGCCAGCCGCCATTCATGCATTGGTTCTTGCTGGTCGGTGCTTGAAGCGGTGTGACGGCGATGCCGATTGGCGCCCCTCCCGTGGCGACTGTGGCCGGCGTTTTCGGAGACAGCGCGCCGGTGACGGGGTCGACGTCGTACTGCGAGATCGTTCCGGCGCCGTTATTTGTGACGTAAACGCTCTTACCGTCCGGGTTCGGGGCGATATCGAACGATCCGCCGGCGTCGACCGTGGCAGGAGTTTTCGGTGATAGCGCGCCGGTCGCGGGGTCCACGTCGTACTGCGAGATGCCTGGGTTGTTGCCATAGCCGACGTAGACGCTCTTGCCGTCAGGGCTGACGGCGATGTCTGCCGGGAACGATCCCGCGTCGACGGTCGCCGGCGTCTTGGGGGAAAGGGCTCCGGTGACTGGGTCGATGTTGAACTGCAGGACCGTGCCACTACCAGAACCGTCGGTGACGTACGCGCTCTTGCCGTCGGGGGTGACGGCGATGTCCCCAGGGAACGATCCCGCGGCGACGGTCGCGGGGGTCTTTGGCGTAAGCGCCCCGGTCAGCGGATCGATGTTGTACTGAGCTACCGTGGCGGATTGGAGGTTCGTAACGTAGGCGCTCTTGCTGTTCGGGGTCACGGCAACGGCAGTGGGTGAGAAGCTCCCGGTGTCGACTGTCGGCGGGGTGTCGGGCGACAGCGCTCCGGTAGCCGTGTCGATGCTGTATTGGGAAACCGTGCCGGGCCCCGGGAACACGTCGCCAAAACGGTTCACGACGTAGGCGCTGCTTCCATCGGGAGCTCCAGCAATTACAGACGGAAACAGCCCCGTCGGGACGGTCGCCGGGGTCTTAGGGGACAACGCGCCGGTCGTGGGGTCAATGCTGAACTGCGAAACGCTGCCGTCGATGGGGGGGAACTGACCGGTTTGATTGGTGACATAAACGCTTGTGCCATCGGAACTGACGGCGACGTACTGAGGGCCGGCGGGGTCAGGCAGAGTCGCCGGGCTCTTCGGAGACAGCGCACCGCTCGCGGGGTCGATGCTGTACTGAGACACGGTCCCGCCGAAATTGGCGACGTAGACGCTTCCGGCCGCCCTCGCCATGGTCGGTAAGACGCTGCAAGTGAACGCGATCGTGGCAACCGCCAGCACCACGTGGAGTCGACGCAAGATTCGCCGACGATCTCCCCGCCGTTGCCTATCCCGTAGCCAGTGCTGTCGTGCGTCCAAGCGAAACGTGCCCAGGTCGGTGATCGTGTGCGGCGGCGCCGCGTTTGCCGCCGACGGCACCAACGCAGCGACACCCAGCCCAGGGGGAAGCACCGCGCGCCGCACGCGCACGAAAGCAAGAATCCCGGTCATTTCGCCCTCCTCATCTCGTACTCGCCCACGGCGCGACGATCCAAAGAGCCCCCAACGGCGAGCAAAGTCACGCTCGCACTCGGATCGAGCGACGGAAGATGCGCGCGCCGCAGGCCACGGATCGATAACACCTGAACGCCGGCGCGTTCGCATCGGGTGAACCCCTCCATTCCTCGGCCACGCCTGGAGCCAAGTCATCTGGCGCCTATGGCAAGACCACGACACCTACGACCCCGTCAAACACACCGCTCGACAACGAATCATCGCCACGAGGGCCGGGATCGGCGAGGGGTTCGTCCCTCGTCCCAGATCCCCCACATCCTTTCGAAGCACTACCCGAGCAAGTAGTTCACGCGTCCCCCTCCCCCGGGCTCGTGGCCAATGAGCGACGGGTGGGGTGATGCTCGACGACGGCGCTCTCCATCGCCGACCCGACGTCGTCGCGGTGCATCTCGTACCACCGCCCGTATCGCCGCGCCAGCGGCGCCGCCGAGACGCCGTGTGCCAGCACGGAAACTCCCACCGTGAAGTACGTCACCACGAGGATCGTCTGGGTCTGCGGCAGGTTGGATTCCTGGACAACGATCAGGGCGAACACGATCGAGGCCAGGCCGCGGGGCCCGAACCAGCCGAGGAACGCGACCGTCGTCCGGCTCGCGCCCGAGCCGAGCATCGCGATCGCCACCGGGACCATGCGGACGATGGTCAGGCTCAGCAGCGCGTAGAGCACGACCCGCCAGGTCAGGTGCGTCAGCGCGGGTTCGAGGAGCACGGCGCCGAAGATCAGGAACGTGACGCCGCCCAGCAGCTCACCGATCTCCTCGTTGAGGCGGGTGACTTCGCCGGGGTCGCGATGCGACAGACCCCGGAACACCGCTCCGGCCACGAACGCGGCGATGAAGCCCGAGCCTTCCAGGGCGGCCGCGGTGGCGTAGGCGAGCGTCGCGCCGGCGATCGGAATCACCTGCAGCCACGATCCGGCGATCAGCCCGCGGCGGCCCGCAAACACCACGATGGCGGCCGTCACCGCGCCGGCGCCCACTCCTCCGAGGATGCCGTAGCCGATCTCCTCGAAGACGATCGTCACCGCGTGGTGGGCGGTCGCGACGTCCGATTCGACGTCGGCTGCAGCCAGGACGATAAGCAGGAGCGGGACGCAGATCCCGTCGTTCAGGCCACTCTCCACGTTGAGTCCCTGGCGGATGCGCGACGGCACCCGGGGCTCGGTGACCACCGCCTGGCCCAGCGCCGCATCGGTTGGCGCCAGCAGCACGCCGACCACCAGCACCTCGCCGAGTGTCATGCCGCCGAACATCGTGGCGGCCAGGGCGCCGAGGGCGATCGTCAGTGGCAGACCTATGGCCAGCAGCCGCACCGGCACGCCGGCCTGCCGGCGTAGCGCGCCGAGCCGTATGCGCGATGCATCCGAGAACAGCACGATCGCCAGCGTGGCCTCGGCGAGGATGCGAACCGTCTGATCGCGCGCCGACGGCTCGACCTCCCCCAGGAGCTTTGGACCCAGCACCAACCCGATCGCGACGAACACCATCGCCGGCGTGATGACCGTCCCCGACAGCTGCCGCGACACGCCGGCGACGGCGAGGACGGCGAGAGCGATGAACACGAGGGCCCAATCCATGGCCCCCGGGATCATCACCGGTCCGCCCGACGGCTGCTGGCTCTATTCGCCCGAGCTCGCGGAGTCTCACCCGATTCGGGGGATGAGTACGCCGCCGGGCACGCGATCATGCACATCTATGGGTCAGGCGATAGGCCAAATCCTGGCGTTTGCCGTCGCTGTCGCGCTGAGCCCGATACCGATCATCGCCGTGGTGCTGATGCTCTCGACCCCCGGAGGGCGCGCCAACGGCCTGGCCTTCCTGGGCGGATGGATTCTCGGGATCGCCGTACTGGGAGCGATCGTGCTGGTTCTCGCCGACGGCGCGTCGGCGAGCAAGCACGGGACCCCGGCGACCTGGGTGAGTGTCGTCAAGATCATCCTCGGCGTGGCGTTGCTGCTGCTCGCCGCACGCCAGTGGCGCGGCCGGCCGCGCGGCCGCACGCGACCCGAGCTCCCGGGGTGGATGAAGACGATCGACCGCTTCACCCCGACGCGGTCGATCGCCATGGCGGTGGCGCTCTCGGCCATCAACCCAAAGAACCTGGTGCTGATCGTCGGCGGTGCGGCGGCGATCGCCCAGACCGGCGCGAGCACTGGGAGTCAGGCGGTGGCGCTGGTCGTCTTCATCATCATCGGCTCGCTGGGGGTCGCCGCCCCGGTGGCGATTCACTACTTGATGGGCGACCGCGCGGCCACTATGCTCGCCGATTTGCGCGACTGGATGGCGCGCGAGAACGCCACGATCATGGCCGTGATCTGTCTCGTCATCGGCGCCAAGCTGATCGGGGACGCGATCACGGCCCTGGCCAGCTGAGGAGGCTTCGATGGGATTCCTGCACCGGCACGACGAACCACAGGGCACGCTGTATCAGATGCGCGAGAAGCTGTTTGCGATTGGCGACGACTTCTGGATCGAGACCGGGGACGGGCAGCGCGTCTTCAAGGTCAACGGCAAGGCGCTTCGGGTCCGAAGCACCTTCATCCTCGAGGACGACTCCGGCCAGGAGTTGCTCAAGATCCAGGAGAAGGAACTGCGGATTCGCGACACGATGGAGGTCGAGCGCGACGGGCACACGGTCGCCAAGGTCAAGAAGGCGTTGATCACGCCGCTGCGCGATCGCTACTCGATCGAGCTGGAGGACGATGGTGAGCTGAGCGCCAAGGGCAACATCGTCGACCACGAGTTCCAGATCGAGCGCGATGGCGACACGATCGCCGAGGTGTCCAAGCGATGGCTCCGGGTGCGCGACACCTACGGGATCGAGATCCGTCCCGGCCAGAACGATGCCCTGATCCTCGTGGTGACCGTCTGTATCGACGAGATGGCCGGGCGGTAACGCCGGGCCAGGTCATCCGCCGGATGTTGATCGGCGCTTAGCGGGGCTGCGAGCGCCGTCCGCCGGCACCTCGCGTGACCTTCAGCAAACGTCGCTAACGGCCCAGCGAGCACCGGTGCCGCCGGACGGCGGTCGCAGCCGACGACTCAGACGGCGCTCTGGTCCACGTCCTCCGCCGCGACCAGGCCGACGGCGACGAGGTCGAGCGGGTGAACCCAGGCGTCGGCCAGGTGGAATCCGCCGGCGCCCTGGATCCGGTCCCGCAGCCCGATGGCCCAGCGGTGCTCGATCAACACCACCGCGGCCGCGGTATCGGGAGGCAGCACGTCGTCGACGTACCACGCGCCCTCCGGAAGCACCTCGGAGTCGGTGGCCTCGGCACCGATTGTGGCGCCCTCCTCGGCGCCCTCAGCGCCGGCGGCACCCAGTCCGATCAGCGCCCCGGCGGTGGCGCCGAACTCGGCCGCATCCTCGCCGGTGAGACCGCCCTGATGGACGCGCTCGACGTTGCCGTCAGCGTCCTTGCGGATGAACACCAGATCGATGAGGCGGATCGTCTCGCTGGCCTTGAGCCGGTCGATTTCCTCCATGATCTGGCCGTGAAAATCCGGGTGCTCGAAGCCGATCACGAGCAGCTGGACTGGTCCAATCGCCATCACTGATCTCCTAACTCGCCAGCAGCTTCTGCTTGGCGGCTTCGAATTCCTCGTCGTTGAGCACGCCCGACTGCTTCAGGTCGGCGAGCTGCTGCAGCTGCCCCGCGATCCCCGAGCTCGCGGCGTCCGGCGCCGCCGCGGGGGCGGCCGGCGCTGGAGCGGCGGGCGCGGCCTGAGCCGGCGGCTGCGCCTGCTGTCCTTCGAGCTGCTCGAGGCGCGCCTCCTGGTCCTGCTCTCGATTGCTGGCCTGCTGGCTCTTTCGGCCCGCGTAGACCGCTCCACCCAGCATGGCCGCACCCATCAGCGGCCGCCGCCGTCTCATGAACATCTGCTGCCCTTTCCGTTTCGTTGCACTGTGCCCGAAGTGTCAACTCTACGCGGTTGGTGGCCATCATCCGGTTCGGGTGACTGCGCTGCGGGACGTGGAACTCGCGCTGGCCCGGCTATCAGGACCGTGGCGCCGGTAGCAGCAGTCGGGACGGGTGATCCGCGCCGTGCAGCACCTCCACGTCGACCGCCTCGAGCCGGGTGGCGGTGACAGCGTCCTCACCGGTGCCGGGATTGCGCGCGTAGCGGGGATGAGCGCCCGAGGAGAGCTGGAGTCGGATGCAGTTGCCGGCGGCAAAGCGATGGCCCATCGACCACAGGTTGAACCGGATGTGCCAGGCGCCGTCGTCGCCCAGCTCATACACGCCGGGAGCCACGCGGGTCAGCGCATCGCACACGTTCCACGACCCGCCGGCGGGATCCACATCGCAGACGCGCGCGAACACATCGAAGTACTCCGAGCTGGCGCGAACCCACACCTCGACGGCGACCGGGCCAATGGCCTCGACCGTCGACTGCAGTGGCACCGTGGTGAATGTCAGCACGTCGGCCCGAGCCTCGAGCTCGCGGTTGTCGAGCACCGGCGTGCGCTCGAGCAGAATCGGTCCGCCCGCAGACGGCGTCGGCTCGGAGGGGTCGTAGCGGTAGCGCTCGCCGCCGCCCGCGGCCGGTGGCTGTTCCAAGAGCGACCGGTTCGCTCCCAGCCACAGCGAGCGCTCGCCGGTATCGGGCGGGGGCCAGGCCGGCAATTCGCGCCAGCCCCCTCCCGACCGCTCCCCGGTGACGAACACGCTGACGCGGGCCGGTCTGACCAGGCGGTCGTCATCGAGCAGTCGCGCTCGCAACCAGGCCAGGCCCTCGCGCTGTCCCGCGGCCACCAGCCCGGGCGCGGTGTGCGTCCACGGACCGATGATCAGCTGAGGTTCGCGCCCGGCCTCGCGCAGCGCAATCGCGTCCTCCAGCATCCAGGGCAGGAAGATGTCGTACCACCCACCGATCAGCTGGACCGGAGCGGAGACCTCCGCGACTCCGGCGGCGAAATCGCGCGCCACCCAGTAGGCGTCCTCGCGGTTGACGCTGGCCAGCCCCTCCCGGAACCAGTCGACCTCGCCTCCGGTCGTCCGCTCGTCGAGGTCGGTGAGCGGGAGCTCCAGCAGCTGGGTGGGCAGGCGGCGCAGCGCTCGGGCCATGGCGAGCGGCGCGAAGTGTCGCTGTTGGGCGCCGATCAGCACGAGCCAGGACGCCGCGCTCTCGAGCGACAGGCTGCCGCCGGCGTATGTCTGGCCATGGAACTGCGAGGCGCTGACCTGGATGGAGAGCGCGGCCAGGTCGTCGCCGGCCTCCGGCGCCACCGCCCACTGGACGAGGCCCAGGTAGCTCGGCCCGATCATCCCGATCCGCTCACCGTGCCACGGCTGCTCGCGGAGCCAGCGCAGCGTGGCGAGTCCATCGGCGCGCTCATCGAATGGGCTGAACGTTCCACCTGACCCGAACGTGCCCCGCACGCTCTGGATCACCACCTGCAATCCGCGCTCGGCCAGAAGACGCCCGAACAGCACGCCGACGAACTGGCTGCGCCCGTACGGCGAGCGCACGAGAACGGTCGGCTGGCGATGCTCCTGAGTGTCGCGCGCCACCCAGCGGTCGGCCAGCAGCACCTCGCCGTCGTCCATCTCGACAGGAAGATCCCGCTCGCACACCACGTCGAGGGTCTGGGGGCGCGGCAAGCGCATCCGCCGGGCCAGCAGCTCGCTAGCAATGCTCATGTGGAGATCCTAGGACGAGCCGAGGTCCGGGTTCAGCTTCGCGCGCCGACCGTTCGACGTGTGGCCTCGGCGGCCAACTCGGCCCGCGTGGCCAACCCGAGCTTGGCGAAGATGTGCGACAGGTGGACCTTGACCGTCCCGCGCGAGATGAACATCCGCGCGCCGATCTCGGGGTTGGTCAGGCCCTCGGCGACCAGGCCGGCCACCCGGAGTTCGGTCGGAGTCAGGCTCTCCCAGCCGCGACTCGAGCGTTTGCGCTCGCCGTGGGCCCCGCGGATCCAGACGACCGCGTCCTCGAAGCTCAGCGTCATCCCCTCGTCGCGAGCGGCCTCGAACGCCTCGGTGCCGAGCGCTTCACGTAGCGTCGTCTCGAGCGCGGCGAACCGGGGCTCGTCCGGCGCCCAGCGCTCGATTCCCAGCCGATCTCTGCCATGACGGGCCGCGCCGAGCACCCGCGCCGCCTCGTCGTAGCTCTCGAGCTCCGCGGCAACCGCCGCGAGCGCGTCGGAGACCTGCGGAATGTAGAGACCCGCTTTGTGCTGCACACGGATCGCCAGCGCCTCGTGCAGGAGCAGCTGTGCCCGGTCGAGGTCATGCCGATCGAGCGCCAGCCGACCGAGGGTCTCCTTGGCCGCGGCGATTACCAGCGGGCTGCCGAGGCGTTCTCCAACCACCAGCGCCTCCTCGCCACGAGCTTCCGCCTCGGGGCGCTGACCGGCGAGGACCAGCGTGTCGGCGAGGTTGACCAGAGCGCTCCCCAGCAGGTATCCGCCGTCGAGCCCACTCCTAACAAGCTCCTCGAGCGTTGCCTGGGTCTCCGCGACGGCGCCAACGGCGGCCCGGGCCGGGGCGATGAACATGTCGACCATCGCGAGCGCCAGTCCGGCGCCGGCCGCCAGCATCCGAGCCCGGATGGGCTGCAGGCGATCGACGGCGGCCTGCGGGTTTCCGGCGGCCGCCTCGTGCGCCGCGAGGAGGCACTGGGCCAGCGACTCCGTCGAGGGCTCGCCGGCCGCGCGCGAGAACTCGAGCGCCTGCGCGGCGAACTCCGTCAGCTTCACACGGTCGCCGGCCGTCCAGGGTCGCCAGCACCTTCCCAGCCACAGCCACGCCTGGAGCTCGAGATAGCCATGTCGCTCCATGAGCGGTCGTATCTCCTCCAGCAGGCGCTCTGCTTCATCGACCTCCTGGCGGAACAGGTGGGTGAAGACGAGGTTCATGGACGCGGTCAGCACCGCCCAGTCATCGCCACACGCCTGGCCGATTTCGCGGGCCCGGCCGCTGGTGACCCGGCTGCCGACCGGATCGGGGAACAGCTGCAGCCACCCGAGCATGGTCAACGCCCGTGCGAACGTCGACTCGTCGCCGACCTCCTCGGCCATCTCGGACGAGCGTTGCAAGCTCTCCACCGCCAGCACGAAGTTGTTGCCCCAGGCGGCCAGATAGCCGCGCCCCCACAGAACCTGAGCGCGCAGCGCGGAGGGCGCCGGGTCCCCGGCGTCGAGCGAGGCGGCGAAACCTCGCTCGGCGGGTCCGAACAGCCCCCGCAACTTCCACCAGAACGTGAGCGCGACGCACAGCCGCAGCGCGCAGGTGCCGTCGGTCTCGATCGCTCGCTCCAGAGCCGCGGCGAGGTTCGCCGCCTCGTGATCGAGGACCTTCAGCCCCTCGCGCTGCGCAGGGCCGTGCAGCTCGGGAAGGATCTGTTCGGCCAGCTCGAGCATCGCATCGCGGTGGCGGTCGCGCAGCGGTGTGGACTCGCCCGCCTCGAACAGTCGCTCGAGGCCATACTGCCGCACGGTCTCGAGCAGCCGGTAGCGAACCGATGCGTCGCGCTCCTCGGCCACGACCAGCGACTTGTCGACCAAGGAGGCGAGCAGGTCGAGGATCGCGAAGCGATCCAGGACCTCGTCCGCGCACACCGCTTCGGCGAGGTCGAGGGTGAAGCCGCCGGAGAACACGCACAGCCGCCGAAACAGCGCGCGCTCGGGCTCGGAGAGCAGCTCGTGGCTCCATTCGACCGACGCGCGAAGCGTCTGGTGCCGAGGCAGCGCGGTGCGGGTCCCGCCCGTCAGGAGATGAAAGCGATCACCCAGGCCGGCCGCGATCTGCTCGACCGACAGCATCCGCACCCGAGCGGCCGCCAGCTCGATGGCCAGCGGCAGGCCATCGAGCTCCTGGCAGACGTGCGCCACCGCGGGCGCGTTCTCGTTGGTCACGGCGAAGTTGGGGCGTGCCTTGCGCGCGCGCTCGATGAACAGACGCACCGCATCGAACTGCCCCAATGCCTCGAGCGTCTCCCGCCTGCGTTCGGGTGAGGGAAGCGACAGCGACGGCACGCGCCAATCGGTCTCACCGGCCACCCCAAGCGGCGTGCGGCTGGTGGCGATGACGGCGACGTCGGGACAGGACCGCAGCAATGTCTCGCTCGCCTCGGCGCTGGCGTCGAGCAGATGCTCACAGTTGTCGAGCACGACGAGCGCGGACGACCGGGCAAGGTGTGCACAGCTGGCCTCGAGCGCGCTCATCGGGCGCAGCGGCCTGACACCGAGGGCTGCCGCGAGTGCCTCGCCGACGAGCTGCGGGTCGGTCAGCGGCGCCAGCTCCACCCACCACGCCCCATCGGGGAACTGGTCGAGCGCATCGGCCACCACCTGCAGGGCCAGACGCGTCTTTCCGGAACCACCGGCGCCGGTGAGCGTGAGCAGCCGGGTCTCCGCGAGCGCTTCGCGAAGCTGGGCGAGCTCGCCCGCCCGCCCGACGAAGCTGGTCAGCTGATCGGGCAGGTTGTTGGGGAACGCGTCGAGCGACTGCAGCGCGGTGACGGCATCCCCAAACTCGGGATGCGCGAGCGCGAACACGTTCTCGGGCCGCCCGAGGTCGCGAAGGCGGTGGACGCCGCAATCGATCAGCTCGGCTCCGTCGGGCAGGCGGTCGACAACCAGGTCACGCGTCGCGCGCGACATCACCGTCTGGCCGCCACGGGCAATCGCGCGCAGTCGGGAGCATCGCGACAGCGCCAGGCCGAAGTAGTTGCCCTCGTCGCGCAGCTGGGCATCCGCGGTGTGCAGAGCGATGCGTACGCGGAGCTCGATCGACTCGGGCCATTCGAAGCCGTGGAGCTCGCGCTGCGCCTGCAGCGCCGCGGCGATGGCATCCGATGCTCGCGAGAACGCCGCCACCACGCTGTCGCCCTCCCCCTGCTCGACCGGGCGAACTCCATCGCAGCGCGTGATCGCGCGGTCGAGGATCGCATATGTCTCCGCGACGGCGCCGGCCATTGCATCGGGGTACTGCGACCACCATCGCGTCGAGCCCTCGATGTCGCTGAGCAGAAACGTGACCGTTCCGGCGGGAAGGTTGAACCGCGACGAGGCCTGTGTCTCAGGGCTCAAGTGAGTCTCACCCCATATCAGCGGCGTCCGACTCGATGTCATGCGCCCAACCTACGCCGGCGTGTGCGGCCATACATCTGCCAGATGGCATATCTGTGCGCATCAGAGGAGCGTAATCAGCCCGCGCGAGATGAGTACCACGGCGATCACGCCGAGGAGGCCCACGGCGATCAGCCGCCCGCGCCGGCTCAGCCAGGCTCGGAATCGCAGGACGGCTTCCTGTGTCCGCTCGGGTGCGATCGCGTAGGAGATCAGAGGCACCTCGAGGAAGATCTGCTGCATGGCGCAGAAGTACACGACGAGCAGCAGGATGAAGAGGTCGGGCGGATTGAGCTTCACGATATGGTCGAGGGCGTTCAGATACGTGACGCCGGGAAAGCTGAGAGCGGCTCCGACGACGTAGGCAACTCCCACCGACCCATGGCCGAGCATCCGCTCCGACCAGGACTTCTTGGGCGAGCGGTCGGTCGCCTCGGCGGCCTTGCGCCGCTCGCGCCATCTTCGAAACTGCTCGTCGCGCCGGTGCACCAGCGCGAGCGCGATCCCGAGGGCCACAACCCCCGCGACGATGTCCTGGCTGGGGCTCAGCGTGTGCTTCGACGTCTTGACGAAGTTCGAGCCATGGAGTGAGAAGACGAACGCCAGCCCGACGGCGATGCTCGTGGTGTACGCACCGAGCAGATAGGCGGACATGAGCCGCTTTGGGTGCGGGAGCAGCAGCATCACGGTGACGGCGGCGAGCAGGGAGGGGTTGGCCATCGCCAGCAGCGACGAGAAGAACACGATGAGCAGGTTTCTGTTCATGCCACGGGCGCCCCGTCTGGCCGATCTCTCGGCGCGCAGTCAATTACACCGGATGCCCGGCCGGCACGGCGAGATCGTTTGTGTACTCGGTGTGTGACTCGACCTGCTTGCCGGCCAGGAAGCGGACGATCGATATACCGGAATAGCCGGGAGTGCGCCAGCGCACCGCAACGCGATCGTCCTCGGCGATCTGGTCATCGATCCAGACGTAGCGATCGGGGTACAGGCTGCGGCGAGTCGACACGAGCCGGCGTACACCCGCCGGCCCGACCACGTCGTGCTTGATGCATGGCAGCCGCCCCACGTAGTCGGCCGTCACGAGGTCGTCGATCAGCTCGAGCCGACCCTCGTTCATGACCGCTCCGACGAACAGGCGGACCTTCAGCTTGTTGAGCTCGCTCACGCGATTCATCGGCGACATCATGGGCGCCCGGCGGCGCGGCTGACAAGGGAGGATCCCCCAACATTTCCCCCCGGGTTTCGCCCGTGCCAGATTCGTGGGTGAGGCCCTGTATCGTCAACTCGTGCCGTCTACCACGGTGGCAGCCTTGCTCGAGCGCGAGCGTGAACTCGGGTCAGTGCGCGGTGGGCTGGACCAGGCCTGCGCCGGCGACGGAACGCTGCTACTGATCGAGGGGCCGCCGGGGGCCGGTAAGACCGAGCTCGTCCGCGAGGCACGCGCGACCGCGGGCCAGCTGGGTATGGCGATCCTTGAAGCGCGCGGGTCCGAGCTCGAGCAGCCATTCGCGTTCGGCGCCGTGCGGCAACTGCTCGAGCCGGTGATCGATGGGACGCCAGAGTTGTTCGCCGGGGCCGCCGGTCCGGCGGCGCGGCTGTTTGAGCCCGACGAGCGTGAATCCACCGCCGCCGACGCCGGGTTCGAGGCCCTCCACAGCCTGTACTGGCTGATGGTGAATCTCACCGACCGCTCACCCCTACTGGTGCTCGTCGACGATTGCCACTGGGTCGATCGCGACTCGTTGCGGTTCCTCAGCTACCTGGCCCAGCGCATCGAGGGCCTGCCCGTGACGATGGTCCTCGCTGCCCGCCCGCTCGATTCGGCTATGGCCGAGCCAGAATCGGCGTGGGCTCAGGTTGCCTCGCGCCCGGAAGCTGTCGTCGTCCGTCCCCGGCCCCTCAGCGAGCCGGCCGCCGCCGCGCTCGTGCGCAAGCGGCTCGGCCCTGAGGCGGCCGAGGAGTTCTGCCGCGCGTGTCATCAGGCCACCGGCGGGAACCCGTTGTTCCTGCACGAGCTGCTCAGGGCGCTGGAAGCCGCCGCGGTGGCGCCGTCGGCGGCGGCGGCCAGCGAGGTTCAGGCTGTCGGTCCGGGCGCGGTCAGCCGATTCGTTCTGCATCGCCTGGCCAGACTCGGCCGTCCACCGAGCGAGCTGGCCCGAGCCGTGGCCGTGCTCGGAGACGACAGCGAACTGCAGATCGCCGGCCGCGTGGCGCGGTTGTCCGACGACGCCGCGCGGAGCGCCGCCGACGATCTCGCCCGTGCCGAGATCTTCGTGCCCGCCGAGCGCCTGGGCTTCGTACATCCGATCGTCCGCGCAGCCCTGTACGAGGATCTTGCCCCCGGCGAGCGGCAGGCCCTGCACGCCGCGGCTGCCGAGGCGCTGGCTGATGCCGGCGCCTCGCCCGAGCGCCTGACCGCTCACCTGCTGCTGACCGCCCCCACGGGAGACGAGCGCCGGGTGCAAACTCTGAGAGCCGCCGCCACCAGCGCAGCGCGCCGTGGGGCTCCGGCAATCGCGGCCGCCCGGCTGCGCCGGGCGCTGGCCGAGTCTCCCGGCGACGAGGAGCGGGCCGAGATCGGCGCCGAGCTCGGTCGCTACGAGGTCGCGGCGATGCAGTTCGACGCCGCCCAACAGCATCTTCGCGCCGTCCTGGAGTCGGATGCGGCGCTCGCCACCCGAGCCGCTGCGGCGTCGACGATGGGGCGTTGCGCGGTCGTGTCGGGCGGCCAGGGCGCGGAGACCGCCAACGAGGCACTGATCTCACTGGCCCACGAGCTGCGGTCCACCGACCCCGAGCGGTCACTGGAGCTGAGCGCCGAACAGCTTGCCGTGGCCAGCACGGTCCCGAGCCTTCGTCGTGGGTTTGGACTGGAATTGGAGCGCTTTCGCGAGCACGCCCAGGGCCATGCCAGCTTCGAGGCCGTGGCCAGGATCCACGGCGCGCTCGCGGACATATTTCAGGGCCAACCGGCTGCCGACGCGGTGGCCGAGGTGCAGGCCGCCTTCGCATCCGGCCTTCCGCCCTCCGCCCGCACCAACGCGGCCTTCTTCGCGCTCACGGCGCTACGGCTGGCCGAGCGCTACGACCTCGCCTCACCCGTGCTCGAGGGAGCGCTCGAACATGCCCGCCGGGAGGGCCACGCCACGAGGATGGGCCTGATCCACGGCCAGCGTGCGGTGATCGCGCTGGACCAGGGGTCACTTCACGACGCCCAGGTCGAAGCCGAGACCGGCCTGCGCGTGATCGAGGAACCGCATTTCGCCACCGTGCAGCTGATCACGGTGGCGATGGAGGTCGACATCGAGCGCGGGGCATTGGAGACCGCGGACGAACTGCGACGGCGGGGCGACAAGCTGGGGGTTGCCGAGGATCGTGCCTTTGTCGGCGAGTATCTGATCGCCCGCGCACGTCTGCGCATCGCCCAGGGCGAGGTTCGTGAGGGTGTCGAGGACCTGCTGTGGTGTGGCCGGCGAATCGAGGCCAACGGCATGCGGTGGCCCACCGAATGGAGGGTGTTCGCGGCACTCGCGCTCGTCACGCTCGGCGAGCACGAACAGGCAGCGAAGCTCGCCGACGATCAGCTGACCGCAGCGCGCCGCTTCGGTGCACCGGGGGCTTTGGGCAGGGCGCTGCGCGCCACGGCGCTGACGCACGAGGGAGACGAGCGGCTCGCGCTGCTCGAGCAGGCCGTCTCTACGCTCGAGTCCAGCGCGGCCCGACTCGAGCTCGCCTACGCCCTCGCCGACCTCGGCCGCGAGCTGACCCGCTCGCGGCGGCGCAGAGAGGGCCGCGACGCCCAACGGCGAGCGATGACGCTGGCCGAGCAGTGCGGCGCCATCGCGCTGGCCGGACGCGCCATGGACGATCTCCGCGCCGGACCCGGTCGCCGGGCCAGGCTCGAGCTGACCGGCCCGAGCGCGCTGACCGCCGCCGAATGGCGGGTGTGCCGTCAAGCGGCGGCCGGGCGCACGAACCGCGAGATCGCCGAGACCCTGTTCGTGACCGAGAAGACGATCGAACGCCACCTCTCGAGCGCCTATCACAAGCTGGGGATCCGCTCCCGCTTCCAGCTCGAGGAGGCAATCGCCGAGTCGTCGGGCCCGGGACAAAAAGCGTAGGGAAAACACGGGGGGTTCCCCTCTTGTGAGGGGTGGGGGCCACGCGGACGATTCCCGCAGGCCAACACAACCGCGGGTGACACCGCTGAAAACAGAGGGAAGGGGCCAGTAATGACTGGTGTGCTTTACAACTTGGCGCGGTTCTGCGGGCGTCACCGCTTCGTGGTTCTCGTCGTGTGGTTCGTGGCGGCGGCGGCCCTGGTCGCCGCGTCGCACAGTCTCGGCGACGCCACGAGCGACAACCTGAGCCAGCCCGGGACCGACTCGCAGCGGGCCACCGACGCGCTGGACAAGTCGTTTCCCGATCAGGCGAACGGATCCAGCCCGATCGTGCTGCACGTGAAGAGCGGGAAGCTGACCGACTCCAAGTACGCAAACGCCGTCAACCAGGCGGCCGCTGACGTGGCCAAGGCACCGGACGTCGCCTCGGTGGTCAACCCCCTCACCTCACAGGGCGCCTCGGCGCTGAGTAAGGACAAGGCGACCGGGTATCTGTCGGTGACCACGACCGTCGATCCGGGCAGCATGTCGGTTGACCAGGCACAGACGATCATCGATGCCGCGAACAAGCCGGCGCAGGCGGCCGGGATCCAGGTCGAGACGGGCGGCCAGCTCGGCTCCAAGGTATCCAAGCCGTCGACCGAGTCGAGCGAGCTGATCGGAATCCTCGCCGCGATGGTGATCCTCACGCTCACGTTCGGCACGATCGTCTCCATGCTGGTCCCGATCGTGACGGCGATCTTCGGGCTCGTGGCCACGCTGTCGATCATCCAGATCCTCAGCCACGTGTTCACCGTCCCCACCGTCTCCCCCACGCTGGCCACGATGATCGGACTCGGGGTGGGGATCGACTATGCCCTGTTCATCGTCACCCGTCACTTCCGGGGGCTGGAGGAGGGGCTCGACATCGATGAATCGATCGCGCGAGCGGTCGCGACCTCGGGTGGGGCGGTGTTCTTCGCCGGCTGCACGGTGACGATCGCGCTGGTATCCCTGGCCGTGGCCGGGATTCCGTTGGTCACGACGATGGGCGCCATGGCCGCCATCGCAGTGGTCGTCGCCGTGCTGGGTGCACTGACGCTGCTGCCCGGCGTGCTCATGGTCCTCGGCCCCCGGATCAACTCGCTCCGGGTTCGCCCACCGCACTCCGAGGCCAAGGCGCGGAAGGGCCTGTGGGCCAAGTGGGCGGGCGACATCGCCAAGCGGCCGTTGCTCGCCGGCCTGGCCGCGCTGGCGATTCTGATCCCGCTGATGGCCCCACTGCTGTCGCTCAATCTCGGTCAGAAGGACACTGCCGCGCTGTCGACGTCAACCACGGCGCGCCGGGCCTATGACCTGCTCACGACCAACTTCGGGGCCGGCGTGAACGGACCGTTGATCGTGTCGGCGTCGCTGGGCTCGCCGGCCAAGAGCACCAGCGATTCGCGGCTGACCACGCTCGAGAAGGACATCTCCGCAACCTCGGGCGTTGCTGCCGTCACTCCCGTGCAGCTGGACAAGGTGGGGACGACGGCGTACTTCAACGTCATCGCCAAGACGGGACCGGCCGAGGATGCGACCGCCGACCTCGTGAACACGCTGCGTTCGAACGTGATCCCCAAGGCCGAGAAGGGCACCGACATGCAGGCGCATGTCGGCGGCACCACGGCGGGCTACGTCGATCTGGCCTCGAACATCTCGAGCAAGCTGCCGTTGCAGATCCTCGTGGTCATCGGGCTCAGCTTCCTGTTGCTGATCCTCGCCTTCCGCACGGTCGTGATCCCGCCCCAGGCGGCGCTCATGAACCTGCTGTCGATCGGCGCCTCCTATGGCGTGCTGACGGCGATCTTCCAGTTCGGCTGGCTCCACAGCCTGATCGGCCTCAGCGGGTCCGTGCCGATCGTGTCCTACGTCCCGCTGTTCATGTTCGCGATCCTGTTCGGGCTGTCGATGGACTACGAGGTGTTCCTGGTCAGCCAGATCGAGGAACACGTGCACGAGGGCGAGGACAACCGCAGCTCGGTGGTCTCGGGACTCATCACCAGCGCCCGGGTCATCACGGCGGCGGCGCTGATCATGGTGTTCGTGTTCGGCAGTTTCGTCCTCAATGGCGATCCCACCGTCAAGCAGTTCGGCATCGGCCTGGCCGTCGCGGTGATCCTCGACGCCACCGTCGTGCGCTGCCTGTTCGTGCCCGCGCTGATGATCCTCGTCGGCAAGCGGAACTGGTACATGCCGCACTGGCTCGACCGACTCGTTCCCCGCATCAGCATCGAGGGGGCCGAGTTCTTCCGGGATCGCGACAAGGGTTCGGGTCCCACTCACGGTCAGCGTGAGCCGGAGCCCGTCCCGCGCGTCGCCACAGAGCCGACTCATTAGGTGGCGACCGTGTAGTTGGCCCGTTCGGGCCGGTGCGCTTGACGCGCACCGGCCCGGGCCACTAACTAAAGTAGTTAGCCGATCATCCCGACTAGCCGCTCGGCCTGCTCGGCGCCGGCGATGGGGCGGTCGCCCGGATCGAGCAGCCCGAGCTGAACCAGCACCGACGCCTGGTCCCAGTAGATGCGCTCGTAGGCCACCAGCCCGTCCTCGAAGCCCATGACTACGACGGTCGGGATGCGGACCTTGCGTCCCGTCGGGCTCACGCCGGGCAACATGAACGGCATCTCGCAGTCGTGGGTGAACTCGAGGATGAACTCGTCGATCACCCGATCCTCTGAGACCGTACGGGCGATCGGGTGCAGCACCGCGTCGTCGGGCGTCCGCCCCACGAGCGCTGACCCGTAGAACCGCCGCACCTCGTCCCCGCCGGCGGCCCCGGTCAGCGCCGGGACGTGCCAGACATACGGCTCCTGCACCATCGTCTCCATCGTCGCGTCAACGCTCTGCAGCTCGAACTCCGCCGCGACGTGCTGGTCAAACAGGGCACCAAGATCGCGTTCCGGACTCATCTGGGACCTCCGATCGCCGGGTCTGAGTTGGGCACTGACCCTGACAGATTCGGTGGCGCAGTTGGGGCGAGGGGCGCGTGAAGGTGAAACTCGCCGCGCGCCGGCGGGCGAGTGTGACATTGACGGCGCCCCACGCCGACTTAGTGAATCTCGACCCGCCTGGGCGATCGAGTGTCACGTTGACGCGGGCTTTGAACTGACGCGTCGCTGCAGGCGCCAGCAGCTACGAGCGGACCAGTGGCCGCCCACCAGCGCCGGCCATCGCCACCGACTCAGTCGGGGTGCGGCGAGTGCGTGGTGTGGATCTCGATCGGCCCCGAGTTGACGCCGGCGGCCTGGAGGCAGGCCGTCAGTTTCTCGCGGTGTGCCTCGAACTCCTCCTTGCTGTTCCAGAGCTCGAACATGCGAACGTCATCGTCGCCATAGGCGGCGTGGAGCGTGCGGCCCTGAGGGTCACCGGCGCCAGACGCCTCGAGCTCGCCGATGACCTTCTCGTAGTCCTCGCGAGTCATCTTGTGAGGAGTGATGTGGACGGCGACGGTCATTCGGGCGCACATTCTGCCGCAAACGCAGGCGGCACCTCTCGCTCAGGCAACGCGCTGGTCGGCTCCTCAAGGCAGCGCCAGCGCCCCGATCACCTCCTGCCACCAGGCACGCTCGCCGTCGCTGCCGGCCACACGCAGCCGTCGGCGCGCCGCGTCCTGCAGCTGATTGGCCGAACCGATGGCCGTGATCGCGCCGGTGTAGGCAAAGCGGCCATCGGCGAGCGCGACCAGCGCGCCTGGCTGATCCCGGCGGGTCCGGAGCTGCTCGATCACGTCGAGGTTGGCCAGTCGGGTCGGACGCGCGGGATCGCCGTCCTCGGGCAGCCACGGACGCGTGGTGAAGATGGTGGTGGCACGGGGAGGGATCGGCTGGCGCTCCGGTGGGCCGATCGGGCCATCCCGCCAGCGGTCGAGCAGGTGCTGAAAGTCGACCGCGGCCTCCTGGCGGACGAGGACGTGGAGATGGTCGCCGGGCTCGACCCGCGTGGACCCGCGGGGCGGCAGCGCCTGCCCGTCGCGGATGATGAGGTTCAGCAGCGCCTCGCGCGGAAGCCCGAGTTCGCGCACGCGGCGTCCGGCAGCGGCGTGCCCGGGCTTGACGACGAACTCGACCACCTCGGCGCCGAGCCGCCTGATCGCGCTCGACTCGATCAGTGGCGCCGGCATGGCCGCCTCACTCGTGGTCACGCCGAGGCGCCGGGCCAGCGGCTCGATCGTCGTGCCCTGGATCACGGTCGAGACCACGACGGCGAAGAAGATGATGTTGAAGTACTCGGGGCTGTGCGACACGTGGTCGATGACCGGAAACGTGGCCAGGACGACGGGCACCGCCCCGCGCAGGCCGGCCCAGCCCAGCACCACTCGTTCCGGGAGCGTGAAGCCGGCAAAGATGGTGGACAGCCATGTGGCCACGGGCCGCGCGAGCACTGCCACGACGAGCGCCAGCGTCGTTCCCTTGACCGCCACCGCCCCGAGTTGGTTGGGGGCCACGAGCAGGCCGAGTACGAGGAACAGCGTCAGCTGGGCGACCCAGGCCACCCCGTCGTGGAAGGTGGCGATCGTGCGCTGTCCTGGCGAGGGCGAGCTGCCGATCGCCAACCCGGTGATGTAGACAGCGAGAAAGCCCGAGCCATGGGCCACGTCGGCGATGCCGTAGGCCAGGGCGGCGAAGGCCAGTGACGCCACCGGATACAGGCCAGCCGACGGTAACCGGACGTGCTGGAGCGTGACCACGGCCGTGGCCGCGATCACCGCGCCGACCCCGGCCCCGATGCCGAGCTGGCGCACGAACGAGAGGATCAGATCGGTCGGGCCGTAATCCGGCGTGGTGGCCCAGGAGATGAAGCCGAGGACGAGCACCACCGCCACCGGGTCGTTCATCCCCGCCTCGCCCTCGAGCGTGCGCGCCAGCCGCCGTCGCAGCGTCGATCCTCGCAGCACTGCGAACACCGCGGCGCCGTCCGTGCTGGCCAGGATCGAGCCGAGCAGCATTCCCTCCACCAGCGGAACGTTGAACAGCTCCGCCGCCGCCGCGCCGGCGATCACCGCCGTGGCCAGGGTGCCCAGAATGGCCAGGCTGATCGATGACCCGACCACCGGCCGGATCTCCCCCCAGCCCGCGGCCAGGCCACCCTCGAACAGGATCAGTGACAGCGCGACGATTCCGATCGTTCGCGCCAGCTCGTAGTCCTTGAACGAGATCCACCCCGCCCCCTCCGAGCCGATCACCATCCCCAGGCCGAGCACGAGCACCAGACCCGGGACCCGAAGCCAGCCGGCCAGCATCGAGACGGCCAGGCCGCCCGCCAGCAGCGCGCCGGTCACCAGAAGCATCCGCCCGTCGCTCACGACAGTAGTGTCCCCTGCCGGTGGCCGGCCGCATCTCATCGCCTTGGCTCGTGGGTCGATCGGCGGAGCTCGCGGAGCTCGAGACGGTGCTGCGCCAGGCCCGGGACGGCGCCTCGGCGAGCGGCCCGGAGGGCGAGGTCACGGCGGTTCTCCTCACCGGCGAGGCGGGAGTCGGCAAGAGCCGACTCGTGGCCGACCTGAGCGCTCGAGCAGAGGCGCAGGATGTGGCCGAGCCTCGATCCGGTGCGGCCAAGCCTGGCTGGTCGCGAGCAGCTATTCGAGGCCGTCTACCAACTATTGGCCAGATGGGCGGAGGACCGTCCTCTCCTGCTGATCGTGGAGGACGTCCACTGGTTGGACCGCTCTTCGCGCGATCTCCTGGCCTTCCTCGTCCGCGCGGCCCGTCGCGACCGGATCGTGGTGCTGGTCACCTACCGTCCCGATGAGCTACACCGAGGGCATCCGATGCTCGCCTTCCCGACCGAGCTCGAGCGCTCCGGACGGGCGCGCCGGATCGAGCTCGAGCCATTGGATCGCGAACAGGTGGCCGAGCAGATCAGGGCGCTCCGGGTGTGGGCCGCGCTCAGCACGCCGCTGCTGCTGCTGCTGGGCAACCTGCGCGACCTGCGCCGCGGCTGAGGCGCGCTACCAACGGCCGGGCTGCTCTGGCTAAAGCGCGGTTTGCCCGCGCCGAGCAAGCAGAATCGCCGTCGTCAGGAGCATCGCAGCGGTGAAGCCGAGCAGGATTATCGCGGGGACGAGTGCGTCGATCGAGAAGAAGCTGGTGCCATAGCCGCCGAGCGCGGCGACCTGCGGAGCGTCAGCGAGGCGAGCGTTTATTGACATCGCGTGCCCGGCGCCGGCGAATGCCCACCGGCTCACCATCAGATCGGCGACGACCTTGATCGCCCTGCCCATCCTGGCGAATGGCACGAGCGCGGCACCGAAGAGCAGTTGGGGGATCAGCAGCAACGGGATCAGGCTGGTCGACTGGTCGACGCTCCGGGCGAGTGTCGAGACGACGAGGCCGAGCCCAACCGTCGACCAGCTGGCAAGGATCAGGAGTCCCGTGAGTTCGAGGTATGTGGTGGCGCCGGCGTGCAGGGGTTGGACTGCTGTGGCAGCGGCGACCAGAAGCGCGCATTGCACAAACGTCAGCAGGAAGAGCACGCTTGCCTTGGCGAACAGATATGCGTCGAGCCTCACCCCGACGGCGAGTTCGCGCAGGATGATCGAGCGCTCCTTGACGATTTCGCGGCAGGAGTCGATCAGTCCGAGCCAGAGCGCGGCGGTGACGAGAAGGAACACGAATTGCGCGCTTCGTGTGGGTTGGTGGTCTGGGAGGGCGAGAAGGTGGGCGGGGTAGAGCAGCGCGATCAGCAGTCCGATGATCGGGGCCTGCCCGAGCAGGATCGCGAGGGTTCGGCGGTCCCGCCAAAGGGTGCGGGCATAGCGGGAGGTGAGGGTGCCGGCGTGTCTCAACAGCGAGCGGCCCGAGAGCAGCCTGGTGTGAGCCTTGCGGCGTGGGGCAGCAGGTGCCGCGATCGGTCTGGGCGGTACCTCGGCGAGGTCGATCGCGTCGTAGATCTCGTCGTAGGCCGCCACCTGGAAGTGCTCGAGACTGTCTCTCGGCGAGCCGGCGAAGAGCAGATAACCGCCTGGCGCCATCACGGCCACCGTGTCGCAGAGGGAGAGGCTGCTGGTCGCGTGCGTCACAACGACGATTCCGCGCCCGCTGTCGCCCAGCCGGCGGAAAGTGGACATCAGTCGGCGTTCCAGCGCTGGGTCAAGCCCACTGGTGGGCTCGTCGAGCAACAGCATGGTCGGCTTGCCGATCAGTTCAACTCCACAGGCCACGCGCTTGCGCTGCCCGCCTGACAGGCGGACGATCGACTTGTGCTGGTGTTCAGTGAGGCGCAGCTCGACGAGCACGTCGTCGACGGCAGCCGCCTGCTCCTCGCGGCGGGTGTCGGACGGAAGGCGCAGCCGTGCCGCGTACAGCAGCGCCTCGCGGACTGTTAGCCGGTCGTGGACGACATCGCTCTGGGGTACATAGCCGACCTCTGTCAGCCTCAGCGCAAGTGGCTCGACTCCGACCAGCACCTCGCCCGTCGTGGGCTCCCTAACGCCGGCAAGGCATTTCAGCAGCGTCGTCTTGCCCGATCCGCTGGGGCCGATGAGCGCCACGACCTCGCCGGGCGCGACGCTGAGGCTCGTCGGCTGGAGGATCACTCGTCCATCGACGGCGACCGCGACCTCGTGTGCGGCGAGACTCAGCCCGCCGCGCTCGTCGGTGACGATCAGCTCGCCGGTGTCATAGCGGAGGCTGAACGGCCCGATGCCGGCCGTCAGTCCGGGCGCGAGCGCTCCGGAGCCGTGCAGGAACCTCTCGCCGAGCCGAACGCCGTTGCGAGCGCCGAGATCGACCAGGGTGGGCGGCGATCCGGACCGGAGCTCAGCGTGGTGCCAAGACACGTTGGGTTCATCAAGGACGACATCGTTATCGGGCGCACGGCCGATCCTTACCGTGTTACGGCGCAGGGAGATCCGACGGAAGCGTCCCCGCCCCGCATCGGGCTCTGAGGTGATCTGCCACAGACGCCCGCGAATGCCGCCGAGTTGGATGATCGCCTCGCGAGTCACGTGCCTGGGCTCGGTGTCAATCCTGCGGCCGTCGACGTAGGTGCCGTTGCTTGACCCCAGATCGGTGAGCACGGGCGCCCCATCGCTGAGTTCGATGCGCAGGTGTTGCCAGGACACGCGCTGATCCTGCAGCGGTATGTCGCACTGCGGGTCGCGCCCGAGCACCAGCGGACGCTCCGCCACGTTCAGGCGCAGCCCCCCGATCTCAAGCTCCCATCCGGACTCTGCCCCCGCCCCGCTCATCGGCTTCCAGCGCAGTCGGCTGCCGGATGTTTCGCGTCGAGCGCGAGGTGCTCGCGGGCCCAGGTCGCGAGCGCGCTGAGCATGTTCGTCCCGTCGGTGAACGAACCGCTGGTGGGGAGTGCCAGCATGCTGAGGACGTAGCCGCGCCCGGCGGATCCGATGATCGCGCTTTGGCGCACCTGGTACCTCCCGGTCGTGTCCGGCCCCCAGCCGCCCTTGAAGGCAAGCGGTATATCGCTCGGATAGGCGGCCGCGCCGGCGCCCCAACGTTGCGAGGGAGTGACGCTGCGCATCAGGCCGAGAACGTAGGCGGTGTCGTGCCGGTCGAGGAGGCAGCCGCGCGCGAGCGCGCGGTAGAAGGCGACCTCGCCCCTGAGCGGCCACTCGGTCTGGCCCTCGGTGGTTAGGCCCCTGTCGTTTGGGGCGGTATTGATCTCGGTGGTCTGATCGCCAGACGCCCTGAGCGTTTGCTGCATTGCCTCGCTGGCGGGGACAAGGCCTCCATGGATCTGCTCGAGGTGTGCGAACAGCGCATCGATCGCGGTGTTGTCTGACTGTTCCAGAGCCAGTGCCGCGTCTGTGCGCTCGTCGGGATTCAAGACCTCGCCCAGCTGCTCATCGTCGTGGAGAAGGGTCACGAGCACCGGCACCTTGCTGGTGCTCCAGGCGTGGGCGACCTGGGCCGCTCCAAACGCGTGGATCGGGCCAGCGCCGAGCGGCGCGACCGCCAACCCCACCGGCCCCGCGAGCTGGCGCTCCAACGCACCGAAGCTCCGCCCGGCGCCCGCGGGCACGGTCGATCCGTAGCGCGGGCCGCTCGCCTCCGTGACGGGAGTCGTCCGCGTGGAGGTCGGGGTATGGCTCGCGGAGCTGGCTGCTCGCGCCATGGTGGTCGTCGTGGTGCGCTTGACGACCACGCGCGCGGGGGCGCTGTGATGCGAGGCGACGATGATCAGCGCCCCGGCCCCAACGCCCAGCACGAACACGGCCAGAGCGATTGGCGCTGAGCGCCGTATGTGCGGGATCCTCGAGCGCACCCTGATCAATCCGAGAAAAAATCCAGCCCCCGGTCTAGAAGCGCTAGATTAGCCTTCGAAGGGGCGATGGGCCAATTGTGGCGGCCTCAGAAGCCCCTTCAAGGACACCCCTCTGGGGCCACGATTGCGCTGCCTGCGCAACCGCCGAGGGGGCGTACATAAAGGGTTGATGTACACGACGAACTGAGGGCGAGATGGAACAGCAGAGCGGCGCTCCCGTACTGCATCTACTGCACGAGCGGGAAGTCCTGGGCGATTACGAGATCGTGGGCGTGGCAGGCACCGGGGGCATGGGCGTTGTTTACAAGGCGCGGCAGCGCTCGCTGGGTCGGACGGTCGCGTTGAAGGTGATCCGCGAGGACATCGCGCGCACCTCCGAATACCGTCAGCGATTCCTGCGCGAGGCCCGTCTTGCGGCGTCGGTCGACCATCCGCACGTCGTCTCCATCTATGAAGTCTCCGATGCCGAGCACCAGCTCTTTCTCGCCATGCAATGGATCGACGGGCAGGACCTCAACCGCCTCCTCGAGAAGGACGGTCGGCTGGCCGCCGACCGTGCGGTGGCGATCGCCACACAGCTGGCCGGTGCCCTTGACGCCGTCCACGGAGTCGCCGGGCTGATCCACCGCGACGTGAAGCCCGCCAATGTTCTCTTGCGACAGGTCTCCGGCATCGATCACGCATACCTGACCGACTTCGGAGTGGCCAAGCCCGCCGAGACCGGCGAGCAGCTCACACAGACCGGCTGGATCGTGGGAACGACCGGCTACCTCTCGCCCGAACAGATCCGCGGGCAGGAGCCCGGGCCGAGCAGCGACCTGTACGCGCTCGGATGCCTGTTCTTCGAGACACTCACCGGTCAGCCGCCATTCCGCGGCGACAACGAGATGGCGCTGCGATGGGCCCACGCCAACGACCCGCGACCCATTGCCTCGACCGTGCTGCCAGCGCTCGGTGATCGCTATGACCGGTTCTTCGCGATCGCCCTGGCCGTGGATTCCGCGCAGCGGTTCCGTTCGGGCCGCGAGTTTGCCAGCAGCCTGGCATCCGCCCACGCCGGCGAATGGACGACGGCTGCCGACAACCAGCCGATCACGCCGGCGCACACGCCGACCGCCGTCGGGCCGCCAACACCGATTCCGCCGGCCAACACCCCTGTGCCGGGTGCCCAGCCCTATCCCGCCACCGGCTACGCGACGCCGCCACCGTCGTATCCGCAGCAGTCGCGCTCGGGCAATCCGCTGGCACTGATCCTGCTCGGACTCGTCGCCCTCGCGGGCATCGCCGTCGGCGCGCTGGCGGCCGCCGGCGTCTTCTCCCACACCACCGCGACCCGCACCATCACCGATGCGACCCGCGCCCATGCGCGGACGAAGGGTGCTACCTCCATTCACCATCACGCGCGGACGGGCGCCGGGCACTCCTCTGGCGGCGTCGGCGCACCCGTGCCCGCCGGCGCGAGAACATCGTGCGGGGGTGATCTCTCGGTCGGGCCCAACACGAGCTGCGGCTTCGCACAAAACGTCGAGAACGGCTATGACCAAACCTCTGGCGGCGACCAGGTCGTGACCGCCTTTAGCCCCGATACCGGCACCTCCTACACGATCAACTGCAGTGGCGGTACGCCGCACGTCTGCACCGGCGGGACCACGCACGACGCGTCCGTCTATTTCACCTCTGGCCCGTCAAGCGCGCCAGCCACCCCCTCCGCCCCACCATCGTCGAGCACCCCGACGAACCTCCACGCCTGCGACCAGAACATCTCCGCCAGCGCGGACACCAGCTGCCAGTTCGCAGAGAACGTCTTCTACGAGTACACGCAATCACCCCAGGATCCCTCTGGACAGTCGATGACCATATACAGCCCGGCCACGAACAGCGACTATTCGGTCACCTGCAAGCCCGATCAGCAGTCCAACGTCGAGTGCTATTCCAACACTGGGTCCTACACGGTGTTCTCACAGGCCTCGGTAGGGGCCTACACACCGGCCGAAGCGGCCGCATACGCCCGCTCCGCCAACCTCGGAAACTCAAACCCCAACGGCTGACGGTTGGAGGGAGACGCCCGGACGCCGCACCACCCGCCCGACCCAGGCAGATCACCGGCGAAATGGATCGGGCGGTGGATCCCGGAGACGAAGCCACGGCCCAGGCCGCCTGACCGAGAACTCGACCTAACGGTCGGCCTCAGATGAGAGGCAGGTGGCACACGAGCCCCTGCTGTGAGGCGAGGTCGGTCCAGGCTGCGTCGGGCCTGGTCGCCTCGGCGCTGCTGGGTCGGCCGTTCTTGACCACCTCCAGCAGCTGCATCATGCCGTGATCCTCGTGGAAGAGGATGTGACAGTGCCACACGAACTTACCGGTGTAGTCCAGGAAGCGGTGGCGGATCGTCAGAGTGCCGAAGGCGGGCAGGGTGGCGGTGTCTCGGTAGTGACGCTCGTCCACCCCCTTGCCGTTCACGGCGACGACCTGGAACGGGTTTTGATGGATGTGCACCGGGTGGGGCTCGTAGGTTTCGTTGATGAACTCCCACTCCTCGGTGTCACCTAGCACCATCGTCTGGTCAACTCGATCGTGGTCGAAGACCCGGCCGTTGATGTAGTAGCGGTAGTGCTGATTCTTGTAGTTCGGGTTTGTGGCGGCGATGCCCCTCGGCTCCAGCTCCTCGAGCCTGAGCGAGCGCCGGTAATCGATCTTTGCGCGGCGAAGGTCGTCGAATGGAACTAGCGCCTGTGGCAGGTTCGGCCGCGGTGATACCGGCCTGCCCTGCGAGACGACGCGTACCAGCGTTTGCGGGAGAGGCACCATCGACGTGTTGAACACTCCGAGCGGCTGGAAGCTCAGCGAGCGCAGGTTGAACGCGCCCTCGCGATCGGTCTGCACCAGGACGTCGGCGCGACCGCCGGGAGGGATCTCCACCACCTCCTCTGGCACGACCTGGGCCATCGTGTTTCCGTCGACGGCCATCTTTTGCAGCACGTGGCCATCCAGCTGCAAGCGCAGGAACACCACCGAGGCATTCACGAATCTCCATCGCTGGATCTCTCCCGGCCTGATCGGCAGCGACGGCTGGTAGCGGCCATTGACGAGCGTCGACTGGCGCGACAACGAGCTGATATCCGCGTCTTCGATGGCGCCGTCCTTGATCTCGACCTGGCTGAAGATCATCAACCTCTCCGCACTGCGCCCGACGCCCGATACCTCGTCCTCCTTACCGCGGATGATCAGCGCTCCGAACAGCCCGGCGCCGACCTGATCGTCAGTCAGCGGGTGATAGTGGGCGTGGTACCAGTAGGTCCCTGCCGGGTGGTCGGCGGGCAGGTCGTACTGATAATGGAAGCGCTTGCCCGGCGGGATCCCGAAGAGGACGTCGTCGGACGGACTGTCGGGCGAGACGTGGAGCCCGTGGGTGTGGAGGTTCGTGACCTGGCGCGTGTCATTGACGAGGTCTACCTTCAGCCGCTCGCCCGGCTGCACCTCGAGCGTTGGACCGGGGTACATCTGCTCGTAGGCCAGTGCCCTGACCGCCCTGGTTCCGACCAGGACCGGGCCCTCGCTCGCGCGCAGCGTTGTCGACAGTTGGCCATCGACGCTCTGGCGGCCGATCGGCTGCGCCCAGCCGCCGATCCACTCGGTGCTTGGCGCGCGGCCCCCCATCCCACCGCAACGGGCCAGCGCGACGGTGAGCAATCCGCCGGCGGTGCCGGCCAGGAACGTGCGCCTGCTCAGCCTCGGTGACGGGACGGGTGAGCTCATGAAAGGGCCTTCGTGACGGTCACCGTCCGACGTGTGCTCGGCGATGCTCCGGTCCGCCAGCGCAGTGTGATCGTGTGTCGCTGGCCGGGCACGCACGGGAAGACGATCGTCGCGCCGATGCCTGTCGGCCCCCCGGCGGGAACCTCGAACGGAGGCTGTCCTGGGGAGAGGAGACGAGACAGGGCGACGGTGGATAGCGCTCGACCGTCGAGCGCGAGCGACACCGCAGTCGCCGACGGCACGTGCCAGCCGATCGTTATCTGCGCTCGGTTGGGGGGATCCGGGAGACACCAGAACTCGCTCGGAGCCCTGAACTGGGTAACCCTGGGCGCGCCACTGGAGGTCGTGATGCCTGGGCTCGGAGTCTCCGCAGGCGGATTGATGGTGGGGATTGGGCGGCCAGGGCGCGAGGTCGGCACCGAGCTCGAGCTGCCACCGCAGCCGGCGCAGGCAACGGCCATGGCGAACACGGCGAGACACGCATGTCGCCCCGCTGGCTTTAGGACATCCCAAAACGCTCAATCGAACTATCTCCCGCGATGGCCAAGAGCCGCGAACCAGCCACCCCCGTTTGTGAGTCCCGGCGTAATTATCGGTATGCCCAGCTGAACAGTTGAGCTGGCGTTCGCCGCGGCTGAGCTGGGCGGGGCGGCGGGCGGCGGGCCGGTCAACGTCACTCTCAACTCGGCCGGGAGGTCGAGACTGACGTTAACGGCGTGGGGGGCCGTGTTCGTCAGTCTGGCGCGATCATGCGGAGCGGGTGTGACGTTCACCGCCCCGGCCGCCCGCCACCGCCACCGCCCCGGCCGCCCGCCACCGCGCCGCCGGCCACCGCTCGGCCGCCCGCCACCGCCCCGGCCGCCCGCCACCGGGGCGCGGCCCCTCAGCGCACGAGCCGGAAGAACGCTCGCAGCTCGTCGACGAACACGTCGGGCCGCTCGAAGGCCGCGAAGTGCCCGCCCCGGTCGAGCTCATTCCAGTAGCGCAGATCGACGAACCGCGTCTCGGCCCACCGGCGCGAGATCCCGAAGATCTCCTTGGGGAAGATCGAGCATCCGCTGGGGGCGACGATCGGAGCGAAGGCGCGGCGGTTGAAGCTCTCCCAGTACAGCCGCGCCGACGATGCGCCGGCAGCCGGCAGCCAGTAGAGCATCACGTCGTCGAGCATCTCGTCGCGGGTCAGGGCGTTCTCGGGATGACCGTCGCAGTCGGTCCAGGCCCAGAACTTCTCGACGATCCAGGCACACAGGGCCGCCGGCGAGTCGACCAGGCCGTAGCCGACTGTCTGCGGGCGCGTCGACTGCTCCTTGGAGTAGCCCGAGTCCCAGCGCGCGTAGTACTCGAACGAACCGAGCGCGACCTTCTCCTGCTCGGTCGGCTGTCCGAGCGCGGCCAGCGCCTGCGGGTCGGCGAGGGGAAAGTTGGTGTGGATGCCGGCGATCTCCGGCCCTCCGGCAACACCGATGTCCATCGTCACCGAGCCGCCCCAATCGCCGCCCTGGACTCCGTAGCGCTCATACCCCAGGCGCGGCATCAGCTCCCTCCACGCGGCGGCAATGTGCTCGACGCCCCAGCCCGAGCTCGTCGGCTTGTCGGAGAACCCGTAGCCGGGCAGCGACGGGCAGACGATGTGGAACGCGTCGGCGGCATCGCCCCCGTGCGCGACGGGGTCACTCAGCGGCCCGATCACCTTCAGGAACTCGACCACCGACCCCGGCCACCCGTGTGTGATCAGCAGCGGGAGCGCGTCGTCCTGCGGCGAGCGCGCGTGCAGGAAATGGATCTGCAGGCCGTCGAGCTCGGTGCGGAACTGCGGGATCGCATTCAACTGGCGCTCGGCGCGTCGCCAGTCGTAGCTCCCCGCCCAGTACTCGCACAGCTCCTGGACATACGCGAGTGGAATCCCCTGCGTCCAATCGTCCACGGTCTCGGTCTCGGGCCAGCGCGTGGCGTTCAGCCGACGTCGCAGGTCTTGCAGATCACCCTCCGGAACAGAGATCTCGAAAGGCTCAACACCGCTCATTACACGCCCTCCTCGCCGGCCACGGCCTGTCGCTCTTCCCGGTATTCGCTCACGGCCTGGTCAACGTATTCCATCAGCTCGCGCGGCATGCGATCGAGTCCCTTGCGGTCATACCAGTTGGTGACGAACACGCCGAGGGCCACCCAGAACACGAACCCCACCCCGCTGGCCACCCAGGCGCGGGTGAGCCCGGCCTCGCCGCTGCCGTTGAAGTACAGGATCGATCGAACGCCCAGGAGAATCTGGCGCAGCGGCTCGAAGTTGGCGAAGAAGCGGAACACGCCCGACAGCGCCTCGAGCGGGACCGTCCCGCCCGAGGAGGCCAGCGCCAGGTAGACGAAGATCAGCAGCGCCACCAGCTGCCCGAGCGTGCCGAGCGCAGCGAACAGGACGAGCGTCCCGAGGGCGACCACGGTGGCGGCAAACCACGACAGCAGCCACAGCGAGCCGAAGTCGGGCGAGTTCATGTGCAGAAGGCCGATCGCCCCGCCGAGCATGATGCCCGTGAGCACCACGACCAGCCCGCTGGCCATCAGCCACTTGGTCAGCAGCGTGTGCCATCGGCTGATCGCCACCGGCTGGCGCTGGCTCCAGCGGGGACCGGTCTCGGTCACGGCGTAGCCGAGGATGGCGTCGATGGTCGTGTTGACGACGATCGCACCGATGAAGCCGCAGAACGTCGTCAGCAGGGCGATGTAGAAGGCGCTGAGCCCCAGGGCCGAATGGGGCGGCAGGGGCCGGTAGGCCACCTGCACGACAGTGACCGGGTCCCGCAGCAGCGCGGCGGGCACCGGGTTCCTGCGGGTGCGCAGTGCCACGAGCCGCTGCCCGATCTGGCGCGAGGCGACAGCGAGCGCCGGCCCGAGCACGCCCGTGGCCAGGCTCACGCCCAGCGTGCCCGCGCGAGGATTGGTCAGCATCTCGATCGTCGGCTTCACGTTGGGGGCGCCTCCCGGCCCCGAGGCTCCGGCGATGCCCAGCACCGAGGCGCTGAATCTGGGCGGAATGACCACGGCGGCGTACTGCTTGCCCACATCCATCCTCGCCTGAGCGCTCGACAGGCTCTGCATCGGGATCGACAGCCGTCCCGAAAGCGCCGGAGCGCTGGTCAGCCCCGAGGCGACCTGCGCTCCCAGGTCGATGCGCTGGCCGCCCAGGCTCGCGCCGGCATCCTCGTTGACCACGCCGACCGGCAGGCCATGCAGGTGGCCGGTCGGATTGACCACGGAGCCGAAGTAGACGAGCGTCATCGCGAGGACGAGCAGCGCGACGACCACCAGGGGCGGGATCCAGGCCGAGCGGACCTTGAACACGTCCACAGGCCGCATCGACGGCACTGAGCGCGGCGGCTTGGACCCGGCCATATGGCGCAAGCTACCTGGTCGTCGGCCCGACTCCCGACATCAGAGAACTCCCGGCGTCACTGCGCCGCCACCGCGCGCCCCTGGATCGCCTCCCACACCCGCGACGGCGTGCACGGCATGTCGACGTGGCGAACGCCGAACGGCGCCAGCGCATCGCAGATCGCGTTGACGATCGCCGGCGGTGATCCGATCGTCGCCGACTCCCCCACCCCCTTGGCGCCGATCGGGTGGTGTGGCGAGGGGGTGATCGTCCAGTCCGTCTCCCAGTCCGGAACCTCGACCGCGGTGGGGATCAGGTAGTCCATCAGCGAAGCGCCGAGGCAGTTGCCCTGCTCGTCGAAGGCGATCAGCTCCATCAGCGCCATTCCCACGCCGTCGGTGAGCCCGCGGTGGATCTGCCCCTCGATGATCATCGGATTGATGCGCGTGCCGCAGTCGTCGACGGCCACGAAGCGGCGAACGTTGACCTTGGCGGTCTCGGGATCGAGGTCGACGACGCAAATGTACGCCCCGTAGGGAAAGGTCAGGTTCGGCGGGTCGTACACGGTCTCGGCATCGAGGCCGGTCTCGACTCCTGAGGGCAGCTCGATCGCCCCGTGGGCGGCCCTGGCGATGGCCTGGATCGTCGCGCTCTGCTCGGGGTCGCCGCGGACGAACCAGCGGGGGGCGGGCCCTTCTCCCAGGCGAGGTCCTCGGGCGCCACCTCGAGCATCGCCGAGGCGACGATCCGGGCCCGGTCGCGGACCTTGCGCGCCACCATCGCGGTGGCCGCGCCGCTCACCGGCGTCGAGCGCGACCCGTACGTACCGAGTCCGAACGGGGTGTTGTCGGTATCGCCGTGGACCACGTCGATGTCCTCGGGCGGGATGCCCAGCTCCTCGGCAACGATCTGCGCGAACGTCGTCTCGTGTCCCTGGCCCTGGGTCTGGACGCTGATCGCCAGCTGCGCCTTGCCGGTCGGGTAGACGCGCAGGACGGCGCCGTCGTTCATCCCCAGGCCGAGAATGTCCATGTGCTTGCGCGGGCCGGCGCCCGCAGCCTCGGTGAAGAACGAGATGCCGATCCCCATCAGCTCGCCCCGGGCCCGCCGCTCGGCCTGCTCGCGCCGCAGCTGCGCGTATCCCGCGTTCTCGAGTGCCTTGCGGAGCGTGAGCTCGTAGTCGCCCGAGTCGTACACCCAACCCGTGTTCGATTCATAGGGGAACTGCTCGGGACGGATGAGGTTGGCCAGGCGCAGCTCGGCCGGATCCGCATTCAGCTCGGTGGCCAGGCAATCGACCAGTCGCTCGACCAGGTAGACCGCCTCGGTGACACGGAACGAGCACGAGTATCCGACCCCACCCGGCGCTTTGTTCGTGTAGACGCCGGTCACCCGGCAGTGCGCCGCCGCCATGTCGTACGAGCCGGTGAACACGTGGAAGAACCCGGCTGGGAACTTGGTCGGCTGCGCGGCGGCGTTGAACGCGCCGTGATCGGCGATCACATCGACCCGCACGGCAAGGATCTTGCCCTCGTTCGTGGCCGCGATCGAACCGTTCATCACGTAGTCGCGGGCGAAGCCGGTCGACATCAGGTTCTCGGAGCGGTCCTCCATCCACTTCACCGGCCGGCCGGTGATCATCGAGCCCACGATCGAGCAGACGTATCCCGGGTACACCGGCACCTTGTTGCCGAAGCCGCCGCCGACGTCGGGTGAGATCACCCGGATCTTGTGCTCGGGCAGGCCCGTCAGCAGCGCGTAGAACGTGCGATGGGCGTGCGGCGCCTGCGTCGTGCACCACAGCGTGAGCTTGCCGCTGATCGGGTCGAACTCCACCACCGAGCCGCACGTCTCCATCGGCGCCGGGTGCGAGCGCGGATAGTGCATCGGCTGCTCGACCACCACATCGGCCCGGCGGAACGCCTCGTCGGTGGCGGCCGCGTCGCCGGCCTCCCACTCGAAGACCAGATTGCCCCTCCGCCGCGGCGTGTCTTCCCGAATCACGGGTGTGCTCGGATCGAGCGCAGACCGGGCGTTGACGACCGCCGGCAGTACGTCGTAGGCCACCTCGATTAGCTCCAGCGCGTCGCGGGCGCAGTAGCGGTCCTCGGCGATCACGAACGCGACCTCCTGCCCCTGGAAGCGAACCTTGTCGGTGGCCAGGACGGCCTGGCTATCGCCGGAGAGCGTCGGCATCCAGGCCAGGCCGCGGGCCTCGAGATCGGCGCCGGTGATGACGGCGTGAACCTTCGGATGCTGGAGCGCCGCGGTGGCATCGATCGAGACGATCCGCGCGTGGGCGACCGGGCTGCGCAGGAGCGCCCCGTGGAGCATGCCGTCGAGCGCCACGTCATCGACGAACTGTCCGCGACCGCGGATGAAGCGGGCGTCCTCCTTGCGCGGGAGGCGGCCGAACCCGATCGGTCGTTCCCCGCCCGCGGCCATCAGGTCGGGCGCCGCCCGAACCCCTTGGTGTAGTCGACCCCCTCCTCCTCGACGGCCACGTTGACGGACCGGCAGCGCGCGCAGCGCACGCGGACCTTGCGATTCATCCACTCGGCCGGCATCGATGCCGCGAGCACGTTCCCACACGTGACGCACACGTAGTCGTAGGGCCCGTTGCCGCTGAACACCGGCTTGCCGGGATCCTGCTGGACCGCGGTGCCGCCGTCGATCGGGATCTCGCCCGGCCGCGGCAGCCGCATCGTCTTGGTGCCAGAAGCCTCCCTCACAACTGGGCGAGCTTCCCGGTGAAGTCGTTGATCAGCGCGTCGAGCACGGTGACCATCACACCCTCGCCCATCGACGCCGCCTTGCCGGTGATCTGCGCCTCGGTGTGGATCGTGCCGCCACCGTTGGCGAGCGAGAACTCGACGTCCGCGTTGGCATAGCCCTGACCGCCGGTCTCGCGTGACTTGATCTTCAGCAGCGCCTTGTGGTTCTCCTCATCGTGCTCGGCCACCTCGACCGTGCCCTTGTAGGTCAGCGACATGGCGCCCATCTTGACCCTGATCTCCGCCTTGACGGAGTCGGGCCCGGTCCGTTCGGACACGCTTCCCCCTTCCACGCAGGGGACCAGGCGCTCGAGGTCGAGAATCGCGGCCCACGTCTCGTCGACGGGCTTGTCGGTGGTGAAGGAATGGTCAAGTCGAACCATGGCTGCTCACGCTCCTTATCTATGTAAGAGTGCCGGTATGGCCATCGCGGCTGGTAGCTACGAGCTGGGACCCGATGACGGCACGCTGTCGGTCCGCACCAAGAAGGCCGGCGCTGCCGCCGTTGCCGCCCACAACCTGTTGATCGAGGTCGGGACGTGGCAGGCCACGCTCGAGATCGGCGAGGACAGCGCGCCGAAACGCATCGAGCTGACCGCCGACTCGCGCTCGCTGAAGGTCGTCGAGGCCACCGGCGGTGTCACCTCGCTGGGCGACGATGACATGGCGGGAATCACGCAGACGATCAACGAGGAGGTGCTCAAGGGCACCTCGATCGCGTTTGCATCGAGCGGGATCACGAGCGACGGCGTCCCCGGACGCGCCCAGATCACCGGCGAACTGGAGCTGGCGGGTCAACGACATCGGATCGCCTTCGAGCTCGAGACCGACGCCGACGGCCGGATCACCGGGACCGCGACGGTCAAGCAGACCATGTGGGGCATCAAGCCGTACTCGGCCCTGTTCGGCACGCTCAAGGTCATCGACGAGGTGTCCGTCGAGATCGCCGCCCAGCTCCCCGAGGATTAGTCCCTGTAGACCGTCTGGGCATCGAGTCCCCCCTCGACCCCGGGCGGAAGCGGACCACTGCCGTGGGCGTACAGCGCGATGTCGGCGATCGTCTTCGACTGCGCAGGATCGGGACCGGCCACGAACGCGCCGTTGTCCCACTTCAATTGATCGGCCGGGGTGTCGAGATCCATCCCGGCGAGCAGCTGGGCCTTGTCGCGGATCTTGCTGGTCGCGCTGGCGATAGCCGCCGAAGTGCCGCCCGACGGGCTGGTGTTGAAGCCGTGGCCGACGCCGAAGCGGTCCTCGTCGGCGGGCACCACCTTGACATCGAGCGAGGGCACGCCAAGCTCCTGGGCGACCTGCTCGGCGTACTGCGCCTCGTGGCCATCTGACTCGGTGGTCAGGCTGAGCACCATCTTGCCCGTCGGGTGCACGCGCACGAACACCGCCCGGTAAGCCTCGTTAGCCACTGCTGGTCCTCCTAGCGTTCGGATCCGTTTCTCCATCCGGCTGAGCAGCCAGACGATGACGTTCGAGGTGCGCCGTCAGGGCGTTGTGCTCCTTTAGGTCGCAAAAGCTCGGCTGCGGCCCACCCAGCGGGTGCGGCGGGACTGCGGGCCGCCCACACCCTGGGTAGATGCACCGCTTGACCGGCTGCTCGCTCACCGGTCCGCTCCCCACCCTGGCGTCGTCCTGCCCCGACTCGGGCCGTAGCCGCTCGGCATGGCCACCGAGCTGCCCGGCACGGGCGTCGCGCTCGCCCACTCCTCCTCCTCGGGCTCGGGGGCGAGTGCGCCCGCGGGCGACCACCGACGATCGTCAGGCGACGGCCGAGCACCGATCGCGGCGATAACCTCGTCAAGCGCATCCAGAGTGTCTCCGCTGACCAGCGCATCGCAATGGGGCAGCGCCGCGGCCATCCCGCTCGTCCGCGGGGAGAACGCGGTCGCGCTGACCCGAGGGTTGACCCACACGATCCGGTGGGCCAGGCGGGCCAGGCGCTCCATCTCGCGCCCGACCAGGGCGGGATCGCCCCGTTCCCAGCCATCGGACAGGATCACGATCACCGCGCCGCGGGCCATGCCTCGGCGGCCGTAACGATCGTTGAACGCCTTCAGCGCCTCGCCGATCGCGAGTGCCGCTCGACCAATCGGGAGCGGCGGCGGCGGCGCGCTGAATGGCCCGGTCCGGGTTGCGCGAGGCCAGCGCCCGCGTCAGGCGCGTCAGGCGAGTGGCGAACACGAACGCCTCTGTCCGGCGACCGCCACCGGCGGCACAGGTCAGGAACTGCAGATAGGCGCGCGCGTACGGCTCCATCGAGCCCGAGATGTCACACAGCAACACCATCCGGCGCCGCACGACCCGGCGGCGGCGGCGCGCGCAGGCGGATCGGATCGCCGGCGGTTCGGAAGCTTCCCCGGAGCGTCCGGCGCAGGTCAATCCGCTCGCCGCGGGGCTCGGCTGGCTCGGCGGGTCCGGCGCAGCGGCGGGGCGATCTCGAGCTGTCCCATCAGCCGATAGAGCGCGACCAGCTCGTGGGGCTCGAGCGCGTCGAAGCGCTTGCCGCGCAGCAGCTCCTCGTCGCTCGGGGCCACGGGCACGGGGAGCTCCTCGTCCACCTCGCGGTCCTGGCCGTGGCGTCGCGCCGCGGCGGCGGCCGCGGCCAGCGACCGCTCGTGCCCGGGACCGCGGCGCTCGTGCGGCGGACGATCGGGTTGCGGCCGCTCATCGGGTGCAGCCGGAACGGTCTGCGCGTCATCCGGGACCGGAGCGTCGTCGCCGACCGGACTCGTGCCGAACACGGTCGCGAAGACCGAGTCGAAGGCCTTGACCTGCGAGGGATCCGAGACGAACACGGCCCGCGCGGTGCAGTACAGGCGCCGGCGGCTGATCGGGCGCACGAGTGTCAGCGCCGGGCGAAGTTGCTCGCCCGCTCGGGCGTCGACGGCACTCCCGCCTCGCGCAGACGCCGGCTGAACGCACCCGCCAGCGCGGGCAGATCGAGTTCGACCGTCTCAACACCGAAGGCGCGGTCGCCCATGCTCAATCCCGACCCGCCACGAGTTGGTCAAGACCAGTGGCCCTGATCACCTCTTGGTCCTCGCTGTACTTCAGCACCGAGCCGAGCGTGCGATCGATCGCCTCGGCATCGAGGCGCTCGACTCCGAGCAGGTTCAGTGCGGCCAGCCAGTCGATCGCCTCGGCCACCCCCGGCGGCTTCTGAACATCGCTGTCCCGCATCCGGGCCACGGCGACGGCGACCTGGACGGCCAGCGTCTCCGATGCGCCCTTCACGCGACGGCGGATGATCTCGATCTCGCGCTGCGCGGTGGGGTATTCGATCCAGTGGTACAGGCAGCGTCGCTTGACGGCGTCGTGCAGATCGCGCGTCCGGTTGGACGTCAGCACGATCACCGGTGGATGGGTCGCCTCGACCCGGCCGAGCTCCGGGATCGTCACCGCGGCCTCGCCGAGCAGTTCGAGCAGGAACGCCTCGAAGTCGTCGTCGGCGCGGTCGATCTCGTCGATCAGCAGCACCGCCGGTCGCGGGCCGGGATGCTCGAGTGCGCGCAGCAACGGGCGGCGGATCAGGTAATCGCCTCCGAACAGATCCTCCTCGCGGAGCTGCTGTTCCGCTCGCCTCGGCGAGCCGGATGCTGAGCAGCTGGCGAGGGTAATTCCACTCGTACAGCGCCTCGGCGGCGTCGATGCCCTCGTAGCACTGCAGGCGGATCAGCGGTGTGTCGAGCACGGCGGCCAGCGCCTTGCCGGCCTCGGTCTTGCCCACGCCTGCCTCGCCCTCCAGCAGCAGCGGCTGGGGCAGGCCGAGGGCCAGGAACATCGACGTCCCCAGCGCCTCGTCGACCAGGTAGTCGACGCCGGCCAGTCGCTGGGCCAGCGTCTCCACATCGGGAACCAGGTGACCGATCTCGGCCTGCCGATCCGGCGTCTGCATGCTGCTACTGCGGCGGCTCGGGCCGCCCCTGCATCGCCGCCCACACCCGGGCCGGGTTGCACGGCATGTCGATGTGGGTGACCCCGTGGGTCTCGTGCAGCGCGTCGATCACTGCATTGACGATAGCCGGGGGCGAACCGACGTTCGGGGACTCGCCGACGCCCTTGGCCCCCAGCGGGTGATGGGGACACGGGGTGACGGTCTCGCCGAGCTCGAAGTCGGGACACTCGAGCGCCGTCGGGATGAGGTAGTCCATGAACGAACCGTTGAGGCAGTTGCCCTCCTCGTCGAATGTGATCACCTCCATCAGGGCAATCCCGATGCCCTCGGCCAGCCCGCCGTGGATTTGGCCGTCGACCACCATCGGATTGATGCGCACGCCGCAGTCGTCGACGGCGATGAACCGGCGCACCTTCACAAACGCCGTCTCCGGGTCGATGTCGACGACCGCGATGTACGCCCCGTAGGGGTAGGTCAGGTTGGGCGGATCGTAGATCACCTGTGCGTCGAGCCCACCCTCCATGCCAGGGGGCATCGGCTCGCCGCTGTATGCCCGTTTGGCGATGTCCTCGATCAGCGCGCCCTTCTCCGGGTCGCCCTTCACGTACCAGCGGCCCTTCTCCCAGGCCAGGTCCTCGGGCCTGGTCTCGAGCATCGTGGCCGCGATCTGGCGAGCCTTGTCACGGACCTTGCGCGACACGACAGCCACGGCACCGCCGGACACGGGTGTCGAGCGCGAGCCGTAGGTGCCGAGCCCGTAGGGGGACTTATCGGTGTCGCCGTGGCGTACCTGGACGTCCTCGGGCGGGATCCCAAGCTCCTCGGCGACGATCTGGGCGAAGGTCGTCTCGTGACCCTGTCCCTGGGTCTGCGCGCTGATGCTGACGACGGCCTTGCCCGACGGGTGCACGCGCAGGTCCGCGCCGTCGTTCATGGCCAGCCCGAGGATGTCCATGTGCTTGCGCGGACCGGCGCCGACCCCCTCGGTGAAGAACGACACGCCGATGCCCATCAGCTCACCGCGCGCGCGCTTCTCCTCCTGCTCGCGGAGCAGATCGTCGTAAGCGGCGATCTCCATCGCCACCCTCATGGTGTTGGCGTAATTGCCGGAGTCGTACGTCCACCCGGTGGTCGTCTCGTAGGGGAACTGCTCGGGCTTGATGAAGCTCCGCATCCGCAGCTCGATCTGGTCGACGCCCATCTCCAGGGCCAGCGCGTGGACCATCCGCTCGACCAGGTACACGGCCTCGGTGATCCGGAACGAGCAGCGGTAGGCCACGCCCCCGGGGGCCTTGTTGGTGTACACGGCCTTGACCTTGACGTGGGCGGCCTGCAGGTCGTAGGAGCCACACACGATGTGGAAGAAGCCAGCCGGGAACTTGGTTGGCTGGGCCGTCGAGTCGAAGGCGCCGTGGTCGGCGATGACATCGACCCGCAGGCCGGTGATCTTGCCGTCCTTGGCGCACATCTCTGCCGACATCACATAGTCACGCGCGAAGCCGGTCGACATCAGGTTCTCGGAGCGGTCCTCGATCCACTTGACCGGGACGCCGGCCACGATCGAGCCGGCGATCGCGCACACGTACCCGGGATACACGGGGACCTTGTTGCCGAAGCCGCCGCCAATGTCGTTGCATTGGATCCGGATCATGTGCTCGGCCAGCCCGGCTACATGGGCGTACACGGTGCGGTGGGCGTGGGGCGCCTGATTGCCGTTGTAGATGTCGAGCTGCCCGGTCTTCGGGTTGAAGTCGGCGATCATCCCGCAGGTCTCAAGCGGCGCGGGATGGCAGCGGGGGTAGATGATGTCGCGCTTGACGACGACGTCGGCCTCGGCGAATGCCTTGTCGGTCGCCGCCTCGTCGCCGGCCTCCCACAGCGGGCTGGCCAGGTTGTCGGTCTGCCCCTCCTTGTCGTCGCGGATCAACGGGGCGTCGGGGTCGAGCGCCTTGCGGGCGTTGACGATGGCCGGAAGCGGCTCGTAGTCGACGTCGATCAGCGCCAGCGCGTCTCGCGCGATGTACTCATCGGTGGCGATCACGAAGGCGACCTCCTGGCCCTGAAAACGGACCTTGTCGCCGGCCAGCACCGCCTGCGTGTCGTAGGAGATCGTCGGCATCCATGCCAGCCCGAGCGTCTCCAGATCCTTGGCCGTGACCACCGCGGCCACGCCCGGCAGGGCCAGCGCCGCCGAGGTATCGATCGAGTTGATCTTGGCGTGCGCGTAGGGACTGCGCAGGACCGCGCCGTGCACCATGCCGGGCAGGCGGATGTCATCGAGATAGTTGCCCTTGCCGCGGATGAATCGCGCGTCCTCCTTGCGCTTGAGCCGGCCGAATCCGATCGGCCGTTCGGTCGAGGGGCTGGGAAGGTTCTCTACCGTGGCCATGACTCACGCTTCCTGTCTCGTTGGCACTTCGTGCTCGGCGGCCCAGCGGACCGCCGCCACGATGTTCTTGTAGCCCGTGCACCGGCACAGCGAGCCCGAGATCGCGGTGCGGATCTCCTCCTCGCTGGGGTCCGGGTTCTCGTTCAGGAGTGCACGCGTCGTCATCAGCATCCCCGGCGTGCAGAAGCCGCACTGAAGGGCGTGCTTCTCGTGAAAGCCCTGCTGGATCGGATCGAGCCGACCGGCGCGCTCCAACGACTCGACCGTGCTGATCTCGTGGCCCTGGCACATCGCGGCCAGCGTGGTGCACGACTTGACCGGCTTGCCGTCCATCAGCACCACGCACGCGCCGCAGTTCGACGTGTCGCAGCCCCAGTGGGTTCCGGTCAGACCAGGGGTCTCCCGGATGTAGTGAACGAGCAGCTGGCGGGGCTCGACGTCGCGCGTCACCGGCTGGCCGTTGATGTTGATCGTCAGTTCCATTCAGGCCTCCTGATGCAGCGCCCGGGCCGCGGCACGGCGCAGCGCACGTTTGGTGAGAACGCCGGCGAGGTGGCGCTTGTAGTCGACGGGCCCGCGGCCATCGGGCATCGGCGAGCAGTCCTCCGAGGCAATCTGCCCCGCCTGCTCGAACAGCTCATCGGCCGCCGATTTGCCACGCAGGAGCTCCTCCGCACGCGTGACGTCGACCGTGACCGGTGCGACCGCGGCCAGCGCAATCCCGGAGTCCACGATCGTGCCGCCGTCGATCCATACCGCAACCGAGGCCGCGGCGATGGCGAAGTCCCCGGCGCGGCGTTCGACCTTCTCGTGGGCGCTGCCGGCCCCGGGCCGGAGCGGGATCCGGACCTCGGTGAGGATCTCGGCGTCGCCGACGGCGGTCACGTACGGGCCGACGTGGAAGTCCGACATGCTGACCGTCCGCTCCCCGCCGACGCCCTTGATCACCACGCTGGCCTTCAGCGCCGAGCACACGGCGCTCAGATCCTCGGCCGGGTCGGCCTGGCACAGGCTAGCCCCCGATCGTGCCGCGATTGCGCACCACCGGATCGGCGATCACTTCCTCGGCATCACGGAACACGGGCAGCTCGCGCGCGAGCAGCTCCGACTCGAGCAGCTCGGCGTGGCGGGTCAGCGCACCGATCCTGATCTCGTCGCCCTGCTGGCGGATGTAGGACAGCTCGTCGAGGTCGTTGATATCGATCAGGTGCTCGGGGGTGGCCAGACGCAGCTTCATCATGGGAATGAGGCTGTGCCCCCCGGCGATGATGCGCGCCCCCGACCCCACGCGCTGGAGCGAGGCAATCGCCCCGTCGACGGTGACCGCCCGCTCGTATTCACATGGCGCTGGGGTCTGCATCAGCTCTCCTCTGGAGTCGAGGGCTCGGCCACCGCGGTGGCGCCGCCCGGCTTGCTCGGGCGGACTCCCGGCGTCTCGGTGGGCTCGTACTGGACCGGCGCGTCGGTGCCGATGACCGGTGAGCGCGGCATCTCCGCCGGGCGCGATTGCCGGATCTCGGGATAGAGCAGGCGCGCCATCAGGCTGCCTCGCTCCACGTTGCGCAGCGCCGGCCCGCTCGGGCTGGCGGCGGCGATCGGCGCCTCACGCCCGAGCCGGGCGAGTGTCAGCGTCCCCTTCGTATACACCTCTGAGATTCTCGGCGGGGTGACCGTCTCTGAATCGGGGAAGTTGCGTAGACCGTCCTTGGCCGCGCCCGGATACAGGCCGTCGACGAGCCCGACGGCGTCTTCGAGACCGGCCTTCTTGACCAGCAATCCCTCGAGCAGGTCGACGCCGGCGTCGAGCTGCTGGTTGATGTTGCTGACGATCGCGTTGACGGGCTCGCTCTTCTCGATGATCCCGCCGACACCCTCGATCGCCTGGTCGAGCCCCTTGGTGATCTTCTGGAGCGCGAGGATCGTGGCGAGCAGGAACACCACGATCGCCGCGATGATCAGCACGACGGCGATGATCATGACCACACCTGCTGCTGGCATCAGTCAGACCTCCTCACGCGTCGTCGACGATCTTGTCGAGAGAGCCGCCATAGCCGGCGACCACCTCGACGGTTTGCTTGACCTGGTCCTGCGTTCAGCAGGAGCAGCGGCGCCGCGTCGAGATCCTTGGAGGCGGCCTGGGCCGCGGCCGAGATCTGGTTCACGCTGGGCACGATGCTGTTGGCCGCGCGGAGCACGCCGTTCAGTAGATAGATCACGACCGGCAGCAGCACCACGAGCAGCACGACATCGCCGATCCACTCGAGCGTCATTGCGGCCTCCTCTCGGCGACGATCGCTGCCTTCGCTGCGATGCCGGGCATCGCCCCGAGGATCACGTCGAACTGGGCGTTGATCGCCTTGACCGACGCCTCGAGTCCGCGCAGGTGCTCGGACTCCACGGTCTCCAGGGCGCCACCGAGGGTGGCCAGGTTCTTGGCCGTCGACTCGAGCAGTTGGCGGATCCGGATCAGAGCGGCCGCGAGCACGACCACGATCACGACGGCCAGGATCACGCTGAGGACGATCAGTGTGCTCTGGCTCATTTGCCACCGTACCCGTCGGTGAGGGCGTTCATGTAGCCGTCCTGGACCACGGCCTCCTCCACGATCTGTCCCAGCACCGGCGCGGTGGCCTGAAGCTGGGGGATGTTTGCCGTATTGCCGGCCACCTTGCCGGCGACCTCCAGCAGCGTGGCGGCCGAGCGGTCGATGTCGGTCACCGAGCGGATCAGCACGATCAGCAGCCCGGCGACGATCAGCGCGGCAACCAGGCCGATGATCAGGGCGATGCCCCAGACATCGTGGTTGGTGAGAGCAGCGACCGGGACTGTCATTTGCCCACCGCCACCTTCCGCAGCGCCCGCGCCGCGTGCAGGATCCTCACCCCGGAGTCGTTGATCCGGGAAATCCCGCTCAGCCCCACGGTCTGCTCGTTCACCTTCTCGACGCCTTGGACCGCCGTGCGCGCCTGGGTGGCGATGCGGCCGGCCAGCACCACGATCGTGATCACGATCGCCGCCGCCACCAGCACGACGACGATGCCGAGCACCAGTCCTATGCCCCAACCGGTGGATGCACCGATCAAGAGAGACACTAAGAACCTCCCTCCTTGAACTGACTACTTTGCATGGCTCTTGCCGCCGCGCGGGTGAGCGCGCGACGGGTCAGCACGCCGGCGGCGTGCCGCTTGTACTCGGCGGAGCCGCGCTGGTCGGATACCGGTTCCGATCCCGCCGCCGCCAGTCGTCCCGCCCGGGCAAACAACTCCTCGCTGGGAGGCTGCCCGAGCAGGGCCTGTTCGGCCTGCTCCGAGCGCACGCCGGAACCAACCGCGGCCAGCGCGACTCCGGCACGCTCGATGCGCCCGCCGGCCAGCGCCAATGACGCCCCGGCGGACACCACCGCCCAATCACCCACCCGGCGATCGACCTTCTCGTAGGCGCTACCCGAGGCCGGGTCCAGCGAGACGCGGATCTCGGTCAGCATCTCGCCCTCTCCGATCGCCGTGCGATACGGCCCTCGGTGAAACTCGCCCATTTCGAGTACCCGCTCGCCATCGACGCCGCGGATGACCATCCGCGCCCCGATCGCCGCACATACGGCGGAGAGATCCTCGGACGGGTCGGCCTGGCACAGCGCCCCGCCGATCGTGCCGCGATTGCGCACCACCGGATCGGCAATCACCCGCTCGGCGTCGCGGAAGATGGCCAGCCGTCCCGCGAGCAGCTCGGACTCGAGCAGCGCTCGGTGGCGGGTCATCGCGCCGATCCTCACCTCGTTCTCGTGTTGGCGGATGTACCCGAGCTCGCCGGCCAGCCCGTCGATGTCGATGAGATAGTCGGGCGTGGCCAGGCGGAGCTTCATCATCGGCAGCAGCGAGTGACCGCCGGCCAGAAGCCGTGCCTCCGGTCCCAGCCGGGCCAGCAATTCGAGCGCGTGCTCCACGCTTGATGCCCGCTCGTACTCAAACGGAGCTGGAACTTGCACTAAGCCATCTCTCTCCTTCTCTTACTATCGCTCATCGCACCGGTCACTGGCAATTCGACCTAAGCGATCCCTTAGGTCACGCAGAACCCGGTCTGTATCGTCACGTCCCAGCTCATGACCCTCGCCCAGCTCCAGTCGTTCGTGCTCGTCGCGCGCCTCGGCTCTGTCAAGGGAGCGGCGGCCGAGCTCGAGGTCACCGAGCCCGCGGTGTCGGTCGCGGTGGCAGCGCTGCGCAAGGAGCTTGGCGATGAGCTGTTCGTTCGCGACGGGCGCGGGATCGCCCTCACCGAGGGAGGCCGGCGCCTGGCCGCCCTGGCCTCCGAGATCCTGGCCCTGGCCGAGCAGGCGAGGCGGACCGTGCACGACGCGCCGGGGCAGCCACGCCGCATCCTCCTGGCCACCACGAGCCTGGTGGCCGAACACATCAGCCCGCTGATCGATGCCTTCAGCGCGCGCAACGAGGGTGTCGAGATCGCGGTCGAGACTGTGCCCGGCAGCTCGTTTGCCGATCGGCTGGAGAATCGCCGTGCCGATATCGCGCTCGGTCCCCACCCCGGTGTCGAGCGCGCGAACACGATCGCGTCGGTGCCGTTCCTCCGCTGCCGGATGCTCGCCGTCGCCGCGCCTGGACATCGACTCGCCGGCGAGCGCTCGATCGCTCCCTCGGCGCTGGCGGACGAGCGCTGGCTGGTTGGTCCGCCCGACCTCGATCCAACGACGACGATGAGCCAGTTCCTGGCCGGCAACGGACTCGAGCCGGCCGACATCGCGCAGTACAACAGTCACGCCGCGGCGATCGCCGCCGCCGCCGCCGGCGAGGGCATCGCGCTGACGGTGGCCCAGTCCGTGTTGGAGGAGATCCGTCGGCGGGCGCTGGTCCGGCTCGACGTGCGCGAGACACCGATCGTCGAGCTGTGGCACGCCAGCACGCTCGGGCTGGGCCGGGCGCTGCCCGCCGCGCTCGTGCTCCAGCGCTTCGCCACCACCCCCGAGGCCACCCACGCGATCGCCACCGGGCGCGCGGGCACGGTGTCGACACGCGTCCGCCCGCGCGTGCACGTGACGCTGTGGCAGACGGTGGCGGCCGAGATCGACGCGGCGGCGGGCAAATGAGCGGCCGTCCTCGCTCGGCGCGCTCGCCCGGCATCGCTTGGGCGCAACGCATGTACGCGGCCCACGAGCGCGCGCGCCAGACCGGCGTACCGGTCGACGAGGTGCTCGCCTCCGACGCCCAGCGCCGCCATACCCGGCGCGAGCTGTTGATCGGCGCCGGTGGATTGGCCGTGGGGGCTGCGGTGGCCGGCGACCCGGCGCCGGTCCTGGCGCGACTCGCGGGCTTGCCGGCGAGGCCGCGGATCGCGATCGTGGGCGCCGGCCTGGCCGGCCTCAGCTGTGCGCACTGGCTGTGGACGCACAACCCCGCCGCGCGCGTGCGCTCGACGATCTACGAAGCCCACGCCGAGCGCGCCGGCGGGCGCTGCTGGACGCTGCGCCATTTCTTCTCGGACGGGTTGATCGCCGAGCACGGCGGCTCGTTTCTCAACACCGACCAGCATCCGGTCCGCAACCTGGCCTCGCGGCTCGGCCTGCGCCAGATGGTGGTGGACGGCGGCGACCTTCCCCGTGGCGACGAGGTGTTCCTGATCGACGGCCGTATCTACAGCTACGCCGACGCCAATGCCGACTGGCACAGCGTCGGCTATCACGTCTTCCGGACCGCGGCCAAGCAGCTGAACACCGACGCCGGCGCCCGGCGGCTCGACCAGATGTCGGTGCCCGAGTGGCTCGACAGTACCGAGATCGGCTCGGGCAGCCGCTTCGGCAAGCTCATGATGGCCAACACGGTGACCGAGAACGGCGGCGATCCCGGAGATCAGTCGGCCCAGGACCTGATCTACCTGCTGATCGGCAACCCGCGCTCCTCGCTGAGGCCTCTGCCTGGCGACGACGAGCGCTACCAGATCGTTGGCGGCAACGACCAGCTCGTGTCACGCATGATCGAGCGCCTGCCACCGGACACCGTCCGCCACAATCACGTGCTGGTGGCCATCCGCGAGCGCGCCGACCGTGCGATTGAGCTCGTGTTCGACCTCGACGGCCGCCACGTCGAGAAGACCGCTGACCTGGTCGTACTGGCCCTTCCGTTCAGCACGCTGCGCGACGTCGAGTTGAAGCATTCGGGCCTGTCGTCGACCAAACGCCGCGTCATCCGCACCTTCGGCATGGGCACCAACGCCAAGATCCACCTCGAGCTCACCCACAAGACGTGGCCCGCGCTCGGTTACAGCGGCGCCACGTACGGCGAGTGGCAGCGGCTGGCCTGTGCCTGGGACGAGTGCGTCAACCTCGGCCCCAAGGCCAGCCCGGCCCTGTACCTCGCCTTCCCGGGCGGGCGGGTCGGTCGCACCGGCCTCACCGGCAAGGCCCACGGCCGGGCGCCCAAAGGCGACGTCCGGTGGGCGCTGGGCGAGATCGAGAAGCTCTTCCCCGGCACCACGGCCGCGTACACCGGCCGAGCCTACGAGGACCACTGGGCGCTCGATCCCTGGGTTCACGGCGCCTACTCCTACTACCGGGTCGGCCAGTCCAACACCTACGGCGCGCTCGCCGGCCGGACCGAGGGCCGCTTCTACTTCGCCGGCGAGCACACCTCGATCAACAACATCGGCTTTCTCGACGGCGCGGTGGAGACCGGCGAGCGCGCGGCCCGGCGGCTGCTGCGCAGGCTCTGACGGGCACTCTGACTCGGGTCTTGCACTGGGCCGGGGACTCGGGGTGTCCAACAACGATTTCGTTACGCGGCGGTCTCGGGCGCCGGCGCCGGGCAACGAAACCGCTGCTATTTCGACGAAACGTTGCATAGCGCCACCGCCATTGGCGCGCTGCGCAACGTTTTCGTGCTTGGGAGCGGCGCTGACCGCCACGGTTGCGAGGGCGTTCCCGCGCCGGGCAAGCCGCGCTTCCCCCTTCCCGGCCCCAAGCCCCCGGCGAAGGCCCAACTGGACTCACTCCGCCGGCTCTGGGCTCGGCGCCCCGCCTGCTCATCAACAAAGTCACCACGTACGCCACGACCACGCCGACGATGGTCAGCGGCTCGGCGCCGCTCCCGGCCTTATACGTGAGCAGGGTGGAGAGCACGACGGCGGAGAGGGGCAGCCGCAGCACCGCGACGACCGCCGCGCCGAGCCCGACCGCCACCGCCGGCGTCAGCGCGAAGCCCGGGAGGTGCGAGGCAAGCAGCCCGGCCGCGGCGCCGAGATAGATCGCCGGGAACGTGGGGCCGCCGCGGAAGCTGCCGAGCGACAGGCCGTAGGCGATGCCCTTCAGGGCGATGAGCAGCAGGAGCGCCCCCACCGACCACGTCGCGGCGCCCTGCACCAAGCCCGGCAGGGCGCTCTGGCCCGAGAACAGGACTTCGTTGACGCTCTTGCCGGTGGCGCCGTGGAAGCCGATGGCCAGGCCGGCGATGATCGCGCCCACGATCGGCAGGACGACGATCAGACGGGACGCGACGAACCGGTGCGTGGCCAACCCGCCCTGCATGATCAGCCGCGCCCCCACCGCGACGAGAGCGGCGAGCACCAGCGTCCACCCGAACTCGGCCACCGTCGGGCGGTGGAAGGCGGGCAGGGTGAGGGGGCTGAGGGCATAGGCGGCGTTGCTGAGGCCGGTGAACGACCCGATGCCGATCGACACCAGCGTCCCGGTACCGGCGGCCAGCAGGCCGGGCAGCAGGACCATCGGGAGCCGCGTGCCACCCAGCCCACTCGCCTCGATCAGGATCACCGCCGCGATCAGCGGTGAGGCGAAGATGAAGGACAGGGCGGCGAAGCTCCCCGCGGCGGCAACGATGAGAAGCACCGGGGGCTGGGCGTTGCGGCGAACCAGCCTGAGGGTGAGCAGCGCGACCCCGGAGCCGATCGCGATCAGCGGCGCCTCGGGGCCCAGCACGAGTCCGAAGGAGATCGTGGCCAGGCCGGCCAGGACGACGCCTGGCAGATCGATCAGGGGAAGGATCCCGCCGGGAGCCAGTCCCTTGGCCGGGAGATGCCCGCCATCGCCGGGCAGCCGCGAGATGGCCAGCGCGGTCAGCAGAGCGCCGATGGCCAGGACCGGGACCGACCACCACAGCGGCGGTCCGTGCGCATAGCCGAGCGCGTGCGGCAGGTGCGTGAACAGTTCCTGCTGGAGCTGATAGATCCCCTCGAGAAAGCACCACGAGGCCGCCGACACGACAACCCCCGCCACGGCGACCAGCACCAGCAGCACCGCGTACTGTCTGCTGCGCATCGTCGCGGCGGCCTGCTCGGGCGATGGCTCGGGAGCCTGAACGGGTTGAGGCACGAGCTAGTGGGCTCCACCCAAACGTTTCGCCGGGAATGGCGAGACCCGGGGGTCGTCAGGCGCGGACGCAGGATCCGACGTGCAGCAGCGCTGCACGAGGATCCGAGGACAAAGCCTGGCGACCACCCGGGGCCGCCATAACCGGTGGAATGTTTGGGTGGAGTCCACTAGAACACCGCCACCGGGTTCAGCGGCGAGCCGGTTCCGCCGCGGACGAACAGCGGCGCGGCCGTGAACAGGAACTCCCACCGCCCCGAGGCGGCGCATTTCGCGGCCACGTCCTCGAGCTGCAGATAGTCGAGCAGGTGGATGCCGAGCGCGGTGATGGCGAGCACATGAATGGGAAAGCCCACACCCCGCGTGGTGCTCGGCGCCGTGTCGCTGTTGCCGTCCGATCCAAGCGCCGCGACTTGCCGCTCGGCAACGAAGCGCATGGCCATCGGGTGCAGTCCCGCCTTGGCCACGGGCGTCTTCCACGGACCGAGCTTGGCCAGACGGCCGGCATGGCCGGTACGGACCAGCAGGATGTCGCCCTCGGCGACGTTGACCCCCTGCTCGCGCTCGGCCGCCGCCAGATCCTCGCCGTACACGTGCTGGCCGGGCTCGAGCCAGGGAACGTCCCTGAGCCGGGGGATGTCGAGCAGCACCCCACGTCCGATCAACCCGTTCTTGAGCACCTCGATCGAATTGATCGTGGCTCCATCCGTAGTCACCGCGCCCTCCGACTGTCCGTTGTACAGCAGGTCGTCGTAGGCGACGTGACACAGCGCGTCGATGTGGGTGTGGCCGTCGTTGTGGTAGTCGATGCCCACGTAGTCCTTGAGGAACTGGACGTGCTGCGGCTTGGCGGCGCTGGCCAGTGCGGTCATGTGATGGTCAGCGGGCATTGGGTTGTGCTCGCCGAGATGGGTGTTCCAGGGCAGGCTCAACGACACGCCGACGCCCTCACGCACGAGCGTGGCCGCGGCCGCGATCCGATCCGGAGTGAGGAAGTGGAGCGCTCCGAGCTCGTCCTCGTCCCCCCATCTCCCCCACCGGCTGAGCTCCGCGAACAGCGCGTTGAACTCCTCGTGACTGACCTCTGCCCGACGGTCGGGGTCCTGCCGGCTGCTCATACGAGCCAGATTCCCGTGTCGTTGGGGGCCGGGTTGGGCGCCTCCGCGCTCGTCGCCACGCGTAGCTCCCCCTTCGCCGACACCACGGCCAGCAGCCGTGCCCGGCTGCTCGGCACCGCACGCTGATCGTGGTCGCGGCGAGCTTCGGCGATGATCCGCGCGCCGCCCGCGAAACGGCGCTCGAGCGCGCCGTATGTCAGGTCGGGCCCGAACATGAGCTCCCCCTCGGCGTAGGCAGGGACGAGATCGATCAGCTCGGTCGACGGAGGCAGCCTGAATACATGCTCGTTACCGAGCTCCTGGCGAAGCTCGTACGCGGCCAGGGCGTTGAAGTTGTCGCTGGGCGTCATGAGCAGCGCATCCGTGACCTCCTCGAGCTCCGCCTCGCGGGCCGCGAAGTCCACTCCGAGGCGCCCGTGACCGGCGTCGAGTCCGCTCTCGCGAGCCTGCGCCTGCTCCGCCTCGTGACCTGTCCACACTCGGACGCGAAGCCCCGCCTCCTTCAGAGCGGAGGCGATGGCTCGCGCCCACTCGTGGCCGCCGACGATCAACACGACGAGCGAGTCGGCGGCCAGCAGCCCGAGCCGGCGGGCCACCGGAGTTGCGCTCAGGCCGTAGATGGCGACGGTCCCGAAGATGATGATGAAGGCGATGGGAAGGATCTTGTTGGCTCCGGGGATACCGGCCTGAGCCAGGGTGGGGCCAAAGGCCGACGCAGTTGCCGCGGCGACGATGCCGCGCGGACCCAGCCAGGCGATGAAGGCGCGCTCGGGCCGTCGCAGGGTCGAGCCGCGAGTGGCCAGCAGGACGGTCAGCGGGCGGAGTACGAAGACCATGATCGCGAGCAGCGCTATCCCGCCTGGCAGCAGTGACTTCACGGTTGACGGCGATACGGAGGCCGAGATGAGCACGAACAGGATGCCGATCAACAGCCTCACCACTGTGCCCTGGAACTCGAGCACCCTGGACAGATCGAGCCGTTGCTGATTGGCCAGCGCGGCCCCCATGACCGTCGCCGCCACGTACCCCGAGTCAGTGTGAATGAGGTCGGCCACCACGACCGCGGCGGTGACGGTCATCAGTGCGGCGGCGACGCTCTGCCGTGGCACCGCGCGCTGGATTCCACCGAGCAGCAACCGCAGCACGAACGCGCCAAGCGCGCCGAGGACCAGTCCGGCGCCGAGGCTCACGATCAGCTCACCGGGGTGATACGCCTGCTCACCGTGGGCGAAGGCGCGGACGACGGTGAACGTCCCCACGCCCAGAAGCGCGCCCAGCGGGTCCACCAGGACGCCCTCCCACTTCAGCGTCGCGCGCACTCGCTCGGGCGGCCGCACGAACTCGAGCAGCGGCATCACCACGGTGGGGCCGGAGACGACGAGGATCGCGCCGAGCACCACCGCGCTCCCCCAGCCGATCCCGAACAGGAGGCGGCTCGCCAGCGTCACCCCGGTCAGCGTCGTGACGATGCCGATCGCGATCAACCGCAGCACGACGCGACGAGTCCCGCCGTGGAGCTCGTCGAGGCGCAGTCGCAACCCGGCCTCGAACAGGATCAGGCCGACCCCCAGCGATACCAGCGGTTGGAAGGTGTCTCCGAACAGGGCATCGGGATGGACGTCGGTGGTGGCGGCGCCGGCGATGAACCCCACCGGAAGCAGCAGCACGATCGCCGGAAGCCGCGTGCGGGTGGCGATGAGGTCGCAGCCGAGGGCCAGGACAATCGTCAACCCAAGCCCGATGAGAATCTGGTTGGTGGACATGGCTGCGGTCGAGGAGCCTAACGCTGCCCTCGGCCGGGCAAACCGGCCATCCTGCATGTACGCGTTTTCGCCGCGGCATCCACGCCATCGCCGGGCGTGACCTGACAGGAAAATGACCTCAGGCTGCGACCTCCAGGGTGACTTGGTGTCCGAGTGCTTCGAGTTGGGCGACGAGGCGGTTTGGTGATGCGTTCGGGGTCGCGGCGTTGGAAGTAGTCGCCGCCGAGTTCGTTGTAGAGCTCGCCGGCGCTGAGCATGTGCCAGCAGGCGCAGATGATCGAGTGTTTGACGGCGCCGAGTGCTTGCTCGTGGCCGCGGCGGGGTCGCAGGCGTTGGTATTGGGCGGCGAGGTAGACGTCTTTGGTGCGGGTCGCGGCCATCGCGGCTTCTTTGAGCGCGGTGTCAGCCATTTGGAGCCGTCGCGGGTTTTGCCGGAGCGGCGTTTGCCGGCGGAGCGGTCGTTGCCGGGCATTGGCCGGCCCAGCGAGGCGAGGTGCTCGGCGGACGGGAAGAGGCTCATGTCGGTGCCGATCTCGGCGAGGATGACCTCGGCGGTGCGCCGTTGCACGCCGGGGATCGTGCACAGCAGCTCAACGGCCTCTGGCGAAAGGGGCGAGCTGTTCCCCGATCGCTTCGGTTAGGCCGGCTAGATCTGCTCGTCGAGGAAGTCGAGGTGGTCGAGGATCGCTCCGACCAGACGGCGTGCAGAGGGTCGAAGCGACCCTCCAGCGCCTCTCGGAGCGCGGGGATCTTCGCGCGCAGCTTGCCCTTGGCAAGGTCGGCGAGAACGTCGGGGTCGGTGGTGCCGGCCACGAGCGCGTCGAGCATCGCGCGGCCGGACTTGCCAAGGATGTTGGTCGCGACGCAGTC
>CAVTTU010000005.1:0-161004 GCA_963737535.1 uncultured Solirubrobacterales bacterium
ATTGGTGGTTTAACGAGACCTCAATCGGGGTCGAGCACGTCGGGTTCGCGGTGGCTCCGGCGGGTTATTTCACCGAGAAGCTCTACGAGCGTTCGGCCAATCTCGTCGGATGGGTCGCATGGAAGTACCACATCCCCGTGGACCGAGCTCACATCCTCGGGCACGACAACATCCCCAACTCCATCGATGACCCGCACGTACAGCACTGGGATCCCGGTCCGTCATGGGATTGGCCGTACTACATGGACCTGGTGCGTGCCGCATACAAGCGCTGGTCGCAAGACGCACCACTACCCAGCCCAGAGCTGCCGGCGAAATTCACCAAGCACAGTTCGAGGATCCGAGTAATCTCGGTCGGCGACAATCTTGCTTCGGCCCGCGACTGGTTCCTCTGGACGACGGGATCCCAGAGCAACTTCGCGAATGTGTACGAGCAGAAGGGTCGACGGCCCGTGCCCGACACGCTGGTCAGGGGCGCCAGCGATCCGTCGACGTACGTACCGTCGCCGAAGATCGGCGATCCCCCGGAGTACAACAAGCTCGACTTCTCATGCGACAATTTCCCCTGGGCGATAGTGCCAAACGGACCGCCGGTGCTTTCCCAGGTCTCGGCCAGCGATCTCCGCGCAAAGGCGGCATGGGGAGAGGAGTTCGCTCTACTCGGCAGGAAGCGGGTACACGGAGTCCTCTATGACAAGATCGACTTCAGTGGGACCGTTGGGTGGGTACGCAACTCCGATACCAGCGGCGGCTGGGGAGCGCTGGTGCGTTTCCGCGGCGGATCCCACCCCACGACGCTGTTCAGCGGTCCGGACGAACACCCAACCTATCTCGGGAACACCATAGATACGCGGATCTGCCCCGATACCGTCCATGGGTTCAGCAGAGCGGGGCAGACGTACGTCGCGCAAGTCAGGCGCTTCTCTCACGGCCAGATCTGGTACCAGATCGACTACAACCACAGGGTCGCCTGGGTGCCGGCCGACGAAGTGACGGTCTCCGCTCCGTAACCCACCCGGTCGTTCCGAGCGCCGTTCCTCAGTCGTCCGACGTCGTGATCCTCGCAGCCGGGGGCGGACGCCGGACAACGGCTTCTCCGGCCGAGGCAGCTCCTCCCCGTCGGACCCAGCTGCGACCTTCGCACGTCGCGGCGTCACGATGTTCGAACTCGCCACGGCCGACACCCGCCTCCATCCGTCAGGGAGCATTTCGGTACACGCGGTGGGGCTCTGGGTCCGCGCGCAAGCCGCGAAACAGACGACTGGCCGGCGAAAGCAGCTGCTGAGGGCGCCATGTCACGTTTCGGGCGCGCAAGGCGTCATATAGGTAGACCCGCAGAGACCGATGAGTGAGCCGACCTTCTGGCGTCTACACATGTAGGAGAACCCACGATGACCGACGCGACATCCGAGAAAGCCATCCGCGAGCTGGATCGCCGAACCAGTGACGGCATCGATGTGCGCCTGCTGTGGAACCCTCGTACGGACCAGGTTGTGCTGGCCGTCCACGACGCGCGCACGGTTGAGTCATTCGAGCTTCAGGTGCCGGCCGCCGACGCCCTCTTCGCCTTCCACCATCCGTATGCCTACGCAGGCTGTCCCCGGACGACCGACTCGCTCGTCGTATGAGCGTGACCACCGCAATGACGACTCGTGAGCCGACCCGAGCGACTCCGCAGTCGCTCAGCCCCGAGACTGGGCCGTCCCAGCGACGCCGGCTGGGTTCCGGCCTCGTGAGCGCCGCAGTGCTGTCCCTCATGCTGGGAGGCCTGGTGCTGGCGATCCCCGGTCTGGCGTCGGTTGGCCACCGGGTGGCCCACGCCCGCTGGTCCTGGGTCGTGGTCGCTGGCGGACTCGAGCTCGCATCGTGCCTGGGTTACGTGCTCGCCTTCCAGGGGATTTTCAACGGCATCCCGGCCCGGTTTGCGGCATTGGTCGCGACCGCGGAGCAGGCGTTCGGGGCCGTGGCTCCCGTCGGCGGCGCTGGCGGCATCGCGGCCGGCGGTTGGCTGCTCTCACGCGCCGGAATGCCGGTGCGGGCCGTCGCCGAGCGCTCCGCGGTCCTGTTCCTGTTGACCAGCGCGACCAACGTGGTGATGTTGGTGCTCGCCGGAGCAGGACTCGCGATCGGGCTATTTGCCGGGCCACACGACCTCGCGCTCAGCGCTCTGCCTGCCGGCGTGGGCGTCGCGGTGCTGGCCGTGTTCCTCGCGTTGGCGCTTCGCGTTTCCGGCCGCACCGGAGACAGCGCGTCACTGCCATCACGCGCGCTGGGAGCCACCGCAGAAGCGAGCGCCACCACGCTCCGCGCGATCCAGCGACCCGGCTGGCGCCTCGCCATCGGCGCCCTCGCCTTCCTGCTGTGCGACATCGCCGTTCTGTGGCTGGCGATTCACGCACTCGGCTACGACGCACCGGCGGCACCCCTCGTCCTGGCCTATCTCATCGGCTACCTGGCCAACGCGATCCCCATCCCCGGTGGCCTTGGCGTGCTGGACGGCGGACTCGCCGCCGCACTGCTCCTCTACCACGTCCCTGCCGGCGCCGCGCTTGGTGGGGTGCTCCTCTACCACGCGCTGGCCCTATGGATCCCAGCCCTCTCAGGTACGGTCGGCTTCATCGCGGCCCAGCGCCAAATCAACTCCGGCGGCCTGCGGGCCGGCAGTGGGCGAGCGACCGATGGCGCCACCCTCCGCATCGCTACGAGAGACCAGAGCCGAGGACGTTACGCGGCGTGCGAGCATCGGTCGTGGTCAACGATTCAGCAAGCGTGTAGACCTCACTCATCCGAGTGCGCGTGACGCTCTGTCAGCCGTTCGTCGCCCTGACGGGCGCCTAACTGGGGCTCGACGCCGAGGTTCGCCGACACTTGGCGGTCGGCGTGCCCGAGAATGTCTCGCCGGAGCTGTCGTGCCGCTGACACGTCCGCGAAACCGATGACACCTACACCCGAGCTGCCGGATCCGCCCCCTGCCAAGCGTCGGGCTCGTGCGCCGGCCGGGTCCAAGGCGACGCTCAGCTGGTTGGCGATGGCGGTGCTGACCCTGGGGTCGGTGGGAGATCTCGGCGCCGCGCCTGCGACGGCCGTCCTAGGTCTCGCCTCGGTGCTGGTCTACGTCCTGCCCGCGATCGTCTTCCTCCTGCCGGCGTCGCTCGTGTCGGCCGAGCTTGCCTCGGGCTGGAAGGGCGGCGTCTACAACTGGGTGTCAGAGGGGATCTCTCCCAGGATGGGCTTCGTCGCCATTTGGTGTCAGTTCGCCCAGACGACCTTCTACTACCCGGCGTTGCTCGCCTACGTCGCGAGCACGCTGGCGTACGTGTTCGCTCCCGGCCTGGCGCACAGCGGCCTCTACACGACCCTGGTGATCATCATCCTGTTCTGGTCGGCCGTGCTCGTCTCGGCCAGAGGCGTACTCGCCACCGGCAGGCTCGCGTCGTACGGGATCTTCATCGGAACGCTGATCCCGGGCCTGCTTCTCGTCGTCCTGGCGGCGATCTATCTCCTGCAGGGCAACGCCTCCGCGGCGCCGCTGAACGCCCACCACGTGCTCCCGCCATGGAACGGGCTGACGAGCATTGTGCTCATCGTCAACAGCTTCTTCACCTACGCCGGGGTTGAGGTCAACGCCGTCCACGTCGACGAACTGCGCGACGCCCCGCGCGAGTTCCCCAAAGCGACCCTGCTGGCCGTGATACTGATTCTGCTCGTCTTCATCCTCCCGACGCTCGCGATCTCGGTCGCGGTCCCGGCGGCGCACATCAGCTTCACCGCGGGTGTCATGCAGGCGTTCAAGAGCCTGCTCGATCACTTCGGTCTGAACGTGCTGACGCCCATCATTGCCGTCGGGCTGGTGGTCGCCTCCGTGAGTGGCCTGCTTGACTGGCTAACTGGTCCCTCGACCGGCCTGTTGGACATCGCTCGCGAGCGTGGCTACCTCCCGCCGTACTTCCAGGAGCTCAACTCAAACGGCGTCCAACTCCACATACTCGTCGCCCAGGGAATCGTCATCACCCTGATCGGACTGCTCTACGCCCTGGTGCCGGCAGTCTCACGGGCCTACTGGGTGTTCGCCGCCCTGGCGACAGAGGTCTACCTAATCATGTACGTCCTGATGTTCGCAGCGGCGATCAATCTACGCCGGCGGGCGCCCGAGCACCAGCGTGGCTACCGGGCGCCCGCGCTCGTGACCATCTGCGTCCTCGGGACGCTCGCCTCGGCGGCGGCCTGCCTGGTCGGCCTGCTGCCCCCGAGCCAGCTTGGACACATAAGCACACCGCCATACCTCCTGGCGCTGCTCGCCGCAACCCTCCTCGTCGGCCTCCTCCCGCCGCTTCTGCTCCACAAGCTGTGCCGGCCGGACTGGAAGGGCGCCGGCTGAGGCGAGGAGGAGGGGAGGGTCTGTGCGGAAGGCGGCAGCGTCGATGATCCTGCCGCCCCGGCGACGAAGAACGCGAGCAGCGGGATCTGCACGGGTAAGCTGACGCCATGCCGATGCCCAAGCGGTCAAGCGTCGATGACTTCTTCGCGCAACTGAGCGACGTCCAGCGGCCGCACCTCGAGGCACTCAGGGAGCTGAGCCTTGATGCCGACCCGGAGGCGCGGGAGGAACTGAAGTGGAACCTGCCGGTGTACGTCCGCGGCAAGAACACGAGCCTGTGGATGCTTCAGAACTTCAAGAATCACTGTTCGCTGCGGTTCCCGCCACCGTTCTTCGCCACCCAGAAGGCTGCGGTCAAGGCCGCTGGCTTCGACGCTGGTGAGGCCTTCATCAAGCTCCCTTACGAGCGCGAGCTGCCGACCGAGCTCCTGAAGGCGCTGATGCGGGCACGGGTCGAGGAATACGAAGCGACCGGCGCCGGCTGGAGCGACCGCTGACCCCGGCCATGTCCAATGAGGGCGCCCGATACGCCAGCCACTACCCGGCGATCTTCACCACCTGCGTCTTGACCACGCGCGGACCCGACTGCGGCACGTAGGTGACGGTGACCTTCTTGCTGCTCGCATGCGGGGAATGAGATGGAAGATTCCCAGGAAGACTGGTGACGGAGCCGCAATGCCCGTGCGCAGGTGGTCGGCCCCGAAGGGCCGATGCCGGGGCGGCCGTCAGCGCCAGGGCGGCGATAGCCATCAGTACTCAAACCAGCACTCACGTGCGGTGCTTCCGCAACGAGATCAGCGCGACCCGCTTCTGGGCCGGGTTGACGGTCCCGACCACCCCGCCGGCGTCGCGCCGCTACCTGGCCAAGGCGATCGAGTATGCGCGGCGTTGCGCTCAGCTCAGCGGCAGCCTGCTGGCCCACATCTCCACCGAGGACACGGTGCGCGACCTCGACCATCTGCGCGTGCTGCTCGCCAGCGCCGGCTCACGTACCTCGGCTGGTCCTACGGGACCTTTCTCGGTCAGACCTACGCGAACATGTTCCCGGGCCGGGTCCGCGCGATGGTCCTCGATGGGGTCGTCGACGCGGTCAGCTATATGCGGAGCAAGGAGTCGTTTCTCGAGAATGCCGTGACGCCGACCGACGCGGTGTTCAAGCAGTTCGAGGCGCTCTGCCAGCGGGCGGGCCGCGGTCCGCTGCGCGCTCGCCGGGCACGGGTCGGTCAAGGCGCGCGTGAACGCGCTGCTCACACGCGTCAAGCGAGCATCGATCCCGGCCCCAACGGCCACCCCGCCCGGGCGGCTCACCTACAGCGACCTGATCACCGCGTTCTTCCCGGAGATGCGCAACCCAGGCACGTGGCCGGATTTCGCGCGGGACCTCGAAGCGGCCGTGAAGGGAGACGGATCGGCGCTGTTGACCAAGGCTCGGCAGTTCCCCCCCACGGCGGGCAGCGCCCCGGCGCCGGTCGCGATCGGGTGCGCCGACAGCCCGACCCGTCACCCCACAAGCGCGTGGCGCAGGTGATCGGCCGACTGACTCGCATCAGCCGCTTCAACGGCCCGGTGCTCGGTTGGTGGCTGTGGGCGCCGTGCGCCGCCTGGCGTGCGCGCAGCGCCGATCGCTACACCGGACCCTGGAACGCCTCCACCAAGAATCCGATCCTCGTCGTCGGCACGCGATATGACCCGAACACCTCCTACGCGAACGCTCGAATCACGGCACGCCGACTCGGCAACGCCGTGCTCCTGACCCACCAGGGCTACGGCCACGTCAGCCTTGTCGACCCCAGCGTATGCGTGCAGCGCGCGATCACCGGCTACCTCGTCGGCCTGGTCACCCCGCCTCGCGGGACCGTCTGCCAGTCGAATCATCAGCCGTTCGACCCGAGATTCGGCGAACCCCCCGCCGGCGAGCCAATTCCGTGATCGCCGGCGTGGCGTTCGACGGGAACCTACGCTCACTCGTGGATCAGGCGACACCGCGGGGTATGCGGTCAGCCGCCTACGTCCTCTGCGCTGCGTGCGCCTGGTGGGTCGGCGCTGTTGCGCTGGGGTTGGTCGCGGTCGCCGTGAATCCTGCGGTCGCCGAGGCACCGACGTCGGCGCCCTCTCGGGACGGCCTCGCGTCGTCGATCCGTTGGAACAGCTGCGGCATGCGGTTGCGTTGCGCACGCGTGCGCGTGCCGTTGGATTGGGAGCGTCCAGGCGGGCCGAAGATCACGATCGCGGTGATCCGCCATCTCGCCAGCCGGCCCGACCATCGGATCGGGTCGCTGTTCGTTAACGGGGGCGGTGCGTCGGGCAGCGTGGGGCTGGTGCGGAGCGAGGGTGCGCGATTGGACGCGCTGGGGCAGGGGCGGTTCGACGTCGTCGGCTGGGCTCTGCGTGGCGGCGCTGGTGGCGAGCCGATGGTGCGGTGCTTTGCCGATCAGCGAAGTCGGGAGAGGTTCTGGGATGGACTGTCGATCCCGACCACGCGGGCGCAGTCGCTCGCGTACCTGCCCAAGACGGTTGCCTACGCCCGGCGCTGCGGGGCGCTCGGCGGACGCCTGTTGGCTCATGTCTCGACCACCGACGATGCCCGCGATCTTGACTATCTGCGCCGGCTGCTGGGCGACCGCCAACTCTCCTACTGGGCAGTGTCGTACGGGACGTTTCTCGGCGAGACCTACGCGAACCTGTTTCCCCGTCGGGTGCGTGCGATGGCCCTCGATGGCCTAGTGGACCCCAGAATCGTGATCAGGGGTGCCGCGGCGCGATTCTCGAACACGGTCGCGGCGATGGATCGTGGGCTGCGTGCATTCGAGTCGGTCTGTCAGCGCGCGGGATCGGCCCGCTGTGCGCTCGCAGGCCGGGGGGTCGTGGCCGCCGCGGGTGGCGCGGCTGCTGGCGCGGTTGCGGCGCGCGCCGATCCCAGCGCCCAGCGCATCGCCACCGGGGGCATTGAGCTACGGCGACCTGTCGGCCGTCCTGTTCGCGTCATTGACAAATCCAGCCGCGTGGCCGCAACTGGCGCAAAATCTCGAGGCGGGCCTGCAAGTGGAAACGGTTCGGCGCTCGCCACTCAGGCCCGCGCGGTGCTGGCGGGCACCCGGTCCGCAGCAAGCGACCCCCCGACAGCGATCACATGCACGGACAGCCCTGCTCGGCAGGGCCCAGGCGCCTGGCCGCAAATCATCGCTCGGCTGACCCGCGTCAGCCATGTGGGTGGTCCGTTCGTCGGCTGGAGCAACTGGGCGCCGTGCGCCGCCTGGCGTGCGCGCAGCGCCGATCGCTACACCGGACCCTGGAACGCCCACACCAAGAATCCGATCCTGGTCATCGGTACGACGCTTGACCCGGCCACGCCGTACACCAACGCGCGGCGGGTCGCCCATCTGCTCGGCAACGCCATCCTGCTCACCCACGACGGCTACGGCCACACCAGCGAAGCGGACCCCAGCCACTGCGTTGAGCAGGTGACCAGCACCTACCTCGTCGACCTCATCACCCCACCGAAGGGAACCGTATGCCCGTCAGACCGACAACCGTTCGACCCGCAGTTCGGCGAACCACCTTCGGTCGACTCCCGACCGCAAAGCCGAACTCGCCACGGTGCCACGACGCAACTGCTCCAGCTCGACACCCCGCTGGCCGATAGGGGTGGTGGCGCCTGGGCGGGGCGCACTCCATTGCCCGGGCCGCGTCAATCTACGTTACGTGACGGCCTCGGCTTGCGGCTGTCAACGGAAAGCGGCCCCTAGGCCTAGGACTACCCCTCGTCGAGCACGAGCAGCGTTTCCGGCCGGACGCCATCGTCTTTCATCGCCTCGGCGGCCGCCTCGGTCTGCATGAACTGTTGAAACTCACCCATATCGGGAATCTCGGCGATCAGACCGACCCGGTTGGATCCCTGCGGGTCACGAAACGTCCGCACCGTGATGCCCAGCGGTCCGAAGACTTCCTCCCGCTTCGGTGACTGCAACCAGTGCTCAACGTCGTCGACCTCATGGAATATGACGTGCGTTGCCATGCCTTGCTCCTCGCTCACGGCGGTCGCCGCGGTCGGCGTTGTGGATCCATCTGCCCCCTCCTGCAGGGGAGATCCAACCACACAACGATGCCGTGCCGCAACCTCGCTGATCGAATACCTAGCCAAAGCCCCAGGCGGCCGGCCGATCGTGCGATGGGGCTCAACGCCCGTCCGTACTAGGGGCGCGGTTGCCAACGAGCAGGCGGCGCGCTCGAAGTCGCGGTTGCGCCGCCGCCGGTGCGGGCTCGGCGCGGCGAGGCGAGCGGAGGCATCGTGCCATGCCGGGCGGCGATCGGCGCGGGGAGCGCTGCGCGGGCCGCGCTCGCGCGGGTTGAAGGGCGTTGGCACCCCGCCCTATGCTGGCAGGCGCCCGCCGACGAGCGAGGGCGATCGGCCGCGGTGCCATGCTCGTCGGGCAGCTGACACGGATCGCGAGCGCGGGTCCAGTCGGTGCCACCGGCGTGAACGTCTAGAACGGTTCTCGAAGCAGAGTGCCAGTCGGGCCGAAATCGGCGGGCTGATCGCTCCCGCGTCGGTCCTGTGAAACCGCGTCAACCCGTCGCCGGCTCAGCTGCGGTGATCCTTTGACGGCGGGGCAAATTCGCTTTATGCTTCATCAAGCGAATGGGGACGAGGACTGAGGACACATTGAGGCGTAAACCACGCCGGTATCGCATGGTGGCCCGGGCGGAATCGGCCGCAGCGACCCGGAACCAGCTGCTTGGGGCCGCATGGCGGCATTTCGCGGCGCACGCATTCGAAGACGTGCGGTTGGCAGCCATCGCGGGCGATGCCGGAGTCTCGGTCCAGACGCTGCACAACCATTTCGGCAGTAAGGAGGCGCTGTTCGTCGCGACGTGGGCGTGGCGGATGCGTCCCGAGGGGGCGAGGCGCGACGCGGCTCCTCGTGACGATGTCGCAAGGGCAGTCCATTTGCTCTACGACTCCTACGAACTCGACGGCGACGCCGTGCTCCGCCTTCTCACGCAGGAAGAGCGCATAGATGCCGTGCACGAGATGCTCGAGGCCGGGCGTCGATGGCACCGCGGCTGGGTGGAGCGGACGTTTGCGGAGCTGGTCGTCGATGTTGCTGGTTGGGGGCGTGAGCGGCGGATCATTGCCCTCGTCGTCGCGACCGACCTACTGGTCTGGAAGCTGCTGCGCCGCGAGATGGGCCTCGGTCGCGAATCGGCCGAGCGAATCGTGATCGAGATGGTCACCAGAACGAAAGGGGCATCGTGATGGCGCGACTCCTGGCGTACAACTCACCGACTCCGGGACACGTCTTTCCCTCGGCCGGCCTGCTCCTCGAACTTCAGCGGCGAGGTCATGAGGTCCATCTGCGGACCCAGGCGACGGAGGTGGGGCGGTTCTGCGAGCTCGGGCTGCATGCTGAGGCGGTCGACCCCGGAATCGAGGCGATCGAACTCGAGGACTGGAGTGCACACACGCAGGTCGCGGCCCAGAAGCGGCTGCTTGATTTCTACCGGGCACGCGCTCGGCTGGAGATTCCCGATTTTCGTCGAGCCGTCGAGCAGGTGGCGCCGGACGCGCTCATCGTCGACGTGCAGACCGAGGGCGCCGCTTACGTAGCGGAGGCGTCGCGTCTACCGTGGGCGATGTACTGCCCGTACCCGCCAGCCTTCAGGTCGAACGACGCACCGCCGTTCGGTCTAGGCCTGGAACCTGCGAGGACATCACTCGGTCAGACGCGAGACCGCCTGCTGCACGCGTACGGAGATCGCGTGCTCGCGCCGCACGTGGCAGCTCGGAACAAGATGCGCGCCGACCTCGCGCTGCCGCCCCTGCGGCGCTACGAGGATCAGTGGCACAAGCCTCATAGGTTTCTCGCCTTCACTGCGGAGCCGTACGAGTTCCATCGCACGGATTGGCCGAGCCACGTCCGGCTCGTCGGCCCGGCCACCTGGGAGCCCCCTGCAGATCCGCCGGCATGGCTGGAGGGGGAAACCCGGCCGATCCTGCTGGTTACGGCGTCAACTGCGTACCAGCGCGACGAGAAGTTGATCAGCATGGCGCTCGAAGCGTTCGCGACCGAGGACGTTGCGCTCGTCGTCACGACGGCAGCAACGAACCCTCGGGGGTTCAGCGCGCCGCCGAACGCACGGGTGGAGCAATTCCTGCCACATGGTCCGATCATCGAGCGTGCCGATGCGTAATCTGTCACGGCGGCCAGGGGACGACGCAGAAGTCGCTGGCCGCCGGCGTTCCGGTTTGCGCGGTGCCGTTCTGTCGCGACCAGTTCGACGTGGCGCGCCGCGTCGCGCACGCATCGGCGGGCGCGAAGCTGCACCACAAACGTTTGAACCCGATGCGGCTCAGACGGGCCGTGCGCGAGGCCGTCGCGCACCAAGCCGGTGCCGAACGAGTGGCCAGAGCATTCAGGCAAGCCGGTGGCGCGTCAGCCGCGGCGGACATCGTCGAGGACCTCCTGTCCGGTTGCGCCTCAGACCTGACCGGAGCGCTCAGCGCTTCGACGCGGCCTCGGGGGCTGACTCCCGCTGGGCACGTCGAGCCTCGTACTCCTCGCCGGTCACGCCGCCGATCGCGTCTCGAACCCGGTCCTTAATCAGCTCGGTGTGGCGGTCGGGCCGGAACCGATGCTCGGCCCTTTCCTGCTTGTGCGGGTTTCGCTCGCCGTAGCGGCGGCGTGCCCAGGGAGAGTTTGGCTTGCCGAGACGCACTGCGCCATAGAGCGCGATCGGTATCACCAGGAATCCGATCGCGCCGTGAAAGACGCGCTGCTTGAGGAAGCAGGTGGTGCACATCGCGAGAATCGCAACAACCGCAACGACCGTTTCCAAGGATGTCGAATGGCGCTGGCTCGTCGAATTTCAGCGAGAAACCGCCGACGAGAATCAATCCCATGACCGCGATCGCGATCACCGACGCGTCGATCGAGCTCCGCCCCTCCCGCGACCAGTAGACGTCGTCGAGGTGAATCCAGAGGGCGAACTCGTCGATCGTCAGGCCCATGCCGATCCCGAAGACAACGGCGCACACGTCGTACCAGAAGCCGGTACTGAACAGGGCAAAGCTGATGACGCCCGATCCCATCATCGCGCCGATCCCCCACACCAGGTGGTGGAGGTGGACACCGCCCTCGCTGACCACGCTCCCGGGCCACCAGGGTACGCGTGGGCTTCGCATCAGTCGCGCCGACAGGCGGATGAAGCCAAACGACCCGATGAAGCCCAGAAACAGCAGGAAGAGGTACTGGCGGCCATGGCTGACGAGCTGGTCGTGCCAGAAATCGGAGATGAACGATCCCAGCGGGATGCAGTGCGCCATGACCAGAGGCTAACCGGGGGCCGGGCCACGCCGCAACCAAACAGCTGAGAGCTCGATACGAGTGGTTCGCCCCCAGCTCGAGTGACGTCCGCGGGCGTGTTCGAGGAGAACGGTCCGTCGGTAGCTACGCCCTCCGAGGTAGCCCAACGCTGCGGGCTGGTCAGCTGACCGCACCCATGTTTTGCTGTAGCGAAATCTCCGTCAGGCGACGACCTCCCGGGGTTGGAGCGTCACGGTGTGTCCGAGCGTTTCGAGCTGTCGGACTAGGCGTTTGGTGATGCGGTCTGGATCGCGGCGGGTGAAATAGTCGCCGCCAAGGTCGTTGTACAGCTCGCCGTTCTGGAGCATGTGCCAGGCGGCCGTGAGGATCGAGTGGCCGACCGCGGTGATCGCCTTGGAGTGGCCGCGGCGGCCGCGCAGGCGCTGATATTGGGCGGAGAGGTAGGTGTTCTTGGTGCGGGCCGCGGCGTTCGCGGCTTCGGTCAGGGTCGCCCGGAGCCACTTGTTGCCCTTGCCGGTCTTGCCCGAGCGGCGTTTGCCGGCGGACTCGTCGTTGCCGGGCACACCTTCGCCCAGGAGGCGAGGTGCTTGGGGGTCGGGAACACGCTCATGTCGACGCCGATCTCGGCGATCAGCACCTCGGCGACGCGCTGCTTGACACCAGGGATCGTCATCAACAGCTCACGCTGCCGGGCGAAAGGGCGCATCCGCTCCTCGATCTCCGCGGAGAGCCGGCCGATCGCCTCATCCAGGAAATCCAGGTGCGCGAGGATCTGCCCGACGATCAGCGCGTGCTCGTCCTCGAAGCGACCTTCGAGCGCCTCGCGCAACGCCGGGATCTTCTTGCGCAACTGCCCGCGCGCGAGATCCGCGAGCACCGTCGGGTCGGTCGTGCCGGCGACCAGCGCGTCGAGCATGTCCCGACCGGACTTGCCCATGATGTCCGACGCGACGCAACCGAGCTTGATCCCTGTGTCCTCGAGGATCTTGTGCAGCCTCGCGGCCTCTCGCGAGCGATCGTTGATCTGCGTCTTGCGATACCGGGTCAGGTTCCGTAGCGTGCGGATCGGCTTGGGCGCCACGAAGCTCGCTTTCAGCAGGCCGGCCTCCAGCAGCTGGCACAACCACGCCGCATCGCTCACATCCGTTTTCCGCCCGGGGACCTGTTTCACGTGCCGTGCGTTGACCAGCATCAACTCCAAGCGATCCTCCAGGATCGCCCACACTGGCCGCCAGTAAACGCCGGTCGCCTCCATCACGACCTGCTCGACACCGAGCGCCTCCAGCCAGTCGCGCAGCGCCAGCAGGCCCTGCACCGTCGTGGCGAACTCCGCCACGCGCTCGGTCAGCTCACGCTCCTGCCACACCCGCACACACGCCATCACGGTCGCCTTGTGCACATCAAGCGCGCCCGGGCGTTCAACGATCCGTTCCACCACCAGCCTCCTTCGGTCAGACCAACAACGATCGCCGTCCGCAGGAGCCCCGCGTTATCAAGCGATGCTGTAGCGCGTGCTCAAGGCAACAGTCCGGGGTTCCGGCAAAGGCTCCCACGCCAGACTTAGCTACAGGCTCACAAGCACCAAGGAAACGTCGGCGTCGGCGCACGGCACACCGATCCTCACCAACCGTGCGTCCCCCGGCGAGTCCCGCAACCCCGATTTCATCCCCCCGCGGGTGGCGAAGCTCCGCCATGACGACTTAGCTGACCAGCCCCCGGATGGACCGTCGCCTGCCGGCGAAGGGCAGGCCAGTCATTGGCTACTGACGTCCGCAGCGCGCACCGCCGAGCCCTCGATGTTGAAGTGGGGCAGCCGGGCGTCGAGCCCCCGAGGCAGGCGTCAGGTGATCGCGCCGAGCAGCCCGAGCACGGCTGGGAGCAACACGCAGCGGACAACGAGCGCGTCGAGGAACACGGCGAACCCTAGCCCGAAGCCAAACTCCTTGATCGTGCGCTGATTCCCAAGCATGAACGAGAGAAACACGCAGATCATGATTGCCGCCGCTGCGGTGATCACCCGGCCGGTGAACGTGATGCCGTCCGCGACGGCCGCTGACGCGTCGCGCCGGCGCACCCACTGTTCGCGGACGCGCGAGACGAGGAACACCTCGTAGTCCATCGACAGCCCGAACACGACGGCGAAGATCAGCACCGGGATCCACGGCTCGACGGGGCCCTTCTGCACTCCGAGCAGGCCAGCGAACCATCCCCGCTGGAACACCAGGACAGTGGCGCCGAGCGCGCCGCCGATGCTGAGCAGGTTCATCAGCGCTGCCTGCACCGGTATCACAAGTGAGCGGAAGATGACGAACAACAGCAGCGCCGAGAGCAGGACCACGATTCCGACGAACAGCGGCAGCTTGCTCGACAGCACGTCGGAGAAGTCGATCGAGCCGGCGGTGAAGCCACCAACGAGTATGGGGATCCCGGTGCGCTCCTCGAGCGGAGGCAGCACGTGATGGCGGAGCGTCTTGACCAGGGAGGTGGTCGCCGACGCCTCTGGACCAGAGTCCGGATACACCTGGATCACCGCGATCCGGCCGCTGGGCGCCACCCGCGCTTGCGTCACCGCGCCCGCGTCGGGCGTGGCCAGGGCAGCCGATCGGACCGCAGGGAGCGAGGCGGCCGGGTCGCCCCCGCGCAATTGCGCGACGAGCGTCAGCGGACCGTTGAAGCCCGCCCCAAAGCCCTGCGCGAGCATGTCGAAGGCGTGGCGGGAGGTGGTGCAGGCGGGGTCGTTGCCGGCGTCGCTGGTGTCCAGCCGCAACGCGAACACGGGCACCAGCAGCGCGATCATCACCGCGAGCGAGCCGACGGTCAGTGGCCACGGCCGTCTCATCACGGTCTCGCTCCAGCGCCGCCACATCGAGCCCTGGTTGGGCGCCGGCGCTCCGTTGGCGGCCCCTGCCCCGGCTCCGTTGGCGCTCCCCGCCCCCGTCATCGCGCGCCTTCGACTGGGCCGCCACCGCCGATGGCCGCGCGGAGCCGCGACGATGCGGGCGCCGAAGCGCGAGAGGATCGCCGGCAGCAGCGTCAGCGAGGCGATCATCGTGAGTAGGACGGCGAGCGCGGAGGCGATCGCCAGCCCGTACATGAAGCTGACTCCCGTGGCGAACATGCCGAGCAGCGCGATGACCACGGTCGTGCCCGCGAGCAGGATCGCCCTTCCGGATGTGTCCATCGCTCCGACGACTGACTGCTCCACATCACCGAGCGCGAGGTAGTTCTCGCGAAAGCGCGTGACTATGAACAGGGCGTAATCGATCCCCACGCCGAGGCCGATCATCAGCGCGAGCTGGGGCGAGATGTTCGACATGCTCGTCACGTGGGTGGCGAGTCCGATCAGGCCGACTCCCGTGATCAGGCCGAGGCCGGCGGTGATCAGCGGCATTCCGGCCGCGGTAAGCGAGCCGAACGTGATCAGTAGGATCACCAGGGCGGCGATCGCCCCGACGGCCGTGGCCGGGCCGACGCTGAAGCCCTTGGCGTTCTCGATCACCTGACCGCCGGCGGCAACCCGCAAGCCCGGCACGCGCACGGCCCTGACGGCATGCAGCACGGGTGTGCCGGTGTCGTTTGGCAGCAGATTCGCGCGCCTGTCGTAATTGACGGTCGCGAATGCCGTCATCCGGTTGCGCGAGACCTGAACCGCGCCCCGCGGGCCGTAGGGGCTGACGATCCCGGCGACGTGCGGGAAGGTGCTCACGCGAGCCACCAGCCGCGTGATCGCCGCGCGCGCGAGGGGCGCGTCGATCGTCCCGCGGGAGACGCGGAAGACGATTGTGTCGGCGTCGCCGCTCTGTGCCTTGAACTCCCGGCCGAGCAGGTCGAAAGCACGCTGGGACTCGGTCCCGGGCAGACTGAAATTGGTCGCCCACCGGTTCCCCGCCGACCCGGCAACAAGGGTCGTGAGGACAGCAACCGCCACCCAGGCCACAACGACGCGTCGGCGATGGGCGATGCACCACCTGACCAGGCCCAGCATCGCCCCCCGCGTCGGCGCCGAGTCGTCGGCCGGCACGGAAGGCGACTCGTGCTCCGCGGTCGCCACTGTTCTCGACCCATCGTTCATCGCGCTTGCTCACAATCCAATCTGAGGGAACTCGTTGGACCTGCCGGAAGGCGCTCCACGCGTCGCCCCGGCAGGCAGGGTCAACGGTAGGTCGGCATCGGACCGGTGAGAAGGACCAATCCGCGCCCCAACTCGTGGACCAAGGGGAGAGGCCCTGATCGATCAGGCTCAGTGTTGACCGCGCCGGCGCACGCCATGCGGGCGGACGCCGGCGACGGTGCAACGCGACTCGATCAGGCGAATCTGCTCCGCGTAGGACTCACAGGCGGATTGCTCGCGATTGAGGGCGGCGGTATAGGCCGCGAATGCGGCGGCTCGGTCCCATGACGAGGCGTCCCGGAAGCGCTCGTACGCCGACTGCACCTCGATGCAGCCGGTACGCCAGTCGCAGTACAGCTCGATCATCCGATCCACCAGGTCGGGCCGGACGTCAGCGCCTCGCGTATTCACCGGGGGCCGATCGCAGGGTTCGGGGCCGTGCCAAACGCACCGGACTCACGGTAGGCCAGCGCTGGCCCTCTGAGAAGGTCCAATTGTCTGGCCGATTTAAGGTCCAAGTCGGGCCGATGCCAGGGGCCCCCGGGCGGCGCCGGCCGCCTACGATCTGGGTCCGTGGACATGCATCTTTCCTTGGATCGTGGGGCCCCGCTTCGTGCGCAGCTCGAGCACGAGCTCCGCGCGGCGATTCGATCCGGCCGGCTCCGGGCAGGGGCGAGGCTGCCTCCGAGTCGCGTCCTCGCCGACGAGCTAGAGGTGTCGCGGGTGTCGTGGTGGAGGCCTATTCGCAGCTCGTCGCCGAGGGCTACCTGGTGGCTCGCGCCGGGGACGGGACCAGGATTGCCGATGGGCTGGCGCAGCAGCCGCCCGCGCAGCCCGCGCCGTCGGCGATCGCCCGCCGGATTCGCTATGACCTGCGCCCCGGAGTGCCGGACCTGTCGTTGTTCCCTCGGCGCGAGTTGCACTCGGCGATGGCGACCGCCCTTCGTGAGTTGCCTGACGCGGCGCTGTCCTACGGGTCACGCCGGGGCCTGCGTCAGCTCCGGGTGGCCCTCACCGACTATCTGGGGCGCGTGCGCGCCGTGGTCGCGGATCCGGACCGGGTGTTCATCTCCGCGGGCGCGGCGCACGGAATGGGAATCCTCTGGCACACGCTGCGCCAGCGGGGTGCCAAGCGGATCGCGGTCGAGGACCCGGCTTGGGCGGCGATTCCGCAGACGGTCGTGCAGGCCGGGCTCGAGCCGGTCCCGATCGAAGTCGACGAGCGTGGGCTCGCGGTTTCGAAGCTCGAGGCCATCGATGCCGACGCGGTCGTGCTGGCTCCTGCACATCAGTATCCGACCGGAACCGTTCTGGCGCCCGCGCGCCGAGCGGAGGTGATCGCCTGGGCCCGCCGGCGCGGGGCATTGATCGTCGAGGACGACTACGACGCCGAGTACCGCTACGACCGCGAGCCGATCGCTTCGCTCCAGGGGCTCGCGCCCGACTGTGTCGCCTACGTGGGGACAGCGAGCAAGACGCTTGCGCCGGGCATCCGCCTGGGGTGGGTGCTGGTGCCGAGCCATCTGGTCGGCGAGATGGCGGCCCAGCACGGAGTTGCCCGTGCACTGCCCAGCGCGCTGATCCAGGCCGCATACGCGACCGTACTCGAGCGCGGTGAGATCGATCGCCACCTCCGCCGCACGCGGCGCAAGTATCACGCTCGGCGAAACGCGTTGAGCGGCGCGCTGGCGCGGTGGTTGCCGGAGGCGACCGTCGGCGGGGCGGCGGCCGGGCTCCACCTGATCGCGTGGCTGCCCGAGGGCTCGGACGAGACGGCAGTGAGCGACGCGGCGGCGAACCGAGGGGTGGCGGTGCACACGCTTCACCAGGACTGCTCGGTGAGGACCGCGCTGCCCCCCGCGCTTCTGCTCGGGTACGGGCTGATCACCGACACAGCGATCGCGCGCGGCGTCCAAGAGCTCGCCGCAGCAGCGGGTCATTGACGGCCCGGGCGCCCGCGCCAGCCGGCCGGCCGCGCCAAATTGGTCCACGGACCGAGGGCCCAGTTGGACCTACTCAAACGGCATCCGCGAGTCGAAGATCAGCTATTGACGGTGCGAGTACCGCGCCGAACTGGGCAATGGAAGGCCTACGAAAAAATCGGGTACTGATCATTGGCGCTCGCGGCGCGCTAGGCGCGCTGGCTGGGCGCGCCTTCCGAGATGCCGGCTGGGCGGTTCGATTGGGAGCGCGACGACCGGAGCCGGGACAGATCTGGCTGGACCTCGACCGGCCCGAGTCGATCGCCGCCGCACTGGAAGCGGAGGAGCTCGTCGTAAATGCGGTCCCTCACCCGGGTCTGATTGCAGAGCGGCACGTTCTCGCGCGCGGCGGCGCTCTGATCAACGTTTCCGCGCTTCCGGCCGCGGCCGGTCGCTCTCTGCGCGCCGTGGCGGGGGCGGCCCGGGGCACCGTGCTGATGAACGCCGGCCTGGCGCCGGGCGTGACCACGATCGTCGCAGCGGACCTCCTTCGCCGGCACCCCGAGGCGCACGAGCTGGAGATCGTGTTCACGCTTTCGTTCGCCGCTCGCCGCGGCCCGGCAAGCGTGGATTTCATCCATCGAGGCCTGACCGCCGTGGCCCGCCACCGCACCGCGCTCGTTCCGCTGCCGAGTCCGTTCGGCGTGCGCCGCTGCATCGGTTTCGGCGAGGGCGATGCCGGGTGGCTCGGGGGCATCGCCGAGGGCCGGATCGTTCGCCAATACATCTGCATCGCCGAGCCGACCGTGCACGAACGGCTGCTCGCGCTGAACAGCGCGGGCGCGATGCGCGACCTGCCGAGGTCGCTGATCGGCTCGCGCGAGCCGTCGGTCGAGGCTGCCGCCAGCGACGAGCCGGTTGGGCACTGGATCGCGGCGATTCGCGGGGGACGGCGGCTGAGCGCCCGGACGGTCGAATGTCGGGGTGACTTTCTCCAGGCCGCGCGAAGCACCGTCGTGTTTGCCGACGCTCTGCTGGCCGGGGAGCGACGCGGTGGCTGCTTCGACCCCGAGGAGGTCTGCGTGCTGAGCAGCGTCGAAGCCAAGCTGCAGCAGCCGGCATAACGGTCGTGACGGATGCCCCGAACTACACGCCCGCGCCCTGAAGTACGCGGGCCAGGCGCCGGCGAGAGCCCGTGCCGGCCAGCCCGAGCTTTCCGTACGCCCGGGTGAGATGGGTCTCGACCGTCTTGAGGCTGACGAACAGCTCCTGAGCGATCTCGGTGTTCGTGGCCCCGGCCGCGGCGAGCTTGACGACACGGAGCTCGCTGGCGGTCAGCGCCTCGGAGCCCAGGGCTCGCGCGCGCGGCCGGCGCCCGCCGGCCGCCTGGAGCTCCTGCCGGGCGCGTTCGGCCAGTCGGTCGGCGCCGCAGACGTGGGCCAGCTCGAACCCCGACGTCAGCGGCGCGCGGGCTTCGGCCCGCCGGTTGGCGCGTCGCAGGCACGCTCCGAGCTCGACGAGCGAACGGGCATGCTCGAGGCGGGCCGGAGAGCTCTCGAGCGTCCTCACCGACCGTGTCAGGAGATCGATGCCGGCCGCGCCATCCTCGAGCACGCCGAGAGTGCGCAGGGCGATCCCGATCGGCCGGGCCAGGCCACAGGCCTCAGCGAGCTCGAGCTCCTCGCCGGCCAGCTCGTGGGCGTGTGCTCGCTCGGTCCTCGGCAGTGCCAGGGCAAGTGCCGAGCGCCAGCTGGAGTGAGCAGGGCCGAAGCGCAGGGCGGAGAAGATCCGGCCCGCGGCGCGGAGGTCCTCGATCCCCCGCTCGCGGTCGCGGCGCAGCACGCGCAGCCGGCCGCGCGCCTCGACAAGGTTGCCGCCGCTCGCGGTGCGCATGAAGTCCGGCGACAGCTCGGTCTGCTCGGCGAGCTCGGCGACGCGGGCCAGGCTGTCGCGCTCGAGCAGCGCGTCAATCAGGAAGAACAACGCCGTTGTCACGGCCATCAGCAGATCAGCCTCTTCAGCGAGCTGGAGCGCGGCGGCGACATCCGCCTCGGCGGCCGCCAGCTCGCCGCATCGGGCCCGAGCCCACCCCCGGAGCGCGAACGCCGACAACAGCGCGAAGGTCGAGCCCGAGGATCGAGCGGCCGCCTCCACCTGCTCGGTGACCGCCGGAACGGCTTCGAGGGCGTCGACCTCGATCAATGCTCCGATCAGGAATGTAGGTGTCCAGGCGCCGGCGCCACGCTCGGCCAGCAGCAAGCCACCCTCGCGTGCCCGCGCACTGAAGATAAGTGCCTCCTGCGGCCGCCCGCGATAGGCGGCCTCGGTGGCGAGCAGGGCATCGAGCGCCCGCGACGCCCAATATTGGCCACCGGCCAGCCTCACGTAGGTATCCCGGCGACGGTCGAAGTCGGCGATGTAGATCGGGTCGTGCAGCGTGATCACCGCTCGAGCGGCGGCCGCTTCGGTCGCCACCCCAAGCTCGGTCGCGCCGAGGTCACGCTCGATCTCCTCGATCACGGCTATGGCATCGCCCCACCGGCCTGCATGCCCGAGGAGTTCGGCCAGCGTAACCGCGAGCCGGGCGCGCGCGCCGGGCTCCTCGGCGAGTGCGTACGCCTCGCGGAGGGGAGCCACGGCCCCGGGATCACGCTTGAGCGCCCTGGCCAGGGCCAGGCGCGACAGCAGATACACGCGCGGCGGATCAGCGGCGCCCTCCTCAAGAGCACGGTCGAGCCAGCCCACCGCCTCGTCGGGAGCCGCCCGGTCCAGTGCCCGTTCGGCCGCCACCAGCAGCGCATGCGCGATCGCGTCTGAACTGCTCGCGGCCAGCATGCGCAGATGCGCGGCCACCGTCTCGGGAGGCGCGCCGTCCTGCTCGAGCAGACGGGCCGCAACGGCGTGCGCCGCCTGGCGCTCGCCCTCGGGCATCGAGTCGTAGACCGAGCGACGGACGAGCGGGTGGACGAACGTGAAAGGGTCCTCGCCGGCCAGCACCTCGAGCCGGCGGAGCTCGTGGGCGATATTCCCAGCCGGCGCTTTGTCAATGCCGGCCAGGGATGCGGCGGTGGCGAGCCGCACGCCGTCGCCCAGCACGGCCATCGCACGGGCCAGCGCCGGCGCCTCGCCGGATACTCGAGCGGCTCGTCGCAACACCCGGTCGCCGAGCGATGGAACGGTGGCCTGCGTCACCTTCTCGCGGTCTATCTCGGTGCCGTCGGCCAGGACGGCGCGAAGCAGCTCCTGGAGGTAGAGCGCGTTGCCCCGCGTGGCTGCGTGGCAGGCCTGGCAAACCTCGTCGTCGGCGGCGGGAATCCGCTCGCGCACGATGCGGGCGACCGATTCCACGCCCAGGGCTCCGACGGTGAGGCGCGCTGCATCGTCCCCGAAGCGAATGGCGTCGAGCAGGTTCTGGGCCGCCTCCGGCTCCGTCGGCCGTAGCGCGGCGACGAGCATCACCGGGAGATCTGGAATCCGGCGGCCCAGGTAGTCGATCGCGCGCAGCGAAGAGGCATCGGACCAATGGGCGTCGTCCACGCTGAGGAGCAGCGGCCCATTGGCCGCCAGCTGGGCGGTCAGCCAGTAGATCGCGTGCATGGCGGTGAAGCCCGCGGCGTGCATTCCAGAGCCGCTGGCCGATAGTCCAAGCACCCAGGCCGCGGGGGCGGCCGAGCCGGCAAGCAGCCGGGCACGCTCGGGTTCGTCGGCTGAGACAACGGCGAGCTCGTAGAGCTGGCGGATCACACCGAACGGGGACTCCCGCTCGAGCTCCCCGCCGCGAGCGTCGAGGACGCGCAGGCCCGCCCCGCGAGCCGACTCGCGGGCGGCCGCGAGAAGTGTGCTCTTGCCGGCGCCGGCACCTCCCTCGAGCACGACCATCCGCCCGCTGCCGGCCACGGTCCGGTCCAGGGCGGCGCCGAGCACCGCCAGCTCCCTCCCACGATCAAGCAGCCCTGGCCCCATCTGCTAGCGCCAATCCTAAGCGAATCGGGCCGTCAGGACGCGGTCCGGCGTGGTCCCGGCCGCACAGGGGTCAACCTCGGGGTTCCTCGTGCCGATTTGTCCTAGGCCTGTATCGCAACGGCTTGACAAACAACTGCAGGGGGAAAACCACGATGATCCTGGTCACCGGCGCAACGGGGATGTTCGGAGGTGGCGTCGCGGCTCAGCTCGCCGCACGCGGCGCGCCCGTCCGGGCGATGACATCCAACCCGAGTCGGGTCGAGCAACTGAGACGGCCCGGGTTCGAACCGGTCCTCGCGGACATGGATCGCCCCGAGACGCTCGGAGCAGCGCTGGCGGGTGTCGACACGGTGTTCCTCGTATCGCCGATGGATGACCGTGTCCAGGCCCGTGAGGGCAACGTCCTGGAGGCGGCTCAGCAGGCCGGGGTGCGGCGCATGGTGAAGCTCTACGGGGCGGTCGAGCACCATGGCGATCCGCTGGGCAGCCTGCACGACGCCAGCGTGGAGTCGATTCGCGCCTCCGGCTTGGATTGGGCGCTGTTGTCGCCGACCTCGGTACTCGAGACGAGCCTGCTCTCGATGCTTCCCTGGGTTGAGGCCGTTGGCTCGATCGTCGCCTGCGCCGGCGAGGGAAGGGTGGCCCACGTCGCCGCAGACGACGTCGCGCGGGCGGGCGCCGCGATCCTCACCGAAGGCAGTCAGACGGGCCGGAACTACGTGATCACCGGCCCGGAGCTGCTGTCCTACGGCGACCTGTGCCAGATCCTGTCGCGCGTCACCGGACGCGACATCGGGTACGAGGATGTCCCCGAGGAGGAACTCGAGCGACTGTTGGTCCAGGAGGCGGGAATGACGCCCGAGCAGGCCGAGATCGGCGTGATCTGTCATTTCCGGGCGTGGCGCAACGGCGACGCCGAGGCACTCACCGACACCTACCGCGAGCTCACCAGCGAATCGCCGACGACGGCGGAGGAGTGGATCACGGCACACCGCGACGTGTTCGCGCAGGCCCGCGACAAGGTGCCCGCTCAGGCGTGATCACGCGCCACCCACCCGCCCGGCGGGACCGCCGCACACACGGCGCTCGCGCTGTCGAAAACGGAGGCGACCGAGCTGCTCGACGAGCGTGTCGCCACTCTCGACGCACTGATCGAACGTGCCAACCGCGGCATCGGTGAGGCCGCGGAACGCTTGCCGGCGGTCTTCCTCTCCGAGGAGCACTACGCCCAGCACATGCGGATCGCCGAACGCGATTGGGTCCTGCAGTTCGCCGGGCGTCTTCGCTCAGGACAATTGAGCTGGCCGGAGGTGGCAGCTCAACCTTGAATCAAAGCCGCTTTGGCCCACGCTGCCACGGCCTTGCTTCTAAGCTGAAGTCTCAAGCCCATGCCCAGGCCGCCACTTCCGCTCGAACTCGACAGGTTCCTCGCCCGGCCCAACCCGGCGGTCATCGCGTCGATTCGGCCGGACGGAAGCCCTCACAGCGCTGCGACCTGGTACCTGTGGGAGAACGGCCGCGTGCTCGTGAACATGGACGAGGGCCGGAGGCGGCTCGAGTACATCCGGCAGAACCCGCGCGTGTCGATCACCGTCCTTGGTGTCGATGATTGGTACCACCACGTGACCCTCCGCGGTCGCGCGACGACGCCCGAGGAGGATCCCGGTTGCCAGGCCATCGATCGGCTGGCGCGCCATTACACGGGCCAGCCGTATTCGCAGCACGACCGAAAGCGCTTCAGCGCCTGGATCGAGGTGGAGTCGTGGCACGCCTGGGCCATCGGCCGGCCATGGACCGGAGCAGAGTGAGGTCGGGCGGCGGGCACGCAGCACCACGATCGTCAGGGCCCCGCGCGCCCCAGCTGGACGCCGGCCCTGTGCGCGAGTCGTTCGATTTCCGAACGCAGGGGGCGTTCACCGAGGCGCACGGTGATTGCGTGTGCGCTCTCGAGCAGCGACGGCACCGTCGCGCCTGACTCGGCCGGCGTGGCCGACAGCGCCTCCGCGTGACGGAACTCGGCGTAGGCGACGCTGTAGACCTCACGCATCTCTCGGAGGCTGTCGGCGGCCGCCTGCCACGCCGCGGGGTCAGACCGTCCGCCGGCGCGTGTCACCTCAGCGGCGGCCAGCCGACCCATGGCCGCGGCTCGTGGCGGTACGTGCCCCTCGGGGCTGGCCGCCAGCATCGTCTCGAGCGCGTCGTGCACGGCGCGGGCGGCGAGCACATCCTGGCTCGGGTCGCGGCCCGTACGCCGCGCGCTTTCCGCACGCTCGGCGTGGATTCGGGCGGCCGTCGGATAGACATCGGCGAAGTCGGGAACCCAAGGCTCGAATTCGACGTCATCGACCGCGACCAGGGCGGCGCGGAGCGTCCCGGCGGCGTCGTCGAGCCGGCCCTGCCAGAGCTGCACAGTGCCGACAGCGGCCATGGCGGCCGGCCACCACTCCGGACCGCCCATCCCGCGGGCCAAATGGACGGCCTTGACAAGCTCTGCCTCGGCCACGGCAAGGTCGCCGCGGGCCGTCGCGAGCTGGCCGAGAATGCGGTGGCGCGGGGCCAGCGCGGTGTTGCCGCGCGGCGTGACCTCGGCGCAGATGCGCTCGACCTCGTCGAAGCGACCGAGCCGCAGGAGCCACCCGGCCATGTTGAAGCTCAGGTAGACGACGAAATCGCGCATTCCCCACCGCGGCGCAGCGGCGATTCCCTCGCGCGTGAGGGCGATGGCCTCCTCGACGCGACCGGCGTATTCGAGCGCCTCGCTGCCGTTGGCGTACGAGCGCCCGATTTCTTCAACGGCGCCCATGTCGATCGCAATCTGCCGCGCCGTGGTCGCGTGCGCGACCGGGTCGCCGGCGAGCCAGCCCAGCCCAGCGAGCGTGTTGTGCACCTGCGCCTGCACCAGGCGGTCCCCGATCGCCTCGGCGATGCTCAGCGCGTCCAGGCAACGGGTGCGTGCTGCGGACGAGCGGCCGGTGAGCATCAGGACCTGGCCCTCGCCGGCGAGGACCAGGGCGCGCTCGGAGCTCGGCGGGTCGGGCGGCACCAGCTCGACCGCCGCTCCATAGGCAGCGAGGGACTCCTCGAGGTCAGCGCCAAGCCAGGACGCGCGTCCGATGAGCACGTGGATTCGAGCCAGCTCGGTGGGCTGACGCACCGGATCCAGCTTGGCCGCGGCGTACCGCGCCAGCTCCAACGCCCGGACGGGATCGTCGGAGCGAATCGCCGCCCCGGCGGCGCGCGTCAGCAGGCCGACGTGGTCGATGCCGGCCACCTGAGCGGGCTCAGGCACGCTGTCCCACAGCGCCAACGCTCGCTCGCAATGCCGGTGTGTCTCGGCGAAGGCGAAGGCGCGCTCGGCGTCGGCGCTCGCGCTCACCGATGCTGTCAGCGCTCTGGTGGCATCCCCGGCGGCGTACCAGTGATGAGCCAGCTCAGCGGCGACGCCGATGCCCGTCTCAGCGAGCTCCGGTCTCTGTACGAGTGTCCGTGCCAGCGCACCGTGCAACTGTGAGCGTTCGGCGGCCAGGAGATCGCGGTACACCGCCTCGCGAACCAGCGCGTGGCGGAACCCGTAGGACGCGCCATGACCCTGGGGGACCAGCACCTGGTGCCCCAGCGCCTCTCGCAGGGCATCGGCGAACACCTGGTCGTCCAAGTCAGCCACCATCGCCAGCAGCCGCTCGTCGACGGCGTGTCCCGCTGCCGCCGCCACCGCGAGCAGCCGGCGGGCGGGCGACGACAGCTGCTCGATCCGGAGGAGGAGCACGTCGCGCAGTGACGGGGGCAGCTCCGCGCGCGCGCCGGCGGCCAGGAGTTCCTCGGTGTAGAAGGCGTTGCCTTCGGTGCGCTCGAACAGGTGCTCGACGAGCTCGGCGGAGGGCGGCTCGCCCAGAATCGCCTCCACCTGTTGCGCGAGTTCGGTGCGTGTGAACGGCGCCAGCTGGAACCTGCGCACTCCGCGCACGCGCGTGAGTTCGGCGACGAACCCTCTCAGCGGATGGTCCCGATGTACGTCCTCATCGCGCAGGGTGGCCAGCAGCAGCATCCGCGTGCCCCGGGCAGCGCGGACGAGGAACGACAGTAAGTCGCGAGTCGAGCGGTCCGCCCAATGCAGGTCCTCCACGATGAAGACCAGCGGCCGTGCGGTGGCCAGCCGCGTCAGCAGTCCCAGCACGAGCGCGAAGATCCGGTCCTGACTCGAGTTCGCGCCGTTGCGTGCAGCGTCCGCGCCGGCAGGGGCGAGCTCGGGCCACAGCCGTGCGAGCTCCGTGCGGTCAGTGCCCGTGAGCGAGTCGATCAGCATCGGCTCGCGAAGCGCGGGACGGAGTGCGGCAACGATCGGGCCATACGGCAGTTCGCCTTCGGTCAGCTCGAAGCACTCGCCGACCAACACGAGCCTTCCCTCGGCAGTCGCCCTGCGCTCGACCTCGCTGACCAGCCGGCTCTTGCCCACGCCGGCGTCGCCAGCGATGAGCACGACGCCCGACTCGGCGTCCAGCGCGACCAATTCACTCTCCCGGCCGACAAAGCGCTCGCTGAACACCGGGCCGTGCAATTCGGTCGAGAGCCCGGCGAACGTGTTCTCGACGACGGCGGGCATGGGGCGTTCCGGGCTCAGCGGCAGCGGCGGAAGCTCGCCGTCGCGCTCGATGTCCGGCGATGGCCGGGCCGTTGGCGGAAGCGGTTCCCACGACAGCTCGTGCGCCGGCACCGGCTCCGGCAGCCCCTTGAGCGCGAGCTCACCGACGCTCGCGAAGCGGTGACCGCCACGACTGCCGGCCATCACCCGAGTCACATCGGTGAGCAGAACCTGGCCAGGCTGAGCCCTGGCGCACAGCCGGGCCGCCTCAATCACCGCCGGACCGAAGTAGTCGCCTTCGTCGTAGGTGGCGTCGCCGACGGACACGCCGACGCGGATGTCGAATCGATCGTCGGCCGTGCGATTTCGCACCTCGATCAGCTGGTTCATCGAAACCGCGCAGTCGATCGCCGCCGCGGCGCTGGGGAAGACCGCCATCACGCCGTCGCCGAGGTTCTTGATCTCTCGACCCGCGGATGCCGCAATCGCCTCGCGGAGAAGACCGAAGAATTCGAGCCGAAGCTCGTCCGCGCGCTCGGGCCCGACGCGGGAGGCAAGCTGTGTCGACCCGACCAGGTCCGTGAACAGCACCGCGATGCTCTCGACAGTAGCCACCAAACACCGATCCCCAGCAGTGGTGCGAGAGCCTAGCGAAGCGAGCGGGACCGGCCCTCCTGACCTTTCCGGCGTCCGAGACGAACGATCTTCCGCGCGCCAATCTGAATTGCATTCAGAATCTGATGTATACTCAGATCGATGCCGACGACGCGCATCATGGGCGAGCAGGACGGCCGCGTGGCGGTGGTGACAGGAGCGAACTCCGGGCTGGGTTTCGAGGTCGCCAAGGTGCTTGCGTTGCAGGGGGCGACGGTCGTGCTCGCGTGTCGCGACCTCGAGAAGGGCGAGCGCGCCGCCGCTCGCATCGCTGCCGGCGGGGGCGGCGACCGAGCCCGCCTGAGCATGATCGAGCTCGACCTTGCGTCGCTGGCCGCGGTCCGGCGCGCCGCTGCAGAGATCCGTTCCCGGCACCAGCGACTCGATCTGCTGGTCAACAACGCTGGGATCATGCACGTCCTGCCCTACCAGACCAGCGCCGACGGGATCGAGCTCACGTTCGCGACCAACCATCTCGGTCACTTTGCGCTCACCGGACTGCTGATCGACCGGCTCCTGGCTGCCGACGCCTCGCGCGTCGTGACGGTGAGCAGCCTCGCGCACAAGCGCGGCGTGCCGACGTTCGGCGCCCCGCCGTCAGAGCACGGCTACAAGCCCGGCAAGGCGTATGACCAGTCCAAGCTCGCGAATCTGCTGTTCACTCACGAGCTCCAGCGTCGGCTCCGGGCCGCCCGCGCGTCGACGATCGCCGTGGCCGCCCACCCCGGCAACACCGATACGGCGCTGTGGCGGACCAGCTCGTCGATCGAGCGGGCACTCATCGGCCCCCGCCTGCGCGGACTCACGTTCTGGCTGGCGCAGAGCGCGGAGGCCGGAGCGCAGCCGATCCTGCGCGCGGCGCTCGACGGCGGCGTGCGTGGCCGTGAGTACTACGGGCCCGACGGCTGGCTGGAGTGCACCGGCCGGCCCGTCCGTGTGCTCGCCAGCCAGGCGAGCCACGATGCCGCCGCGGGACGCCGTCTGTGGACGCTGTCCGAGCAGCTGACCGACGTCCGCTACCCCCTGGCCGAGCCGGCGCAGCCGCGAGGCCCTCGGTGAACCCGCCTCGCAGCACCTACCACCACGGCGATCTGCGGGCCGCTCTGATCGAGACCGCGATCGAGCTCATCGCGCAGGAGGGAGTCCGCGACTTCTCGATGGCGGAGGCGAGTCGCCGCATCGGTGTTGCCCCCAGCGCCCCCTACGCGCATTTCGCCGACCGCGACGATCTTCTCGCCGCCGTCGCCGTTCACGGGTATGAGACGTTCCGCCGGGAGTTCATGCCACAGGACCTGCGAATCGGACCGGCGCAGCGACTGGCGGAGCTGGGCCGCGCGTATGTCCGCTTCGCCGCCGCCCACGAAGCGTTGTTCGCCACGCTGTTCGTGGCCGAGCTCGACAAGACCCGGCATCCGGAGATCAAGGCAGCGGAGGCGCCGATCGATGCTGTGTTCGAGGAATGCGTGAGGGCCCTGACCGAGACAGGCGTGGAGTCGGCGATCGAGGACCTGGCCGCTGCGCTGGAGGCGACCGCTCACGGCCATGCAGTCCTGCTCTTGGACGGCCGCTTCGGTGCGGGCGAGCAAGCCGCCGAGCAGGCCGGCGAGCGCGCGGCGCGCGCGGTCCTGGCGCTGATCGCCGGGCGAGCGACCCTCAGCGAACCCAGCGGCTGAGCCGCGCAGTCAAGACTCCGTTGCCTGCCACCAGAGCGCCCGGACCGGCGTGAGCCTAAGCAGTGGCCCTGGTGGAGGGTCCGCCTCGTACTGCGGGTAGCGACGGGCAAGTGCGGCGACGGCCTCGCCATGGCCGCGGGCTTCGAGAATGGCCACGTCCCCGAGCAACTGAACCCAGGCCAGGGCCGACCAGTTCTCGTCGTAGCGATCGATCGTCAGCGCGGCGCGCGGTCGCTGCCGCAGCCAGCGCAGGCGCGCGAGCTCGGTCTCCTGGCGCTTGGGCTTGTTGTCCACGATCGTCCAGATCGCCCCGTCGTGCAGGGCAAACGTAACCGGCAGGACGCGTGGGTGGCTGGCCGCATCGAGAAGGCCAAGGTGGCCGATCCGTTGCGTTTGCAGCAGCTCGGAAGCCCAGATCGGCAGCCTGTCTACAGTGGGGTGCACCAAGCCAATAATTGAAGCGGAAGGTGAGGCGATGGAGGTAGGAATCGGGCTTCCGAATGCCGTCCCCGGCGTGGATCGCGCTGGGATAGTCGACTGGTCCCGGCGCGCCGAGGAGGCCGGCTTTTCGAGCCTCGGCACGCTCGACCGTCTCGTCTATGGCAACTACGAATCATTGATCACCCTGGCAGCCGCGGCGGCCGTGACCGAGCGGATCAGACTCGTGACGGACATCCTGATCGCCCCGCTGCGCTCGAACACGGCCCTGCTGGCCAAGCAGAGCGCGACGATCGATGCGCTCTCAGGCGGGCGACTGACGCTCGGACTCGCGGTCGGGGGGCGCCCAGATGACTTCAGCGCAAGCGGCGTCGAGTTCACCCGGCGCGGGAGTATTTTCGATCGCCAGCTCGGCGAGATGTCGGCCGTGTGGGCGGGAGAGCGCGGGATCGGTCCCGCGCCGGCGTCGAACGGCCGTCCGGGCCTGCTCATCGGGGGCGCCTCGGACCTCGCCTTTCAGCGCGCTGCGCGCTATGGCGATGGCTGGACCATGGGCGGCGGGACGCCCGACGGTTTCCGCCACGCGGTCGAGAAGCTCCGGGCGGTGTGGAGCGATCGCGGTCGGGAAGGGGCGCCACGGACGCTCGTCCTGTTCTACTTCGCGCTCGGCGATGATGCGCGGGAGACGGCCAGCGCCACCCTCGGCGACTATTACGCGTTCCTGGGCGATATCGCCGAACGGATCATCGCCGGCGCCGCGACGAACGCCGATACCGTCAAGCGTTACCTGGCCGCGTTCGAGGCGGCAGGAGCTGACGAGGCGATCTGCTTCCCCACCTCGGCCGATCCGCGCCAGGTTGATCTGCTCGCGGAGGCCGCGCTCTAGCGGCCGCTGGCCGCGGCGATCATCGCCCCATCGAACTGAGCGCGTTGGCCGCCGCGTCGCGCACCCGCGGATCGGGGTCGGAGTCGGCGAGCTGTCGGAGCCGGTCGCAGGCGCGCTCGTCGCCCAGGACGCCGAGGTTGGTGGCGGCCATCCCTCGGCTGGCCGGTTCATCGCCGTCGAGCTGAGCCATCAGGGTGTCGTAGGCGCCCGGGATCTTGTGCGTGGCCATGGCAAAGCCGGCATAGCTCCGGCCCTCCAGGCTCTGGTCGGTGCTGACCATCTCGGCCAGCCGCGCGTGGGCCTGTGGCGCGTCGATGAGACCGAGTCCCATCGCGCCGATTCCGCGCATGCCCGGCACCGGGTCGCGGGAGGCCTCGAGCAACGGCTCCATCCCGATGGGCCCAAGCTGCCCGAGCAGCGCGCCGTACGCCGCGCGGTCGGCCGGTGGGGCCGAGTGCAGACGACGGGCGAGCTCCGGTACCGAGCGGTCGCTCATCTCGCGCAGGACGTGGACGCCCGCGTCGATCACCGGCTGCCGCTCGTTGGCGCGGATCACGTCCACGACGTACGCCACCGCGGCGGCGTCATCGAGCTGGATCAGGCCCTGAGCCGCCTGGTCTCGGATGCCCGAGTCGCCGTCGGCAAGCGCCCCGGCCAGCTTCTTCACGTCCCGCTTGTCGATCAGCTTCTGCACGTTGGTGGGGCCGAACAGCGGCATCGCAATCGCGAGCCTATCCCTAGCCAGAACCGGAGAGCGCCCTGGCGGCCGTCACGATCCGTTCCACCGCATCATCGGGATGGGAGACCATCGCGACGTGATTGCTGGCCACCTCGACCGTATCGGCGCCCATCCGTGCCGCGAACTGTCGTTCGGCGTCGGGCGGGATCGCCTGGTCGCCGTCGGCGACCAGATACCACGAGGGCAGCGACCTCCAGGCGGGAACGCCCATCACGTCGCTGAGCGCCGACACATGCAGCGGTTGCTGCACGGCGTGCATGACCCTGGCCCGGTCGGTGGCTACGTCCGCTGCGAAGTGGTTGACGAAGTCATCCCCGGGCAGCCAGGCGTAGCCCTCTGAGTCGATGTCGAGATGCGCCAGCGCGGGCGTCGGCGGACCCTGCTCGAGCAGTGCGCCGATCGACTCTCCCTGATCGAGACCGAACGCCGCGATGTAGACCAGCCCGACGACATTTGGGGCCTCCGTGCCGAGGGCGGTCATGATCTGGCCGCCGTAGGAATGGCTGGCGACGATCGTGGGACCGTTCTGGCGGCCGAGTACCAGGCGGAGCCGTGCGACGTTGTCGGCGCATTCATCGGAAACTGGGGAGCGGTCACTGTGTAGCCGTCGGCCTGGAGGCGCTCAATCACCGCGCTCCAACTCGAGCCGTCGGCCCAGGCTCCGTGTACGAGAACGACGTTCGGCATTGCGGTCATCCCGCCGGTCCTTTCTGAAGATGGTCGGTCCGACAAGGTATACGGGGCCGTCGGCAAGCTGGAAAAGATCGTGTGTCCGCTGTCGCGGAGCCGACGCTGCCAAGATTTGCTCGATGACCAGGTTCGAAGGCTTCGGTCTGAACGTGCGCAAGTGGTTCAAGGGCCTCGAGGCTGACAACAGCAGGGGGTACTTCGCCGCCAACCGGGACTTCTTCGAGGAGTCGGTCCGCGGCCAGATGGATGCGCTGCTGATCGAGCTGAGCCGGACGTTCGGGGGAGAGGTGAAGCTGTTTCGACAGCACCGGGACATCCGCTTCTCGGCCGACAAATCGCCGTATAAGACCAACACGTACGGAATCCTCCGGGGCAGCGAGATCGCCGCCCAAGGCCTGTATGCGTCGATCTCGGCGGACGGCCTCGTGGCCGGGAGCGGCTACCACATGATGGCCCGCGACCAGCTCGACCGGTTCCGCGAGGCGGTCGATGACGACCGGCGTGGAGCCGAGCTGGCCGAGCTCGTGGCCAGGACCGAGAAGGCGGGCCTCGAGGTGTGGGGGCAGAGCGTGACCACCGCCCCCCGCGGCTACCCGAAGGACCACGAGCGGATCGAGCTGCTCCGTCGCAAGAGCCTGGCTCTCGGCGCAAGGCTCAAGTTTGGACGGGGGATCAGCCGCGCTGACGGCCTGCAGTTCGTGACCAAGACGTGGCGTGCCGCCGCGCCCGTCACCGGCTGGCTTGACCGGCATGTGGGCGCGACGACAGCGCCGACGGACAGACGCCGCCGTTAGGTAGGTTGCGCGGCCGGATGCATGCCGACACGATCGACGAGGCGGTGGCGCTTCTGCAGGGGCTCGATCAGGCCCTGCCCCCGAGCGACGGCGTGCGCTGGTTCAACCACCTGTATCTCGATGTGACCCTCGCGCTGCGCGCCTACTGCGCCACCGGACCGCTCCGGGCGTCCCCGTTCCTGCAGGACCTCGATGTCCTCTTCGCCAATGACTTCTTCGACGCCTATGACGCGGCGGGTGCGGGCCGGCACGTCCCGAGCTGCTGGGCGCCCCTGTTCGACGCCCGCCACGATCCGCGCATCGCTCCGCTGCAGTTCGCCCTCGCGGGCATGAACGCACACATCGGCCACGACCTGGCGGTCGGCGTCGTGCAGATCTGCGAGGCGCTGGGCGCCGCCCCGACGGACGACTCACCCCAGCACTTCGACTTCGACGCCGTCAACGCGATCCTCGGCCAGGCCGAGGCGGAGAGCAAGCGGTGGCTGCTGACCGGCGCGGTCAAGGAGCTTGATCACGCCGTCGCGCCGGTGGATGACGCGGTGGCCATCTGGAGCATCGAGCGCGCCCGCGATGCGGCCTGGGTGCGCGCCCAGGTGCTCTGGCAGCTGCGCGACCATCGGACCTTGACCGGCGCCTATCTGGCCACCGTTGACGCCACGGTGGGAATGGAGGGGCGAGCCCTTCTGCTCCCGCACATTCTCTGAGGGACCACAGTCCGGGCTGGCCGGCCGGTCAAGTTCTCCGCCACCGGCGCCGATATCAACGCGGGCCATGAAACTCCGAACGACCCTTGCCCTTGCTGCCGCGTGTCTGGCGTTCGCCATTGCCCCGGGCAGCGGCGTTGCTGCGATCAAGGTGACCGTGCCCTGCCGTGGCACGCGCGGAGGCGCTGCGGGCCTGATCGCCGCCGTCCAGAGAGCCAACGCCCGTGGCGGCGGGACCATCAACCTGGCCCGCGGCTGCACCTACACGCTGTCGTCAGGACGCTTCAGCAACGGGCAGGGCGCCACCGCACTGCCTCTGATCGGGGCGAAGATCGCCATCGCCGGCCAGCGTTCCAGCATCGCGCGGGCCAAGCACGCGAAGGAGTTCCGTTTCATCGAGCTCACCAGCAGCCCGTCCGCCGCGCTGAGCCTCTCGGGGCTGACCCTCCGCGGCGCCGATGTCTCGACCGTCGTCGGACGTAACGGCGGTGCGATCCTCCTCGGCAGTCAGGGATCCCTGGTCGTGCGGCAGTGCAGCTTCCTCGACAACGCCGCCGTCAACGGTGGTGCGATCGACGCAGGAGGGGCCCCGGTGAAGATCGTCGACAGCAGGTTCCGGGGCAATCAGGCCGTCGTCGTGGATGGAGGCGGCGGCGCGGTCAACCAAATCTCCGGCCCGCTGACACTCGACTCGAGCGTCATCACCGGCAATAGGTCATCGGGCGGTGGGGGAGGTGTCAGCGGACAATCGATCGGGCACTCGAGCGTGCTGAAGATCACCGACAGCACGATCTCGAACAACACCAGCGCGCTCGAGAACGGCGGGGGCGGGGTGTTCGCGTTCGGACCGGAGAAGACGGTGATCACTCGCTCCACGCTCGCCAACAACACGTTCGGCGGTGTGCGGCAGGCCGGAGCGGGCGGCGGAATCTTCAATTCGGGCCGCATGACGATCACCGACAGCACGATCGTCGGCAACGTTGCCGGTGGCCCGCGCATCCCCAACGCCGAGGCGGCCGGGATCTTCAACGCGCCGGGCGGGACAGGAAGGATCACCGCGACGACGATCGCCGGGAATCGCGCGGTCGGGTCCGGCGCCCGCGGCGGCGGGATCGTCAACGGTGCCCGCTGGGTTCTCACGGCGACGATCGTCGTCGGTAACGAGGGCGGGAACTGTGTCGGCCCCGTGCGCGACGGGGGGTTCGACCTCGAGAACGGTCACAGCTGCGGCTTCACCAAGCAGGCAGTCCACGCGAATCCGCGCCTCGGGCCGCTGGCCGCCAACGGAGGACCCACGCAGACGATGGCGCTCATGACTGGTAGCCCGGCGATCAACCGGGTCGGGGCCGGGAACGCCTCGTGCCGGGGAACGGCCGATCAGCGCGGGGTCCCGCGGCCACAGGGCCCGCGGTGCGACATCGGGGCGTTCGAGGTCGTGGCGACCAAGACCACTCTTCGCGTTCGCGCGGTGGGCGGCGGCAAGCGGGTCAGGCTGACGGCGATCGTGAGCCCGTCGGTCGCGATCCCCGGCGCGCCGCAGGGGCTGATCGTCTTCCGTGACGCCGGCAGGGTGCTGGCCCGGGGTCAGCTGCACGGGCGCAGGTCCGCCTCGGCGTCCCTGGTCGTGCGGCTGAAGGCGGGCACGCACCGGTTGAGCGCGTCCTATCGCGGAACGGGCCTATTCCTGCCCAGCGCGTCCCGCTAGCGGCGCAGGCGGTGGCGGTGCCCGCGCGAGCGTTCCAGGGTGGGTCGCGGGGCCAGGCGGGTTCCCGCGGGACGGGTGCTCGCGTGTGAATTGCGCATGCGGGCTCTTTCGCGGTCCTCACTGAGCCCGACCTCGAGGAAGGCCAGACTGGTGGCCAGCACGAGGCCGATGCCGATCAGCACCAGCGCGAGGATCTGACCCGTACCGCCGCCGATGACGACAGCACAGAGCGCCCCGATGATGACGAGGGCCGCGGCCGAGCCGAACGACATGACGCGTGCATATCTGCTCATACATTGACTGTAGTCCGCTCGTTAGAGTCGGCAGTCACCGAGCCCGCACGATAGGAGCCGATCATGTCCAGTTTGCTTGACCTCACGGTCCAGGGCGATGTCGCGACGATTACCGACGAGACGAAGCTGCCACAGGTGAAGCTGATGAGGCCGCTGGAGCTCTACCGGCTGTGGGAGCGCCAGAACTGGATCTCGCACCAGATCGACCTCACGCAGGATCGCCGCGACTGGGAGTCGATGTCCGAGGAGCTGCGCGACGAGATGGCGTATGGCCTGGCGGCGTTCTTCGTAGGCGAGGAGCGCGTGACCAATCAGTTCTCGGGACTCGTGCTCGCGGCCGAGGACAAGCACGAGGAGGCTTTCCTGCTCACGCAGCACGTCGATGAAGCGCGACACGCGCAGCACTTCAATCGCTTGTATGACGAGGTGTTCAGCTACGACGGCAGCTTCGAAGACCGGCTCGACCGCGCCCGCACCCACCTCAACGCCGACTACTTCAAGCTCTTCGACGGCCACCTCGTCGAGGCGCACCAGACCCTGTTGGCCGACCCGTCGGACATGGGCGCCAAGGTCGACTTCGTGACGCTCTATCACATGGTCATCGAGGGCACGCTGGCGCTGACCGGCCAGTACTTCCAGACCGACAACATGGAGCGGCGCGGGATCCTGCCCGGACACCTGGAGGCGTTCAACCAGATCTCCCGCGACGAGCACCGGCACGTCGCCTACGGCACCTGGTTCCTACAGCAGAAGGCCCGCGATCCCGAGCTCGCGAAGCGGATCCAGGACAAGCTGGCCGAGACCCTGCCGTCGGCGGCCGGCGTGCTCGTCCCTCCCGGCTACCAGCTCGGCGACGAGTACGAGTACCTCGGGGTACTCGAGCCAGGAGACGAACGAATTCGCCTTCACCGCGCTGTCGCGCCGGTTGAAGGTCATCGGCGTGGGGTTGCCGGCGGTCGCGGCGTAGTTAACGACGGGCAACGCGCTCCTCGAGCACGGACACACGAGCCTCCAAGCGCTCGATCCGCGCCGCGTCGCCGGGTCGCGTGTGCGCACGGTACGCGGCGCCTTCAAACAGCTCCTCGACCGAGCTACCGAGCACCTTGGCGATCCGCGCGGCGGTCGTGACCGAGGGGCTCTGAGTCCCGCTCTCATACTTGGCGAGCTGGACTCGGTTGAGCCCGGCGCGGTCGGCCAGCTGCTGTTGGGTCAGCCCGGCTAGCCGCCGCGCCTGCGCGAGATGTGGCTTGGCCACGGGTGGGTCATCCGACGTCGGCGGTCGTCCCGCTGCCATCAAGCTTCCTCCTCGTCGCCCTCGAAGGGAGGAATCTCGCCGGTCAGCAACCGCTCGTACTCGGCATCCCAGTCGACGGGGCCAGCGAGCAGCGTCTTGAGCGTGGCAAGCTCCTCGTCGAGCACGAGCAGGTCGTCCTGCAATTGCTCGCGCGCGTCGTCGTCAATTTCGACGCCGCGCGTCTCGAGCCGATGGGCGACCTCGGCGAGAGTGCCGCTCGACTTGGTCAGCAGCCAGCGCAGCTGGGGAAGCAGCTTGCCGGCCTGGGCCTCGGCGGCCGGTCCGGGATGCATTTCTGCGGCCGGTCGGGCCTGTGAGCGCGGCTCGGATGCGACCTCGCCCTGGCGGCGCTGCTTGTAGACGGTGAAACGAATGTCGGCCGCGGTGACCTCCTTGCGACCGAACTCCTCGAGCGCCTGCTCCCACGCCTTGGCGAGGGCCTCGGCTCCTTCGGTTCGGGTCGGGCGGTCTATGGCCCACCGCTCGCGCAGGTATTCATCGATTGTCTGGTGGATGTCTCGGTACAGGCGAGCGTCGCGAATCTCGGCCAAGGCGGTCTCGACCTCGGCATGGTGGTCGCGACTCCGCTCCACGATCGCCTCCAGCTCACGGAGACGCTCGACCTCGGCGCCGGTCATGCTGTTGTCGGGGTTGGTGGTGCTCATCAGAGGTGGTCTCTCTCTCCCGCCCCCAGATCGTTCACTGCGACCGGGCGGCGATTTTTTGTTCTGCATTACCTATCGCCCGTGTAACGGATGAGTTACGGCCGCCGAGCCAGGACTTACGGAACTCATAAGCAGGCGGCCGTCGGTGGCGTCTGGAGGCTGCAGCCGCGTGCCTGTGTGCGCTGGTTCGAGCTCGACTATCCCGATACCCAGGCCGACAAGCTGCTGCGCCTCGAGCGCCTGCGAATCGGTGTCGCGCATGTCGGCTTCGTCCCTGCCGACCTCGACCGCGTCGAGGTCCTATCGCCGCTGCTGGAGGGTGGCTGGCGGCCCGACGCCCCGTCGCTGATGCTGTGCGAGGGGCTGGCCCTGCACCTCGAGCGCGCCGTGTTGTGCTCGCTGCTCGCCGGCCTGCGGGCGCACGGAGTGGGATCGAGGATCTTCCCCAGCACCTGGCCACCAGCCGCCCTCGACGGGCCGCGCTAGCGACCGCGACGGCGCGGACCGCACGGAGCGGCGGACTGGTCCCGCGCCGCGGCGAATAGCGCCGCCGTGTCGGGATCCATGTAATAGTCAGTGCCGCCGTCGGCCCGGCCCTCGGTGGCGATGGGAAGAACTCGGTGAAGGCGTCGGGAGTAGCGGCCGGGCCAGGCGAGGACGCCGGCGACGCCGTGCGCGCCCTTGTCGAGCCCGAGTCGCCTGGCGATCACCTCGCCCCCCACGCGCTCTCCGGGCGCGTCCAGCAGCGCATCGAACAGCTGCCGGGCGGGAGGCGCGAGCTTGCGGTACAGCCAGGCGGCCTGCTCGGCGTCATCGAGCGACCAGGCAATCGCCTCGCCATGGTGATGCAGGCCGCGCGGCCCGTGACGGCCCCGCCCCACTGATGGGGGCGGGGTACCGGGTTCGGCGGCGAGGAAGGCGGCGAACCAGGCGTAGAACTCCGGCACGCGTTCCTCAGGTACGCCGACGGTGACCTGCTTGTCGGCCATCAGACCTCGGTGATCTCGGAGGTCTGGCCAGTGGACTCGCCGGGCTCGGTCGCGCCGGGCTCGGTCGTCTCGCGGCGATTGCCGCAGCCGTGTCCGTGACCGCGGTGGGGGCGCCGTCCATATCGCCCCCTGCGGCCCCGGCCGGTGGCTCCAGCCAGGAAGCGAGCAAAGAAGGCGTGGAACTCGGCGATCCGATCCTCGGGAACGTCGACGGTGACCTGCTGGTACTTCGTGTTGGTGGGTTCTGATGTGGATTCCATCTTTTCTCCTGTTGTTGCTTGTAATTGCAAGCATACCAGAAGTAAATACTTAAGTAAAGTCAGCCAGGATCCCGATCAGGTGCTCCGTCGACAACTACCGAGTCCGGCACGCTGCCGCGACCAGCGAGGCCAGGAGGCACAGCGCCGCGCAGACGATCGCGGCTGTGTTCCAGCCGTCCAACAGTCCGCTTGCGTGCGCGCCGGCGGACCCAGTGGCGAACGCGACCACGAGCGCGACGCCCGCCGCCCCGCCCAGGTAGCGCGCGGTGTTGTTGGCGCCGCTGCCCATACCCACGCGGTCGCGCGGGACCGACGCCACCGCCAGGCGCCCGAGGGAGGCGTTGGTCAACCCGCTGCCGATCCCGATCACCGCCAGGCCCGGTACCAGGTCGGTCCAGGACGAGTCGATGCCGAGGCCGGTGAGCGAGAGTTCCCCGGCGGCGCAGATCGCGAATCCAAGCGCGAGCACCGACGGCGCGTTGAAGCGCCCCAGCAGCGTGCGGGCGGCGAGTGCCACCACCGTGCTCGTACCCGACCACACCGCCAGCACGGCGGCACTGCCGACAAGACCGACTCCGAGGCCGTGTTGCAGCAGGAGCGGCGTGAAGCTCATCAGGCCGATGATGGCCAGGCCCGTGAACAGCGCGCCGGAGATCGAGGCCAGGAACAACGGTTGCCGGAGCCACGCGAGCTCGAGCAACGGTTCGCGCCGGCGCAGCTCAATCATGGCGAAGGCCAGGAGCAACGCCGCGCCCCCGGCCAGCGGGACGATCGCCGCGGGGGACGACCAGCTGTTTCGACCTTCGACGAGGCCCGCGGTCATGGTCGCCATTGCCAGGGCCAGCGTGATCGCGCCGAGCCCGTCGAGTCGGCGGCGGTGCGCGGAGCGCGACTCGGGGAGGGTCATGGCGGCCGGGACAAGCGCCAGCGCGCCGATCGCCAGCAGCCAGTAGCTGCTCCGCCACCCGAGCCCCGATGCGAGCGCACCGCTGGCCAGCGGACCGACGGCGATGCCGGCACCGACGGCGGCTCCCCACACGCTGGTGGCGGTGGTGCGCGCGCGACCGCTCGGGAACGCGTGTCCGATCGCGCCCAGGCTGGCCGCCAGCACCCCCGCTCCGGCCGCGCCCTGGAGGATCCTCGCTCCGACGAGGACGCCGACACTCGGAGCCAGTGCCCCGATGGCGCTGGCCACGCCGAGCGTGGCGCTGCCCAGGATGAGTACGCGCCGGCGGCCGAGGTCATCGGCCAATGCCCCGACGATGAGCAGCGCGGCGGCCAGGCCGAGGCTCATCCCGCTGAGCACCCACGTCTGACCGGCAACCCCGCCGCGCAGCGATCGGACGGTGTCGCCGACGGTGCTCGCGGCGGCGCTGAACACGGCCAGCACGAGCAGCGTTCCAAACGCCGCGACGGGCAATGTCGTGCCCGCTTGCGCACGAAGCGTTGCCTCGGCAGATCGCCGCTTGAGGGCAGAAGGACTGAGGGTGATGGCGGCTGAGGTCATGGGCCGAGCTCCTTGTCTCTGAGTTCAGTCATTGAACCGGCGGTCTCGCCACCGTAGCACATCTGGTTCGATGATTGAACTCAGGACTGCTACAGTCCGCGCCATGCTCGGTAAGGACTACGAGAGGCAGGACTGCTCGATGGCGCGGGCACTCGAGGTGGTTGGCGAGCGCTGGACGCTGCTGATCATTCGCGACTCGCTCTACGGAGTTCGCCGCTTCAGCGACTTCCACGCTCACCTAGACATCCCCAAGGCCGTCCTGTCGGAGCGTCTGAACAGCCTGGTGGAGCACGGCATCCTGCGACGGTGTCCCGATACCGATCACGCCCGTCGTTACCTCTACGAACTGACCGACTCGGGCCGGGAGCTGTGGCCGGTGCTCCACGCGCTGCTCGTGTGGGGGGATCACAACCGGTATCCGAATAGTCGCGTGTTCCTCCATGCGGCGTGCGGAACCCAGCTCGACGAGCGCGCCGCCTGCCCCAAGTGCGGCACGGTCCCCTCTGTCAGCGACATCGTGACCGCGCGCCGTCCGAACCGCGAGCCGCTCCGCGACGATGCGGTGACGCAAGCGCTCCGCGAGCCCCACCGGCTGCTCGAGCCGCTTGAGGTCGCGTAGAGCGTGCCGGCGCTAGCGGTGTTCGGCCGCCAGGCGCAAGCCGATGGCGATCAGCACCACGCCCGTGATGCGGTCCAGGACGGCTCGCACCCGGGGCCGTTTCAGCGTCTCGGCCGCCCGCGCCGCGATCAGGCAGTACGCGCAGAGCCACGCCACGGTCATGAGCACGAACACGGCGCCGAGGACGAGGAAGGGGAGCAGCACCGAATGACCGGGGGCGACGAACTGGGGCAGGAGGCTGGTGAAGAACACTCCGATCTTCGGGTTGGCCAGGTCGCTGAGGAACCCCTGGCGGAAGCCGCCCAGCGCGCCCATCGCCTGTCGTGAGGATCCGTTCGAGGGGACGTCGGCGTTGGCGGCATGACCGGCCGCTCGGAGCGCCTGGACGCCCAGCCAGATCAGATACAGCGCGCCAACCAGCTTCAGCACCGTGAAGGCAACCTCCGAGGCCTGCACGACCGACGCCACCCCCACGGCGGCCGCGATTGTCCATACCGACAGCCCTGCGCTGACCCCGAGCGACGTTCCCAGCGCGGTGCGGCGGCCGTGGAGGAGAACGTTCTTGGTCACCACGGCGGTGTCGGGTCCGGGCACCACGATGACGATCGCGGCGACGCCGATGAACACGAGGACGTGCACGCCCATAGGGCCAGTGTGGCACGCGCCCACGGGCGCCGGCGGGCGGTTGAGCCGGTGTGAGAACCTGTTCGCGAACTTGCTCGGGTCACAAGTCAGATGAGCACGTTCCTGCACCGGGTGCGCGTCCGGCTCGATCACCGGTGGGCGCCAGATCACATGTCGGACTACCTCGATGGAGAGCTGAGTGTCAGCGGGCAGGGGCGGATGAACCGCCACATCGCCGAATGCGATGAGTGCCGCGGAATGCTGGCCGGCCTGCACGCGATGCTCGATGCACTGCACGCCCTACCGGCGCCGAGCGGCGGCGCCGACGCGCTCAGGATCGCCACCGCAGTGCGGGGGCGATTGGGCGAACCTCCGGTGTCGTGAGCGAACCGTTATGAGGCTTCGACGGGTCAAACGGGTCATGGATAACCACACTCACACCCAGAATCAGACCCCCGCCTGAGCGCGTCGAGAAGTCGGACCGCGAATGGCGCGAAGAGCTCACCCGGTCGCAGTACAAGGTGCTGCGCCGCAAGGGAACGGAGCGCCCGTTCAGCGGCGATTACGTCTACGAGAAGCGCGACGGAACGTATCGCTGTGCGGGGTGCGGTGCCGAGCTGTTCTCGTCGGAGACCAAGTTCGACTCCGGCACGGGGTGGCCGAGCTTCACCGAGCCGGCCGACCGGGCCAACGTCAACCTGCATGAGGACCGCAGCTTCGGCATGCGGCGCGTCGAGGTGACGTGCGCGGCCTGCGGTGGACACCTCGGTCATGTGTTCCCCGACGGTCCGGGCAAGACCGGCGAGCGGTACTGCATCAACTCCTGCTCGCTCGAGTTCGACGAGCAGGGCTAAGCCGAACGGCGGGCGGCGCGATCGCGTGTCGCCCGCCGGCGAGCGGTATAACCGCGCGGTGAGCGGCGCGGCGACGACCGAGCATGAGCTGATTCGGAGGGCCCGCGCGGGCGATGAGGGCGCCTTCGCGGAGTTGGTGACGATGCACGCCGGCCGCGTGTATGGAGCCCTCAGGCGCTTCGGGCTCGCGTCGAGCGAGGCCGACGAGGTGGCCCAGGAGGTGTTCGTGCGCGCCTGGCGTGGGCTGCCGCGGTTCGAGGGGCGCGCGCAGTTCTCCACCTGGCTCTACCGGATCGCCTTCAACGAGGCCCAGCGCCGGCGCTCGCGCCGCGAACCTCTGCGCGCGGAGTCCGATCCAGATCGCGATGACCCCGTTGTGTCACTGCCGGAGCCACCGCATCTCGGTCCCGAGGCCCAGACGCTCGAGCACGAGTTCGAGCGCACGCTCGATCGCGCCCTGGGGGAACTGCCGGCGAGTGGCGTGACGCCGTCGTTCTACGGGACATCGAGGGCTTCTCGACGCGACAGGCAGCCGAGATCGTGGGCGTTCGCGAGGCGGCGTTCAAGAGCCGGCTGCATCGTGGGCGCATGCAGCTGCGCAGCCCTCCTCGAGCCGTATCTCCAACTCGAGGAGGGCTGAAGGCTGGCGCGCTACGCGCCGACTGCAACCGGCGCGTCGAGCCCGAGGGTCTGCTCCAGCGCCTGCTTGGGCTGGGCGCCGACCGATTGGGCGACCGGCTGTCCGTCGCGATACAGCACGACGAACGGGATGCCGCGCACGCCCGCGCGGGCGGCCAGCGTCGGCTCCTCGTCGACGTTGACCTTGCCGACCTTGATCGTCGAGCCGCGCTCATCGGCAAGCTGTTCGATCACAGGGCCGAGCAGCCGGCACGGCCCACACCACGGCGCCCAGTAGTCCACGATGACGGGGACCTCGGACCCGAGGACCTCCTGGTCAAAGTTGGCTTCAGTGAGTGTGATCACGGTTGTCATGTCTTGCCTTTCTTAGCGGAGCGTGGTCGCGCACGCGGCACCGCCGTGCTTCTCGAAGTAACGCTGGTGGTATTCCTCGGCGTCGTAGAACTCCGACGCGGGAACGATCTCGGTCACGATCGGTCTGCGCACAGACTGCTGACGCTCGTCGCGCGAGGCAATCGCCTGCCTCTCCTGATCGGGATCGTGGAAGAAGATCGCCGAGCGATACTGATGGCCGAAATCCCAGCCCTGCCGGTTCAGCGTGGTGGGGTCGTGGAGCGACCAGAAGGCGCTCAGCAGCTCCTCATAGCTGACGATCGCGGGGTCAAACCAGACCTCTACCGCCTCGGCGTGGCCGGTCGTGCCGGCGCAGACCTGCTCGTAGCTCGGGTCGACGACCGATCCGCCCGTGTAACCGACGGTGGTCCTCAACACTCCCTCGATCTCGCGGAACGAGGCCTCGATGCCCCAGAAACACCCGGCGGCGAAGGTCGCGCGCTGCGCGCCCGCGACCTCCGCGCCGTCCGTCCGCCGCTCCGATGCGGGGCTCTCGGAGCGCTTGTGTATCAGGTTCAGCACCCTTCAGTCCTTTCCGTTTCTGTTCACGCCTGGATAGACCCGGCGTGGGGCAGAACGGTTCAGAGCCTCAGGATGCCTGTGGGTGGGCGTAATTGCTCGCGCCGTACCAGTCGACGACGACGACGGGCTCATCTCCGATCACCCACGCGTCGTGGCCGCTCGGCAGCGAGGTCACGTCGCCGGGGCCGGCGACGAGCTCCGTTCCATCGTCCATATGAATCGCCAGCTGACCACTGACGTGGTACTGAAAGTGCGGCGCCTCGCAGCTGTCCGTCCCGGCGATTGGCTTGACGTCGTTGGACCAGCGCCATCCGGGCTCGAACGTCATCCTCCCGACCTGGGCGCCCCCGATCTCGAGAATCTCGGCCTTCCCGTTCGGAAACTCGCGCGTCTCATCGGGACGCCCGAAGCTCACGTGTTCGGTCGCGTGTCTCATGGTCGCCCCTACGCCTCGTCCCACACCTGGACGACGGTCTGGTCCGAGATCGCCCCGCCGGCCAGCCTGATCACCGTCGCGCAGAGCACGTGAGTGCCATCGGGATAGCGGCACGCCTGTGTGTACGCGGCCCCGGTGTCGTCCCTGACCTTGTGCTGCACGGTGTGGGTCATGTCGCGGCCATACATATCCTGCAGCCAGGCGGCGATCTCCTCGTGTGTGCGCAGCACGCGGGGCGACCCGGGCTGGGAGACCTTGTCGGCGATCGTCACCGTGGCCTCGGGCCCGTACATCGACAGCTGGGCGGACGCGTCGCGCTCCTCGGCGGCGCGGGCGAAGCGGTCGAGGTCGAATGTGGTGGTGGTGCTCATGGCGACCTCCTTTGGGTTGTTGTCCTTCGCCATGTGGCGATCAGGCTCCCGGCCGGGCGTCTCGGCAACGTCAAATGACCGTCAAACAGGGGGGAGTAGGCTTTGACGCCGTGCTGCGCGCACGCCTGCTTGGGGCGCTCGAAGTGGAGCTCGACGGGACCGTGATTGACTCGGAGGCGTCGCATCGGCCCTGGGCGCTCTTCGGCTACCTGGCGCTCGCCCGGCGGCCGGTGCCGCGGTCGGAGCTGGCCAACACGTTCTGGCCCGACGTGCTCGATCAAAGTGCGCGCGCGAGTCTGCGCAGTGCGCTGTGGTCGCTGCGCAGGCAGCTGGGGGATTCGCTGGTCGTCGACGGGGAACGCATCGGACTGCGAGATGAGGGTTCGCTGTGGGTCGATGCGCGCGAGTTCGAGCGGCTGGCCGGAAGTGATCCTCGAGCCGCGCTGGAGCTGTGCCGTGGAGAGCTGCTCGAGGGACTCGAGGACGACTGGGTGCACCTCGCTCGCGAGCGCCACCGCGAGCGAGTCCTCGCGCTGTTGGAGCAACTGGCGCACGACGCCGAGCAGCGAGGTGACAACCAGGAGGCGCTTGCCCTGACGCGGCGCCAGATCGAGCGCGATCCGTTCGACGAGCAGGCCCACCAGCGACTGATCGTGCGTCTGGAGGCGGCGGGTGATCGCGCCGCCGCCATACGAACCTACCGCACGCTGGCTGAGCGCCTGCGGCGCGAGCTGGGCGTGGCGCCGTCGAGCAGCACCCGTGACTTGGTCGAACGTCTGACCGCCAAACCGGCACCCATGACCGGCATCGTCCAAGTCGCCGCTCCGGCCGGACCGCTGCCGCTCCTCGGACGGGATCGCGAGCTGCGCGATCTGGAGTGCGTATGGGATTCCGCCAAAGCAACCGCGGGCACGGCCGCCCTGATCCGGGGCGAGGCCGGGATCGGAAAGACGCGACTGGCCTCCGAGCTGCGGGCGCGCGCGAGCGCGTCCGGCGCGCTGACCGCGTCGTGCGCCGCGCTTGACCTGGGCGGCACCGCGCCGCTCAGCCTGTGGGCCGAGCTGATCCGCGAACTGCTGCCTCGTCTCCCCGCGCCCGCAGCCCATGCCGCCTGGCCGGAGGACCTGGCCGTGCTCGTCTCTGCAACTGCCCGCGCACTTTGCGCGGGTCGGCGCGCCGAGCGCGACGATCGCTCCCGACCTCCAGCGCACGCGCCTGTTCGAAGCCGTCGTCGCGCTGCTCGGCTGGGCGTCCGAATGCGCACCGCTCCTGCTCCTGTTCGACGACGTCCACAGCGCCGACAGCTCGAGCCTTGAGCTCGTCGCCTACGCGGCTCGCCGGATCGCCACGCTGCGTGTGCTGATGCTGATCACGCGCCGAGAACGGCCGCACAGCGCCGGTGCCGATCGACTCGAGCATGCGCTCCGGGCGCGAGGCGCGTTGGGTTGCGAGGTCGAACTCGGTCCGCTGCCCGTGGACCGTGGAACGGCCCTCGCATGCACCGTGGCGCCCCTGAGCGAGCGCGATGCCCGGCGGGTAGTCGAACGTGCCGAGGGCAATCCGCTGCTCGTTGTGGAGACGGCGCGAACACTCGCGCGCGGTAGCGACGAGATCGCCCCCAGCCTGCGCGGATCCGTGCGGTGCACGCTCAGCGCGCTGGACGGGGACGCCCGCCGGCTGGTGGAGATCGCTGCCGTCGCGGCACGCCCTCTGGATCCGGTGCTGACACGAGCGCTCCGCCTTGAGGCGCCCGACGAGGCTTGGGCCGAGGCGCTCGAGACGGGCCTGCTCGAGAGCCGCGACGCGGCGATCGGCTTCCGGCATGCACTGCTGCGCGAGGCCGTGTACGCGGAGATCGACGCACTGCGGCGCCGTCATCTGCATCAGGCCTGGGCCATGGCCCTGCTGACCGCCGAGGAGGCGGGCGGCATCCGCCGACCCGCCGAAGCCGCGCGTCATCTGCGGCTGGCCGGCGATGACGTCCACGCCCTCCCGCAACTGTTGCGCGCTGTTGCGGAGGCCCGCCGCGTGGCTGCGCTCGACCAGGCAGTCGCGTTCGTCGAGGAAGCGCTCACAATCGCTCCGGATCGACCGCAGATGTGGCTCGAACTCGGCGAGCTCGAGGCATGGCGGGGGCGTCGCGAACCCGCGGAGGCGGCGTTCGACCGGGCCGCCGCACTGCTCGAGGACGCCGAGCCACTCGAGCGCGCGCGAGCATTGTTGTGCCGTGCGCGCGCCTATCACGGGCCGATCTGCGTTCCCCGCGCCGTTCTCGATAGCGCGCGCACGGCGCTCAAGTTCATCGACCTGGGCGGGCGGCCGGCCGAGGAGGAGCGCAGCGAGGCGCTGGCCGCATGGGCGTGGGCGGAGGCGGTGGCGGGCAGTGTCGAGGAGGCCGAGCGGCTCTTGGCCGAGCTCAGCCGGCTGGCCCGCGACAGCGACGGTCTGCGCACGTACGACGCTGGACACGCGAGGGCGCTGGCGCTGATGCGGCGCGGCCAGTTCGTCGAGTCATATGCCCCGTCGATCGCCGCGGGCGAAGCGATCGCCCAGGCGGGACGCCCCGATCTCGCCTACGGGTGCTGGGCGAACGCGGCCAGTGCTGCGACGGCGGCGGGCGAGCACGAGCGGGCGCTCGAATTCATCGACCGCGGGGTCGCCGCGATCTCCGGCCAGGGACTGCGGAGCCTCGAGATCCATCTGCTCGCCGCGCGCTCATTCGTGCTGAGAGGACGTGGACGCCTGGGGGAGGCGCGGCGCGCGGCCGAGACCGAGCGGACGCTGGCCGAGGAGGTGGGAGCGCCCGAGCTGGTGGCGATGGCCAGGCATGACCTCGGCCTCAGTGCCCTGGAGGCGGGCGACTACGACACGGCGGTCACCATGCTCGGTGAGTCGCTGGTGCCCGGCGCGCCGATCAGCCGGCCGATGACCCGGCTGGCGCTGGCCGAGGCGCTGGCGCGCACCGGTCAGCCCGATATCGCGGCCGAGGAGCTACGCGAGACCGTGCTCGAGCCGGTCAGGCCGAGCGACTTCCCGGAGGCGCTCGTCCCCAGACTCGCGCGGGTCCAGGGACTCATCGCCTTGGCTCGCGACGACCCGGGCGAAGCCCGACGGCGTCTCGAGGAGTCGATCGCCGGCTGGGAGCGCCTGCTCGCGCGCACGATCAGGGCCGACAGCATCACCAGCGTGCTGGCCGATCTCGGCCGGCCGGTGGTCGGGCTCGTCGAGCCCGAGCGCGAGCTCGAGCGAGCGCGTGCCGATCTCGAACTGATGACACGAGGGGGATTCAATGCCAGCGTTTCATGACACGGCGACCTCATCCGCGCCGCCCGAGGAGGTCTGGAAGCTCCTCTACGATCCGTCCAGGTTTCCCGACTGGTGGGCCGGGGTCGGCACTGTCGACGTGACCGGTGGGAGCGAGTACACGATGTATCCCGAGGGGTACCCCGACTTCCCGATGGCTCAGCTGCTCGATACCGAGCGCACCGGCCACCGGGTCACGGTGTCGTGTCTGGTCTCCGACCTGCGCTTCGAATGGCGGCTCGAGCCGGCGGCCGAGGGCACGCGGATCACCGTCGACGTGGAGATCCCGGAGTCGGAGGCCCACCGCCTCGAGAGCCAGCGAGAGGTCATCAGCACGTCGATGCGCCAGCTCGCCGAACTGGCTGCTCGGGAGTAACCGCTCCCGCGCGCGGGAACCGCGACACGCGGGTCGGCGACGTGACTGAGTGCCGGCCATGAGCGGGAGACGCTTGGCGGGCGGAAGCTGCGCGCGCGTGTGCGTGACGGCGATGATCGGCGTGGTGGCGATGGCGCTCGCGCCGGGCGCGGCGATGGCCTTCAGCGCGCACGCCAGCGCGGAGCAGGTGTATGTGACCGGGGCGAGCCGTGCCGGACCTACCAGCCGCTCGTCAATCGCACCGCGACTCACTGAAGCCGAACGCCGACCGAGGACAGGAATCCGGTCACGTCGCCGCTCACGTCTCCCGTGGTCTGCTTCGCGCAGCGATAGGCATTTAGATTGGTCGGCGCCCCACTCTTGGGCACGACGACGATCTTGATCGTGAAGCCACCCGAACAGCCGTTGCTCGTCGAGGTCGACGATGCCTGCGTGATGTGGTGGGCATTGAGCGCAGCGCTGACACGCGCGAGCTGACCCTGCGTGGTGAACGATGTCGTCTTCGGCTTTCCGTATGGCGGCGGCAGGCCTGACTGAGCCACGGTGATGCGAACGGTCTGGAGATCCTTCCACTGCGACGACGCCCCGCCGCCACAGGCCCCAAGAACAAGGCAGACGCATATCGTCCCGAGCGCCATTCGCACAGGCGAATTATGTGCCCGTTCGACATCGAGGACCGCTCGACCAACGTCGCGCGGCTGTCGCTGCCATCGCTCGGCGAATCCTGGCACCACAATCACCACGCCTTCCCGCGGTCCGCCTTCCACGGGCTCCGGTGGTGGGAGATCGATCTCTCGGGATTGGTGATCACGCTGCTCGAGCGTCTCGGGTTGGCATGGAACGTGGTCCGGATCGCGCCTGAGCGTCAGCTCCAGAAGACCGTCGTCAGTCCGCAGGCCCCGTAAGGCCCCACGGGCGGCGGGTAAGGCCAACCGGCCCTGCATCGGCAGCGTTTTGCCGATGTGCGCCGCGTGCTCTCAGTCCATCCTCGACTTACGTGGACTTGAACAGAGGAGCACACAATGAGTTACACAAGCTCATCCGCCATGGGACCACTAGCCGGTGACCGAGTCGCCGTGGCACCCCGCCCACGGCTGCGCGACCGCGCACTTGTGCGGCTCGAGTCGCACAGGCTTGATGAGACGCTCGCGGCCGGCACGCCCCCGGAGGGCAGCCCGGCTCTCGCGCTGCGCGCTCGCCAGCTGACGGCGCTGTCGCACCGACGCTCGATGGCGGAGGCGATAGACACGATCATCCGCGAGGCCTGCGGCTCGCTGAGCGCGCGCCTGCGCATCGACCCAGTTCGCCCCCGCGTCGTCGCGGCCGCTGACGAGCTCGGCCGTCTCGCCGAGCAGCTCGCGCTGCCCGGGCCGGTGGCCGCCCGAGGTGTGGCGCAGGCCGAACTGCTGCTCACAGACGGGACGGGCGCTCTGTACAACCCGGCCCGCCGGATGAGCGTCGGCGCGCTGGCGGCGAACGCGACGGCGAACCTCGCCCTTACGCTCCGTCAATGAGGCAGCTCAGACGGCAATGCGATAGGCCGTCTGCGGTTCGGCAACGCCCTTGAGCTCGAGCTCGACGCGAGTCCCCGGCGCGTCGGGCAAGTCGGCGGCGACTCGGCTCGAAAGCACGATCTCGCCCCCGGCGGCCTGCCCCTGAAGCCGGGATGCGGTGTTCACGACATCGCCGACCGCAGTGAAGTCAAACAGCGCACGCTGCCCGATGTTGCCGACGAACGCCTCGCCGACGTCGAGCCCGATGCCCACCTCGACGAACGGCCCATCGTCGGACCCGTAACCGACGGCGCGGAGCAGTTCACGCGCGTGCTCGAGCATCACAGACGGTACGTCCGCGGCGGCGAATGTCTTCTTCTTGAGGTCCGGCAGGTACAGCGCCATCACCTCGTCGCCGATCAGCTTGTCGATCACCGCGTCCGGAAAGAGGACGTCCTCAGCACACCGGTAGAAGCGGCGAAGCACGGTCGAGGCCTCCAGGGGGTCGGCTCCGTCGAATCTGGCCGTGAAGCCGCGCAGGTCGGCGAACAGCACGCCTGTGTGCATCTTCATTCCGCCGGGAGGAGAGAACTCGACGCACGTGGCGCAGACGGTCGGGTTCTTGCGCGAGGGCCGGTAGCCGAGCGGACCGACAATCAGGCGACCCGGTCCGGCGAATGGGGCGGCGCACACGGCGCAGCGCGGACCGTGAGGCAGGGCGCGGAAGAGGCGCGCGGTGGCACCCCCGAGCCCCGTCTCGTGGAGCCTCCACGCCACCTCCCAGTCCTCGGGACGCAACGGCTCGCCGTCTCCCGCCTGCGCCCGCCTTGCGGCGCAGCTTGCGGACCGCCATGCGCTGCCACAGCGTCAGCTTGGAAGGATCGGAGGCCCCAGACGATTCCATACGGCCCGGATCCTATGTGGAATCCGCAGGTCCGACTTGATTCCACCCCGCCGGCCGTTCACGCTCGCCGATAGCGCAGATAGACGACGCGAGATCCGAACGTCCGAGTTTCGATCAACTCCAGATCGATCCGCGCGCCCCCGGCGGGCAAGCAGCGGGTGCCGCCGCCGAGCACGATCGGACTGACGAACAGGCGATACTCGTCGATCAGGTTCAGGCCTACCAGCGTGGCTGCGAGCTCAGCGCCACCGACGGCGATGGCGCCGCCCGCAGCGTCGCGCAGGTCGGCGAGCTCGGTGGCGACATCGCGTCGGGCCAGCCTGGCGTTGCCCTCGACTCGGGTCGCGTGCTCGAGAAGATTCAGAGTTCCGGACTCGCGACGGTCGTGCCCATCCCCGGGCTCGTCTCCCAGGGCACCATGGCCTCATACAGTCGCCGCCCGCACAGGTGCACGCCCAGCTCGCGCGTCTGTTCGTTATGGAACCGATGGAGCTCCTCGTCGGGCGCAGACCAATTGATCTCACCGCCGGGCCCGGCGATGAATCCATCGAGCGAGACCCCCATCGAGTAGATCACCGGTCTGGTTTCAGCGTCCATTCCGGGCATCTCAAGGACGGTAGCTGGGTGGCGATTTTCAACCGGCGCCCCGCGATCTATGAGCCTGTACCGTTTTGCGGCGCTATGAGACAACTGTTTTTCAGAGTGGTCCCCCTGGCCGCCGCGCTGGCACTGTCGACGCCCGCTCTCGCGTCGGCGGCGCAGTCCCTGGCGGTCACCTCGCCCACGGGATTCCCCGCCGGTGGCGACCCGAGCTACACCACGACCACGTCGCTCGATACCTCGGCGGGGACCCCTTCAAAGGTGAAGATCGTCTTCGCCCCCGGCGTCCTGGCCAGCACCACTGCCGACCCGTCATGTATCACCGGAGCCCCCCACCACACCTCCGCCTGCCAGATCGGCGGCGGCTCGGCCACGATCCTTGGCCTGCCGGTCCCGTTCAATGCCTATCTGGTCAAGCCACCCAGCAGCGACGATCTCGTGGGGATCGACATCGTGACCGATCTTCCCGGCACCCCGGTCACCCATGCCGGAGCAGCGCTGGTCCAGACGCCGGCGGGTGTGCAGACCGCTCTGAGCTTCGATCTGTCGAGCCTCGGTGGGGAGGCGCAGTTCCTCACCGGCATGAGTGTCACCGTAGACGGCACGCTGAACGGCAAGCCGTTCACCCGCATGCCGACCAATTGCTCGCCCGGACATTCGACACTGACCATCGTCTACACGAAGCGGACCGTGACGACCAAGGCGTCTCCGGACTTCGCTCCCAAGGGCTGCGCGTCGCTTCCCTACGCGCCCAAAATGAGCGGGTCGCTGGTCAGGGACGCGCGCGACGACGGGGTGGCCGCCACCACGGTGGTGACGCAGAGCGCCGATCAGGCCGCGAGCAAGGTGACGCGGTTGCGACTGCCGTTTCCGACCACGGCCTCCAACTTCAGTGCACTCTCCCTTCTGAACAAGAGTGTTCCGGTCGGGGCGGCCACGACGGCGTCGGCGTTGCTGGCCCAGCCGCTCAAGGGCAAGGTGTTCCTCACCGGCTCACCGACGAATTTGCACCTAATGATCAGGTTCCCGCCACCGGCCACTCTGACGCTGACCGGAAGTGTCAACCCCGCGTTGGGGTTGGTCTCGTTCACACACGTGCCCGATGTGCCCGTGAGCAGCCTGACCGTTGCTCTGTTCGGGGGCCCGAAGGCGCTGCTGACCGGCGATTGCCGTGCCCCGAGCGGGACGCTCAAAGGCGGTTTCGTCGGGCAGAACGGCAAGGTCGTGAACATCAGCCGCCCGATCACGCTGCGTGGTTGTCCCGGCAAGCCGCACATCTCCGGCGGCAAGGTCTCCGGGCTGCTCAAGGGCAAGCCCACGCTCGGCTTCACCCTGACGCGTGCGACGAACTCGCCCAAGCTCAAGCAGCTCACGGTCGCGTTGCCGTCCGGCTTGACGTTCGTCGGCGGCGGGGTCAGCAAAGGCGTGTCGGTCAGCGGCGCGCACCGTGCGAAGCTCGGTGGCGACGGGCTGAACGTGACGCTCATCAAGGCGACGGCCAGCGTGTCGGTGCGGATCAAACCCTCCGCGCTTCACGAGTCCAAGCGGCTGCGGCAGCACCCGCCCAAGCAGCTCAAGCTGGCCTTCGTCGTCTTCGACGCTAACGGCAACGCGTTCGCGTTCAAGGCGCCGATCTAGCTGACGCTCCGCGGTCGACGATCCGGGCATCGCCGGCTGCGGTTGCGCGGGTGCACGCCCCTTAGGCTTGAGGGCGTGTTCGACCGTCTCGATTTTCTCTACCTGCCCAGCCGCGACGTGGCTGCCGACATCGACCATTTCACAGCCGGCCTGGGCGGTGAGCTCGTGTTCGCAATCGAGGCGTTCGGGACACGCGTGGCAATGGTGCGGCTCGACCCGGGGCCGCCCGATCTCCTGCTCGCCCAGCACCTGGACGGCGAGAAGCCCGTGCTGGTTTACCGAGTCGCCGACCTGGAGCAGGCGGCCGCCGAACTCGATGGGCGGGGGGTGCGGGTGCTGGAGCGCTTTGAGATTCCCCATGGACCCGCGCTCGAGCTCGTCAACCAGGGCCCACAGCGGATCGCCCTGTACGAGCTGACTCGCCCCGGGGCATCCGAGCGTCTGGCCGGGCGCCGCGACTTCTAGCTCAGGTGCCTGTCGTGCACACGACCACGTCGCGGCCACCGACGACTCGCCCATGCCAGGGAGTGCCGGCGCGATCTCGCGGGATGTGGATGATCAACGGCCGGCCACTGTCCAGACGGGGCAGGTGGAACGCCGGTGGGACGTTGCCGTAGGACACGAACCGATAGTTCGAGGCGAACCGCCGCAACTGCAGTTGTGCCGCAGTCCCGGGTGCGACCTGGATCTGCAGGTCGCCCGGGCCTATCGTGAAGCCACCCAGGGCCGACCCATCCGCGGCCGAGCGGCAGCCGGGGCCATGTCGGTCGAAGCGGGACCCGTTGACGAGCTTCAGCTGTTCGGCTCCGGCGAGGATGTAGTCGGTTGCCTCGCGGATGTTCTCGGGTCGGCGCTCGATGCCGCTCGGACTATCGGCCGCGGAACCGAAGGCGTCGACGGCGGACAGGTACGAGCCGGCCTCGATCGGCAGGTTGTGATTGCCGATGATGGGAATCGTGAACCCGTTCTCGGGGCTGAAGGTGGGCGACACCACATCGCGCGCGATCTCCACGGCCCCTGTCTCCGAATACACGTAGGAGCTGTTCTCGGTCCAGAGCTTCGAACGCTGGTTGAGCATCGAGATATTGGATGCACAGATCGCCGCCACGACGAGCGCCAGCACGACCGCGCCGGCGGGACGAATCCGGTGGCCGGCGACGGCGGCAACCGCGGCCAGGAGCAGCAGCGCGGCCGCCGTGTATTGGTAGCGGCTCTGCTGGGCCGAGCGCGCGGGCATCGTGTACTCGAGACACTCCGCCACCCACAGAGCGAGGGCAGCGCCACTCGACGCCCAGAACAGCGGCGGAAAGCGGCCGCCCCGAGCCAGCTGCCAGGCCGCGAGCACGATCACGACGAGCGCCACGTAGCGCCCGATCGCCGTCGAGACGAGAAACGGGGAGACGTGCGCGGGCGTCTGAGCCAGGCCGGTGACCGAGGACACGGCGGCGAAAAGCGCCTGGGCGACGTACTTGGGGATGTGGACGATGTTGTGCGTCTGGATCGTCGAGACGCCGTAGACCGCGTACCAGATCAGGTACAGGACGACCGGCACGCCGATCGCCCAGAGCCGCCGCCACGTCCGCGGCGCTTGCAGCACCACGAGCAGGAGGCCGAGGACGACCATCGCCAGCCCGATGCTCGAGCACAGCAGCGACACGCAGAGCAGCGCCGCGGCGCCCCGATCGCCGCCCCGGTCGCGCCGCTCGAGGCAAAGGACCATCCCCAGCCCGGACGCCACCGAACCGAGATAGCCGACCTGGAAGGCCCATAGAAGGTCCTGCCACGCGGGCCCGAGGACAGCGAGGATGGCCGTCGGAGCCAACGCCACCCACGGCCCCACGTACCGACGGGCGATCAGGTACACGAGCAGACACACGATGCCGTGCGTGACCAGCAGCAGGGCCATGAACGGGACGTAGCTGGTGGCCCCGAACACGGCGAGCAGCAGCTTGTAGGCGGCGATCGGCAGCGCCGACAGGTGCTCGTTGTGCGGACGCAGGAAGACACCGGCGCTGAAACCGCGACGGTCGGTCATGAACCCCCAGTCGTCGCCGCTGAAGGTCAATCCGCGCGCGGCATGCGCGATGACCAGGCAGCCGAGCACGATCACCGCCACGGCGGCCGCGGTGGCGGCTCGGGTGCCGCTCGACGCGGAGTCGGTGGCGGACGAGGAGTCGGTAGAGGACGCCGACCGCTGGTCGATGGCGGCGGCGGACCCGGAATCGATGGCGGACGCGAACCGCGGGCCCCAGCGAGGCATCGGCGCGATTCTAGTTGCGGGCGCTAACTAGGATTTCGCCGGTGGATTCCCGAGCAGCGCTTGGCGGTGCCGTCGTCACCGGGGCCGGACGTGGGCTCGGCTTCGAGCTCGCCAGGACACTCGCGGATCGGGGTTACACGGTTCACATCACCGACGTCGACGACAGCGCGGCCCAGGAGGCGGCCCGGCGGCTCGGAGCGCCCGCGTTCTCCTCGCTGCTCGACGTGGCTGATCCGGTGGCCTGCGAGGGGATCGCGAGGAGCACGATCGAGCGGGCCGGTTCGCTGCGGGTTTGGATCAACTGCGCCGGCATCCTGCCGACCGGCCATGGCTGGGACAACGACGAGCATCAGCGCCGTCTCGCCTTTGACGTCAACGCCCACGGCACGATCAACGGAACGCTCGCCGCCCTCGATGTGATGCGGGCCGCCGGCTCCGGCCACATCATCAACATTGTCTCGCTGGCCGGCCTGGTCGCGGCGCCCGGCGAGACCCTGTACGCCGCGACCAAGCACGCCGCGCTGGCCTTCTCGGTTGGCGTCTACCTCGACCTGCGCCGCGACGGCGTGCGCGAGATCCACGTGAGCGCCGTGTGCCCCGACGGGATCTGGACCCCGATGCTCTACGACAAGGTGCACGATCCCGAGGCAGCGCTGTCCTGGTCGGGCGTGATGCTCGAGCCCGCCGATGTCGCGCGGCGCGCCATCGCGCTGCTCGACCGCCCGCGGCCGGTGCTGAGCATCCCCCGGTGGCGCGGCGGGTTCGTGCGGCTGTTCGCGATGTTCCCGGGCGTGGGCGCACGGCTGCTCCCGCTGGTCTTCGCCGACGCACGGCGCAAGCAGCGGGGATGGGCGCGCAGGCACGGAGGGTGAGGGCCGGTCGGAGCTCCGGCTGTTCGGGTCAGGTTCCAGGCAACCGCGTTGAGTCCAACGATCTCCTAGATAATCTCCGACATCGTTGGACTCATTCGGCGCGATGGGATTTTCCGAGGCCGGATCGCGATTTCGTCATGCGCCGCCGGCGACCAGGGAAGCCGCCGGACCCGACATGCAAGACTCAGCCCCATGACCCGCCGCGCCTGGTTGGCGTTCGCCGCCGCGTCCGTTCTCTGGGGCATTCCGTACCTGTTCATCAAGCTCGCGCTTGAGGGCGGGTTCACGCCGCCGTCGCTGGCCTGGGCCCGGGTCGCCATGGCCGCGGTCGTCCTGCTCATGCTGGCGTGGCGGAGCGGCACGCTCGGTTCGCTGCGGGGACGGTGGCGGTGGCTGATCGTGTACGCGATCGTCGAGATATCCATCCCGTTCCCGATGATCGCCACCGGCGAGGAGCACGTGGCGTCCTCGACGACCGCGATCGTGATCGCCTCTGTGCCGCTGATCGGCGCTGTCCTGGCGCTGCGCTTCGACCACTCCGAGCGCCCGACACGGAGCCGGGCGCTGGGGCTCGCCGTCGGTTTCGCCGGCGTCGTCGCGCTGGTCGGAATCGACGTCGCCGGCCGCACCGACGAGCTGCTGGGAACGGCGGCCATCCTGCTCGCCGCGGTCGGCTACGCGATCGGCCCGATGGTGATCAAGCACCGGATGGCGGGGCTCGACCCCCGCGCGACGATGGGCGCGTGTCTGGCCATCGCCGCGGTCGTGCTGGCGCCGTTCGCGGCCGTCGATGTACCGCAGTCGGTGCCGACGGCCAAGGCGATCGGAGCCGTCGTCGTGCTCGGTCTGGCCTGCACCGCGGCGGCGTTCGTGGTCTTCAGCATCCTTATCCACGAGGCGGGGACGAGCCGGGCCACAGTGATCACGTATGTAAACCCGGTGGTCGCGCTGGCGCTCGGCGTGACGCTCCTGAGCGAGCGACCGGGAGCCGGGTCGGTGGCGGGGCTGGTGCTGATCCTCGCGGGCTCGTGGCTGGCCACCGGCGGGAGCCCGCTCGTCAAGCGCGTGCGGAATCGACGAAAGCCGCCGGCCCGGGCAAATTCCCTTGCGCAGCAGCCGGATTGACTGGACAAAGCGGTAGGATCGGAGTCGCCGCGGCGACGCGGCTGCTTTACCAACAGCAGTTTGCGTTCGGCGAGACCGGGTTAGGCGCGAGGGGGCGCGGCAAACACCTGGCGGCGGGACCGGTTCGACCTCGAGAGGCTAAATGACATCACTATCGCCCGCTCCGGCCGCGGATACCGCGCGGCCCGAGTCCATACCCGTCGTTGACGGCGCCCCGCCGGAGCTCGTCTCCGCTCCGCCGGAGCTCGCGCCAGCCTCCAGCCCTGCGCCAGACACGGTCCGCCCGGTTTCGATGCCGCTCGTCGACCGGCTGGCCAGCGCCGTGGTCACGGCGGCGCCGCCGATCATGCTGGCGGTGGGAATGTGGTTCGGCTGGACGGGCCATCTGCTCGTGTGGCAGGACATCCTCATCCTCGCCCTCTGTTACGTGACGATCGGGACCGGGCGTTACCGTCGGCTTTCACCGCCTGCTCACCCACCGCAGCTTCAAGTGCCATCGCTGGCTTCGCTTCGGGTTCGCTGCGCTCGGCTCGGCGGCGGCCGAGGGTCCGGTGATCGACTGGGTGGCGACGCATCGCAAGCATCATCAGTTCTCCGACATCGACGGGGATCCTCACAGCCCGCATGTGGGTCATGGATCCGGCTGGCGCGGGGCGCTGAGCGGACTCGCGCATGCGCACATCGGCTGGGTGTTCAGCGATATGGAGGTGGCGGACGAGTCCCGGTACGCGAAGGACCTTCTCGCCGACCCACTGATCCGCTTCGTCGATCGGACGTTCGTGCTGTGGGTGCTCGTCGGGCTGGCGGCCGCGTTCGGGCTCGGGGTGGCCTTGACCGGCACGGTCAGCGGCGGGCTGGCGGCGCTGCTGTGGGGCGGCGCGGCGCGGATCTTCCTCGTGCATCACGCCACATTCAGCATCAACTCGCTGTGCCACTTCTTCGGCAAGCGCGACTGGGAGACCAAGGATGAGTCGCGCAACCTCGCCTGGTTGGCCATCCCGACCTGGGGCGAGGCCTGGCACAACAACCACCACGCGTTTCCGACCTCCTACCGACACGGTCTGCGTCGCTGGCAGATCGACCCGTCGGCAGGAATAATCCGCGTGCTGGAGATGATCGGGCCTGGCCTGGGACGTCGTTCGCGTAGACCCGGCGCGCTTGGCGCGCACCGCGCCGGCACGCGCGTAGGTCGGCTGGGTCGTACCGAGGCGCTCCGGCGGCAGCTCCGCCAGGCCTTCCCGCAGCGGCCGTTCGCGGTCGCGTTCTGGGACGGCACCAGCGTCGAGGCGACCGAGCCCGGCGCGCCGACGTTCACCTTTCGCTCGCCGCAGGCGGTCGCGCACGTACTCCGTGCACCCGGCGAGCTCGGGATGGGGCGGGCCTACACCGCTGGGCTGATCGAGGTCGACGACCTCGAGGGCGCGCTTCAGATCGTCGACACGTTCGAGCCGCCCCGGCTGTCGCTCCGCCAGCAGGCCTCGCTCGGCGTGGCCCTGGTCCGAGCGTGCGGGATCGTCGCCCCGCCGCGCGCCCCGTCGATCGAGCTGCGCCTGCGGGGCGAGCGGCACACGCTGGCCCGCGACCGACGCGCGGTGCGCCACCACTACGACGCGGCAACGAGTTCTTCGCGCTGTTCCTCGATGACTCGATGACCTACAGCTGCGCCCTGTTCTCGCGTGGCGCCGAAACGCTCGAGGAGGCGCAGGAGGCCAAGCTCGATCTCGTCTGTCGCAAGCTGGGTCTGACCGCGCGGCGACCGCGTGCTCGACGTCGGTTGCGGCTGGGGGAGCTTTGCCATCCACGCCGCCCAGCGGTACGGCGTCGAGGTCCTCGGGGTCACCCTGTCCGAGCCCCAGGTCGAGCTCGCCCGCCGGCGGGCGGCCGAAGCTGGTCTACAGGACAGGGTTGAGTTCCGGGTCGCTGACTACCGCGAGCTGAGCGACGGCCCGTTCGACGCCATCGCCAGCATCGGCATGGTCGAGCACGTGGGCGAGGAGCGCATCGATCTCTATGCCCAGCGGCTGGCCAACCTGCTCAACCCCGGGGGGCGACTGCTCAACCACGGGATCGCCAAGCTCAAGGATTTCGACACCGCCGACGAGGGCCCGTTCTCGGAGCGCTTCGTGTTCCCCGACGGCGTGCCGTTGCCGCTGTCGCGAATCCAGCTCGCGCTCGAACGCACCGAGCTGGTGACGCGCCACGTCGAGGGCCTGCCAGACGACTACGCGGAGACGCTGCGCCACTGGATCGAGCGCTTCGACGCCCGCTACGGGGAGGCGATCCGGATCGCCGGGATCGAGCGGGCGCGGGTCTGGCGCCTGTACCTGCGCGCCGCGCGCCTCGGCTTCGTCACCGGATGGGCGTCGGTCTACCAGGTGCTGGCCAGCAAGCCGTCGGCTGAGCAGCCCGCGGTCGGCCAAAGCCTCACCACCACGTTCTGACGCAACGTCTGTTCCACCGCAGACCCGGGTAGGAGTAAGGTCATTCCGTCCTGCCAACCAGGAGGAGAGAATGAGCAGCACGGTCACTGTTCGCCTCAACGTCAACGGCGTGGAGCGCACGCTCGAGGTGGAGCCTCGTCTGTTGCTGGTGCACGCGCTCCGGGAGGGCCTCGGTCTCACCGGCACGCACATCGGATGCGACACGTCGAACTGCGGCGCATGCACGGTCCACCTCGACGGTCGCGCCGTCAAGTCATGCTGCGTACTGGCCGTTCAGGCCGACGGCGCCGAGGTGACGACGATCGAGGGGCTGGGTAGCGATGGACAGCTGCATCCGGTCCAGGAGGCGTTCTGGAACGACCACGGCCTGCAGTGCGGCTTCTGCACGCCGGGCATGATCATGGCTTCCTCGGCTCTGCTGGCGGAGAACCCGAATCCCACCGAGGCCGAGGTGCGGCAGGCGCTCGAGGGCAACCTGTGCCGCTGCACGGGCTATCACAACATCGTCAAGGCGGTGCTCGACGCGGCCAAGAGCAAGGGCCCGTCGGTCGAACAGTCGGAGGTGACGGCATGAGCGTCGAGGCACCGACAGCCGGCAACGGCGCCAGTGGCGGGGAGAAGCACGTCGGCCGCGCGATGCGGCGCAAGGAAGACCCGCGGATGATCACTGGCCGCGGCCGCTACCTCGACGACATCTCGGTGCCCGGAATGTTGTACGCGGCGATCGTCCGCTCGCCCGAGGCGCACGCCAAGATCACCTCGATCGACACGTCGGCGGCCGCGCAGCGCGACGATGTCGTCGCGGTATACACCCACGACGACCTGGCCGGCGACTTCGCCGGGCCGATGGCGATGGTGTGGAGCGCCCCCGGGCGTCGAAATCAAGACGCCCGAGTACTGGCCGCTCTCGCGCGGTGAGGTCAAGCATGTCGGCGAGGCGGTCGCCGTGGTGATCGGCACCGATCGCTATTCGTTGTCGACGCCGCCGAAGAGGTGGTGGTCGAGTACGAGCCGCTACCGGTCGTGGTCGACCCCGAGAAGGCGCTCGAGGATGGTTCGCCGCTGGTGTGGGAGCAGTTCGGCACCAACCACACCCATCAGTGGACGGTGGCGGGCGGGGATATCGAGGCCGGACTTGGCCGAGGCCGACGTCGTGGTCGAGCAACGGCTGGTCAACCATCGCACCGCCGGGAGCGCCGATCGAGACGCGCGGCGTGCTCGCCGACCCTCACGGCGAGAACATCACGCATGTACAGCGCCACGCAGATCCCGCATATCGCTCGTTTCGTGCTTTCGCTGCTCACCGGCGTGCCCGAGGACCGGCTGCGGATCGTCGCCCCCGACGTCGGCGGCGGGTTCGGCGCCAAGCTCCAGGTGTATCCCGAGGAGGTCCTGATCCTCGTGGTGGCCAAGCGGCTGGGTCGCGCCCGTCAAGTGGATCGAGACGCGCTCGGAGAACCTGTCGACCACGACGCACCACGGACGCGACCAGATCAACTACATAACGCTGGGGGCCAAGCGGGATGGAACGCTCACCGCCTGCCGGGCGCGGATCGTGGCCGATCTCGGGGCCTACCAGCTGCTGCTGACGCCGTTCATTCCCACGCTCGGTTTTCCGGTCATGGGCGGGTGTTACAAGATCCCCGCGATCGACGTCACGATCGACGGGGTGTTCACGAACAAGTTCTGCACCGATGCGATCCGCGGCGCGGGCCGGCCCGAGGCCACCTACTGGATCGAGCTGACGATGGACAAGCTGGCGGCGGAGCTCGGCATGGATCCGCTCGAGCTGCGGCGCAAGAACTTCATCGGTAAGGACGAGTTTCCATTCACGACTGCGCTCGGCATCACCTACGACTCGGGCGACTACGACGGCACACTGGACCGCCTGCTCGAGATGTTCGATCTCGACGCGTTCCGGCGCGAGCAGGCCGAGCTGCGCGAGCAGGGCGTGTACAGGGGCGTCGGCTTCTCGACCTGGGTCGAGGTATGCGGGCTGGCGCCGTCGCGTGCCGTGGGTCCCCAGGGCGTTGGGCTTCAGGCCGCGTTCTGGGAGTCCGCGCTGGTGCGCGTCCACCCGACGGGGTCGGCGACGGTGTTCACCGGGACCTCGCCCCACGGTCAGGGTCACGACACCACTTCGCCCAGATTGCGGCCGACCGACTCGGGATAGACCCCCAGCGGATCGAGGTGATCCACGGCGATACCGACCAGGGGCCGTGGGGGTGGGACACCTACGGTTCACGCTCGCTCGCCGTCGGCGGCGAGGCGGTGGCCCGGGCGGCCGAGAAGGTGCAGGACAAGGCCAAGCGGATCTGCGCGGCGTTGCTCGAGGCGGACCCCGGTGACATCGAGCTGGCCGACGGCAAGTACCAGGTGCGCGGATCGCCGGATAAGTTCAAGACGATGGCCGAGATCGCCGGTGCGGCCCATGTCCCGCCTCAGGAACTACCCACGGACATCGAGCTCGGGCTCGAGGAAACCTCGATCTACGATCCCGAGAACTTCGTCTTCCCGTTCGGCGCCCACGCGTGCGTGGTCGACGTCGACGCGGAGACGGGGAAGGTCAAGGTGGTCCGCTACGTCGCGGTTGACGATTGCGGGCCGGCCATCAACCCGATGCTGATCGACGGGCAGATCCACGGCGGCATCGTGCACGCAATCGGGCAGGCACTGTACGAGCAGGTGGTCTACGACGAGCACGGCCAGCTGATCACCGGCACGTTCGTCGACTACGCGATGCCGACGGCGGCCGAGCTGCCGAGCTTCGAGACCGACCGCACCGAGACCCGGTCGCCGGTCAACTCGCTGGGGGTCAAGGGCATCGGCGAGGCCGGCACGATCGCGGCTACGCCGGCCGTCACCGCGGCCGTCCTCGACGCGCTCTCGCCGTTCGGGGTCAAGTGGGTCGATATGCCTCTGACGCCCATGAAAGTGTGGAAAGCGATCGAGGAAGCCAAAGGAGGTGCGTCAGCATGATTCCGGCCGAGTTCGACTACGCGGCACCTGACACGCTCGACGAGGCGGTCCGCATGCTGGCCGACGGTGGCGACGAGGCAAAGGCGCTGGCCGGCGGCCACTCGCTGATCCCGCTGATGAAGCTCCGGTTGGCCGCCCCGTCGCTGCTGGTCGACCTGCGCCGGATCCCGGGGCTCCACGGAGTCCAGCGAGAGAACGGCAGCTGGCGGATCGGCGCGATGACTCCCCACGGCGTGCTCGAGCGCAAGCCGGAGCTCGGCGTCATCGCGCGCGCGGCGGGAACGATCGCCGACCCGCAGGTCCGCAACCGCGGCACGATCGGCGGCTCGATCGCTCACGCCGACCCAGCGTCCGATCTGCCCGCGGTGCTCCTGGTCTGCCAGGGCAACGTCACCGCCGCCGGCCCCGGGGGTCAGCGGACGATCGCCGCCGAGGACCTGTTCCACGACTATCTCGAGACGGCGCTCGAACCGGACGAGGTGATCACCGAGGTGCAGCATCCCCGCGCTCGACGGGTGGAGCTTCGGCTACCAGAAGTTCAACCGGCGCAGCGAGGACTGGGCGATGGTCGGCGTGTCGGCGGTGGTCAAGCGGTCGGGCGACACGTGCGAGGACGTGCGCGTCGGGCTGACCCACATGGGCAGCGTGCCGCTGCGCGCACACGCCGCCGAGGAGGCGCTGCGGGGTCAGCCGCTGACGCCGGAGACGATCGAGCGGGCGGCCGCGCAGGCAGCCGAGGGGACCAATCCCCCGGCCGACCTGAACGCCACCGCCGACTACAAGCGCCACCTGGCGCGGGTGCTCTGTCGGCGCGCACTGAGCGAGGCCGCCGGGCTGACGTGAGGTCGCGGCCCTGACCCGTATCGAGTCCGTTGAGGCGGCGAGCGCCGCGCTCGCCGCCCAGGGCTACCTGGCCGACCGTGCGCTGGCGCTGGCGGTGCATCTGGCCGTGGTCCTGGAGCAGCCGCTGCTGCTCGAGGGCGAGGCCGGTGTGGGCAAGACCGAGGTGGCCCGCGCCCTGGCGGCCGCGCTGGGCGCGCGCTTGATCCGGCTGCAGTGCCACGAGGGCATCGACCTCCACCACGCCGTCTACGACTGGGACTACGCGCGGCAGCTGCTCGCCCTGCGGGCGGCTGAGACCGGCATCGACGAGGGCGAGCTGTTCTCGCGGCGGTTCCTGTTGCGACGGCCGTTGCTGGACGCGATCGAGGCGGGCGCCGACGAGCAGATCGTCCTGCTGATCGATGAGATCGACCGTGCCGACGACGAGTTCGAGGCCTTCCTGCTCGAGTTCCTGTCTGACTTCGCCGTGACGATCCCCGAGCTCGGGACGATCAGCGCCCAGGGTCGACCGACGGTGCTGCTGACATCGAACCGCACGCGCGAGCTGCACGATGCGCTCAAACGCCGGTGCCTCTACCACTGGATCGACTACCCCGATCCGCAGCGCGAGCGGGCGATCGTCCAGGCGCGAATCCCCGGGGTCCCGGAGGCGGTCGCCGCGCGGGTCGTCGACGCCGTCGCGCGGCTGCGCGAGCAGCAGGATCTCTACAAGCTGCCCGGGGTGGGCGAGACGATCGTGTGGGCGCAGGCGCTGCTGGCGCTGGGCGAGGAGCCGATCTCGACGAGACCCTCGGGGTGGCGCTGAAGGTCCACGAGGACGTCGTTCGCGTGCGGGAGCGAAAGGTGCTCGACGGTGTCTGAGGCGGTTGATCGGCCGGCTCAGCGCGCTGACCGCGGCGATGCGGGCCCAGGGCTCGCGAGTCGGGGTCGGCGAACTGCTCACCGCTCACCGTGCGCTGGCCGCCGTCGACTGCGCCTCGCGCGAGGACGCCCGCCTGGCGCTGCGGGCGGTGCTCTGCTCAGGGCACGGCGATCTGCGAACGCTTCGACGGGCGTTCGCCGCCGTGTTCGGCGACGGACGGCGCGACGGGCGCGACGCCTCGCCGCTCGATGAACTCGGGTCGATCGCGGCCACCGTGCTCCCGCGCGTCGCCGTTCCCGACGCGATGCCGCGCCCGGTCGAAGCGGACACGATGGTGGTGCCGGCGGCGTGGAGCGACGGTCGAGCTTCTGAGCACGAAGGATTTCGCCGACTACACGGAGGCCGAGATGATCCTCGCGCGCGAGCTCATCGCCGAGCTGGCCCGGCGCGGACCCGACGCGGCGCTCGCGGCGAACCGTCCCCGCGCGCCGGCGCGGGACACGAGCCGGACCTCCGCCGCAGGGTGCGCGCGTCGCTGCGCACGGGAGGCGAGCCCGTGCACCGGTACTGGCGGGCGCCGAGCACGCGCCCGCGGCCGCTCGTGCTCGTCTGTGATGTCTCGGGGTCGATGACGCCCTACGCCCGGATGCTCCTCCAGTACATGCACGCGGCGGTCACGGCTCGGCAGCGGGTCGAGGCGTTCGCCTTCGGGACCCGGCTGACGCGGATAACGCACGAGCTCGCGGGGCGCGATCACGACCGCGCGCTCGACCGAGCTGCTGCGAGCGTGAGCGACTTCTCGGGTGGAACACGGATCGGAGCCGCCCTGGCGGAGCTCAACCGGATCCACGGCCGCCGGCTGGGGCGCGGCGCGGTCGTGGTGATCCTGTCCGACGGCTGGGACCGCGGGGAGCCCGAGCTGCTGGGGGCGGAGATGGCGCGGCTGCGTCGCAGCGCCCATCGGCTGGTGTGGCTCAATCCGCTCGCCGCCCATCCCGACTACGAGCCGCTGACGCGCGGGATGCGCGCCGCCGTGCCCCATACCGACCAGCTGCTGGCCGGCAACTCGCTCGCCTCGCTGGAGGAATTCGTGCGTACATTGGAGGAGTTGTGAACGAGGTTCTGGCCGAGCTCGAGCGATGGACCCAGCGCGGCGACCGCGTTGCCCTGGCGACGGTCATCGGCGTGCAGCGCTCGGCGCCCCGTCCGCCAGGGGCGAAGATGGCGATCAGCGCCGGCGGCGAGGTGGCCGGCTCGGTGTCTGGCGGTTGTGTCGAGGGCGCCGTGGTCGAGATCGCCGATGGGATCCTGAACGGAGCCCCGCCGCGGCTGCAGCACTTCGGGATCCCCGATTCCGACGCCTGGGACGTCGGGCTGCCCTGCGGGGGGGAGATCGATGTGTGGGTGCAGGCCTACGAGCCCGGCCGCCTGGAGGAGATCGCCCGCTCGGGCGGGCGCGCCGCCGAGGTCACGCTGCTGGAGGGGGCCGGCGCCGGCGCCAAGCTGCTGGTCGAGGCCGACGGCGCGCGGTCGGGATCACTGGGCGCGCCCGAGCTCGACGACGAGGGCGCGCGCATCGCCGCCGAGTTGCTGTGGGCCGAGCGCTCAGAGCGCCGCGGGGCGATGTTCATCGACGTGGTGGCGCCCCCGCCCCGGCTGATCGTGTTCGGCGCCGTCGACATCGCATCGTCGGTGTGTACGCTGGCGCGGGCTTCCGGGTGGCGCACGTTCGTCGTCGACCCGCGGGCGCGCTTTGCCACCCCCGAGCGCTTCCCCGACGCCGAGCAGGTGATCGTGGCCTGGCCGGAGGAGGCGTTCGCGCGGCTGGGCGGGATCGATCCGGCCACCTCGATCGCCGTGCTCACCCACGACCCCAAGCTCGACGACGCCGCGCTAACCATCGCGCTCACCTCGCCGGCGCGGTTCGTCGGCGCGATGGGTTCGCGCCGGGCCCAGCAGGCGCGGCGCGAGCGACTGCTCGCCGCCGGCCTCCCCGAGGAGGCCTTCGAGCGGCTGGCCGCACCGCTGGGGCTAGACCTGGGCGCGGTCAACCGCGAAGAGACGGCGCTGTCGATCCTGGCCGAGGTGGTGGCGGCACGCCACGGCCGGGACGGTGGTCACCTGTCCGACGCCCGGGGTCGCATCCATCAGGTGCCGGCTTGATCGCGGGTCTTGTGCTGGCCGCCGGCGAAGGGAGCCGCTTCGGTGCCGAGTCAAAGCTCGTGGCCGACCTGGGCGGCAGACCGTTGCTGGAATACGCGGTGGACGCCCAGTGCGCCGTCTCAGAACTCGAGCGGATCGTCGTCGTCCTCGGCGCTCAGGCCGATCAGGTCCTGGCTGCCGTGCGGTTCGGGCGGGCCCAACCGCTGGTCTGCCAGGACTGGAGCAGTGGCCAGTCGGCCTCGCTGCGCCGCGGTCTGCAGGAGCTGCCGGGAGCCGAAAGGGTGATCGTCACGCTCGGCGACCAGCCGCTGATCACCCCCGCGGTGATCAGGCGATTCGTCGGTGCGCCGGACGGCGCCCGGGCGGTATACAACGGGACGCCCGGACATCCGGTGGTTCTCGGGCCGGCTCAGATCGCCGCGTCCGAGGGCCTGGAGGGGGATCGCGGGGCCCGCGGGCTCCTGCGCGGCGGCGAGTTGATCGAGTGCGCCCACCTGTGCTCGGGTAGCGATGTGGACACATGGGAAGATCTTGAGGCGGTAAGAGATGAAGCTAGAGCAATCGTTTGAGGTTGATGCGCCGGTCGAGCGGGTGTGGAAAGCGCTCATCGACGTCGAGCACGTGGCTCCATGCCTGCCCGGGGCCGAGGTCACGGGCCACAACGACGACGGCACGTGGAGCGGCAACTTCACAATGAAGATCGGGCCCACGACCGCCGCCTACCGGGGCACCCTGCACATGGACAGCCTCGACGAGGCCGCCTACACCGCGACGATGCACGCCAACGGCACGGACAAGCGCGGCCAGGGCGGAGCCAAGGCCGCCATCACCTCGAGGCTGACCGAGACCGAGCACGGCGGGACCCACGTCGAGGTGGTCACCGAATACCACATCACCGGCAAGCTGGCTCGACTCGGACGCGGCGGGATGATCGAGGACATCTCCTCCCGCCTGCTGCGCGAGTTCGCCGGGCGTCTGCAGGACTCGTTGACCCATCGGCCGCTGGCGTCGACTGTGGCGCCGAGCGCGGCTGAAGCTGGCCCGGAGGGCGAGCCCCGCGCTGCCGAGCCGCCATCGCCACCGCCATCGCCACCGCCGCCCGTCCAGGCCGACGAGGCCGCCGTCGAGCCGCTCAATGCGATCAGTCTGCTGCGCCCCGTCATCGCGCAGCGCCTGCGCGACAACTATCTGCTCATCGCCGCGGCGCTCGGATTCCTGCTTGCCATTCTGCTTCGGCGCGGGAGCCGCCGATGAGCACGCAGGCCGAGAAGGCGCGGCAGTTCCTGGCCCTGCACCAGAGCGCGCAGCCATTGCTGCTGGCCAACGCCTGGGATCAGGGTGCGGCCCGGATCCTCGCCTCGCTGGGCTTTCAAGCCCTGGCCACGACCAGCAGCGGCCACGCCGCCACGCTCGGGCGACTGGACGGCTCGGTCAGCCGGGACGAGGCAATCGAGCATGCGTCGGCGATCGTCTCAGCCACCGAGCTGCCGGTGTCCGCGGATCTCGAGAACGGCTTTGCCCACGACCCCGAGGGTGTGGCCAAGACGGTCGAGCTCGCCCTGCAGGCCGGGCTGGCGGGCTGCTCGATCGAGGACTACAGCGGCGATAAGGACGCCGGGGTCTATGACATCAGGCTCGCCACCGAGCGGGTCGCCGCGGCCGTGGAGGTCGCCCACGGGGGTTCGGTGCCGCTCGTGCTGACGGCCCGGGCCGAGAACTTCATCCGTGGCCGGCCCCACCTCGACGACACGATCGAGCGCCTGCAGGCGTATCAGCAGGCGGGCGCCGATGTCCTGTTCGCCCCAGGTCTGAGCGACCTCGAGGACATCCGTCAGGTTGTCGCCTCGGTTGATCGCCCGGTCAACGTGCTGGCCGTCGGCACGGCTCCGACGGTCACCGAGCTCGGTTCGGTCGGCGTGGCCCGGGTTTCCGTCGGTGGGGCGTTCGCGTTCGCCGCGCTGGCCGCGCTCGTATCGGCGGCCGAGGAGCTCCGCGACCACGGTACCTACGGGTATCTGTCCCAGACGGCCGCCGGCGTGCAGGCCGCGCGGGCCGCGTTCGCCGGCCAGTAGTGGCCGTAGGCATGCGCGAATAGGGCCGGGAGGTTGTCGGCGATTTCGTCACACCGGCCCGCGGCCCGCGGGCCGAGCGTGACGAACACGGCGGTAGTGGCCGTGAACGTCGCACTGGCCCCGAGACGCCGATCGACTGTGACTAGAACCGGACGTTGCCGGCTTGACCAAAGCCGTCTGATGGCTCGGTCGGCCGCAACACCAGTGGGTGGGGTCCACTAGCCGGCGTACAGGCGGCGGAGCAGGCTCAGCATCGCCGGCGCGGTCTGCAGATACCCCGGACAGCAGGTGGGGCCGTTGAGTGCGCTGATCCCGATCTCCAGATGCGGGCCGGTGGAAATTCCGACGATCCCGCAACCGACTTCGGCGATCGGCTGTCCAGCCCGCACCGTGGTGCCGACGGGCACGAGCGCGGGTGCGGCGTGGCCGTAGTAGATGTAGCGTCGGTTGAGCGGTCCGCCGCTGACCCGCAGAACCGGCGCATAGGGACCGAAGCCGGATATGCCCTCCTGAACGATCACTCCGCCGGTGATCGCCACCTCGACGGCCGCCTTGCCACAGGCACCTCCCCCGGTCGAGATGTCCACCCCCTGGTCCGGAGACCACGTGTTCGGCGGCGCCACGATCGAGCGTGGCTGCAGCGGAAACACGAAGCCCTGGTTGGCCCCGACGGAGTTGAGCTCCTCGACGATCTTCAGCTCGCGCTCTACCTCGGTGAGCGGGACGGCATGCGCGTTGGGATCACCCACCGGCGCCGATCCGCCGACGGGGCCTGCGGTCGCGGCGTCGCCGACGTTGGGCTCGACGACCTGCGGATGCGACTGAGGCCCCATTGCAGTCGTGGCCGCCCGCGTGGTGGGGCCGGGATTCGGCCCCGAACTGCTCGCCCCGCACCCCGCGAGGATCGTCGCCACGGCCATGGCCACGGCCACGGCGAGGATCCGTGCTGGACGCATCCCCTCAGGCCGCCGCCCTCAGGCTGCTGAGCGGTGGTCGCTGCAGCGGCTCGGTGAGGACCGACTCGGGTCCGTCGACGCCGGGAGCCAGGAAGGCGCTGGGCAGTGGCCCGTGCAGGCGCCCCTCCTGCTCGAGGCGGAAGGCGACCGCCTGCAGGACGGCATAGGCCATCGGCCCGAGGTCGCGCAGCGGCTGGTGAGCGTTCTGGCGGACCTCCAAGTCGACCTGAGCAACGGCCTCGAGGCCGAGCATCCGATAGGCGTCGAGAAGCAACCCGATGTCGACGCCGTACCCGGCGAAGAACGGCAGCTGGACGAGCAGGTCCCGCCGCGCGGCCATCTCTCCGGCCAGCGGCTGCTGCACGGCGGCAAGCTCGGGGTAGAACATGTTCAGCAGCGGGCGGGCGGTGAGCTCGGTGACCCGGCCGCCACCCTCGGCGAGCGTGAATTCACCGACGCGAAAAGGCCGCCGGTAGAAACCCTTGACGAACGAGATGCCGGGCTCGCAGAGCAGCGGGCCGACCAGGCCCGTGGCGAAGTGGCCGCCGAACTGCTCCGAGTCGGCGTCGAGGAAGCACACCACGTCGCCGGTGAGCAGGGGCAGCACTCTCCATAGCGCATCGCCCTTTCCCACGATCGGCCCCAGCTCAGGCATCAACGATTTGCCATCGGGCACCTCGGCCCCGAGCGACCGGGCGATCTGAGCCGTCCCGTCCTGCGAGTGGTCGACGACCACGACCTGGTCCACGACTCCCTGCTCTCGCAGGGGCATCAGCTGGCGGAGGATCTCGCCGATCGTCGCCGCTTCATCGCGCGCGGGCAGGCAGATCGACACGGTCGCCTCACGCTGTGCCGCGAGCCGCTGCGCCGGGAAGTCGAGATGGGAGAACGTATGGCTGCGAAACCAGGTGCGGGGGCCCATCGGCATCCACCAAGGATGCCAGCCGTCAGGCGCGCGGGAGACTCCGGACGACTCCGGTGATCGCGCGATGTTGGCAGACACGACGCTCGCCCACTGTCAGGGCCGCGCCGTCAGCAACCTCCGCTCAGTGCGAAGGGTCCACTCGGCATCTCCGAAGCGCTTTCTGACGGCCCGCGCGCTCGCCTCGTGGTCATACGCGGTACGGCGATGCTCGAGCCGACCCCCGTCGTGGACGAGCGCGTACGCGGCGCGATGGTCGCCGTCGAGCGGCATGCCGACCGAGCCTGGATTGACCAGCTCGATGCCGTCGCTGCGGGTCCGGCGGAACTGCAGATGGGTGTGTCCGAACACGACCCGGCGCGCCCCGCCGATGTCCCGCAGCAGCTCGTCCTCGTCCTCGGCGGGCTCGGGCAGGAACGATTTCATGTCGGACACCGGGGAGGCGTGGCAGTACAGCGCGCCCGCGAGCACGATCCGTTCCCTCAGAGCGCCGAGGTCGGCGGCGTGCTCCGCTCCAAGCTCCTGGCGGCAGGCCGCGATCGCGACCTGCAGCCCCTGGTCGTCGGACACCTGTTCGGGGAAGGCCGTCCAGCGGTCGACGTTGCCCCGGATCCAGGTGGCGTCAGGCAGCTCTCTCAGCGCGGCCACGGTCTCCGCCGGCCAGGGTCCGAACAGCGCGTAATCGCCGCCGAGCAGAAACGACGTCGCGCCCTGCTCCCGGGCGTCGACGAGCACCGCCTCGAGCGCGGGGAGGTTTCCGTGCACGTCGTAGATCACCGCCAGGGTTGCCATGCGTGCAGTAATAGCATCGCCGCGATGCAGGTGCGAGGTCCCGCCCTAACGCTTCGCTATGCGCGCTCCGCCGACGCTCCGGCCCTGTTGGCGCTGGGGTCGGACCCGGCCGTGACGCGGTTCTTCTCCTGGGGCCCGTACACGGCCCTCGAGCAGCCGCGCGCCTACATCGACGGTCTGGCCGGCGAACGCGAACGGGGCGAGCGTCTGGACTTCCTGATTGTCGATGGCGGCGGGCGCGCTGCCGGCGTGACGGGGCTGACCGAGTTCAACCGCCGGGACCGCCGGGCGGTGGTCGGCACGTGGCTAGGCCGCGACTACTGGGGAACCGGTGTCAACCGCGAGGCCAAAGCACTGATCGCTCGGCTGTCGTTCGAGATGCTCGGGCTCGAACGCCTCGGCGCCTACGCGGATCTCGACAACCCACGCTCACAGGCTGCCCTGAGCCGGCTGGGGTTCATGCGCGAGGGGCTGCTGCGGCGCTGGCATCGCCACGGCGAGCAGGTTCACGATGTGCTCGTCTACTCGTGGCTGCGCGAGGAGTGGCGCCGGTCGCCGCTGTTCGACCTCGATGCGGAGGTGCGCGGCGAGCCACCGGCGGCGTTCAGCTGCGTCGCTGCTCCCAGCTGAAGCCGCGGATCGCGAAGAAGATTCCCAGCACCGCCCAGGCCGCGATGACTCCCAGCGAATCGAGGTTGTCCGACAGCCCTGAATTGGACTTGACCATCGCGGCCGAGAGCCCGTTGATCAGGTGGATCAGCGGCAGCGCCTCGGCGATGCCCTTGATGAAGGCGGGCGCCTTCGAGGCGTCGTAGAACACGCCGGAGACGAAGATCACCGGGAGAAACACCGCGTTGACGTAAGCCGGCGCGGAATCGAAGTTGGGAATCACGTGCGAGAAGGCCACGCCCAGTGAGGCGAAGCAGATGACGCCGGCGGCCACGAACACGATCAGCTCAATCCAGTCGCGCGGCCAGCCGGTGCCGAAGAACACGCGTCCCGCGACCGTGATGATGATGATCTGCACTGCGGTGTTGGTGACCGCGTTGCCGGCAATCCCGCAGAGGTACGAGCCGCTGGGGATCGGCGTGCCGTGAATCCGTTTGAGCACGCCCTGTTCGCGCAGGAACGTCATGTTGAAGGCCAGCGCGGTGAATGTGGTCGACATCACGGCCATTCCGGCAATCCCCGGCACGATGATGTTGAGGTCGTGCTGATTGCCGTGGAGGATCGCTCCGAAGAAGGCGAGGAACAGCAGCGGCAGCAGAAAGTTGAAGAACGCCGCGCTTGGGTTGCGCCAGAACAGCCGTCGCTCGAGCCGGTACTGGCGCCACGCCAGGGCCACCACGTCGCTCATCGCCGCCGCCCCCTCCGTCGGCGTCGCCCGCGACCGCCAACCGGCTCCTCCTCAGGGGCGGAGACGTCGTCCTCGGATTCGGCGGTCAGCTCCAGGTAGACGTCCTCGAGCGTGGGGCGGGTGACGGTGAGCGCCTCCAGGCGCTCGCCGCGGGACAGGGCGGCGCCGGTCAGCTCGTGCAGGAGTGAGGTTGGATCGCCGGTCTCGTGGACGGTGACCTCGCCGTCCCCGTTCTGATAGGCGATCCGGTAGGGTGCGCTGCGCGCCGCCGAGCCAAGGGAGCTCGGCTCTCCCTCGATGATGATTCGCCCATCCTTGATGATGGCCACGCGATCGGCCAGCGCTTGCGCCTCATCGAGATAGTGGGTGGTCAGCAGCACGGTCTTACCCAGTGCCTTGAGCGAGTGGATCGTCTGCCAGGCGTTGCGCCGGGCCGCGGGGTCGAACCCGGTCGTGGGTTCGTCGAGGAAGATCAGCTCGGGATCGCCGACCAGCGCCAGCGCCAGATCGAGTCGGCGCACCTGCCCGCCGGACAGTGTGCGGGCCATCGCGTCCTGCTTCCCCTCGAGGCCGGTCAGAGCGATCACTTCGTCGACGTCGCGTGGATGCGGGTACATGGCCGCGAAGTGCGCGAGGGCCTCGCGGACCTTGATATGGCGATACAGCCCGGTCGTCTGCAAGACAATTCCCACCCGCGAGCGAAAGGCACGCGAACGCTTCCCGGGGTCCATCCCGAGCACCTGAACCTCGCCTGCGGTGCGCTCGCGGTACCCCTCCAGAATTTCGACCGTCGTGGTTTTCCCGGCTCCGTTGGGTCCGAGCAGACCGAAGACCTCGCCACGCCGGACCTCGAAGTCGATCCCGCGGACCGCCTCGAAGCCGCCGTACCACTTGCGCAACCCTCGGACCTGAATCGTCACTTCGTCCACGCGAAAGATGATGCCAGCGCCCTGAACATCGATACTTGCGCCTAACGTGCGGCCAGTATTCAAGCTCCCCGCCTACTGCCGCTTACTGGCCGCGTACACGCTGACCCAGCTGGCCTGGTGGGTGGGGACACTGGCGCTCGCCGTACTCGTCTACCGCCGCACCGGAAGTGCCCTCGCCTCGGCCGCGTTTTTCCTGTGTGCGCAGTTCGTGCCGGCCCTCCTGTCGCCGGCTCTGGTGGCCCGGATCGACCAGCGCGCCGTCGGCCGGGTGCTGCCCGAGCTGTACGCCGCCGAGGCGGTCGCGTTCGCGGCCCTGGCTTGGGTGTCGTCGCACTTCTTCCTCGGCACCCTGCTGATCATCGTCATCCTGGACGGCGTGATTGCGCTGGCGGGGCGGGCGCTGATACGTGCCGCCACGGTCGCCGTTACCTCGCCGGCGGGGCTTCTGCGCGAAGGCAACGCGCTCATCAACGGCGCCTTCTCGATCTGCTTCTTCGTCGGGCCGGTGCTTGGCGCCGTGGTCGCCGACGCCGAGGGCACGGATGCTGCGCTGCTGCTCGCCGCCGCCATGTTCGCGGTCATCGCGCTGATCCTGGCCACCGGGCGGGGGCTCCCGCCGGCGATGGCCGAGGACCGCCCCAAGGCCGGCCGGCTTAGGGCGCGATCAACCGGGCCCGAGAGGACCCTCCGGTCCGCGCGCTGCTGGGGCTGCAGGCCGCGGCTCTGGTGTTCTTCACGATCTCGGTTCCGGTTGAGGTGGTGTTTGCCGAGCACACGCTCCGCTCGGGCCGGGGCGGCTACGCCGCACTGCTGTCCGTCTGGGGCGCCGGCACCGTGCTCGGAAGCGCGGTCTACGCGCGCTGGCGCGCGCTTCCCGGCCGGACAATGATCATGCTCGGCTCCGCGGCGATGGGGGCCGGACTGCTGGTCATGGCCGCAGCGCCCACGCTGGCGCTGGCCATCTGCGGAGCGGCGCTCGCCGGCACCGGCAACGGCGTCGAGGCGGTGGCGGCACGGACCACCCTCCAGGAGCAGGTCGATCCGGAATGGATGGCGCTGATCATGAGTCTCAACGAGTCGCTGTTCCAGGCCATACCGGGAGTGGGCATAGTCCTGGGTGGAGTCATCACCGCAGCGGCCGGAACCCGCGCGGCGCTGACGATAGCCGGGGCGGGCGCGCTGGTCGTCGCCGTCGCGGCGTGGACGCTGCTGGGTGGAACGCTCGCGATTCGAAGATCGAGGTCGCCGGCCGACCGCAGCCAGGCGATAGGTTGCCGGTCACGTGCGCCGTGCCTGCATCGACATCGGCTCGAACACCACGCGGCTGCTGGTCGCGGAGTGCGACGGGGAGCGGCTGGTGGAGGTGCACCAGGCGCGTGCCTTCACGCGCATCGGTCGGGGGGTCCGTCGCGACGGGACGCTGACCGAGGCCAAGATCGAGGAGGTTGTCGGCGTCGTTTCCGCTCAGCTACGCCTGGCTCACAAGCTCGGCGCGGTGGATGTGATCGCCGTGGCCACGGCGGCCATCCGGCACGCCAGCAACGGACGAGCGGCTGGCCGAGGCGATCAGGTGCGCTTGCGAGCTGCCGGTCGAGATCCTGTCCGGCGAGGAGGAGGCCAGGCTGGCCTTTCTGGGCGCCGTCCAGACGCTCGGGCACGTGCCGAGTGGCGAGCTCGGGGTGGTCGACGTGGGCGGAGGCTCGTCCGAGATGGTGGTCGGGACTGCGCCCGATCGTGTGAGCTGGAGCGGCTCGTTCAGCGTCGGATCGGGCGACCTCTCCGACCGCTGCCTGCGCTCCGACCCTCCCTCGACGCACGAGCTCGCGGTGGCCCGGGCCGAGGTTCAGGCGACGCTGTGCGCGACCGACGTCCCGCAACCCTCCGAGGCCGTCGCGGTCGGCGGCAGCGCCACGTCGCTGCATCGACTGGCCGGGCCGGTCCTCGATGCTGAGGTATTCACGCGCGTACTGCGTCTCCTGGCCAGCATGCGCGCCGCCGAGGTGGCCCGGCGCTTCACGCTCGACGCTGAGCGGGTGCGGTTGCTTCCGGCCGGGCTGTTGATCCTCCAGGTCGCATCCGAGCTGTTCGGGGCGGCGCTGCAGATCGGGCGTGGCGGGGTGCGCGAGGGCGTGCTGCTCGAGGCGAGCCGATGACCGAGCTCCAGGGAGCTTCACCGCCGGCCGGCGTGGATCCTCCGCTGGCGCCCCGCGACGCGCTGGCACAGGTTCGCATCCGAGCGCCCACGCGCGGGAACCGCCGCCTCGAGCGCCTGCTCGAGGGGTCAACGCTGACGAGCAGGTCAAGGCCTGGTGGCATGTCTCGGCGGTCAACGCCACCCGGCGCCTGCGCATGAGCGATCACAGCTGGGTCCACATCCAGATCGTGCTCAACATCGGCGCTGCGTCTCGCCCGCCTGCTCTTCCGGCGCGGCGTGCAGCCCGAGCGTCGAGGGCCGACTTCGGGATGAGCGACCACGATGCCGAGGTGGTGATCGCTGCGGCGTGCCTGCTGCACTGCGTGGGGATGTCGATCCATCGCGACGACCACGAGCGCTTCAGCCTGTTCCTGAGCGCCGACAAGCTCCCAGGGCTGCTGGCGACGATCTACGACGAGCCCGACCGCACGATCATCGCCTCCGAGGCGCTGCATGCGATCGTCGGTCACCGGCGCAAGGGCGCGCCGTTCACCGTCGAGGCCGCGATCGTGCGGATCGCCGACGCCCTCGACATGGCGCGCGGTCGATCGCGGGTGCCCGTTCGAGGCCGGCCATCAGAACATCCACTCGCTGTCGGCGTATGCGATCGAGGAGGTCAAGATCTCGCCGGGGCGCGACCGGGCGGTGCGGGTCGAGATCGAGATGTCCAACAGCGCCGGCATCTTCCAGGTCGACGAGCTGCTGGCGACCAAGCTGCGCGGGTCCGGTCTCGAGGAGCACATCGAGGTGATCGCGCGGATCGATGCCGAGCACGAGCAGCGGCTGCTGACCGTGTTCCGGATCTGACGCGGTGTCCCGCTCCGCCGGCGCACGAGGCCGGGAAGTGGCCTCAGCGCTCCGCCAGCGTCAGCTCGATCCCCGGGCGAAACAACGTGTTGGCCACCGGGTGCCAGCCACCTCGGTCCAGCCCGGACAGAGCCTGGTGCAGGCTGGCGATGTCGGACACAATCCACAGCCTCGAGTCGGATTTCGTGACCGGGGGGGCGCCTGAGAACAGGCGCGCGAGGGCCGGCGAGCCGGGGCTGAGCCACGTCACGGACAGGTGAGGGTGCTGCCGATCCAGACCGGTGACGTAATAGTCGGCAATCACCGGTTGACCGGCGTAGCCAACCAGAATCACGGCATCGCCCGGCCTGTATCTGTCCGCGATCGTGCCGAACGGATCCCGGAGGTTCGGCCACAGCGTCGAGTATGTGGCGGACAGGCCGCTGACGATCGAGGTGACCACGATCGCGGCCAGGGCGAGGCTGGCGGGGCGGGGGAGCTCGATCAGGGCGAGGGCAATCGCGACCAGCAGGAAGCCGGCGCCGACGGCGCTGTACCGGCTGAGCAGCGTGTAATGGTCACTCTTGCCGACCAGGGCCGCGACGACGGTGATCAGGGCGATGGTCAGCACCGGCGCGATCCCGGCGGCAACCACGAGGCGACGGTCGCGACGATGGGCGGCGCTGGGTCGCAGATTCCAGGCCAAGGCAACCACGACGACGAGGGCCCCGGTCACGTAGCTGAGTGCGCGAGGCCGGAAGTGTCCGTCGAACGGTGTCCCGATCACGCGGAGGAAGTTGGTCATCGTCGGTTGCGCGAACTGAGCCACGCCGCCTCCGTGCTGAGCCTCGAGCTGGTGCACCATCAGCGGGACTACGGCCAGGAACGCCAATCCGCAGACGGTCGCGTAGCCGCGCCGCCAGATGCGAGGGATGGCTGGGGCGCTCAGCACGAAGGCAAGCAACACCAGGACGACGAGGACACCGGTGTAGTGCAGCCAGATCGTGAGCACTGCTGCCACGAGCGAGAATCCCAGCCAGAGACCCTGGCGCGAGCCTTGACGAGTGGCTTGAACGGCGGCCGCCACGGCAAGCGTCGCCGTGGCCATGACGAAGGCATACGCTCGTATTTCCTGGGCGTATTGCACCGCCAGCGGCGCGAGCGCGGCCAGCAGAGCGGCCAGTAACCCCGCGGTCCGGCTTTTCACGAGCCGGCCCAGCCACCACACTCCGGCCACGAACCCAAGCGCGGCGAACACCGACAGGAGTCGCATGCCCCAGACCGAGTCGACACCAATCGTGTGGATCCAGAAATGCAGGAGCAGGTAATAGGCGGGGGGCGCCACCTCCGTCGCTCGCACAGCGTGTACGACGCTGGATAGCGGCGCCACCGCGGCGCGCCAGCTGTAGGTCTCGTCCTCGAACAGGCTTGAGCTCCCGAGATGCCACAGAAACGCCGCCGCGGCTACTGCGACCACGCCGGCCAGGACCGACGCCTCGAGCTGCCTTGCCCTGAACACCTACCAGTGCACGCCGCGCATGAGATGCGCGAGAGCGACCTGTTCGGTCGAGGCATGCTCCTCGGCATCCTTGTCGCCCTTGGCGGCGGCCGAGTCGGAAAACACCTTGTAGGCGGTGGACAGGATCTGATCGACGGCCTTGGGGGCGAGCGCGTAGGCGACCTCACCAAATGTGCCGAGGCGCGTATTGATCTGCTTGGGCTTGGCCCGGACCGCCTCTCCTTCGTGGAGGAGCAGACGCTCGACGAGATGCCGGCCGATGAATCCGGTCGCGCCGGTGACGAAGTACCTCATCGCGGCCGCCCCTGGTTCATCGGCGCTGGCGCGCTACCAGCCGCCGCGCCAGTCGACGTTGGCCGCCCGACGCTTGGCCGCGTCCATCTTCGCGTGCTTGCGCCTGTCGAGGCGCCACTGGATCAACGAGAAGATCACGATGATCGTGGGGAAAAAGATGATCACGATGAACATCGCGTTCGTGATCACCTTGTCGTTGGTCTCGCCGTACCACCCCTGACCGCCGTTCTCGCGGCTGGCCAGCGCGACTGGCGCCAGCGTCAACAGGGTCACGCTGAAGACGGTCAGCGCGGCAACGAACCGGGTGCGAGGACTCATTCGGGCAAGCGTATCGGACTTCAAGCGCGTCGAGCGACATGACGCGCAGCCGGTCCTGGGCCGCATCCGGCGCGGGTCATTTTGGAGGCGACACTAGGCTGCCTTCACGTCTTCGCCGGACCCCAGGGCGGCCAGGGCCTCGAGGAGCGTGGCGCCGTAGCCGGATTCGGCGCGACCGACGTCCATGTGCCCGAGCGCTGTCTCGAACACCTGGGCGCGAGAGGCATGCGCGAGCTCACGCTGCTTGCGCGGAGAGACCAGCTCGTCGCGGGTGGTGAGCACCATCGCGATCGGTCCGGGCAGCGATCCGAGCCACGGCCGCGAGTCGAAGCGGCCAAGCTCACGCCCGGCCTCGATGATGTCGCGCGCGGCTGTGGCGCATGAGCTCGGACTGCAGGTGGGCCGTTTCGCGGGTCTCGCGGATGGCGGAGCGCTTGAGGCCAGCGCGATAGGTGGCGCCGGGGCCAGGGCGAGCATCAGCCCGACCATGCCCAGCGCCCTGAACTCCGGCGCGTTGGCGGATCCTGCCAGTGCGCCGCCGTACCGCTGAGGAGCAGTCCGCTGACCACGTCGGGATGTTCGTGGGCCACGAGCTGAGCGATCACGCCGCCCATCGAGTAACCGACGACGAGTGCGGGGGCGACGTCGAGCTCGCGCAGGATGGCGGCGGCGTCGCCCGCGCAGTCGGCCAGCCGGAACGGCGACAGCGGTCGCAACCCGCGCCCGTGGCCGCGATGGTCGATCGCCAGCACTCGATAGCCGGCGTCGACGAGCGGCACCGTAAGGCGCCACCAGTTCAGGTCGGCGCAGCGATCCAGCCGTGGAGCAGCATCACCGCCGGACCCTCCCCGCCTGTGTCGCGCAGGAAGAACTCACCGCGCTCGCGGGATGACCACGGTCCGCGCCGGTAGCATCTCGATCGGGGGCACTGGTGGCGATGCGATCCGCTGGGCGAGCGAAAGGTCGGCTCGGCATCCGAGCATCCTACCTGCGCTCCGATTCCTACCATCAGCTGCGATGGCCGTCGTCATCGCATCCGACCTGGGCAAGGACATCGCGGGCGAGCCGCTGCTGCGGGGCATCTCGTTCAAGCTCGAGCGCCGCGACCGGATGACGCTGTCGGGCCGCAACGGCTCCGGCAAGACGACGCTGCTGCGGATGCTCGCCGGCGAGGCCTCGGTCGATTTCGGCGAGCTGGTGCTGGCCAAGGGCGCCAAGGTCGCGCTGCACGACCAGCGTCCGCCGCGCGAGCGCGGCGTGTCGCTGCGCGACTACGTGCTCTCGGGCGCGCCGGAGCTGGTGGCCATCGAGCCGGAGCTTGTCGCGCTCGAGCAGCAGATGGCCGACGGCGCTCACGACGAGGCGACGCTCGGCCGCTACGCCGAGGCGCAGGCCCGGCTCGAGCACGCCGGCGGCTACACGCTGGCGCGAGCGCGCGCTGGCGACGCTGCACGGCCTGGGGTTTCGCGACGACGACGACCTCGACCGCCCGCTCGCCACGTTCTCGGGCGGCGAGCTGACGCGCGCGTCGCTGGGGCGGGCGCTGGCCGGTGCCCCCGACCTGCTGCTGCTCGACGAGCCCACCAACCATCTCGACATCGAGTCGCTCGAGTGGCTGGAGCAGCATCTCGTCGCGCCTCGACGCGGCGATCGTGCTCGTCGCCCACGACCGCTGGTTCCTGGAGGCCGTCGGCACCTCGGTGCTGGAGCTCGAGGCCGGCCGCGGCAGGTTCTTCCCCGGCACGTGGCACGCGTGGCGGCGCGAGCGCGCCGCGCGCGAGCTGGCGCTGGGCCGCGCGATCGAGCGCCAGCAGGCCGAGATCGAGCGGCTCGAGCGGTTCGTCACGCGCTTCCGTGCCGGCACCCGGGCTCGCCAGGCGCAGTCGCGGGTCAAGAAGCTCGACAAGATCGAGCGCATCACGCGCGACCCGCGCGACGGCGCGGCGCTCGCAGTTCGCCTTCAAGCCGCCCGAGCGCAGCGGCCGGGTCGTGTTCGAGCTCGCGGACGGCGAGCATCTCGGTCGGCGGCAAGCTGCTGCTCGGACGACGCCGAGCTGTGGCTCGAGCGCGGCGAGCACGTGTCGCTGGTGGGTCCCAACGGCGCCGGCAAGACGACGCTGATCGAGACGCTGCGCCGGCCGGCGCGGAGCTCGAGCGTCAGGGCAAGCTGCGGACCGGCCACAACGTCAAGGTCGGCTACCTCTCCCAGCACGCCGAGGAGCTATCGGCTGGGCACGGCGCGGACGGTGCTCGAGGCGACGCAGCGCGCCACCGGGCTGACACCCGAACAAGGCGCGGGCGCTGCTCGGGCGCTTCCTGTTCTCCGGCGAGGAGGCCGAGAAGCCGCTCGACGGGCTGTCGGGCGGCGAGCGCCGGCGCCTGTCGCTGGCCATCCTCGTCCACTCGGGCGCCAACGTGCTGATCCTCGACGAGCCGACCAACCACCTCGACCTCGAGAGCCGCGAGGCCCTGGAGGAGGCGCTGCAGGCGTTCGCCGGCTCGCTGCTGCTCGTCTCGCACGACCGCGCGCTGCTCGACGCGGTGGGAACCCGGACGGTGGCGATCGAGGACCATGAGCTGCACAGCTACGTCGGGGGGTGGCCCGAGTACGTCCGCGTCCGCGAGGAGCGGAGCCAAGGCGGCCGCGGCCGCCAAGGCCGCGCGCCAAGGCCGGCCGAGGGCGAAGCCGGCGCGAGCGGACCGCGCAGCGCACCCGCCCGGGCCGAAGCCGGCCGCGGAGGCGACGGGCCTGGAGCAGGAGATCGAGGCCGCCGAGGCCGCGCTGCGCGCCATCGAGGACGAGCTGGCGGATCCGGCGGCGTGGGCCGACGCCCGGCAGAACGGCCGGTCGACCGCGCGCCACGAGGAGGCGAAGCTCACCGTCGAGGAGCTCTACGCGCGCTGGGAGGCCGCCGCCTCGTCCTAATGGGCTGGGCATACACTGAAGACGTGCCGCGCGTCCCGGGTGGCGCTGATCGACGACGACAGCGGGCTGATCACGGTATTGGACCGGCGGTTCGCCGGCAACCGGTGGGACAGCCAGGTGATCGGCCGCGCCGTCGATCCCGAGCAGCTCACCGCGCTGAGCCTCCACGCGCTGATCGTCAACCCCGCCATGACCGGGCTCGACTACATCGAGCGGGTTGCCGATCGGCTGCCCGGACTGGCGCTGCTCGGTGTGCAGCCGGCCCGCGCCGGTGGCCGACCGGGTGCGCGCCCTGCGCGGCGGCGCCGACGACTGGATCACCAAGCCGTGCCATCCCGAGGAGTTGGTGGCGCGCATTGAGGCGGTGCTGCGCCGCCGCCGGGCCGGGAGCTGACCGGCGACAGGACACCGATCGACGCCGGCGAGCTGGCCATCCGGCCAGATCGCTTCGACGCCTACGCCAATGGCGGGCCGGCAGCGCTGTCGCGCAAGGAATACGAGCTGCTCTCCCAGCTGGCCGGAGCCGGGGGCGCGTGCTCGAGCGCGAGGAGATCTACCAGCGGGTATGGGGTTACACGATGGTCCGCGGCGACCGCTCGGTGGACGTCTTCATTCGCAAGCTGCGCAACAAGCTCGAGCGGATCTCGCCCGGCTGGCACTACGTCCACACTCACTTCGGGGTCGGCTACCGGTTCGCCGCCGAGCCTGCCGGCGGTCCGGCACCGGGGGCGCCGAGCACGCCCGCGCAACCCGTCCGGGCGCTGGTCACCTAAGCGAAACATAGGTGCGGTTAGCTGACCAGCCCCGCGGGGAGGCCCATGCGCGTACGCTTAAGGTCCGATGACCAAGAACGTCCGCAACGTGCTGATCGTCCTCGTGCTGGCCGGGTTGGTCGTGGCGGTCCCCGGTGGCGGCACCGGCGCCGCCGTCGCCATCCAGATCGTGTCGCTCGCGTTCCTCGGCTCGCTGGGGTGGTTCGCCGCGATGATGTATCGCCAGAACCGGGCCCAGCTGTACGGGCTGGGCGACGACCGGCGCGCGATTCTCTACATCGCGCTCGGCGTCGGCGCCCTCACGCTGACCGCGACGCAACGGCTGTGGAACACGGCGTCGGGCGAGATCGTGTGGTTCGTGCTCATCCTCGGCGCCGTGTACGCCGTCTTCGCGGTGGTCGTGTCCGCGCGCCGTTACTGAGCGGCTGTCGCGGCGATCGCCGGCTCGCGCGCGGGCGCGAGCTGACCCGGATGCCGTTCAGGACGGCATTGCCGGACAGCGGGTCGATCAGCGCTTCGTCGGCGAGCACGTTGCTGTTGGCGCCCGCGTGCTCGGCGGCCACGCGCAAGCGGGCATCCGGATCGTCGTGACCCCAGCCGTGGGGCAGGCTGACCACGCCGGGCATGACCGCGTCGGTGATCTCCACCGGCGCCACGACGGTCCCCGTGCGCGAGCTGACCGCGGCCTGTTCACCGTCAACCAGCCCGAGGCGCCGGGCGTCGTCGGGATGGATGTGCAGCGTGCACCGGGGCTTGCCCTTGACCAGCACCGGCAGGTTGTGCATCCACGAGTTGTTCGAGCGCAGATGGCGGCGCCCGATCAGGACCGGCTCGCCGTTCGGCGCGCGTGCCGAGCGATTCGCGCAGCCGGGCCACGTCGGCGACGATCGCCTCCGGCGCCAGCTCGATTTGCCCGCTGGCCGTGCGCAGTGCATCGGGCAGGCGCGGCTGCAGCGGGCCGAGGTCGATCCCGTGCGGGGCTGCCTCGAGCGCGGCAAGGTTCAGGCCGTCCTCGCGGGTGCCGAAGCCGTCGCCGTACGGGCCCGGCCCGCAGCATCAGGTCGAGCAGCCGCTCGGGTCCGCGCGGGGTTCGAGCGCGGCATAGCACGTCCTCGATGTCGCGCCCGAAGATCGGCGAGCTGCGGGCGTCTCTAGTCTCGCTGGACCAGCGCGCGGGCGACGCTGCTCGTCGAGCACCGCCACGTCGGCGTCGGGCCCGAGCCCGGCGGCGACGCCGGCGAGGCGCAGCAGCGTCACCCACTCGTCGGGCAGGTCGGGATGGGGCCCGAGCACCGGCGGCGAGTAGTTCGCGACGTTGCGGACGGCGAACAGGTAGAGGCGCCAGGTCGTAGTCGGCGCGCGCAGGGGCGAGGGCGCGGGCAGGATCACGTCGCGCATGCCGCGTGGTCTCGTTGAGATAGACGTCGAGGCTGACCATGAACTCCAGCTGGCTCAGCGCCTGCGTCCAGGCGGCCGCTGTTGGGCGGTCGAGACGGCCGGGTTGCCGCGATCGTGATCAGCGCGCGGACCTGTGCCCGTCGCCGGGGGTCTCGATCTCCTCGGCCAGGCAGGCCACCGGAAGCTCACCCAAGCACCTCGTCGAGGTCGCGCACCCGGCTGTGCCACCGGCCGAAGCGTGCCCCGCGCCCGCGGCCCGGCGTCGCCGCGGTGTTCGAGTGCCCGCCGCGCCGAGCGGGAACATCGCGCCGCCCTCGCGGTCGAGGTTGCCGGTCAGGACGTTGAGCACGTCGACCAGCCAGCTGGCCAGCGGTTCCGAACTCCTGCGTGCAGGTGCCGATCCGGCCGTAGACGGCGGCCCGGTCGGCCGCGGCGAGCTCGCGCGCCAGACGGCGGATCGTCGTCGGCGTCGATGCCGCAATGCGCGGCGACGGCCTCGGGGGTGAACGGCGCGGCCAGCTCGCGCACCTCGTCGCGACCCTCGTCAGTGATTCGAGCCATCTCGCCCGGTGCCGCCAGACCCTCGTCGAGGAGCACGTGGACCATCGCGAACAGCAGGTGCGCGTCGGTGCCGGGGCGGATGAAGTGGTGCTCGTCGGCCGCCTCCGCGGTGCGGGTGCGCCGAGGGTCGATGACGACCAGCTTGCCGCCGCGGGCGCGAAGCGCGCGCAGCCGGCCACGCATGTCGGGGGCGGTCATCAGGCTGCCGTTGGAGGCCAGGGGATTCGCGCCGAGGATCAGCAGGTGGTCGGTGCGGTCGACGTCGGGCACCGGCGACCGTCGTGCCGGTGCCGAACATGAGCGCCGACGGACAGCTGCTTCGGGAATCTGATCGACCGTGCTGGCCGAGTAGATGTTCCGCGTCCCCAACGCCCGCAGCAGCGCCTGTCCATAGAGCATGTTCTCGAGCAGGTGGGCGTTCGGGTTGCCGAGGTACACGCCGACGGCGTTGCGGTCGCGGCCAGAATCGGCGCCAGCCGGCTCTCGATCAGCGCAAATGCCTCGTCCCACGCGGCCTCGACAAATGAGCCGTCGCCTTGGCGGATCATCGGCGTCCGCAGGCGGTCGGGGTCCGCGTGGAGCTCCTTCAGCGCGTAGCCCTTGGGGCAGATGAAGCCGTGGCTGAACACGTCGTCTTGATCACCCCGGACCGACACGACCTCGTCGCCCTTCAGTGTGAGCTCGAGGCCGCAGGTGGCCTCACACAGCGGGCACGTGCGGTACGCGGTGCGAAGGCCATTGCCGAGGGCGGACATGACAGCCATGCAGGTTACTGTTCAGGCCGAGATCAAACGAGTAGGGGAGAGATCATGCCTCTGGGTCGAAAGCTAGTTGTCGAGTTCATCGGGACGTTCTTCCTGGTCTTCACGGTCTGCATGGCCACCAACCCGAAGACGGGCGCGGGCGATCTGGCCCCACTCGCCATCGGCGCCTCCCTGATGGTGATGGTGTTCGCCGGCGGCCATATTTCTGGGGGCCATTACAACCCGGCGGTCAGCACGGCCGTCCTGATCAGGGGCAAGATCACCTCGAGCGAATGGGTGGCCTACATGGTCACGCAGCTGATTGCCGGCGTCGTGGCGGCCCTGGCGGCCCGGGCCATCAACGGCGCGGGGACGGCGGGCTCATTCGCCAGCGCGGGGAAGATGCTGCTGGTCGAGTTCCTGTTCACGTTCGCGCTGGCCTACGTGGTGTTGAACGTCGCGACGGCCGAAGGGACCGAGGGCAACTCGTTCTACGGCTTGGCCATCGGGTTCACGGTGACGGTCGGAGCGTTCGCGGTCGGCGGTATCTCGGGGGGAGCCTTCAACCCCGCGGTCGCCCTGGGCGCCAGCATCCTGGGGATCTTCAAGTGGAGCAACTTCTGGATCTACATCGTGGCGCCGATCCTCGGCGCGGTGGTGGCCGGGGGTGTCTACCGCTACGTGCAAGCCGGCGAGAAGCCCACGGGTGACACCGAGGCGGCCAGAACGGACCTGTGACCGCTGCCCGCCGAGAGTCCCTGGCCGACTGGCTGACCCTCCTCGGTGCGGGGGTCCTGTTCGCATCGCTGTTCCTGACCTGGAGCCATCAGCTCTCGCCGAGCTTCCTGGCCGCATGGGGAGGCTCGGCCGCGCTGCACGGCGTGCCGGGCGACCCCACGGCCTGGCAGGTGTACGGCATCGTCGACCTGCTGCTCGCGCTGCTGGCCGTCGTGCTCGTGCTGCTCGCCCTGATCGGGCGGCGCACCGCGCGTGCGATCGCCTTCGTGGCCTGCATCCTCGCGCTCGTGTTCATTGTCCACGCGCTCGGCCATCCCCCGACCAACGGGACGAACATCTTCGACCCCGCGCGCGGGACGTACGTGCCCAACTCACCGACCTCGGGGGGAGGGGAGATCGTGGCCCTCGGGGCGCTGGCGCTGGCCATCGCCGGCCTCGGACTTTCGTTCACCGCGGACTGACCCGCCGCGCGCACGGCTTCGCGTCCGTGGCTATCTTCTTGTGCGTGGGTGGTGTGTGGGGAAGCGTCTCTCCCAGGACGAGACTGTGTCTGGTCGTTGCCGCCGCGATCTGGGCGCTGCTGGCCCGGTCGGCCTGCGCTGCCTCCCGCGTGGTCATGTTTCCCAGCCCCGGCACCCGGTTCGCCACGCCGCAGACACAGATCAGCTTTCGCGGCGTGGCTCCTGCGCGACTCGGCCATGTCACGGTCACCGGCTCACGTACCGGGGTTCATCTAGGACGCATCAGGCCTGATTCCGATGGGCGCGGCGCGAGCTTCTATCCGGATCGCGGATTCCGGCCGGGAGAGCTGGTCACGGTGCGCACGGCGTTGGCGATTCTCGGCGCGCGGGGCGGGACGTTCAAGTTCACGATCGACAATCCAGTCAAGGCGGCGCCGCAGCCTGTTCGCTCGCCCGCGCCGCGCCAGCCCGGAGACGTCGACAGGTTCTACTCGCGTCCAGACCTCCGGCCGGCAGCCGTTCGCGTCACGCGTCCCCACCCCGGGGTGTCGGACATCTTCCTGACTCCGATGCACGGCCCGCTCCAATGGGGTCCGATGATCGTAGATGGCCGCGGATCGCTCGTCTGGTTCAAACCGATCGCCGGTCGCAGGACCTCGGTCGCGGACCTCAAGGTCGAGGAGTATCGGGGCCAGCCCGTGCTCACCTGGTGGCAGGGGTATCAGAACTACGGCGGCTCCGGTCCCAATGAGAACGTGATCGTCAGCCGCATCTACCGGACGATCGCCACCGTGCGCGCAGGCAATGGTCTCACGGCGGATATCCATGACTTCGACCTGACCCCGCAGGGCACCGCCATGATCACCGCCTACAGCGAGGTACGCCTAGATGCTTCGGCGAGCCGCGGCGTCAAACACGAGATCGTCGCCAACTGCTTCGTACAGGAGATCGACATCCCCACCGGCAACGTCCTGTTTCAGTGGGACAGCCTCGACCATGTACCGCTCGAAGATTCCTACGTGGGCCCGGTTTCGCTTCCCGGGGCACCCTTCGGCGACTACTTCCACATCAACTCGGTCGAGCAGGACACCGACGGGAACCTGATCATCTCGGCCCGCAACACGTGGGCGGTGTACAAGGTCTATCGGCGCACCGGGAAGGTCCTCTGGGAGTTGGGCGGCAAGCATTCGAGCTTCAGGATGGGGCCGGGGACGCGAACCGCCTATCAGCACGACGCGACGATCCATCCCGGCGGATTGATCACGATCTTCGACAATGGCGATTGGCCCCAGGTCCATCGGCAATCACGGGCTGTGTTGGAGCGCATCAACACGAGCCGACACACGGCGACCCTCGTCCGGCAGTTCAGACATTCCCCGAGTCTTCTCAGCCCCTGGGAGGGGTCCGCCCAGCTGCTCGGGGCTGGCCAGGTGTTCGTGGGCTGGGGAGGCCTGTCCTACTTCACGGAATTCGACCGGCGTGGGAAGCAGGTCTTCGACGGCCGGTTCGTCGGCTCCGGGTCCAGCTACCGCGCCTACGAGCACTCGTGGAGTGCTCAGCCCTCCACCCGGCCGGCTCTGGCGGTGGTCGGGCGCTCACACGGCGACGCCACCGCCTACGCGAGCTGGAACGGAGCCACGGACGTCTTCCGGTGGCGCCTTCTCGCCGGCAGCACACGGGATCGGCTGGCCGCGGTGGGCGTGGCACGGCGGCGGGGCTTCGAGACCTCGATACCCGTTCACACCGATCAGCTGTACTTCGCGGTGCAGGCGATCGGGCCCAGCGGTCGCGTGCTCGCTCAGTCGCGGACCGTCCCTAGGCGGGCCCGAGCCGGGCGCGCTGCGGGCAGCCGTTGGCCGCAGCGACCGTGATCCGGTGGCGTCAGTTGGCAACCCGCACCTATCCTCGATAGAGCATGTCGATAACCCCCGCCGACCGGCGTCGCGAGCTGCCCGACGAGCCCGGCGTATACCTGTTCCGCGACCAGCGCGGCAAGGTGATCTACGTCGGCAAGGCGAAGTCGATCCGCAAGCGGGTCGCCTCGCACTTCTCCAACCCCAGCACGCGGGCCGGGCGGCGACCTGGTGCCGATGATCGACCAGATCGAGGCGCTCGTCGTCCAGACCGAGTCCGAGGCGCTGCTGGTGGAGCAGAACTTCATCAAGCAGTACAAGCCGCGCTTCAACATCCGCCTGCGCGACGACAAGTCCTATCCGTACATCGCGATCTCGCTGGACGAGGACTTCCCCCGGGTGTACTTCACCCGCGAGCGCCACCGCCGCGACCGGGCCTACTTCGGCCCGTACAGCAACGCCAAGCGGGTGCGCTCCACGCTGGAGGTGCTGGGCAAGGTGTTCATGTTCCGCTCCTGCGACGGGCCCGAGCCCGGGCCGGCGCAGCGGCTCGCCGTGCCTGGACTACTACATCAAGCGCTGCGAGGCCCCGTGCGTCGGCTACGTGGAGCAGGGAGGACTACCGGCAAGGCGATCGACGGCGTGATCGACTTCCTGTCCGGCCGCTACAAGGAGATCGAGCGGGCGCTCGACGAGGAGATGAAGCTGGCGGCCGCCGAGCAGCGCTTCGAGGACGCCGCGCGCGAGCGCAACCGGCTGCGCGCCGTGCGCTCGCTGCTCGAGCGCCAGCGGGTCGCGAACGAGACGGACGGGACGCTCGACGCGATCGCGGTGGCGGTGGCCGACGGCGAGGCCAACGCGCAGGTGTTCCAGGTCCGCGACGGCGTGCTCTCGGACCGCCAGAGCTTCTACCTCGACAACGCGGCCGGCGGCGAGATCGCCGAGGTCGCCGAGGCGTTCATCCTCCAGTACTACGCCAGCGCGATGATGGTCCCGCCGCTGCTCGTCGTCCAGCGCGAGCTCGGACGCCGCGCCGGCGCTGGCCCAGGCGCTGGCCGATCGCCGCGGCGGCACCGGTGGAGATCCGCGCCGCCGAGCGCGGCGACAAGCGGCGGATCCTGGAGCTGGCCGAGCGCAACGCGCGTCTGGCCATCGACCAGGAGAAGCTGCGCTCCGAGCGCCGGCGCCAGCAGCGGGTGGAGGCGCTCGACGGCCTCCAGCGGCGCTCGGGCTCGACACGATCCCGCTGCGGATCGAGTGCTTCGACATCTCGACGCTGATGGGCACCAACACGGTGGCGTCGATGGTCGTGTTCGAGGGCGGCGCGCCGAAGAAGTCCGACTACCGGCGCTTCAGGGTGTTCGGCGATCGGCGACGGGCAACGGGGACGGCGCGAACGCGGCGCCCGACGACTTCGCCGCGATGGAGGAGGTGCTCGGGCGGCGCTTCGCGCGCTGGGAGCAGCAGCGCGACGTCTCCCCCCACGACAAGGACTACGACCCCAGCTTCGCCGCGCTGCCCAACGTGGTCGTGATCGACGGCGGCAAGGGTCAGCTGTCGGCCGGGCTGCGCGCGCTGCAGCGGGTTCCGCGAGCGCGGCGTGCTCGTCATCTCGCTGGCCAAGCGGATCGAGGAGGTGTTCATCCCGGGCCGCGCCGGCGCCGCTCGGCTGGCCCACGACACCCCGGAGCTGCAGCTGCTCCAGCGCGTGCGCGACGAGGCGCACCGGTTCGCGATCACCCACCACCGGATCCGGCGCGACCGGGCGATGACCGCCTCGATCCTCGACGAGCTGCCCGGCGTCGGACCGGCGCGCAAGCGGGCGCTGCTCGACCATTTCGGCTCGCCGGACGCGATCCTCGCCGCCAGTCGCGAGGAGCTCGAGTCGGTGCCGGGGTGCCCGGCAAGCTCGGCCCGCGAGGTCTACCGCGAGCTGCACAAGACCGGCGTCTAGATGCGGCCACCGGGTGACGGCGGTTGACGGAGCGGCTACCTGCGGGTCAGCAGCGCCGCGCTGCCCGCGGGCAGCGTCGATCGTGTACTGCCGAGGTCGGGCGTCGACCGTCGGTCGCCGCGGTGCCGCTGAGGGTGCCGGTGGTCGTCTCGTCGCCGAAGGTCTGCCCGTCGAGCGTCACCCCGGTGTCGAATGACGCGGGCGCGCGTCGAGCCGGCTCGAGCGTGGCCGGCGCGTGTCGAGTTCGGGATTTGAGCTGGACGCGTGACCGGCGGCGGTCGAGTCCTTGTTGATGAGCACGACGCGTGTCGTGCCGTCCTGGCGCTGGGTGGCCCACGACCTTGATCGGCCGGCGGGCGCATCGACACCGGGAGCAGGCGCGCGCCGGGCGGGAACGCCTGGGCGAACATCAGCATCCCGTAGTACTCGGGCTGCACGAAGGCCTGCCAGGTTGCCGGCGGCTGGCTGAAGGTGAACAGCTGATAGGCGGCGCCGGGCAGCGTGTGGATGTTGACGCCGTCGACGCCGACGTTGGCGAAGTTGAACAGCGTGTCGAGCACCCACAGCGCCGAGGCGAACGTGTCGCTGACGCCCGCGCCGCCACTGCACGGAGGCGGAGTTCATCTCGTCGACCCGGAAGGCCAGGCTCGTGGGCATGGGCGATCGACGTAATGGCGGACCTGCTGCGCCAGCCCGGCCGATGCGCTGTCGGCCAGCAGGTTGCGGGATCGACGGGTATGACGGCGAGCTCGGGTCGTTGACGAGCCGTGCAGCGGATAGCGATGGAGCGTGACCGTCCCGACGGTGTGCTGGGCTTGAGGAAGCGGTCCGAGGCCGCACAGCCAGCTCAGGCCGAGCGAACGACGGGTCCGACCAGCGGCACGGTCGGCAAGCGGCCGAGCGCCAGCGCGTGTAGTCCTTGATGAAGTCGCTCATCGAGTAGTTCCGCGGCTGCGCGACAGCACGACATGGCCGCGGCGGTCGCGGTACCACGGGAACACGCCGTAGAGGTCGGGTTCGTTGCCGATCTCGAGCGCGCCGATGTACTTGCGGCCGATCGCCTGGACGACGCGCATGCCCTCGGCCGCGGCCATCGACGGGCGGTCGGCGGCGAGGTTGATGCCGAGGATCAGCTTGGCGTGCGAGGTCCGGGCCAGCGCCCGGGTCGTGCGCAGCCAGCCCTTGGTCAGCGCGTAGCTGATGCCGCCCGGCGGGATCACGCCGCGCATCGGCCACTAGGTCCAGTCGGTGCTGTCGCCGCCGATGCGCAGCACCGGCGACTGGCCGGGGGCCAGGCCCTTGATGAGCTGGACGCAGCACCGGATTGACCGCCAGCGGGTCGCGGCCGGTGTAATGATGCAGCGCCCTGGTACTCGAGCGAGACGCCCTACGAAGCCGGACGCCATGGCGCTGGCCGGTCGGGCGGTGCCGACTGGACGCGTCGGCGGTCGGCGACCGGCCGGCTGGCGCGCGGCGACCGCCGGCGAGGGCACCAGAGCGAGACCGCGAGCGCCGCCAGGAGCCATGCAGCCGTCCGCGGCGGGGCACGACGGCGCATGGTGGCACACGAGGCCGCAGGTCACGGTCTGCCGGCGTCGTCCGCTGTGTACCGTCAAGCTTCTGAGGAATGGAGGCTGTCACTAGATACAAGGACTGAGCAGTCACCGGAGGCGGAGGACGAGGGGTGGCGACAGATGCCGGCGAGCAGGCTCGGCCCTCACCGACCTGGTCGTGATCACGGGCTTCTCGGGGGCCGGGCAAGTCGACCGCGATGGCGGCGTTCGAGGACGAGGGCTACTTCTGCGTGGACAATCTGCCCTCGGAGATGATCCGGGCGCTGGTCGAGCTGTTCACGCACAGCGGCTCGAAGGTGGCGCGCGCGGCGGTCGTCTCCGACGTCCGTGGCGGGAGCTACTTCGAGGGCCTGGCGGCGATGCTCGACGACCTGCGCGAGAGCGGGATCAAGCACCGCGTGCTGTTCCTCGAGGCCGACGAGGCGACGCTGCTCACCCGCTACAAGGAGACCCGCCGCCGCCACCCGCTCGCGCCGCCGGGCAGCGTCACCGACGGGATCGCCGCGAGCGCGACGCTGCTGGCGCCACTGCGCGAGCGCGCGGACGTGGTCATCGACACCGACCGGTCTGACCGCGGCGATGCTACGGCGCAAGCTGGCCGACGAGCTGCTGCCGGCGCAGACGCCGCGGGCGGCTGGCCTCACGTTCGAGAGCTTCGGCTTCAAGTACGGGCCGGCCGCGACCCGGACCTGATGTTCGACGTCCGCTTCCTGCCCAACCCGCACTACGAGCCCGAGCTGCGCCCGCTGACCGGCGACGACGAGCGGATCGTCGGGTTCATCAACCGCGACGGCGAGCTCGATGCCTTCTACGAGCAGCTGCATCCCGCTGCTCGACTACCTACTGCCGCAGTACCTGGCCGAGGGCAAGGCCCACCTGGTGCTGGCGGTCGGCTGCACCGGCGGGCGCCACCGCTCGGTCGCCGATCGCCGAGCACCTGGCCGACCGCTACCGGCCGGGCCGGCGAGTACCTGGTGGAGGTGCGTCCATCGCGACGTGACGCGGCGCATGCCGGCGATGATCGACCACGTCGGCTTCGAGGTCTCCGACCTGGGGCGCTCGGGCCGGTTCTACGACGCCGTGCTTCTTCGCGCTCGGCGGCGCGGCGGATGCTCGAGCTCCGAGCACGCGATCGCCTATGGGGTCAACGGCGCCGAGGTGTGGATCGTGGTCCGCGGCCGCCCGCCCGCGCCGGGCTACGGCCATCTGGCGCTGCACGCCAGCGGCAGGGCGGCGGTCGATGCGGCTCACGCCGCCGGGCTCGCCAACGGCGGCGCGGACGATGGCGCCGCCGGGTCCGCGCCCGCAGTACGGCCGGCGGCTATTACGCCGCATACCTGCGCGATCCCGACGGGCTGCGGGTCGAGGTCGTGTCCCGCCGGTAAGCGGCGCCGGCCGGAGGGATGCAGGAGAAGATCTCGCTCGTTCGGTAGCCTGTCGCCGCCGGCGGACGTCCGCTGCGGCCTGTTTCGGGTTGCGGTCGCCCGCCCAGATGCCTTGAACGGGCTACGCAACGAAACGGAGAGACCAGGCATGTCGGTACGCGTCGCAGATCAACGGCTTCGGCCGGATCGGCCGGAACGTGTTCCGGGCCGCGTACGAGCAGCGGCGCCGACATCGAGTGGCTGGCGGTGAACGACCTCGTCGATCCGAAGACGATCGCCCACCTGCTCAAGTACGACTCGAACTACGGCCCGTTCCCTGGCGAGGTGCGAGGCCACCGACGCCGGGCTTGCACGTCGACGGCAAGGAGATCCGGGTGCTGGCCGAGCGCGACCCCGCGGCGTTGCCGTGGGGGGAGCTCGGCGCCGATGTCGTGATCGAGTCGACCGGTCTGTTCACGGACCGCGAGAACGCCTCCAAGCACCTGGACGCCGGCGCCAAGAAGGTCGTGATCTCCGCCCCGGCCACCAACCCGGACGTGACGGTCGTTCTGGGGGTCAACTTCGATGAGGTCTACGACCGCGACCAGCACCAGGTCATCTCCAACGCCTCGTGCACGACGAACTGCCTGGCGCCGGTGGCCAAGGTCCTCCACGACACGGTCGGGATCAAGCACGGCCTGATGACCACGATCCACGCCTACACCGCCGACCAGCGCCTGCAGGACATGCCCCACCGCGACCTGCGCCGCGCCCGGGCGGCCGCGATCAACCTGATCCCGGCCTCGACCGGAGCGGCCAAGGCGATCGGGCGTGGTGATCCCGGAGCTCAACGGCAAGCTGCACGGGTTCGCCGTGCGGGCTCCGGTGCCGACCGGCAGCGTCGTCGACCTCACCGTCGAGGCCAACCGCGAGACGACAGTCGAGGAGGTCAACGACGGCGCTGAAGGCAGCCGCCGCCGAGCGGCCCGCTGAAGGGCATCTGCTCCTCTACACCGAGGATCCGATCGTCTCCTCGGACATCGTCAAGAACCCGGCGTCGTCGATCCTCGACTCGCAGCTGACTGCGGTGATGGACGGGACGATGGTCAAGGTCGTCTCCTGGTACGACAACGAGTGGGGATACTCCAACCGCGTCGCTGACCTCGTGCAAAGGCTGCTGTGAGGACACTGGCGGACCTGGGCGACGTCGACGGACAAGCGGGTGCTGGTCCGGGTCGACTTCAACGTCCCGCTCGAGGACGGCGCGGTCGCGGACGACACCCGGATCCGCGCGGCGCTGCCGACGATCGAGGAGCTGCGCGACGCGGGGCGCGCGGCTGGTGCTCGTCTCCCACCTGGGACGGCCCAAGGACCGCGAGCCCGAGCTGTCGCTGCGTCCGGCGGCCGACCGCCTGGCCGAGCTGACCGACGCCGACGTCACGCTCGCCCCGGGGGTGGTCGGCGACGAGGTCCGGGCGTTCGCCGACAACCTCGCCGCGGCGACGTGCTGCATGCTGGAGAACGTCCGCTACGAGCCGGGAGAGACGAAGAACGATCCCGAGCTGGCGTCGCGAGCTGGCGTCGCTCGCCGACGTCTACGTCAACGACGCGTTCGGCGCCGCGCACCGAGCCCACGCGTCGACCGAGGGCGTCGCGCGGCTGCGTGCGCCGAGCACGCCGCCGGGCTGCTGCTGGAGCGCGAGGTGACGCACGCTGTCGCAGGCTGCTCGAGGCCCCCGAGCGTCCGCTGGTGGCCGTGCTCGGCGGCGCCAAGGTGAGCGACAAGATCGCGCGTCATCGACCGCTTCCGCGAGGTGGCCGACACGATCCTGATCGGCGGCGCGATGTGCTTCCCGTTCCTGGCCGCGCAGGGCCACGCGGTCGGCGACTCGCTGTGCGCCGAGGAGGACGTCGAGCTCGCCCGCCGTACGCTCGACCAGACCGCGCGGAGCGGGCGCCGAGCTGGAGCTTCCCGTCGATCTGGTCATCGCCGACCGGTTCGCCGCCGAGGCCGAGGTGCCGGCCGCTGGACGGCGTCGACGTCCCCGACGGGATGATGGGACTCGACATCGGCCCGAAGACCGCCGACGCCTACGGCGCGATCGATCGCCACGGCGGGCACCGTGTTCTGGAACGGCCCGATGGGCGCATTCGAGATCGAGCCGTTCGCCGCCGGCACTCGGCCGTGGCCGCAGGCGGTCGCGCGACGCGGCCGGGCGACGGTTGTCGGCGGGGGCGACTCGGCGGCCGCGCTCCAGCGCTTCGGACTGCGCCGACAAGGTCACCCACCTGTCCACCGGCGGCGGTGCGTCGCTCGAGCTGATCGAGGGCAAGGCGCTGCCCGGGGTGGAGGCGTTGGCATGAGCCCGAGCGGACCCCGGACGCCGCTGATCGCGGGCAACTGGAAGATGTACAAGACGGTCGCCGAGGCCGAGGAGTTCATCCAGGCGCTGCTGCCCCGGGTCTCGATCGCCGACGGCGTCGACGTCGCGATCTGCCCGGGGTTCCTCGCGCTCGAAGCGATGGTCGACTCGACCCGCGGCTCGCGCGTCCAGGTGTATGCGCAGAACATGCACCAGGCCCCCGAAGGCGCGTTCACCGGCGAGGTGTCCGCCGTCGATGCTCACCGAGATCGGCGTCCACGGGGTGATCCTCGGCCATTCCGAGCGCCGCGAGAACTTCGGCGAGACCGACCGGGCGCTGGCGCGAAGGTGCCGGCAGCGCTCGAGGCCGGGCTGTTGCCGATCCTGTGCGTCGGGGAGACCGAGGAGGAGCGCGAGCGCGGCGACACCGAGCGCAAGCTCCGCCACCAGGTCCAGGAGGACCTGGCGAAGGTCGAGATCGAGCGGCTCGGCGACGTCGTGATCGCCTACGAGCCGATCTGGGCGATCGGCACCGGGCTGGTGGCGACCCCGGAGCAGGCCCAGGAGGCGCTCGCGTTCATTCGCGCGCTCGTGGCCGACCGCTCGCGAGAGCAGGCCGCGCGCACGCGCGTCCTCTACGGCGGCAGCGTCAAGGCCGAGAACGCCGCCGAACTCCTGGCGCTGCCCGACGTCGACGGCGCGCTCGTCGGCGGCGCCAGCCTCGATCCCGAGTCGTTCGCGGCGATCGTCGCCGCGTGCCGCCCGATGACGCTTCCCGATCGGGCGTCCGGCGCGATCCCGGCCGCGAGCGCCGCGCTGATCGTCCTCGACGGCTGGGGGCTCGCGCCGGCGGGGAGGGCAACGCCGTGTCGTTGGCCGACACCCCCGTGTTCGACGAGCTGTGGGACACCTATCCGCACACGCAGCTCACCGCGTGCGGCCGGGCGGTCGGCCTGCCCGAGGGCCAGATGGGCAACTCGGAGGTCGGCCACCTCAACCTCGGCGCCGGCGCGGTGGTCATGCAGGACCTGACGCGGATCGACGAGGCGGCCGAGGGCGGCGAGTTCGCCGACAATGGCGGTGCTGCGAGAGGCGTTCACGGACGCCGAGCGCGTGCATCTGATCGGGCTCGTGTCGGACGGCGGCGTGCACTCGGGCTGGAGTCACCTCGGGCGCTGATCGGGCTGGGCGGCGCGCTTCAGGTGCCCGACCTGGTGCTCCATGCCTTCACCGACGGGCGCGACACGCTCCCGAAGTCCGGCGCCGGCTTCCTGGAGCACGGTCGAGGGGTGGATGCAGCGCGCCGGCGCCGGGCGGATCGGCTCGGTCGTCGGGCGCTACTACGCGATGGACCGCGACAGGCGCTGGGACCGGATCCAGCTCGCCTACGACCTGCTGGTCCACGGCCGGGCCGAGCACTCGCGCGGAGACGCGGCGCGGACGCGGCGCGCGCGGCCTACGAGCGCGACGAGACCGACGAGTTCATCACAGCCGGTGCTGGTGGGGGAGGAGGCGCGGATCCGGCCGCGGCGACTCGGTGTTCGCCTTCAACTTCCGCCCCGACCGGATGCGCGAGATCACCCGGGCGCTGGCCGAGCCCGGGTTCGACGAGATCGATCGCGGCGGCGCGCGAGCCGGTCGAGCGCTACGCGACGATGACCGAGTACGAGGAGGGGTGGCGCTACCCGGTGGCCTTCCCGCCCGAGCGCCCGGAGACGACGATCTCGGCGCGGTGGTCGCCTCGCACGGCGTGCGCCAGCTCCACGTCGCCGAGACCGAGAAGTACCCCCACGTGACGTACTTCTTCAACGGCGGGGAGGAGGACCCGTGCGAGGGCGAGCGCCGCGAGCTCGTGCCCTCGCCCCGCGACGTCCCGACCTACGACAAGAAGCCGCAGATGAGCGCTCGCGAGGCGGCCGGGCCTTCGTCGAGGCGTGGCGGGCGGACTCGCCGGCGTTCGGGATCATCAACTTCGCCAATGCCGACATGGTCGGGCCACACCGGCGTGATCGAGGCCGCGGTGAAGGCGATCGAGACCGTCGACGCGTGCCTCGGCGAGGTCGTGGCGTGCGTCCACGAGTCGGGCGGCGCATGCTTGATCACCGCCGATCACGGCAACGCCGACAACATGCTCGAGCCCGACGGCAGCCCCAACACCGCGCACTCGCTGAATCCCGGTGCCGCTGATCGTGACGGTCCCGGGCTGTCGTTGCGCGACGGCGGCATACTCGCCGACGTCGCGCCGACGCTGCTGCAGCTGCTGGGCTACGACCAGCCGGCCGCGATGACCGGGCGGTCGCTGATTCGACTGAGCGGTGGCGGACGCGCAGTCCGTTTCGTTCGGGCTGGCGGGTGGCTCGGGGAACGGCGCTTGGGAAGGGGTGGTCGGCCTTGGTTGCCGGCTGTCAATGCGATTTCTACGTGGCGGTTGTGGGGGCCGGCGCTCCACGACTCACGTAGCGAGCGCGCCGCCAGGTGCGGCGCGTCTCCTGTTTCTTTGTGCGATTGAGCTGCTATCATCAGATTTGACAGAAGCAGACTTAGATTTCATACTGCTGATCGCATACATGAGTCTTACGTAGGAGGAATGAGATGGCACTGATCGATGGGCGCCGGCGCGCGAGCTGAACACGATCCAGTGCGAGATGAACCGTCTCTTCAACACTTTCTTTGACACTTCGACGGCGTCGAACGGCGGCCACATCCGCGCCATCCGTCGTTGGATTCCGGCGATGGATCTCGTCAAGACAGAGGACGAGTTCGTCCTGCGTGCCGATCTGCCCGGGCTGTCCGAGAAGGACGTCCACATCGAGCTCGACGACAACGTGCTGACCGTCAAGGGTGAGCGCAAGGCGGAGCACGAGGAGGGCAAGGAGGGCTACTACCGCGTCGAGCGGTCGTCCGGCGCTTCGCCCGCTCGCTGACCCTTCCCGAGGGCGTCGACCCCGAGGCGGTCACCGCGAGCTTCGACAAGGGCGTCCTCGAGGTGAGGATCCCGAAGCCCGAGCAGCGCAAGCCGCGCAAGGTCGAGATCAGCGTCGGCGGTGGCGAGGCGAAGGCGGTCGAGGGGTCGGAGATCCCCGCCGAGCCGGTCGACCAGGCCGCGTAATCGCTTCACAAGCTGACTCCACAGATCTGATTCCGCAGATCTGATTCCCGAGTAGGGTCCGGGTCCGTGTTCACGGTCCGGACCCTTTCGCCTGACCGGCCGCCCGCGCGCACCGGCACGCTGCACCTCGCCCACGGCGACGTGCGCACGCCCGCGTTCGTGCCGCTCGCCACCCGCGGCGTGGTCAAGACGCTCGAGGCACACGAGGTCGAGCGAGCTCGGCTACGAGATGGTCCTCGGCAACACGTTTCACCTGTTTCTTGCCCCCGGTCCCGAGCTGATCGAGCGAGCTCGGCGGCCTGCGGCGCGTTCATGCGCTGGGAGCGGCCGATCATCACCGACTCGGGCGGCTTTCAGGTGTTCTCGATGGGCCACGGTGGCGTCGCCGACGAGATCAAGGGCCGCGGCCGGGGCCGGGCAGCAGCGCGCACGGCGCGATCCTGGCGATCGAGGAGAGAGGGCGTGCGTTTTCGCTCCTACCTCGACGGCGGCGAGCGGTTCATCGGGCCCGAGACCTCGATGGGGGTCCAGGCGGCGCTCGGCTCGGACATCGCGCTGGTGTTCGACGAGTGCACGCCGTTCCACGTCACGCGCGAGTACACGGCGCGCTCGACCGAGCGCACCCACCGCTGGCTCGAGCGCTGTCTGCGCTGGCACGACGAGCACGGCCCGGCCGGCCAGGTCGTCTACGGGATCGTCCAGGGCGGCGTCGAGCACGACCTGCGGATCGAGTCGACGGCCACGGTGGCGGCCAGCGCCTGCGACGGGATCGCGATCGGCGGCTCGCTCGGCCAGGACAAGGCGCAGATGCACGAGGTCGTCTCCTGGACGACGGCCGAGCTCGAGCGCCGTGGCGCCGGACCGGCCGCGCCACCTGCTCGGGATCGGCGACATCGACGACCTGATCGCCGGCGTCGCAGCAGGGGATCGACACGTTCGACTGCGCGCTGCCGACCCGGCTGGGCCGCCACGGGGTGGCGCTCGTCCCTGACCCGGACGCGCGGTGGCGCGTCGACCTGGTCAAAGCCCGCTGGCGCGGGTCGGCCGCGCCGATCCTCGACGGGTGCCCGTGCCCGGCGTGCTCGCGCGGCTACTCGCGCGCCTACCTGCACTACCTGCTGCGCGCCGGCGAGCTGACCGCGCTGCGGCTCGTCACGCTCCACAACCTCAGCTTCATCTCGCGACTGATGGACGACCTGCGCCAGGCGATCGACGCCGGGCGGCTCGCCGAGGTGGCCGCGGCGCTTCAGGCGCCGGCTACTTCGTGTACTGGTTGATCAGGTCTGCGAACGCTGTTGATCGCATGCTGGGCGTCGTGGCCGACCACGCGACGGAAGTGCACGACGCTGTTCGAGGTGCTGCTGGCGATCACCACCGCGACGGCGACGGCGGCCGTGAACACGATCGCCAGCGCGAGGAAGGCCATGAAGCGCCGGCGGGCCGCCGGTTTGGGCGCGGGCGGGCTCGATCGACGGCGGGCGCTGGCGCCGTCGCGGTGCCGGCCGCGGCTCGACCTGGCGCGCCGAGCGGGGCGCGGCCGCTTGGGGCGCGGCGGCGTTGTTGCGGGACCCGGCCACGCGCGTGGCCGCGGTGGCCTGATCGCCTGAGGGGCTCACGCGAGTCGCGGCGCGGGTTCCGAGGTGTGCGGTCGGGGGCCGTGTCGAACGGCGCGAAGCCCTGGGCGCCATTGCGCAGCGACTCGCCGAACAGCATCGCGTCGCCCGGCCGGGCGGTCTGGTCGATGGCCAGCGCCACCGCCACCGCCTGGGCCAGAGAACGGGGAACCAGCGGGTTGAGCTCGTCGAGCGGAGTGGGGGATTCGCGCTGCTGCTTGAGGGCGAGCTCGGAGAGGGACGTCGGCCTCGTAGGGAAGGCGGCCGGACATCAGCTGGTAGGTGACGACGCCCAGCGAGTAGATGTCGGCCCGGGGGCCAGCCTCTTCGCCCCGAGCCTGCTCGGGAGCCAGGTAGGCGGCCGTGCCGAGCACCGACCCGACCTGGGTGATGCTCGACTGGTCGGTCGCTCGTGCGATCCCGAAGTCGGCGAGCTTGACCACGGCGGAGTCGGAGACGAGCAGGTTGCCGGGCTTGACGTCGCGGTGCACGACGCCGTTACGGTGGGCGTAGTCGAGGCCGCGACAGGCCTGGGAGACGATGTCGACGGCCTGCTCGACGTCGAGGTGGCCGCGATCGCGGAGCAGCTCGGCGCACGAGTGGCCGGGGACGTGCTCCATCACGATGAAGTGCTGGTGGTGGCCCTCGTCGAAGCCGAAGTCGAACACCTGGACGATGTTGGGGTGCACGAGGCGGGCCGCGGCCAGCGCCTCACGGCGGAAGCGAGACACGAACGTCGGGTCATCGGCCAGGTGCTCGGCCAGCAGCTTGATGGCCACGTAGCGCTCGAGTCGCTGGTCAAAGGCCAGGTGAACGGTCGACATGCCGCCGACGCCGAGGCGGCCCTCGATCCGATAGCGCCCTGAGATTGTCGTCGCGTTCATTGTCCGCGTTCCCGCCGCCGTTGCCGTTGCCTGAGCCCCCGAGACCCGCGCCGCCGACTGCCGCGCTCCCCGTGGAAGAACTACCCGACGATGTAGTGGTGGTTTCGGAGAGCTCGTCGTCGTGGCTACTGCTGGTGGTGGTCGTCGGGGTCGTAGTGGTGCGAGGTCGTGGTGCTGACGTCGAGACTGGTGGTGGGGGTGGTGGTCGTCGATGGTCGTGGTGCTGGTCGTCGTCGAGGGTCGTCGTGGTCCGGCGCGTACTGGTCGTCTGGCAGTCGGTTGCGGCGAGCTGGCCGACCGTGCTGGCGCCCTGGATCAGGTTGGCGCGCAGCGTCGGGCTGACCGACTCGGGGAGATTCGCGACGAACGTGGCTGAAGGCGGAGACTGCGGTCGCCGCGCCGCCGCAGCTGGCCGGCCTCGATCGCGGCGGAGGACGGCATCGAGCTGGATCGTGAGAGTGGAGGACTGGTCACCTGAAAGCAGGCCGGAATCGCCGCCGCAGGCGACGAGGAACGAGACGGCGAAGCCGAGTCCGCCGGCAAGGAGGCGCGGGGCGCGTAGCCCATCCGCGCCCTCACTTTAGAGGCTGACCGCTGTTGCGGTCCCGTTAGGTTCCGCGCCGGCCAGGCCTCGCTGGCGCCCGAATAGGCCCAACTGTCCGTAGGCGAGTGAATCGGGCAGGGAACCGGGGCCGCCCGGATCGCCGCCGCGGCGGCCGCGATGTCGTATTCGACACGGTGGTAGACGGCCCGCCAGGCGCCGAGGTCGAGCTCGAGCCAGGCGGCCCGGGGGTCCCCGTCGCGGGGCTGGCCGACGCTCCCCGGGTTGACCAGCCATTCCCCGGTCCTCGAGGTCGAGCTCCTCGTCGTCGGCGCGCGTCTGCGCCGGTGGCCGAGACGCCGTCCTCGCGAGAGAACGACAGCGCCACGTGCGAATGCCCGATCAGGCACACCCGGCGTTCCTGGGCGTCGAGGCAGAGCTCGGCCTGGAGCGGCGAGAGGACGTATTCCCACATCGGATCGCGCGGACTGGCGTGGAAGAGACCGACCTCCGGTCGAGGATCTGAGGGCTCGAGCCCCTCCAGAAACTCCGCGGTCGGGCTGGAGATCGTCTCGCGCGTCCATTGGGCCGCCAGCGCGGCGCCGCGGGAGAACTGCTCCAGCGGCAGCGTGCCGACCACGCCGAGGTCGTGATTGCCGGCGAGGCAGACGGCGGCGTGCTCCCGGGCGAGCTCGACGCACGCGTCGGGTTCGGCGCCGTAGCCGACGAGGTCGCCCAGACACCAGATGTCGTCGCATTCGGACTGACCGATTGCGTCGAGCACGGCCTCGAAGGCATGCCGGTTGCCGTGGATGTCGGAGACGATCGCGATGCGCACGGGGTACAGTCTCGCCGGTGAGACGACGGCGAGGCGTCGAGGTGCCGTCGCGCTGGTCCGGCCGGCGCGGCGCCGAGCTCGCGGCAGGCGGCTGCTGTCGCCACGGACGGGACGATCGCCGCAGCGCCGGTCGAGCTCGGCAACTACTTCACGGCCGCGGAGATCGACCGCGGCCGACGGTATGCGCGGCCACAGGTGGCGCTGGCGATGGCCCGCGCGGCGATGGATCTCGCGGCGCTCGCGGCGCTCGTCGCGCCGGCGCTCCCGGGATCCTCCGGCGCTCCTCGCAGCCACAGGCGGTCGCGGACGGCCTGGCGGCCGCCGGGCTCGCGGTGGGGCTGTCGCTGTCGTCGCTCCCGCTGGCCGCCGTGTCGCGCCGCCGGTCGATCGACGTCGGGCTCGATGACCCAGTCGTGGCGAGGCTGGGCGCTTGATCTGGTCAAGGCGAACGCAATCCAGGCGGTGATCGCGGGGGGCGCCGGTAGCGCCGTGCTCGGCGTGACCCGCCGCTACCGGCAGGGCTGGTGGCTGCCGGCCGCCGCAGGGTCGGTCGCGTTCGGATCGCTGCTGGCGGCGCTCGCGCCGGTCGTGCTGGACCCGCTGTTCAACGATTTCACGCCGCTGCCGGAGGGCGAGACCCGCAGTCGACGTGCTCGACGCTCGGCCGCGCCGCCGGTGTGAAGGTAGGGGAGGTCTACTCGGTTGACGCCAGTCGCCGGACCACCGCCGCCAACGCCTACGTCACGGGCCTGGGGCCGACCAAGCGGGTGGTGCTGTTCGACACCCTGCTCGATCGCTACACCCGCGACGAGGTCCGGGTCGTGGTCGCCCATGAGCTGGCCCATGTCCGCCACCGCGATGTGCCCCGCGGGATCTTGCTATGCGGCGATCGTCGCGCCCGCCGCCGCCTGCGCCGTGCAGCGCCTCAGCTGGGCGCTCGTCCGGAGCGCGGGAATGCGGCGCCGCGTCCTGCCGCCCTGGCGCTTGCGGCCGCGCTCGTCTCGGCGCCGCTCGGGCTGATCGGCAACGGGCTCTCACGGGCGATCGAGCGCCGGGCGGACGCCTACTCGCTAACGCTGGCGGACGCGCCCGACGCGTTCATCTCGTTCGAGCGCGCGATCGCGCTGCAGAACGTCGGCCGACCTCGATCCGCCGCGCTGGCTGACCCGCCTGCTGGCGACGCACCCGCCGACGGTCGAGCGGATCGGCGTCGCCGTGGCTCACTCGCACAAACAGCCGAGCCGCCACCGCGCAGTAGCGCGCGCCGGCCGGCGCCACCGCTGGGTTGCGTCTACTCGGTCCTCGTCGTCGCGGCCGCCGAACTCGGGCAGGTTCCGGATGCCCTGCTCGGTCTGCCAGCTTGAGAGTTGTCCTGCATCGCGTCGATCAGCTCGCGCATGAACTTCGGGCGAGACGTTGAGCCGGGAGACGACGACCCCGGGGATCTCGCTCTTCCTCGACCTCGTGGTCGACGCGGGCGAACGTGACCGTGAACTCGTAGTCGGAGTGGCTGACGTTCGCGAAATTGGCGTACACGCCGGCCATGATGTCCGGCGAGAAGTGGAGGTTGATGTGCCGCTCGGGCACGTTGGGATCGTCCATATCGCCGTAGTATCCCACATCGTGCGGATCGTCGTCGTTGCCGTGGGAAGACTGCGGCCGCCCTTCGCCGATGACGTGCGGCATTACCAGAAGCTGCTGGCGCGACATGTGCGGCTGGAGCTGATCGAGGTCCGCGAGGACGAGCAGGTTCCGCGGCGGGTACCGGAGCGCGCGTTCGTGTCGCTGCTGCACCGCGACGGCGAGCGGATGGACAGCGTCGCGTTCAGCCGATTCCTGGAGGACCGTCGCCAGAGCGGGCGCGACCTGTGCTTCGTGGTCGGCGGGCCGTTCGGCCTTGAGCGTGACGACGTCGACCACCGGTTCTCGTTCGGCGAGCTCACGTTGCCCCACCAGCTCGCCCGCGTGGTGCTGCTCGAGCAGCTCTACCGCGGTCACAAGATCCTGGCCGGCGAGCCGTACCACCATTGACGTAGCGGCTCGATCGACGATGAGCCCGCCACCCGATCGAGGAACGCGCGCGGTCCGGTCCACGAGCTGGCCGCCACTCGTCCGCGGGGCCGCGGCCGCCGTCCGCGGCGAGAGCTGCCGAGCCGGCGCCGGCTGAGGGTCGAGCGGCCCAAGCGGGAGGGTCAGGGCGACTACTCGACGAACGCGGCGATGCTGCTCGCGCCGGTCATGGGAGCGCCGCCGCGGGTGATCGCCGAGCGGCTCGGGGATGAGCTGACGGCGATCCTGGGCGACGGGCTCGACCACTGGGAGGTCGCGGGCCCCGGCTTCCTGAACCTGTGGCTGTCGGACGACTGGCACCGACGGTGCGCTGCGCTCCGTGCTGGATGCCGAGCGAGCGGTTCGGCGCCGGTGGCGCCTCGACCGTCGGAGCGGGTACTGGTCGAGTTCGTCTCGGCCAACCCGACCGGACCGCTGGTCGCGGCGAGCGGGCGGCATGCGGCGTACGGCGACGCGCTGGCGCGGATCCTCCGAGCACCACGGTCACACGGTCTCGCGCGAGTACTACTTCAACGACGCCGGCAACCAGATCCGGCTGCTGGGGGAGTCGGTCGAGGCGCGGGCGCGCGGGGAGGAGGTGCCCGACGGCGGCTATCAGGGCGAGTACGTCGCCGACCTGGCGGCCCGGATCGACGGCGCGGCGGACGCTCGACGTCGGCGACGGTGGCGAGCCTGGCGGTCGAGATCCTGCTCGCGCGAGATCAAGTCGACGCTCGCTCGCTACGGCGTCCAGTACGACACGTTCTTCAGCGAACGCGACGCTGCACGAGGGCTCTCCGAGCGAAATCGAGAAGGCGCTCTCGGTCTGGCGAGCGGCGGCCATCTCATATCGCTCCGAGGGGGCGGTGTGGCTGCGGACGACGACGTTCGGAGACGACAAGGACCGCGTGGTGGTGCGCTCCAACGGCGAGCCCACGTACCTGGCGGCCGACGTCGCCTACATCCAGAACAAGCTCGAGCGGGGCTTCGAGCGCCAGCTGATCCCCGTCGGCGCCGACCACCACGCCTACGTGCGCGAGCTGAAGGCCGCGATGGCCGCTCTCGGCGGCGACCCGGACACAGCTCGAGGTGCCGATCATCCAGTTCGTCCATCTGGTCGAGGGCGGCGAGCGCGTTCGGCGATGTCCAAGCGCCGCGGCGAGTTCGTCACCCTCGACGACCTGCTCGACGAGATCGGCGTCGACGCCACCCGGTTCTTCATGCTCCAGCGCTCGCACGATCGCACGCTCGACCTCGACCTCGAGCTGGCGCGCCAGCAGTCGGCCGAGAACCCCGTCTATTACGTGCAGTACGCCCACGCGCGGATCGCCTCGATGCTGGGCGAGGTTCTCGGGCGAGCGGCTGGCAGGCGGCGCTGGCCGCTGATGCCGACTGGGGAGCCGACGGGCTGCACCTCTCGGAGCGGGGGCTGATCAAGAAGCTGGCGAGCGTTCCCGACGAGATCGCCGAGGCGGCGGTGCGGCGCGCGCCGCACCGGATCGCGGCCTACGCGCTCGAGCTCGCCCAGGAGTTCACCGCGTTCTATCGCGACTGCCGCGTCGTCGGGGCCGAGCCGGAGGCGGTCGAGTCATTCCGGATCGCGCTGTCGCTGTGCCGCCCAGCGAGTGATCGGGCTGTCGCTCGCGTTGCTCGGCGTGCGGCCCCGACCGCGATGTAGGCGGCGCGGCGGGCGTCAGGCGTGGCGGGCGAGGTCCTCGTCGAGGCGCTTGGCGTCCTCGGCCGGATCGGGCGAGGCGCGGGGCAGGCCGGGCTGCTCGCGGCGGCCGGCGCCGCGGCCCGGCGGCGCCAGCGGGGCAGGGTGACGACAAGCACCGCCGACGCCGACGAGCAGAAGCGCCGGCGGCAGGACGTAGACGGTGAGGTTGAAGCCGTGCGGCGGGCGGGCTGCCGAGCACGGCGATGCCGTACTGGGCGACGAGTGCGTGCTCGATCTGTGCCTTGGTCATGCCCTTGGCGATCAGCATCCTGATGAAGCCGCGCTCGGCGTAGCCTGGGGCGACTGCGCGACGATGAGCGGCTCGCTGCAGGACACGCACATGACGTCGTTCTCGATGTCGGTCAGCGAGGCGCGCGGGCGCGGCGCGCGGCGGCGGAGCCGGTCGTGGCGGCGCGCGAGCACGAGCAGCGTCACGGCAGTGAGCGCGATCAGCGGGCGGGTCATGCCGTCTCGTCGATCAGCTTCCCGAGCGTCTGCTGGAGCCAGTCGCCGGTGAGCTGGTAGCGCCGGATCGCCGCGATCCGGCCCTGGCGGTCGATCACGAACGTCTCGGGCACTGCCGTTGGTTCCGAACGAGTGGACGAAGTTGTCGCTGATATCCTGGACGACCGGGTAGTTGATGTGCTCCTGCGCACGAACTGCTCGGCGTCGCTGGAGTTGTCGAGATAGGTGACGCCGAGGACCGTGCCGTCGTGGCGGGCCAGCTGACGCTGGGCGCGCTCGAGGATCGGCGCCTCCGCCTTGCACGGCTCGCACCACGAGGCGAATACGTTCAGCACGACGAGCTTGCCCGGTCAGCTCGGCGACGCTCTGCTTGGTCGCGGCCGACCCAGGACGGGCAGCGCGACACGTGGCGTCCGGGACGGGCGGGCGGGTGCCCCGCGCGAGCGATGAGTCGATCGAGGTGTTGGTGCCCTGTCCGGCGACGCCGAACGCGAGCAGGGCGATAAGCGCGGCCGCCGCGACGATAGCGAGGCCGGGAAACATCAGGCGGCGCATTCAATTCAAGGGTAATACGCGCGCCACCGCGCCGGCCCCGCCTTCAGGAGTGCTTCACACTACGGATCGGCCGGGAGGGCGCGCAGCGCCTCGTCGGTGGAGGCAAACGCATCGATGTGTTCGAGTACGCCGGCCAGCCTCAGGGCGTCTTTGACGGGTGAATCGGCCGGGATCACGACCAGCAGCGCCTGGCCTCGGATGCGTAGGTTCTCGCGCAGGCGATACAGCAGGTGGATGCCGGCGCTGTCCAGATAGTCGACGGCGCTCAGGTCGAGAATCCTGGCCGTCGCGCAGCTGGGACCCCCATGCGCGATGGCGCGGAGCAGACTCTCCGCGTTGGACATGTCGACCTCGCCGCTGAGCTCGGCCCGGACCACGCCGTCGTGGACGGACAGGTGAAGACCGGCGAGGCTCACGGCGATCCGAGGCGCCGACGCATCGTGATCACGGTGCCCGCGGCCGAGCGGTCGATATCCACCTCGTCCATCGCGGCGTTGATGATGCCCAGGCCGCGCCCGCGATCCCGGCCTCGCGGCGCTCGCCACCGCCCCGTGTCACGCACGATCACCGTGACCGTCCCGACGCTGGCGTGAGCCTCGAGCTGGAACTCGTCGGGGCCGGGCGAGTAGGCGTGCTCGATCGCGTTCGCGCACGCCTCGCTGACCGCCATCGTGATCTCGGCCAGGTCGCTTCGCGTCGCGCCCTGAGCGAGCAGCCACCGCCGCACCGTGTGACGCATGCCGGAGAGCACGCCGGGATCCGCGGGAAGGCGGAGCTCGAGCTCCACCGGAAGGGGAGCGTTCTGCAGGGCGACAATCGCGACGTCGTCGCGCGGACCCGCCGGAGGCACGAGCCTGTCGACCGCCAGCACGCACGCGTCCTCGACCGAGGTGGCGCGAGCGACGACATCGGCCAGCTTCTCGATGCCGTCAGATACCGAGATGCCTGGCCGCTCGACGAGGCCGTCGGTATACAGCACGATCGTCTCGCCGCTGTCGAGCGACAGGTCGATCTCGGTGTAGCTGCCGTAGGGAAACGTGCCCAGCGGTGGCGCCGGCGGGATATCCAGGACACGCGCGGCACCGGCGGACACGACGATCGGAGGAAGATGGCCAGCGGCGGCAAGCCGGATCGCCCCCGACTCCGGATCGAACACGGCATAGGCGGCTGTGGCCATCCCGCCGCCGATCGTCTCGACGTAGCGATCGACGAGGTCGAGCGTGCGGCCCGGTCCGTGAGACTCGATGGCGTAGGCGTGGAGCGCGGTGCGCAGCTGGCCCATGAGCGCGGCGGCGCGGGTTCCGTGGCCGACGACGTCGCCGATGGCGATGCCGAGTTGCCCGCGCGGGAGTTCGATCACATCGAACCAGTCGCCGCCCACCTCGTCGCGGGCCGGCAGGTAACGGGCGGCGACCGACCGGCCCACCACGGCGGGGGGATTCCGGGGCAGCAGGCTCCGCTGCAGCACGACCGCCACCCGGTGCTCGTGCTCGAGTGCGGCATACAACTGAGTGCGCTCGATCGCGGGAGCGGCGCGGACCGCCGCCAGCTGGAGGACCGCAGCGTCGGTGCTGGTGAACTCTCGGGAATGCAGCGACCCGACGTGGAGGACCCCGATCAGGTTTCCTTCGACGATCATGGGAACGCCGAGGAGCGATCGGATTCCCTTGTCGCGGAGGATCGGGTTGAGGATGTCGGCGTGGTCCACGTCCTCGATGAAGATCGCCACGCGCTCGGCCGCGATGCGACCCGCGAACCCCCGACCGATGGGGATCCGGACGCCCTGCTGCACCTCTTCCTCGATCCCCTTGGCCGCGCGGGCGATGAGGTCCTGGGACTGCGGGTCGAGGAGCAGGATCGCCACCGTGTCGACCTGCAGCGCGTGTTGCACGCGCAGCAGCAGTTCGTCGAGCAACTCGTCCAGCCCGAGCTCCGACAGCAGCGGGTCGCTGAGCCGATACATGTCGTAGGCCGCGGCCGATCGCACCGACTCGACCGGACGAAGCGCGACCTGGCCGACGCCGAGCGCAAGGGTTCCCGACGCGCGCTGTTCCCGTGCTGGCACCACCCGCAGTTTCCCCGTTTGAGCGGGGATGTGAAACCTGGACGTGGGAGTTGTGCGGGTGCGCTCGGCGCTGATCCCGGAACTATCAGCGCGCTATGAGGCGCGGCGCTCGCGGCGACGACGATCGACGCCCCGTGCCCAGAAGGTTCCGTCGGGATGCAGCTCGATGCCCGGCGTGCCGGCCCTGAGGAGCTGCCGGGCGAGCTCGATCGCCGTCGGGTTGGTGATCGGTCGCATCACCGTGCCCTCGTCGTCGGCCTCGCCGGCGCCACCCTGCGGTGCCCGTCGCCGTTCAGTCCGCGGTGCGCTGTGGCTCATGGCGGCAGTGTCGGCAGCAGCCAGCGCGGGCTTGAGTGCCGGGCGCCGGATTTGGGTGGTTGGCGTAGGTTTGCGGTCGGACGGCCACCGCCATGCCGATCTACGAATCCGATCCCAACGCAGCCCCGGACAGCGACTTCGTCTCAGGCGAGCTCCACCACCTCGTGGTCGGCAACCGGGGCCGGTTGCTCGACGCGCGGCGTACGCCGGTCGAGGTCGTCGCTGTCGACCCCGAGACGGGCGACTTCGAGGTCGAGTTGAGGGCGTTCGAGGACGCGGGCGCCCGGTGGGAGCTGGGCCTCGACGAGGTGGCTCGCTTCCAGTTCGCCCGCGGGGCGGCGGTCGCTGCGCCGGCGTACGTGGCCGAGCTTCGACGCGCGCAGGCGCGCTTCGACACGGAACTGCAGATCGAGTGCACGGCGCCCGCGCGCCTCCAGACGCTGGCGGCGATCGCCGGCGAGCGCCGGTCGGCGCGCGAGTGGCTCTCACGCGCGCCGGTCGGAGGGCTCGATCTGGCCGGACACGTCGAGCGCCGGGATGGCAGTCCCGAGCTTGGCGCGCTGCGGCACCGGTTTCTGTCTGAGCGCGGCCTCGAGGACCTCGATGGCCACTTCGCCAACACGTTCGTCCGCAACCCGCGATCGGGCGAGCTGATCAAGGGCTATGCGATCGTGCTGGCCGAGCTCGGGCTGTGTCCCTACCGCGGCAAGGTGATCCGTGACCCGGCGCGGCTCAGCGGCGCGGACTCGACAGCGCGGCTGGCCGATCACCTGATCGTGCGCCTCGCGTTCATGCGCGAGCTGTGGCGTCGGCTGCAGCTCGTCGAGGTGACCCTGTATCGCGCGGCTGCCGTGGACGGGCCGCTCCCGGCACCGGGCCCGAGCTCGTTCGTCTCGGCGACGTTCTCGGCGGAGGTCGCCGAGGATCACTTCCAGGGGGGCCGGACGACCCGCACCGCGGTCATGTGGCGGGCCACGCTGCCGATCGAGCGCCTGCTGATGACGTTCCTGGAGACGCCGGCGCTGAACGAGCGCTATCGCGAGGCCGAGGCGATTCTGATCGCCGACCCTGCGAACCGCGCATTCTGAGCGCTGCTTGGCCCTCCGGGGGCCCCACGACCGACACACCAGGTAGCTGGTGTACCGGAGACCAGAGTCCCGCATTGGCCTGAAAGGCCTGGGCATCGACCCTTGTCTCGTGTTGCAGGCAAGAGAAAGGAAGGGTTCGATGAATTTCCCAGCGCGCGCCGGCCGATGGAGCGCGGCGCATTGGAAAACCGCCACCTTCGGGTGGCTGGCTCTGGTCGTCTGCGCCGTGGTGGTCGGCAACCTCGTCGGCACCGTGAAGCTGACCGACTCCGAGCAGTCGATCGGCGAGTCGGCCCGGGCTCAGTCGATGCTCACGCAAGCCGGTTTTCACGATCACGCCGGTGAGAGCGTGCTCGTGCGCAGCCGGACCGTCACCGCTCGGGACCCGGCATTCAGGCAAGAGGTGAACCACGTCGTGGCCAAACTCTCGACCCTTCACCCGGTCCAGGGCATCCGCTCGCCGCTGACCGCGGGCCACCGGGGTCAGATCTCCAAGGACGGGCACTCGGCTCTGATCGAGTTCGACATGAAGGGAACACCCGACACGGCCAGCGATCGGGTGCAACCGGTCCTCGACGCGGTCGGTCAACTGGGGCGCGCCGCGCCCGCGTTCACGGTGGCGGAGTTCGGTGATGCAAGCGCGAACCTCGAGCTGAACAAGGCCATCAACGGTGGGCTGTCGAGGGCCGAGAAGCTGTCGCTGCCGATCACCTTCCTCGTGCTGCTGGTGGCCTTCGGGGCGTTCGTGGCCGCCGGCCTGCCGGTGCTGCTGGCCTTCTCGGCCGTGCTCGGTGCGGGCGGTCTGGCCGCCGCGGCCAGCCACGTGTTCCACGCCTCCGATGCCACGAGCTCGGTGATGCTCCTGATGGGCATGGCCGTGGGAGTCGACTACTCGCTCTTCTACCTCAAACGCGAGCGCGAGGAGCGGCGGGCGGGCCACGCCGATTCGCTCCAGCGAGCCGCGGCCACGTCGGGCCGCGCGGTCCTGGCCTCAGGGCTCACCGTGCTGGTCGCGATGGCCGGAATGCTGCTGTCGGGGACCAAGGTGTTCGACTCGATCGGCCTCGGTGCGATGCTCGTCGTGGCGATGGCCATCATCGGGTCGCTCACCGTACTTCCGGCGCTGCTGGGCAAGCTCGGGGACCGGGTCGATAAGGGTCGGATCCGGCGTCCGCGCACGACCTCCAGAGCCTGGAACGCCGTGCTGCGGCCGGTGATGCGGTTCCCGCTCGCCGCCGCGCTGCTGTCGGCGGCAGCGCTCATCGCCCTGGCCCTTCCCGTCCTGCGGCTGCACACCACGCTGGTCGGGCCCGGCGACATGCCGCGCAACCTGGCCATCGTGCAGACCTACGAAAAGATCCAGAGGGCGTTCCCGGGCGCGCAGGCGCCCGCCCAGGTGGTGCTGCGCAGCGCGAACGTCAAATCTCCCCAAGCCCGCGCCGCGATCGGCCGGCTGACCACGCTGGCGCTGGACAGCGGCCAGGCCAAGCAGCCGATCGAGACCCAGATGAACGCGAACCACACCGTGGCCCGGATTCAGGTGCCGCTCGTGGGCAGCGGCCAGAACGCCAAGTCGATGGCGGCGCTCCAGACGCTGCGGACGAAGGTGTTGCCGGCCAGTCTCGGGCGCCTGCCCGGAGCCGTGTACGCGGTCACAGGAGAAACGGCCGGCACCCACGACTTCAACACCCGGATCAAGCAGACCTTCCCGCTCGTGTTCGCCTTCGTGCTCGGGCTGGCCTTCCTGCTGATGCTGATCACGTTCCGTTCGGTGGTCATCCCGATCGCATCGATCGTGCTGAACCTGCTGTCGGTCAGCGCGGCGTACGGGGTGCTGGTTTGGATCTTCCAGGACGGTCACCTGCAGGGGCTGCTGGGATTCCACTCCAACGGGGCGGTCGTCACCTGGCTGCCGCTGTTCCTGTTCGCCGTGCTGTTCGGTCTCTCGATGGACTACCACGTGTTCATCGTCAGCCGGATCAAGGAACTGCGCGACTCCGGCCTCGACACCTCCGAGGCCGTGGGACGGGGGATTGCCACGACGGCCGGCACCGTCACCGCCGCGGCTGCGGTCATGGTGGCCGTGTTTGCGATCTTCGCCTCGCTGCCTACACTCGACATCAAGCAACTCGGTGTCGGTCTGGCCATTGCCGTGCTGATCGACGCGACGGTCATCCGCGGCGTGCTTCTGCCGGCCACGATGAAGATGCTTGGCGAATGGAACTGGTACCTGCCGCGCTGGCTCGGCTGGCTGCCTCACGTCAACCTCGAGGCCGCGCGGATGCAGCCGGCTGCGGAGGGTGCCTGAGTGGGTCCCCTGGAAACATTGCACCCGAAATGGCCGGCCCGGATGACCGCTGGCCTTTGTCCTGACCACCGGCTTCGCCGGCGGTGCCCCCTCGTGCACGTCCGGTGCACGTCGGATCCTGCGTCCTCGGCCTGCGGCCCCCGGACCTGGCCATTTCACGCACAACGTTCCCAGGAGACCCACTAGATGGACTGGGCGCGGCGAACTCTGGCTGACCCTGGAACCTATCGGCGGCTCGTCTATCTGATCTCGGGCATGCCGCTGGGGTTGGCCTGGTTCGTCGCGCTGGTGACGGTGTGGTCCCTGTGTGTCGGACTGATCATCACGCCGTTGGTGATTCCGCTCTTGATCGGACTCACGGTGATGGTCAGGGGCTTTGCCGCTGTCGAGGCGGAGGTCGCGCGGTCGTTGCTCGACGTCGACGCCTACCCACCCGCGGCTCCCCGGGGCGGTGGAGGCTTCTGGGCATCGTTCAGGGCCCGGTTCACCGCTGACTTCTGGCGGGCACAGGCATTTCTGCTCATCCGATGGTTTGTCGGCTTTCCGCTCGCCGCCGTCGTGGTGAGCCTGCTGGTCGCGGCGCTCGCCATGATCGTCGCGCCGGCGTGGCTGCCGATCGTGCCCGGTGGGGCCCACCTGGGGGTGTGGCGGCCGCACACGTTCGCCCAGTCGCTGGCGCTCGTGCCGATCGGTCTGGTCCTCCTCGTGGCCAGTCTGTTGGCCGTCCGCCCGCTCGCTGCGATATTTCGTCATCTGGTGATCGCATTGCTTCCCGGACATGACCGGCCTGCCGGTGGCGCCGTCGGCGGGCGGTCGCCGACGATCCCGCTCCGGCGGCCGCTGGCCGTGAACGCGGCCGTCTCCGGCGTCGTGGTGTTTGCCCTGGTGCTGATCTGGGCTGTGACCTCCCAGGGGTACTTCTGGCCGATCTGGGTCATCATGCCCCTGGCCGCGGTGCTGGCGATTCAGGGCTGGTTCGTCGTTCTCGCCGAGCACCCCGCGGTGGTCGACCGATTTCGGGGCAGTCGGGCACTGGCCGGAACCGCGGGGGTCGTGGTGGCGGTGGAGGCGTACCTGATCGCCATCTGGGCGGTCAGCGGCGCGGGCTACTTCTGGCCGGTATGGCCGCTGCTGCTGTTCGCCGTCGTGCTGGCCGCGCTGGCCGCAGCCGCCTGGCTGTCGTCGCCCGGCCGGGCCGAGATGGCCGAGCGGATCGAAACGCTCGAGACCAGCCGCGCCGGCGCGGTCGACGCCCAGGACAGCGAGCTGCGCCGAATCGAGCGCGATCTGCACGACGGCGCCCAGGCGAGATTGGTGGCCCTCGGGATGAGTCTCGGGATGGCCGAGCAGAAGCTGGCCGACGACCCGCAGCGAGCCAGCGAGCTGCTGGCCGAGGCCCGTGTGGGGGCCGAGCAGGCGCTGCGCGAGCTGCGCGACCTGGCTCGAGGAATCCATCCGCCCGTGCTCGCCGATCGCGGACTCGCGGCGGCGCTGGCGTCGCTGGCCAACGCCACACCGATTCCCGTCGACCTGTCGGTCCACGTCCCCGGCCGGCTGGCCGCAACCGTCGAGAGTGCGGCGTATTTCGTGGCCGCAGAGGGCCTGGCCAACGCCGCCAAACACGCGCGGGCTACGCGCGTTCAGATCCGGATCGATCGTCTCGGCGACAGGCTCGAGCTCGAGGTGCGGGACGACGGCGATGGCGGCGCGGACCCGTCGGGCAACGGCCTCAGCGGGCTCAGGCGCCGGGTCGAGGCGCTGGATGGGAAGCTGTCCGTGAGGAGCCCGCGAGGCGGGCCGACAGTCGTGCGAGCCGAGCTGCCGTGCGGGTAGTTATCGCCGAGGATCTCGCGCTGTTGCGCGACGGCCTGATGCGGCTGCTGCGCGACAACGACGTCGACGTGGTGGCGGCGGTCAGCGACGGCGACGCTCTCGTGCGCGAGGTTGTCGCCCACAAACCAGATCTTGCCGTCGTCGACATCCGGCTCCCGCCGCATTTCCGCGACGAGGGCTTGCGAGCGGCTCTCGAGGCGCGACGCCAGGTGCCGGGGACCGCCGTGCTGGTCGTCTCGCAGTACGTCGAGCAGACCTACGCCGAAGAGCTGCTGGCCGACCGCGGTGGCGGGGTCGGATACCTGCTCAAGGACCGCGTCATGCACGTGGCCGACTTCCTCGAGGCAGTTCGCCGCGTCGCCGACGGCGGGACCGCGCTCGACCCCGAGGTCGTGGCGCAGCTGTTCTCGCGGCGCCGTCAGGATGGCCCGCTCGAGCGGCTCACCCCGCGGGAGCGCGAGGTGCTGTCGCTGATGGCCGAGGGGCGATCAAATGCGGGGATTGCGGAAGCACTCGTGCTAACGGTGGGGGCGGTCGAGAAGCACGTCCAGAGCATCATGTCCAAGCTCGATCTACCCCAGACGGCCACCGATCACCGCCGAGTGCTCGCCGTGCTCACGTATCTGCAGGAGGAGGAGTGAAGTACGTGGCGTGCTCCAGATCCAGGTTGCGTTCGAGCAGTCCACGTTTGCGGGCCAGGTGCAGCGCGGCGGGCACGTTGACCGGATCGCCCTCGCCGGTCCGGATGGTCACGTGGAGAACGCGGAACCGACCCGGGCCTCGTGCCTCCACCGATACGGCCCGTGCGCCGTCGGCCTGGGCAGCGGCGACCCGCTGCAGATAGACGATCAGGACCTTGTCGGGCAGCGCGCCGTGGCGCTCGACCTCGGCCCGGAGCGCCGGAGGTATCTCTCCGTCTTCGGGGATGAGGAAGATCGCCGCGCCGGCAACCCGGTTCACCGGCGGCTCGGAAACCGCCAGGCCGGCGAGGAACGCATCGAGCTGGCCGTGGTGCGGCGAGGCGTCGTGGCTGTCGTCGCCCGGCTCGCGCTCGGGCGGATCGCCCAGCTTGTGCGCGGCTTCATTGAGGCTGCGACGCCGGACCGGTGCGGTCGCGCTAGCGCTCGATTGGTTCACCGTGTCTCCTTTCGTTAACGGAGCGGCGGTCGGTCGCATCGAGTGCGGCGGCGGCGGCCCTGAGTCGGCTGCCCAGCAGGCCCTTCTCGCCGCGCTGGTAGAGCGGGCTGCCGGCGTCGCTCAGGAGCTCGAGCAGCATGGCCACGCCGCGTGCGTTGACCGCACCCGAGCCGCCCAGTCGGCGGATCAGGGCGTTCAGGACGGCTCGCGCGTCGAGCAATTCAGCCGACTGCGGCGGCAGGGCGGCGGTGAAGCGGGGCTTGGGGTTCTGGGCGCTCTGGAACGCTCCGGCCAGACCGGCGGCAACACGCCGGCGACTCCGCGGCGAGACGAGCTGGACGGCTCGGGCTGCGAGCAGCGAGCTGGTCTCCGGGTCGGCGCCATCGGCCAACTCGCGGTCGAGCGCGATGCTGCGCCAGCGCGCCGTCGCGGCCAGGCGCAGACCGCTGAGTCCGGGGCCGCGGCGGTGATGGGCCTGTGCGCGGCGGCCGCGCGGATAGGGGCGCGGGGGGACACCCAGGACCTGCGTGCTCTGTGGGCTTCGCGTGGCGAACATCTGCAACTCACATGGTCAGTCACCGAGTGTCAAGCTCGCGCTAAGAATCGGGCTGAGCCTGTATAGATTTCGTCAAGAGCGGCGCGTGCGTGGGCTGCCATTCGGACAGATGAGTTTCCGCGGGCCTCGCAGTCTCAGTGGTTGTAAGCAACCCAAGGAGGCTGTCGTGAGCACCACGAGAACCCACATCGACACGATCGGCACGGTCGTCGTCCCGGTTTCCGACCAGGAGCGCGCGGTCGCGTTCTACGTCGATACGCTCGGCTTCGAGCAGCGCACGGATATTCCATTCGGCAACGGATACCGCTGGGTCGAGGTGGCCCCCGCCCCGGAGGCCACGACCACGATCGCCATCGTCCCGCCGCCGCCGGGCAAGCCGACCGGCAGCGTCGAGACGGGCATCGGGCTGCAGACCGATGACATCGACGCTGACCATGCCGATCTCAAGGCGCGGGGCGTTGACGTGGACCCCGAGGTCAGCCGCATGGGCGACCCCGTGCCGCCGCTGTTCTGGTTCCGCGACCCCGACGGCAACACCCTGATGGTCGTTCAGCGCAGCTGAGCCTCGTTGATGGTGTGCCGGGCGGTGCGATCACGCGCCGCCCTTGGCGCATGGTGGAGCGCGGCGATCAGGCGCGTGCCGGTTCGGTGGCGGAGCTCCGCGGATCGATCAGGATCTTGGCGTGGGTCTCGGGCGTGGCGAGGGCATCGAACGCGGCCGCGACGCCCTCGAGCCCAACCTTGCCGGTGATCAGCGGGGTGGGGTTGACCTTGCCCTCGGCCAGCATCTGCAGGGTGTCGCGGAACTCGAGCGGCGTGTAGCCGAAGGCGAACCGCAGGTCGATCTCCTTGTTGATGGCCATGGCCGGGGTGATCTGATCCACGCCGACGACGACGCCGACCACCACGACCCGGGAGAACAGCGGCGCGCCATCTAGGATGCTCTCGATCAACCCCGGCACGCCGACGCACTCGAAGATCACCGGGTGCTTCGGCCTCGCTCCGAGGGCCTCGCCGAGCCGCCACACGTGCCACCAGTCGATCGGCAGCCGCCCGAGCTTCTCGCGTGTGTCGACCGCCAGCTCCAGCGCCGCGGGCACGTCGGTGAGGTGACCGCGCCGATCGACGGCCGTGAACGGCGAATCGAGTGCCGCGTCGACGACCACATCTGCGCCACAGGCGCGGGCGAGCGCGCGGCGCCCTGGCGAGTAGTCGCTGGCCACGACCGTCCTCACGCCCTTGGCCTTCAGCATCAGGATGACCGCCAGCCCGATCGGCCCGCAGCCGATGACAATCGCCACCGTACGCTCGCCCACCTCGCCGCGGCGCACGGCATGCCAGCCGACGGCCAGCGGCTCGGTCAGGGCGGCGACATCGGTGCTGAGGCCGTTGGGCACCGGCATCATCATCGACTCCTCGACCACCATCCCCTCGGCGTAGGCTCCTGGCGCGTAGGCCGACAGGCCGACCATGTCGATCCCGTGGCCGCCGCGCACCAAGGGAAGTGCGACGACGCGCGTGCCCGGACTCGCTGCGCCTCGGCACTGCGGTCCATGCTCGGCCACCTCCCCGCAGAACTCGTGGCCGAACACGACCGGCTCGCTCGACCGCGCGAAGCGGTCATAGCCGACTCGGACGGCGAGGTCGGCCCACGCATCGGAGCCGTGCCGCGCGTGCAGGTCAGATCCGCAGATCCCGCACCGCAGCACGTTGAGCCGCACCTGGCCCGCGCCGGGCACCGGTTCGGGGCGATCGGTGACGTCGAGCGCGCCGTGCTGGCAGACGACCGCTTTCAACCGCTCCGGCTCCTCACAGCATCGTCGTATCCGCGTCCTGGCCGAGCAAGACGCGCCCCGGCAGCTCGCGGGACGCTGCATTTACCTGGAAGTGGGCGGTCGCGGTGTGGGCGTCCCGGAAGCGTCGCTGGAGTGGAGAGTCGTCGTAGATCGCCGTGCCGCCACCGAGGTCGTACATCGTCCGGGTGACGTCAGCGCTCGTCCTCACCGCGTGCGTGGCCGCGAGGCGCAGCGCGTTGCGGGCTTCGGTCGGCGCCGGCCCGCCGGTCTGAGCGGCGGCCCAGGCCGTCTCGACCGCGTCGTAATAACCGGCTCGTGCCGCACGGAGCGTCGCCTCGGCTTCGGCGACCGCGGCCTGCGTCGGGGCGCGCTCGGCCAGCGTCCGCCTCGACCCGATCCCGGTCTTGTGCGAGGCGAGCGCGACGAGGTCGTCGATCGCCGCCCGGGCGTTGCCCAGGGCCGCGGCGGCGATCGACAGGGCGAAGAACCCGAAGATCGGGAAGCGGTACAGCGGACGGTCGAGCACCGGGCCGTCGAACAGCGAGAACAGGCACGTGTCGGGGACGAACACGTCGTCGGCCACGGCATCGTGACTCCCGGTGCCGCGGAGCCCCAGCGTCCGCCACGTGTCGAGGATCCGCAGGTCGCTCGTGCGGAGCGTGACCACGTGGGGGGCGCCGCTGGCGGTCGCCTCACCCTCGTCGATGAGGCACCCGGCGAACAGGAGCTCGGAGTGGGCGATCCCGCTGCAGAAGCGCCAGCGACCCGAGACCCGGACGCCGCCCTCGACGCGGCGGGCGTCACCGGTCGGGGCCCAGACCCCGGCGGCGACCGCGCCCTCGTGCCCGAAGAGCGCGCTCCGGTGCTCGGCAGGCAGGTAGGCCGCCAGCAGACTGCTCGTGATGGCGATCGATACGCACCACCCGGTCGAGGCATCGCCGCAGGCGATCTCCTCGGCGCATCCGAGCGCTGCTGCGCGGCGCCAGCTCGAGGGCGCCGACCTCGGCGGGCGCGCCGGCGCGCATCAGCCCCGAGCTGCGAAGCTCGGCGAGCACCTCGGGCGCGAGCTGGCGGCGCCGCTCGGTGTCGGGGGCGAGCTCTCCGGCCATCGCGGCCAGCCGGCGTACGGCGGGCTCGAGTTCGCGCGGGACGGGGGATGCGGCGGGCGTCTGCTCTCCGATCACGATCGCGACGTTAGCGGCCGGCACGGCGGGCGCAGGGCTGCGCGGTACAGTCGCGGCGTGGGCAACGATGTCCTTGGTGTCTGACCTGAGCGCGGTCAGGCGCCGGCTGTGACCGGGATCGCGGCGCCGGCTGTGACCGGGATCGCGGCGCCGGCTGTGACCGGGATCGCGAGCTGATCCCGATCCGGGCGACCGAGGCGCGCAAGGCGCCGGCGGCCAGCAGCGCCTCGGCGGCGCGGCGCGAGCAGCCCGCCCAACAGCCCGCGCCCTCCGACCGACACGGAGGCGCGCAGTGCGCTGCCCCCGTCGGCCGGGCTGAGGTCGTACTGGGCGTCAATCGAGATCGGCCCGGTCGCCACCAGCGCCAGCCGGCGGTCGTGGGCCTCGCGAATCTCGACCTCGAACTCGAGCTGGCGCCCAGCCAACCCGCCCCGGACCCGGGCGCGGGTGCCGGCGCGGAGACGGCCGCCGTCGGTGTCGACGAGCTCAAACGGGATCGGAGCCCACTGGGCGATCGCCTCCGGCTCGGTCAGCAGCTCGAGCACGCGCTCGGGCATTGCCGGGAGCCGCATCTCTGTCGTCCAGGTGTTCATCGGGCTCGTGTTCGCGGGTCGGTCGCGGGCAACACGGTCGCACGGCTCGAGGTCCGTGTCGTCGTCCGTTGGTGGGATTCGCGTGCGACCTGATCCGGTCGCTGTCAGTACGACTGCTCGGGCGCGGCTGGATCATCGGTGCCGCCGGGAAGCACCAGCACGATCCGGGAGATAGGACGGGATACCGTCCCGAAAGTTCCCGCATAGCGGGTATTTTTGGGCCACATCACGGATTGAACGTGCGCCCCGGCCGTCGCCGATTGCCATCGGGCAGTCCAGCCGGGTTAGCATGCAGGCCGTGGAAAGCTCCGCGTCGGCCGAAGGCTTTGACTCTGTCACGCTGGTCTCTGCCGACGGAAGCACGAGAGCGGAGTTCGTGCCGGGCGCGAACATGCTGTGCTGCTCGCTGGCCTTCGACGGAGACGAGCTGCTCGACGGGGGCCACGGCGTGCGGGCGTACGCCGAGCGCGGCAAGACGATGGGGGTCCCGCTCCTGTACCCATGGGCGAACCGCCTGTCGGGCTTCGGTTACGAGGCGGCGGGCAAGCGCGTCGAGCTGCCCGCCGGCGACGGCCGGATCCCGCTCGATCCGCGCGGGCTGCCGATTCATGGCGTCCTGCCCTCGCTTCTCCGCTGGGAGGTGGAGCCGACGTCAGGGGCGGACCAGGTCGCCGCACGCCTCGCCTGGACATCGGAGGAGCTGCTCGAGCTGTTTCCCTTCCGCCACCACGTGCTGTTCGAGGCGGCCGCGAGTGCGGGCGAGCTGACCCTGACCACGACGGTCGAGGCGACCGGCGATGACCCGGTTCCCGTGTCGTTCGGCTATCACCCCTACACGGGGGTTCCGGGCATAGACCGCGAGTCGTGGCAGATCACGCTGGGCGCATTCAGGCGACTGAGACTCGACGACCGGATGATCCCCACCGGGGAGCGGGAGCCCGTCGACCAGCGCTCGTTCGTGCTCGCCGACGCGAACCTCGACGATCCCTTCGACGCTCTCGCGGTGCCTCCCGAATTTGTGGCGGCTGCCGACGGCAGCGCCCTGACGGTGGAATTTCTCAGCGGCTATTCGTATGCCCAGGTATACGCGCCGGTCGGCCAGCAGTTCATCTGCTTTGAGCCGATGACCGCCCCGACAAACGCGCTGAACAGCGGCGACGGCCTCCAGGTCATGGCTCCCGGCGAGACGTATCGGGCCGAGTTCAAGATCGCGCTGGCGCGGGCCGCACCCGAGACGGGCTGACCATGCCGGACACGCTGGAGTCACAGCACAGCGCCGAAGCGCACGAGGGTTGGATTCACGGCGTCACGTTGCTGCGCAACCGCCCCCTTCCCATGCAGATCCTGCTCGGGGGCGTGACCGCGGCTGCGCTGGGAGCGCTTGCGGGAGTCTTGCTCGGCATTTCGAGCCGCGGCGTACTGGGCCGTCGGCGCGGTGGCGGCGGTCGGGGGATTCGTGGCCGGGTTCGAGCACCAGGACGGGTGGGGTGGCGCCGACCGCGGCATGGTCGGCGGGGCGATCTACGGCGCGGCGCTGCTGATCGCGCACAAGCTGGCCGGAACCCACGCCAAGGTTTCCCTGGGCAGCTTTCCACCGTTTCTGATCGTCATCACCGCGATCATCGGGATCCTGCTCGGGGGCCGCGGGCGGCCGGATCGCTCGCGGCCTGCGCGAGCGCGACGGCATCTACCTGACCCGAGATCGCCTGACGAGTGATTCCAGGATTCGAGAGTCGCGCGACGAGTGATTCCAGGATTCACACGTGCTCCCTGGATCGCGGAGTAATGTGCCCGCCCCCAGTGGGAGTTCGTGTCGTAACAACCAACCAGGAGGTGCATCGATGATCGTGATGTTCACCGCTCGACGGCTCAAGCCGGGCGCGTGGGACCAGTTCCGTCAGGCGTGGGACCCGGGCACCGACTATCCCCCCGGATTCCAGCGCGCATACCACGCACGCAACATTCGCGACGAGGACGAGGTCATCTCCTTCGGCCTGTTCGACATGACCAAGGACGACTATCACCGGTGGCGTGGCGAGGCCGACGCCGAGGAGAATCAGCGCGTCGACCGCCTGTCCGCGTTTGTGGAGAGCGAGCACGTGTCGGGAGTGTTCGAGGTCGTAGACACGGTCGAGCCGTAGGAGCTCCGCCGGCCGGGCGGATCGACGCTTCGGGAGAGCGTTGAACCGGCTAGATCATCTAGGCTCCGGACATGGACCCAGAGCGCGCTCAGCAACTGCTCGCCCGCGAGCGGACCCGGATCGAACAGGACATCGCCGCGCTGAACCGCGAGGGCCCGCTCGAGGGATCCGAGCGGCTCGAGCCCGGCGACGTCGATTCCGAGGATCTTTATCAGGATGAGCGCGACGAGGGCCGGCGTCAGGAACTGCGCGATCAGATGGCCGCCCTCGAGCGGGCTGAGGCCAGGCTGGCAGCCGGGACCTACGGGCTTTCAATCGTCAGTGGCGAGCCGATTCCCGACGCGCGGCTGGAGGCTCTGCCCACGGCCGAGCGAACGGTCGAAGAGGAAGACCCCCGGCTACGCTGACGCACCGCTGGGCTTCACGGTTCGGCCCGAGCCAGGCGATCCAGAACATCCGCCAGCTCGCCGGGATGGCTGACCATCGGCGAGTGACCGCTGTCGAGCTCGATCGGCTCGACGCCCAACTCTAAGCGCGCCGTGCGTCGCTGCCAGTCAGGCGGTATGACGTAATCGGCCGAGGCGACGATGTAGGCGCGCCGCGTGGAGGGAAGAGCTTCGAGCGGGCTTGGCTCGAGGCTCGGCTTGTGCGCCTGCGCGCGCAAGCGCAGCGCCAGGTCGGCAGCTTCAGGGGGATATTGCAAGTCGTGGGCGGCGGCGACCGGGTCCGGCCAGTAGGAGCGGTCGAGCTCATCCCGGAGAAGCGAGTCGGCGAATCCCGGACCGAACGCATCGGGCCCGCGATCGACCAGGGCGCGTCCAGGCTGGGGCACGTAGGCGCAAAGGTACACGTGCATACGCGCCGGCACGAGCGGGATCGTGAGTCCGGCGAGTGAGTGCCCGACCACGATCGGGTCGCGATCGTCGCGAAGCGCCTCGCTCACCACCTGTGCATACACCGCCGCACCGGCACCGACATCTTCACAGGGCAGATCCGGCGCGACGACGCAGTGGCCACGCGCTTGGAGCTCGGGCTCGACGGCGCTCCACGCCCACCCGCCGTGCCACGCCCCGTGGACGAGCGCGAACGTGGTCATCGGCTACACGCCAGCCGGCACAACGAACTCTTCCTCGGGGAGGAGGCCGTGTTGCATGGCGAAGAGGCTGGCCCGAGTGCGCGTGGAGGCATCGATCTTGGCGTAGATGTGTTCGACGTGGTTGGCCACCGTCTTCGGCGAGATCACGAGCCGCTGGGCGATCTGCTTGTTCGAGAGACCCCGCGCCAGCAGTCTCAGCACCTCGACCTCGCGTTGCGTGAGGCCGGCGGGGCCCTCGCGCCGGCGCAATCCGATGTCCGGCGGCGCCGAGCACGGCCTCGACCGCGTCGGCGTCATACAACCCGGCCCTCACGTCGGCACGAAGCTGCGCTGCAGCGTCGTCGGGTGAGCGCGGTGGCCGATACGGCCGCGGCTCGCGCATCGCCTGGTAGGCGTCGGCGGCGCCGAGAATCCGTGCCGGCCGAGAGATTGCCGTGCCGATGAGCCCGCGCGGGTAACCCGAGCCGTCGAGCCGCTCGCGGTGCTGCACGGCGATCGCGCCGAGCGGGGCGAGCGCCTCGGACTGGTGAAACATCCGCTCGGTGATGTGGGGGTGGAGTCGGATCCGCTCCCATTCGCCGGCCCCGAACGGCCCGGACTTGTCCCAAATCGAGTTGGACACGCCGAGGCGGCCGAGGTCATGGATCAGACCGGCGCGGCGGAGGGTGCGAGTCTCCCCCTCGGACAGTCCGAGCCGGCCGGCCGTCGCCGCCGCGAGCTCCGACACCGCGCGGGCATGGCCGAGTGTGTAGGGCGATTTGAGATCGACGAAGTTGGCCACCGCCAGCAACGCTGCGTCGAATCGCTCACCGGACAGGACGACCGCCAGCGCCGGCTCGGCGCCGATCACCGCCTCCCAGGTGGCGACGTCGTCGAGTCCCGAGAGAATCCCCTCTGCCTCCACGTACAGCAGCTCCGCCATGTTGGGGTCAAATTGCTTTCCGGCGCGCTTGCGCGCGAGCTCCCGGACCGCTCCAACGCCGCCGACCCGGTGCGCGACCTCGCTGAACTCGGCCAGCATGGCCAGGCGCGAGGCAGCCGGGACCTGGTCCCCCTTGAGCCCCTCGGGCCACCCGCGCCCGTCCCACGTTTCGTAGGCGCCTCCGAGGCCGGCGAGAACGTCGTCGGGGAGCTCGAGCTGCTCGCCCAGGACGCGGGCCATGGCGGCGTGGTGGGCGATCATCTTGTCCACCTCGCGATAGCCCGAGACGGCGAACTGCAGCCCGACGCGAAAGCGGTGCAGAGGCGGATTGCCCGACCCGAGCCGACGCATCCCGGCGGCCGCACCGGCCATGCTGCGCCACTCGTGCTCGTACTTCTCCGACTTCAGACCGATGTCGTCTCCGAACCACTTGGCCTGCTCATGGGCATCCGAATGGCAGCCGACGTTGACCAGCAGGGCGGTGTAGTAAACCGTCGCCCGCGCTTGCTCATCGAATCCCATCCGCTCGGCCAGTCGCGTCGCGATCCGGCACTGGCGCAGGACGTGCTCCATCGGCTGACCGAATCCGAGATCGATCCCCAGCGACAGCGCGGCCACGAGCTCGGCCAACCGTAGATGGGCCCGGTCCGTCTCGTCCGTCATGGGACTCACGACACGACGCCCCGCGCCTTGTCGATTTCCCAGACCGCGGTGATTAGTCCGATGTGGCTAAATGCCTGGGGGAAGTTTCCGAGCAGTTCGCCGTTCGTCGCGTCGATTTCCTCGGCCAGCAACCCGAGGTCGTTTGCGTAGCCCACGAGGTAGTCGAACAGCCGCTGGGCCCGGTCGACCTCACCGGCCTTGGCCAGCGCGGAGACCAGCCAGAACGAGCAGATCACGAACGTGCCTTCCTCGCCGGTGAGCCCGTCCGCGTTCAGCCCCTCGTCGTTGCGGTAACGCAGAACGAGCCCATCCTCTGTCAGCTCGTTCGCGATCGCCTCGATCGTCGAGCGCATTCGCCCGTCGGTTGCCGGCAGGAAGCCCAGAATCGGCATCAGCAGCAGGGCGGCGTCCAGCTCGTCCGAGTCGAACGACTGAGCGTAGGCCTGCCGCGCCTCGCTCCAGCCGCGCGTCAGGACGGCGGTGCGGATCTGGTCGCGCTCGTCGGTCCAATGGTCCACCTCGGCGTGATCACCGAGCTGAGCGGACAGCGCGATCGCGCGATCCAGAGCCACCCAGCACAGGATCTTTGAGGACAGGTGATGGCGCGGCTCGCCGCGCATCTCCCACATGCCGGCATCGGTCTCGCGCCAGCGCCGGGCAGCCGTGTTGGCCAGATCTGCCACGAAGCTCTGAATCTCTGGGTGCAGCTCGCCCAGCTGCTCGCGATAGGTGTACAGCGAGTTCAGCAGCTCGCCGTACACGTCGAGCTGAGTTTGCTCCCACGCCCCGTTACCGACGCGTACCGGGGCTGAATTCCGCCACCCGCTCAGATGGGGCAGCTCGCGCTCTGTCAGGTCGTGTTCGCCGCCGATCCCGTACATGATCTGCAGCGAGCGCTCGCTGGCGCGCCCGCCGGCCGAGCTGGTCATGAAGGACACGAAGTCGACCACCTCATGCGAGCAGGCGCCGATGTACAGCGCCTCGAGGGTCAGGCTGGCGTCCCGGATCCATGCATACCGGTAGTCCCAGTTGCGCTCGCCGCCGACCGTTTCCGGCAGGGACGTGGTCGGGGCTGCGACGATTGCGCCCGTCGGACGGTACGTGAGGCCCTTGAGCACGCGGGCGCTGAGCCGCACGAGCTCGCGATGCGGCCCGGCGTAGATGTCGTGCTCGTCCTCCCACGAGCGCCAGCCGGAGGCGGTGTCCCTGATGCGGGCAGCGACCAGTTCAGAATCGAACGGCTCCGGGGCGGGTCCCTCGGGTGGCACCCACTGCATCGCGAAGCCGACCTGTTCGCCGGCCGCGACGCTGAAGCTCGCGTGCATCGTGGAGTCTTCGATCGCCGTCGGGATGCCGGCACTGACGATGATCTGGTTGGGGCCACCGAATGTGCGTCCGCCGGTCTCGGTTGCACGGAACAGCGGTTTGACCAGTCCGTACTCGGGGCGCGGTGCGAGCTCGAGCCCGAGCTCTACCTCACCCTCAACGCCCTCGACGAGCCGCACCAGCAGGTGGGGAGCACCGAAGCCGAGGTCGTGGTGCCGCTGGCCCTCGGCGAAAGCCAGTGCGTCGACCAGCTTGGCCCGGCCCGCTTCGGCGATGAATGTCGTCTCGATCACTAGCGTTCCGGGGAGGTAGCGGCGCTCACTCGAATAGTCCGAGGTCGGACGGATCGAGAAGTGACCGCCCAGCGGATCCAGAAGCCTCGAGAACACCGCAGCGCTGTCGTAGCGCGGGAGGCACAGCCAGCTGACGGACCCGTCTCGATCGACGAGCGCGGCGGAGTTGCAATCCGCCAGGAGGCCGTAGGCGGCGATCGGGGCGAAGCCGACGTTATTCATGGCACTTACTGTGGCCTGCCGGGCGGACGTCGTGCTCGCGGTTCGCCGCCGGCGCCTGCCAGCCGCCGCCGTGTGAGGCTGTGCCTGCGACCGGTTCGGTCACCGGATCGGGCGGCGGGATAATCGGGTGCGTGACAAAGGAGGGGATGCCAGATCGCCGGATCGAGGGCGAGGAGCAGACCTCGGAGGTATGGGTCACGGTGCTCCCCGGTCGCGACCGCCGTCCACCCTGGCAGCGGAGCCGTCGACTCTTGGAGCGGATCCCGCCGGCGAGCGCGATCGCCGTCGTGGTGGCGATCGCCGCGATCGCCGCGGCGGCACTCTACGACCCTGGGGGCGAGGCGCTGAGCCCGGCGCATGCCAGCGGGCCGGCCGGCATTGCGGCGGCCTACGGGTACCCGCTTCGCTGCCTGAGTGTGACCACCTCGAGCTCGAACACCGCGTACGCGCGGGTCGATTTCGACCGCCGCAGCGCATGCGGTCGCTACGACTGGTCGGTTGTGGCGATCTTCCACCGCGCCGGCGGCCTGTGGCGTCCAGTGCTCGAGACCGGCAACTACCGATGCCCGGTCGCTTCCCTGCCCGCTGCCGTGCAGCGACAGCTGTCGGTCTGTCTTTGACGAACGGGGATAATTACCGGCGTGGACTGGGGATGGCGGCGAGCTAGGCGGGCAGCAACTGCGATTCTGGTCGCGATGCTGGCCATCGTTGCGCCGGCGGCGGCGATCCTGGTCAGGGTCGGCGACGTCGAGGTGCAGCCACTCGTGGCGGCGTTGAAGCATGCCCCCGTCCAGCTCGACGGAAGGCCGAATCCGTCGCTGACGGGCGGTCAGGTCCGAGCGTTGAGGGCGCGGATCGCGCGCAGGGATCCGGGCCGGATCGCGATCGCGATCGTCACGCCCTTCAGCACGAAGGCGACCGGCGACCTCAGCGAGGCGATATCCGAGCAGATCAACCGCAATGGTGTCGTGGTCGTCGTCTCGGGCTACAACTACCACGTCAGCACGACCTGGGGATCGGGCACGGGTGCGGGCGACCGGTTGGGCGCCGCCGTCGACCGCCCGGGAGATTCGCTCTACGTCCAGATGCAACGTACGATCGACAGCTTCGCGCGGGCCGACGCCAAGGCCGGGCACCCTGGCGCCAACTCCTCCGAACAGAACGGTCCGGCGCCGTCGCAGGGACAGGTCACCACGCCGACGAACACGTCAAACGGAGCGCCCGGCTCGAGCGGTTCCCCGAGTGGTTCGAGCAGCTCGAGCGGGGGCGGCAGTGGCGGCCTGATCGCCGCGCTGATCGGGGTGGCCATCGTCCTGCTGGTCGCGGCGGTGCCGGTCACTAGGGCCGTCCGGCGCTCGATGCGCTCCTCGCACTGGCGCAAGGAGGAGGCCCTGGACGTCCACGCCCAGGCCCAGGCGGACTTCATCAAGCTCGGAGAGGACATCGGGGCGCTCGATATCGACAGCTCGATGCCGAACGCCAGCGCCGCGGCGAAAGGAGGAGTACAGCAGGGCGATCGACTGCTACCAGGACGCCGAGAAGCGACTGCAGAAACCGGACGACAATTACCAGTTCGAGCGCGCGCTCGACGCGCTGAAGCGCGGCCGCGCACATCTCCAGGCCGCCGGGCATATGTTCAACGCCTCCGAGCAGCCGGCCATGGCCGGCGCGCACGGAGCCAGCGCCTCGTCCCCGGAGAGCAACGGCAAGATGGTTGATGACCTGGCCGCGCTGGCCGCGCTTCACGAGCGCGGCGAGCTGACCGACGCGGAATTCAACGAACAGAAGCGCAGGCTGCTCGCCGGGTGAGGACGCGGTCAACGTCACACTCGCCGCGGCGGACGAGGCGAGCGTGACGAACACGGCGCTCACGGCCGTTTTCGTCAGTCTCGGCCATCGTCGCGAGGCGAGTGTTACGAAATCAGCGGGCGGGTGGGGGTGACCCCGGTGGCTCGGAGAGAGCCTCGTCGAAGGCGTCGCCGGCGGTCCGGGCGCCCTCGCCGCTGACCCGAGGATCGGACCGGTCGAACTTGGCCTTCTGGTGGTTGACGTCGGCCAGCACGTTCACGACCGCGCCCTCCTGCAACCTCACGACGTGATTCATGAACGGCGGCTGGTTGAGCGTCGTCCGGAACGTCGTGCCAGAGGCCGGCCTGATGTCGGCGACGTACTCATACACCCCGGCAGTCTCCGTCGATTCCTTGAAGCGCTTGGCGACGATCTTGGCCGTCGCGGGCTCCCAATCACGGCCGAACATCGGCGGAAAGATACCGGCCCCGACTCACGCCTCCGGGCGATGACCTTTACGGCGCGCAACCCCGGCGGCAGCGTCTCGTCGCCGAACGCACCTCAACACGAGCCTCGACGCCGTGCGCCCTAACAAGCCGGGAAGCCGAGCGGTGTCGATGAGGACGTTCTCGTGGTGCTCCGAATCTCGTCGCCACGAACCATCGCCGCTGGGCACGAACGTGGTGATGTCGCGGATGAAGCGGTCCGGCGACGGCGTCGAGAACTCGGTGATGATCGCCCAATCCGGACCAACCGCTCCGTAGTTCGGCGCGCCGCGCCGGGCGCGACCCCACTCGAGCACGAGGGCGAGGTCGGGTCGATAATAGGGTTGGCCGGCGACACTCACGTGCCAATGCTCTCATCCCATCGAACCCCAGGAGACAAGGATGGCGATCACCGAGAACCGCACGGCGACGACGAGCGACGACTCCGCCGGCATCGCCGAGCTCCACGAGATCGTCGAGCGCCACCGGGCTGCCTTCCTGGCCGACCCATTCCCCTCGCTCGACGAGCGCCAGGCGCTGCTCCGGGCGCTGGCCATGATGCTGGTCAGCCACCGGACCCAGATCGAGGAGGCGATGAGCGCGGACTTCGGCGTCCACCCGCCGCTCGCCGCCGACCTGATCGAGGTCCTCGGACCGGCCGGTCGCGCCGCCTACGCGGCCGAACAGCTCCCCACCTGGATGGCGCCCGAACCGCGCCACGTCGAGCCGGCGCTGTTCGGGTCGGGCCGAGCGTATGTGCAGGCGCAGCCCAAGGGCGTGATCGGCAACATCGTCCCCTGGAACTTTCCCTTCGACCTCTCGGTCGGTCCGCTGATCGAGATGCTGGCGGCCGGCAATCGCGTCGTCATCAAGCCGTTCGAATACACGCCGGCATGCCGAGAGCTGCTGCGCGACATGATTCGCGCCACGTTCGAGCGCGACCGCGTCGACGTTGTCGTCGGGCGGGCTCGAACTTGCGCGCGCATTCAACCGGCGGCGCAGGCAATAGTCGATGCGGCGTTTGGCGGCGCGGCCTAAGGCGGTCTTGGAGGAGACGCATCGTGATCGCGTGCAGGCGCTGCTCAGCGCCGCCGCGGAGGACCACGCCGATCTGATCGCGCGCCTGCCCCCCGAGCTGTCGGCGTCGTTGCCCGTCGACGCTCAGGGGGTCACCCGGGCCATCGACCATCTCGGCGCGGCGGCCGGCCTGTCGCCCAGCGAGCGGCGCGAGCTTCTGCGCGCGCACGCGGTCAACCCGGCGGTTCTGCACGCTCGCGTGTTCGGCCGTGCTCCGCTGGCGCGCGAGACGGTGATCGGCTCATTCGTCGAGGGAGCGCGCGTGCGTGCCGATGTCCTGTCGGCTCTGGCCGACGCCGTTGGCGGTCAGTCGCTGGGGAGCGAGGTCCGGAAGGAGCTCGTCGCCCACCCGCCTCCCGCCGTCGCCGAGGGCGAGGACGTGGTGCCCGCGCTGCGCGCCACCTACGCCGCGCAGGAGCGTGCAGCCCTGATGATCGCGACCGGCCTCGACGGCTAACCCGGGGGTGGTCAGCTGAGCGAACCATAGGTGCGCTTAGCTGACCAGGCAGGCTCAGCCCGGCGTCGAGCAGGCTCTCGAGATCGGCGCGGGTGACCTCGCGCGGGCGCAGCGTGAGCTTCTCGACGTAGGCGCAGATGGCCGCCCGGCGCGGATCGAGGTCGGCGCGGTGCCAGTCGTAAGAGATCCGCTCGCCCAGCACGGGGTCGGCCAGCTCGCGGCGCAGGTCGGCGCCATGGGCGACTAGGCAGTAGAGGCAACCGTTGGCCGCGCTGACGACGACCGCGATCATCTCGCGATCGGCCGCGCTGAGCTGATCGGTGGGGCGGTGAAGGGCTCGAAAGTGGGTGAACCAGGCGCTCAGTCGCTCGGGGCGGAACGAGTAGACGCGAAACACGTTGGGAACGAACCCCAGCCGCTCGCGGGCCTTGGCGAACAATCCCCGGAGGTCGGAGGGGAGGTCGGCCTCGTCGGGTACCGGGAACCAAGAACCGGTATCCCCCTGGTTGTCGGTGGGCTTGGTGACCTCGGCCATCGGCTGCGGAACAGACTAGTCACGTTGAGCGGTCCGGGTGCGCGGTTAGGATCGTGCAGCGTCTCGATGTCGAGTTCGCCTCCGACGGCGATACCTGTGCTGGTGAGCGTGCGGGCGATCGTCCACACCGTCGACGTCCTCGCCCCGTAACGGGCTCACCAGTCGAGCGGATAGACGCGCTCGACGCTCGCCAGTCCCTTCAGGCTCAGCTCCTTCGCGTCGCCGTACCGCCACCGCCCCAGACGGGCCGTATAGCTCTCGCAGGCGGCCGAGACGAGGATTTCGCCACCCTGCGCCCGGCCGGTGATCCGGGCGGCGAGAACGACCGCCTTGCCGAGGAAGTCATGGTCGGCTTGGAAGATGTTGCCGGTGTGCAGCCCGACTCGAATCCGCAGCGTCTCAGGAGGCTCGCGCCGGTGGTATCGCGTGAGGACGCGCTGGAGCTGGACCGCGCAGTCGAGCGCGGCGCTCGCGCTCGAGAAGACGATCATGTATCCGTCGCCCTGCGACTTGACGACCTCGCCTCCGTGCTCGCCGACGCAGTCGCGAACCATCCGGTCGTGGGCGATCATCAGCTCGATCCACCGAGCCTCGCCGAGCTCCTCCATCATCTCCGTCGAGCCCTCGATATCGGTGAACGCGATCGTCAGCATGCCGTCGGGCGAGGTCTTCTCGCGGTACCCGGGAAGGTCGCCGCCGACCTCTTCGACGATCCTGACCAGCGACGGCGACGTCTCGCCACTCGATATCGAGGCCCTACTCACCGCCGTTGATTCTCGCGCACTCGCGTCACGAGCCTCGATCGGCCTTGATCGCGTCGAGCGTGAGCGCGAGGTAGTCGCCGGCGCTGCCGGATGGAAATGCCCAGCCGTCGTCCGGGCCCTTCATGGCCAGGATGGTTCCCGTATCGAGCTGCTCGGCGACCTCGGGGAACCGCATGGTCGAGACGATCAGATACCTCGCCGGGGCGTCGGACACGTTGCGCAATCGATGCGCGCCCGCTGGTCCGGCCGGAAACGCGACCACCGACCCCCTCGACACGGTGCGCAGTCCCTCCGGGCTGCGCAGCTCGAGGGTGCCATCGAGGACGATCAGCATCTCCTCGTTGGCGTGATGTGCGTGGTAGGGCACGGCCTGGCCGCCCGGGTCGACTTCGTAAAGCGTGCACCCCAGATCGCTGGCGCCGGCGGAGGGACCGAGGCGCGTCCCGCGCGCCGGGCCCAACTCCCGCTCCCAGCCAACCGTCCCGAATATGTTGAGCTTGTCTGGCATGACGCGATCATGCCTGATGAGAGCCGGTGACGGGTGAGCTGTCCACGAGACCGACCAGCCAGCGCTGAGCTCGGCGGACGCCGGACCCAGCGCTGACTCAAGCGTTTTCCACGCCTAGACCTGGCCGAGGAGCTTCGCCTTCTGTGCGGAGAACTCCTCGTCGGTGAGGACACCGCGCTGGTGAAGATCCGCCAGTTTGCTCAACCGTTCCATGAGATCGGGGGTGGCTGGCGCGGCGGCCTGTCCGGCCTGGGCCATCAGGTCCTGGACGCTGGTGGCGCCGATCATGATGTTCGGGCCGGCGCTGGCCGACACGAGCGTGTCGATGACGGCCTGACTCGAGGAGTCCTTGGCGACCATCACCTTGCTGGGCATGCCGGGCGTGTGGGCGGTATTCCGCGCCGCGGCCTGGAGATAGCGGTTGTTGCCGCCCTCGATCGGCAGCAGCAGGATGAGGACCTGGCGGTCGTCGGGTACGCCGAGGCCCGGGTTGGTGACCGGGTTACCGAGCCGAGCCTGGAAACCCTCGCGGTCCCAGGATTTCAGCACCTTGCCGCCTTCGAGCTGTCCGCTGCGCTGCTTGTCCTCGAGCGCGTAGACCTTGCTCGCCGTCACCGCGAGGACGAAGCTGTTCGGCAGCCCAGCGCTTCGCAGCCCGTCGGCCATGCGACCAACGCTCGAGGCCTTGTTCATCTTCATCATGCCGCGCATCAGGCCCCGGTTGACCGCGCCGACACCGGCGGCCTCGGCGGTCATGTCCACTGTGACCTGCTCGCATCGGGTGGCCGCTTCGACGGGCTCTGAGAGCACCGAGGCTGCAACGCTCGCCGCCTGCTCGTTCATTCGCAGCTCATCGGCTGACAGCAGTTCATGGTCTTGCCTCCTCTTGGAATTGCCGTGCGCAGCACTGTGAGCGGCGGCAACAAAACCGGACCAAAGAACCGCTAAAGCGCGCTCAGAGCGCGACCTGGACCCCGGCGCCGATCTCCCGCGCCTTGGCGAGGACCAGCGCAGCGGCGGCAGCGTCCTGAACCGCGACGCCGACCGACTTGTAGAGGGTCAGCTGCTCGTCGGAGGTGCGGCCGGACTTCGTGCCGGATACGAGCTCGCCGAGTTCGGCGTGGATGTGCTCAGCAGAGATCAGGCCGTCGCGAATGGGTTGGGTGAGATCGTTGCTTCCGGCGGGTTCGGGGGCGAGCACGGCGTGGCGCGACTCGACGCACACGAGCGCATCCACGACGGTCTGGTCATCGAGCTCACGTCCAGCCGGGTTGTAGCCCACCGAGGTCACGTGGGCTCCCGACGCCAGCCATTCGCGGTGCACCACGGGCTCCTTGGCGTGCGTCGTCGCGCATACGACATCAGCACCATCCAGCGCCTCCTCAGAGGACCGGGCGGCCCGCACGGGAAGACCCAGTTCCTGGGCCAGGTCGCGGGCGAGCGCGCCGGCTTTGCGCGGGTCGCGGCCGGCGATCCGGATCTCGGAGATGGGGCGGACCCGCACGACCGCACGGGCATGGGAGCGCGCCTGCACTCCGGTGCCAATGATCGCCAGGACGGCCGCGTCCTCGCGGGCCAGCAGCCTGACCGACAGCGCCGAGGCCGCCCCGGTGCGGACGGTTGTGATCTCGGTTCCGTCGAGGAGTGCGGTTGGCGACCCCGTGCGCGGATCGAACATTGCGATCGTCGCCTGGTGTGTGGGGATGTCGGTGCCGGCGTTGCGCGGGTACAGAGTCACCAGTTTGCTCACCAGCGCCTCGCGCGAGGGAACGTATCCGGGCATCGCGGCCAGCAGCCCGTCATGCTCGGGGACGAAGGCGGCGATGCGTTCGGGCGCCGACGCCTGCCCCGCGCTGAGGTCGGCCATGGCGGCGGCGAGCGCGTCGATCAGCGCGTCGAGGTCCAGCAGCCGGCGTATGTCGTGGCCCGAGAGGACGAGCATCGGCGGATCCTAAGGCCATCCGTGGCCGGAGCGACTGTGACGAAAACCAGGCGGGGCGGCGCCCTGGCGCCAGCCCCGCCCAATCCACAATCACTCAGTCAGAACGACGCCCGGGCGGGGTTCCTACGCGGGCGCGGCGCTCAGGTTCTCGGTGGCGCTGATCGTGTGGCGGCGTAGGTCGACCCGGCTTCCGGGGTTGTACAGCGGCCCCGTGCCATCGCTGAGCAGCACCCGGGTCTGGGCGATACCACGGACTGCGACCGGCCCCGGCTGAGCCAGCGAGTTGGCCAGCCGGATCAGCTCGTCGCCCGCCTCGATGACCCGAGCCCGGCACGGGGGCTTGCGGAGGTACGGAACGTCCCCGGGCTGGTAGGCCTCGCTGACGATTCGCCGCAACGTGTCGGCGAGCGCGCGCCGGTGGGCCCCATCTGTCAATTGCATTGCGCGCAGGGCGAGGCCTGCGTCGGTGTCCGATTGCGCGCCGGCGGCCAGGGCCAGGTCGAGCTTCCGTGCCCGGACGCGTGCCGTGAGCCGGTCGCGGAGTCGCGGCCGGTCGGTGGCGGGGTACTGGCCGGCGGCCTCGGTCGCCGGCTGCGGGATTTGGTGTGTGGCTGTAGCACTCATAGCCCGATCGAGGCTATGTCGGGCCGGGTGAGGAGCCGTGTGACGAATGCCGCACTGTGCGGCGTCGCACACTCGAGTCAGCCAGCGGGCTCGCCCCGATAGGTCCCGAACGACCAGCGGTTGCCCTCGGGGTCCCTCTTCGCGCAGCCAGCGGGAGGGGGGACGCGCGCGAACTCGCGGAAGTCGCGGACCAGATGGGGCTGGTCGAACTAGCCACAGGACGCCGCCACCGCGGCAATGTCGGTATGACCCTCCTGGGGCTGAGCCTGACCTGGATGCCGCTCTGGGCGCCGGCGTGCCCCACGATCGCGGGGCTCGTGTGCAGACCGCCGACCAGGCTGTCGTACCGCGCGGCCGCTCGCGCCTGGCGTTCAGGTCTGCGGCCGGTAGGCCAGGTAGACCACGCCGTTCTCGTATGGCTCACACGCGGCCAGCGACATGCTGGCGGGCGCGGCATCGTCTCCGAACAGTCGTGGACCCGACCCGCGGGTGAGCGGGTAGACGAACAGATGCAGCGCGTCGAGGAGACCGTCGGCGAGCATCGCGCGGACCAGCGTGCCGCTGCCGCTGACGTAGAGGTCGCCGTCCATCTCCTGTTTGAGCGCGCGGATGGCATCGGGGTCGTAGGCCCGATGATCTCGGAGTTTCGCCACGTGCGGTGGTGAGGGTCCCGGACACCACGTACTTGGTGCTGTCGTTGAAGAACGGCGCTCCGGGATCGTCCTCCACCGTCCGCGTCGACCATGCCGGCTCGAACATCTCGTACGTCGTCCGCCCGAGCAGGATGCCGCGGGAGCGCAACGTGATCGCGCCGATCGCCTCTCCCATCTTGGGGTCGAACCCGTATCCGGATGTCCACGTCGGTGCGTCGATCACGCCGTCGAGGCTCATGAACTCATGCACGTGTATTTCTCCCACGACACACCTCCGTATCGATGCCTGTCGGCGGCCCGGTCAGTTCAGGGCCGCGCGCTTGATGATCGCATCCACCGCCTCGACCGCCTCGGAGACGCGGTAGCAGGGGTGGACCTGGGGACCGAGGTGCCCGTCTGCCGCGAGCCCGCGGCCGCCGATCACGAGGCCCACGGACGGTAAGTACCGCCGCACTTCGTCGATTGCCCTCAGCATCTGCTCCATCGCGCCCGGCATCGTCAGGCTCATGCAGATTGCCGCCGCGCCGTGGCGCTGCGCCGCCTCGCCGAGGGTGTTGGGGGGCACGTCCGCGCCGAGCATGACGACCTCGTAGCCGGCGCCGCGCAGGAGATTGGCCACCATCTGGAGAGCGACGACGTGGCGTTCACCGCTGGGCGTGGCGAGCAATACCCTGCTCTGGCCTCGCGATCGCACAACGCGCTGAGCCTCCCGCTGCAAGGCCAGCACGCGGACAGTGATCTCAGTGGCAAGGTGTTCGTCAGCCACGGAGATCTCCCCCCGCTCCCAGAGCTCGCCCACGAGCCACAGCGCCGGGGCGATCAGCCTTTCGTCGATCTCGCCCGTGCTCAGGTTGGCATCCATCGCCTCGCGGATGACAATCTCGGCCCCGACCTCGTCGCCGGCGAGGACGGCGTCGGCGTACGCGTCCGCCAGCTCCACGACCCTCCCCTCACGAGGCTCGGACGGCTCGTTCTCTGCTCCTTGGCCCATCTCGTGCCACGGGGACGATACTCCGAGCCCCAACCCACCCCGGCGGTCAGGGCGGGAACGCAGGCTCCTGGGTCCCCGCAGGCTCGAAGCTGCACTGGTGGGATGCCGAGGCACCGTAAATGTGTGCATTTGCACGCTGTGACGACAAACCGCGCGGCTGGAGCGGCGAATGGGTTACGTCGGCGCGTACTCGTCGTGGCGCCGCCACCACGCCGCCCCGAACGGCAGGTCCGCCTCGTTGCGACCGGCGGGGGCGAGGTCGAGGTACTGGTAGGTGCCCATCAGCGTTTCCACGCCGCGGCCGTACGTCGAGTAGGTGTGGTGCACGGCTCCGTTCTGGATCGCGAAGGCGCTCAGCCCCTCGCGCTGCGGGCCCACATCGTCCACGCGCTCGAAGTTGTACTCCGCGCCGTGGCTCCGTTGCTCGTCGGAAAAGGCGACCCCGAAGTCATAGTGGAAGTCGCTTCCCAACGAGGAACCCAGGGGAACTCCCAGCCCATCCGCCGCTTGTAGGCCTGCAGTCTCTCGAGCGGGGCCATCGATGAGCAGACCAGGGTGACATCGTGGCCGCCGAGGTGGGGGAGGACCGCATCGAAATGGTCCGCGACAAATGAACATCCGGTGCAGCCCTCGGCCTCATCTTCGACCCTGAGTCCGACGCCGAACATGAAGTGGTAGACGAGGAGCTGGGAGCGGCCGGCGAAGAGCGCGGCAAGCGTCCTCGTGCCCTCGTCGGTCTCGAAGCGGTACTCCTTCTCGACCGGAACCCAGGGGAGGCGTTCGCGGATGCGGGAGATCTCGTCACCCTGTCGGCTGTGTTCCTTTTCGCGCTGGAGCAGCTCTTTTCGGGCCGCCAGCCACTCTTCGCGGGTTCCGGTGGTGTGTTCGGGCATGGATCGCTCCCTCATCTGCCTACGGCTGGGTGAGCCATATTGTTAGCAAAATGGCTAACGAATGACCTCTCGAGTGCGTGACGCGAGCGATGAATTCTGGGTAGCTGGGGGGTCGTAACGTACAGGTGTCCATGGTGCCGTCGACGGGACCACGGCCCAAGCCCACGCAGCGAACCAGAGGAGGTCACGATGCCTGACCAGAGGATTGGAACTCGCGAGGAATGGCAGGCGGCCCGCGCTGACCTGGCCAAGCTCGAGGCGCAGTACGCCGAGCTCGGTCAGAAGGTGACCGAGGAACGCCGCCAACTCCCGTGGGTCGCGGTGGAGAAGGAGTACGTGTTCGACACCGAGGACGGCAAGAAGACGCTCGCCGAACTCTTCGACGGACGCTCCCAGCTCCTCGCCTACAACATCATGTTCGGCCCAGACTACGAACTGGGCGCCTGTCCGGGCTGTTCGAATCTCGGCGATGAGCTCGGCGCCACGCGCGTCCATCTCAACCACCGCGACGTGACGCTCATCTGCTTCTCGCGCGCGCCGATAGATCGGCTACGGGCCTACAAGGAGCGGATGGGCTGGCAGTTCCCCTACATCTCCACCTACGACACCGACTTTGCCTTCGACTTCGGTCTGGCGCTAACACCCGAGCAGGCGGAACAGATCCCCGAGGTCAAGGCGATGATCGACGACCCGCCCGAGTGGCTGCGAGAGTGGGGGCGACAGATCGGGGCCGAACTCAAGGATGGTCTGCGCGAGGGCCCGAGTTTCATCGCGTTCGCCCGCGACAACGGGACCGTCTACCACACGTATACGGTCATGGCGCCCGATCCCTTCGTAGCCCCCTACCACTCCTTCCTCCTCAAGCGAACAGCCAAGGAGCAGCCGAGCGAGACCCGCGCCTGGCGGAAGGATGAGTACCCTGACTGACCCCCAGGGAACGACGAGGGTCGATCAGCCGATGGGCTCAACCCTGAGTACCGTCGTCGAGGCGATCGACGCCTCTCGCAGGTCGGACAGGGCCCGACGCCGCGGATCGTCCTGGAATCTCGCGAGGCTCTGTGCGGAAGCGAACTCCAGGACCTGCACCTCGGTGAACGGGCCCTCGATCGCCCGCAGGCGTGCCACGACACGGCCCTCGTGCTCGCCCAGCAGCGCCAGCACCTGGTCCTCGTAGCGCGCGAGTGACTCCTCACGATCGGCGACGGCCGAGAGCAGGACGCAGATCGTGATTGCCACGCGCCGACCATAGCGGCCGGCGAGATGGCTGGTACCTCGGTGCGCTGCCCGCGCGGCGACGGGAAATGGGGGTTGGCATCCATAGGAGGCGGCCCGGTCGGCCAGCAAGCTCCACGTGTGTCCGCCGCGATTGTTGCCCTCGACGAGGATTCGGGCGCGCTGCGTGAGGTCGAGCGCGAGTTGTGCGATCGCTACGCGCGCCACTACCGCATCATGTGCACGACGAGCGTGCAAGAGGCGCGGGCCGCGCTCGGGGAGCTCGCAGCCGCCGGGGAGGATGTGGCCCTGGTGTTGGCCGGCGAGCGGCTGTCCGGAATGAAGGGGAGCGATCTGCTTGATGAGGTGCGGCACCTCCATCCGCACGCCATGCGAGTGCTCCTGATCGAGTGGGGCGCGTGGGGTGAGAGAGCGACTGGCGAGGCGATCTTCGACGCGATTGCTCACGGTCGTATCGACCATTACCTGATCCGGCCCTCGGCATCGCCCGATGAGCTCTTTCACCACGCGATCTCGGGTCTGCTCCTCGACTGGGCCGAAGCGCGTCGGACCTCGCCCCACACGGTCTACCTGGTTGCGGAGTCCTGGTCGGGCCGAGCTCATGAGCTGAGGAATCTCCTCGGTAGGTGCGCGTTGCCGCACTCGTTCTGCCTCGCCGACTCGAGCGATGGACGCGCACGCGTTGCCGGGGCCGGCAAGGGGGCAAGGCTTCCGATCGTTGTGTTTCCCGACGGCACCGTCCTGGCCGACCCCACGAACGCCGAGCTCGCGAAGGCGGCCGGTTCGTCGGTCAACCCGGAACAGATGGATTTCGACCTCGTCATCGTTGGCGCGGGACCGGCCGGCCTGTCGGCGGCGGTGTACGGCGCCTCTGAAGGATTCGCAACCCTGGTTGTGGATGAGGGTGGGATCGGAGGTCAGGCGACCTCGAGTTCGTCGATTCGCAACTACCTCGGGTTTCCTCGCGGAGTAAGCGGTCGCCGGTTGGCTCAGAATGCGTACCAACAGGCGTGGGTCTTCGGGGCGCGGTTCGCATTCATGCAGCGGGTCACCGACCTGGAGCGCGTGGACGATCGGTTGTTCGTGACGCTGTCCGACGGCGAACGGATTCACGGCCGCGCCGTTCTCCTCGCCTGTGGGGCGAGCTACCGGCGGCTCGGCGTGCCGGCACTCGAGGCACTGAACGGCGCCGGCGTGTTCTATGGCGGCCCGGCCGCGGAGGCGCAGGCCATGGCCGGGCGGGAGGTCTACGTCCTGGGGGGCGCCAACTCGGCTGGACAGGCGGCGCTGTATCTCGCCCGGTACGCCCGACAGGTCACGCTCGTGGTCCGGGCGCGGTCGCTCCACGCCGGTATGTCGCGCTATTTGGCTCGGGAGATCGAGGCGGCGCCGAACCTGGTCGTTCGGCTCGGGACCGACATAACCGGCGGGGGAGGCGACGGCTGGATCGAGCACGTGGTGCTGCGTGATCGCGCGCGAGAAACCGAGCACGCGGTGGCGGCCGACGGGCTGTTTGTCATGATCGGCGCGCGCCCGAACACGGGCTGGCTGCCGTCCGAGATCGCCCGAGATCCGCGCGGATTCGTGCTCACTGGTGCGGATCTCGGGGTCGAGCACCGTTGGCCTCTGGATCGACGCCCGCTTCTGCTCGAGACGAGCATGCCGGGGGTTCTGGCCGCCGGCGACCTTCGCCACGGCTCGGTCAAGCGGATCGCTTCGGCGGTCGGAGAGGGCTCGGTCGCGATACAGCTTCTCCATCGTCTGGCCGTCGCACGCCGGCTTCATCCCCGCGTTCACGGGCAAGACCGCAGCCGCCCGGACGGCGGGGTAGCGACGCTGCGCGGCTGACCGGTCTCCCACATCCACGGCCCGCGGTCTCGCGCTGCTAAGGCCGGGACCAGCTCGAAATCGGAGCTCGGCAGAGCGCCAGCCAGCTCCCGGCGCGACCGGATCCCTAGTTTCGTGACGGGCTCGCTGCGAGGCGCCCGGCTCAGTGGCGCAGTCTGATCCGGTCCCCGGGCTGGAGGGTGGCCCGGAAGCGTGGATTCAGCTCCTCCAGCGTGGCCAGGTTGACCCGTGTCTTGGCGGCGATCAGGCCAAGCGAGTCGCCCGGCCGCACGGTCCAGAACCGCGGCCCCAGGGGTTTGGCGCGCCGGCGCTGCGTCGGTGGGTGGCGCCAAAGGTTCAGGCGTTGGCCGGGGAGGAGGTTCTCCGGGTCGACGTTCGGGTTGTACGTTTGCAATTGGCTGAGCGTCAGGCCGGTCCTCAGCGAGACGTCAGTGAGGGTCTGGCCCGAGTGGACAGTCCAGTACGGCGGGAGCTTCCGGCCCGACGAGCGGCCGGATCTCGACGAGTTGTGGTGGGTGCCGGTGATCGGGAGAGGGGCCTTGACCGCGAGGACGATCGCAGTAACCACGATCGCGAGCGCAGCAAGAGCAAAGAACCGCGATATCCGGCTCCGTCCTGGCTTTGGTGCTGCGATCAGTACCGTCGGCTCTTGCCTCCCAAAGGCTCTCGCCTGTCGGAAAAGTGTGATACGTGGGGCTGGGAATTGCCAGCCCGAATCGCATATTGCGCAGCCCTCGGCAATCGGCCGCTCCAGGCGGCGATCGATTTGCCGCCGAGCGCCGCCGCCTCGCCGCGGCCAGACGTCGACTGGACCGGACGTAATTGCGTGAGGTCGTACTAGGCCTGGATCATCGGTTAGAGACCGAGGTGATGAACTCGATGAATGCCCGGTTGAATGGATCCGGGTATTCCCACAGGCACGCGTGCCCGCCCCTCGTCGTCGCCCACTGGGCGTCCGGGATCAGCGAATGCAGCTGACGCGAGAGCTCGACGGGGATCAGGATGTCCGTCTCGCCCGCGAGCACCAGCGTCGGCACATCCAGCGACCCGAGCCTGTCCGTCGCGTCGTGGGTTTGGATCGAGTTCAGCTGTGCCAGGTAGGCCGGGATCGGCTGGTCGATGAACCGCATCGCGGTCTCGAACTCCGCCACGTCGTTGGGGCGCGTCTCGAAGAATTCGGGCGTGAAGGCCCACAGCGTCACGTCGCGCATGACCGCCGACACGCCCATGACGTTGACCAGGTCTGCCCAGAAGCTGAACATCCTCGAACAGAACGGGCCCGGCGCCCCGTAGGTGCAGGCCATCGTGACACTGCGCAGGTCGTCCGGGTGGGCGAGCGCGTACTCCTGGGCGATCATCCCTCCCATCGACACGCCGAGCAGGTGGAAGTCGCTGATCTGCAGGTGATCAACCAGCGCCTTGGTGTCGGCCGCGAACATGGCTGTGGTGTACGGGCCCACGGGCTTGTCGCTGAGTCCGATCCCGCGGTTGTCGAATCGCAGCACCCGGTAGCCAGCCTCGAGCAGCGCCGGCACCTGATCGGCCCACGTCTCGAGGTCATCGGCCAGGCCGTTCACCAGCACGACCATCTCGCGCCCGTCACCCTCGAGTCGGTAGTTGATGTTGAGTCCGTCCAGACCGGCGGTTGGCACTAGGCCTCCACAGCGGTCGCGCCGAGCCGGCCTCTGGCAGTCGATGACTGGGCCGCGGGCACGAGCCGGCCCGCCTTGCCCAGACCACGCGGAGGCATGTTCCCGTAAACGGCCTCGTACTGCCCCGCCTTTACGAGGTAGGTCTCATGCCAAATGCCGGTCCGGCCGCTCTTGCCGACCCGCTTCCAGTATTGGTGCCAGACGGCCAGATGGGGATCGTCGCGGTCCTTGGCGAACGCCTCCAGGTGCTCAAAGGAACGCCAGTACTGCACGATCGTGGGGATGCCCATCTCGTACGCGAGCAGTCCTTTCTCCGGGTGCGCCACCAGGTAATCGAGCATGTGCTTCATGCCGCGACGGCCGCCCAAGTCGACGAAGCTCCGCGCCAAATGCAGCCTGTTGTTGAAACCGGCGCCGATCAGGAAAACGACGAAGTCGCCGTCAATCTCTGCTGTCATGCGCCGTCCCGCTACTTTGGCCATGCCCATCACGCTCCCGGTCAACCGATCAAGGGCCAACCATCGTAGCCTCGGCGGGGGACCATTGGCCAGCGTGCGCAGCCGTGCCGAGGCGACCGCGAGCAGATCGAGCGGGGGGAGCGCGACGTCCACGGGAGCCAGCGACTGCTCGACTCGCCTGGTTCCAGCGTCTGGGCCAGCTCCTGAAAACGTCACGCTCGACCCGGGGAACGTTGCGAGACTGACGAACACGGCCTGGGGCGCCGTCTTCGTCACTCTGGAGTCTGGCGACAAGACGAGGGTGACGTTTACGACCCGGGGAGGGGAACGTTCGTCTGCGACCTTCTCCACTGACCGGAGCTTAGGTCGTCGAACGTTGCCGTACTCTCTGTTGAGAGTGGCCGACTTTGACCCACGACGAGATGTTCAAGCCGTCTCTCACGTCAACGTCGTCGTGGACGACATCGAGGTGGCCACCGAGTTCTATGCCACCGTGCTCGGCTTTGATCAGGCAGCCAATGCCGACGGGCCCATGGATTACGCAGGTGTTGATCTGGTCTCATTTGCCCGCGATGCCGGATTTGACGACGGCCAGGTCAGCCTCGACGTTCGCTTTCTCAAGCACGCTGAGGTGGGCCTGTATTTGGAGCTCTTCACTTACCACCACCCCAGGGGTGACCAAACCATCCACCTCAGGAAGACGAACGATCTGGGCGGCATTCGCCACGTGGCGCTCGAAGTGCTCGACGCGGTGGCGGCCCATACGTTCATCTGTTTCCAGCAGCAGGAGTATGCGAAACGGGGCCTCCACATCGAGATTCTCGGCCAAGACCACGTTCCCGAGGAGATCACCCCGTATCCGTACACGTTCTTCTACTGGATCGATCCCTGGGGCGTGCAGTGGGAGATGGAGCAGGGCAGCCCCGTTGATCGGGCGGTGAAAGGGATTGTGGGCTGAGACGGACCTGCGCGTGCAGGACCGGTCAGGCTGAATCGCCGTCGAGCTGACGCGCGATGCGATACAGCTCGCTGGCGAGCTGCGCGAGGCGTTGGTCGTTGTCGTCGTAGAAGCCGCGCCCGCTCTTGACGCCGAGTCGGCCATCTTCGACGTGCTGTTCGATGGTCGACGACGCGGTCCGGTCATTGGCAAGCTCGGGATAGAGCGCGTTGGAGATGTCGCGCAACGTGTCGTGACCGATGAGGTCGGTCATCTGCAACGGTCCGAACACGGGGATAAAGGCGGACAGTGTCGTCCTGACCATGCTGTCGAGCTCAACCGGATCGGCGGCGCCGATGTCCACCAGGTGCAACATTTCGCGCAGGAGGGCAAACCAGACGCGGTTCCACAGAAAGCCGGGGATCTCCTTGCGTACGGGAACCGCCCGCAGGCCAATGTCGTGGCAGAAGCCCAGCGTTTTCTTGACCGTGACGTCGCTGGTTCGTTCGCCGGCGACGACTTCGACGAAGATGATGAGCTGCGTCTGCACCGGGTGGAGGACAACGGCCCGCTCGGGATGCCGCATGTCGGCGGCGAGGCGGGTCATCGGGAAGTTCGATGTGGCACTCCACAGGAGGACGTCGGTGCCGATCACAGCCTCGACGTCTCGGTAGCAAGCGGCCTTCACCGCGGCGTCCTCGACGATCGACTCCATCACCGCGGCGCAGGGCGCCAACGCCGTGGCCAGATCATCGTGAATAGTGACCCGGGCAAGGACATCCTCAACGGCCGACGGCTGTACGGCACCGATCTCAGCCAGCGCGGACAGGCTCTGGCGCAACCGGTCATGCAGCGTACGCGTCGAGTTGCCAGGCGACCAGGCTCTCACCTCGTAACCAGCGAGAGCGAACTGCTGTGCAAACAGATGGCCGATGTAGCCCGCCCCGACCAGGCCCAGCGGGCCGTCCAGTGTCCGTGGGTTGGTCACGAACCGCCAGGTTAGCCGGGCGCAGAGCGGCGGTGAGCCCCCACCCGAGAGGGGCACGAGCGACACTAGCTTCGCCTGACCACTACGTCGTCGCCGGACTCGTTGAGCGTGACCAGCGACCAGTTCCCGGGGCGAAACCCTCTTCTCGGACTCTTGATACTCACCGAGCAGACACTGAGATCCTCGCCGAATCTGAACACCGGCAGCGTCGGGCGACACTCACCGCCGTTGTCCTGGGCCATCCGCCGCGCCGTTTGGTCGATCTGCCGCCGAAGGGCATCCCTCCGCTCGATGAGCGCCGCTCGCTCGGCGGCCAGCCTTTGGCTCTCGGCGCGCGCGGCGGCTTGCTGTCGCTCGTGTTCTTTGAGGCCTTCCGGGAGCGCCAGGCGCCACGCCTCGGCATCGCCTCGCAGGGTCTTGGCGAACGACAACAGCGTTGCCAACTCTGCTCGCAACAGCAGCTGATCTTCGCCCCGAGATCGTGCGCGGGCCACACATTGGTCCAGAGCCACGAGTTGCCGGTTGAGCTCTCGATGTTCCGCGACTCCCCACCGTGGATAGTCATCCTCACCGGCCGACGGGTGGTCGTTCAGCATCCGGTCAGCCGATGCCGCCTCGCGATCTATCGCCGCTGTCAGCCGCGCGATCTCGGACATAACGTCGGTCTGAAGCTGATCGGGCAAAGACACGTCCTTTCGCCTGCGAAGAACGCTAGAACAACGGGCGGGCCAATTGTGTGTCGTCGCGTCGGGTAGGCGACCTCCTACGCCTTTCGTCCGACCGCGTGGCGAGAATCGGAGTTCTGACTGAATCTCGAGGTTTCCTGTCGGCTGCCGACTTGGGGTTGGCTCTTGGCCGCCTGCGGCCCGGACCAGAGAACGCGATCACGGACGTCGAAGGGGTTGCGGTCGGGCACGAGACTGTGACGGACGACTCGGGGTCGGTACAGACCGGCGTGACGGTCGTCGTGCCGCATCAGGGCAACGTGTTTCGAGAAAAGTTGATCGCCGCCTGCCACGTCATCAACGGCTTCGGAAAGACGACGGGCCTCGTACAGGTCGACGAACTTGGGCAACTCGAGTCACCGATCGCGCTGACGAACACGTTCTCGATCCCGGCGGTGACTGAAGGCTTGCTCGATTTTCTGCTCGACGAGAATCCGGAGATCGGCGCGACCACGGGGACCGTGAACACGGTCGTGGCGGAGTGCAACGACGCCTTCTTGAACGACCTGCGCGGCCGTCACGTCCGACGGGAGCACGTGGCCCGGGCGCTTGCTGCGACTACCACGGAGAAGGTCGAGCAGGGAGCAGTCGGGGCGGGGCGGGGGATGTCTGCCTTCGGCCTCAAGGGAGGAATCGGCACCGCCTCGCGCTGTGTTCCCGCCCATTGGGGTCAGGCGGTCGTGGGCGTGCTGGTCCTCTCAAATCTCTGCCAGCTTCGCGAGCTTGTGATCGCGGGCCGCCCGGTCGGTGCGTGGCTAGCGGCCGAACGCGGCGAGGCGGACTCCGCGCAAGACGGCGAGCCGGACTCCGCGCGAAACGGCGGCTCGGTCATCGTCGTTGTCGCGACCGACGCGCCCGTTTCGTCGCGCCAACTCAAACGTCTTCTTCACCGAGTCCAGAACGGGCTCGCGCGCACCGGTTCGACCACCGCCCACGGCAGCGGTGAGATCGTCATCGGCTTCAGCACCGCCGCACGCATCGCTCATTTCGGCGACCACGACTCACACCAGATCATGGTTCTCCGCGAGGAGAGCGCCTACCTCGACCCGCTCTTCCAGGCGGTGAGCGAGGCGACCGAAGAGGCGATCTTGAATTCGTTGTTCAACGCCGAGACCGTCGTCGGCCGGGGCGGCGCGTGCTACGAGGGGTTCCCCATCGAGCGCCTCGAGGAGTTCACGCAACGAGCGCTAGATGCTTAGTGTTGGACGTGCCATTCACAATCAACGACGGAGGACGACGACATGAGCTGGTCGCCGCACCTGATTGACCTCACGCGCCCGATGACCCACGACACGATCGTGGGCCTCGCCGGCAAGTTTGCCGAGCCAGGCTCGCCCTATTCCGATATTGAGTTCTCATATCTGCGCAACTGGGACACCGAGCATGGAAGCGTTTGTCAATGGCGACTCAACGACCATTTCGGGACCCATCTGGACGCGCCGATCCACATCGTCCCCAACACTCCAGGAGTCGATGGAGTCGAGATCGACCGTCTCATCGGCGAGGCCGTGGTGATCGACTGCTCGTTCGCGAACGGTCGCGGAATTACAGGCGAGGACCTCGAAAGGGCGCGGCCCCGCGTCAAGGCCGGAGACATCGTCCTCATCTACTCCGCCGAGCAGCCGGCAACCAGCATGGAGGAGTACATCCACGACCAGACGTTTGTCACTCCTGACGGCGCCGAGTGGCTCGTCAAGCACGAAATCAAGAGCGTCGGAGTCGAGCCCTACGGGTTCGAGCACCTGTACGACGGCATCTTCGTTCACAAGTGGTACGACAAGTCGACGCCGCCGCCGCACTGGCCGGCGCACACGATCTGCCTGCAGGAGAACGTCTACATCCTCGAGGGGCTTGGCAATCTCGAGAGCATCGTCGGAAAGCGAGTGCGCTTTTCGGCACTGCCGCTCCCGGTTCCCGACTCCAGCGGCTCGCCGGTGCGCGCCGTGGCATGGGAGGAGGAGTAGTCAAGGCGTCCCCTCGGCAGCCGTCCCTCGCCGAGGCCGCGTCCTTCGCCGCGGCCGGGCTGAACAGGACCGGCAACGAGTTTTCCAATCGCGACACTAGCGCTTGAGTTCCACCTCGACAAAGACGGCGGTCTGACCGCTGCGATTGATGACGTTGTGCTCCGTCCCTACGCGTCCGAGATAGGCAACGCCCGCAGTCTGGGTCAGCTCCCGCGTTGAGCCGTCAGCCTCAGTGATCTCGAAGGTGCCACCGGTGATCGGCACGACGATGTAGTCGTATTCGTGCCGGTGGTGCCCCGTGTCCTCGCCGTCTTGGAAGATCCAGGTTGTGATGCGCGCCCGGTCGTCATCGGCGCTGGTGGTTGATTGTGCGATGGGCATTCGTCTAGTTGTTCGGAGGCCGTGCGTAGGTGATCGCCGCTGTCTGAACGGTCCGAGTATGACGTGAACGCGGTGGACCGAGTGGGGGCGGGCCTTGACAGCCGCGCGCCGTGCAGCCCAGGATCACGGTCTCCGCAATGGCAACAAAGTAAGGAGCGCGATGAGCACGCGTGAGTCGATCAATCCCCCGGAGCTGCATCCCGCGCCTGGCTTCAGTCACGTGAGCGTGGCTCATGGCTCGCGGACCGTGTACATCGCCGGCCAGATCGCCCTCGCTCCGGACTTCAGCATCATCGGCGGCGATGATCTCGGTGAGCAGACGAAGGCGGCGATGCGAAACCTCGAGGTCGCACTGCGCGCCGTCGGCGCCAGTTGGGAAAACATAGTACGGCGGACGATCTACACCACGCAGCCGACCGAGTACGCGGTCATTACCGCCGCGATCGAGGAGGTGCAAGGCTCAACCGACCACCCGGCACAGACGATCGTCGGGATCACCGGGCTGGCCGTGCCCGGCCTGCTGATCGAGATCGAGGCGACGGTGTCGCTGCCGTAGGCGTCCGACCATAGTCCGGCCGATTACGCCGGCGGTGCGTACACCCGAGCGAGGATCTGCCTGACCGTGCCGCCCGCCAGGGCCGCTCGTCCGCGCCGGGTCGTGACGAGGCCATCCAGCCACTGACCGCCCCCGTGGTCTTGTCGCACTTTGTAGCTGCGCTTCATCACGAGACCCGCGGTCCGCAGGAGCTGCAGCGCCTCGGTCACCACGTCCTGCAGAGAGAAGAAGGCGTCTGGGATCGGCTCTCCGGCATGTTCTCCCGAGTTGTCCGGCAGCAGATCCCAGCAGATCGTGTCAACCGCCACCATGCTCGTGATGTCGGACGCCACGATGGGGTCGGGGGTGAAGTATCGCGTCATCAGCTGGGCCGCGAACTGCTCCAAGGGCAGTGAGGCGGCGCTGTTCACGACCTCGTCCAGCTGTGGGCCGAGCTCGGCCAGCGACGGGAGACGGCCATGACGTCCCTCCGCGTCGTTGTCGTCGTCGCCCCGGTGGAATAGTGGTGACATAGGTACTAGTGATGTGGCAGTCCGGGTTCGGGCGGGATGGCGAAGGCGGTCGTCATGTAGCCCATGAGCGCGTAGAGCCCGCAGAGCGCCACGAGCTCGACGATGCCCGACACCCCGACCGCGTCCGTCAGAACGTCTTGGACCGAGTCGGGGATCTCCTCGTGCTCCACCACGTGGTCGATCGCCGCGATGATCGCGCAACCGGGCGGATCGAGTCCGGGTGGCACGCCGGGGTCAGCCAGTGCCGCGATCGTGCCGTCGCTCAGCCCGGCAAGCTGTGCCGGGCGGACGTGGTGCGCCCACTCGTATTCGAAGCCGCTGCGCGATGCGTAGCGCAGAATCGCGATCTCGCGCAGGTGGGCGGGGAGCGTGCCCTCGAACCGCAGGTGCTCGCCGAGCGCGCCAACCGCACGGGCCACAGCCGGATTGTTGAACATCGCGACGTACACAGAACCAAGCTCGGTGCGCCCTTCCGAATGGCTGCGCACGGCGGCCATTCGCTCGATCTCGGCGAGCGTTGCGGGATCGGCTTGCGGACGGGGGTCGGGGAGCTGGGCCATCAGTGGTCGTCCTCCCACTCGGCCACTGCTTCGCGCCACGGCGCGACCGGCGTCGGGTAGCGCTTATCGACCCGCGCTGCGATCACGAAGGGGCCGGGGAAAGCGAACCCGCGGTCGAATGCGGCTGGTAGCTCGTCCGGATGGCTGACCGAGATCCCGTCGCCGCCCATCGATCTCGCGAACGCCGGCCAATCGATCCCGGGGATGTCCGTCAGCTGCTCGGGTCCGGAACCGAGCCGTGACGCCCGGTACCAGATGTTGCCGTAGGAGCGGTTATCGAAGACGAGCACCACGATCGGCACCTGATGGCGTGCCGCGGTGTGCAGTTCAAGTCCGTGCATCAGCATGCAGCCGTCACCGGTCGCGACGACGAGCGGTCTATCCGGCCGCGCCAGCCTTGCGCCGATGCCGAGCCCGATCGCGCCGCCCATCGGGCCCAGGTTGGCCAGCGAGAGGTAGTCGCCACCGCCGTAACTGAGCCAGTACTGCGAGCACCAAGCGCGGTGCGCGCCGGAATCGACAGCCAGCACGGTCCCGGGCGGACAAGCCGCACGCGCAGCCGACACCATCCGCGCCGGGTGCATCGGGTCGGCCTCAGAGTTCGTGTTCTCCTCCTCGTAGCTACGTGGGCCGCGATCGCGAATCGCCGTCAGGAACGCACGTCGGGTCGACATGCCGCGTTCGAGCCCTTCCGCGACCGGCCCATTGACGGCGGCAACGTGCTCGAGAAAGAGCCGCGGGCTCGCGGTCACCGGGACGCTCGCCGGCCAGGTGCGGCCGATCAGGCTCGGATCGGCGTCCACGTGGATCAGTTCGCGCGACGGGAGCATCTTGCGATTCCACTGCAGCGTGTCGCGCTGCGAGAGCGCCGATCCGAGCACGATCAGGACCTCGACGGCGGGGTCGAGCACTGCCTCTGTCGCCCAGCGGGAGCCGCCGTAGCCGAACACACCAAGCGAGAGAGGATGGTTCTCCGCAAGAACGCCCTTCGCACCGAGCGTGGTCGCGACCGGAATCGCGAAGCGCTCAGCCACAGCGGCGAGCGCCGCCGCACCATGCGCGTGAGCGACGCCGATGCCGGCAAGGATGACGACATTCTTCGCCGGGTCGCCGGCGGAAGCGTCGAACACCGCGACCGCTGCCTTGAGCGCCGCCACATCCAGGAACATCGGCCGATACGCCGCCTCCGGCAGTGGCACCCACGACCCGTCGAGCTCGGCGCGCTGGACGTCGAGCGGCACCGAGAGATGAACCGGCGAGCGCTCCCGCAGCGCCGTGAGCGCGGCCGTACGAAGTTCGCCCTCAAGGAGCCTTGGAGAGGTCACGCTCACGCTCTGCACGGTGACCGGACGCACGACCGAGACGTCGTCGAGCGCCGCGCCACTGGCGTCCTGAAAGCCGCCGCGACCCTCACGATCCGTCGGAACCTCGCCGCTGATGGCCAACACCGCAGATCGATCCGCTCGCGCCGCCGCCAGCGCCGTGACCATGTTGAAGATCCCGGGCCCGCCAATCCCGAACGCGACACCGAGCCGGCCGGACGCACGCGCGTAACCGTCGGCCATGTACGCCGCCCCACCCTCATGCGCCGCGACGACCGTGCGTAGCCCGTCCGTCTCGGCCATAGCCGGCATGAACGGATCGTTCATCCCGCCGGGGACCATGAACACGTGATCGACCCCCTCGGCGACGAGCGACCCAACCAGAAAGGACGCCCCGTTCACTGAGGCCAGCCTAACCGGTCCTCACGCGGCGACGTAAGGATCGCGGTGGCGGATACAGCGCCGCGCTGACAAAACGAGGTCAGCCCGTCGGGAGGGCTGGCGTGAGACCGTGGCGCTTCTGGATCGTCATCAGCAACTCCCGATCGAGCGGGCCGTCGCCGGCCGCGATCAGCGCATCGGCCATCTCGCGGAAGTAGTCGGGCCTGAAAGTGCCGGGCGTTGAGATGGACAGAATCAACGCTGCCTCCTTGACCCCGAAGCCATACCAAGCAATCCCTGCGAATCGGAAGGACTAGTGGGTCCCCTGGAAACATTGCACCCGAAATGGCCGGCCCGGATGACCGCTGGCCTTTGTCCTCGGCATCCTCGTGCACCTCCGGTGCACGTCGGATCCTGCGTCCTCGGCCTGCGGCCCCCGGACCTGGCCATTTCACGCACAACGTTCCCAGGAGACCCACTAGGGGAACCTTCCGGCGGCCGCTGGCCGTTAAGGGTGTGATGACCGACTTCGACGAGTTCGTCGCTATCCACGTCGATGATCTGCTTCGCACTGCGTATCTGATCGTCTGGGACGAGGCCGAAGCCGAGGACCTCGTCCAGGAGTGCCTGTTGAAGGTCGCGCGCCGCTGGTCACGCATCCGGCGCATGGAGCAGCCGCGCGCGTACGCGCGACGGATTCTGGTCAACCTGGCCCTCGACGGCGCTCGCGGCCGAGCGCGGCGCCGCGGCGAACTGGAGCCGGGAGCGGTGGCGCGCTCGATCGTGGTCGACCCGCTGCCGGCGCTCGACACGCGCGCCGAACTGCTCCAGGCGCTCGGCCAGTTGCCCGCGCGCCAGCGTGCTGTGCTCGTCCTGCGCTACTTCAACGACTTGACGGAGGTCCAGGTGGCCGAAGTCCTCGGCTGTTCGCCGGGGACGGTCAAGAGCAGCGCCTCACGCGGACTCGCGCGGCTGCGCGAGGCGCTGCAGCCAGTTCCACTCCAAGCTAGGAGCACCGAAACATGAGGGATCTGCTCGAACATGATCTGCGCGAAGCCCTTGCCGACCGGGCGTCGCTCATCACCCGGGAGGCCAGTGCCCGGCTGCGGGCGACCGATTACCACCCTCGCTCTCGCTCGCTGCCTTCGCGGCCCGTGCTGGGGGCTCTGGGGCTGAGCGGGGCGGCCGCTGCCGCCGGCGCAGCGATCCTGCTCGGATCGACCGCCGCGCCCGCGTTCGCCGGATGGACCGCGAGTCCTACGGCACCGCTGCCGGGCCAGCTCGCGGCTGCCGAACAACACTGCGGCACGCGTGCCGGCACGCCGGTTCTGACCGACGCCCGCGGCCCGTACACCGCGTCGATCTATACCAGCGGCGCCACTTGCGTGCAAGGCAACGGCATCACGATCAGTTCGAGCGGTGGTGGCGGCGGGAAGTCCAGCATCCCGGCAGGCAAGATTGAGCTGGGCGGCGCCGGCGAGTCCGACTCCGACGGGCACGCGCTGACGATGGTCGACGGCCCTACCGGCCCCAGCGTTACCAGCGTGACCATCGCGCGCAGCGACGGAACCTCGGTCAAAGCGACTGTCAAGAACGGCTGGTACCTGGCCTGGTGGCCCGGCACCGAGCGCGCGGTGACGGCGCATGTGACGAGCGCGAGGGCAACCAAGACGCAAACCTTCCCGACTGGGCCAGACCATCGGAGCCCGGCCTGCCCGGCGGGCGCCCATTCCAGCAGCGGCTACGGCTTCGCGTCCGCGCCGGGGCATGGCGCTCGACGGTCGACGGTGCGGATCGCCGGCTCCAGCAGCGGCAGGCACTGAAGCCTCACCATCGGGGTGGGCCAGCCGGCCCGCCCCGATGACGCGTAACGCGGCGGCCCCCGTCTCGCGACGTGTTTCCCTGGATTAGACTCACCCCATCGCTAGGGGTGAGAGGAACCGTGGGGTTATGGTCGCTGGGGCGTGCGCGATCGTGGTGCTGGCGCTACTGGCTGCCGTCGCGCTGCCCGCGACAGCGGCCGCCGACAGCCGCCCTGACTGTGCGCCCAAGGGGGAGGGGGCCTGGGCGCACGACACCGGCTTCAAGCGCTTCCGCATCTGGTACCGAACCGGATTCGCCCCCGGAGATGAGCCGGTGGCGAAGGGCTACTTGAAGAACCGCGCCCACACCCTGACCAAGGCGATGGACGAGGAGATCTGGCCCCGGCTCACGGACATCATGAATGTCACGCCGGTCGGCGAGCCGGTGGACATCTGCATGGTCAAACAGGAGAGCCTTCCCAAGGACGCCGGCGGCGTCACGGTGGCACGAGGCGGCTGCGACCACGTGCCCTCCTACATCCAGGTTCCAGAGACGGAGACCCTCGAGGACGCCAAGGTGACGCTGGCGCACGAGTTCATGCACGTCCTTCAGCTCTCACTCGATGTCGGGTGTGCGAACAGCTTCTGGTGGAGAGAGGCAACCGCGACCTGGGCCGAGGACGCGGTGTATCCACATATCAACAGCGAGCACGGCCTCGCCGACGTCTATCTCAAACACATGGATGAGCCGCTGCCGGGCAAGTGCGATCCCTGCGAGGATTTCACGAACGGGCGCGACCGCCAGTACGGGTCCTACCTGTTCCCGTTCTTTCTCGCCCGCAGCATCCGCCCCGAGCTGATCGGCACGATCTGGCACCGGGCGCAGTCCGAGTCGATCCTCAAAGCCATCGACGATGAGGTGCCCGACGGCCTGAAGAAGCAATGGCCCCGGTTCGCCCTCGATGCCTGGAACAAGGATCCCGTCGATTACTTCCATTCCTGGGACGACCTCAACAAAGGTGCGAGCGAGTACACCAAGGATCAGGCGCTGGGTCCCGGTAGCGAGGAGCCGCTGAAGGGCGTGGCCGACCTCAAGCACCTGTCGGTCAAGTACTTCAACTTCAAGGTCGAGTCCGGGGTGCGGACCTTATCCGTCACGATCCCGGCCCCCTACTCAGGTGGCGTTGCCAGCGACAAGCCAGATCCCCATGCCAAGATGCAGGCGATCATCGAGCTGGCCGGGGGCAGCGCTGAGGTCCAGGACTGGACCGACCACGAATTCAAGAACTACTGCTTTGCCCTGCCGCACCAGAAGGTCACCGGCGTGACGCTGGTGTTCTCAAACAGCGACATCAAGGACGATTTCCAGAACACCGAGCCTGGGTGGATCGTGGCCTCCGACGTGGGGTGCAAGCAGTGGACGGGCACGATCTCAGCCGAGATCGACAACCCGTTCGACGTCAAGGGGCTGAAGTTCACCTCGGAGGCCCATATCACCTACAAGCGGCTCGACCCGACTCCGGATGGCACGCCGTTTTACGTCCCGGTCAGCGGTGGGGTCAACTGGCACGGATCGGGAACGACCAGCGACGGCAGCACGACCTGCACTTACTCCGAGTCCGGCTCGTGGGAGACGACCAAGGACGCTGGCTCGATCATCATGGAGTGGAGCTTCCACACTGTCCCGGGCGTCTTCAATCCGCGCTTCTATTCGGGCGACCTGGGCGCCCCGCTGTTCTATTTCATCACCGGTCACTGCTCCGACGGCACCGACCACACGGTGGGCGCCACCCTCCCTGCCTGGAGCATGGGTACGACCAACATGTCGGTGTCTGCCAACGGGCTGACGATGCATGGCCACTATGGCGATTCCGACGGCAACGGGGCCGCGGAGACCTGGGACTGGAATCTGAGGTCTTCAGGCTGATCATCGCGCGTGCCATCCAGGCGGAGGTCCGGATCAGTAGCTCGTCGTGGGCGTAGTGAGTGCCCCGGAGGTGAGGATCACGACCCACACGATCGACGCGACGATGCTGAGCCCGATGACCCCCATGCCGTGCTTTGAGTACTGCCTTCCGGATCTGACGCTCAGCGCGATGCCCAGAACGAGCCCGAGCGGCGGGATCGAGATCGCCAGGATGTACGCCAGGGCCACCAGTCGGCGGACGCTGGCACTCGGGTCGTTGGACGCAGCGTCATTTGGCAAGTCGTCGCGCACAGTAGTACGACCACTCACGGCAGGCGCCGACGCTTCAACGACGTCGCGGAGAACGAATCCGAGGCATCGACGCCGCGCAGGCCAGGCACAACACTCCGTCAGGCATCGCCCGCAGCCGGCCGCGGGCAATTGGAGCGCCGCACGCATCACAGATTCCGTAGGTTCCTTCGTCGAGTTTGGCCAGCGCCCGCTCTGTGCGCTCAAGCCCCCGCTCAAGTGAGTCGCCGACGCCGATGTCGGTCAGCCGGCTCACCGCCTCGGACGTGCCATCGCCGATGCGCTTACCGAATCCAACCGCGCTGCCACGCTCGGGGCGCTTTGTGAGCATCGCCAGGCGTTCGCGCTCGCGATCGCGCCGCGCTTCGAGTTCCGCACGAATCGCGTCAAGATCCAGTTCCCCAGACGGCACGGTCACAGGCGTGTTGTACCCCAATCAGGGACGGACCGCCACCCGCAACCAGCGACCTGCCACAGTCTGCTCGATGCAGTGCGAGCGAGATCTCAACCGGATGTTGTCTTGCCTGGACCCGGTGCAGCGACCCGGGTCCTTTGTGTTCGCGTTCATCGAGGACGAGGCTTTACTCGAAGCCGTCGTGCCCGATGCGACCGTCCGTGACGACGATGGGCTGAGCGTCGTACTGCGGCGCGAGCAGGCCGACCGGCTCGGGATCGGGTACGACTACGTCGCCGCTTGGATCACGCTGCGTGTGCACTCGGCGCTCGACGCCGTCGGTCTCACCGCCGCCATCAGCACAGCACTGGCCAGTGCCGGTCTCAGCTGCAACGTGATCGCCGGCTACCACCACGACCATCTGCTCGTGCCCGCAGATCGCGCGCCAGAGGCGATCGCTGTGCTCTCCGATCTGTCGCGCGGCACCACGCCGTAGTACCGACAAAGTGGTTGCCCATCAAGCACCCCCGATTCGCTGGTTTCCGACTCGACACGGCGCATCCTATTCCGGGCGTCGGGGAGACGGCCTGACGACGTCGAGTCCAACGATCCCCTAGATAATCTCGGACTTCGTTGGAATGGACGCGAGGGCGCCGGCTAGCCGACATGAGCGAGTACGACCGGAACTTCTGGCAAGAGCGCTGGTCGCAAGCCCTGCGCGAGCACGGGGATCGCGTTGCGCAGCGGCCCCCGAATACCCATCTGACCGCCGAGGTCGGCGAGCTGCGTCCCGGGCGCGCTCTCGACGCGGGCTGCGGTCACGGGTCCGACACGCTCTGGCTGGCTTCGCGCGGATGGCTGGTCACCGCGGTTGACTTCGCCGCGACGGCCCTGGCATATGCCCGGTCGACAGCCGACGCGATGGGGCCGGAAGTCGCCGCGCGCATCGACTGCGTCGAGGCCGATCTCGCCACGTGGACGCCTCAGCGGGGCGAGTACGACCTCGTGGTCTGCCTGTATGTTCACGTGGCCGGGTCGGTCGAGGAGATGGTGCAACGGATGGCGACAGGGGTCGCTCGCGGCGGGACCCTATTCCTGGTTGGCCATCGCCCGATCGACCCGTCCACCGGAGCGGCGACGGCTGCGGCCGGGCAGGTCCAAGTCTCTGTCGAGGCCGCGCTCGGCGCCCTCGATCCGGACCGGTGGGAGCTGGTCGTCGCCGATGACCGGCCGCGGCCGGCGGCGGGTACCGGCATCGATGCCGTGATCCGAGCGCGACGCCGGTCCTGGCGACCGAGAAGCTCAGCCGCGACCATCGGCACGCCGACCTGAGCTGCGGTCGACGAAGGCAGCGCTGACGACCTGGCCGGGTCGCCAGCACCGTGATGCTTCAGTCCCAGCGGCTGATCTCGCCACCCGGATATGCGTTGAAGCCCTGGCCTTCGGCTCCGGATTTGAGGCTCATGAGGTAGGCGGCCCAGTTGGTCGAGCAGCCGTTCATGAACTCGTTCTCCTGCCTCCAGCCTTCGTGGCTGAACAGCAGCGTTGTCCCGCCGTCCGCCCTGGGCTTCAGCGCGAAGGTGACACGGGTGTCGATCCAGTCGCGGGGGCCGGCGACGCACCGCCAGGCGATTTGGTTCGGGATGCGTTCGACGATCTCGAAGGTTGCAGCGGGCTCGGCGGGGTTGCGGAAGTAGACGGACAGCTGATCGCCGATGTTGTCGTCGCCGGCGACTGGGTGGCCCGTCCACCACCGCTCGATCCCTTCCTTGGTTGCTGCTAGTTGGTGCACGTGCTCCGGCGGCGCGTCGATCGAAAGGCGGTGCAGGATGTTCGGCATTGTGCGTCTCCCTTCTGGGGTGGGTGGTTCCTTGCGTGGTTGGGGTTCATGCGGCGACCGGCACCTCGGCGACCTCGACGGGGGCGAGGGCTGCTGTGCTTCGCGGGCTGATGCCGAACGCGGCCAGCGCCGCGAGGACAGCGAAGGCGACACAAGCCCACAGAGCGGGCCTGAAGCCGGCGGTGACACTGGCCGGGCTGCCGAGGTGACCATTGGCGGAGAAGACGGCGGTGGCGATCGCTATGGCGAAGACAGCGCCGAAGCGTTGCGCCATGTAGTTGATCCCGGACGCCTTGCCCATCTCCTCCGGAGCGACTGCGCTCAAGACGGCGGTCGGGACGGTGGGAAGGGCCATCGAGATGCCGATGCCGGCGATGAGTAGAGCGACCACCAGCTCGACCGAGCTCGTGGCGAGCGAGCCGCGGGCAGCAACCCAGATGAACCCGAGCGCCTGCAGCCCGAGGCCGACGACCATGATCGGCCTCCGTCCGATCCGGTCGGAGAGGGCGCCGGCGAACGGAGAGACGATCATCGGCGTGGCGAAGAAGGGCAGCAGGCGCAGCCCGGTGCCGAGCGGGGAGTAGCCGCGGGCGAGCTGGAATTCCTGGGTCACGAAGAACGCGGCGGCGAATATGGCGCCGGACATCATGAAAGTGGCGAGGTTGCCGATCGCGAACTCGCGGCTCGCAAACAGCCGTAGTGGCAGCATCGGCTCGGCGGCACGGTGCTCCCACCAGAGAAACCCAGCGAGCAGGAGGGAGCCGACGGCGAGTGTGCCGACGATCTCGGCGCTGCGCCCAGCCGACATCGTTGGCGCGAATGAGCGCCCAGACGAGCGCGACCACGCCAACGGTTACCAGCGATACGCCGATGAGGTCGAGCCGCTCCGGCGCGCCATGGCTCTCCGGCAGGAGCCGCAGACCGAGGGACACGGCGACGAGCCCGATCGGAACGTTGATCCAGAAGATCCAGTGCCAGTCGGTCGCTTCGGTGATCGCGCCGCCGACGATCGGCCCGAGCGCGACGGCGAGACCAGCGAGCCCGCCGTAGACGCCGACGATCATCGCCCGCTTCTCGGGCGGGAATGCCGTCGTCAGAATCGTGAGACTGAGCGGCAGCACCGCCGCCGCGCCGAGCCCCTGTACCGTGCGAGCGACGATCAGCTCGGACACGTTGGGGGCGAGCGCACACGCCGCCGAGGCGAGCGTAAACAGCGCCAAACCGCTGCTGAAGACGAGGCGGCGGCCGAAGCGATCGCCCACGGCGGCGGCAGTGATGATGCCGGCCGCGAAGGCGATGCCGTACGCATTGACCGTCCATTGCAGCGAGGACACGCCAACGTGCAGGTCGCGATGCATGCGCGGCAGCGCGGTGATCACGACCACCGAATCAAGGACGACCATGAAGTAGGCGGTCGAGGTCAGCCCAACCACCCAGCGCAGAGCGCCACGCGTTGCCGTTCTATCTGTCATCTCCAGTCCTTTCGCCGTGGCCGGCTCGTCGGCCGGTTCTGCCTCAGTGACGAACGGACGGATGGCAGACGGACATACAGGCGCAAATACTGTCCGTCTCGGACCGCACTATTCGTCTAGGAGGTGAACAACTCTCTGCAGGCAGGAAGGAGACCGCTTGAGATATGCACTCTTGATCTATGGCAACACCGAGGTTCGGGATCGGATACCTGAAGATGAACGACGCCGGATCAACGCCGGGGTAGACGAGGTTCTGGCGCGACCGAACGTGACCGGCTGGCTACGACTCCAGAACGTCGAGTCGGCGACGACGATGCGCTACGAACAAGGAAAGACGCTGCTGACCGACGGACCGTTCTTGGACAGCAAGGACTTCCTCGGCGGCTTCATCGTCGTGGAGGCGGACAACCTCGACGGTGCCCTCGCCGTCGCCGGTGAACTGCAGGAGCTGCGGGGCGCGGATGCGATCGAGATTCGGCCGGTTCGCGAGGAGCCACTCGCCGATGCTTGAGCAGGTCTTCCGCGATGATTGGGGCCGCGTCCTGGCGTCGCTTGTCGGCTTTCTCGGCGACATCGAGCTGGCGGAGGATGCCGCGCAGGAAGCGTTCGCAACCGCCGCCGAACGCTGGCCACGCGACGGAGTTCCGGCGAACCCGACGGGCTGGTTGATCGCGACCGCACGCAACCGCGCGATTGACCGCATCCGGCGCGAGCGGACACTGGCGGCGAAGACCGAGCAGCTGGAGCGGGAGCTGCAAGACGGAACGGGGGAGACGATGGACGAAACGGCGACGTTCCCGGACGAGCGGCTCGAGCTCGTCTTCACCTGCTGCCATCCGGCGCTCGCGCTCGATGCCCAGGTCGGACTCACGCTACGCACGCTCGGCGGCCTCTCTACCGAGGACATCGCGCGCGCCTTCCTCGTCCCGTTCGAAACGATGAGCAAGCGCCTGACACGCGCCAAGCACAAGATCCGCGACGCCGGCATCCCGTTCGCCGTCCCGCCCGATCACCTGCTGCCCGAGCGGCTCGAAGCCGTGCTCGCCGTCATCTACCTGATCTTCAACGAAGGCTGGGGCGGCGGCCGCGTCGATCTCTCGGCGGAGGCGATCCGCCTCGGCCGCTCGCTCGTCGAGCTCATGCCCGACGAAGCCGAAGCGCACGCCCTGCTCGCCCTCATGATGATCAACCACGCACGCAGCGCCGCGCGTTTCCCAGGCGGCGAGCTCGTGCTGCTCGATGATCAGGACCGGGCACTGTGGGACCAGCACCTGATCGAGCAAGGCCGGGGCCTGCTCGAACATGCGCTCACCCTCCACGGGACCGGGCCCTACATCGTCCAGGCAGCTATCGCCGATCTCCACCTTCGAGAGCCACGCAACTGGGAGGAGATCGCGATTCTCTACCGGCAGCTCGAGCAGATCACCGGCTCGCCGGTCGTCACGATGAACCGCGCGATCGCCGTCGCCGAGATCCAAGGACCGCAAGCAGGACTCGCCCTGCTCGACCGCCTCGAGCTCGACGACTACCGCTACTACCACTCGACCCGCGCCGATCTGCTGAGACGCCTCGGCCACGACGATGAAGCGCGTGCTGCCTACGCCCGCGCCCTCGATCTAACTCAACCGGGGCCGGAGCAACGCTTCCTCGAGCGCCGCCTCGCCGACCTCTCCGAGAGCGCCGAACAGGAGCCCTAACTGGCAGACGCGGGTCCCTAATCTCCGGGACCCACGGCGTGGAATTCAATTCGGTAGACGAGCGTGTCCTCGTTGATCGGTCCGGCGTGCGCGGCACGCTGGCGCAACGCCTCACGGTCGGACTCGCCGGCTCGTCGGACGTCCTTTCCGGTGATTGCCGCGAACGGGACAAGCTCGATGGCGTCGACCTCGATCTCGCCGAGCCCGACCCGGTAGCGGCCGCCCCGCTTGACCCGTGGCTGCGTCCACAGTCGGACCGACAGCGTGATGTCTCCTGCCAGAACGTCGTTGCGCAACTCGCGGCTGAACTCCACGCCAGGAAAGCTAGCTGGTGATCTGCCACGAGACGTCGCGTCGATTGGCAACTCTCGGCCGTTCCCGGCCAGCGCGGCTAGCTACACGGTTTGGTTCCCGGGAGGTCCGGCCGGAAGACCACCTGCCAGCGGCGACCAGCACTGATCCAGACGGTGTCACTGGTCGACCTCGATGCTAAGGGGATGATCCGCCTGACTGCGCCGGCGCTGAGGACCGGGACGCACTCGAAGGTTGCTGGAGCCGTTGGGCGAAAGCTCTTGAGTGGCCAGCGCCGAGGACGCCCGGGCGGGTTCGGAGGGCCATCCGAAGCTTCGGCGAACACGGAGAACGACTGCGGCACGTACGCGCGAGGGCGCGAGCCAGGGCCTGTGCCCGTCCCCAGCCGAGCGAGCCTGTCGGAGAAAGCCTGTAGACGCCGGCGCGCGGCCACCTGGTCCGAGGTCAGCCCGTCTCTGACGCCGAGCGCGTACACGGCGATTGTGTGCGTCCTGCCGTCGGCCGAAACTGTCAAGGTGGTTGTTGGAAGGTCCGTCGTGGACGGTCGACCGAACGCCGGCGGGTGAGGCATGACTCCTGCTGCCTGAGCGAGGTTGACGATCCGGTCCACGGCCTTGGCCGGCAGCGTCCGCTCAACGACCCGGACCAGGGCAGCGTGGGACCCGAGGCCGACCGAGGATGCCGCATCGACGGTGAAGATCCGGCCGTCAGCGTAGACAGCCACTACCGGCAGCTGTTCGGCAAACGCGACATCCGCGGGGACATAGCCACCGCCCACGACCTCGCTCAGAACCAGCCCCGCGAGCCTGTGATGCGAATCCCCAGCGACCGAAGCCGAGCGACCGCACCCAACCAGCAGCAACGATGACGCCATTCCGAGCCAGATGACCTCTCGCTGCACATGCCCACGAAGTACCACGATGCGCACCCGCAAACCATCCTAAGCCGTGCCGCGTTAGCGCCGCGTTTGTTGTCAGCTCGACCTGCGGGCTG
>CAVTTU010000006.1:0-112961 GCA_963737535.1 uncultured Solirubrobacterales bacterium
TGCCGCTTCTGCGGCGCGGCGCTTCGACACACGTTCGTCGACCTCGGCATGTCGCCGCTGTGCGAGAGCTACGTGCCGGCGGATCGCGTGGCCGCGATGGAGGCGTTCTATCCGCTCCACGCCAAGGTCTGCGAGAGCTGCCTTCTCGTGCAGCTCGAGGAGTTCGTCGCTGCTGACGCGATCTTCAGCGAGTACGCGTATTTCTCCTCGTACTCCGATTCGTGGGTCGCGCACGCCCGCAAGTACGTCGAGATGGCGGTCGAGCGATTCGGGCTCGACGCGAACAGTCTCGTGGTCGAGCTCGCGAGCAACGACGGCTACCTGCTGCAGCACGTCGTGGAGCGAGGGATCCCGGCGCTCGGCATCGAGCCGGCCGCCAACGTCGCGAGCGTGGCGCGCGAGCAGGGCATCGAGACCGATCGTTGAGTTCTTCGGCCGGGAGCTGGCCGGTCGGCTCGCGGCCGAGGGGCGACGTCGCCGACCTGCTGGTCGCCAACAACGTCATGGCCCACGTTCCCGACCTCAACGACTTCGTCGGCGGCATCGGAATCGTGCTGGCGCCCGACGGCGTGGCGACGATCGAGGTCCCGCACCTCCTTCGCCTCGTCGAGAGCAACCAGTTCGACACGATCTACCACGAGCACTTCTCGTACTTCTCGCTGCTGACCGCCCGCAAGGTGCTCGAGGCGCACGGCCTCGAGGTCTTCGACGTCGACGAGCTGAAGTCGCACGGCGGCTCGCTGCGCCTCTATGCCCAGCGCGTGGGGACCGGACGGCAGGCGGTGACGTCCCGCGTGGACGAGCTCGCGGAGCGCGAGCGCGGCCTTGGCTTCGACACGCTCGAGGCGCATCGCTCGTTCTCGCGCCAGGTCAACGAGACCAAATGGCGCCTGCTCGAGTTCCTGATCGCGCGTCGCCGCGAGGGCAAGCGCATCGCCGGCTACGGCGCGCCGGGGAAGGGCAACACGCTCCTGAACTTCTGCGGCATTCGCACCGATCTCCTCGAGTACACGGTCGATCGCAACCCGTACAAGCAGGGCCAGTTCCTGCCGGGGACGCACATCCCGATCAAACACCCCGAGGTGCTCGAGCAGGATCGGCCCGACTACATCCTGATCCTTCCCTGGAACCTCAAGGAGGAGATCGTGGAGCAGCTCGCCTACGCGCGTGAATGGGGAGCGCAGTTCGTCGTCCCGATCCCGGAGGTGCAGGTGCTGTGAAGGTCGTCATCTTCTGTGGCGGCCAGGGGCTGCGGATGCGCGAGGCATCCGACGTGGTGCCCAAGCCGATGGTCCCGATCGGCAACCGGCCGGTCCTCTGGCACGTGATGAAGTACTACGCGCACTTCGGGTTCACCGACTTCGTGCTGTGCCTCGGCTACAAGGCCGAGGCGATCAAGCACTTCTTCCTGACCTACAACGAGGCGATGGCCAACGACTTCGTGCTCTCGGAAGGCGGCGCGAAGGTCCATCTGCTCAAGACCGACATCCACAACTGGAACATCACCTTCGTCGACACCGGGCTTCACGCCTGCATCGGCGAGCGGCTGCGCGCGGTCCGGCACCTCCTGCGCGACGACGAGATGTTCCTCGCCAACTACGGCGACACGCTCACCGACGCCGACCTGCCGGCGATGATCGCTCGGGCCAAGGCGACCGGTGCCACGGCCAGCTTCCTCGCGGTCCGGCCGAACTACAGCTTCCACGTCGTATCGATGGACGACAGGGGGATCGTCGACGGCATCCACGACGTGACGCGGTCGGACGTCTGGATCAACGGCGGCTACTTCGTGCTGCGCTCGGAGCTCCTGGATGACCTCAGGCCCGGCGAGGAGCTTGTCGAGGAGCCGTTCCATCGACTGCTGGCCGGCGATCGGTTGCTGGCCCAGCGCCACGAAGGCTTCTGGGCGCCGATGGACACACTCAAGGACAAGCAGTGGCTCGAGAGCCTGCACGAAAGCGGTCAAGCGCCGTGGCAGCTGTGGGCTGCTGGTCAAGAGGCTGACCGCGATCTCGCCGCAGCGGCTGGCTGATGCTGCCGCTCCTGGCGCGCCGCGCCGGCGACGGGCCCCTGAGGCTGCTCGCGATCGGCGCCCATTCGGACGACATCGAGATCGGCTGTGGGGGGACGATCCTCAAGCTCATCGAGCAGGGATCGCTGTCCGAGGTCTGCTGGGTCGTGCTGACAGGAGAGACCAAGCGTGCCGCGGAGGCGGGTCAGAGCGCGGACGCGCTCCTCGGTGACGTCCCCGGCAAGCGCGTGATCCTCAAGGACTTCCGGGACGGGTACTTCCCCTATGACGGCGCGGAGATCAAGGGGTTCTTCGAGGAGTTGAAGGGCGAGCTCTCGCCGGACGTGATCCTCACGCACCAGCGGTCCGATCTCCATCAGGATCACCGCGTGACGTGCGAGCTGACATGGAACACGTTCCGTGACCACCTGATCCTGGAGTACGAGATCCCGAAGTACGACGGCGACATGGGCGCGCCGAACCTCTTCGTCCCGCTCGACGAATCCCTGTGCCGCAAGAAGATCGACCACCTGATGACGCACTTCGCGTCACAGTTGTCCAAGCGGTGGTTCAAGGAGGACCTGTTCTCCGGGCTCCTTCGGCTGCGTGGGATGGAGTGCAACTCGCCCACCTCCTATGCCGAGGCGTTCTACTGTCGCAAAGCGATGCTGATGTGAGGGAGCGGCGGCGATGCGACGCGCGGCGCTCGTGACGGGCGCGAGCAGTGGGATCGGAGCGGCAACGTGCCGGCGCCTGCGCGACGAGGGATGGCACGTCGTCGGTCTTGCGCGCAGGCCGAGCCCCGATGCGAGCGCGTCGCTGTGCGTGGACATCACGCGCTTCGGCGATCTGCTCGAGGCCTTCGAAACCGTCCCGCGGCTGCGGTTGCTCGTCCACGCCGCCGCGACGATCGGGCCGGTGGCGCCGCTGCCTGTGAGCGACCCCGACGACTGGCGGCGAGCCGTGGAGATCAACCTGCTCGGCACCTACAACGTCCTGCGAGCGGCACTGGCGGGCCCGCTTGCACGGCACGGGGGCATGGCCATCCACCTGACGAGCGGAGCCGCATCGAACGCAAAGCCCTATTGGAGCGCCTACAGCGCCTCGAAGGCGGGCGCCGAGCACCTCGTCCGCTCCGCCGCGATCGACGTGGAAGGCACCGCCTGCGGCATCTGCTCGCTCGATCCCGGGATCACCGAGACCCCGATGCAGCGCGAGCTGCGCTCTCGCGACTTCCCCGACCGAGACCGTTTCGTGCGCGTATACGAGCAGGGGTCCGGGCGGACGCCGGAAGAGGTCGCGGCCGCCATCTGCGAGCTGTCGCAGCGCGAGCCGAGCGCGCTCAACGGCCAGACGTTCCGGGTGGGTGCGCTCTGATGGACCCGGACGCGATCGGGACCGAGGCGTACGAGCTCATGCGGCGGCTCTTCCCGCTCTGCCGCAGCCTGACCGGAAGCGGCGTGCGGGCGACGTTCGACGTGCTCGAGGAGCACGTACCGCTCGAGCGGACGGAGATCGCCAGCGGGACGCAGGTCTTCGACTGGACGGTGCCGGATGAGTGGAACATCCGCGACGCATACATCGCCACGACCGACGGGACGCGCGTCGTCGACTTCCGCCGTTCGAGCCTGCACGTCGTCTCCTACAGCGAGCCGGTGCGCGCGCGAATGTCGCTCGAGGCGCTGCGGGAGCGGTTGCATACGCTCCCGGACCAACCCGACCTGGTGCCCTACCGGACTTCTTACTACCACCGCACCTGGGGGTTCTGCCTGTCCCATCGCCAGCTGCTGGAGCTGCAGCCGGGGGAGTACGACGTGGTCATCGACTCGACGCTCGAGCCCGGTCACCTCACCTATGGCGAGCTGCGGCTCGAGGGGGCGAGCGAGGAGGAAGTGCTCATCTCGACGTACGTGTGCCATCCGTCGCTTGCCAACGACAACCTCTCCGGCATCGCGGTCGCGACGATGCTCGCGAGGGAGCTCTCGCAGCGACGGCTGCGGCACTCGTATCGCTTCCTGTTCGCGCCGGGCACGATCGGACCGCTGGCGTGGCTGCACCAGAACCGCGACACGCTGCATCGCGTCAAGCACGGCCTGACGGTCTCCTGCATCGGCGATGCCGGTGGCCTGACGTACAAGCGCAGCAGGCGCGGAGACAGCGAGGTCGATCGCGCCGTCGAGCTCGTGCTGCGCGACTCCGGCGCCGCCGCATCGCGTCGTCGACTGGGAGCCCTGGGGCGGCGACGAGCGCCAATTCTGCTCTCCGGGATTCGACCTGCCTGTCGGCTGCCTGATGCGCACGCCGCACGGCGAGTTCCCGGGATACCACACGTCTGCCGACGGGCTCGAGCGGATCCGCCCGGAATCGCTCGCCGAGTCGGTGCGCGTCTGCCTCGATGTCGTCGAGGTCCTCGAGACCAATCGCACGTGCACGAACCTCAGCCCGTATGGCGAGCCTCAGCTCGGGCGCCGCGGCCTCTACCGGTCGAGCGGCGGCGCGGTGGAGTCACCCGATGACGAACGCGCGCTGCTGTGGGTGCTCAACCTGAGCGACGGGCGTGCGTCGTTGCTCGACGTCGCCGCGCGATCAGGGCTGCCCTACGCGGTCATCCTGCGAGCAGCGGAGCGGTTGGAGCAGGCGGGGCTTCTGGCGGTCGCCGGAAGCGCGTCTGGTAATCGGGCCACGCCCGATCTCGCTCCGAGATGATGCGCTGCTCCGCCGGCGGCCACTCGATTCCGAAGGCGGGGTCGTTCCAGCGCACGCCGCTGGCCGCCTCCGGGACGTACTCGTGCGACATCTGGTACGCGACCTCGGTGTCGTCCATGAGCGTCTGGTAGCCCTGGGCGAAGCCTTTCGGGACGTAGAGGAGCCGGCCATTCTCCGGGCTGAGCTCGACGCCGAGCCACTGCGTGTAGGTCGACGAGTCGGGCCGCAGGTCCACGATCGTCACATGAGCAGCGCCGCGAGTGCATCGCACGAGCTTCACCTCGCCATGAGGCGACTCCTGGAAGTGCAGGCCGCGGAGCGTGTTGCGCTTGGGGCTGAAGATCGTGCTGGCCTGAACGAAGCGAGTCACGAGGCCGTGGTCGGCGAACTCCTGCTCGCAATACGTGCGGGCCAGGTAGCCGCGTTCGTCGCCGCGACGCTCCACATCGATGATGACGGCGTCCTGCAGTCGCGTTGGCGTGAAGATCACTGCTCGGCTCCGACCGGCACCAGCCAGCGCAGGTCGTCGTCGACGCGGCCGGCCGCCTGAAGCTCCTGCACCCGCTTGATGCGCAGGTAGCGCGAGCCGGTGAACTCGTCGAACGTCAGGCCGTGGCGGACATACGCCTCGTATAGCTCCTCGACGCCGCGAGGCACGGTCCACTGCGGCTCGAAGTCGGGCAGCACCCGCTGGATCTTGGAGCAGTCGACCTGATAGGAGCGCTTGTCGGGGCCGCCGCCCTCGGCGAAGGACGCCCGCGCGCCGGGCACGACCTTCTCGATGATCTCCGCGATCTCGCGGATGCGGTAGTTCTCGCTGCTCGCGCCGACGTTGAACGCCTCGTTGTGCACGAGCTCGCGCGGAGCGTGGAGCACGGCCAGGAAGGCTCGTGAGATGTCTTCGATGTGGACCAGGGGGCGCCACGGCGTCCCGTCGCTCTGGATCAGCACCTCGCCGGTCGTCACCGCAAACCCGACGAGGTTGTTCACGACGATGTCGGCGCGCAGCCGCGGCGACGCGCCGTAGGCGGTCGCGTTGCGCAGGTAGGTCGGGCTGAAGGTGTCGTCAGCCAGCGGTGCGATGTCCCGCTCGGCGAGAACCTTCGACCGGCCGTACGGCGTCACCGGAGCGAACGCGGCGTTCTCGTCGAGCAGTTCGTCGCCCGCCTTGCCATAGAGGCTGCAGGACGAGGAGAAGAGGAAGCGCGGCACCCCCGCCTGCTTGGCCTTCTCGGCGAGCCGGACCGAGGCCAGATGGTTGATGTCGTAGGTCGCCTGCGGGTTCAGGTCGCCGACAGGGTCGTTGCACACCGCCGCCAGGTGCAGCACCGCGTCGAAGCCGACGAGGTCCTCCGCCTCGACGTCGCGCACGTCCTTGCGGATCGACTCGATCTCGGGCGGCGGCTCGCCGAACGTGCATGCGGCGAACAGATCGAAGTCCAGCCCGACCACCTCGTGGCCGGCCTGCTCGAGAAGGGGGGTCATCACGGAGCCGATGTAGCCGTTGTGACCGGTGACGAGTACGCGCATGAGGGGTTCTCCAGGTGTCAGAAGCAAGGTGTCTTCGGAGCGGACGCTCATCAGATCAACGTTCGGCGGCCGCGCCTGCTGCCGCCAAGCGGCTACGCCGCGGTCAGCACGAGCACCCAGTCCTGATCCCCGTCGTGGTTCTTGCCGGGCGGCGTGAAGCGTGCGCCTGCCACTGCGCGCGAACGGCGAGCCCGGGATCGTCGCGTACTTTCCGGTCGTCGGGTCGTACCACTGCGCCCGCACACGACGGCCGGCCATCCTCGTCATGTCGACGACGACCGGGTGACCGGTCGGCAGATAGGCGATCGCCAGCCTGCCGTCCGGAGTGCGAGCCGCGGTGACGTAGTCGTTGCCGTTGACATCGCCGCTGTCCGAGTAGGTGCCGTACCCCGACACCACGAGCCTGTGCCGGCTGTCGGGAACCAGGTCAAACCACCGGCGGCGCGAGAACAGGTTCGTGACGAAGGTCATCTGCCGCGACCCGACCGTGTCCACGTGGCTCGGCCATCCGTCCAGAGAACTGCCAGGTGTACTTGTTGCCATAGAACTGCCCGGTCGCTCCGCTCAGCATCGTCCAGTACTCCTGGCGTCGCAGCGTCGATGGGCCGGTGTACGCAGTGCTCGCCCTCGTAGTTGGCCTCGATCATGAACACCGGGAGATGGTCGCGGCGACCGTACGCCTTCAGGACCTCCGCGTACGTCGGGGCATAGGTGTACGCGGCGTCGAGCCCGATGATGCCCCTCCACCTCGGGTCGTCGAGGGAGGTGCTGGTCAAGAAGTTGAGTTCGACGGTTTGCAGTGCGTCCGGATCGGCGGACCTGATGCCCTTGGCGACGGCCAGCACCAGAGCATCGTCCCCCGGCTGGCGCCACGTCTGGAAATCGTTGCCGTTCAACCAGACGATGTTCGGGTACCGCCTGTACCGCCGCCCCAGGTAGCGACCGTAGTCGTAGGCCTTGGCCGTGCCGTTGCTTCGCAGGACGCTTGAGCCAGCCGCCGGTCTCGATCGGATCGAGGAACACCGCGAGCCTGTGCTTGGCGGCAAGGCGGATCATGGCGTCCACGCGCGCGAAGTAGGCGGGATTCGGGGTCGGACAGGTCCCCGGGCCTGGTGAACGGAGCGATGCCGTCGTACGTCGTGCCGTCGGCGCGACCGCCCGTGTAATCGTCGCAGAGGAGATTGATCCACACCGAGTTGAATCCCGCGGCCTGCCGGTTGGCGAAGAAACGATCGGCCTGTGTCTCGGACACGTTCGCGATCAGCGCCTGCGGCGAATCGCCGACGATCAGGAACGGGCGGCCATCCCGGTCGACCAGATAGCGCCCGTCGGACCGACCTTCAGCGGGTAGGCGGGAGGGGGCGTCGGCAACAGCGTGGCGGGTCGGGCCGGAAGGAACGCTCGCCGGGGTTGCACTCGAAGCCCTCCGCGACATAGGCCGACAGAGCCGACGACCGACCCAGAGCACGAGCGAGGGCCAGGGCGGCCACGACCCGCGTGCGGCTCGACAATGATCGACCTGGCACGGCGGAGGTTCGAAGAGGTCAACCGCAGACCTTGATGCTGCTCGGCCGTCGTCATACCGCATGAACGCCGGCCGCGCGCGGCTGTATCCGGCGGCGTGCTTGACTCGGTAGGCCCAGCCTTCTGCCGCGAGCTGATCGGAGCGTCAGGAGGCGTTCGTGATCGGCTGCCCAGAACATGAAGCCGTCGGAGCTGCCGAAGCTCTTGTTCTGGACCTGCGTCAACGCGTGCACGGATCCAAGCACCGCAGACCGGGCGGCTCGTATGCGGCTGCGGGGTTGGCGATGACTTTGCCCATAATCCCTCCGTCCACTTCGTCGCATCATCGGATCGACCGGCCCTACGTTCCGGGATGAACCATCTTCCACGTCGAGCGTTTCGACTGTCAACGGCACACGGCGACTACTCGTCGCGTTCAGAACCTGAACGCAACGCTCGCCGATGTCGCTGCGTAAGCGTCCGGCATAGGCCAGCTGCGGTGCGTCGCGTCGCTTAGCCTTGGAAAATGTGGACTGGCTCAAGCCGTCATAGCCCTCCAGACCGCCCCATGGGAGCGTACGGCTTTCGGATCCTGGGAGTCCACGCGGCGCCCGGTCAACTCGTGCCACGCGCCGGCGCACTGGCCAACGCTTGAGCTGATCGTTCGCGTCACGCTGCGGCGCCGCCGCCGTGGCGGATTACGTTGACGACAAGACGGCTGTCTTGCGACTGCGATCCGGCGGATCGGCCGAGATCGATCGTCTCGCGCGGCGGGCAGTCTTTCGTGCTACCGACGCGACCAGACGATCGGGCGCTGGTTCATCCTCACCTCGCGGGCGTCGCGGCGGTGGCCGCGCATTGGCTGGGCCGAGAGAGCTTCCATGCGGGCGCGTTCGTCGCCGGGGGCGGAGTGTGGGGACTGCTCGGCGACAGGGGCGCGGGCAAGAGCTCGCTGCTCGCCTCGCTCGCCCTCGCCGGCGTGCCGGTGGTGCTCCGATGACGTCCTGGTGCTCGACGGTCGGACCGCGCTCGCCGGTCCGAGGTCCATCGACCTGCGGTCGGATGCCGCCGCGCGCCTGCGAGCCGGCGAGCCGCTGGGGGTGATCGGCGAGCGCGAGCGTTGGCGCCTCCCGCTTGAGCCAATCGCGCCTGAGCTGCCGCTCCGCGGATGGGTCGTCCTCGGTTGGGACGAGCGGACGGTCGTGCGGCGCCCGCAGGGCTCGGAGCGGCTGACGTCGCTCCTCCCGCATCGCGCCGCGCGGCTGTACCCGCCTGAAGCCGCAGGAGCTCATCGAGCTGAGCTCACTGCCGTTCCTCCAGCTCCTACGGCGGCGTTGCTGGGACTCCAGCCGACGATGCGCTGCGCCGGCTGCTCGACGCCGTCGACACCGCGTAGCGTCGAGTCGAGCCACGCGGCCTGAAGGAGGATGAACGACTGCGCGAGCGGCCGCGGAGCGCGCCAGTGGGCCCGAAGCGCCGTCACGGGTCGACCCACTCGTGCGGTATCCCACCGCCATCCCAGATTGCGGCAAACGAACGCGCGCGGTCTGTCCAGAACGCCTCATCGAAGCTGGCCTTGGAGCCGACGTTCGATGATCTCGTCGGGAAGCAGGTCGCCGAAAAGCCGCCGCATTCCGTCGGTTCGTCCACCGAAGCCGTCGGGTCCCGCGGCGCTCGGCGACCGCCGCCCAGAAGCGGCGCGACAGCAGCGGATGGGCGATTCGCACATCCTCGCCGCGCGCGATCAGCTCGAGCCCGGAGGCTCCGACTCGGAGGTAGCGCAGCGTCTGCCACCACGCGAGGCGGTCGCGCAGAGCGCGCGGCTCGGCGGCTGTCTCAGCGGCGTCGGCAGCGGTTGCCGCCCGCCGCGCGTGCGGTCGCAGCCACGGGAACGCTGACGGGCTCGCGTCGAGCGATCACGGCGCGACGGAGCGCCTGGGGCGCAAGCGCCAGCGCAATCCGAATCGCGTCTCGCGGCTGCGGACGAACGGCACGGGCACGCAGCGCGGCCATGCGGGAGCGCCGTGCCGCGGCGAATAGCTCATCGCCGCCGATGCCGGTGAGCAGAGAGCCTCCGCGAGCTGCGTCGAGAAGGGGCAGGTGAAAGTGGATGTTGCATGGCCAGAGCACGCCGTGCGTCCTCAGCACTCGCTGCGCATACGGACCGATGACGTCAAGCTCGTCGGTGCTGCTCGATCCGAAGCCACTCGTCTAGCCCGAGGTGAGCGATGACCCGGTGCTGCCATTCGGATTCGTCCGCCTCCTCAGCGGTGGCGATGACGTTGGTGGCCGGGATCGGTAGCGGCAGGCCCTCGCGGCGGGCCAGCGCCGCGGCTACGGCGAGGATCGCCGAGGAGTCTCGCCCACCTGAGAAGCTGACCAGACAGGGGGGACGGAGTAGGGATGGAAGGATCTCTCGCTCAAGCGCCCGACGTGGCGAGCAGCCACCCGCGTCGGGCAACCTGACCGGCCGGGGGCTGGCGCCGAACAACAGGCCGGTCGCAAGCTCCAACCGTGAGAGATCGAGCGGCGCCGCGCTCATTGCCCAGATCAGCGCTCAGGCCGGGAGGCGGGTCAGCTCGAGGAACTGCGGCGGCCACGGGTCTTCCTCTCCCTCGAGCCACGCGTGCGCGACAAACCCGGTCGAGGTCGACCGCACCCCGATGACGACGTCCTGGCGCGCCCCCTGCGACGCGAGGAAGCGTTGTCGCACGAGCGCCTGCTCGAGACAGGTATGACCGCGGAGACGAAGGCGAGCCTCAACGCCCCTGCGTCCCCCCGCCGGCAGGCGTGGGACCGTCGGAAGCGCGATGGCCAAACATGCGCCCGGAGCCAAGCCCCCGCCGTGCAGCACGGAGCGCGCGATCAGCCCACCAGAAGCCTCTGAGCGCCGCGAACCGTGGCCGGCGGGTCATTCGGTGAGCAATCCCTGCGACGCGAGCGCGGCGACGAATTCCTCCGCGTCGGCCGTCGCGCGGCGCTCGTCGATCCCATAGGCGTCGATGAGCACCGTCACAAGCTGCTCACGCGTCGCGCCGGCGGCGAGGGCTCGCCAGAGGAGGGTCCCAGAACCGTTGGTGGACAGATACGTGGCCTGACGACCGTCAAGCAGGACGATCTCGTCGTCGATCTGGCGCCATTCGAGATCGTCGGTGCGAAGTCTGAGTGTCATCGGTTGCTCCTGTGATACGGGGACAGGTGCCGCTGGTGGTCAGATGTGTGCATGAAGGCGTGGGCGCAGGCGAGCCGCGAGCGACGGAGCTTGTCCGACCATGGCTCAGCGTTCACGACGAGTAGCAGTGCTCCTCATGACACCGGCCAGGGCACCGGGTGCGCTTCTCAACGGGAGGGCACAGGCAGGTGCGGCGAGGCGGGCAACGTGATCCTCAAGCACCGTGCGTTCGCGCGCGCGGCGCAGGTGGCGCGCCCAGACACTCAGCGACAGCGAGCAAGCAGTGTCGCCGAGGACGGCATCTGCGGCGGCGAGGACAACGCGCCAGATGCCATCCCACTTCCAACGCCGCGCGAGGCCCTCCCCACTACCGCGCCCGCCGCCTGCGAGCATGACCGCAACATCCAGCAGATCCCCGATTCGCCCCAATGGCTGATGACACCAACCGTGTGCTGCGAGCAGCAATGCGTGTGCAGATGGAGCCGGAGCCAACAGCCCATGAACGCCCGTCGCGCTCGGCACTGATTGCTCGAAGACGTCGTCAGCGCTCACCTGAGGTAGCCACGGCGGCTGATTGGGGTGGCGATGCAGCTCGATGATGAGCGGGATGCCGGGCCAGATCAACGGACACAAATGCTGGCTGTCGTCGTATGCAGCGGGCTTCCCGAACTCGACGAAGCCAGCCGTGATCAGCGCTCGCTGGGCAACACGCGCATCCTCGGCAAGCAGGTCGAGGTCATGGAACGCCCGATCCGATGCGTGCGGGTAGCGGGCCGCCACCTCGGGGCCCTTCATCAGCATCAGCTCGCCGTCGTACGCTGCACGCGCCCGCCTCAGCAGTAGCGGCGCGGCCATCGAGATCAGGTCCGTCCTTCGCTGCTGATCGAGGAGCTCCGGTGCCACCGGGAGCCCACGAGCGCGCCAACGTCGGGCGGCAAGAAGGTCCAGGCGGTGGGCGCGTAGCGCTTGCACGTCGGGCGCCTGATCAACGAGCTCGTCGACTCGCGTCCCACAATTCGGTCATCTCAGTAGAGCCCCAGAGTCCCGAGGCGGCGCTCACGCCGTAGCGCGAGCCGGAACGCGATCATGCCGGCGACGACCGCCGCTGCCGACAGCGGCACCAGCTCGAGGAGGTGGACACCCACCGAGGTCCAGCCAAGCCCTCCGATCAGCGAGGCTCGCACGCCATTGATCGCGATCGCGAGAGGGTTGACCTTGGCGATCGTCTGAAGCCAAACGGGCAGCAGCGCGAGCGGAAAGAACGCACCCGAAATCAGCCCGAGGGCGGATCCCCCGGCGGTCACCGCGCCGCCGCCGCGTCGAAAGGTGAGGATCGCTGCGGCACTGATCAGCCCGAGGCCCCACACGAATGGGACGAAGCCGACGAGGATAACGATCGACGGCAGGATCCCGCTGGCGTGAAAGTTCAGGCCGAACAGCAGGCCGATGAGCGCCAGGAACAGGGCGATCCGAAGCGGGACATACACCAGCTCGAACGCCGCCGACCCGGCCTGCATGGTGATCACACGTGTCGGCGTGACGAGCAGCGACTCGAGCGTGCCGATCATCTGCTCGGTGCGGATCGCCGTTGCCACCTGATGGAGCATCAGCGCAAGGACCATGTTGAACGCGATGCCGATCGCCACGAACTCCATGTACGTGGTACGCATCCCGCCGAAGCGTGGGTAGCCGCGACGGATCGACTAGCTTGCCGATGAACGAGAAGACAAGAGCTTGAGCGGCGATCGCGAGCAGTCCACCGATCGCGGCGGTCCTGTAACTCAATGTGATCCGCAGATCGCGTCGCAAGAACGCGGGCAGCTTGGCGAGCTCGGAAGGCGCGGTCAAACCGCGAGCTCCTCGGTCAGGGCAAGAAACGCCTCCTCGATCTCCGCCCGCTCCTGTCGGCATGAGATGACCTCAAAGCCGTACTCGGCGAGGGCGACGATCGCGGACCCGAGAACGACGCGGGGTTCCGGCGCCAGCACGAAGTGCCCGTCCTCGCCCGTTGTCTGCGAGATGCGGGCCAGTGTGCCGAGCGAGCGTTGGAGCATGGCGGCGTCCGGAGCGTGGTCGGGATCGCCGTTGCGGACCTGGACGACGTAACGTCGATCCGGAGCTCGCCCGATCAGGTCGCTTACCGAGCCGGTGAACCGAACCGTGCCCCGATGCAGGAACGTCACCGCGTGCGCGAAGTCGCGGATCTCCTCGACGCGCTGGGTGGTCCAGAGAATCGCCGTGCCGCTCGCAGCCAGCGTCGCCACGAGCGCGCGGATGCGACGCGCCCCCTCGGGATCCAGGTCGTGGGTCGCCTCGTCGACGAGCAGCGCGGATGGTCTCGCCAGCAGCGCCCGCGCGACCGACAGACGCTTCTGCATCCCGTGTGAGTAGCGCCCGACCGCGAGGTTCGCGGCCTCGACGAGGCCCACCTCGTCGAGAACCTCGTGCGCACGAGCACGCGCTGCGCGAAGGCGCATGCCATGCAGGCGACCGAAGAAGATCAGGTTCTCAAGCCCGCTGATGCGAAGGTAGAACGTCCGATCGCCGGATGGCACCAGCGCCACCCTGCCCGACGTCTCGACTGTGCCCGCGTCTGGATCGACCAGGCCGCACACGACCCTGGTCAGGGTCGTCTTCCCGGCGCCGTTCGGTCCCAGGAGCGCGTGGATCTGGCCTGGACGCACGCTCAGGTTGACGCCCGCCAGCGCCGTCTTGTCGCGGAATCGTCGGACCAGGCCGCTGACCCTGATCGCACATCGTTCGTTGCTTTGCACTCTTTAACAACGAACGCATTGGACCCGTGCTTCCTTAACGACTCGGGCCGCCCCCTCGACCAGAAGGGGCGGCCCGAGGCCGATAAATGCGCCTCGACGCCTACTCGTCGTCGCTGGGCACGTCGAGGTCAGCCAGCTCCTCGACGAAACCGAGTGAGGACGCGCCGTCGCCGCGACCGATGTCCTCGAGGTCGCTCAGGTCGGGCTCCATGCCGCCGAACCCGGTGAGCGACTCGCCGTCGGTCAGACCGAGCTCGGCCGCGAGGTCGTCGTGATCGAGCAGACCCACGTCGTCCATCCCCCGGGGCAGCGGCTCTGACGGCTCGATCTCGATCCGCCGGTAGCGCTTGAGCCCTGTGGCGGCCGGGATCAGCTTGCCGATGATGACGTTCTCCTTGAGCCCGTTGAGGCGATCGATCTTGCCCTCCAGGGCAGCGTCGGTGAGCACCTTGGTCGTCTCCTGGAAGGAGGCCGCCGACAGGAACGAGTCCGTGTTCAGCGACGCCTTGGTGATACCGAGAATGATCTCCTCGGCCTGGGCCGTCTCGCCGCCGCCATCCTGTACACCGCGGTTGACCCGCGCGTACTCGTGGCGGTCGACGAACTGACCCGGGAGCAGGTCGGTGTCGCCCTTCTGGTCGACCCGGACCTTCTTCATCATCTGCCGCACGATCAGCTCGATGTGCTTGTCGTTGATGTCGACGCCCTGGGACTTGTAGACCTCCTGCACCTCGCGCACGAGGTACAGCTCGGTCTCGGTCCGCCCGCGGATGGCGAGCAGCTCGTGTGGGTACAGCGAGCCCTCATTGAGCTGGGTGCCTGGCTCGATCTTCTGCCCGTTGTCGACGAACAGCAACGTCCGTCGCGGGAAGGTGTGACGATGCTCCTCGCCACCGTCGTCGGTGATCACGACCGTGACCGCCTTGTCGGACTCCTCGATCGAGACCTTGCCGCCAACCTCGGCGATCTTGGCCAGGCCCTTCGGCTTGCGCGCCTCGAACAGCTCCACCACGCGCGGCAGACCGTGCGTGATGTCGGCGCCGGCGACGCCGCCGGTGTGGAACGTCCGCATGGTCAGCTGCGTCCCGGGCTCGCCGATCGACTGCGCGGCGATGATCCCCACCGCGTCGCCGATCTGGGCCAGCTTGCCGGTGGCCAACGAGCGGCCGTAGCAGGCCTGGCACACGCCGGTCGGCGCGATGCACTTGAGCACCGAGCGAACGGGCACATGGATGACCGTGCCCTTGTCGGTGTCATCGACCCATGCCTCGTACAGGTCGGCCAGCTCGGCGCGGTCGATCTCCCTGCCCTTCTCGACGATCACCCGGCCTCGCTTGGTCGTGATGTCCTGGGCGGCGACGCGGCCGATCAGGTTGTCGTTGGCCTCCCCGGTCGGACGCAGGCGCCGCGATTCGGGGTCGACCTCGAGCTTGGACACCGGCATCTCGATGAACTCCTCGGCGCCGCAGTCCTCCTGGCGGATGATCACGTCCTGCGCCACGTCGACGAGCCGGCGCGTAAGGTAGCCGGAGTCGGCGGTGCGCAATGCCGTGTCGGCCAGACCCTTGCGGGCGCCGTGGGTCGAGATGAAGTACTCGAGCACGGTCAGGCCCTCCATGAAGTTGGCCTTGATCGGTCGCTCGATGATCTCGCCCTTCGGATTGGCCATCAGGCCTCGCATCCCGGCCAGCTGGCGGATCTGCGAGAACGAGCCGCGGGCTCCCGAGTTGGCCATCATGAAGATCGGGTTCAGCTCGTCGAGGTGCTCGTAGAGCGCCTCGCCAACCTCGTTGGTGGCGCGATCCCACAGCTTGGTGACCGCCTCGTGGCGTTCCTCCTGGGTGATCTCACCCGAGTCGTACTGATCTTCGATCGTGATCAGCTGGTCCTCGTAACGCGCCAGGATCTCGCCCTTCGTCGGTGGCGTCTGCACGTCGTTCTTGGAGATCGTCACCCCCGCCTGAGTGGCGTAGTGGAAGCCGATGTCCTTGAACGCGTCAAGCACCATGCGAGATCGTCGGCGCCCCGTACGCCTGGACGAGATCGTCGACCAGCCGGGTCGTGTCCTTCTTCTTCATCGAGCGGTTGATGAACTCGTAGGTGCCGGGGTCGAACTCAGCGCCCAGCGCCTCCTCGAGTGCCCGCTCGATCTTGTCGTTGTAGATGACCCGGCCGACCGTGGTCAGCACGTGGCCGCCCTCAACTCCGAGCCGGGCGATACTCCGCCAGGTCGTGGAGCTTGACCACGCCGTGCTCGTAGGACCACTCCGCCTCCTGGGCGGTGCGGAACACGTGCGGGCGCGGGTCGTGCGTGGCCGGATCGATCTCCTCGAGCTCGGAGGCATCCGGACCGTAGGTCAGGTAGTAGGCGCCGAGGACCATGTCCTGGGTCGGGCGTCGCCAGCGGCGCGCCGTGAGCGGGGGAGAGGATGTTGTTGGCCGACAGCATCAGGATCCGCGCCTCGGCCTGTGCCTCGGCCGACAGCGGCAGATGGACCGCCATCTGGTCGCCGTCGAAGTCGGCGTTGAAGGCGTGGCAGACGAGCGGGTGGACCTGGATCGCCTTTCCCTCGACCAGCACCGGCTCGAACGCCTGGATGCCCAGACGGTGCAGCGTCGGCGCGCGGTTGAGCAGCACCGGATGCTCGTGGATGACCTCCTCGAGCACGTCCCACACCTCGGGGATCATCGAGTCGACCATCTTCTTGGCCGCCTTGATGTTCTGCGCGGACTTGCGCTCGACGAGGCGGGCCATGATGAACGGCTTGAACAGCTCGAGCGCCATCAGCTTGGGCAGACCGCACTGGTGCAGCCGCAGCGACGGGCCGGCGACGATCACGGAACGGCCCGAGTAGTCGACGCGCTTGCCGAGCAGGTTCTGGCGGAACCGGCCCTGCTTGCCCTTGAGCATGTCGGACAGCGACTTCAGCGGACGGTTGCCGGGGCCCGTGACGGGACGGCCGCGACGGCCGTTGTCGAACAGCGCGTCGACGGCCTCCTGCAGCATCCGCTTCTCGTTGTTGACGATGATCTCGGGCGCGCCGAGGTCAAGCAGCCGCTTGAGGCGGTTGTTGCGGTTGATCACGCGGCGGTAGAGGTCGTTGAGGTCCGACGTGGCGAAGCGGCCACCGTCGAGCTGGACCATCGGCCGCAGCTCCGGCGGGATCACCGGAACGGCCTCGAGGATCATCATCTCGGGCTTGTTGCCCGAGTTGATGAACGCCGAGACGACCTTCAGGCGCTTGACCGCGCGAGCCTGCTTCTGGCCCTTGGCCGTCTTGACCTGCTCCTGGAGATCAGCGGACTCGGCGTCGAGATCGACCTGCTGGAGCAGGTCGCGCACCGCCTCCGCGCCCATGCCGCCGCGGAAGTACTCGCCGAAGCCGTAGGGGGAGCCGAAGCGGTCCTTGAGCTCGCGGAACGTCGTCTCGTCGTTGACGACGTCCTTGGGCTTCATCGTCTTGAACAGCTCCCACACCTGACGCATGCGCTCGGCCGCGTCCTCGATGTAGGCCTCGGTGTCGTCGATGTCGGCCTGGAAGCTCTTGCGGAGCTCCTTGAGCATCTTCTCGCGCTCTTCGTCGGACAGCTTGGCGACGTTGACCTCGAGCGTCTCCGCCCACAGGTGGTCCTCGTCGGAGAAGTCACGGCCGGTCTTGCCCGACTCGAGGTACTGCTCGCGGCGGGTCAGCGACTCCTTGAGCTCGAGGATCGCGCTCCTCCTTCTCGGCCGCGTAGGCGTCGAGCACCTTGTTGACCTCGCCCTCGAGCGACTCGGTGTCGCGCTGCGCGGGCCTCGTCGTCGACCCACGTGACGATCGAAGCGGCGAAGTACAGGACCTTCTCCAGCTCCTTGGGAGCCATGTCGAGCAGGTAGCCGATCCGGCTCGGGCACGCCCTTGAAGAACCAGATGTGGCTGACCGGCGCGGCCAGGTCGATGTGGCCCATGCGCTCGCGGCGAACCTTTGAGCGGGTCACCTCGACGCCGCAGCGCTCGCACACGATGCCCTTGTAGCGGACGCGCTTGTACTTACCGCAGTAGCACTCCCAGTCCTTCGTCGGGACCGAAGATGCGCTCGCAGAAGAGCCCGTCCTTCTCGGGCTTCAGCGTCCGGTAGTTGATGGTCTCCGGCTTGGTTACCTCGCCCGAGCTCCACGAGCGGATCTGCTTGGAGGAGGCGAGGCCGATCTCGATTGCGTCGAAATTATTGATGTCGATCAAAGTGATTCCTAACGTGCGTGAGATCTGCGGTCGCGGGACTGCGTGGCGCCGGTGGATCCGGCGACCGCATTGCATCCTACGCTTCGTCCTCTTCCAGGACACCCTCGGCTTCACCGGCTGGGATGTCGGCGTCGAGCATCGGGTCCTCGTCGGCGGCGAAGTCCTCCTCCTCGAGTTCCTCGCCGGGCTCGAGATCGGGATCCTCGGTCTCGGTCTCCTCCTCGGAGGCCTCGACCGTCTCGCCCTCGTGCTCGGTCGACTCGTCGGCCGCCGCGCCATCGGTGGCGCGGACGCCACTGAGGTCGATGCCGAGCTCCTCGGCGGCGCGGAGCAGGTCGTCGTCCTCCTCGCGCATCTCGGCGCGCTCGCCCTCCTCGGAGACGACGTTGACGTCGAGCGCCAGCGACTGCATCTCCTTGAGCAGGACCTTGAACGACTCGGGGATCGACGGCTCGGCGATGTTCTCGCCCTTGACGATCGCCTCGTAGGCCTTGACGCGCCCAACCGTGTCGTCGGACTTGATGGTGAGCATCTCCTGCAGGGTGTAGGCGGCGCCGTACGCCTCGAGCGCCCAGACCTCCATCTCGCCGAAGCGCTGGCCGCCGAACTGCGCCTTGCCGCCCAGCGGCTGCTGGGTGACCAGCGAGTAGGGGCCGGTCGAGCGGGCGTGGATCTTGTCGTCGACGAGGTGCAGCAGCTTGAGGATGTACATGTATCCGACCGTCACCTGCTCCTCGAACGGCTCGCCGGTGCGGCCGTTGAACAGCCTCACCTTGCCCGAGGCCTGCTCACCGGCGCGCCGGCGCTTGTCGACGTCCATCCGGATCGGGCCGCTCGTGCTCGTCCTGCCAGCGCACGAGCGCCTCGTCGACGTCGGCGACCGTGGCGCCGTCGAACACCGGCGTGGCGACGTAGACCTTGCCGGGCCGGCCGTCCGCGTCGCGAGCCGCCGTTGGCGGCGTGCTTGCGCGCCTCGGACCCGTCCTCGTACCAGCCATTGGCGGCGACCCACCCGAGGTGCGTCTCGAGGATCTGGCCCAGGTTCATCCGGCTCGGGACGCCGAGCGGGTTGAGGATCACGTCGACCGGCGTGCCGTCCTCCAGGAACGGCATGTCCTGGACGTCGACGATCTTCGAGATCACGCCCTTGTTCCCGTGGCGGCCGGCGAGCTTGTCGCCCTCGGCGATCTTGCGCTTCTTGGCCACGAACACGCGGACCAGGTCGTTGACGCCCGGCGGCAGGTCGTCGCCCTCGTCGCGGCTGAAGGTCTTGACGTCGATGACGACGCCGCCCTCACCGTGGGGGACCTTGAGCGAGGTATCGCGGACCTCGCGCGCCTTCTCCTTGAAGATCGCGCGGATCAGCTTCTCCTCGGCGGTCAGCTCGGTCTCGCCCTTGGGCGTGACCTTGCCGACGAGCAGGTCGCCCGAGGCCACCTCGGCTCCGATGCGGACGATGCCGCGATCGTCGAGGTTGCGCAGCGACTCCTCGGAGCGGTTCGGAATGTCGCGGGTGATCTCCTCGTCGCCGAGCTTGGTCGTCCGGGCGTCGATCTCGTACTCCTCGATGTGGATCGAGGTGAGCTCGTCGTCCTGCGACCAGGCGCTTGGAGAGGATGATCGCGTCCTCGAAGTTGTAGCCCTCCCAGGACATGAAGGCGACGAGCAGGTTCTTGCCCAGCGCCATCTCGCCCGAGTCGGTCGCGGAGCCGTCGGCGAGCACGTCGCCCGCCTTGATGGTCGGTCCCGACATCGACGATCGGCTTCTGGTGGATCAGCGTGCCCTGGTTCGAGCGCATGAACTTCTGCAGCTCGTACTCGTCCTGGGCCGCCCTCCTTGCCCTCGACGATGAGCTGCTCGGCGTCGACATAGGAGATCGTGCCGGCTCTCGCGCGATCACGACGTCGCCGGTGTCGATCGCCGCGCGGCGCTCCATGCCGGTGCCGATCAGCGGCGCGTCGGTGACGAGCAGCGGCACAGCCTGGGCCTGCATGTTCGAGCCCATCAGCGCGCGGTTGGCGTCGTCGTGCTCGAGGAACGGGATCATCGCCGTCGTGACCGACCAGATCTGCTCCGGCGAGACGTCGATCAGATCGACCTCCTTCGGCGGCACGGTCACGTACTGACCCGCCTGCGTCCGGCACAGGATCTCGTTGCCGACCAGCTTGCCGTGCTCGTCGAGCGGCGTGTTGGCCTGCGCGATCTCTGCGCTCCTCCTCCTGCGTCGCGTCGATCCGCACGATCTCGTCGGTGACCTTGCCGTCCTTGACGATCCGGTACGGAGTGGTGACGAACCCGTGCTCGGAGATCTCCGCATAGGAGGACAGCGAGCCGATCAGGCCGATGTTCGGGCCCTCCGGGGTCTCGATCGGGCACATCCGCCCGTAGTGGGTGGGGTGCACGTCGCGGACCTCGATCGGCGCGCGCTCACGGGTCAGGCCGCCGGCGCCGAGCGCGCACAGCCGGCGGCGGTGCCGGAGCCCCGCCAGCGAGTTCGTCTGGTCCATGAACTGCGAGAGCTGGCTGGAGCCGAAGAACTCCTTCAGCGCCGCCACGACCGGCCGGATGTTGACGATCGTCTGCGGGGTGATCGTGTCGGCGTCCTCGGTCGTCAGTCGCTCGCGCACGACGCGCTCCATGCGGTACAGGCCGATCCGGAACGCCTCCTGGATCAGCTCGCCGACGGTGCGCAGCCGGCGGTTGCCGAAGTGCTCGTACTCGTCGAGGTGATCCTGGATCGGCTCGCGCGAGTACGACAGCGCCTCGGCGGCGAAGTCCTTGACCTCGGCGTCGGGCTCCTCCGGCATGCCCGAGCAGCGCTGGCAGCGACACGAGCTCCTTGACCAGGGCGATGATGTCGTCGTGGGTCAGGGTTCGGGTGTCGAGGTCGACGTCGAGACCGAGGCGCGAGTTCAGCTTGTAACGGCCGACGCGGGTCAGGTCGTAGCGCTTGGGATCGAAGAACAGCTGGTTGAGCAGCGCGCGGGCGGCGTCGATCGACGGCGGCTCGCCCGGGGCGCTGCTTCTTGAACAGCTCGATCAGTGCGCCCTCCTCGCTGCGGGTCACCTCCGGTATCGGCGTCGAGCGTCTGCCGGATGTACAGCGAGTTCTCGAACAGGCTTGAGGATCTCCTCGTCGGAGGCGTACCCCATGGCGCGCAGCAGCACCGGAACGGGCAGCTTGCGCTTGCGGTCGATCCGGACGTAGACGCGGCCCTTCTTGTCGATCTCGAGCTCGAGCCATGAGCCGCGAGCCGGCATCAGGTTCGCGATGAAGACCTGCTTCTCGCGATCCTTGGGCTCCATCACGTAGGCGCCGGGCGAGCGCACCAGCTGCGTCACAACGACCCGCTCGGTTCCGTTGATGATGAACGTGCCGCGCTCGGTCATCCATGGGAAATCGCCCATGAACACCGACTGCTCGCGGATCTCACCGGTCTCGCGGTTGATGAACGCGACGGTGACGGTCAGCGGGCGCGCGTAGGTCAGATCCTTCTCGCGGCACTGCTCCAGGCTCGCGATCGGCTCGTCGAAGGTGAAATCGCCGAATTGGACGGCGAGGTTTCCGGTGTAGTCCTCGATCGGGGAGATGTCATCGATCGTCTCCCGCAGACCACCGCCATCCGGGTCGGTGAGCCAGGCGAAGGACTTGCGCTGGATATCAATTAGGTTGGGGACTTCAAGGACCTTGTTCAGACGCGCGAAGCTCCGGCGCGTCCGGGGGGCGTGAGCGGTTGCCAAGACGGCGACTCCTCGGGCGGTCTAGAGGGAGGCAGAGACTCGCGCTCGCAGGTGCCCGGGCCGGCCCTGTCCTGGGTATCCCCTATCACCCGATTGCTTCGGGTCCTCGGCGTTTCCCAACGTGGCCGATCGGGCTCCATAGAGCGCGACCATCAAAGATAGCACACGGCAACGCTGCCCTGCGCAGGGGCGTTCAGCTCTCACGGACCCCGCCCCTGGCGACCGCGTATGTGGCGCGGCGCCGCATGATTCGGGCGGCTACGGCTATTGGCTGACCGGGGCAGTGTAGGGGGTTCTGCGGAATCGGGCAAGGCTGGACGGTCTCGTGCCATGGGTCCTGCCTGCCGCTGTTTCGGCCGCTATATCCTCGCGCCGTGGGCTTCCACATCACGGAGGGGAACCGGCGCTGGTGGGTCGTTGTCGCCATGACCGTGGCGATGCTCCCGCTGAGCATCGATACGTTCGGCTTCGTCGTGGCCCTGCCGACGGTGGGATCGGACTTCCACGCGGGCACGGCGGAGCTGGCCTGGATCCTCAACGCGGCCGTGCTGATGTTCGGGTCATGCACGATGGCTGCGGGGCGGCTGGGGGACATCGTGGGCCGGCGGCGGATGGTGATCTGGGGGATGGCCGTGATGGTGGCCTCCTCGATCGGTTGCGCGCTGGCGCCGTCGGTCGGCGTGCTGATCGTGTTCCGCGGGATCGAGGGCGTGAGCATGGCCATGCTGTACGGCTCCTCGTTTCCGATCGTGGCCGACGCCTTCCCCGTGGAGCAGCGAGCGACGGGCATCGCCTACTGGGCGGCCGGCTATCTGAGCGGCAACGTCATCGGCGCGCCGCTGGCCGGCTGGCTGACCGACTCCGTCTCGTGGCGCGCGCTGTTCTGGATCAACCTGCCACTCATGGCGCTATCGCTAGTGGTGACCCTCCTGGCCGTGCGCGAATCCCGCGACCCGACGGCCTCGCGGCACATCGACTGGTTCGGAGTGGTCGTTCCGATCCTCGGGCTGCTCGCACTGCTGTACGGGCTGCAGCAGGCCAATGGCGTCGGATGGGGCGCCCCGAGCATCGTGCTGGCCTTCGTCATCGCGGCGCTGTTACTGGGCGCCTTCTTCCTCGTCGAGCCGAGGCTCAAGGAACCGCTGATCGACTTCGGGCTGTTTCGCCGGCCGGGCTACAGCGCCGCGTGCGCGGTGGCGTTCCTGTGCAACCTGGGCCTGGCCGCGCAGCTGTTCTTCACCCCCCTGTTTCTCCAGGGCGCCCTCGACGTCTCGGCTCTGGCTGCCGGGGTCGTCCTGATGGCGGCCTCGATTCCGCGCTGCGTGGTGTCGGTGGCCGCGGGTCGGCTGATCGCGCGCACCGGCACGCGCTCGCTGATGGCGATCGGGATGGTGGCGTTGAGCATCAACTTCGTGATCTACGCCGTCATGGGCAAGGGGGGCAATCTCGCCTGGATCCTCCCCGCCCTGCTGATCGGCGGGATCGGGACGGGCCTTGCCTTCAATGCCTCCAACATCGGCGCGATCCAATCGAGCGATCCCGACCGAGCCGGGATGGCCTCGGGTGTCGTCTCTGAACTGCGACTTCTGGGTAACGTGTTCGGCGTCGCTCTGCCCCTGGCGCTGTTCGACGCGTTGACCACTTCCAAGCTGAACAGCCTGACCAGCGGACATCCGGGCTCCGTGGCCTCGGCCCACCGGGGCGAGATCAAGGCCTTGCTGTCGGGCTCGGTGTCGGCCCAGGAGAACCTGGACTCGCTTCCCTCCAGCGTGGCCCACGCGGTGCAGTCAGCCGTACGAGATGTTTTTGCCGCCGGGTTCCGGGGGGCGATGGCGTTCCTGGCGCTGGCCACCCTGCTGGCGGTCCCGATTGCCCTTCGAAGCGATCGCCGTGGTCGCCGATGATCATCAGTAGACGCGACGGTCAACTGGTCCTCATCGACCAGGTCGAGCACGCCAGGCTGTGCGGCACCCTCGCCGAGCACTGGGGCAACCAGGGGTTCGCGACGGTGTCGCCGGGTGGACCTGTGCACGCGGCAGCCGAGATCCACGACGACGGGTGGCGCGAATCGGATCGCCGGCCCTTGTACAACGCCGAGGAACATCGCCCGCTCGCCTTCCTCGAGCTCGACCGCGCGGCCCACGTGCGCCTCTACGCCACGGGCGTCGCACAGGCCTACCGGCGCAGCCCCTACGCCGGACTGCTGGTGTCGATGCACTGGACCGGGCTGTACCGATCGCGCTGGGGCATGCCCTCGGGCCGGGTGCCGCCGGCGCCGGCTGCTCCCGAGGACGCCGTGATCGACCGCGAGGAGCAACGCTGGAGCAAGGTCAAGCACTCGCTGTGCGAGAACCAGCGACGCAGCGATCTCGAGATCGGCCTGTGGCACAACTTCGACCTCCTCCAGACCTGGGATCTCCTGTCGCTGTTCGCCTGCCTGATGGACCTCACTCCGGTCGAGGGGCTCGCGCCGCGCCCGGTGGCGAGCACGCTGGCGAAGATCGACCAGGAACCCGGTCCGCGCACGATTCCGTCGGTGCCCGTGGCCGCCGCGGGCGAGCGCATGGAGCTGACGATGACCGCGGTCGAGCCCGGTGTGGTGAAGGTGGATCCATACCCGTTCGACGTCGACGAGGTGAGCTGCGCCGTGGGGGCACGTGCGATGCCTGACCGCACCTACGAGGACGAGGCCGACGCAACGAGCGCGTTCCGCGCCGCCGAGCCCGTCGCGATCGAGTTCCAGCTCGTCACGTAGCGCTCACGTCTCGAACCACAGCGTCGAGCCGTAGGCAATTCCGGGCAGCCCGCGCCGCTCCCAGACCGCATCGGCACGGGCTCGAAGCGCTGGCTGGGTGGCGCAGAAGTGAGTCGCGAACACGAGCTCAACCCGCCCGCCCGCGCCCAGCAACCACGCGGCGAGCACGTACTGCTCGGCGTACCAGCGCGACAGCCACCACGGGTAGTCATCGGGGAGGAAGGCGTCGTGGATGCCGACGAGCACGCCCGGTGGCAGGGACGGAAGGACGTCGAGGAACAGGGCCACCACGTCCGAGCCCTTGAGCGCGTAGTGCGAGGAGTCGACCAGCAGCACGTCGCCCGCGTCGAGGGCTGCCACCCGCCTTGCATCGGCGCCCTCGAGCGGCGCGCGAACGACCTCGTCGCATACGAGATCGACCTCGGCGCGCGGCTGGGGATCCACCGAGAGGATGTGCGTGGGAAGCTGACCGTCGCGGATCGCCCGCGCCGCGAACAGGGTCGAGTGACCGGAGCCGACCTCGTGGTAGCGCGCCGGCCGACGCGCCCGGATCAGCGCGTACAGGGCGGCGGCATCGAGGCCGGTGAACCAGTGCTGATTCCACGACGGCTCGCGACCTGCTGCGGCGGCCGGCGTGGATGCGGCGATGCGGGCGATGTCGGTGGCGTGATCGTCGATCAACTCGAGCACGCCCGCGTAGCGGTCCATTCCGGCTGCAATCAGTTCGTACAGGGCCGCATTCGGGGGTGCCCCCCAGCCCCAGCGCTCGCGATCGAACCTCGGTGGCGCGTACTCGAGCACGATCGGATGGCGCCCCAAGAGCCTGCCCGCGGCACGCAGACACAGATTGCCCGCGCGCCGGCGGACCGTCGGTCGCGTCCAGGTGGTGCGAGGGCGCGGGTCGCGGGGATCCGCAGAGTTCATCGAAGAGGAGGCTCTCATGGCTCGAGCTCTGCAGTCGGTGTCGCTACGCCGCGTGTTGGCTGGGGCGGCGCTCACCGTCGTGGTCACGTCGGTGGCCGTGGCGGCGAGCGGTCGCAGCGCAAGATCCTGGCATGCGCGGCGAAGCGCACCGGCGCGCTGCGGGTGCGCGCCAGTGGGTCTCACTGCCGCCCAAACGAGCGCAGCCTGACCGTGTCGTGCGCGCCATCCGTGGGCGCAGCAAAAGGACTCGATCATCCAGGACTCCACGGTGGCGCTGACGACGACGCAAACGTAATACTCGCCTCGAGCGGAGGGTCGAGACCTACGTTCACGGCGAGGAGCGCCGTGTTCGTCACACTCGCGCTGGGTGCGATGGCGAGTGTGACGTTCTCGGGCGTTTAGCGAGGACTGGGCGGGTGAGGCACGCGGTAAGGCCGCGACGCCAAGACCGTTGCGGTGTACCCGGTGAAGGTCTCGGTGCAGCGGTGTCCGCCCACAGTTGTCCGGCCGACGGAGCCACCTCGGCTCCGCGGCCGGAACAAATCTGCTGCTACTTCAGCTCGACGCTGGCGCCGGCCTCCTCGAGGTCGGACTTGAGCTTGTCGGCCTCGGCCTTGTCCACGCCCTCCTTGACCGCCTTGGGGGCCTCGTCGACGAGCGCCTTGGCCTCCTTGAGGCCAAGACCGGTGGCGGCGCGCACGACCTTGATCACCTGGATCTTCTTGTCGCCGGCGCCGGTCAGCAGCACGTCAAAGCTGGTCTGCTCCTCGGCGGCCTCGCCACCACCGTCGGCACCAGCGGCGGCCGCCGGCGCCGCAGCCGCGACGGCCGTGGCGGAGACGCCAAACGCCTCCTCGAGCGCCTTGATGCGCTCTGACAGCTCGAGCACGGAAATGCTCTTGAGCTCCTCGATCCACTCTTCTGTGGTTGCCATGGTTCCTCCTTATGCGTCGGACGGTTCCGCGTCCGGCGCGGCTTCCGCTTCTGGTTCAGATTGTTCGGGAGTTTCGGCCTCGGGCTCCGGAGGCGACTCGGACTCCGCGGCCTCCTCGGCGGTGGCCTCAGCCTCCGCGGCGGCCTCCGATGACGCCCCGGAATCGGGTGCATCATCAGTGGGGGCGGGCGCCTCAGCCGCTTCGCCTTCGGGCGCCACCGGCGCCTCCGCTTCCGCCGGCGCCTCAGCGGCCGCCGGCGCCTCAGCTTCCGCTGGCGCCTCAGCTTCCGCTGGCGCCTCAGCGGCCGCCGGCGCCTCGCCGCTCACCAACCCGTGATCGGCGATGGCCTGCAACTGGATCGCGACCCCCGCGATCAGTGCGTTCAGCCCGCGCGCGAGGCCGGTGAGGGGTGCGGCGATCGTGCCGACGAGCTGGGCGTGAAGGACATCGCGGGCGGGCAGGCGAGCGATCGAACGGATGTCGTCGGCGCTCAGCTCGCTGCCATCCATGAGTCCGCCCTTGAATTCCAGGACGTTGAGCCGGCGGGCGGTGTCATTCAGCGCCTTGGCAGCCAGGGCGGCATCCCCCTTGACCAGAGCCAGGGCGGTCGGGCCCTCGAGCAGGGGCTTCAGCGACGCGGTGCCGGCCTTGTCGGCGGCCCGCTCGGACAGCGAGTTCTTGACGATCCGGAACCGCGTGTCGGTTTCGCGCAGCTTGGCGCGCAGCTCCGCCACCTGCGACACGGAGATGCCGCGGTAATCCACGGCGAAGATCGCCTGGGCCTCCTGGAGCTGGCCGGCGATCTCGTCTACGACTGCTGCTTTTTGGTCTCGATTCATGGTGCCTTTCAAAAACAAACGCCCGCGCGGTGGCGGGCGTCGAAACTCGAGCGCGGTGTGGCTCGGTCGAGGCTCCGCCTGCTTCGGACTTACGCGCTGCGGCGGCCGAAGGTCTCGGGCTTCGCTCTATGAAGTGTTCAGTTTACGCGGCGACCGGCTCCTCGACGATGTCGCGGGTCCGGCTCGGATCGACCTTCACGCCGGGACCCATCGTCGTGGCGAAGGTGACCGTGCGGATGTAACGGCCCTTGGCCGCCGAGGGCTTGGCGCGGATCAGCTCCTCGATCACGGCGGCGTAGTTCTCGAGCAGACGGCGCTCCTCGAAATCGCGCTTGCCGATCACCAGGTGGACGATCGCGTTGCGGTCGGTCCGGTACTCGACCTTTCCGGCCTTCGACTCCTCGACCGCCTTGGCGACATCCATCGTCACCGTGCCGACCTTGGGGTTGGGCATCTTGCCCGCCGGTCCGAGGATCCGGCCCAGACGGCCGACGATCGGCATCATGTCCGGTGTCGCGATCGCGACGTCGAAGTCGTCGAAGCCCTCCTGGATCTGCTTGGCCAGGTCCTCCCCACCGACGACGTCGGCGCCGGCCTCCTCGGCCTCGCGCGCCTTGTCGCCCTGGGCGAAGACGATGATCTTGACGTCCTTGCCCAGGCCGTTGGGCAGGGCGATCGTGCCACGCAGCTGCTCGTCGGCGTGTCGGACGTTGAGCCCGGTGCGGACGTGGACCTCGACGGACTCGTCGAACTTCACATGACTGAGCTGCTTGACCAGCGACATCGCCTCGGAGGGCGAGTACTCGCGTTCGCGATCGAAGCGCTGCTTGGCGTCTTCGTAGGCCTTGCCGCGATGAGCCATCACACCACCTCCACACCCATGGAACGCGCGGTGCCAGCGATGATCTTCGCGGCGGCATCGACATCGTTCGCGTTGAGATCCTTCATCTTCGTCTCGGCGATCTGGCGCAGCTGGTCCTGCGTGATCCTGCCGACCTTGTCGCGATGGGGCTCGGCCGAGCCCTTCTCGAGTGAGATCGCCTGCTTGATCAGCACGGCGGCCGGCGGGCTCTTGGTCACGAACGTGAACGAGCGATCCTCATAGACAGTGATCACGACCGGAATCACCGTGCCGGCATCGGATTGCGTCTGCGCGTTGAACGCCTTCACGAACTCCATGATGTTCACGCCGTGCTGGCCGAGCGCGGGCCCCACGGGCGGGGCCGGGCTCGCCTGGCCGCCGACGGCCTGGAGCTTGATTTGGGTCAGAACTTTTTTCGCCATTGCGTTGAACCTTCGATAGCCAAACCACAGGGGCGGCGAACGCCGCCCCCCTAAATCTTCTTCACCTGGTCGAAGCCGACCTCGACCGGCGTCTCGCGGCCGAAGATCGAGACCAGCACCTTGAGCCGCTGGGCGTCCTCGTTGACCTCGGAGATCTCGCCCGAGAAGTCAGACAGCGGGCCGGAGATGACTTTGATCTGCTCGCCGATGGAGAACTGCGCACGGCTGCGGGGACGCACCTCCTGCTCGCGATGAAGCAGGCGGTTGACCTCGTCCTGGGTCAGCGGCACCGGCTCGTTGGAGGCCCCAACGAAGCCTGTGACGCCCGGCGTGCCCTTGACCAGTGTCCACGAATCCTCGTTGAGGTCCATGTTCACCAGCACGTACCCCGGCATCGTCCGCTTCTCGACCGTCACCTTCTGGTTGTCCTTCATCTCGGACACCGACTCGGTCGGGACCACGATCTGCCGGATTGCACGCTGCTGCCCGAGCGACACGACGCGGTGCTCGAGGTTGTGCTTGACCTTGTTCTCGTGGCCGGAATATGTGTTTACGACGTACCAGCGAAACATTTACTTGAAGTGTCCAGTCAGGATGTAGTTCATCACCTTGCCAGCGAGCAGATCGGCCAGGCCAAGAAATAGGCCGGCCACGATCACGAACCCGATCACGACCCCTGTGGCCTGCACGACCTGGCGGCGATCGGGCCACTGTACTCGCTGTAGCTCCCGCCAGCTTCCCTGCAGGAAGTTGATCAGGCGGCGGCCGATTCCGGGCCGCTTGGCGGGCGCGGCGGCTCCAGGTACGTTAGCGAGCGCCACGTCGTCGGCCGACTCACCGGCGACGCCGTGACCGTCGCGCTCGGCTTCCTCGACCGCCTCCTCGGCCTCGAGCTCGAATTCGGCCTCGTCTTCGTCGCGCTCCTCGGCCAGGTCGGGGCGGCCCAAGGCGAGCTGCGCCTCGGCCAGCTCGACATCCGGGGCCGCGTGGGCGATCGAGTCGGGCGCCTCGTCGCGCTCTACGCGAGCGCCGGTAACCGGCTGCGGACGGCGGGCCCGCCGTTCCTTGGCGCGTTTGCGGTTACGGGCCACGGAGTACCCCGGTCAGCTCAGCGCGTCTCGCGGTGCGGCGTGTGACATCTGCACCAGCGGCAGTACTTGCGCAGCTGAAGTCGCTCCGGGTTGTTTCGCTTGCTCTTGTTCGTTTGGTAGTTCCGGCGCTTGCACTCCTCGCAGGCGAGAGTTGCAGCGATCCGAACGTCTCCACGGGCCATCTACGCGCTTCCCGTAGTGGGTGATCAGGTTCCGGCTATCCGGTCGCAGGCGTGATAACGAACGCCGGCCGGCGCCAGGCCTGAGTGTAGCGTCATTCAGCCACCCAGTAGGGTTGGTCTGGGCGATGCGTAGCGGGGCGGAAACGCGAAGATCACCGGGGCATCCCGTACGGTGCGGGCTGCTCGTCCTCGCCACGCTGGTCCTCGGGGGATGCGGTGGCGCGCCGGGCACTCGCCACTCTGCCGCACGCGGTGGCGCGTCGCTGAGCACCGCGATCCGCTCATCGCGCGACCTTGGACCGCTGGGCCGGGGTGCGCAGATGCGCCTGGTTCTCGCCCTGGCCGGTCGGCACGACCGCGAGCTCGATGGGCTGATCGCGACGGGGCGAACGCTGTCGCCGGCGACCTACGCCCGGCGCTACCTGCCGAGGGCGGCGGCGGTGCAGGCCGCGGTCCGTCAGCTCCAGCCCGATGGGCTGCGTGCAAGTTGGAGCCCGGGCTCGCAGGTCCTCGGCGTGAGCGGCTCGGCTGCCTCCGTCGATCGCGCCTTCGCGGTGCGGATCGACCGCTACCGCGCCCCGGGCGGAGCGACGTTCTACGCGCCGAGGACCCGTCCACGGCTGCGGGGCTCGCTGCGCGGGCTTGTCAAGGGCGTCTCCGGGCTCGACAACTACAACCGGCTGGCCAACCTCGATACGCGGCGGCACCGACCCCTCGTCGGCGGCGTGCGGCCAGACCGTGGGCGGATATTCGCCCGCGCAGGTCCTCGGCGCCTATGACTTCGCTCCGCTGAGAACCAGCGGGCTGGCTGGCGCGGGGCAGACCGTCGTGTTCATCGAGATCGATACGTTCGCGGCCGGGGATCTGGCCTGCTTCAGGCAGCAGTACGGGCTGCCACCGTTCAGCGTGAGTGTGGCGCCGAGCCAGTTGGGCCTGCCGAACACCGGCAGCCACGCCGAGCCAGATCTCGACCTCGAGGTCGTCCACTCGATCGCCCCGGCCGCCCATCTCGTCGTCTACTACTCGGACCCTACCGTGACCGACCTGGCCGCCACCGCGGCCGCCGCGATGAAGGCGCACCCGAGGGCAATCTTCAGCGTCAGCATCGGGGGCTGCGAGGTCGAGAACTTCGATCCGGGCGGTCACGCGCTCCGCTCACCCGACCAGACGGTCTGGCGTGACGCCCTCAGAGGGCTCGCCGCCACCGGTGGGAGCGCGTTCGTCGCCTCGGGCGATTCCGGCGCCTACACGTGCGGGTCGAGGTTGACGAGCGTCCCGACCGGAGCCGAGATCCCGAGCGTGTCCGATCCGGCATCCGACCCCTACGCGACCTCGGTGGGCGGGACGACGCTGTTCGTCGGGGCCGGCGACACGTACGCCGGAGAGGCGGCGTGGGGCGGACCGTTTGAGCAGGATGGCGGCGGCGGGGGCCTGAGCCAGGTCTGGTCAAAGCCGTTCTACCAGAGCGGCCCCAGCGTCGATAATCGCCTCTCGGACGGCATGCGGCAGGTCCCCGATGTCTCCGCGATCGGAGACGCCAACACCGGCTGGTCCATCTTCCACGACGGCCGTTGGGACATCGCGGCCGGGACCTCGGCATCGGCCCCGCTGTGGGCTGGCCTGGCGGCCCTGATCGACCAGTCGCTGGTCCAGCACGGGCTGGCCACGGTGGGCTTCGCCAACCCAGCGCTGTACAGCTTCGGCCAGCACCCCTCGGCCCAACCCGCCCCTCCGTTCAACGACGTCACCCGCGGCAACAATCTCTACTACTCGGCGACCCCGGGGTGGGATTTCGCGACCGGTTGGGGAACACCGAACGCCGCCGGGCTGGCCGCCGACTTCATGGCATACGAGCGGAGGCGGAGATGAGCGTGTCGTCCGGTTCGCCCAGGCCCGGCCTTCCGCTCGGCGTACGGCCGCGGATGCCACAGCGCGCGAGGCGGCTGCGACCGCTGACGAAATTCGCCATCGGCATGACGACGCTGGTCATCGGGGCGAGCGCGCTCAAGGCGTTGGTGTCTCCCGGGCCACGGCCGCGGCAGTGTGTGGTCGCCTGCGCGTCACCGCCCGGTGGCGCCGGCGCAGCCGTCGGTGGGACCTTCGTCAGCACCACATATGGGTTCTCGTTCGGCTACCCGGCGGGCGGACAGTCGGTCACGGTCAGCGGCAACGGCGTCGCCGGGCTCGTCTACACGAGGGACGGCGAGTTGCGCGCGGAGCTGCTCGTTCGAGCCGCCGCCCAGCCAACCTCGCTGCAACATCTCATCGGCGACGAGGGCTCGGCACTGTCGGGCGTGCGGATCCAGAACGTCAAGGCCACGGGTCCGATCAAAGGGGCCGAGATCGGCTTCACGTCCGGCCAGGGCGAGTTCTACAGCGGGGACTACACCGACGACACCGGCTCGGTGTTTCCCGTCAAGTTCGGGATCGTCGCCGTGCGGCGTCCGACCGGCTGGGTCGATCTCGTCGGGATCAGCACGATCGGCGCGGAGAGCGGCACGGCACTCGGTTTCCCCGTGATCGACGACGTCCTGGACCGGTGGCGGTGGAGCCGATGATCGCGGTGCTTGCCGTCCGCGCTGGCGTGGAGGCCCCCGACGCTGGTGTGGAGGCCCCCGATGCCCCTCTGTGACCACTGCGGGCGCGAGACGCCGGACGAGCCGTTCTGCACCTGGTGCGGCTCCGACCGTACCACGGACAGCCCCGATCCGCAGCAGCGGCCGCATCGCTTCGCCGCCGCGCCCGGCGAGCACATCGCGCGGCCCGCCGTGATCTCGACATTGCTGCCGCACCTCCCGACCCACCGCGTGCATGAATTCCGCTGGGGACTGTTGGCCGGGGTCGCCGCCGTGGTCGCCCTCGTGTTCGCGGGCGCCGTGGTTCCCGCGATCCTGACCGGGGCGGTGCTCGTGCCGGTGCTGTACCTGGTCTACCTCTACGAAGCCCAGGTCTACCGTGACGAGCCGATCCGGGTTCTCGGACTGACGGTCGTGGCCGGCGCCGCGCTCGGGTGCGTCGTCCTGCTCATCGCCCGGGTCCTCATCCCAAGCAGCTCGCCCCTCGAGGTGACGCGAGCGACCGGCGTGCTGATCGCGGCAACGGTCCTGCTCCCGATCGCCGAGGAGATCGTCAAGCCGCTGCCAGCGCTCACCCTGCGCAGCACTCCGAGCTTCAACGAGACCGTCGATGGCCTCGTGTTCGGCATCGCGGCCGGGCTCGGCTTTGCGGCGGCACAGACGATCATCAACTTCTCGCGGATCATCGGCTACGAGCGCCTGCACACGTCGGCGGGCGACTGGCTGTGGCCGGTGCTCGGAGCAGCCGTGCTGACGCCGCTGATGCAGGCGAGCTGCACCGGGGCGGTCACCGCCTCACTGTGGCGCCGTGGCCGCCAGGGAGGTCGGCTTCTCTATGCGGCCGGATTCCCGGTGGCGCTGCTCGGCCACATCGGCTTCACCCTGGGGAGCCGCCTGCTTCTGAATGCCGGTGCCGGCCAGGCGACGGTGCTGATCTGGGAGACCGCGGTCGTCGCGGCGCTGCTCGTGTTCATCCGCGCGCTCCTGCACCGGGCCCTGCTCGACGAGGCGGAGGACTTCGGACTGCATGAGGCCCTCTGCCCCCACTGCCGCCGGCGGGTCGAGGCGAGTGCCTTCTGTCCCCAATGCGGGGCGGCCGTGCGCGCGGCACCGCGGACCGACCACGGGGGCCTGGTCTCGGAGGCGGCGGGAGCGTCCGGCGAGGCCGCAGCACCCGGTGGGCCGTAAGGGCCGGGGCCCACTCCGGCAGCTCGACCGGCGATAGCTCCAGGCCCACTCCGGCAACTCGACCGGCGATAGCTCCAGGCCTACTCCGGCAGCTCGACTGGCGATAGCTCCAGGTCGAGCAGGCGATCGCCACGCAGAACCCGCGCCGGGAGCGACCGCCCGATCGCGTCGTGGGTCATCAGCCGCTGGACGTCATCGACTCGTTCGATCGCGCGTCCGTCGAGCTCGACGATCAGATCCTCGGCCCGCATTCCCGCTCGCTGGGCGGGGCTGCCGGGCGCCACCTCGACCACCTCGACGCCCGACTGGCGCTCCAGTCGCACGCGCGCGTGGGGCGGCAGTGGTCGCGGCCCGCCAGCGATGCCGATGTACGCGCGACGCACGCGACCCTCGCGCATCAGGGCACCGATGACCTGGCGCGTGGGATCGTTGATCGGCACGGCCAGGCCGAGCCCGACACCCGCCACCGCGGTGTTGATGCCGACCACTCGGGCCGAGCTGTCGACCAGCGCGCCCCCCGAGTTGCCGGGGTTCAGCGCAGCGTCGGTCTGGATCACGTTGTCGATGTAGCGGACGGTGCGCCCGGCCCGCGCCGGCAGCGAGCGGCCCAGCGCCGAGATCACGCCGGCGGTGACCGAGCCGGCGAAGCCATTGGGATTGCCGATCGCCACGACCAGCTGCCCGACGCGGAGCCGCTCGGCCTCGCCGAGCACGGCGGGCGAGAGCTCGGTGGCATCGGCGCGCAGAACCGCGAGGTCGGACAGGCGATCGATCCCGACCACCCGGAAGCTCACCTCGCGGCCGTCGACGAACGACGCCCTCCCCGCGCGGCCCGGCCCGGCCACGACATGCGCCGAGGTGAGCAGAAACCCGTCGGGGGTCAGCGCCACGGCGCTGCCTGCCCCGCCGGCACGTGCCCGCCGCGCCCACGTCGCGTGACGCGGAGATTGGCCACGCTGGGAGCCAGCCGCTCGGCCACGTCGACGACGATGCGCGAGTAGGCGTCGAGCGCCTCGGCCTCGTGCTGCTCGCTGACGGTGTCCATCGTTCCCGAGCTCACAGCGCGACCGTGATCGTCCGCTCTTCGGTCCCGCGTACGACGGTCAGATCGATCTGGCTCTCGCCGCGCACGGCGTCGAGCGCCTCGTAGAGGACGTCCACTCGGGTCAGCTCGCGGTCACCCAGCGGCGGCGATCAGATCGCCGCGCTCGATCCCCGCGGCGGCGGCGGGGCTGCCGTCCTCGACGGCCCGCACCAGCACGCCATCGCGCTCGGGCAGGCCGACGGCCCGGCGCAGGCGCCTGGCCACCCGGGGCGGCGCAATGGCCACTCCCAGCCGGGCCCGCTTCGGCGTCTCTCCCGGCTCAGCGCGTCGACGCGTTCGCGCATGGCGCCGTCGGCCGGGATGGCGAGGATCAGACCGCCCTCGACGCGGATCGAGTTGATTCCCAGCAGAACCCCGTCGGGATCGACCACCGGTCCGCCCGAGGAGCCGCGAGGCAGCGGCGCGGTGTGCTCGATGGCCCCGGTGATGCGGCGGCCACGGGGACCGCGGAAGCTGCGGGCGGTCGAGGAGATGAAGCCGGGGTTACGCGCAGGCCGCGTCCTCCGGGGTTGCCCAGGGCCAGGACAGGGAGGCCGAGCGTCGGCTCAGGGAGGTCCTCGGGCCACTGCACGGGCTCGGCGTCGCCGGTCTCGACGCTGATCACCGCGATGTCGAGGTCGGCGTCGGCCCCGACCACGCGACCGGTCTCGTGCCGCCCGTCGTCGAAGGTGACGTCGACCTCGCCGTGGGTGTGGCGAAGGTTGTGCGCGTTGGTCAGCACCTGTCCCGGTGCGATCACGGTCCCGGAGCCGACACCCCAGCCGCGACCGAGTCCGACCACGGCCGGGCCGGTGCGCTCGGCGGAGACCTGGATCGTGCTTTGGAGTTCCTGGAGAAGAGTCATGATGTCCCCTCGTATGCCGGTCGGCCCGACCGCAGGCCCGGTCGATCGTGCAGCTAGTTACTTGCTAAATGCAAGTCGCTACTCTAGCACGTGGTCTGCACATACGATGTCTCTGCCCATGGCCAACCCCGATTCCGCCGCCGAAAGCTTTGCCCGCGGCGATTCCGCCACCGAAGGCTTTGCCCCCGGCGATTCCGTCACCGAGAGCTTTGCCCGCGGCGATTCCGCCACCGAGAGCGCCGAGGAGCGCTCGGCCCTGGCCGATGCCCTGGCCGCCGTCGGTGACCGCTGGACGCTGTTGCTGATCGCGGCGCTGCTCGACGGCCCACGCCGATTCGGCGAGCTTCAGGCGGAGGTCAGGGGCATCGCGCCCAACGTCCTCACCCAGCGGCTGCGCCAACTCGAGCGCAACGCCCTGGTGGTCGCGCGGCCGTACTCCGAGCGCCCGCCGCGCTTCGTCTACGAGCTGAGCGCCGCGGGCCAGGAGCTGGCCGGCGCGCTACGGCTGCTGGCCGGCTGGGGAGCGCGCCATGTCGAGGGCGGTTCCGCGCCACGCCACGCCGTCTGCGGGACGGCGATGGAGGCTCGGTGGTGGTGTCCGACGTGCGAGCGGCCGGTCGGCGACGACGAGGGCGAGGAATTGCACTTCGCGTAGCTTTCCGGTCAACGTGAAACTCGTGGTTGCCGGATAGGCGAGTTTCACCTCGACCGCGTGGTGGGGCGGCAACGTGCAAGTGGCCGGATCCGGCGAGGCGAGTTTTACCTGACCGCGCCCGTCCGAGCGCCGCCCCGGTGGCGCCACAGATTCGAGCCGAAAACGTCACGGTGGACTCCGCGCCAGGGCCGAGTATTACGAACACGGCCCCCACGGCCGTGAACGTCAGTCTCGGCACCGTGCGCGCCGCGACTGTGACGAAGACAGGGTGCTCAGGCGCCGGGGCCCGCGCCGGCGCCGGCGCAGGCCGAGCCGCGCGAGCGATCCACAGGGAACGGCAGGTCCGCCACCTGGGCCGTCTCCAGGTAGTCGTCCTCCAGACGACTACCCGACCCGGGCGCGAGCTCATCGCCCACGCGTCGCAGGGCCGCTCGCGATCGGTCGCTCACCACCCACGGCGCCAGGGCGAGGAAATCGCTACTTCGGTCCGGCGTAGCGCCGCAGCGACGGCTGATCGTCGCCGGGCACGAATGAGCCATTCCCGATGTAGTGGCAGCGGCGACCGTGACCGCGCAGACCGCGCTCGGTGATGGCGCTCTGACCGTCGAAGACCAGATCGGCGAGGTTGCCGACCATCATCGCGGTGACGTTGTAATCGAAGTCGACCGTGGGATCGCTGACCGTGCGGTAGGTCGAGGTCATCCAGGACAGGGGCTGCCATTTCTCGATGCCGTTGCCGTCGGGACCCGTCCACGGACCGGGATTGGCCTCGTCCTGAATGACCAGGTTGGCGCCAAGCTTGTTGAGGCAGCGCATGTAGTAGAGCGCGGTGTCGCTGCACGGGTTCACGCCCGGCCCTGGGTTCCCGAACGTGAACGCCGGCAGGCTGGTGGCGAAACCGATTCGAGCCCGAGTGCCGGGCAGCCGGTAGGGCCGCAGGTTGGCCGCCGCCGCGGGCCCGGTCGACGGGCCGGGCGTGAAGCCGAGCCCCAGCTCGAGCGAGGTCAGCGGCACCTTCCGGTTGGAGGCGACCACGTTGCGCAGCACGTCGGGGCCGGTGTGGCGCACGTTGCGCGGGCCCCACATGAACACCTCGTTGTACACGCGCGGGGCGCTCGCCACGTAGGCCGACGTCGGCCGCGGTTTGAGATCGGGATCGGCAAACGTCACCACGTCCCGGTGAGCACCGGACTGCCTGAACGGCGCCACGTCGCCCGACCCGATCATGTAGAGGTGGTAGCGCTTGGCCAGGGCCGAAAACGTGCTCATGAAGCCGCGGACGACGGTGTCGGTCTCGGCCACGAACCCCTCGTCGAGCCCGCTCATCGACGGGAAGCGCGATTTGTACGCAGCCAGCGGCCCCGCATAGGCCCCGCTCAGCCGCGACAGTGCGGCGAGCGCGGCGCACGGCGAACTGGCGGGCGGACACCCCGACGCGGCCGGATCGGCAAACAGCTTGCGCGCGCTCGCCCCGCGCGGGCCGATGCCCAGCGCGGCCAGTCCCACGTCCTCGTTGAACACGACGATGTTCGGACGGAGGCGAGCCAGATGCGGCAGCACGTAGCGGCGCAGCATGCACTCGATCTTGGCCCGGAACGAGGCGTAGCTGACGACGCTGCGCGCCATTTGCTCGTACTGCATGGCGAACACCCTGGGGGCACCCGGCCGTGGGTCGAGCGACAGGATCGCCGGGTGGGTTCGCTGCGCGGCCAGACGCGCGCAGGACACCGACCCACTCCGCGCGGCGGCACCCGACCCACTCCGCGCGGCGGCACCCGACCCACTCCGCGCGGCGGCACCCGCGGGAGCCAAGACGGCCACGACCGCGATGATGCCCACGAGCACCCAGAACATCCTTGTCCGCGCCAGCATTCGCGCCCAAGCGTGGCACATCGACAGCCATCCCGCCACAATGTGCGGGCACGGACGAACGGGTGGGCCGCGGGAGCGAACGCCCCGGGATCAACGGAGACGAACAATGTCCAGTGACAACGAGCGCCGGGTCAGCCGGCGCAATCTGATTGGCGGAGCGGCGGTCGCCGCCGGCGCCGCCACCCTCCCCGCAGCGGCGGCGGCCAAGCCCAAGCGCGCCCAGCGCGGAGCAAGGAAGGCCGATGTCGTGATCGTCGGTGCCGGCCTGTCGGGGCTCACCGCGGCTCGGCACGTGGTGGCCGCCGGCCGATCGGCGATCGTGCTCGAGGCGCGTGACCGCGTCGGCGGCCGCACGCTCAACCACTCGCTCGGTCACGGCAAGGTGGTTGAGGTCGGCGGTCAGTGGATCGGACCGACCCAGGATCACCTCGCGGCGCTGGCCAAGCAGCTGGGCATCGGCACGTACAAGACCTACAACAAGGGCAACTACCTGTTCTACGAGAACGGCAAGCTGACGCCGTATTCGGCCACCGGGCCGCTCGGGCCGATCCCGCCCGACCCCACCGCGGTCGTGCAGCTCGCGACCGTGCTCCAGAAGCTCGACGCTATGGCCAAGACGGTTCCGGTCGAGAAACCGTGGACCGCGCCCAACGCCGTGGAATGGGATGGGCAGACGTTTGAGACGTTCAAGCGCAGCAACACGCTCAGCTCGGGCGCGGCCAGCCTGATCGACCTGGCCGTCGAGTCGGTGTTCGCGTGCGAGCCGCGGGACATCTCCCTGCTGCATGTCCTGTTCTACATCCACTCGGCCGGCAACAAGAGCACTCCGGGCACGTTGGAGCGCCTGATCAGCACCGCCGGCGGCGCCCAGGACAGCCGCTTCATCGGCGGCTCGCAGCTGGTGTCGATCAAGGCGGCCCGGACGCTGGGCCGTCGCGTGATGCTCTCGCACCCCGTCCGCCGGATCGTGCAGGAGCGCAGCGGCGTCACTGCGCACACCGACCAGATGACCGTGCACGGCAAGCAGGCGATCGTCACCGGGCCGCCCTCGCTGACCGGGCTGATCGAGTACGACCCGATCCTCCCCCCGCTGCGCGCGCAGCTGCTTCAGCGCTTCCCCCAGGGGACGTCGATCAAGGTCGAGGCGGTGTACAAGAAGCCCTTCTGGCGGCCCAAGGGGCTGGCCGGCCAGGTCACCAGCGACACCGGGCCGATCAAGATCACCTTCGACAACTCGCCGCCCGACGGCTCCCCCGGCGTGCTGCTCGGGTTCGTCGAGGGTCACGACGCGCGCGTGTTCGGCACGCTGTCCGCCGCCCAGCGACGCAAGCAGGCGATCGCGTGCTTCGTGCGCTACTTCGGCCATCAGGCGGCGAACCCGATCGGCTACATCGAAAAGAACTGGACCGAGGAGCAATGGACGCGAGGCTGCTACGGCGGCTTCCTGCCACCTGGCGTGCTGACCGACTACGGCCGGGCCATCCGCGAGCCGTTCGGCCGCGTGCATTGGGCAGGCTCCGAGACCTCGGACTACTGGAACGGTTACATGGACGGGGCCGTCAGATCAGGCGAGCGCGCCGCGCGCGAGGTGCTGGCCGCGATCTGAACAAGCGCGCACCCATTGACCGAGGTGGCAGGTTTCTAATCGCGCGTCGGCGTCGGCTGGGGACAATGCCGCCATGCTCCGGCTGATCGGCGTCGTTGTCTCGATCGGTCTCGCGGACTCCCTGAACCCGACGACGATCGCTCCCGCGCTGTACCTGGCCACCGGCGACCATGCGCGCAAGGCGGTGCTCGAGTTCACCGTCGGCGTGTTCCTCGTCTACTTCCTCGGCGGGGTGGCGATCGCGCTGGGGCCCGGTCAGCTGCTGCTCTCGCTGGTCCCCAAACCGAGCCCCGAGACACGCCACCTGCTCGAGGTACTGGCCGGCATCGCGATGCTGATCGCGGCCGCATTGCTGTGGCGCAACCGCGCCCAGCTGGCGATGCGCAAGCTGCCCGCCACCGACGCCAAGGGCCGGTCGGGGGCGATCCTCGGCGCCACGATCACCGCTGTGGAGCTGCCGACGGCCTTCCCGTACTTCGCCGCGATCGCGGCGATCGTCGGCTCCGGGCTAGGCCCGGCGCGTCAGGTGAGCCTGCTGCTCCTGTTCAACCTGTGCTTCGTGGCGCCCCTGCTCGGCATCCTGGCCACGCTGTGGTTCGCCGGCGATCAGGCCGACCGGTGGCTGTCGATTGGTCGCAACTTCCTGCAACGGCGCTGGCCGGTGCTGCTGGCCGGGCTGGCGCTGCTGGCCGGCGCGTTCGCGCTACTGCTCGGCGCCACCGCGTTCGGCAGCAACGGTCGCGGGCGCGTCGGGCGCTTCATGCGCGGGTTTCACCACCTGCTTCATCCGTAGCCGCGCGGGCCTGGCGGATGATCTTGCGCATGCCGCGCAGCCAGCGCTCGTGCTGGGTCGCCCGGACGGCCATGTAGTCGGCGACGACCGGATGGGGCAGGATCAGCAGCCGCTCCTCGCGGATTCCCTCGACGACGACCTCGGCGACCTCCTCGGGGTCGAGCAGGCCCTCGGCCAGCAGCGGAGCGGCCCCCACCGGATCCTCGATGGCCAGGTCGAGCATCGCCGTTCGCACCCCCTGGGGGCACAGGCAGGAGACCTTGATGCCGGCATCGCCGTAGTTGATCGCCAGCCACTCGGCCACCGCCACCGCCGCATGCTTGGTGGCGGAGTAGGCGAGCGCCGAGACCTGGGTGAGCAATCCGGCCGCGGAGGCCGTGCTGGCCACGTAGCCCTCGCCGCGGGCGACCATGTCGGGCAGCAGGGCGCGCGCCGCCCACACGTGCGCCATCACGTTGACCTCCCACGTCTTCTGCCATTCCTCGTCGGAGGCCTCGGGGCCACCGCCGGGGCCGGCAATGCCCGCATTGGAGAAGAACAGGTCGATCGGGCCGCCCGCCTCCTTCGCCTGCGCGACGAGGGAGCGGATCTCGCTCTCCTGGGAGACGTCGGTGGTGATGGCCAGGCCGCCGATCTCCTCGGCCACCGCCCGGGCGGAGTCGCCGTTCAGATCGGCCACCACCACCTTGCGCGCCCCCTCGGCGGCGAAGCGCCGAGCCAGCGCCCGGCCGATGCCGCCGGCCGCGCCGGTGACCACCACGTGTCGATCGGCAAGTTCCATACCGGGCCGCGCACCCTAGTTGATCGCGATTCCAAATGAGGAGCCCCGGGGTTACGGTTTGTGCCCCCGTCCGGGCTTCGAAACCCGCCTTCCCCGAGGAGAACACAGACATGGACTTCGAGTTCACCGACCGCAGCAAGGAACTCCGCCAGCGACTGCTGAGTTTCATGGACGAGCATGTGTACCCGGCCGAGGCCGTCTACCACGAGCAGCTGGTCGCGTCGGGCGACCCCCACTCCCACCCGCCGGTGATGGAGGAGCTGAAGGAGCGAGCGCGCGAGCGGGGACTGTGGAACTTGTTCCTGCCCTACGAGAACGAGGACGGCGTACCCGGCCTGCGCAACGCCGAGTACGCCCCGCTGGCCGAGATCATGGGCGCAAGCCACATCGCACCGGAAGCGTGCAACTGCGCCGCGCCCGACACCGGGAACATGGAGGTGCTGTCGCTGTTCGGCACCCCGGAGCAGAAGGACAGCTGGCTGCGGCCCCTGCTGGAGGGCGAGATCCGCTCGGCGTTCGCGATGACCGAGCCCGACGTGGCCAGCTCGGACGCCACCAACATCGAGCTGCGGATCGAGCGCGACGGCGACGAGTACGTCCTGAACGGTCGCAAGTGGTGGACCTCGGGGCTCATGCGCGAGCGCTGCCGGATCATGATCGTGATGGGCAAGACGGATCCCGAAGGGCCGCCGCTACCGCCAGCAGTCGATGATCCTCGTGCCGCTCGACACGCCCGGGGTGACGGTCGATGCGCAACCTGCCGGTGTTCGGCTACATCGACCAGGAGGGCCACGCCGAGGTGACTTCGAGGACGTCCGCGTCCCCGCCGCGAACCTGATCGGCGACGAGGGCGACGGCTTCGCGATCTCGCAGGCCCGGCTCGGCCCGGGCCGCATCCACCACTGCATGCGCGCGATCGGCGCGGCCGAGCGGGCGCTCGAGCTGATGTGCGCCGCGCGCCGCCTCGCGGGTGACGTTCGGCGCGCCGGTCGCCACGCGCGCGAACATCCAGGACTGGATCGCCGAGTCGCGCATCGAGATCGAGATGGCGCGGCTGCTGACGCTCAAGGCCGCGTGGCTGATGGACACCGTCGGCAACAAGCACGCGCGCACGGAGATCGCGGCATCAAGGTCGCCGCCCCGAACATGGCGCTGAAGGTCGATCGACCGCGCGATCCAGGTCCACGGCGGCGGCGGCGTCTCCGATGACTTCCCGCTGGCCTCGATGTACGCCCATCTGCGCACGCTGCGCCTCGCCGACGGCCCCGACGAGGTCCACAAGATGACGATCGCCCGCCATGAGATCCGCCGCTGGGCGTCCGAGCCCGCGCCGGCCGTGACCGGTTAGCTCGTGGCCGACGGGTGGCTCGCTGCCAGCGGTCGGCTGATCCGCAGCCACGCCGCGATCTTCGCCGTGCTCGCGATCTGGGCCTTTGCCCCGCTCGTGGTCGCGGTCATCCACGTCACCGGCCACGGCGGGGTGATGACCGGCACATACGGAACCGACTTCTTCGATCAGTTCCAATACCTGGCCTGGATCCGCGACGAGGGGAGCCATCTGCTGGCCGCCAACCTGTGGCAGATCGCCCCGAGTCCGCACGACTACGTGCAGCCCATGTACCTGATCTCCGGCGCGCTGTGGTGGGCCGGCCTGAGCATCCAGCTCGCGTACCTGCTCTGGCTCCCGGTGGCGCTTGTGGTACTAGCCGTGGGCTGCGCCGCGTACGTGAGCCGGATGCTGAGCGGCCGCTGGCAACAGGCGGCGGCGCTGATCCTGGTCCTCTTCTACCACAGCCCCGTTTATGCAATTGCGGTCTGGACGGGACACCTGTCGGGCGCGCACCGGTTCGATCTGCTGCGCACCACCACCGATGCCGACGCCGCCCTCCAGCTGTGGGGCTTCGCCCACGCTGCGATTGCCATCGGGGCGATGCCGATCTTCCTGCTCGCGGCCGAGCGACTGCTGTCCACCGCACCCGGCCGGCGCCGCTCTCGCCGGCTGATCACGGCGGCTGCACTCGCGGGCGCGACCGTCTCCTGGCTGCATCCCTGGCAGGGGCTGACCCTGCTCCTCGTCCTCGCCGGGGTGTTCGCGTTGGCGCCACCGCGACGTCGCTACCTGGTCCTCGCGGTGCCCGTCGCGGCGACGGTGCTCCCGCTCGATCTACACCGAGATCCTCGCCCACGCCGACAGCTCCTGGCACGCTTTCCAGAGCGAGCTCGCCACCAACACGCTCGCGCCCGTGTGGGCGCTGGTGGCCGGCTTTGGCGCGCTGGTCGTCGTGGCGGCCTGCGGCGTGCGCCGGCCGCGCGACGAGGGCGAGTGGATGCTGTTGCTGTGGCCGGTGGCGTGCGCAGCCGTGTACCTCCTCGGGCCCAACACCTCGCCACACGCGCTGGCCGGCGTCACGCTGCCGCTCGGCGTCCTGGCGGTCCGCGGCTGGGAGCGCGTGCGCGCTCGGCTCCACGTGCCGCTTGCCGCGGCGCGGCCGCCGCCGTCGCAGCGATTGCCGTGTTCACCGTGCCGGCGGCGATCAACGAGGGCCACGACGCCTACGGCGCGTTTCGCAACACGCTGACCGGACAGCTGTCGCTACAGCTCCTACGCCTCACCGACAATCAGGCCAGTGCGCTGGCCTACCTCGATCGCGCGCCCCGCGCCGGCGGTGTGCTGGCGCCGTGGTTCCTGTCGATGTCGGTCCCGGCGTTCACCGATCGCCAGGTGTTCGCCGGGCACGATTGGTGGGGGCCGCCGCCAATCTCCTCGCCGACCAAGCGTCTTCAATCCCCTCGTCGGGGGCGTTCGGGTGCGGCTCTGCGGCGCGCCATCCTGCAGCATTCGCGCGCGGCGTTCGTGCTCGCCGACTGCGACGCGGCCGCCGTCGACTCGGCCGGGACATCGCCCCGCTGGCGCGACCGGTGCGTCGGCTGCCTGACCCTTTTCCGCACCCACGGATGGCGCGCACGACGCGGCGCCGGATCGGCACCCACGTCCTCGCCGGTAGCGCTGCTACCGGCTTCGTCCGCGTCCACCGCCCGGCTTGGTCGTGCACACCCCCGCGGGCACGTCAATTCGGAACCAACCATCTAGCCCACCTGGCGATACACCCAGAGGTCGGTCGGGGTGACCCCTCGATAATGGATGTGGCCAACGGGCTGGAAGTGCGGGACCGGCGGGGCTCCGGTGACGTGGAAAACGCCAGCGACGTAGTCGTCCTCGACGACGAACGCGGTCAGGTGCCCGCCGGACACGGCCCGCACGGACAGCGGCGATGCAGCACGAGATGCGGTTTGTGCATCTGCGCGGAAATCGCCGGACCTCCGTATGGCGTGTCGTAGACGACGGGATCGCGAGGTGCGGCGTGGGCGTCGAGGTAAACCGCCATCGCCCGGAAGGGAGTGCGCACGTAGTCGGGCGAGATGGCGCGGATCGAGCCTGCCAAGAGCGTCACTAGCAGCACGGCCACGGTCAGCGCGGCAAGCGGCCGGGGCAACCGGACCAGCAGCGCCCCCATCACCAGCGCGGTGGCGGGGATCGACGCATACAGGCCGCGCGCCAGCCACAGGTCGGTGACCAGAATGCTGTAGAGGAGCAGGCCGATCGGCGTTGCCACGGCCAGGGCGACGAGCAGTGGCAGGCGCGTGCGCGCTTGGTCGCTGGGTTGCCGGCGCCAGCCCCGCCAGATCGCACCCGCGATCGCGATCAGCACACAGATGCCGATGGCCGTCAGTCCGGCCAGGGTCGGGATGCCCCGGAGACTGGCATAGGGGTAACCGGGGATAAACCGGATCACATCCTTCACCACGGCGGACGCCGTCAGGGGTTCGAGCTGTTGGATGGCGTGCAGCGATTTGCCCCGCACATGCGGCATCCAAGGCACGTACAGGAGGACGACCAGCAGATTGGCCAGCAGAGGGTCGCGAATCCGGTCACGGCTCACCCACAGCGACCAGATCGCCTGGACGGCGAGCACAAAGACGCACGTGTAATGGGTGTAGGCCGCCCCGGCGGCGGCCAGCGAGTAGACGAGCCACCAGCCCAGCGAGCGAGTGTCGAGCGCCTTCAACAGCGCCAGCGTGGACAGCGCGACGAAGAAGGCCATCGTCGCGTACGGGCGCGCCTCGACGCCGTAATAGACCGCGAACGGGCTCAGCGTGACGACCGCCGCGCCCACCAGTCCCGTAGCGCGCCCAACCGCCTGGCGCCCGAGTAGGTAGACCACGGGCACAGTCGCCGTGCTGAAGACGATCGAGGGCAAGCGGATCCACACGCTGGGGTCGCCGAGCTTGGCCGATAGCCAGGCGAGCAGGAAGAAGAGCGGCGGAGAGTTCTCGCCGCCGGTGTACACGCCGCTCAGCAACGACGAGAAGCTGTGCTGAACGACGTCGTGGTAGGTGAATACCTCGTCCTCGAGCAGGCTCTGGTGAATCTGGGTGACACGCAGCACGAAGACGACCACGGTCAGCGCCGCGACGATGATCAGGTCGGTCAGCTCCGGCCGGGCGCCGGCGGTGACCGGCGGTCCGACGCGTTCGCGCGTGCCAGCAGCGGCCAGGCTCATAGCCGGGCGGAGCTTAGAGGTTGGGAGGGGGGCCTACCGCGGCGTCGGCTCCCTCTCGGCCCGCCGGCGCTCCGAGCGCACCATCCATGCCACCGCGCCGGCGAGCAGCAGGATCGGCGTCATCGTCCCGCTCCCGGCGACTGATGCTGGCCCATCCCCGGCGCACGGCGCTCGACGCACTGCTGCCTCGCGAGCCGGGCGGGGCGGCACCGCCGGCTGCTGGGCGGACGCGGCCCAGTTCTTCGCCGCGGTGGTGGCGCAACCGCAGACATCGGCGGGTGACGCTTCTTGCCGCCGGAGCGCCCGGTCGCTGTGAGCGCGCGGCCGCCGGACCGGCGGCGCGACGCCGGGCCAGCCATAATCGCTACCCACATGAACCTTCCCACCGCCCCGATTGCCGCCGCCGGCCTGATCGCCGGCTATGCCGTCGCCGTGGCCACCGGCTCCCGACCCCTGGGCGGCCTGGTGCTGCTCGCCTTCGCGATCGTCTGCATCGCTGTCTGGCGCCGCCGCGACGGCCGTCGCACGGCCGCGATCCTGACCGGCGCCGGGCTCCTGGCGTTCGCGCTATCTCACGTCCTCGGACTGGTCATCGGCGCCTGGCCGGCGGTGCTGGTCAGTGCCGCGGCGATTGGCGCCGTGTGCTGGCGCCTCTCGGATGCGCGGCGCTTGACGCTCGCCTGACCGCGCGTGGACGAGGACGGCTCGATTCATATCTGGACGGCGTCCTGATCGGCGGCCCCGAGCGCAGGCAGGTCGTGATCGCCGACTATGACCCCGCCTGGCCGCGCCGTTTCCTGCACGAGCGTGACCGGATCCGCGCGGCCATGGGCGGCGCGGCCGTCCGCATCGAGCACATCGGGTCGACCTCGGTGCCGGGGCTGGCGGCCAAGCCGATCGTCGACGTGCTCGTCACCGTGTCCGACCCCGAGGCCGACGAGCTGATTGCACCCGCCCTCGAGGCCGCGGGCTACGAGCTGCGGGTGCGCGAGGCTGAACACCGCATGTTTCGCACCCCGGCCCGCGACGTCCAGGTCCATGTGTGGGCCGACGGCGACAGCGAGGTCGACCGCTACCTGATCTTCCGCGACCGGCTGCGCGACTCGCCCGAGCGCCGGCGGGATACGAGCGGCTCAAGCGCGAGCTGGCCCAGCGTGACTGGCCCGACATCAACCACTACGCCAACGCGAAGGGCCCGTTCATCGAGTCGGTCCTCGCCGAGGGGGCGCGAGGCTAACCAGCGCCTCCTGCCGAGCCCCGAGGTTCACTCGAGATTCCAGCCGAAGTACACCTCAGCGGCGGAGATCTGATCACCCGTGAACGTCAGGACCTCGGTGTTCCGGCCGCGATGCCCGTCGGGCTGTGTCAGCTCGTAGGTCACGATCACCTCGTCGCCCGAGTCGATCATCCGCACGAACTCGTAACTGGTTCCGCGACCGGCGCCGGGCCAGCACCGCGCGAAGAAACCGTCCCGATCGAGTCCCACATCCAGGGGGCTCGAGAAGGTGAGGTCGTCGGCCAGCAGGCGCTCGACCGTCGGGCGATCACCCGCGGCGAAGGCCCGGTACATCTCGCGCGCGAGAGCGCGGCGGTCCGCTATGGCGCACCCTCCAACGACGGCGCCGGCACGCCCCCGTCGTAGAGCGCCGTCTGGTCGATATCGATGAAGGCCGTGTGCCCGGTGAGACCCAGTGCCACGTCGATATCGGCCTTGATGACCTCGAGAATGTGACGTACACCCGCTTCGCCGCGTGCGGCGACGGCCCACGCCCATGCGCGCCCGATCAGGACCGCGCGGGCGCCCAGCGCAACCATCTTGACTACGTCAAGCCCGCTCCGTATGCCGCCATCGACCAGCACCTCGAGCTGGTTCCCGACTGCGTCGGCGATGTCCGGTAGCGCACGCGCAGTTGAGGGCACGGAGTCGAGCTGGCGCCCGCCGTGGTTGGACACGACCACGCCGTCGACGCCGACGTCGACGGCGCGGCGAGCATCCTCTGGATCGAGCACGCCTTTCACCACGAGCCGGCCGCTCCAGTTCTTGCGCACCCAGGCGACGTCGTCCCAGGTCACGCTCGGATCGAACTGACCATCGACCCAGTCCCGAAACGCAGCTGGGGAGCTGGCTCCCGGGACCGCGTTCTCCAAGTTGCCGAAGGTCAGCGGTCTACCTCCGAGCGCAACATCTCGAAACCAGCGCGGATGCGCCACCAGGTCGAGCCCGCGAACGACTTTGGCCAAGACGGAAGGGTCACCCACGACGGCGTTGCGGACGTCGCGATGGCGGGCTCCAACCACGGCAAGGTCAATCGTCAAGACCAAGACGGACGACCCGACCGCTTGCGCCCGCGACATCAGCTCCTCCGCATAGCTGCGGTCGCGCATCACGTAGAGCTGAAACCACGGCGGACTGGATGTCGCCCGGGCCACCTCCTCGATGCTGCAGATCGAGACAGTCGACTCCACGAACGGCACACCCGCCACCTGCGCAGCCCGCGCAGCTTGTACCTCCGCGCGTGGCGCGAACATGCCGCCCAGGCCAACCGGTGCCAGGATGACCGGCAACGCAAGCTGCTGACCGAGCACCTCCACCGCCGGGTCGCGGATCGAGACGTCGCGCATCACGATCTGTCGAAGCAGCAAGCGCTCGAGGTCGCTTACGTTGGCCCGCAGCGTGTTCTCCTCGTAAGCGCCTCCGTCCATGTAGTCGAATAGCTGGCGTGGAAGCCTTCGCCGGGCCAGCTCGCGGTAATCGAGCACCGTCGCCGGCGCGAGAGCCAGCGGCCGATCAGCACTGAACGCGCACGACGCGAGCCTAACGAAGGCCGCCACGTCCGGAGAGTCCGGCTCGATAGCGTGTGGATCGTGGCGCAATTTCACTGGGATCCGGCGAGTTATCTGTCGCTCATGCACGAGGAGGTGCCCGACTACGAGCCAGCTCCAGAACGAGACGGCGGCCGCGGTCGGGACCGGGGCGCAGCGCGTACTCGAACTCGGCACCGGCACCGGGGAGACCGCGCGGCGGGTGCTGGCCGCCAATCCGACGGCACGCCTGATCGGTATCGACGCCAGCAGCGAGATGCTCGCCTGGGCCAGGAGCACGCTCCCGGGCGAGCGGGTCGAGCTGCGCGAGGGCCGACTCGAGGACGCGCTGCCGGCCGGACCCTTCGACGTCGTTGTCTCCGCACTGGCCATCCATCACCTGGACGCCGCGGGCAAGGCCGATCTGTTCGCCCGCGCGTCCGGAGTCCTCGCGCCAGGGGGTCGCGCGGTCATCGCCGACGTGATCGTCCCCACCGACCCAGCCGACGCGGTGACGCCGATCGATGACGGCTACGACATGCCGAACACGATCGCCGACCAGCTTGGGTGGCTCCAGGACGCCGGACTGAAGGCGCGCGTGAGCTGGAGCCGGCGTGACCTCGCTGTGCTGGTCGGACAGTCGCCGACCGGCGATTGACCTGCCTCAGCCGGTGGCCATATCAGTCAGCCGGTCGCGGTATCAGCCTTGAGCGCCGCGCACGCGGCGCGCGCGCTGGGCAGCGAGTGGATCGCTCGCACGTGCCAGCCGAGCCCGGCGGGCTTGAACAGGACGATCGGCTTGCCGCTGTGGATCGAGCGCCCCGGCTTGTAGCCGACATTGCCCACGTTCAGGCCGACCTCCCACGCCAGCGTGCTCTGGAAGCCCACGACCGACACGGGCTGGCCGCAGGCGAGGATCTTCCCGGGCCCGCCGTCGCGGTCGATCACATCGTGCAGGCGATCGATCTGGGTGCCGGCCTGCCGGCGCTGGTTGACCTCGTCGCGAGCTACGCGCGCCCGATCGCGACCGGCGGGGAGCAGGCTGACCAGGAGGACCAGCACCAGTGCGGTGCCCGCCCAGCGGAGCGGAGGGCTGGCCTCGGGAGCCAGCGCGAGCAGGCGTCCGACGCCGGTGCCGGCTATCACCACCATCACGGCCGCCGGCTCGATCAGATAGCGCGGCACCCCCGACCACCCGTGGAGCGCCAATGCGATCTCGATCACCACCCAGGTGACGGCGGCGATGGCCATCCCGAGCACCGCGCGCTCGCGGCGGGCGATCGCGAACCCGAGCCCGACCAACGCCGCGAGCCACATCGGCAGCTCATAGAGGCCGAAGAAGCGGCCAATGACCCCGGTGATCTTGTTTCCGTGGATGACGTTCACCGAGTTCAGAGCCAGGTCCCCGGCCCGGAACCAACTCTTGGCCGTGAGCGCCGAGACCCCGAACCACAGCGCCGGGATGAGCACGAACCCACCCACCACAAGCGCCCGCGCCTGGGGGCGCGCACGCCACGCCCACACGCCGTAGAGGCCCATGAACAGCCATGCCTCGGGCCGCCCGAGTGACGCCAGCACCAGCATCGAGAAGGCGAGCCGGGGCCGGTCCGAGAGATGAAAGTCGATCGCCGCCAGGCAGAACGACAGAACCATCAGATCCGAGTTGGAGATGAGGATCAGGCGCCAGTACAGGCTGATCCCCAGCAGTCCCAGTCCGGCGAAGGCTCCGGCCACGTACGGCGCGTAGCCACGCCCGGGACAGGGCCCCGTGAGCCGAAAGGCAAGACGAGCTGCGAACACGGACCCGGCCAGGGCCCCGGCCACCGCGGTGACCATCCACAGAAACGGCTGTCCGTCGCCGGCCAGCGCGTAGGGGAAGGTGAACAGAAAGGTCAGCGGCTTCCATGACGGGGCACCGTCTGTGTTGAGGTTGCCGTGCAGTGCCTGGCGGCCCCACACCAGCCATCCATACGCGTCGTACTCGGGACGCATCCGGGTCAGGACGACGAACAGGATCGAGACGATCAGAAGGACGGCCGCGACCACCCACCACACGTACCTCGAGAGCAGATCGCGAAGCGGCCCTCGAGTGTGCGCGCGCGACGCCCCTGCGGCGTGGCCGCCGGGAGGCGCTGAGATCGTCGTATCGCTCACCCGAGGCGGCGACGCTAACACAAGCCTCGGGCGCCCGAGTCCAGCGCCTCCCGGCGCTCAAATCAGGTTTGCCGGGTTGCCCCAGAGGGCTGGCCAAACGGGCTGTCGGCCCTGAGCCGATCGCAGGCCGCGCGATCTCGGGACAACATGTGAATCGGGCGGACCTCCCAGCCGAGGTCGTGGGGCTTGAACAGCACGATCGGTTCGCCCTGATGGATCGCCTTACCGGGCTTGTGGCCGACGTATCCGACGTTCATGCCGAGGTCGAAGGCGAGCGTGCTCTGGTAGCCGACCAGCGAGGTCGGCTGGCCGCAGGCACGGATCCGCGCAGCGCCTCCGACCTCGTCGATCAGGTCCTCCAGGCGGCTGATCAGGATGCCCGCGTGGCGGCGCTGATCGATGGCCGCGCGGGCAACGCTGATCCGATCGTGGACCACCGGGACCAGCGCGGCGAGCAGGATCACCACCGGCACCACCCCGGCCCAGCGCAGCGGTGCGGCCGGTGCGGGGACGGCGGCGATCAGGCGAGCGACGCCGGTGCCGGCGACCACCACGAGTACGGCTGCCGGCTCCAACAGGTAGCGGGCCTGCGCCGGCCAGCCGTGGAAGGCGAACGCGATCTCGACCGCCACCCAGGCGACGGCGGCCGCCGCGAGCACCAGCACGGCTCGATCACGGCGGGCGATCGCGAACCCCAGCCCGACGGCGGCGGCCAGCTTCATCGGCAGCTCGTACAGCCCGTTGAAACGATCGAGCACGCCGGAGATCGCGTCCCCCCGCAGCGCCGTCGCGTTGTTGAGGGCGAGATCGCCCGCGTGCAGCCAGCTCTTCGCGGTGAGGGCGGAGATGCCGAACCACAGCGCCGGCACCAGCGCCAGCCCGGCCACGACAAGGGTCCGGGCGCTGGGATCCGCGCGCCACACCCATGCGCCGTACAGGCCCGTGAACAGCCACGCCTCGGGCCGGCCCAGGGCCGCCAGCACGAGCGCCACGAGAGCCAGCCGCCGCCGTCCGCGGAGGTGGCAGTCGATCGCGGCCAGACACAGCGCGACGATCATCGGGTCCGAGCTGGAGATCAGGATCTGCGGCCAGTAGCCGCCGATGCCCAGCACGCCAAGGGCTGCGAACGCGGCGGCGATGAAGGGCGCGTAGGGCCGGCCAGGGCAGGGACCGCTCAGGCGAAAGGCAATCCGGGCGGCAAACACGGATGCGCCCAGTGCTGCCGCCACCGCCGTGACCATCCACAACCACGGTTGGGCGCTCCCAGCCAGAGCGTAGGGAAACGTGAACAGGAAGGTCAGCGGTTTCCACGACGGCGCGCCGTTGGTGTTGAGATTCCCGTGCAGCGCCTGCCGGCCCCAGACCAGCCACCCGTAGGCGTCGTACTCGGGTTGCATCCGCGTCCAGGCGACGAACGCGGTCGAGACGACCGCCAACCCAAGCGCCACCGCCCACCCGCCATACCGCTTCAGCATGGTTGCGTCGCTCACGTTCCCGAGCGACGCTAGGCCCCGTGTATGAGGCGAACGTGAGTTGAGCCTAGGCCGGCGTGACGGGATCACCGACGCGGATCACGCCGGGGCCGAGGATGTCGGCGCGCAGACCTCCGCGGTGGACGAACCCCCTGAGCACGCCGGGCTGGGTGAGGCGTTGCCAATGGGCGCACGGCTCACACAGCCGCTGCCCGTAGCACTCGAGCTCACCGACCCGGAAATGCCGGCCGACGAGGTCGTTGAGCGAGATTCCGTGCGTGACGACGTTGCGCCGCGCCTGCGCCGGCGCAAGCAGGCTGCCGTCGGCCAGGTGCACGGCGGCCAGCGCCTCAGACTCGACCAGCGTCAGGGCCGAGCCGGGGGACTGCCCATCGGAGAAGGTCCCCTCCCCCGCGCCATACCGGTCGCCGACGAGGCCATCAGCGGTGGCGCGCGCCTCGCTCACCGACTCCATCGCGGCGGTGGCGCTGGGCGCCACGTATATGCCCTCGACCCGACCGACGCCGAGTCGCTGCGACGCCGGCAGTCGCGAGGGCACGACCTCGAGCGACGACACCACGTAGCCGACCTGCACCAGGTCCGCGGCTTGCACCGGAAGGCCGGCTGGATCGAACACCGGACCCGACGGGACGCCGAACATCACCACCCAGCGTGCCGGGCGACCGATCGCGGCGATCCAGAAGCCCGGCCAGCTGAACGCCGCGGGGTCGGCGATCGGAACCAGACCCAGGCCCTGGGCCGCCAGCCACACCCGCCAGCCCGACCTCGGGTCCGCGGCCGGCGGCACCGGCAGCTCACCGACATCGCGCTCGAGCAGGTAGGCCAGGCATGCCGCGAAGGTGGGGTCTCCGAGATCATGGGGCGGCTGATTCATGTCATGTATTTCACCAGGGTTATCCTCCGCTCGGTGAGCGAGGGCGGCGGCGAACTAGAGATCACCTACTCGCCGGGCCTCGAGCGGTGGCTGGCCGAAGAGGGCGTCAGCCTGGCCTTCGCCATCCCGCCGGCCAAGCTGTTTCTGATCGGACTCGACGACGAGGGCGGTCTATCGGCGTTCGAGCGAACGTTCAACAAGTGCATGGGACTGGCGTCGCCCGGGTCAGGCACGATATACTGGGGACGCGCTACCAGCTGTGGCAACTCGAGAACGCGCTGCGGCCCGGCGCGCGGCACGATGGGTTCGATCGCCTGTTCATTCCCCGACGGGTCTGGACCACCGGGTATCTCAACTGTCACGACGTCGCCACCGACGGAGGCGGGAGGGTCATCTTCGTCAATACCCGCTTCGGTTGCCTGGCCACGGTCAGCGATCGCTACAGCTTCGAGCCGCTGTGGTGGCCGCCGTTTCAGACACGGCGCACTCAGGGCGACTGCTGTCACCTCAACGGCGTGGCCATAGTGGCCGGCCGCCCCACGTACGTGACCAGCGTCAGCCGTACCAGTGAACTCGACTCTTGGCGCCGCCATCGTGCCGGCGGGGGAGTGATCACCGACATCGCCTCCGGCGAGGTGGTATGCGCCGGCCTGTCGATGCCCCACTCGCCCCGTGTGTACCGAGAAGAGCTGTGGCTCACCAATGCCGGCACGGGTGAATTCGGCCGCGTCGACCTTAACCACGGTCGGTTCGAGCCGCTGGCCTTTGCCCCGGGTTTCGTCCGCGGCCTGACCTTCACCGGCGACTACGCCGTGGTCGGCTCGTCGAAGTTTCGAGGTGGCGGGCTGTACTCGGGCCTGCCGCTCGACGACGCGCTGGCTCGCGCCCGAACCGAACCGAAGCTGGGGATCTTCGTCATCTCCTTGAACACCGGGCAGATCGTCGAGTGGCTGCTGGTCGACGGACCAATGCACGAGCTGTTCGATGTGATCGCCCTCCCTGGGGCCCGGCGTCCAGCGGCGCTGGGCCTCCTCAGCGACGAGATCGAGCATCTCGTCTTCTACGACTCGAGCTCGATGGCCACCGGCATGGCGTCGTCCGGGCGATGAACGACTTCGAACTGATCAGGCTCGCGTTCGACGAGACGCGGGGGACGGGCGATCTCGCCGGGTGGCTGGTCGCCGAGCGACTCACCATCGCGATCACCAAGGCCAACAGCCTGTTCCTGGTCGGCGTCGATGCCGGAGGTCTCCCCGCCGTGACCGGTTGCGTCTACGGCCTGTGCATGGGGCTGACGGCGGTCGGCGCGGACACGCTCCTGCTGGCCACCCGGTATCAGATCTGGCGGTTGGAGAACGCGCTGCCGCCCGGACAGACCACCGACGCCGGCCACGATCGCCTCTACCTGCCCCAGACCGCGTGGACGACCGGGACCCTGCTGGTTCGCGACCTCGCGGCCACGGCGACGGTCGATCGTGTTTGTCAACGGCCTGTTCTCGTGTCTGAGCAGTCCAAGCCCGCGACTGAGCTTCGAACCCGTCTGGGCCGCCGCCGTTCATCTCGAGCCTGGCGCCCGAGGAGCGATGCCACCTGAGTGGCCTCGCGCTCGAAGAGGGTCGCCCGGCCGTGGTCACTAGCGCGAGCACCAACGACAGTCCCGGCGGGTGGCGCGAGCAGCAGCATGACGGCGGCGTTGTGCTGTCCGTACCAGCAGGCGATGTGATCGCCACTGGACTATCGATGCCGAATTCGCCGATCGTTCGCGACGGCGTGCTGTGGCTTTGCAACGGAGGCCGCGGGGAGCTTGTCACGGTCGACCTCGACGACGGCAGTATGACGACCGTGGCGACGGCGCCCGGGTTCACGCGCGGCCTCGCGCTGCACGGCGAGCACGCGATCGACGGCGTGTCCGGTCCGCAGCGAAATGAGAATTTCGCCGGGCTCCCGCTCGCCGAACGGCTGCCGGACGAGAGCCAGAGTCGGTGCGGGATCTTCGTGATCGGTCTGGCCACCGGGGAGATCGAGCATTCGCTCACATTCTCGGAGGTTCATCGGACATCCAGGCGCTCACCGTATTGCCCGGCGTCCGCTCCGCCGCCGCCGTGGCCTTCGCCGGCGAGGACGTCCAGGAGCTCGTGACCGTCCCGCATGCGTCCGGAACCTAGCCCGGCGAAGTCTCTTCCTGGCAGATCCGGCGGTGGCCAAGCTGCTCAGAAGCTACAAGCCTCGACTCCCCGAGGGCCGCTGATAGGTTGCGGGCGTGGGCAGCGGCATCGTCGAGATCGTGACCCCCAGCCATGCTGCTGGCTGGGGTCGTGGTCGGTCGGCGAGCCCCGACAGCAAGCTGTTGGCGAGGACCGTTCCGATGCTCCACGCGGCGAGCCTGGCCACGGTGACCATCGATCTCCACGCCGCGCGTCACCACCGCCGCCGCGTGTGTGCGGAACGGCTTCGGAGAGACTGCGCCAGGAGATGGCCGGCGGGATGCCGGTGGCATATTTCGGGGCGCGGCCCGGCCGCGCGCCCCGGCTGGATCGCCGCCGCGGCCCGAGAACTCGATGGCGTGATGGCCTGGAACCCGGGAAGCGCGGCCCGTGAACGGCGGGATCGCGTGTCCGTCGCTGCTCGTCATCGAGCACCGCGCCCGCGATCTACCGCGCCGGCTGTTGACGGCCAGGGCCGTGGCCTGGCAGCTCGGCGGCGCCGACGTCGAATTCGCGAGCGGTCGGCGCGCCACTCGATGCCGGGCGCGTCCCTGGCCCGGTGGTACTGGGACCACATCCTGTCCCCTGATCCCGGTGCTCACGCCGGCAGGCGTATGGGCCAGCCGTGCGCGCCGGCACGCGGCCAGGCTCGGCGTGGCAGCCGCGCTGCTCGTCCCCGCAGCCGGTGTCGTGGCCGATCGGAGCCGGCCAGCGCCGCAACACCGCTTCCGGATTTCGGCCAGGGCTCGATCACTGAGCGCAAGCCAGATCCGCGGCGACAGCTCGGGCGGCGGCGACGCGCGGAACCAAGGACGCGGCCGGCAAGTGGATCGGCGTCAAGCGACTGAGCGCCGCCTCGATCGGGGGCGATGGCAACGCCACGCCCGACTCCACCGGCTCCCACGCCCTCATCGATGGCTCGGGCCTGAAGCGGGTCCTCAACGACAACATCACCTTCAGCACGAGCTCGAGCGCCAGCGCGGCGATGAGCGAGGCCGGCTACACGCACGCCGTTCCGGCAACGACGAGCGCCGGCGGTACCACCCCCGAGACGCTGAACGACGCTTACGACGGCTACGAGACGCTCTGCATCTCCATCGACAACAACGTGGAACGACGTGCGAAACGGGCAACGCCAACTTCGGCATCTACAACAAGAACGGTCCCGCCACGCCGGATCCGAACTGCCCCAGTCGATCGGGAGTTCGACTTCAACGACCAGACGATCAACGGCCTCACCGTCTCGCGCGAGGTCTTCGTCCCGGACAACGACAGCTTCGCGCGCTGGCTCGACATCGTGCACAACCCGGGGAGCACGACGGCCGACGCCACGCTCTTGACCATCGCGAACAACCTCGGCTCCGACAACAATACGGTCATCACCGACGACTCCTCGGGGAACACGACGCCGACGACGTCGGACAGGGTGGGCGGCGACATTCCAGAACTACTCGGGCTACGTCAGCACGGACCCCCGCCTCGGTCATGTTTTCGGCGGCGTTGGAGCACCCGCCGGGCTGACCGGCCTGCATTTCCAAAACGGCGACGACAACCCGTTCTGGGGGCTACAACGCCACCTCGCGCCCGGCCAGACCCAGATCATCATGAACTACGGCGTCGCCCAGCCAAGCAAGGCAGACGCCGCCTCCAAGTCGGCTCGAGCTGGCCCAGCTGGCGGACACCAACGAGCTCAACTGCATGACGCCGACGCAGCAGAACCAGGTGATGAACTTCGTGCTCACTCCGAGCGCGAACACCGACTCCTTCTCCACGTCGCATGACGCCACGCTGACGCAACCCGCACCCGGCGTCCTCGCCAGCGCCCCCGGAGCCGACGCTCTGAGCGCAGTCCTCGCCTCGGGGCCGTCGCACGCGGCCAGCTTCAGCCTAACTACGACGGCTCATTCATCTACAAGCCCGCGCCCGGCTTCGCCGGAACCGACAGTTTCACCTATCAGAGCGAAGAATCAATCGGGCGGCATGTCGCCGCCGACAAGGGTCACGATCACCGTCGTCGGCGTCGCTCCAGATATCACCAGCGCCGAGCGCCGCGGCACGTTCACCGTGGGCAAGCACAGCTCCTTCTCGATCAGGTCTACAGGCATACCGACGCCCAGGATCACCAAGGCCAGCGGACTACCGAAGGGCCTCGCCTTCCACGCCAAGAAGCGACGGCACGGGCCGAGATCAGTGGATCCCCGAAGCCCGGCACCCACGGCACCTATAAGGTGACGCTCACCGCCGCCAACGGTCAGACCCCCAACGCAACCCAGCAACTCACGCTCACGATCAGGGCCGGTGCGCGCCCGAGCGCAAGCGCCCACTCGTACATCTCCCAGCCCCGGCCGGTAGCTCGTCCGCCATGCCCCCGGCGTGCTGCGAGGAGACAAGGGCGAGCACCCGCTGAGCGCGGTCCTCGTCTCCGGCTCGGTCCGTAACGGAACGGTCTCACTCAAGCCCAACGGCTCGTTCACCTACACGCCGAGTTCTGGCTTCATCGGCACGGCCAGCTTCAGGTACAAGGCGACGGATCTCGACGGCGGCACTGCACCAGCCAACGTGACCGTTTTCGTCAATCCGCTTGAACGTGGCCCAGATCATGATGATCGAGCAAAGCCTCAACGAGATCCTCGCCTCCTACCGCTCAATCGCCACTATCGGCGGCGACAGATAGTCGCCGACGTCAGAGACCGGGCGACGGTCCGCGAGGTCAAGGCACTGCTCCGTCAGGCGGCGACGTTCGCCAACCAGGCCGAGGCCCTCGAGGCGAAGGTCAAGGGCCGCAAATACGGTCCCGACCAGTTGGCCGATATCGCCCGCGGCCGCATGAGGGCGGCGATGGCGCGCAGCCACGCCTCCAAGGCCCGCGTGATCGCGGCCAAGGCTCGCGCCGCCGGAAAATAGGCTGCCGCGGCCTACAGCGGGTTGAAGCAGCCGTAGATCGTGTACAGCGGGTTGACGACGTTCTTGCCATTCGCATCGCGCATCAGCTGCTGCCCGATGAACGCCGGCGGTGACTGCGCCTTGTAGCAACCGTTTGACTGCACGCTGAGGTCGTAGCTGACCGCGGTCGGCTCGGGCGGCAGCGTGCCCTGGGTGGGAATCAGCACGTTGATCGTGCAGATCCAGTCGCCGGGCCCACGCGGTCCGCTCCCCGGCGGCTGCAGGTCGGAAGCACGATGTTGAGCTTGGCCCCGGAAGCCACGGGGCGCCCGAGCTCACGCTGCTGGAGAACGGTCAGGTTCTGGAAGGTGGCGATCAGGTTGTTGCGCAGGCGCGAGCTGGTGACCCCGGCCGGACCCCAGTTGCTGGCGATGGCAAAGAAAGCGATCACGGCGGCAATCGCCACCGAGGCGCGCACCGGGACCACCCAGCCCTGGCGCCGGCTCACCGGAGCGCCCGCGAAGTCGCGCCGGCGGAGGATCGTCCACGCCACGCCCAGCGACGCCGCGGTCCAAGTGATGCTGACCAGCACCCCGATCAGCAGCGGGCCGTAATACGGATGGGAGGTGAACAGTGCGGTCCAGCCAGTGAAAGCCGAGCCGACGAGCAGCATGTGCGCCCACACCCCGGTGCCGACGAGGAGCAGCAGCTGCACGGCGAGCGCGACCAGCGCCGGACCGATCACGCCGACAATGCCGTTGCGGCTGGCCACCGAAAACAGCACGGCGAGGCTGGCGAAGGCCAGCGCCGGGAAGATGCACAGGAGCCAACTGATCACGGCCAGGAGCGCGACGTGACCGGGAGAGAGCAGGGTCCCGCTGAGGCTGACCAGCGAGTTGCTGCCGATAAGAATCACGCCGGCCAGCAGGCTGGCCACGGCGGTCAGGACGACCAGTCCGATCACGAACGTGAACGCCGCCAACACCTTGCCCACGAAAACGTCACGGCGCGTGCAGGATCGGGTGAGGACGAGCTTCCAGGTGCCGTAGCGATCCTCGGACGAGAACAGATCGCCGGCAACGATGCCGGCGATCACGGGGAACCCCCAGGCGCCGGAGAAGCTCAGGACCACGAGCGAGAGTGCATAGCCCGAGGAGTGGACCCAGCCGCCGTACAGGGTGTCGGACGGGGTGCCGGTCTGGATCTTGAGGATCGCCCCGAACAGGAACGGACCCAGCACGCACACCAGCGCCAGCAGCCGGACCGCCAGCTGCGAGGCGAGCTTGCGCCGCTCGACCCGGTACACGTTCCACACGCCTCCGGCCCGGCGGGCCGGTGCACGGAACGCCGCTGCGTCCGCGGGCGATAGGCCGGTGGCACTCATGACTGGGCCAGCACGCGCTCGGCCAGCTCGATCGGTTGGCCGGGTTCTGCGTCGGGCTCGGCCGTGAGGGCGAAGAACATCGATTCGAGGGGACTGACGAGCAGCTCGAGGCGCCGGATCGCCACGCCGGACCGGCCCAGGGTGAGGACGAAGTCGTCGAGACTGTCGCGCGCGACCCGGACCGCGAGGCCTCCGCCGCGCGCCGGCACGGCATCGATCCCGGGCTCGCTCTGGGCAATCTCGAGCGCGCGGTGGTCATCGCTGGTCCCGAGCGCGTACGCGGATGCCGGGGCGGCGGCGCGCAACTCGAGCGCCGTCCCCTCCCACACCACGGTGCCGCGCCGGAGCACGGTGAAGCTGTCGCACACGTCCTCGACCTCGGCGATCTGGTGGCTGCTCAGCAGCACCGCGGACCCGTCGGCCGACAGGCGCCGGACGAGTTCGCCCATCTCCCGCACGCCGCCCGGATCGAGGCCGGCGGAGGGCTCGTCGAGCAGCAGCAGCTTGGGCGCCCTCAGCAGCGCCGCGGCGATGCCCAGGCGCTGCTTCATGCCGGTCGAGTAACCGCTCAGGCGATCGTCGCCGCGCTTGGCCAGCCCGACTTGTTCCAGCGCGTCATCGATCCGGGCATGAGCTCCAGGCCCGTCCAGCTCGGCCATGAGCTCGAGGTTGGTGCGGCCTGACAGGTATGGATAGAAGCTCGGGTCCTCGACGAACCCGGCCACCCCTTCGAGCGCAGTGGGATCCGACAGCGGGCGCCCGAACAGGGTCACATCACCGGCATCGGCGGCCACCAGCCCGAACAGGATCCGCAACAGCGTCGTCTTGCCGGCCCCGTTGGGACCGAGCAACCCGCGCACTTCGCCTTCATCGACCTGCAGGCCCACACCGTCGAGCGCACAGCGTCGACTCGAAGCGCTTGACGACCCCGCTTGCGCTGACCGCCGCCACGACCCGGACCATACTGGGTCGCGGGCGGCTACGGGGCCGCCGCGGACAACCCCACCAGCTCCACCGCCGCGGTGAGCTGGTCCTGCTCGGCCTCGGTGAGCGGCAGCCTCGGCGGCCGGGTCGGCCCGCCGGGGAGGCCGATCTGATCCAGGGCCGCCTTGAAGTACTGGACGAGCTTGGGCGTCATGTCAAACCGGGCCAGTGGGAGCATGCGCCGGTAGAGCTCGCGAGCGGGGGCCAGCTCGCCGCGCGCAATCAGCTCGTACAGCTCGACGCAGGCGGCCGGCGCCACGTCGGCGACGCCCGACACCCAGCCCGAGGCCCCGACGCACAGTCCCTCGAGCGCCCAGTCGTCGCCACCGACGAGCACGTCGAGGTGGGCTCGGTCATCGTGGAGGATCGCCGGGATCCTGCGCACATCCCCCGAGCATTCCTTCACCGCCACGATGCTGCTCACCTCTTCGGCCAGGCCGACGATCCTGTCGGCCGTGACGTCATACCCGACCGCCGACGGGTTGTTGTAGAGCATCACGGGAAGATCGGCGGCGGCGGCAACCGTACTGAAGTAGGCGTACAGCTCGGCGTCGTCGCAGCGGTAGATCAGCGGCGGCACCAACATCATCGCCGAAACCCCTGCTCGCGTGGCGTCGGCGACGTAGTCGGTGGCGATCACGGGGGTCTGAGCCGCGATTCCGGCGATCACCGGCACGCGCCCGCCGGCGGTGCCGACGATCGTCTGCAGCACCTCGGCACGCTCGGCGCGGCTCAAGCTGCCCGACTCTCCCATCGTCCCGTTGCCCACGATTGCGTGCACCCCGGCCTCGACCACGTACTCGACGTTGCGCGCCAGGCCCTCGTGGTCGATTTGGCCATCGGCACCGAAGGGCGTCGTGATGGCGGGAATGATTCCGTGAAAGCCCATGCTCTCCACCTCTCGTTGCTGGTTGGAGCTCCACCAGCCGGCGTACGCTGCTAGACAGGAGTTATGAGCAAGTGTTACCAGGCCGATGGACACGGCTGAGCCCTCGTCGCGCACATTTACGGCCGTCGACTCGCACACCGAGGGCATGCCCACTCGGGTGATCACCGACGGCGTCGGCAGCTTGCCGGGCGCCACGATGCTCGAGCGCAAGCTGCGCTTCGAGCGCGAGCAGGACGGAATCCGTCGGCTGCTCATGAACGAGCCGCGGGGCCACGCGGCGATGTCCGGGGCGATCCTCCAGCCGCCGTGTCGCGAGGACGCCGACTGGGGAGTCGTGTTCATCGAGGTCAGCGGCTGCCTGCCGATGTGCGGCCACGGAACCATCGGCGTAGCCACGGTGCTGGTCGAGATGGGCATGGTCGACGTCACCGAGCCCGAGACCATCGTGCGCCTCGACGTCCCGGCGGGGCTGGTGCAGGCCCGCGTCCGCGTGCAGGACGGCAAGGCCAGGTCGGTCAGCCTGCGCAACGTGCCGGCGTTCGTCCACGAGCTCGGGGCGACGGTCAACGGCGTCGGCTACGACATGGCGTTCGGCGGCAACTTCTACGCGATCGCCGACGCCGCCTCGGCCGGGCTCACGGTGGCCCCGGAACACGCCGAGGAGCTGATCTCCGCCGGGCTCGAGCTGATGGCCGCCGTGCCGACCCCGATCCACCCCGAGGATCCCGACATTCGCGGGTGCCGGCATGTGATCTGGACTGCTCCGCCCAGCGACGGAGCCGACGCTCGCGGCGCGACAGCGATCCATCCCGGGTGGATCGACCGCTCGCCGTGCGGGACCGGAACCAGCGCGCGGATGGCGACGCTGTGGAGTCGTGGGGCGCTGCCGCTCGGCACCCCCTTCGTCCACGAGTCGCTGATCGGCACGCGCTTCACCGGTCGGCTGCTCGAGGAGGTCACGGTGGGCGACCGGCCGGCGGTGGTCCCGGAGATCACCGGGCGGGCGTGGATAACCGGGACGGCCGAGTACCGGCTCGATCCGGATGATCCGTTTCCGGAAGGGTTCAGGATCTCTGGTTCCTGACGCGATCGTGGTCGGCGCGGGGATCTGCGGCGCCTCGGCGGCGTTCTACCTGCACGAGCGCGGGCTCGAGGTCATGTTGCTCGATCGGTCGGGCGTCGCGGCGGGATCCACGGGACGGGGCGAGGGCAACGTCCTCGTGGCCGACAAGCGGCCCGGACCCGAACGCGACCTGGCCGTGCTGGGCCGAGCGCTGTGGAACGAGCTGGGGGAGCGCTTTCCAGGCGCACGCGTAACGGCCAAGGGCGCGCTGGTCATCGACCCCGGCGACCCCGGCGACGCCAGCGACGCCGGCAAGGCCTCGGCGCTCGAGCCCGCGCTGGCCCCCGGCCTGCGCGTGCACCACGAACCAGATGACCTCCAGGTTGACGCCGCCGGGCTGTCCCGAGCCCTGGCCGCCTCGGTGCCGGCTCGCTTTGGCGACCAGGTCGTGGCGGTCGAACGGCAGGGGGTCCTACTGGGCAACGGTGAGCGGCTGAACTGCGATCAGGTCGTGGTGGCGACCGGGGCGTGGGCGGCCGAGCTGACGCCCCTGCCGGTAAGGCCCCGCAAGGGCCAGCTGGTGGCCCTGGCAGCGGCGCCCAACCTGATCCGGCACAAGCTGATCGAGGCCTCGTACCGAGAAGCGGCCGCCGGAGCCAGCCCGGCGCTGGCGATCGCCAGCGTGATCGAGCAGACGCTCGACGGCGACGAGGTGCTGGTGGGATCCAGCCGTGAGAGCGTCGGCTTCGATCCAACCGTGCGCGACGATGTCTCTCGAGCCATGATTCAGCGCGCGGCCACGTTCGTCCCGGCCCTGCGCGACCTGCCGGTGCGGCGGGCCTGGTGCGGGTTTCGGCCGTGGCTGCCCGACAGCCTGCCGGCCATCGGGACATGGGATGACGGCCTGTGGCTGACTACGGGTCACGAGGGCTCGGGCGTCGGGCTCGGTCCAGTTTCGGGTCTTCTCCTGGCCCAGCTGATGACCGGCGAGACGCCGGTCTACGACCCTGCGCCCTTCGATCCCCGACGCTTCCTCGGCTAGCTCGAGCGCCCGCGCCTGAGCAGGGCGCGGACGTCGGCGAGGGGCCCGAGATGGGCCAGCTTCTCCGGGTTGACGATCGAGTTAACGCCGCGGATCTGGCCCTCGGCGATCTCGAGCGACCAGACGCCGATCAACCGATTGTCCCCATCGAGCAGCAGGGCCCCGGGGGTTCCGTTGACCTCGGCCGGGCGTATCGATGCTCCGGGCACCCGGCTGGCCACCTTGGTCCAGTTGACCAGCGTGCGGGCGACGCGGTTGCGTCCGTGGAGCGCGCGGGCGAGCGCCGGCACCTTGCCGCCGCCGTCCCCGGTCAGCACGACGTCATGGGCTAGCAGCGACTCGAGGCCGCTGAGGTCGCCGTCCTGCACCGCCGCGAAGAACCGGCGAGCCAGCTCGTCCTGCTGCTCGCGACTGGTCTGGAACCGTGGCCGTCGCTCCTCGACCTGGCGCCGGGCTCGCGTGGCCAGTTGCCTGACGTTGGCCTCCTTCTTGCCCACGATTCCGGCGATCTCCTCGTAGTCGTAGTCGAAGACGTCGCGCAGCAACAGCACGGCGCGCTGCTCGGGCGACAGGCTCTCCAGCAGCACGAGCATCGCCATCGACAGCGAATCGGCCATCTCGGCGTGGCGTGCCGGGTCGTCCTCGCTGTCGGTGATGATCGGCTCCGGGAGCCAGTCGCCGACGTAGCGCTCCCGCCGCGCCCGCGCCGAACGCAGCTCGTCGATGGCCAGCCGCGTGGTCACGGTGGCGACGAATGCCCGCGGCGACTCGAGCCGGCCGGACTCGAGCGCGCGGTGAACTCGCAACAGCGCCTCCTGGACCACGTCCTCGGACTCGGTCACGCTGCCGAGCATGCGGTAGGCGATGGCGAAGGACGTCGGACGCAGTTCGTCGAGCAGCGCTTCCTCTTGCGCCGAGGTCATGATGCGAACCCCTGGCGCCAGCTCGGATGGATCGGTTGCCAGCCCAGCTCGCGCTTGGCCTTGGCATTGGAGGCCCCTCGGATCTCGGTCATCATCACCGTGACGGCCTCGCCGGCCATCAGCTGCCCGACGAATCGCGGCACGCGCCATGGCTTCGGTGCATCGATCGACTCGGCCAGCGCAGGCAGCCAGTCCCTGACCGGCGCTGGGTCGTCGTCGACCACGTTGTAGATGCCGCGCCGGCCGTGCTCGATCGCCGCCACCGTGGCCTGGGCGGCGTCGGCGATGTGCACGAACGACCACACGCCAAGGCCGCCGCCGACCACCGGAAACTTGCGCTTGCGCACCATCTCGAACTGCTCGCCCCCGGGCGAAAGGGACGTCCCCGGCCCGTAGAAGGCGCCGTAGCGCAGGACGATGCCCTCGGTCCAGTCGGCACGGACGACCGCCTGCTCGAGATGACGGATGGCCGCCATCGACTCTCGCATCTCGCGCGCGGGCGTCGGATCGAGTTGGTCGTCCTCGCTCTTCACCGCTCCACCCGTGCGCGCGTACGGCCAGCTCGCGTAGCTCTGGGCCACGAACCGGGAAACATTCGCCGCGCGGGCAGCGGACAGAAGGTGGTCGGTTCCTTCGGTGCGCAGGCGGTTGGTGAGCGCGAAACTGCGGTCGAAGTGACGCATGTCGCGCGCGCTGATCGAGGTCAGCTCATGGACGATCACGTCGGGTTGGGCTTGTGCCACTGCAGCCGCAACCTGGTCGGCGTCGAGCGCGTCGGCCACCACCGGCGTCGCCCCGAGCTCGCTCAGCATGTTGCACTTGCCGTCGCTGCGGGTCATGCCCACCACCTCGTACCCCGCGGCGATCAACTGGGGGACCAACTGCTTGCCTATCGCTCCGGCAGCGCCGGCAACAAAGACCTTCATTTCTCGCTCCTTTCATCAAATCTGAAAGGTTCTGACGAGGTAGCTACCCCTGCTGTGACATTTCCTGCACGGAACTTGTCCGGCGCGGGCCGCTCTGGGCGCGGGCCGCTTTGGGCGCGGGCGGCTCTGGGCGCGGGCGGCTCTGGGCGCGCCGGATCCCGTCAGCCCCGATCCAGCAGGTCGCGCACGATCAGGTTGGCGGAGGTGGGCGAGCCCTTGACGAAGCCGAAGAACGGCCCGAAGTCCCGGGTCGCCGAGTAGCCGGTGACGTAGAGCCCGTCGAGAGTCGTCTGGAAGGCCTCGTCGAGGACGGGGAAGCCGCCGGTGCGCTGCACCCGGTCGATCACGCTGCTCAGGTACGGCACGTTGGCCAGATCCACGCGATACCCGCAGGCGATCACGATCCGGTCGACGGTCAGCGAGTGGGAGTTGGACAGCTCGACCCGGATTGGCCCGTCGCCGTCAGTGACGACCGCCGAGACCTCGGTACCGGGCCAGCGGGTGATGCATTCGCGTTGGAGCCGTGGGGTCAGCCAATACTCGAGCGTCAGGCGGCCCACCTCCCAGAACCGCTGGTCGACAGCATCGCGCTCGGACTGCGGCAGGTTGCGCCAGTAGCCGGGGACGGCCAGCGTCTGGTCGACGTGACGGTCGATGAACCGCCAGCTCACGCGCTCAAAGCGCGGCACGTCGTGCCGGTGGACGATGTCGATGCTGGCCGCCCCGCACTCGGCGATCAGCGCTGCCCATTCATAGGCACTCTGCCGGCCGCCCACGATCAGGACGCGCGCCCCGGCCAGATCGTCGAACCGCACCAGCTCGCACGTGTGGGTTCCGCACCCGGGCCCCAGCTCGGCCGCCCAGTCAGGGCTGTTCATGTAGTGGGCAACGCCCGGAGCGGCAACCACGACCTCGGCGCGGACGCGCTCGCCGCTCTGAAGGGTGGCCTCAAAGTGGCCGTCGTGTTTGACGAGCGCCTCGACGAAGTCCTCCCGGACCTCCACGCGCTTGGTGCGACGAAACCAGTCCGCGTAATCCAGAAACACCCCCACCGGGATCGGATCGACCTCGTCGGGCCGGATCCGACACTCTTCGAGGTAAGCCTCAAGCGTGTGGATGCCCGCCCCGTCGAGGTGCCAATCGGGCCCCGAGCGCAGGAACATCCCCGCGGGCATGTTGTCCCGCCAGAAGCCCATGGGCCGGCCAACCACCACTGTCCCGATTCCGCGCTCGCGCGCCAGCGCTGCGGTCGACAGCGCGTAGGGGCCGGCGCCAATCACCAGCAACTGCGTGTCCACCATTCTGCTCCGCGCTCGTCACCACTTGCCGACGGCCGATCGGCCGTCAACTTTACACCCGGCGATGGGCCTGCCGGGGTGGGCCTGCGCCACGGAGGCTAGATCCTGCCGAGGTCGATGACGGCGGCGCTGTAGGCCGGCATCCTCACGCCGTAGGCTCCGCTCGCACTGGGATTCACCGTGATCCGCTTGATGTGACCGTGCCAGCGCCCATCTGACCCGATCGACTGGCCGGCGAAGGTGACGCCCGACCGGGAGGTCAACGTCGGTGCGAGGAGTCGGCGGATCTGAGCGGGATGCTGCCCGGTGCCGACCTCGAGACGAGCACTGAGATCGGTGGAGCCCTTGTTGATCAGCAGGACGCGGAGCCCGTGGCTCGAGCGCACGGCCCATGCCTTCAGCGCCACCTGCTGCGGCGAGCTCTGGACAGCCGTCTGCTCGAGGACGGCGTGGGGCCCGAGCATATTCGTGAACACGGCGAGGCCGTAGAACTCGGGCAGTGGTACGACGCCGTGGGAGTCGAACTGGAAGGGAGCATTGGCGTAGGTCGGGCGGATGTGCCAGTTGACCCCGTCCACGCCCGCCCGGAGCATCTCGAACAACGCGTCCGGGGCCCACAGGGACGTGGAGAACGACTCAGCCAGGTGCTTGCGTCCTCCGCAGGTGACCGAGTTCATCTCGGTCACGCGCATCTCGAGGCGCTGCTGCTGGGCGAAGGCGATGTCGTTGCCCAGCGTATTGGCCAGGCCCTTCGTGTAGCGGTTTGACAGGAACGCGGCCGGGGTCGGAGGATGCCCGGACCGGTTGCACGTCGCGGTGGCGTAGCGGTGGAACGACAGCGCGCTCGGCGCGAGCCGGCCGAGGTTGACCAGAGCCTCGGGCCAGGCGAGGCTGGGGAAGGTCAGTTCCGGCGCGCTAAGCGGCATCCCCGGCACCGCTTTCAGGACCGAGCTGGCGTACTGGCGGTACTCAGCGCGGTACTGATCGATCGCGTAGTGACGGGTCCAGTGGCGCGGGGTCGAGCGGATCGTGCTCCGAGCGCGCTCCTTCTCGAGCCATGATTCGTGGCGGTACAGGTCGGGTTCGTTTCCGAGCGCGAAGCCGACCAGTCGCCCGGGCAGCGCCTTTTTGGCCGCACGTCGCGAAGGCGGTCTCCATCTTCGGGGAGTGAACGGCCATGTTCAGGTCGAGCTCCACGCGGAGGTTGTTGCGGCGGGCGAGCTTGGCCAGCCGATCCATCCACGCCGGATCGAGGTCCCGTACCCAGCGGGGCTGACCGGTGGTTGGCGTGTCCCAGAACACCTCGTCCGCCGAGCGTCCACCCAGCCGGAGAAGCATCCGCGAGCCGTCGAGCGGCGCCAGGTGGGAGATCATGAGGTCGAAGAGGGGCTCCTCGGCCTCGTACTTGGCCAGTTCCTCGTCCTCGATCGAGAGCCCGAAGAACGAGCGCGGGATCGACCGGCTCTGTCCGGTCAGCGTGACGACGGCGACCGGCGTCGTACTCCCGCTGGCCGTCGACGCGCCCGCGGCGATGGCCAGCCACGCTGCGCACGCGAGCGCTATCGCGCCCAGCGCAATGGCAGTCCCCCGAGTCCGCGCCAGGCGTGTCACCGCGCCAAAGCTAGCGAAACTCAGCTTTCGACAGCGTTGCCGAGCTCCGGCCGAGTTGATAAGACTGCGCGCCATCCGCTCGCTCGATCAAGGGACCGCGCGCGTTCGGGCGGCCCTTACTGGAGGTCTTGATGTCCGAGAAACCACGTCGCCGCCCCTCGGCCGCGCTTGTCGTTGCCGTAATCGCACTGGTGGTCGCGCTCACCGGCACCGCGGTTGCCGGGCCCGTGGCCAGCTTCGCCAAGAAGCTGATCGACGGCTCGTCGATCAAGAAGCACAGCATCCCGGCCAACCGGCTGGAGGACCACAGCATCACCGCCGAGCAGCTCAAGGCGTCGAAACTCGGCACGCTCCCTCACGCCAAGCTCGCCGATACCGCGGCCAACGCGGCCAAGCTCGGCGGCGCCCCTCCGAGCGCCTATCTTCCGGCCTCGAAGCTGATCCGCTGGCACTTCGGCATGAATAAGGGAAGCGCCCCGCACGCCATTGCCCTGGGCCCGATGAAGCTCATCGCGACATGCGCAGCCAGCGGGTCGGACACCGATGGCAAGCTCGCCATCACGACGAGCGAGAACGGTAGCTTCGTGTCGACGAACCTCGACTCGCTCCCCGGCCCCCTTACGCTCCTCAACGCCGGTGATCCCCCGTTCACGGTCGTCGAGCAGGTTTCCTCGACGCCCGACGACGGGAACTCCGCGGAGCTGGCGGCCTTCGATCCGAAGGGCACGCTGGCCGTCTTCTCCACCGCCCAGACGATCGGGCTGGCGATCAACACTCCGGGCGCCAATTGCCGCTTCTTCGGCTACCTCGTCAACGATGCCTGAGTCGCGGGTGTTGTTCTAGCCGTCCAGCAAGCCCAGCGCGTGGGCGCGCGTCGTCGCGTCCACGCGCCGCTTGGCGCGCAGCTTGCGCAGGATGTTGGAGACGTGAACCCCCGCGGTGCTGGTGCTGATGAACAGCGATGTGGCGATCTCGCGGTTGGTCTGGCCCTGGCTGAGCAGCTCGAGGACGGCCATCTCGCGTGGCGTGAGGATCGGCGCCAGGCCGCCGCCGACCGCCGCCTCGTCACCGCTTCGTCCCCGGTCGATCGCCGCCACCGCATCGTCGATCGCCTGGCCCAGCGGTTGGCCGCGACCCTCGTTCCAGGCTCTGGCGAATCCACCGGTGCCGAGTCGGCGACGCAGCCGCGCCACGGCGGCCTCGCGATCGGGGCGCTCGACCGGTGGAACCGGGGCGCCGATCTGCTCGCGTAGCGCCTCGCCACATCCCAGGAGCCGCGAGGCGAGAATGTCGTCCTCACGCTCGAGGGCCGCCCCGGCGATCTCCTCGAGCACGCTGGCAATCCGCCACCGGTCGCCCAGCTGCTGGTGGACGAGCAGCGCGTCGCGAAGCATGATCTGCGGATCGGTGTCCGATCGCCGGGTCAGCCGCGCCAGGATCGCAAGTTCGTGGAGCGACCAAGCGACACCCTCCTGGAATCCCAATCGGCGAGAGATCCGCAGGGCCTCCGCCAGATCGGCCTCCGCGCGGTCGAGCTCTCCGGCATAGATGGAGCCTGCGCCGAGGTTGACCAGCGTCACCGCCGTCTCGTGAAGGTTCCCGCCGGCTCGAAACTCGGCCAGCGCTCGCCGGCCGGCCTCACGAGCGGTGGCGAAGTCACCGGCCAGCCAGCCAACGAAGGCCAGATAGCTCTCGGATGATGCGACGCCCTCGGCATCGCCCAGCGCCCGCCAGATCTCGAGGCTGCGTCTGTGCAGAGTCTGGGACTCCTCATAGCGAGCCTGCTCGCGGGCGATCGAGCCGAGCCGCTGGAGTGCCGTCGCCGCTGCCCGGCGGTCACCATCGGGCCCGATCAGCTCCAACGCCAGCTCCAGGTGGCTGATCGCGACGGCGTAATCGCACTGCAGGAAGCTGACCTCGCCGGCCTTCAGGAGCGCCTCGATGATGACCGGCTCATGCAGCCGGGCCGCCAACCCCAGCGCACGCTCGAACCACCCTCGCGCCTCGTTGTAGTAGCCGCGCTGGTACGAGAACGGCCACAGGGCGAAGGCCAGCTCGGCGGCGCGAACCGGAGCGTGCTCGAACAGCCACTCGAGCGCATCGCTGATGTTGTCGTGATCGAGCTCGAGGTCCTCGAGCCACATCAGCTGATCCGGGCCCGCCAGGCCAACACCGGCGCGCTGTCCGAGCCGGTAGTAATGGTCGGCGTGCTGGGCCCGCGCCGCGTCGAGCTCGCCGCTCTCCTCGAGCTTCTGCCTCGCGTACTGGCGCACGGTCGCCAGCAGCCGGAACCGCGGGCGACCCGGGCTGTCGACCACGTGCAGCAGCGACCGGTCAACGAGCACGCTGAGCAGGTCGAGAATCTCGCTCGACGGGGTCTGCTCGTCCGTGCACACCCGTTCGGCGGCCTCGAGCGAGAAGCTCCCGCGGAACACGCCGAGGCGCCGGAACAAGCGCTGTTCCCCAGGCTCCAGCAGGCGATGGCTCCAGTCGAGCGTGTCCTGCAACGTGCGATGCCGTCCGGGTGCCGCCCGCCGGGCGTGGCGCAGGAAGCCGACATCGCTTCTCAGGCGCCCGGCGATCAGGTCGACGTTGAGCACCGCGACGCGCGCGGCGGCGAGCTCGATGGCCAGGGGCATGCCGTCCAACCACCGGCAGATGTCGACGACGGCATCACGCGCGCCGGGTGCGTCGGGGCGGAAGTTTGCGTTGGCCTCCCGAGCGCGCTGCATGAACAGGGTGACGGCGGCCCCGTCCTCGCCGGGACCGGCATCCTCGGTGGGCGGTAGGCCGTTCTCGACGGTCAGCCCCGGCACGCGCCACACATGCTCGCCAGGAATCCCCAGCGGTTGCCGGCTGGTCACGACGATCCGTAGAGACGGAGCCCGCACGAGCAGGTCGACGACCAGATCCGCCGTCTGGCTGACCACCTGCTCGCAGTTGTCGAGGACCAGGAGCGAGGCGTCAGACAGCTGGCGGCTGATGGCCGTCACCGGCTCGCTGGTGGGCGTGCTTGGCAGCAGAGCCGTCGCCACCGCTCGCGCCACTAGATCGCCCTCGACCGTCGAGGACAGGTCGACCCACCAGGCGCCGCCGATGAAGTCGTCGCGGACCGCCTCGGCCAGAGCCAGTGCGAGCCGGGACTTGCCCGCCCCGCCCGGGCCGCACAGGGCCAACAGGCGGGTGTCCCACAGGACCGACGCCAGCTCCGCGAGCGCAGCTTCACGCCCCAGCAGCTCGGTCAGGGCGACGGGGAGGTTCCCCAGATGCGCCTCGGCATCGTCCGGAGAGCCGATCAGATCGTTCGCGGCCACAGGCGAGGCAGGTGAAGCGATGTACAGAGCATTTGGCGCCGACCGACGCCCCCGGTCGCGGATTCTAGTCCGGCCAGGGGCGATCTAAAGATCGTTCGGCACTTTCCTAAACCGCACCTCAGCGCACGCAATCACCGACCCACCGCACCTGGCGAGCGATTGCCAAGGGCTCACCGAGGACGGCCAACACCCGCCTCGCCACCGGTAAGCTCCGCCAGTTGCCTCATCCGCAAAGGAGAGAGATGGGACTAGGGGACAAATTCAAGAACATCGCCAAGCAGGCGCAGGACGCCGTGGTCGAGCACAAGGATCAGCTTCACGGCGCAGTCGACGCGGTGGGCGTCGCCGCTGATCGCAAGACCCGCGGCAAGCACACCGACAAGATCGCCAAGTTCGGCCAGAAGGCCGGCGACGCGATCGACAAGATGGGCGGCGAGGAAAAGCAGGACGAGGAGGCCGGCGGCGGCCAGGCCGGCTCGGCACCCGGTTCCGGGGCCGCCCCGAGCGCGGGCGCCCGGGCACGAGCGCTCCGGACGCGGGCGCTCCGGACGCGGGTTAGGCGGGCGTCTGCGGGCTGGGCCGGCGTCTGCGCGGCCGTCGGGATTGACGGGACGCTCCGGCACCTGAAAACGTGAAACTCGGTTGGGGCGAGGGCTCGAGCTTCACGTTGACGGCCGTGGGCGCCGTCAACGTGAAACTCGCCGGCGGTGGCGCGGCGAGTTTCACGTTTACCGGCGCCGGCCCACGGCCTCAGGCCGCCGACATCTCGGTCACCTGCGTCAGCCGGAAGCTGTTGCCCGACGGGTCGCGGAAGCCCGAGTCGATGCCATAGGGCCGCTCCTCCGGGGCCTCGGAAAACTCGACGCCGCGGCTCTTGAGCTGCTCATAGTCGGCGTAGACGTCGTCGGTGGTGAGAAACACCGTGCCGGCGAACCCCTTGGCCATGAGCGTCCTGACCTGCTCGGCCGTCTCGGGGTCCATCACCGGAGGGCCGGGGATTGCCATGAGGACGATCGAGAAGTCGGGCTGGCCGGCGGGGCCGACGGTCAGCCAGCGGAAGTCGCCCATCTCGGGCAGCGTGACGTCGGCGCGGACCTCCATGCCGAGCTTCTTGGTGTAGAACTCGAGCGCTTGCTCCTGGTCGTGGACCCACAGCTGTGCGTTGGCGAGCCTGAACATCGTTTCCCTTTCCGGTCGTGGTCGTGACCGTGACGACACTAGTGCGCACTCGCCGGACTGTCTTCTCGAAACGTGCTGCGTTGGGGACGCCCGTAGAAGCGGACCACGCAGGCGGGGACGCGCGCGTAATCGGCTGCCGGCGGGAACCGCGAGCGGTACGCGGTGGGCGACATCCCGTAGGTCCGGCTGAAGCTGGTGGTGAACGAACCGACGCTCTGACAGCCGACCGAGAGGCAGATGTCCGTCACCGACCGATCGGTCACGCGCAGCAGGGCCGCGGCCCGCTCGAGCCGGCGGGTGAGCAGATAGGCGTGCGGTGACTCGCCAAACGCGCGGCGGAACTCGCGGCTGAAGTGCGCTTGCGATAGGCCGGCCGCGCGGGCCAGATCATCCACGTCGAGCGGCTCGAAGTACCTCGCGTCGGCGAGATCCTTGGCGCGCAGAAGGTGGCGTGCGGGCGGTACAAAAGCCATCGTGGTCAGCCTAGCTCCGACTCGCGGCCAGTAGGATCGAGCCGCGTGACCGAGACCCGGACGATCCTCATCACCGGCTGCTCGTCCCCGCAGGGCATCGGTTTCGCGACAGCGCGGGGGCTGGCCGGGCGCGGTCATCGTGTGCACGCCACGGTTCGCGATCACGCCCACGACGCCGAGCTCCGCGAGGCTGTCGAAGAGCGCCTGACCATCCACGATCTGGATCTGACCAAGCCGGCCACGCTGGACGCCACGATCGCGGCGGTGCTCGACGCCGACGCGCGCTTGGACGTGCTCGTCAACAACGCCGGGTACGGCCTCATCGGCGGCGTCGAGCAGTTCGACCTGGATCGCGTCCGAATCAACTTCGAAGCCAATTACTTCGGCACGATTGATCTCATCCAGCGCGTGTTGCCGATCATGCGCCGGCAGCAGGGCGGCCACATCGTCAACGTCTCGACGGTGTTCGCGCCGGCGCTGAGTCCCCGGGTCTGGGGTACTACATCGCCTCCAAGGCGGCCCTGGAGACCACTTGCCAGTCGCTCGCGCTGGAGCTGGCCCCGTGGAACGTACGCGTGACCAACTACCAGCCTGGGCCCGTGATGACCAACCTCTCGCGCGAGTGGGGAGACCGCCTCTCCGGCGAGGACGACCCGCTGCCAACACTCCAGGACGACCTCTACAAGTGGGTGGCCAGCCCCGACGCGCCGGCCAGCCAATCGCCGGCCGAGGTCGGGCAGGCGCTCAGTGAATTCATCGACGCGGAACCGGACGGGCTCGCCCCCGACGCGGAACCGGGCGGGCTCGCCCGTCAGAGCAGCGCAGCCGCGCGCGCCTACGTCGCACACGCGCTCAACGACCCCACCCGCAGCGCCGAGGTGATGTCGTTGTTGGATGCGGTGCGGCGCGCGGCGCTCTGCGAGTGAGTCCAACGTTTCTGGTGATTATCTAGGCCATCGTTGGACTCAACGCGGACGGCTGGAGCCGGACCTAGTTCGCCGCCCGCCGTTCCCGAAGACTCACGACCTCAACTCAGCGAGATCAGGGCGATGCCGGCCACGACGACCACCGCGCCGGCCAGTCGCGGCGGCGGGATGTGCTCGCGCCCGCTGATCGCCAGAGCCACGGTGGCGAACACCACGCTTGACTCGCGCACCGCGGCCACCGAGGCCGCGGGTGCGAGCCTTAGCGCCGCCAGGGTGAGGGCATAGGAGGCAAAGAACCCCACGCCGGCGATCACGGTTCGTGGTCCGATCGCCGCACGCAGCGCCGCCCGTCCTCGGACGCGCCAGGTGCCGGACAGATACACGGCCGCCGTGATGCCGAACACCAGCTCGAGGTACGAGATCGGGTTGCCGTGCTTGATGCCCGTCTTGTCAACCAGCGTGTAGCTGGCGATGCATGCGCCAACCGAGAGCGCCAGCACAAGGTCGCGGCTGCGCGCCGGACCCCTGAGACCCCGGACGAGCACAATCCCGACGGCGACGAGCAGCACGCCCAGGGCAGCCGGCAGTGACACCGTCGTCTGCAGGACAAGCGCGCTGACGATGAGCAACAGGACGGGCGCCGAGCCACGCGCGATCGGATACACGAAGCTCATCGCGGCAATCGTGTAGCCGGTGGCCAGCAGCAGTAGATACAGCGACTCCAGCGCGCTGGAGCCGGCCACGTACGGAAGTGCGCCGGTCTCGAGGCGCCAGCCCACTGCCGCGACCGGCGCGAAGACGACGACGCCGACGGTGATCGCCACCGCGCTGGCGCTGTGCGTGTCGGGTGTGTCGGCGAGCAGCAGGTTCCAGCCGGCGTGAACGATCGCCGCGGCAAGGGTCAGCAACAGGGCCGAGACGGGCATCTCAGCCGGCTGGAGCTGCCCGGCAACGGACAGCGCACATCACGTCGTCACGCCCGGGACGGGACGTCCCGCCTCGAGATACACGCACTGTGACGCGGCGAGCGCAGCCGCCACCCGACGACCGACCGGCCCGCTCAGAAGCTCGTTGGCCTCCGTTCGCCGGGCGAGGCGGTGCGCGTCGATCTCGCCGTCCTGCAGCGCGATCGTGCTCAGCTCCCGGTCGGTGAACATGCCGCAGTCGAACAGGAAGCGAACCCCACCCGAGCGATTCCGTTTCGGTCGCAGGAAGTCGACACAGACCAGGCGTCCCCGCGTGACCTCGAGACCGCACTCCTCTCGCGTCTCGCGCCGGCAGGCCTCCCACGGAGATTCACCGTCGGCTTCGATCTGACCACCGGGGATCGTCCAGCCCTTCTTGTAGTTGGGCTTGAGAATCAGCAACCGCCCCTGCCCATCGAAGATCAGCGCGCCGGCGGACCCGGGAATGCGGGGAACCTCGAACCCGGTCAATCTGAGCCCGAGGCGAATTCGGCGAAGATCCGCTCCGCGTACCAGTCCGTCCACGGAACCGCTGGACCGGTCTTCGTGTAGTCGCGGTCGAGGGTGACCAGCGAGGCGACGAGGTGGCTGCGGACGGGGGTCGCCCCCAGGATCTGGGGCAGCTCGGAAAGCTTCAGCAGCCAATCGGCGTACCACGAGACCCAGTCGGGATCGTCACCGTCGACGATGCGATACACGGTGTGGTGCGTCTCGCCGGCCTCGTGGAGCAGCGCGGCGATACGCATGATCTGGTCGTTCATGCCGCCAAGTCTCGCGCACGGCCGCGGCGGCGGGGTGCCGGCGGGAGGGCCGGCCGGCGATTTCAGAACGACTCGACGATCCGGAGCGACCGCGTCGACAGTCGGTGATGGCCCTTGCCGGACCGCCACCACGACCGCCGGTGCGCCACCGCGGTCGTCCGGATCGAAGCGCAGCAACTCGCGCCGTGGAGAGAACCTCTGAGTTCGCTCCACCGCGCGGTGTGGCACGAATGCATGATCGGTAGAAGCGGGACGAGCTCTTAGCCCTTTTAGTGAACGCGACCGCTTGGCTAGACAATATGGATTGACCGTCCGTCCGGCCCGCGGTGTAGAAAGGGCCGGCTCCCCCACGGCGTCCGTGGGGTGAAATTCATGCCGCGCGGCTCCACCCGCGCGGCGGCCCACAACCGTATAGGAGGAACCAGCCATGGCGAAGGCTAGAAGCCTCGTCGGTCTGGATGTGCACGCGACCAAGATCGTCGCGGCGGTGCTTGACGCTGAGACGGGACAGTTGCAGACGTTCGCGATGGGCGGCGAGAACACGAAGGTGGCCGCGTTCTGCGCGGGGCTCCCGCGGCCGGTGCGGGTGGCGTATGAGGCCGGCCCGACTGGCTATGGGTTGGCGCGCGAGCTCTCAAAGCGGGGCGTGGAGTGTGTGGTCGCGGCACCGAGCAAGATCCCCAGGGCGAGCGGGGATCGCGTCAAGACCGATCGTCGTGACGCTGAGCATCTCGTCCGGCTGTTGTTGGCGGGAAAGCTGCACGCGGTCAGGGTTCCCGGCGATGAGGAGGAGGCGCTGCGTGACCTGGTCCGCGCGCGTGACGCGGTGCGGATGGATCTGATGCGCTGCCGGCACCGGCTCTCGAAGCTGCTGCTGCGTCACGGGATCCGGTTCGATGACGGGCAGGCGTGGACGCACCGCCACCGCGACTGGCTCGCCACGATCACGCTGGACTGGCCGGCGGCGCAGGCGACGCTGCTCGACGCGCGTGGCGCGGTCGACGCGCTCTGCCACCGCCGCGAGCAGCTCGAGCGTGAGATCGTCGCGCTGCTGCCCGCCTCGCCGTGGGTGGTGCAGGTCGCCCGGTTGCGCTGCCTGCGGGGCGTCGACACGCTCTCGGCGGTCGGGCTGTGCGCCGAGATCGGCGACTTCGAGCGGTTCGCCCAAGCTGGGCGGCTGATGAGCTACGTCGGCCTGGTCCCGTCGGAGTCAACGACCGGGCAGCAGCGCCGGCTCGGGTCGATCACCAAGACCGGGTCGGGGCACGCGCGGCGGCTGCTGGTCGAGGCCGCATGGCACTACCGCTCGCGGCCGAGCATCGGCCGCGCGCTCACCGACCGCCAAGACAGCCAGCCGCCGGAAGCGATCGCGGTCTCCTGGTCCGCCCAGCGGCGACTGCACCGCACCTGGACACGCCTGGAGGCCCGCGCCAAGCGGCGCACGATCATCGCGGTCGCTGCCGCCCGCGAGCTCGCCGGGTTCTGCTGGGCGATCACCCGAATCGAGTAACCACACCCCAACATCGCCTATCCCGTCGGCTGGGTCGGTGGCGGCCCGGCAACGCGCGGGGAACCCGCGAGCTAACTATGAGCAACCCGCCCCACAGGGCTGGCCACGCCCGATCTTAGACAGCGGCTCCCCACGACGAACCATGGTCCTGCGGCACCCCAAACCCGCGTATATCAGTCTGACCGCGCGTCGCGCACAGCCTGCCGGACCGCCACCCACCCAGCCGACCACACACTCAACCAACACCAAGCACGAAATGCGAGAAATCAACGTTCCCCACTTGACAAACGTCTCTCCATATCAGTTAGGCGCTATCGGAGGGCGTGTCCTCGCCCGTCTCGGTCGACTGGTGGCGACGGGATTCGATCCGGTCTTCGACGCCGTGGGCGAGACGGGCGGCCGCGTCTCGCGCTTCGGCGCCCAGTCGCCCGGACCCGGCCGCGATCGAGATCGGATCGCCGCCGCGACCGCGAAGGACCCAGGCGCAGCCAACGGCAATGGCCATTCCGATCAGCGGGCCGACGACGTACACCCAGTAGGAGCTCCAGTCGCCGCTGACCAGCGCCGGGCCGAATGACCGTGCCGGGTTCATAGAGGTTCCGCTGACAGGCGCGGACCACAGGCCGGCGAGGGCTATGTAGCCGCCGACACCGAGGGCTCCGAGCGTGCCGACGTTCTGCGCCGCCGATGCGGTGCCGAGAATCACGCTGACGAGCACGCCGGTGAGCGCGATCTCCATCAACAGGGCCTGCCAGTCGTGGTACCCCGGGCCGGGCAACGTCGCGCCGAGATGCTCGACATTGCCGAACACCGCCAGCAGAAACAGGCATGCCAACGTTGCACCGATGAGCTGGCTCATGATGTATCCGGGCACGCGGCGCCAGGGAAAATCGCCGCGGATGGCGAAGGCCATCGACACGGCCGGGTTCAGGTGCGCGCCCGACACCGCGCCCATGAACAGGATGATGGCCATCACCATCAGTCCGGGCGCGATGACCGCCGCGGCAAGGCTGATCTGGCCCTTGCCCTGCATCAGACCGCCTCCGGCGGCCGCCAGCACGAGCATGAACGTTCCCAGCAACTCGGCGAACAGGCGCCGGTACTCGAGGCTTGGATCCTCGAACTCCGCTCGCGAACCGAACTCGAGCGCTAGCAGACGCTGCGCTCGAGGAGCGTCGTGGATCGGGAGTATCGCCTGCTCGTGATCGGTCGCCATCGGCTGAAATCATGGCGCGACCGGCGGGCGGACACTGTGCCGCTGGCGCCCGAACCGCCTTTTCTCAGAAACCCGTCGAGTCCTCGGCCGCCGCGGCGATGACGGTCGGAACGCTTGAGTCGCCGCCGCCGGCGTGGTTTAGTCGCATCGTGCATCGGAGCCCCTCGCGTGGTCCGGGCGCGTCGGGCTCGCGGTCATCCGGGCACGGTCCGACGTTCCGCGTCGAACCGCCGCGCCTGCGCACCAACGATGACCCCGCCGGAGAGCGACACGCGACGTGGTTCGAGCTCTACTTCGACCTGGTGTTCGTCGCGGCGGTCAGCCAGCTCGCCGCCGGTTTGGCGCGCGATCCGTCCGCCGCCACGTTTGCGCGGTTCGCCGGTCTATTCGTCGCGGTCGGCTGGGCGTGGACCGGCTTCACGATGTACGCCAACCGGTTCGACACCGACGACCTGATCTTTCGCCTGGCGAAATGCGGCGCCATGCTCGCCGTGGCCGCCGTGGCGGTGAACCTTCACAGCGTGGTGCAGGGGAACGGAGGCGCGGCTGGATTCGCGGCGGGCTATGCCGTCGTACGTTCGCTGCTCGTCGTGCTCTACATCCGCGCGCGGCTCCATGTTCGCGGTCCCGGGCGCAAGCTGGTCGACCTCTACATCGCCAACTTCGCGCTGACGACCATGCTCTGGGTGGTCTCGATATTCGTGCCCGAGCCGTACCGGATCATCCTCTGGGGACTCGCGCTGGCGATCGATCTCGCCGTCCCGCCGCGGGGTTGGCGCGCCCTCGCCGACGCCCCGATCGTCGCCTCGCACCTCACCGACCGCTACGGCACCTTCTTCATCATCGTCCTCGGCGAGTCGGTCGTCGCCGTGGTCGCCGGCGTAGCCGGCTTTGAGTTCAGCTTCCAATCCTGGGTGGTGGCGCTGGCCTGCTTTGTGGTCGCGCTGTGCCTGTGGTGGATCTATTTCGACCTCGCGGATACCTCGGTGTTGGGGCGAGGAGTGCTCGGCCTCGTCTACCTGTATGGCCACTTTCCGCTGCTCGCCGGGGTGGCCGCCTTCGGGGCGGGCACCAAGCTGGCCATCACACACGCGGCGGATCCTGGATTCGGCGCGGGCACCCGATGGGCCCTCGCCGGTGGCATCGCGGCATTCGCACTGGCGCTGGCGTTGTTTCATATCGGTGCCGAGTGGACCTCCCCGCGCGACCCAACCTTCCAGGGCAGGATCGCGCTCGCGGGTCTTGCCATTGCGCTGGCGGCGATCGGGGCCGGTATCCCCCCGGTGGCGTTTGTTGCGCTGCTGGCGGCCCTGGTGCTCGGACAGCTGCTGGTCGAGGCCTTCACGTTCCCCACGGGTGCGGCCAGCGTTTGGGTGCCGCCGGAGCTCAAGGAACCGGCCCCGGCGAGCGAGCCAACCGTGGCCGCACGGTAGGTTTCCCCGATGCCCGACTGGCTGGACAGGTTGGACAGCTCCGAGCGCGTGGCCGTCCGCCAGAGCCCGCCGCCCGACGGATCGAGCGCAATGCGGGCCACGCTGACCAAGGAGCGCTTCAGCGACCCGCAATGGATCTTCGAGCGCAAGCTCGACGGCATCCGCTGCGTCGCGGTGCGTGCGTCAGGCGGCAGCGTCCGGCTGCGCTCGCGTAACAACCTCTCGCTGAACGACCGCTACCCGGAACTCGTGTCCGCGCTGGAGGCGGAGCGCGGCGAGCGGTTTGCCGCCGACGGCGAGATCGTCGCGTTCGACGGCTCATCGACGAGCTTCGCGCGCCTGGCGAAGCGCGGCCAGCACTACGTGCCGGTGTTCTATTACGTCTTCGATCTGCTCTGGCTCGACGGGTATGACCTTCGGTCGCTGCCGCTCCGCACGCGCAAGCGACTGCTGCGCCGGGCGCTGGCGTTCAACGGGCCCGTGCGCCTGACGCCGCACCGTAACGAGGCGGGCGAGCAGTTCTTCGCGTACGCCTGTTCGCACGGCTGGGAGGGGCTGATCGCCAAGCGCGCCGACAGCCGCTACAGCGACACCCGTTCACGCGACTGGCTGAAGTTCAAGTGCGAGCAGGGACAGGAGCTGGTGATCGGCGGCTACACGGCGCCGCACGGCTCGCGCGTGGAGTTCGGAGCGCTACTGCTGGGCTACTTCAAGGATGGACAGCTCCGCTACGCGGGCAAGGTCGGGACGGGGTTCGATCATGATCTGTTGGTGTCCCTGGGCCAGAAGCTGCGCGCGCTGCAGGTGAAGCAGTCGCCCTTTGTCGACGCCGCGGCGATTCGGGAGCGTCGCGTGAGCTGGGTGACACCCTCGCTGGTGGCGCAGATCGGCTTTACGGAATGGACCTCAGCCGGGCGGCTGCGTCACCCGCGGTTCCTCGGGCTGCGCGACGACAAGCCGGCCGAGGAAGTCGTGAGGGAGTGATGGAGCGCGTAGGGATCCTCGTTCACCCCACTCGGCCGGTGCAGGCCGGGGTCGAGGTGCTGGAGCGGTGGACCGAGACGCATGGACTCCAGCTCGTGCAGATCGCGGCCGGCGAGCAGCCCCAGGTGGCGCCACCCGGGACCGTGAGCGCTTGTGATCTGGTCGCCGCGCTGGGCGGAGACGGGACCGTCCTCAAGGCTCTCCACGCGGCCGCCGGGACGATGACGCCGGTGCTGGGCGTCGCGTTCGGCAGCCTGGGAGCGCTCACGACCGTGCCGACGACTGCCCTGCCTGACGCGCTGGACCGCTTTGCCGAGGGTGAATGGCAGCCGTGGCACCTCCCAGCGCTCCACCTGTCCGCTGCCGGGGTTGAGGTGGCCTGGGCAATCAACGACCTCGTCCTCTCCCGGCGAGGAGGCACCCAGCTGGTCGTCGACGTATTCGTTGAGGGCGAGCTGTATGTCCGCATGGCCGGCGACGGGGTCGTGGTCGCCACGGCGCTCGGGTCCAGCGCATACTCGATGGCCGCCGGGGGGCCGCTGCTGGAATCGGGAGTAAACGCCTTCCTGTGCACACCGCTGGCCATGCACGGCGGGAGTGCCCCACCGCTCGTCATCCCGTTCGACCGGCAGCTGACACTCGAACTCCACCCCGGCCACACTGGCTTCGACCTCGAGGTCGACGGCTTCGAGGTCGAGAGCGCCGAGCAGCATTTCACCGTCAAGAACGAGCGTTCGTACGCGACGCTCGCCGACGTCGATTACTCCGGCCGCGGGCTGACCGGGCTGCGCGAGCGGGGGCTGATCAGCGACAGCCCACGCGTGCTCCCCGGACGGAATCAGCGCTGAGCGGGCGTCACAACCTGGGCCGTCTGGCGCCGAGGCGTCGGCCCTGACGCCAGAGCAACAACGAGCCGACCAGGAGAGGGACGACCAGGAGTTCGGCGACGCCGACGCCGACGGACAGCCCCTCGATCGCCAAGCGCGCGATCAGGGTGAGCTGGATTACGGCGAGCGCGATCAGGCTGACGCGCAGCCGGCTCATCGCCTTGTCGTACATGACCCGGTCCATCGCCGACCAGACCGCCGACCATCGCGACTGGGAGGCCCAATCCGTCACGCCGCCACCGCCGATTCTGCCTCCGGCATGGCCGCGATCGACGCCGGTGCCGAAAGAGCCGGCCTGCGCCGCAGCCGAGCGTAGCCAAGCAGCCCGCCAAGACTGGGGATCCAGAACGCAATCGCGTGGTAGACGACAACCGCGGCGGCCGCCGGCGCCGCCGGCGCCCCATACAGAATCAGCGTCCCGGCCAGACCAGACTCGAGCACTCCGAAGCCGCCGGGCACCGGGAGCATGTTGGCGATGTAGCCGATCACATAACCGAGCACGAGCGCGTCGACCGGGACCGAGTGGCCGGTGGCCGCGAACGCCGCGCCGAGCGCGGCAATATCCAGGGCGAGGTAGCCGACCGCTCCGAGCAGCCGCCAGCTGGGTCGTAGCAGCGCGTGACGCGCGCCGTCGATGCCGCCGGCCAGGTCGGCAACCCACGTCGGCCATCTGCGATGCGGCCGGCGCCGCAGCACGACGGGCAGGGCGAGCGTCACCGCGGTCGCCCCCACCCCCAGCAGGACCGGGAACCAGGCCAGCGCGACGTTGTCGTGTCCGCGCATGACGCCGGCGGCGAGCAGCGTTCCGCCGGCGACGAGCGCGGCGACGTTGACCGCGCTGGTGAGGAAGAACAACGCGCTCGAGCGCTCGATGATCTGCCGGGTCGACATCCCAGCCTGGCGCAGGAACCACGCCCCGATGGCCAGCGCCCCGACGCCGCCGGTCGGAAGCAGCGCGCCGGACGCCTCCTCGGTCCAGGCGAGCTCACGCGCCTGACCGGCCGGGACCTGGTCAAAGAACAGGCGGAAGATCACGACGTACCCGATGCACGAGCCGATCTCCACCGCCACGGCCACCGCGACCCAGCCAAGGCTCATGTGCTCGATCTGTTCCGCGACGCCGCGCAGCGGCGGCACCGCCAACACGAGCGTAACCGTCGCGGTGGCGAGGACGACCGCGGTGATCAGCCGACGGCGCGCCGTCGCCGCCGAGCGGTGGCGCACGCCCTCCGGGGTTCGAGGCACGCCCTCCGGGCACCGTGGCTGGCCACCGGCGGTCGTCCCCGCGCGTCCCTCGCAGCCACCGCATGCATCTCGCGACCGATCCTGACCTGGGTGACGCCCGGCGAAATCGGTCTCGATCAACGTGAACTCCCTTGAGCGGACAGAACTCTTGAGACCTCAAGTATTGTAGCGAACTGCTTGAGGCGTCAAGCAGTCCCGCGTGGCGGGCTGGGCTCGGCAGGCGGCCGCGGCGCGGTCAACGTCACACTCGACCCTCGGCGCGAGGCGAGACTGACGTTCACGGCGCCCGCGGCTGTGAACGTCAAACTCGCGGCCTGGCGAACGGCGAGCGTGACGTTTCCGCCCGCGGATTCGTGGTCAGAGCGCCAGCAGCCGCGGGGCGCCGAAACGCCCCGCGGCTGGACTGAACCCGGCCAGGATCGCCGACTGTCACGAGGTGCTGCCCTCGAACACCGGCTCGGGCACCCGCCGACGTCGGGGGCTCGATTCGGCCTCGATCGCCACGCGCGGGAGCAGCCGTTCCAGCCACGCCGGCAGGGCCCAGGTCGTGCGGCCAAGCAACTCGAGGACGGCGGGCAGGAGGAGCATCCTGATCACGATCGCGTCGAGGAACACAGCCGTGGCCATTGCGAGCCCGAACATCTCGAGCACGCGGTTGCCGCTGATCGCGAAGGCCCCGAAGACCGCGACCATAACGGCGGCGGCGGCGGTGATGACTCGCCCGGTCCGTGCCAGGCCCTCCCGCACGGCGGCGCTGGCGTCGCCACGGGCACGCCACTCCTCATGCACGCGCGAGACGAGGAACACCTCGTAGTCCATGGACAGGCCGAACACGATCGCGAACGCCAGAACGGGGATGAAGGCGTCGATCGGTCCCGACTGCACGCCGAACAGACCGCTGAACCACCCGCGCTGGAACACGAGCTGAACCACACCCAGCGATGCTCCGATCGACAGCAGGTTCATGACCGCAGCCTGCACCGGGATGACCAGCGAACGGAAGACGACCAGGAGCAGCAGCGCCGCGAGCGAGACGACAACCGCGATGAACAGCGGCAGCTTGCTCGCGAGGATGTGGGAGAAGTCCACCTGGGAGGCCGTGGCTCCGCCTACGTATACACGAGCGCCCGTGCGCTGCTCGATCGGCGGGATCACGCTGTCACGCAGGCGGGCGACCAGACTCGAGGTCTGGGCGCTCTGTGGCGACGTGGCGGGGAAGGCGACGATCGCCGCGGCGTCGCGGCTCGCGTTCACTCGCGGGGCAGCCACCGAGACGACTCCGGGCGTCGTCTTCAGCGCGCCGCTCAGCTGCTTCAGGGCCGTGGTGTCGCCGTCTTTGGGGAGCGCCACGGCCACCTGCAGCGAGCCCGTTGAAGCCGGGACCGAATCCCTGGGCGAGGAGGTCGTAGGCCTTCCGGGTGGTGTGACTCGACGGGTCGTTGCCGGCATCGCTGGAGGCGAGCCGCAGGCCCAGGGCCGGTGCCGCGAGCACGAGCATCACCGCCGTCGCGGCGATGGCGGTCAGGGCCGGTCGCCGTTGCACCCGGCGCACCCACCGCAACCAGAAGCCCGGCCTGTCCGATGCCGGCTCGCCGGAGCCGCGGCGCAGACCTACCTCGCCGACGCGACGCCCGACGAGGCTGAGCAGCGCGGGCAGCAGCGTGAGCGAGGCGGTGAGGACCAGAACAACGCCGATCGACGCGGCCACGGCCGCCCCGCTGAGCAGGTTGACGCCCAGCGCGAACATGCCCAGCAGCGCGATCACCACGGTGGCGCCGGCGAACAGCACGGCCCGACCGGAGGTGTTGATCGCCGCCTCGACAGCCTGCTGCACGTTGCCACCGTTCTCGTGGTAGTTCTCGCGGAACCGCGTGACGATGAAGAGCGCGTAGTCGACGCCGACGCCGAGGCCGATCATCAGCGCCAGCTCCGAAGCGAAGTCGGGCATGTCGATCACGTGGCTGGCCAGCGTGATCAGCCCGACACCCGCCCCCAGGCCCAGCAACGCGGTGGCGATCGGCAGGCCCATTGCCGCGAATGACCCGAAGCTGATCAGCAGAATAATGATCGCCGCCGCGATCCCGACCACGGTGGCGAACCCCAGCGAGGCTTGCTGGGCCTGTTCGATCGCCTGCCCGCCGAGCTCGACCTGGAGTCGCGCCGAGCGAGCCGACTGGGCGGTCGTGATCACCCTGTCCACGGCGGCTTTGGGGAGCGCGTTGGCGCGCTGGTCGAACGCGACCGTGGCGAAGCCGATCGTGCCATCGCGGGAGATCGCCTGCGCGCCACCGGCGTAGAGACTGACGACGCTGCTCACGTGTGGCAGCCGCTGCACCCGCGCCAGCGTTGACGTGATGGTCCCGCGGTCAGCCGCGTCGGTCAGGCGGCCGCTGCGCGCGCGAAACACGATCTGGTCGGCGTCCCCAGCCTGCGACGAGAACCGGCTTTTCAACAGGTTGACGGCCTGCTGCGAGTTGGTACCGGGAAGAGTGAAGTCGCTCGCAGTCTTCTTTCCGACTGCGCTTGACCCGACGAGGATCCCGACGGTGGCGAGGATCCAGGCGAGCACGACGATGCGGCGATGAGCCATTGTCCAGCGGGCGATCTTCAGCACGAGAGGTCCCTGCTTTCACTAGGAGTAAATCTGCAAGCGGTGCAGTTATAGACCAGGTGCAGCGCTAAGTCAACACTCAGTGTAAAATTTCTCGTTGTGCAGCTTTTCTGATAGGCTCGTGCAAATGGACACGAGCGACACGACCGTCGCCAGGCTGGGGCTCCGGGAACGTAAGAAGCAGCAGACGCGCGAGACGATCGCGAGGGTTGCGCTCGAGCTGTTCGCCGAGCGTGGCTACGAGCACACGACGCTGGCCGAGATCGCCGACGCGGCCGACGTCTCGAAGCGGACGATCTTCGCCTACTTCGAGAGCAAGGAGGACATCCTCTTCTGTGACGAGCCGATGTTCTACGAGCAGCTCAAGGAGAAGCTCGAGCAGCGGCCGCCGGGTGCCACCACGGTCGACGCCCTGCGTGACTTCCTCTCCTCGGTCGTCTCCATGGACGAGGACGCCAGGCTGCGTAAGAAGATCATCCACTCGGACGAGAGCCTGCGCCTGAGCGAACGCGGCCGCTCGGCGCGGATCGAGCAGCTGATCGCGGAGTCGATCGCCAGAGACCTCGACGCCGAGCCCGGCGACGTGCGCCCGCCTCTGGTCGCAGCGTCGGTGACAGCCGCGTTCAACGCGGCGCGCGATCGTCTCGAGGCCGAGTCCGGCGAGCCGGTCTCGCACGAGCAGGCGATGGCGATTCTCGACGAGATCCTCGAGTTCCTGCAGGGCGGCCTCGAGGGGCTGCGGCGAAGCCGACAGCGATGAAGACTCCGCTTACGCGGTGTCGCCTATTGCCCTGAAGTACGCGTCGACCGTGGACGTCTCGCCGGCGGCGGCGATGGCTCTAGGCGCAGTGTCGCCCGGACGCGGTCCGTGGCCCACGCGCCAGCCGCGCACAATCGGGCTGTCGTGATAGGCCACGCGCGTCTCCTCGGTCTCCTCGGCTAGGGCGTGGGCGATCGGGGCGAGTCCCGACGCGCTGCGAACCGCGTGGTCGCGAAGCCGCCGGGCCAGCGTGTTGTGGACCGTGCTGACGCGAGTCATCCCCGTCGTGATCTTGATGACGTGCTCGGCGACGGGGTGACGTTCATCGTGGTAGCTGTCGAGCAGGGCGTCGTTGCCGCGACCCTGACACACAAGGGCCAGTTTCCAGCCCAGGTTGAAGGCTTGCGTTCGACCTCGACGCCCAGCGCCGCCAGCCTCGCGGCCAAGATCCGCTCGGTGTCGGTCTGCGGCAGCGTGACAGAACGGGTACGGCTGTCGAGGTATCCAGCGCGAACCTGGCCATCTGTTCGCCGTCCGCGTACATCTCGACGGCGGTGCTCTTGCACCCGACGGCGATGACATCATCGACGACTCCAATCCGGGCCAGCGCTTCGAGACTGCGAGCGTGCACGACGACCGCGCGCGACTCGGATATCGGTTCGGCGAGCTTGTCAATGATGCGGACCGGCACGCCGCGGCGCGCGAACTCACATTGCCGCGACGAGACCCACCGGTCCGGCACCTACGACGAGAACAGACTGGGGCATCGCGCGGATGCTTGCCGAAGCGCGTCCCGCGGTCGACACATCCGCAGGGCGGCGCTCAAGCTGCCCCGCCGCTGTCTGCCACAATCGGTCTCGATGCGAACGGACTCGCCTAACGACGAACGGCTCTTGCGCCGCCTTCAGGCACCGCCGGATCTCAGCGACGGGGTTCAGTCGCTGGCGTACTGGCGTGAGCGGAGGCGACGGCTCTCTTGGTACAGACTGCGGGCGCGACGCGAGGCGGCGCAGATGACCCTCCGCTGGGAGCAGCGCGTGGGCGCGGCGCTCGTCTCACAGCCCGGTGTGTCACTGGCAACGCGGTTCTCGGCCGGGCTGCTCCTCGGGCGTGCGCGTCTCGGACGCTGGGGCGCGCGTGCCGCTGTGGCGGCAACGGCGATCGGGACGGTGCTTATCGCCGTTCCCCTCATCGCCGTATACGTCCTCGTCCACGCCGTCTGATCCGCCGCGGGCCCCGTTAGCCTGTAACCCGCTGGGGTAACGAATCAGAGCGGAGGAGATCGCGGTGGTCATCGCAACGTCGTATCCATTCCTGGACATCCTTTGGACGATGATCATCTTCTTCGCGTGGGTGATCTGGATCTGGATCGCGATCACCGTTCTGATCGACGTCTTTCGCCGCCACGATATCTCGGGCTGGGCCAAGGCTGCGTGGGTCATCTTCGTGATCATCCTGCCCTTCCTCGGCGTCCTGGTCTACCTGATCTCCAACCACGCGGGCATGGCGGAGCGAAAGGCCAAGGACACTCAGGCCGCCCAGGAGCAGTTTGATGATTACGTGCGCAAGACGGCCGGCGCCGGCGGCGGCGGCGCGGGCGCGGCGGCGGAGATCGACAAGGCCAAGCAGCTCCTGGACAGCGGCACCATCACCCAGGCCGAGTTCGACCAGATCAAGGCCAAGGCGCTCGCGTAGCTCTCACCGCGCGGGCCGAAACTACTTCACCTTCAGCACCAGGGTCGCCTCGACATAGCCGTGCAGGCTGGCCTTCGCGTGGAGGTGCGTCCTATGCGCGAACGGGCCAAGCTTCAGCGTCACCTTGCCCTGGCCGTTCGTGGTGCCGGTGACCTTGCCAACGCGGACGTGAGCGCCGCTGACCGGCAACCCGGCGTCGGTGACGACAAAGGTGACCTTCCTGGCGTGCCTGGTGTGGACCGGAAGCGCGTTCGGTGCGGCGCGGAAGGACAGGCCCGGCAGAAGCTGTGTATGCCAGGTGGCGGCGCTGCTCGAGTTATGCAGCGAGAATGATCCGAACAGGTCAAGGCGGCCCGTCTGGCCGTCGCCCACGAGGTTCCACGACGCGGTGGCGCCGCTCGGAGCCGGGACGTCCACGGTCTTGCCCCAGGCGCTCGCCCGCGTATTCGACCGCTTGGCAAACGCCAGCGTCTTCCCCGATGCCGACTGACCGGACCAGAACACCCACAGACGGCCCGATGGTGTGCTCGCGACACCTATGCTCCTGACGCCCGTCGAGCGCGTGGCCATCAGCGTTGAATGGGCCGTCCCCACTCGCCACAGGAGCACCTTGCTCTGGGTGGGGTAACCGCCCTCGTAGGCAACGTAGACGCCACCGCCCGGGCGAGCGGCGATCGGCGTGCGGCCGCTGAACGGTCCGTTCGGCAGGTTCGAGGTCCCGGGCATCCGCAACGGTGAGCCAACACGTGCGCCCGAGGACTGATCGATCTTCGCCGCATAGACGCCCTTGCGGCCTGTGCCGTTGGAATACCAGGCCACGACCGCCTCATCGCTCGCCCTGTCGACCGCCATCCCGGGCTCGTAGCCGAAGTCGCCGAGACCCTGCTGGAAGTTGACGTTTGCCGCCGCCGGGGTTGTGACCCGGAGCACGCAGAGGCAACTCGAGCTGCCCCAGGCGACGAACGGTGTGCCCCCGGCTCCCAGCGCGGCGGCCATGTCGCTGCCCGCGGCGGCACCGGTGGCGGTCAGATCACCCGACGGCGGTCCCCAGGTTGCGCCGCCATCGGTTGAACTGAACATCGTCAGGTTGCGGATCGACTCGGTGGGACTGGTCGAACGGGTTGCGCCATCGAAAACATCGAGTCCCGTAGTCCCGCTCACAACGATCGCCGGGTTGGCGAGCGTCGCCCAGTTGGAGGCCAGGACGACCGGTGGCCCGGCCTGTCCCTTGATGCTGATGGGCCGCACGATCAGATCGCGGCCAGAGTTCGGATGCCTCGGCGTGGGGCGGGTCCAGGCGACGTGAAGTACGCCGTTCGCGGTCCGGGCGACGGAGACCTCGTCGATGTTCCCGCCGGTCGGGTCGGTGATCCTTGTCCAGCGGCCGACCGTACCGGCGCTTGCCGTCGGCACCCCCAGGAGCAGCGCGGTTGCCAGAACAGCAGCGATGTAACGCCCCATGATTCCCCTCCAGTTGCGATCCCGTGCCCACGCCCCGGGCGCGGTTGCGGTGAGGTTAGCTCACCTCCGCGCGGCGGCGCCGGCTACATGTGCCCTGCCGCCGCCTTGATCGCCTCACGAATGCGCGGATAGGTGCCGCTGCGGCAGATGTTGCGCAGCGTGTCGAGCTCGGCGTCGGTGATCGCGCGACCCGCCGCCTTGGCCTCCTTGACCAGCGCCACCGCAGCCATGATCTGGCCCGGCTGGCAGTAACCGCACTGAGCGACGTCGATCTCGAGCCAGGCCTCCTGCATCGGGTGCAGCTGCTTGCCGACGGCGGCAGGCAGACCCTCGATCGTCGTGATGTGGTCGGTGTGCTTGATGCGCGAGACCGGCACCGCACAAGGGTTGAACGCCTTGCCGTTGATGTGACACGTGCAGGCCTTGCACACGTCGAGGCCGCAGCCGTACTTCGGGCCGTGGATCCCGAGCAGGTCGCGCAAGACCCACAGCAGGCGGACGTCGCCCGGGCATTCGACGGTGACGTGCTTACCGTTGAGGATGAACTTGTGAGTCGGCATCAGAACACCTCGCTCAGACCGTCGGTCGGGGACTGCGGTATCGGTGGGACCGTGGGCAGTGGCGTAAAGCCGAGTGGGAGGCTGTGGTTGATTGGGAAGCTGGTCGGCAGCCTGCCGGTCGCGCGGGCGTAGGCGTTGGCCACCGCGGACATCGAGGCGGCAACGTCGAGCTCACCGGCGCCGCCCGGGTCGTTGGTCGTGGGCGGCATCACGATCACCTGCACGTCGAAGGGGGAGTTCCACTCCCGCGTGTAGTAGGCGTTGTCCCAGCTTCCATCCAGGGAGTGGCCGTTCTTCAAGTGCAGGCTGTAGGTGAGCGCTTGAGCAATCCCGTCCATGATCCCGCCCATCATCTGCGCCTTGAGGCCGAGGGGGTTGATCGGCAGACCGACGTCGACCGCGAACACCACCTTCGTCACACGCGGGCCCGTGTGGCCGTCCCTGACGTGTCGGTGCACCGTGGCCGAGGTGCAGTCGATCTCGGCCACGCACGCGGCGTAGCCCTTGTACTCGTGGTGGACCCCGATCCCCTGCGCCATGCCGGCCGGCATCGGCCGCCCCCAGTTCGCGGCCCTGGCCGCGGCATCGAGAACCGCCCTCATCCGGTTGTCGCGGACGAACGCGCGCCGGAAGCGGTAAGGGTCCTGCCGCATCACGCGCGCCATCTGATCGACCATCAGCTCCTTGGACGTAGTCACCTCCGGGCTGTAGATGTTGCGCGCGCTCGACGTGTTGAACGTCACGTCGTCGTTGTAGACCTCATTCAGGAGCTGGGTGACCGCGCCGAAGTTGTATGGCACGTTGGCGGTCAGGGTGACGATGGCCTGGGCGTATCCGAGGAAGTCACCTTCCGGAAGATCCGCGAACGTCGCTGAGAGCAACTCGCCCAGACCGTGACTGAAATCGGTCGCGACGCTCGTGTGCCGCTGGTCAAAGGCGAGGACGTTGCCGCCCAGATACGTCATGCGTACGCGCGACGTGCACATCGGGTGGACGCGACCCTGTCGGAAGTTGTCGGTCCGGTGCCACATCAGTTTGACCGGCTTGCCGATGGCCTTCGAGATCGCCGCAGCCTCGAAGGCCGCGTCGGCGAACAGGTGGCGACCGAATGAGCCGCCGCCCTCGGTCACGTGGACGGTGACACGGCTCACCGGCAACCCTAGGATCATGGCAAGCTGCTCTTGGGCCCAGACGGGTGACTTCAGACACGACGATCTCGGCCCGGTCCGCGCGAACGTCGGCGACCGCACAATTGGTCTCGAGCGGATCCCCGGCTCTGAAGTAGAAGGTGAACCGGCGATCGATCGCCGGACCCACCCGCGGCGTCATCGGCAGCTCCGCGTGGTGAAGATCCGCCAGCACGTTCGCGTCAGACTTGCCGTGCACCGAGCCGCTCGACCAGCTCACCTCGAGCGCGCGCACCGCATCGATGCACTGGCGAACGTTCGGGCGCGAACCGCGACGCCACCGGGCACGAACTTCGTCTGCGGGATCATCGCCACGTCGGTGACGCCCGACATCGCCCGGACCCGCTTCGCGTTCCTGACCGACAGCGCACTCCCGTTGATGGTCGGGGGGCGGCACACCATCGTCGGCATGGCCCCGGGCACGTGGAGATCCATGGCGAACTTCTTGCGGCCCGTGACGGCGGCAAGGGCATCGATCCTCCGTTGCGGCGTCCCGACGAGATTGAATCGCGACCGAGGTTTCAGCTGCGCCAGCACGGCCCTGGTCTTGGACACCGCCGCCCGTCCCGCCAGCGACCCGTAGCTGATGGTTCTCCCGTCCGCCGCCAGGATCACTCCGTCCTTGATCTTGAGCCTGGGAGGCGGCGTCCCGAGAGCCCTCGCCGCCGACTGCGTCAGTTGTCCCTTGGCCGTGGCGGCGGCCACGCGCACCTGGTTGTAGAGCGAGTGAATCGAGGTCGAGCCGCCGGTCAGCTGGTTGAACACAAGCTCGGGCCGCGCATCCGACAGCGTCAGGTTGACGTTGCCGAGAGGTAGATCCATCTCGTCGGCAATCACCATCGCCACCGCGGTCGTGATTCCCTGACCAACCTCCGCCCGTGGCAGCGCAAACGAGATCGTGCCGTCCTGATTCACCTTGACGGTGATGAAGTCGCTGTGAGCAGCGCAGCATCGGTCAGGAGATCGGTCAGGTCGAAGGCATCGACCGGCTGAACGTGGGAATCGACGCGTCGGCCGGTACGGCGGCACGAAGGTCGGCAGCCGCGACCAGGGTGGGAGCCGCAATCAGATAACCGAGAAACCGCCGGCGGGAGACACCGTCGCTGTCGGACGGGCCTGACTGCGAGAGGGCCTCCTGCGCCCCTCGGACGTCAAGACTCATGCTGAACCTCCTCAGCCACCTCGGCGCTGCGAGCCACGGCAACTCCCCTGCCCGCTCCCTGCGCGGTCACCTGGATCATGGGGGCAAATCCTTACATCCCCCGCGACGCGGCGTCGCAGTTGGCGACGGGGAACCGAGACACGTGACGGACTCGGTCTATCTGCCCGACGGCATCACTTCGAATCAGGTCGAGTGACTCCGACGGGTCGCCGGGTCAATCCGGGGCAGACGGGGAGTCTGCAGGCGGAACGGCCAGCACCGGACACGGCGCGACGTGGAGTAGACGTTGCACCACGCTGCCCAAGAGCAACCCGGGGATAGCTCCGTGACCGCGGGTGCCCATCACGATCAGTCCCGCTTCCACGTCACGGGCGACGTCCGCGATCTCGTGGGCCGGCTGAGGCCCGATGTGGTTGATGATCCTGAGACTGGCCTTGTACCCATCCTTCGAGAGCTGTTCGACCGTCTCCTCGAGTCTCGTCTTGACGACATCCTCATCGGCGTACACCGCCAGCCCCGTCTTGGTCGCGTAGCGCTGCACGATGTGGACCGCGACCAGCGCGGCATCGTTCTCGTGGGCCAGCGTCTTGGCGACTGCCAGTGCTTGATCAGCGTGCTCCGATCCATCCGTGGCCCAGACAATTGTGTTGAACACGAGCACCTCCAGATCGACAGGTTCTGCCCACTGATCGGCCGATTGCTCGCGGCGCGGGCAAGCACTCACACTCGAAGCGCGGATGGATGGTATCTGGCGGCGTCAAGTTCGCAGAGGTACGCCCTCGCCGCGTGCCAGGAATCCCGTGGTCCGCCCCGTCGGCGAAAGGGTCATGACGTAGCGGCCAGAGTGCCTTTTGTGGAGAATGGCGCGCGACATGACCTTGCTGGCCTCCCTGCTCTCGCTTCCGATTCCCTTCGCCGACGCGCCGAATCCGGCCGATTGCCCCCACCACCAGTGCAATTACCACCCCGTTACGACGGGCGGCATCGCCATCGCGCTCGTGGTCGTGATCGTCGTCGCTGTCCTGTTGCTGGTGCTGGCCGTGGCACTCCTTCGCCGCCACCGCCGTCGCCGAGCCCTCGAACGGGGATAGCTCCATGTATGCGGCAGCCCTGGGCTTGACTCTCATCATCGAGATGCCGGCCTACGCCGGCGTTTTGCGGCATGGATTGAACATCCGCACTCGCCGGGGTCTGATCGCGGGAGCTGCCGTGAACCTGGTCAGCCACCCACTCGCATTCCTGCTCGCCATGCCGGCGCTCGCCGGGCCGCTCGGCTTCTTCCCGGCGCTCGTGATCATCGAGGCGAGCGTGTGGGTGTTCGAGTCGGCACTGCTGTGGGGCTGGGTGCGGCGCGACCTCGACCTGATCGGTTTGAGCGCACTGCTTGCCGACGTTGCCTCGCTCGCGCTCGGACTGCTGCTCATCGCCTAACCGGACCGGGTAGGTGGGGTACTCGAGAGGAAATCGAGGGCAAGCCTCAGCCAGGCCGGCGCTTCGCTTGCCCACAGCGAGTGCGTGTGTCCGCCCGGATACGTATGGAAGACGTGGACAATCCCGCTGGCTGAGACCGACCGGGCGTATCGCTCGTTGGCCGTGAAGAACTGCGGATCCGACCGTCCAACGTAGAAGGCGACCAGCGACGGCCACCGCGACAGCGCGCGTTGCAACTGGGCGCCGCGCGGCACCCGCGCAGCTCGATTTGCCTTCGCCGAGCCCAGCTTGAGGACGTGGTTGCCGCTGGGGTCGGTCGCGGCGAAGTAGCCGCTCCACGACTCCACGGCGGCGAACGTGTCGAGATGACGCAACCCGATGTTGAGCGCGCCGAAGCCACCAGCTGACACGCCGATGAGCGCCCGTCCACGCCGGCCACGGATCGTGTAGTAGCGGCTGTCGATGCAGCGAGTGAGGTCGTCCGAGATCGCACGCGGCCAATCCTCGGTCGACGACCAATCGAGGTACTCGCGGTCGCTGTTCGGCCTCGGCGCGGCCTGGGGAATGACCAGGATGGCCGCGCGTCTGGCCACGGTCAGGGCGTGGGCGAGGAAGGCAAACCCGCGGTAAGCGGACGGGCCCGCGGGCAAGCCGTGCAGGAAGTAGATCACGGGGTACCGGCGACCCGGCGAAGGGTAGCCGGGCGGCAGATACACCATGGCCGGGAGATTGCCGCCCAGGGCCGGGGAGGCGCACGTGACCGACTGCGTCGCCCCCGACGGAAGCACGCCGGCGCCCGGCGCGGCCACGCTGCCCGCCGACGCGAGGACTAGAAGCACGGCCAGCACGCCCCCGATCTCGATCGCTCGCCAAAGCGGACGTGTGATAGCGGACGTCCGAACCAAGTGCGGCACTTGATTATCGCGATCGATCTGAAGATCGTTGCCATTACCATGACGCCCCGGGCCACGAGTTCTTGTGTTGCTGCCACTTGCCCGCATGAGGCGAGACTCCTTCCGTGAACCACACCGCCGCCCTGATCGATCCCGCGCCGAGGACGTTCTTCGGGGTACCGCGCCTTGACAAACTCGAGCTGCTCGATGCCCAGGTGGCGTTCCTTGGCGTCCCCTACGACGGGGGGACACCCCAGCCGGCCATCCCGACAGGCCAGCGGGCCGGGCCCTCTGCGGCCCGCGAAGCGAGTCAGGAGCAGTTCTTTTACCCACCGGTGGGTGCCGGCGAGGACGACCGGGGAGCGGAGGGCTGGTACGACGTCGAGGCCGATCGCGACTACCTCGCCGGGGTGACAATGGCGGACGTCGGTGACGTAGCGATCCAGGGCTCGGACACGGAGGCGAACTACGGCCGGATCACCGGCGCCGCGCGCGCGATCGTCGAACTAGGTGCATTGCTCGTGGCGATCGGCGGGGACCACTCGATCAGCTATCCGCTCGGCCGCGGGTTGGAACCGCTGGGCAAGTTCGACGTCGTACACGTCGACGCTCACACCGATTTCTTCGACGATCTGGATGGCGCACGACTGACCGGCGCGAGCCAGCTGCGCCGGCTGGCAGAGCTGCCGTTCGTGGGCACGGTCGCAGCGATCGGCATTCGAAACGTTGGCCGGGCGGAGGTGGACGGGATGCGGGAGCTTGGCGGCCGGTGGGCGACCACCCTTGACGTGCTCGAGCGGGGAGCCACGACCGTGGTGCGCGAGAACGTCCCGGAGGCAGACGCCCTGTACGTCTCGATCGATCTCGATGTCCTCGACTCCTCGGTCGCCCCCGGCCACTCGCTCCACGAGCCGGGCGGGCTCAGCTACCGGCACTTGCGCGCGATCTTGGGCGAGGTGGCAAGACGCGGTCGGGTGATCGGGTTCGATGTCGTCGAGCTCAATCCCGCGCGCGACCCCTCGGGCATCACGGCTCGGGTCGCCACCTGGACCGTCACGCACTTCCTGAGCGAGATCTTCGATCAGCGACGCTGAGCTTGCGAGTTCATGACGCCGGTATTCCCAGCCGCGTCAGGAGCCGGCATCAGTCTCGCCGACACCGGCAAGATCGCGGACCGGCCGGTCGGCGTATGCCAGGCGACGCTGACCGTCGGAAGGGTCGACACCCAGCCCACGGTTCGTCAGTCCCAGCCGAACAGCGACCTTACGCGACGGGGTGTTGCGTGGTGCGATCCACGCGATGAACGCCACGCTGTCGTCCAGCGAGGACGCCGCGGCATACGCAGCGCGGGCCAACTCGGTGGCGAACCCCTTCCCCTGCTCTGCCGCGGCGATCCGGTAGTTGAGGTTCCATGCCCCGGTCCGCTGGCGCTGAGCGCCGCCGACGCCGATGATCGCGCCGGTGTCAGATCGACGTACGGTCCAATAGCTCAGTCGATCCGTGTCGAATCGAGCTGCGGCGCGCGCGAGCCAGTCACGGGTCCGCTCCAGTCTGGTGTGGCGACCGGCTGGTTCATACCACCATCCCGCCGGGTCACTGAAGATGGCGAACAGGTCGTCGAGGTCCAGCGAAGGGTCCGGACGGCGCAGGTCAAGTCGTTCAGTCAAGACACGCTCAAACGAGTCCATGCCTCGACCGAACGCTAACCACAGTCTTCGTCGGCCGCGCTCCCGAGATGCTGGCTCATCAGCACGGCGCGGGTCGCGGACGTATCGTGGCGGCAGTGGTCAGGATCCGATACGCCACCGCGCAGGAGGCGCCCGGGCTCGAGGCGTTGCAGCGCCGATCCTCCGACGTCTGGGAGGCATACCGCGACCAACTCGCTGCCAACCCCGATGCGATCGAGCTGCCGCAGACCTTCATCGACAACGGCTGGGTCCGCGTCGCGGTCGACGACGCAGAGACGCCGATCGGATTCTCGGTCGTGGTTCCTGCGAACGGTCCGGTCCACGAGCTCGACGGCTTGTTCGTCGAACCGGTTCACATGCACGCCGGCGTCGGACGAGCGCTGGTTGAAGACGCTGCCGCGCGCGCATCCGGGCACGGGGCCGAATATCTCGAGGTAACGGCCGGCCCCGCCAAAGAGTTCTACGAAAGGGTGGGTTTCTACCTCGTCGGTGACGCGCAGACTCGGTTCGGCCCGGCGGTGCGCATGCGCCGTGAACTCCGGTCCTAACAGAGCGGCGGACTGCAAGGTCGAGGTGGCAACCAAGATGGGGAACTCTCCTCATTAGCGGTATCCAGTCCGGGCGTAAGACTGCGCCGTGGATCGACCGGGATTGCTGGAACGCTCCGACGAGCTGGGTGGGGCTCTATGGGCTCGCCGCCGACATGGCCGCCACGGGCCGGGGTGGGGTCGTGATCGTGCTGGGCGAGGCCGGGGTCGGCAAGACGGCGCTGCTGCGCCAATTTCGCGGTGAGCTCGGGCGGCGCGTGACGGCGCTGTGGGGCAGCTGCGATCCGCTGTTCACGCCACGGCCGCTGGGACCCTTGCTCGAGCCCGCGGCCGAGCTGGGGGGCGAGCCGGCCGAGCTCGTGGCGGCCGGCGCGAGGCCGTTCGACGTCGCGGTCGCGCTCGCGGATGCGCTCAGGGCGATTGCGCCGGCGCTGGTGATCCTCGAGGACGTGCAGTGGGCCGACGAGGCGACGCTCGACGTGCTCCGCGTGCTCGGCCGCCGGGCGAGCGAATCCGGGTTGCTATTGGTGATCAGCTACCGGAGTGACCAGGTGCATCGCGACCACCCCCTGCGGATGGTGCTGGGCGAGCTCCCAAGCAATGGTGTGACCCGGCTGGAGCTCGACGGCCTCTCGCGCGAGGGGGTTCGTCAGCTCGCCGGGTCGTCCTGCCTCGACGCCGACGAGCTGTTCGAGCGCACCGCCGGCAACCCGTTGGCCAGGCCGCCGCGGCCGCGGCCCGGCTTGGCGTGGTCGCGGGCGAGGCGAACGCCGGTCCGATCGCGAAATAGGCACCACCACGTAGCGGCCCTCACAGGGGTGGCCCGTCGAGCTCGGCCACGAGCGACTCCACGCGCTGCGAGATGTCATCGCGGATCTCGCGGACCTTGCCGACGGGCTGACCGGCGGGGTCTTCTAGGTCCCAGTCGATGTATTTCTTGCCGGGGATGTAGGGACATTCGTCGCCGCATCCCATGGTGATCACGAGGTCCGCTTGTTCTGCCAGCTCGCGGGTCAGGAGCTGCGGAGTGCGGTCGGTGAGGTCCATGCCGATTTCGTTCATGACCTCGATGACCTCCGGGTGGACACGGTGGGCCGGGGTCGTTCCCGCTGAGAGAGCCTCGTGTCGGCTGGCAGCGACCTTCTCGAACAGGGCCTGGCTCATCTGCGAGCGTCCGGCGTTCTGGCGGCAGACGAACAGGACGGTGCCCATCAGGGGGCGGTGTCGCGTTGTGGAGAACCGGCAGCGATGATGTTCTCGGACGGTCCGTCGCTCTCGTGCGGCATGAGGATCCTCGCCGCGTCGGCAGGAGTGACGCCTGGATAGAGGGTGCGCAGGACGAGAATGGCAGCGGCTCCCCCGATCGCCTGGGCGAGGATGAAGGAGGGGACGGAGGTCGGCGCGATCCCGGCGAACGTGTTCGAGAACATGCGGCCGATCGTAATCGCCGGGTTGGCGAAGCTGGCGGAACTGGTGAAGAAGTAAGCCGCGCCGATGTAGGTGCCGACGGCGGCCGGGATGGTCGTGGTTCGTCTGGTCCGGGCCAGCGAGAAGATGACGAGCAGTAGGCCCAGGGTGGCGATGATCTCCGAGAGGAAATGGGCCGGACTGGCGCGATGGTGGGTGGAGATGCTGATTGCGCTGACCGAGAACATGACGTTGGCGACGATCGCGCCGAGGATGCAGCCGAACACCTGAGCGGGGAGGTAGGCGAGCGCGTCGCCCCGGCTGATCCCCCCGAAGTGGGCATCGACGAACGACACGACGGGGTTGAAGTGCCCGCCCGAGACGGGGCCGAACATGAGGATGATCGTGAACAGTCCGGCGGCGGTCGCGGCGGCATTCTCGAATAGCTGCAGGCCGACGTTACCTGGCGAGAGCTGTTGGGCTGCGATTCCTGAGCCGACCACGAGCGCAGCAAGGAACGCGGAGCCAAGCAGTTCGGCGAGCAGCCTGCGCGGCAGCGGCGGCGATGATGTCATCGCGCGTCCCGCACGTTCAGAGCAGCGCGCACTGCTCTTCGCGAAGGCAGTCGCGCGTCTGCTTGTGGGCCAGGCTCAGGATGTGGCTGCGGATCGGGACTTCGCCGTGCTCGTCAATGAGCGATGGGAGCAGTTGCGCGAGCCGCCAGCGATGGGATGTCGCGTCGGGTCGGATCGCGTGGATCTTGTCGTGCGCGAGTTCGCGGGCGCGATCCCCGATCAGCGATCGCATCTGTGATTTCCCGGACAACCCGCGATGAGTCTATAGATTGACAACCATCAGTTCAATCGGTATATGTAGATAGATGGCGATCGATCTGGAACTGACCCCGAAGACCAAGCGCCCGCCTGGCGAGCCGTGCTGCGAGCCGGTGGTCTACCCCGACGTTGAGCGCGACGAGGCGCTGCGGATGGCGCAAGTCGCGAAGGCGCTCGGCGACCCCGTCCGCCTGCAACTCGTGGATGTGCTGCGCAAGCACGCCGGCAAGGTGTGCGTGTGCGAGCTGGTGCCGCTGTTCGACCTCTCGCAGCCCACGGTGTCCCACCACCTCAAGGTGCTTCGCCAAGCCGGCCTCGTCGGCTCGGAGCGGGAGGGTCTGTGGGCGTACTACTACGTGATCCCCGACGCTCTCGAGGAGCTCTCCCAATGGCTGAGCTAGACACCACGTGCTGCGCCCCGGAGGCCCAGGCCAGCTGCTGCGAGCCGGAAGACAAGGCCGAATGCTGTGGTCACGACGAAGGTTGCGGCGTGCGCCGCGGGCACGTCGAAACCCGAGCAGGAACATGTTCGGGAGATCGTCCGCGCGCGCTACGCCGCTGCAGCACAGGCGGCGAGCGGATGTGACTGCGGCCCGGATGTTTCGGTTACGGACGAGCACGGCTCCCAGGTATTCGGCTCCGCGCTCTACGACGACGAGCGGACCGACGCGGGCACCGCTGCGGCGATCGGCGCGTCGCTCGGGTGTGGCGTCCCGACAGCCGTGGCGGATCTGCACGAGGGTGAAACGGTGCTCGACCTCGGCTCGGGTGCCGGCGCGGACGTACTGATCAGCGCTAAACGCGTCGGGCCCACCGGGAGGGCAATAGGGCTGGATATGACCGACGAAATGCTTGAACTCGGCCGCAGTAACGCCACGCAGGCAGGCATTGAGAACGTCGAGTTTCTCAAGGGCTACCTCGAGGATCTGCCACTCCCCGACAACAGCGTCGACGTCGTGATCTCGAACTGCGTGATCAACCTTTCCGGCGACAAGCCCAAGGTCTTGCGTGAGACCGCGCGGGTGCTCCGTCCGGGAGGGCGTTTCGCCGTCTCGGACGTCATCGCCGACCCCGATATGGACGAGCAGACGCGCGCCGACATGGCCGCCTGGACCGGCTGCATCGCCGGCGCCCTCACAGAGGATGAGTTCGGAGACGCGCTGACAAGTGCGGGCCTGGATGATGTCGAGATCCGCGAGACCCACCGCGTTCATCCGCACGCGGCCGCCGCGATCATTCGAGCCCGCAAGCCGGCCTGAGATGGCGTGACGGCAGATCTCCACGCGCGCTATCAGGACGAGGTCATTGCCACACTGACCTCGTTCAAGTTCATCACCGACTACCTCAACTAGCACACGCTCCTGCCCGGGTTCGTCGAGGGCTACAGCCTGATCCACCACGACGAAACACGGCACGTCGGATACGGAGTCTGGTTCCTGCGCGAGATCATCCGCGAGCATCCGGAGTAGGCGAACAGCGTCCGCACCGTGCTGCGCCAGGTACTACCGCACCCCGCCGCATCGCTCAAGCTGCCCGGCGAGGATGACACCTCGTCACTTCTCTACGTCTCCGAGGACGAGCTACGCGCGTTCGCACTGGGCGGCCTCACCCGACGCCTCCAGATCATCGGCGTCCCGTTCGAGACCGTGTTCGCATAAGAGACCGTGTTCGCATAAGGCTGGCTAACCGCGTCTGGCAAGATCCTCGGACATGGGAGGACGTGTCCTTCTCGCCCTCGGGCCGCTGTTCAGGTTCGGGATCGGGGCGGGCTACCTTGCCGACCCGGAGAGAATGGCCCATCATCAGCTCGCCCCCGACATCCGCGGCCACACCGATGGACGGATGAGCACGCGCGGCTTCGGCGCGCTGCACCTAGCATCGAAATGCGAGCGTCTTTCTCGACGTATCCGATGGGAGCGTGGCCATGACCGACCATGCCGTGGTAATCGCCGGTGGAGGTCCGGCAGGGATGATGCTGGCGGCCGAGTTGGCGTTGGCGAAGATCGACGTCGCGGTCATCGAGCGGCGTCCCAATCACGTGCTCGTCGGCTCACGGGCCGGCGGTTTTCACTCGCGTACGATCGAGGTGCTGGATCAGCGTGGGGTCGCTGATCGGTTCCTCGCGGAGGGTCAGGTGGCTCAGGTCGCGACGTTCGCCACGACCGTGTTGGACATGAGCGACTTCCCGACACGTCATCCGTACTCGCTTGGAATCTGGCAGAGCGAGATCGAGCGGATCATGGCCGCCTGGATCGCCGAGCTGCCGGTGCGGATCGATTACGGACGTGAGGTGACGGGCTTCGCGCAGGACGACACGGGCGTCGACGTCGAGCTGTCCGATGGCCAGTCGCTCCGGGCGCAGTATCTCGTCGGCTGCGACGGAGGACGCAGCGTCATCCGTAAAGCAGCCGCCATCGAGTTCCCGGGATGGGATCCGACGAGAAGCAACCTGATCGCCGAGGTCGAGGTGACCGAGGAACCGCCGCGGGGCATCCGGCACGACGCCATCGGCATCCACGGACTGCAGAGGCTCCACTACGGCAGGACGGTGCGCGTCGTCGTGACCGAGCAGCAGCTCGGGCCTAGACGCTATGGAGGATGATTCGCGCAGGCGTTGAAGGCCGGACCTCGGTCGCATTTTGCGGGGGTTTGACTGGCCGGAGAGTGGCTCCGGCTGACCCCATACGAAGGAGGTCCGGCCGTGACTGGAACGATGACATGGGCCGCGATGGATGTCCACGCGCGCTCGACCTACGCGGCCTCGCTGGACGTGATCACCGGCGAGCTCTCGCGTCAACGATTCGACACCGGCCAGGTGGAGCCGGTCGTGGCGTGGCTGGCGGGGTTGCCTGGGCCGGTGCGCTGCTGCTACGAGGCGGGCCCGACCGGGTTCGGCCTGTACCGGGCGGCGGTGGCGGCCGGAATCGAGTGTCAGGTGATCGCGCCGTCAAAGACGCCGCGTCCGTCGGGGGACCGCAACAAGTCCGATCGTCGCGATACCGATCTGCTGCTCAGGCAGTTGATGGCCGGCGCGTTGACGCCGGTCGCAGTCCCCTCGGCGACGTGCGAGGCGGCGAGGGATCTCGCGCGGGCGCGCGAGCAGGTCAGGGTCGATCTGATGCGCTGCCGGCACCGGCTCTCGAAGCTGCTGCTGCGTCACGGCCGCGCGTGGGACCGCTCGGCGTGGACGAAGGTGCACCGCGAGTGGCTGGGCGCGCAGACCTTCGCGCATCAGAACACCGAGCTGGCGTTCATCGACAACCTCGCCGCGTGCGACGGGCTGACCGCCCGGCGCGCGGCGCTCGACGAGCGGCTCTCGCACGTCGCGACCAACCCGGAGTTCTGGCCGATCGTGTCCCGGCTGCGCGCGTTCCGCGGAATCGACACCCTCTCGGCGCTGATCCTCGCGCTCGAGATCGCCGACTTCACCCGGTTTCAGCGGGCCGTGCAGCTCGGCTCGTGGCTGGGGCTGGTGCCTTCGCGCGAGCAGTCCGGCGAGTCCGATCACCATGGGTCGATCACGAAGACCGGCTCGAAGTACGCCCGGCGGATCCTGGTGGAGGCGGCATGGCATTACGCCCGCCCGCCGAGGATCGGCCGCACGCTCTACGAGCGCCAGGAAGGGCTGCCCGACCACGTCCTGCAGATCGCACGCCGCGCCCAAACCCGCCTCTACCGCATCCACAAACGGATGCGGGAACGCAACAAACCCGGCAACGTGATCACCGTCGCATGCGCGCGCGAGCTCGCCTGCTTCCTCTGGGCCGCCGCCACCGCCGCATAAACCGTCCTGACAGCCCGTCCCCGCTCGGGTGGGGAGGCGCCGAGCCCCGAAGTCCGCTGGCACGCGCGAAGCTGCTATGGGCAGCCCTTACCAGGCCACGCCCGATCCTAGACACGCGTCCGCCGGCGACGAAACCAGCGACCTGGGGTAGCCAACCCCCGCATATGAGACTGACCGACGTCGAGAACTTCGCCCGGCGTCTCCCCACCCGAGCAACCCGTCGCACCAACCCCCGAACGACAGCACCGAGGGGGACATTCAACGCTGCACACTTGACAGACGCTCCTCCATATGAGCAGCGAGCCCACCCTGCGCGATCTCAGCCAGGCGCTCATCGCGGTGTACGGCACCGACTTCGGGATCCACAGCCCCACGTGGATCTCCAGATTCACGGACATGACACGTCAGGCCGCCGCCTACCGCACCGGACGAGTCCTGCTCGCCGGCGACGCCGCGCACGTGCATTACCCGGCGGGCGGGCAGGGCCTCAGCCTCGGTGTGCAGGATGCGGTGAACCTGGGATGGAAGCTGGCTCAGGTGGTCAAGCGGACCTCCTCGGAGAGCCTCCTGGACACCTACCACGCCGAGCGCCACCCGGTCGCTGCCCGTGCGCTTCGGCATACGATGGCTCAGACCGCGCTCCAACGCGGGGACGAGCGCTTCCAGGCCCTGGTCGATGTCGTGTCGGAGCTGGTGAGCATGGACGAGCCTCGCAAGCGGATCGCCGGGCTCGTTTCCGGGCTGGACATCCAGTACGACCTCGGTGAGGGGCATCCGCTGCTCGGACGCCGCGTGCCCGATCTGGATCTCGTGACCGCCGACGGCCCGCTCCGAGTCTTCGAGCTCCTGCACGACGCCAAGCCGGTGCTGCTCAACCTCGATGAGCCCGGCGGCTTCGACATCACTCCATGGGCTGACCGGGTCAAACCGATCGACGCTGAATATGTCGGCGTGTGGGAGCTTCCGGTACTTGGCGCGGTCAGCGCTCCCACTGCCGTGGTGATCCGTCCCGACGGATATGTTGCTTGGGTGGGAGAGGGCACCCACCTGGGGCTTCCTGAAGCGCTGACCACCTGGTTCGGACCGCCCACTGCGGCATAGCCACCACGGAGTCCGGCAGGGTGCCGCGCCCCCTCGCCCGGTCGCTCAGACCGAGCTCGCTCCCTCCCGTCCGATCCACAGCGCCGACGGGTAGCCATCGGCAACGATCGAATTGATCATTCCCATTCGCACGCCAGCTCTCATCATCCGACGACACAGGGCCCAATCCCACGGCACGTCGAAGAGCGCGTCGGTCATCTCGGCCGGAAAGATCGGCGTCAGCCCGGCGTGATAGATCGTGGCTTGAAAGCAGAACTGGCCCCACTCGGGCGGGAACCGGCCCACCAGCGGCGCCGTTGTCCCGTCGGGCCGGTAGGTGTTCGAGATCCCGTAGCAAAGCTCAAGCCGATCTCGCCGTGCGCGGTCGAGCAGCACCTCTAGGTGGTGAGGGCGAAACGCGTCGTCGTCGCCGAGATGCGCGATCCATCGTCCGCGGGCCACGCACGCAGCCTCGTTGTACGGCGGCACCCCGGCGATATGCCATCGGTCGCGAGGATCGTCGGGGTACGGTCCGCGGTAGGTCCGGTTCCAATAGGTGATCCTCGAGTCGCCGATGCTCGCGACGAGCTCCCGCGCCTCGTCGGGGGCGCCGTCGCGAACCACCAAGACCTCGAGGTTCCCGTAGGTCTGCGCCTGGATCGAAGGGATCGAGCGATCGGCGAGCCGCTCGTAGTTGTCGTACGTCGGGATGATCACGCTGACGAGCGGCCTCGGCTCGGTGAAGGCCAAGTCATATTCCTCTGACCGGCGCAGCTGCTCTAGCCGTTCGCGCTGCTCCGGCTCGCGGTCGCGCAGGGCGAGCAGAATCTCCCGCTGCCTGCTGCTCTCACGCCGCAGGTCCGCGAGCTCAGTCTCGAGCGCGCCCACATGCTCGCGCACGTCGCCGATCGCCAACGAGATCGAGCGCAGTCGGTTGCGAAGCGCCGTAGCTGGATTGCGAAGCCTCAGCGCCGGTTCCTCCACACGTGCACGGCGCGATTCAACCACGTCTTTCTCCACTCCACGCTCGACCCGACGGCGTCGAGCACCGGTGTTTCGGCGCCGAGCTGTGCGTGTGATCGCGCTTCAGGGCCGACTAAACGTCAGCCACCGCGATGGCGGGTGCGTCGCGGCGCGCCTTCTCGCTGACGGCTGGGAGATCGTCGTGGGCGGCGTAGGTGATGCGGCCTGGTTCGAGTTCGAGGGCGGCGATGCTCTCCCGCCGGCAAGCTGAGCGGCCTCGACGGCCCTCTTGCGTCGACGCTGGTACCGCGGGTAAGGTGGCCCCAGCCGACGAAAGGACGACGATGGATCACTCTGCCACGCAGCGGCGCCTTTACGACTTGCTCAACGCCGGAGATATCGAGGGCTTCGGAGCTTTGTTGGCAGACGACTTCGTCGAGCACGAGGAAACCCCCGGCCTCGCGCCCACAAAAGAAGGTGTGATGCAGTTCTTTCACATGTATCGCGCGGCCTTCCCCGATCTGCGACTGGACCCCGAAGATGTTCTGGCCAGTGGCGACAAGGTCGTCACGCGCGCGAGGGCGACCGGAACGCATCAGGGTGAGCTGATGGGCATGCCGCCAACGGGCAAGAACGTCGACGTGCAGTTGATCGACATCATGCGCTTCGACGAGGATGGACTCGTGGCTGAGCATTGGGGAGTCGTCGACATGCTGGCGATGATGCAGCAGCTCGGTGTGGTTCCCGACGGCAGCTTCGGCATAGCGTCACCACACCACTGATCGCATCCCGCCGCGACGGCGGGCCCGCGGAGGTCCGACACGTCCTGCGCTCGGCGCACGCCGCTCTGGACGAATTGCGGAGCTCTCAAGGTGGCGGAAGAGGTTAGGGATCGGAAGCGTCGCGGCGCACGCATCGTGTTACATTGTGTGCAGTGTGCGCCCGAGAGTGAGCGCGGACAGTTGTCGATGCGGCCGTCGAAACGCACGCTGGAGCGCCTGCGTGAACGCGCTCGCTTGCTCGGTCAGAAGCACACTACGCTCGCCGAGCGCTACCTCGAAGAGGGCGTGATGATGGACGAGCACCCGGGCATCCACTTCGTCGACGGCGCTCTGGGCCGCCGGCCCGCCGTGCTCGGAAGCGGCCTGGACGTGTGGGAGATCGTCGAGGTCGCCAAGGACAACGGCGGATCCGTCGCGGACACCGCTGCCTATCTCGAGATTGATCCCCGGCTGATCGAGAGCGCGCTGCGCTACTACGGCGCCTACCGCGACGAGATTGACGACTGGATCGAGCGAGTGCGCGCGCTCAACGAGCGCGAGGAGAGCACCTGGCGCGCGGCCCAGGAAGCGATCTCTGCTTGAAGCTGGTGCTCGACGAGCACCTCTCGCCCGAGATCGCCCGGCAGCTGCGCAAGCGCGGCCACGACGTCGTCGCCGTCGGCGAGCGCACCGACCTGCGAGGGCGCCCTGACCGCGTCCACTTCGCCTCGCTTCCCGACGAGCAAAGAGCGATCGTGACGCGCGATCTCGGTGACTTCCGGCCGCTGCTCGCCGAGGCGCTCAGGCGCGGCTCGAACACCTATGGCCTGGTGTGCGTGCCCGCGCGCTTCCCGCTCAACCGCGATGGGATCGGGCGGCTCGTCTCCGCGCTCGATGCGCTACTCCGGGCCCGCTCTGAGGTTGACGCCGCCGTCTCACTGGGCGGTGAGATCTGGTTGCAAGACGCGACTGGGAGCTGAGCCGCCGCTTAGGCACCCGAGACGGGTCGCTCGGATTCACCAGCCAGTTCCAGCCGCGCCGTACGAGCAACGGCCGTTTGAGGAGCCCTCTGACGGACTCGAACCGTCGACCCCTTCCTTACCATGGCGGCGCGGGGGTTTCCGGTGGTTGCCGCTGTTCGACGTTTGCCCTGCTAACCGGACTTCCTGACCACCGGCCAGTCCGTCCATCTTCCGGTCTTTTGCGGCTGTCTCTCGGTGTTGTGTTGCCCCGAGACGAGATCCCTCCCGCTCCTCGGTCCGGGTGATGAGCGTGGCTGCCGACGCCGCGTCCGAGTCGAGGTCGGCGAAGGCGAAGGCCAGCTTGCTCAGCGCCGGGTCGATCCCCCACACGAACGTCACCGCTCACCATCCCGATGGCTGGCCCCGGGCTTCGGTGGCGGGCGCAAGGTTCTGAGCGCATCCGAAATGGAACGGGCCGTTCCGATTTCATGTCGCCACTTAGCCATCCTCGGGGCGGGCGTGTGCCTGGCCTCACGCTCGCGCTGCTGCTCCAGCTCGAGCTCGTAGTCCTCCTCGGCCTCACGCCTGGCGGCAGCATGGTCCGGGTGCTCGCGCCGGGTCATGCCGTCCACGCGCCCTTCCTGCCCACGGAAGCGGTCCGCCCTGATCCCCTGCCCTCATGCGGGGTTGCGGGATAGAGGGCAACGGTTGGGCAACGCGTCATGGCCGGCGGCCTCCACCCGAGCGCACCCACTGATCCAGCTCGGCGCGGTAGAACAGCAGGCGCGAGCCGTCCTTGCGGTGAGGTATGCGCTGGGCGCTCACCAGCGCGTACAGGCGCGACCGCGGGCAACGCAGGTACTCGGCAGCGTCGGCCACGTCCAGCCACGGCTGGGACGCCTCAGACGCGGGCAGGAACGGCGCCAGGCGAGCAGCCAGGGCCTCGAGCGCCTGGTCATCGAGCGAGGCGAGTAGGGCGGTGGTCAGGTCGGTCACAGTGGCCCCTCGGGCTCAACGGCCGAAACCGACCGGCGATCACGGGGAAAGGCCGGTTGGCCTTGCGTGAGGTCGCGCTTCGGAGCCGACTAAATGTCAGCCACCGAGACCGCGGGTGCGTCGCGGCGTGCCTTCTCGCTGACGCCTGGGAGATCGTGGAGCGCGGTGTAGGTGATGCGGTCCGGTTCGAGTTCGAGGGCGCACGCGTCATCCTGATCGAGTCGCTCGATCAGGTCCTTTGATGCCAAACTCCGCCCTCCTTTCGCACACGCCTCGATTCGCGCGGCTTCGTTGACCTCATCGCCCAAGGCGCCGACCTCCGTACGGCCGCTGGTGAGTAGCCCGATATATGTCCCGGATCCCGAGTGGAGCCCGAAGCGGAGAACGACATCGCTGGGGGCGAGCTGGCTGCGCTCGGCCGCGGCGGCCGCGTCGCGACACATGCTCCGTGCCGCGTCGATACACGCACGCGCCGCACGTGATTCCGAGCCCGCGTGCTCGGCAAGGAAAAAGGCAGTGATCCCATCGCCGACGTGCTTGCCGACAATTCCACCCGCTCGAACCACCGACTCGTCGGCGCGCACGACAAGGCGACGGATCAGCGCGAAGTACGCCTGCGTGGACAGGCGACGAGCCAGCGCGGTAGAGGACTCAGGGTCGGCGAACAGAATCGCCGACGGTCGCCGCGCCGGCCGTATCAACGGCAGCATCCGGACGAACAGCACGACGTCGCCGAGAGCCAACATGCTCATGATCGCGCCCGGAACCCCAGGCTTGGCGACCGTGGTCCCGCCAACCCAGCGCCCCTCGGAGTCATGCAGGGGAGCGATGTATGCGTCCACCGCGGTCGTGCGGTCGCCGATGTTGACCTGTGCGCGCGTGGACCAGATCATCGGCGCGGCCGTCGGCTCCACGCCTTCCAGCAGATCATGCAGGCGCGGGTCGACGAGCCCACGCAGCTCCGCCTCACCGCCGGAGGTCGTCCCGAGCAGCGCACCGATCATGGCGGCGAACACCTCGCGCTGACTCTCAAACGTCGGCCCGCCCGGCCGAGATGCTTGAAACTCCACCCACTCGGCGGAGAACACATGCGCGCCAAGCGGCGGATCAGGACGCTCGACGCCGCCGCCGAGAATCGTCAGCAGCTCGTCGGTAACCGCCACAACCCGCCATCGTTGATCCCAAACCAACGCCGCGAACTCCGCTCGTTGCAACGCCTCGAAGGCGGCTGTGAGAGTGGGATCGTCCACGGCGCGACCCTAGCCCCAGCAGCGCGTTCGTCCAGGTCACGCGTGGGCTACCACGGTACGTACACGTGCTCGGGAGTGATGATCCTGGTGATGCGCTGTCCCAGCCGATTCACCAGCGGTGTGCGCGCGTCCGGCGGATTGATATTGGTGTTGATGAGCGCCACGACCGTGGCACGCTCGGAGGGTAGGTAGATCGTCAGGCTCTGGTAGCCCGGTACGCCACCGGTGTGACCGATCCACCCGTTGCTGTTGCTGAGCGCGAGGCCATAGCCGACCTGTCGCACGCCGGTGGCCTTGAAGCGAAGGCGCTGTTGCTGGCTGGCCGGCGTCAGTAGCTTGCCGGTCGCTACGTCGCGCGCCCAGCGATGGAGATCGCCGAGTGTTGAGATCATCGCCGCTGCCGCCCAGCCCCAGGACGGGCTCCAGCTGGTGGCGTTGACGATCTTCCGGCAAGCCTGGCCACCCGACACGAGACATTTGACGGTGTTGTTGGTGTAGCCCTGCGCGTGGGGAGCCGGGAACTCGGCCTCCATCGGGAAGCTGGTGTGCATGAGGTGCTCGGGCTTGAGGATGTGCCGCTTGATGTACACGGCGATCGGCTCATGGGAAACCGTCTCCACCACGAGGCCGAGCAGCACCGTGTTCGTGTTCGAGTAGTCATAGCTGGTGCCCGGCGCGAACATGACCGGCTTGCTGAAGCCGTAGGCGAGCAGTTGCCGAGGCGTCCATGCGCGATGCGGAGCGGCGAACCATGCACGGGCAAAGGCGAGGTTGTTGGTGTAGTTGAACAGGCCGCTGCGCATGTCGGCGAGGTCGCGGATGGTGATCGCGTTCCCGTTCGGCACGCCAGCAAGGTATGAGCTGACGGGACTGTCCAGAGCAACCTTTCCCCGATCGACGAGTTGCAGCAGGGCGGTTCCGACGAACGCTTGGTCTCGCTGCCGATCCGCATGTACAACTTGGTCCCCATCGGCTGACCGGTCGCCTTGTCGCGAACGCCGAACGCTTTGACGTACGGCACGTAGCCCCGCTGCCACACGCCGACGGTTGCCCCCGGAATCGACGCCGGCGCATCACCCCCTTGATCGCCGCGGTCAACACCGCCGCTCGCGAGCGCGAACGACCGCTCGCAATCGCCGCTGGCCCCGCCAGCCCGGCCACGACCAACGCGAGCAGCACCCCAAAAGCGACAATCCGAGCGCGGCCGGAGCGATTACCCCACTCCATGATCGCCATCAACCTATCAGTCGCAAACGGCCAACGGGGCGCCTTCCTAGGAAACAACCAGCCCCGGTGTGCGGCGAAGCCAAAGCTCTTGGCTTGCTTTCCTAGCCTCCCAATGATGAGGCGGATCCTCGTGACCGGGATGTCCGGAACTGGCAAGTCCAGCGCGCTTGAGCGGCTGCGGCTACTGGGCTTTCAGACGGTCGATACCGACGTGGGCAACTGGACAGAGTGGTCAGAAGCCGAGAGGGGTTACGTGTGGCGGGAGGAGCGGATGGCCGAACTTCTGGCGGGCGAGGAAGGCCCGCCTCTCTACGTCTCGGGACAGTCTCCAACCAGGGTCGCTTCTACGACCGCTTCGATGCCGTTGTCTTGCTGAGTGCTCCGGCGAACATTTTCTTCAGCCGCATCGAGACACGCACGACCAACCCGTATGGGAAGACGGCGGCACAGCGGGAGCTCGTGCTGCGCCACCTGGCAGAGGTTGAGCCGCTGTTGCGTCGGACGTGCACGCACGAGATCGACGCTACGCAGCCGCTGGCAGACGTCGTCACTCAGCTCGCGGAGTTCGGTCGCGGCCCTTCCGCTTAGACCGACATCCGGTAGGCGGGCGTCAGAGTCGGGGACCGGCGCTGGTATAGCCTGCGGCGGGTGAGGGCCGCCAGACTCGTCGCCTTCGGGGACGTTCCGACGTTTGAGATTCATGACGTTCCCGACCCTGTGCCCGGGCCTGGCGAAGCCGTGGTTGATTTGCGCCCGGCGGCGTTGAATCGCCGTGATTGACGATTTCTCCTATTGGGAGACGGTCAACGAGCTCGTGCAGCAGGAGCCTGCCGAGGCGGGTGCGCTGAGACGATGGGGCTGCTCGCCTCGGTCGGGGTTGTTTCAAGGGCAAGCCGTTCGCGCCCGACGATCGGATGCGCAAGATCCTCCAGGACGCCGTCGTCGTCGGCAACGCCACCGCCCGCACCGTTTCGTTCGCGCCGCGTGCGGAGGGTTTCGCCTACTACCCCGACTCGGCCTGGTTCAACATGTTCTTCACGGGTGGCTACGAGTTCCTGGACCCGCCGCCGCAGATCATCCCCGAGGGGCGTGATCCCCAGCGAAAGCGACGGGGCGCGCAAGCTCAACGCGCGGATCGCGTTCTTCTACCCCCACACCGGCATCACCCCGGCGATGTGCATGCGCCTGCCCGGCATCGGCTCGCAATACCTAATCGCGATGCGCGACAGCGACGGCCAGTTCCTCGATGGTGACCGCAACTATCGGCTCGCCCTCCCGCCCGAGATCCCCGAGAGCCGGTTCTGGTGGGTGATGCTCTACGACCGCCAGACGCGCTCGATGCTCCAGACCGACCAACCCAAGCCCGACATCGGAAGCCAGTCAGGCAGTGTCCAAACTAACCCGGACGGGTCAACCGATGCGATGTCTACCTCGGACCCACCGCCCCCGCAGGAAAACCAACAACTGGATCCAAACCGCCCCAGGCAAGGGCTTCTTCACCATCCTCCGTCTCTACAACCCCCTCTCGCCATTCTTCGACAAGACCTGGCGACCGAGCGAGATCGAACCCCACACTCCCTAGAGCCAACACGCACCACCTCCGGCCACGGCCCTCGGCGACAGCCCGGCGCGGCCCGTTGACTAACACGCGTCTGGCGCGAGCAGACTGCTGCCTGGAGATGCGGCAGCCTGGTCGCGCGTCCGCGTCACTCGGCCTCCGGCACCAGGCGGGCGTCGGCATCGAGCACCTCGGCCGATAATCGCTCCTCGGCGGCTAGATCAGCCATCAGGCTCTGGCTGCCTCCGACGTAGGTGAAATGCGAGTCCGTGTCGGTCGCGAGGAACCAGGCATGGTCGTTTGGCCAAACCAAGTCCGGTCCGACCGCTGAAGACCCTCGACAGGTCGTGCGTGTAGCTGCGCTCGGAGAGGAAATGCCTTGGCCCGTTCAAGTCGAAGAAGGCCGCTGAGGCGCGATGAGCACGCCATCGATTCGCAGACCGCCCAACATCCAGCTGACAGGACTGCTGCCGTTCGAGCTAAGCGCGTGTTCGCGGGCCTCCCGACTTTACCCGCGCGGGTCGCCGACACAGTGATCGGCTCTCAGCCGTTTAAGTTCTCGGCGAGGCGCCAGCCACGATCGGCGTGCCCGTCAATGTCGCGCACGAGATGTGCGCCGCAATTCAGGCACTCCGTCCGGTCGACGGCGAGCTGGTCGCCGGACTCGAGATTGGCAGTCGTTACCGGCACCTGCTGGCCGCATCGCGGGCAAGGCGATTCGTTGACTGTGCTCGACAAGGCTCTGTTCCTACGGCCCGTGGACCGAGATCTGATCAGCGATCGCGTCTGCCTCGCGCTGCGTCGCATTCCGCTCCCGGTTCGGCTCGCCTGTCGCCGCCTGGTTCGCGCCATCAACTGCCCGCTGAAGCGAGTGGGCAAGTGCTGGCGCCTCGCTTGACTCGACGCCCTCAAGCACGATCTGGTCGCTTTGCACGATCTCGTTGATGTTGATTCGCAGATGCCCCACTGCGACGTGGCCGGCCAACTCGGTGGCTAGGTGACCGCATAAGGCCTGCGACCACCGACGGCTCGGACAGCCAGATAGCCGCACGCGGACACGCACGCTGT
>CAVTTU010000007.1:0-64902 GCA_963737535.1 uncultured Solirubrobacterales bacterium
TGGCCGCAGGACTCGATGTCGCGGTGACGGCCCAGGCAGAGGTAAAGCTCGCGCGTCCCGTTCTTGCGCCGCTCGGTCCGCGGGACCATCGCCTCCCCGCACGTCCCGCAGCGAAGCAGGCCCTTGGTCATCAGGTGCCTGCCGTTCGGCTGCCGTCCGCCGCCGTTGTTCGACCCCGGCGCGGAGCCGCGCATGTTGCCCTTCGCGTTCGGGGCCTTCCGCTTCTCGGTCACGTCGCGCATCGCCGCCGCCAAGCGCCCAGGTCTCCTCCGAGACGATGGCGTCGTGGGCGCCGTCGTAGACGCCGCGGACCTTGCCCATGTAGAGCGGGTTGGCGAGGACGTTTCGAACGCGCGCCTGGGTCCACTTCTTCCCGGTCGCGCTCCTGATGCCGTCGCGGTTCAGCCGCCGGGCGATGGCCATCTGCGACGACCCCGCCAGCGTCTCTTCGTCGATGAGGGCGTCGATGACGCGCTCGGCCTCCACGACCACCAGCTCGCTGTGGCGCGTGCCGTGCTCGTCCAGCCACGCCCGTCGCCGGTAGCCGTAGGCGCGAGGGCCCCCGACGCCGCCGCGCTGGGCGAGGCGAAGCAGGCCGTCCTTGACCGCCTTCGCCTTCCGGGCCGAGTCCTCGTTGTTGCGCTGGCCGGTGACGACTTAGTCGCCTTGAACTTGTGCGATCCGCTGTTGAGGTCAAGCAGGCAGCCGCAACGCCGGGAAACGGCCTCAACGTCGTCGGTGTGACCCTTGACAGCGTGCGGGATGGGCTTGTCGTGGCAATTACCTCGGCAGAGTGGGACACGACCACGCAATGCGCTCGACGTCGCAGGAAGGAGCGAGCGTCGGGTGATGCACCCGCGAGTGATCGGCGTACTACCCTTCTACGGCTGGCCTCACGCGCCCTTTCCGCTTTGGTCTGTGCGAGCGGCTGTCCCGTTTCGATCATTTCACCACTCTGGACACCCGCCGGCGAGAATGCTGCATCCGTTCCAAACCGGGAGCGCGACCTGCCCCGGCCAGTGCTTCAGATACTTCTGGAGCTGGCCGAAGCGGTCGCGTCAGGGGCGGCGATGGGGTCTCGATGGCTGTTGCATCAGTCCCCCTCACGGGGCTACGCGATTGATCCAGCCCTGGATCCAGGAACGGAATGCGCTCACCCGCGCAAAGTAGCTCGGGTGGGTGGCAGGGCAGCCCTTGTAGCCATAATAGGTTACGCCGAGTTCAACCGGCTGATTGCCCACAGCCATTGCCACCAGCGGCCCGCCACTGTCCCCCTGGCATGTTGCCGTGTTGTTCTGGGGACGATTCTGCGCACAGAGCATCAGGGACCGGTTGAACGCGACGGGAAACGGCGCCTGGGCATGGCAGTACGGTGCGCTCTGTACGACGATAGGAGCCGACCGCAGGACGGTCGTCAGGGACTTCTGCCCGCCATAGCGATCTCCCCACCCTGCGATGTGGGCGGGTGTCGCCGGCTGCTCCAGTGAGTGATCTCCGGCACCGGCTAACCTGACCGTGGGGTTGGAAATGGCGTGCGAGAGCACCAGCAGACCGATATCCGAGGTTCCAGTGGAGGAGTTATAGGCGGGGTTGATCACCACCTGGAGACATGGTTCAAGTGCGCGCTTACACTTGACCAATCGAGCGATCCGGTGGTTCCACGAAGAAGTCGGCCGGCGGCGCTGTGTGATGGCTGCCCTCGGTCACAGCCAGGCAATGGGACGCTGTGAGCACTACGTTGCTGGAAACCAACGTGCCTGTGCAATATCCAGTCTTTCCAGAGATGAACACCGCGAATTTCCAGGTCCCCCGGCTTGGCCCGTGTGCCTCCGACGATGTCCTTGATGCTGCGGTGCGAGGACGACGCGGGTGCCGTCGAGGTCGAGGCGAGTGGCACCACTACGATCAGGAGCAGACCGACGTACAGCAGTCGTCTGCGACGTTTTCCGATCATGCCCAATCTCCTGTCCCAGTTGTCCCGATTCCAATGAACCCGGTCGCGGTGCTCACCTGTTTGGTGGGACACCGCGACACCGCGAAGGGCTCGGCCATCTACTTGGCTACGCGATCACGCCGGATCACTAGCCGATCGGGAACTGCTTGGCAGCCCGGACCTTGAACTGGCCGCCCGAGGCCGTGGAGGTGGCAGCGACTGCATACCACTTCTGCGACTTGCACCACTTACTGTGATTGCCAAGCGACGGCTTCACAGTGATCTTGAGCCGTGTGCCCGCTGGGATGGGGCCCTTGAAGAGATAGCCCGCAAAATAGGTGCATGTTCTCGACTTCTTGAGATCGGTGACGTCGAGATGCCAGACATAACCCTTCCGAATCGAGAGGGCGGTCGTGTACTTCACGGTTATTTTGCTCGTGACCGACGGGTGTGATGGGCTCACGGTGGGCCCTGTAGTCGCCAGAGCCAGGGCAGGCACGGCGACCAGCAGCACCGCCGCTAGCACCAGAGAATTGCGAAGACGCTTGCGCTTCATGGTTGAATCCTTTCTGAGGACACTTGGTTTCTACGTGATCGTTGGCTGCGACCCAGCTATCTGCGCGCTAGAACGCGTCCGACACGGCCATGTGAGATCGTCACTTGTCTTGCGGAGCGGCTACACCCCCTTCGCTCTCAGAAGAAGAGCAGGCAGATCGCCTCTGCCACATCTCCTTCAAGTCAACACCCTGGCCCGCACCCCGCCCTCAGGGAGAGGATGCACACCTCGTACGGAGAACGGTAGCAGTTGCCGCCTGGTCGAATCAAGGGCCACGAAGCTCCTTCCGGGCCACTCGGATCGTGGCGGGACCTCCAGGACGATCAGAACCGGCGGCCTTGCTCTCGGCGGGTACATCCTCATGGTTTGCGCCGACAGCAGCGAGCAGGTCGAGGAGTCGAACGAGAGAAACTGTGTTTCGACTAAGCGACACTTCTATGTCGCCCAGGAGGACTGGCGTGGCTCGGTGCACGGTCAAGGCGGAGCCGGGGGCATCGCGAATCTGGAGCACTGGAACTCTGACCCTGCCCATCTCGGCTTCGTCAAATACGCTACAAACCCCGGGACCGGGGCTTTCCTTTATGAGTTCATCGGCGTTGTCAACTGGAGCGACCACGGCATCGGTGGGTGTATCTGGAATGGCAGCGGCAGCGAGCCGGTCGTCGGAGGGAACCATGGCATCGTGCTCGATTACGCCAAGGGGAGCTACAAGGGCAAAGAGACCCTGAAAGCTCGCTTCTACACCATCACCTTGAGCGGGGGCGGAGGCTTTCCCTGTCACGGCACGGAGCGAAGGTTCCCGAGATCCTCGATTTCCTGAAGATCCCGGCGCGCCACCTTGGCTTCGGCCAGGACAGCCTGAATGCAGGGGCTGTAAGAAGCGAGGTCTTGCTCGTCGCTCACCTTCACGGTGGCGTGCTTGCCGAAGATCGTCCGTTAAGAGGTTGCCCGGATCGTCGTGGAACTTCGGTGACGATCCTCGCGGGTTGACGGTCACACGGTAACGGGCTGGCGGGTCTCCTGACGGTCGCGGTTGTTCTCGGCAACGAGGAGGGCGTGACGCTCGATCGCGATCACGAGCTTGGCGAGGTCGCGGTAGCCGATGATCCGTGCGGAACTGCTGCTCGGCGACGAGCATCCCGGCGGCGGTCCAGCGCTTGCGCATGTCACCGTCCTGCCAGCGCTTCACGTTGCGCTGCGTGTAGCGGACGATCTCGATCATCGACTCGCACGGGTTCGTCGAGCAGAGCGTCTTTGAGAGCTGCCCGTCGATCCCGAGCCGCATCAGCGTCAGCGTGTCGTCCATCCCCTCGCGCAGCGAGGCGGCGGCGTCGGGCCAGGTGCGGTCGAGCTCTGAGGCGAGCAGCTCGAGCCGTTCCTCGGCGAGGAGCGGGTTCGTCAGCGACCACGCGCCGCGGATCCGGGCGAGGATCTGCGGCCGGTCGCGTTCGGGCAGCAGATCGGTGACATTGCGCTCCTTGTGGCGATGACAGCGATGCACGAGCGCGTGCTCGCCGAACACGTCGTTGATCGCCCTGCGCAGCGCCTTGCCGCCGTCGATCACGAACAGGATCGCCTGCTCGGGATCCAGGCCGCGGTCGACCAGGTCGGCGAGCAGCATCGAGACCAGCGTCGCGTTCTCGGTGCTGCCTTCCCACAGCCCGAGCGGGATCTTCACGCCCTCGGTCGAGATCCCGAGCGCGACGACGTGCGTGCGATCGGCGATCTCCAGCCCGTCGAGCATCATCACCGCCAGGCGCACGTCATCCAGCCGGCGGCTCATCAGCTCGCCCAGCGCGGTGCGGGTCCGCTCGATGAACAGCTCCGACACCGTGGACTTCGACGTCGAGCTGGCTCTCCTGCTCGACCTCCTCGCCGACCGGCTCGCCGACGACCTGCATACTTGCGGGTCGAGACGCCGGCGAGCATCCGGTCCATCACCGCCCGCGTGAGCGGATCGCGGTCGGCGAAGTACTCGTAGCTCTGCGACCGGCAGCTCGTGCTCGTCATCGGCCGTGCGCATCCTCGGACGGCTGACCTCGACGCGCCGGCCGCCGAGCGTCATCGACCCGTCCTCGTGACCGTGACGCTTCGCCGTCCGGTCCGGGTTCTGCTTGTCCTTCGGGCCCACGACCTCGTCGACCTCGGCTTCCATCAAGTGATGCACGACCCGGAGGCCAAGCCCAACGGACAGCGCTAGCAGCCCGTCCCTCGCTGCCCCGACGAGCTCGCCGAGCGCCTCCTGAATCTCCGCAGGGAGCGGCAACTCCGACGCCTCCGCGGTCGTGACGACCTGCGGGCCGGATACCTTCTTCATGGCGGTCCTCCTGTCCTCTCGGACTTGGTTTAGTCGCCCCGAACGCTCCCAACAGGAGCGGACGAGGCGGGAGGACCGCCACTCAAAGTTCTACGAGAGTTCCGGACAACCTCCCCCTTAACCGTCGTCGTGCCGGTGCTGATCGCGACAGGAGAGCCGGGAAGCTTGTAATGAACCGTCTTTGAGAAGTGCCGATGCTTGATCGGAGCGTTGAGCGTCTCCGCCTCGCGGGTAAGACGACTGAGCGAGGGGGCGCCGTCACAGCCCTCGTGGATGGCCCAGCGAACCTTTGTGACCTTGCCATGCGACACCGTCAGGAACAGGTACGGCGGCTTCGACCGCTTGCCAGCTTCATAGAAGACCCGCGTGACGAAAGCACCGGTCGAGGCTTCCGCTCCGGGCTCAGAAGGAGCAGGCACGCCTCTTCCGGCTCGCGGGGACGAACCGCACGGTCGCGCCGACGGGCGTGGCGTTCGGCGTCAAGGCCGTCCCCGCCGTGATCCCGTCGGCGCTCAGGTCGTCGTGATCCAGCGGGAAGGCGGCCTTTAGGTCCGGGGCCTCGATAACCAACCAGGCGGGCGAGCGCCCGCGGCGCTTGTGTAGGCCATCTGTTGGTTAGACAATATGGATTGACGGTCCGTCCGGCCCGAGGTGTAGAAAGGGCCGGTTCCCCCACGACGGTCGTGGGGTGATATTCAGGCCGCGCGGTAGCCGCCGCGCAGGCGGCCCACAATCGCATAGGAGGAGCCAGCCATGGCGAAGGGTAGAACCCTCGTTGGCCTGGATGTGCATGCCACGAAGATCGTGGCGGCGGTGCTTGACGCTGAGGCGGGGGAGTTGCGGACGTTCGGGATGAGCGGTGAGGGCAAGGAGGCGCGGCGTTCTGTGCGGGGCTGCCGAGCCCGGTGCGCGCGGCGTATGAGGCCGGCCCGACCGGCTACGGGTTGGCGCGCGAGCTCTCAAAGCGGGGGGTGGAGTGTGTGGTCGCGGCACCGTCGAAGATCCCGCGCGCGAGCGGGGATCGGGTCAAGACCGACCGTCGCGACGCCGAGCATCTCGTCCGGCTGTTGTGGGCCGGAAAGCTGCACGCGGTCCGGGTTCCCGGCGATGAGGAGGAGGCGCTCCGCGACCTGGTCCGCGCGCGTGACGCGGTGCGGATGGATCTGATGCGCTGCCGGCACCGGCTCTCGAAGCTGCTGCTGCGTCACGGGATCCGGTTCGACGACGGGCAGGCGTGGACGCAGCGCCACCGTGACTGGCTGGCCACGATCACGCTGGACTGGCCGGCGGCGCAGGCGACGCTGCTCGACGCGCGCGGCGCGATCGACGTGCTCGCGCACCGCCGCGAGCAGCTCGAGCGTGAGATCGTCGCGATGCTGCCCGCCTCGCCGTGGGTGGTGCAGGTCGGTCGGCTGCGCTGCCTGCGCGGGGTCGACACGCTGACCGCGGTCGGGCTGTGCTCAGAGATCGGCGACTTCGAGCGGTTCGCCCGCGCCGAGCAGCTGATGAGCTACGTCGGCCTGGTCCCGTCGGAGTCAACGACCGGTCAGCAGCGCCGGCTCGGTGCGATCACGAAGACCGGGTCGGGGCACGCCCGGCGGCTGCTGGTCGAGGCGTCATGGCACTACCGCTCCCGCCCGAGCATCGGCCGCGCGCTCACCGACCGCCAAGCAGACCAGCCACCGGAAGCGATCGCGATCGCCTGGTCAGCCCAGCGGCGGCTACACCGCACCTGGACACGGCTGGAAGCCCGCGCCAAGCGCCGCACGATCATCGCCGTCGCGGCCGCCCGCGAGCTCGCCGGCTTCGCCTGGGCGATCGCACAGATCGAATAGCCACCAGCCCGGACACATCGCCTACCCCGTCGGCTGGGTCGGTGGCGGCCCGGCAACGCGCGGGGAACCCGCGAGCTAACTATGAGCAACCCGCCCCACTGGGCAGGCCACGCCCGATCTTAGACAGCGGCTCCCCCACGACGAACCATGGTCCTGCGGCACCCAAACCCGCGTATATCAGTCTGACCGCGCGTCGCGCACAGCCTGCCGGACCGCCACCCACCCAGCCGACCACATCTCATCCTCCCCCCAGCGAAAGCCAGGAAATTCGTGACGCCCCCCTTGACAAACGTCTCTCCATATCAGTTAGCGGGTTTGTCGAAAGCGTTCAACGTCAGGCTGCATCACAACGCCAAGGGCGGAAGCCGCGGCAGCGGATGGTTCTGCACGTACCTGTACCCCAAGGCGAGCGGAACGGCGTGGGCGTTCAAGGCGCCCGAGGCCAAGAACAGCCACAGGATCACGTTCACATAAGAAGCGCCCATCCCTAACGCTTCTGCGGGGTTAGCAGCCCGCGGTTGAACCCCTCGGCCACCGCCGCGGCACGGTCGCTGACCGACAGCTTGGCGTAGATGTGGAGCAGGTGGGTTTTGACCGTGGCCTCGCTGATCAGCAGCGCCCGGGCCGCATCGCGATTGGTCGCACCGCCGGCGACGAGGGTCAGGATCTCGAGCTCGCGCTCGCTGAGACTGCCCTCCGCCGGGGTGCGGACCTGGGTGAGCAGGCGAGAGGCGACGCTGGGCGAGAGAACCGAGTGACCGGCCGCCGCGGCCCGGACGGCGCGCAGCAGCTCGCTGCGGGGCGCGTCCTTGAGCAGGTAGCCGGTGGCGCCGGCCTCGATCGCGGGCAGGACGTCGCTGTCGCTGTCGTAGGTGGTGAGAACCAGGACGCGGGAGGGGACGCCCCGCCGTGTCAGCTCGGTGATCGCCGATACGCCGTCGAGCTCGGGCATGCGCAGATCCATGAGGATCACATCGGGGGCCAGGGCTCCGGCTCGCCGCACGGCATCCGCGCCGTTGGCCGCCTCGGCCACCACCTCGAAGCCGTCCTCGCCGGCGAACATGCCGGTCAGGCCGTCGCGGACGACGGGGTGGTCGTCGACGATCATCAGGCGGATCGGGTCAGTCATCGCGCCGGGGTGGGCTCGCGCACGGGGTCCGTGTCTGCCGTGGAGGGTCTTGACCGGGGCGCGGCGGTCCGGCCAAGGCGATGAGCGGGATGCTCGCGGCGATCGTGGTCCCGCCGCCCGGCTCTGACTCGACGGCCAGCTCCCCGCCCAGCCCCTCGACCCGCTGGTGCATCGCCGTCAGCCCGAAGCCACCGGTTGCCGCACCCGGTGGCAGGCCGGATCCCGGCGACGGTGGCGAGGTCGGGCTGAAGCCGCTCCCGTTGTCGCTGACGTCGAGGGTGACGACATCGTGCATGTATGACAGCGTGATGGCCACCCGGCTGGCGCGAGCGTGCTTGGCCACATTGGCCAGCGCCTCCTGGGCGGTGCGCAGCAGCGCGACCTCGATCTCGGGCCGCATCTGCACCGGTGCCCCGGTTGTCGTCGTGGCCGCCTCGACGTCGCTCAGCTCCGACCACTTGGCCGCGACCGCGGCCAGGGCCTCCGGGAGGCGGACCTGTTCGAGCTCGGACGGGGCCAGCGCCTGCACCGAGCGGCGCGCCTGTGTGAGACTCTCGCGCGCCAGCTCCAGAGCCACGTCGGTGTGGCGCTCCGCCGCGTGACCGCCCTGAGCGGCTGCCTCGAGCTGGGTGATGATCCCGACCAGCCCTTGGGCGAGGGTGTCATGAATTTCGCGGGCCATCCGCTGGCGCTCGTCGAGCACGCCCGCCTCGCGCGCTCCGGCCAGCAGCTGCTCGTGCAACCCGGCGTTCTCGCGCATCGAAGCCTCGAGCTTGGCGTTGGCCTCGGTCAGGTCGGCGAGCGCCTGCGCCCGCAGCTCATGCTCGTGATCGCGGATCGCGAGCATCCACGCGATGGCCGAGTACACGAAGCAGTTCAGCGCGACGATCAGGACCCAAGTGATCCAGCTGCCGGCGCTGGGGCCGGGGAGGCCGCCGTGCTGCGAGGTACCGGTGACGATCGCCACCACGAGCAGCCCGACAATGCGCCAGCGGCCATCGAGTGCCCGGTAGATCCAGATGTACCCCGTCCAGCTGAAGAAGCCGTAGACCGGGTCATTGAGCACCAGCACGGCGGCGATCGCCATCAGGCCGGCGAAGAACACGCCCATCAGCACCCGGCGCTGTTGCCATCTCGGGGTGCAGCGTGACGAACCACAGCATCCACGCCGCCGCAGCGGCGGCACCGACGATGTCAATGATCACCTTGGTGCTGTTGCCGTGGTCAATCCCGACCGCCATCGCGGTCGAGATGACCAACAGCACGTACGGCAGCACATTGAGCAGGGGCATCTCGCGCCCGTCCCACCGGCTGCGAGGCTGAGATTGTGTGAGGCTCATGCGAACGACTCCGGCGTGTCTACTCCCACCTGAACAATCTAGCCGCCGCCAGGCCGAAGATCGCGGCGTAGGCGGCCAGCACGGCCAGATGCGCGAGCGCCGGCCAGCTGCCATGCATCGTGTCCCCAAGCGCGGCAACGAGTGCGCCGAGCGGCGTGTAGTGACTGACCTCGCGGAGCCCGGCGCCCATTTGCTGCTGTGGTACCCACAGCCCGGCGAAGAACATCATCGGGAAGAACAGCAACGTGCCGATGACCTGGGCGATGCGCTCATTTGCCGCCAGGGCGGCGACCGTGGCTCCGAGCGCCAGCATCGCGACGGCGCCGAGCCCGAGCGCGAGCAGGAAGCCGAGGAACGGTTCCGGCAGGGACACGTTGAAGGCGACACCGGAGACGGCGGCAATCAGCACGAGAGCGGTGACCATGGTGAGCGTGTTCACCAGCACGTCGGCGCCCAGCAGGAGCCACGGCGCCACCGGCGTGGTCGACATCCGCCGCAACACGCCAATGTTGCGATACGAGGCCAGCATCGACGGGAGCGCCGAGACGGCCACGATCGTGAGCACGAAGGCCATCAGCGTGGGTACGTACACGTCGATCAAGCGCAGACCGCCGAGATCGTGCTGCGGCTTGTTGGACGCGAGGCCGAAGACAACGGTCAGGACGATCGGGAACACGACGCCCCAGAACAGCGCCATCGGTTCGCGCAGCCACAGCTTGCTCTCGGTGCGCAGCAGCTGGGCAAACGGGGGTCGGGGAGGGTTGGAAACGGAAAGGGCTGACATTGGGGGCTCCTAGAGATGGTCTGATTCGGATTGGTGGGTGGTCAGGGCGACGAAGGCGTCCTCGAGGCTCGCCTGCTCGACGCGCAGGTGCTGGGCGATGATCTGCTCGCGAGCCAGGGCGGTCACCACGGTGCCGAGCAGGTCCCCGGTCCCGCTGACCACGATCTGCGCGCCGTGGCGCTCGACGCTCTCCACGCCCGGCAGCGACGACAGCTGACCGTCGTCGACGGGCCGCGAGGGCTGGAACCGGATCACCTGCTCTGCGCCCTGCCGGCTGGCCAGAGCCGCCGGCGTGTCCAGCGCGACCACGCGGCCGCCGTCGATGACGGCGATGCGGTCGCAGAGGCGCTCGGCCTCCTCGAGGAAGTGAGTGACGAGCACCACCGTTACGCCGGTGGCCCTGATTTCCTCGATCAGCGCCCACACCTCTCGCCGGGCCTGCGGGTCAAGACCCGTGGTCAGCTCGTCGAGGACGGCAATGCGCGGCCGACCGATCAGGGCCAGCGCCACCGAGAGGCGCTGCTTCTGGCCGCCCGACAGGCGTGAGTAGCGGGTGTTTCGCTTGCCCGCCAGCCCGAGCATCTCGAGCAGGCGGTCGCTGTCAGCCGGATGGGGATAGAAGGATGCGTATAGCTCGAGCGCCTCCCCGACCCGGAGCTTGTCCGGGAGCGCGGATTCCTGGAGCTGAACGCCGAGGATCTGACGGAGCTGATGGCGCCGGCGCAACGGATCCAGGCCGGCGACGGAGATGCTGCCGCCGTCGGGCCGGCGCAGCGCGGAGATGGATTCCACGAGCGTGGTCTTGCCGGCGCCGTTGGGTCCGAGGATCCCGAAGATCTCCCCCTCCTCGATGCTCAGGGACACGTCCTCGAGCGCGACCGTGTCCCCGTATCGCTTGCGCAGATGCTGGATTTCGATGATCGACATGGATTTCTCCTGATCTCGTTCGGTGATGAGGACATCGTTGCGAGCGCAGCGCCGGCCGACATCGACCGCGCGGCTCTAAATGCGCCCGGGGGTGGTGGACTCGGCCATCAACCGATCGGTTGATCCGGCCGGGACCGGCGTCTTTAGTCCGCTTGCGGGCGCCGGAGGTTGGCTTTCGGAGCGGGTCTGCTGGGGAAAGTGGGTGAGCCTTGGCTGGGGCTGTCCGACCATGAAAACGTTGCCCTGCGGTTCTGCGGGCAGGCGCTGAGTAACGAAACTGCTGCTATTTCGACGAAACGTTGCTTGGCGCCGCGGTGTCGGGGAGCTGCGCAACGTTTTCGTGGTTCCGGAGGGCCGTGGGGGCCCTCACGGCCGCTACCGCGCACGGGCTCGAGGACCAGTTCCCGTCTCGCTGTTCTATGCGCCCCCGAAGGCTAAGCTCGCGGCGTGACCAGCGCACGCGGGTTCGCATCCGACAACGCGGCGACCATCCACCCCGAGGTTCTGGCCGCCATCGCACGGGTCAACGTCGGCCACGTCTTCGGCTACGGCCACGACGAGTACACGCAGCGCGTCGAGGCGCTGGTCGCGGAACAGTTCGGCGAGGAGGCGCGGGCGTTCTTCGTGTTCAACGGCACAGGGGCCAACGTGTTGTCGATCCGGGCCACCTGCCAGCCGTGGCAGGCGGTGATCTGTGCCGACACCGCCCACATGAACGCCGACGAGTGCGGTGCGCCCGAGCACATCGCTGGCGTCAAGCTGCTGACCGTCGCCGGACAGGATGGAAAGCTCACCCCGACGCCGTCGAGCGACAGATCGCCAGGGTCGGGGATGAGCACGCGGTCCAGCCACGGCTCATCTCGATCTCGCAGTCCACCGAGCTTGGCACGGTCTACACGGCGAGGGAGATGGCCGCGCTTGCCGAGCTGGCCCACGCGAAGGGGCTGCTCCTGCACGTCGACGGCGCACGGCTCAGCAACGCGGCGGCGGCGCTCGAGTTGCCGCTGGGCGCGCTGACCACCGACGTGGGCGTCGACGTGGTGTCCTTCGGAGGGACCAAGAACGGTCTGCTGGCCGCCGAGGCGGTGGTCTTCCGTGATGCGCAGCTGGCGGGCAACGCGGCGTATCTGCGCAAGCAGTCGCTGCAGCTCGCCTCGAAGATGCGCTTCTTCGCGGCGCAATTCGAGGCGCTGCTGACCGAAGATCTGTGGCTGCGCTGCGCCCGGCACGCGAACGCGATGGCGACCCGGCTCGCCGACTCAGTGGGCAACGTCCGCGGCCTTGAGATCACCCGTCCGGTCCATGGCAATGCGGTGTTCGCCACGATCCCCGACCGCGCGCGGATCGATCTCCAGGACGAGTTCGCGTTCTACGTGTGGGACGAGGGGATCGGCGAAGTGCGGTGGATGTGCTCGTGGGACACAACGGCCGAGGACATCGATGCGTTCTCAGATGCGGTCCACGCGGCTCTCGCTTAGCGCCCTCGTTGCGGCGATGTCGGTGCTGCTGGTCGCCACCGCCACCGCCACCGCAACACCGCGCTCGCGCCGATTGCGGGCCGTCCACACCTGGGCGTTCGCCATCGGCGACGGCGATCTGAGCGGGAACGTCGTGGCCCGGTACGCCGCCTACGACCTCATCGTGCTCGACGGTCAGGAGACCAGCGCCCGGCAGGTGCGCGCGCTGCGTCGTGCCGGCAAGCTGGTGCTCGCGTACCTCGATGTCGGGACGATCGAGCCGGGGAGACCGTGGTACCGCCGGGCCAAGCCATACCGGCTCAACTATTGGCCCGACTGGGGCGAGTGGTACGCGGACGTCGATGCCGCCGGCTTTCGTAATCTGATCTCTCGCCGCGTGGCGCCGGCCATGCTGCGCAAGGGCTTCAGCGGGCTGTTCCTCGACAACACCGACATGGTCGAGACGCACGCGGGCCAGCGGAAGGGCATGGACGAGCTGGTCCGCGGTCTGGCCCGGCTCGTTCATGCCGAGCACCGGTTTCTGTTCGCGCAGAACGGCGAGGACACGATCGCGCCCCTGCTGCGCTACTACGACGGCTGGAATCGCGAGGACGTCAGCGCGACGTACAGCTTCGGTCGCCATCGCTACGTGCGCCAGGGCCACGCCGAGATCGCCGAGGCCGACCGCGCCCTCCGGCGGATCGCGCGAGCCGGGCTGCTGACGCTGGCGACGGACTACACCGCGGCCGGCGACACCGCCGCCCAGAGCGCCGCGGTCAGCAATGCCTGCGGTGCCGGCGCGTTGCCGTTCGTCTCCGACATCGACCTCACGCGAATCCCCGCCACGCCGGCGCGCTGCTAACGCCCCAGGGTGCGGACGATGTCGCGGGCGACGCCGGGCAGCGGCGCGATCAGCTCGCGGACGTGACTGAGGTCGGCCCGGAGCTCGGGATCGCCCACCTCCACCGGGAGCATCGAATCCTGGAGGGTGGCCAGCGTCTCGTCGGCAGTGCGCAGCGCGTCGGCGGCCTGCTCGATCCCGTGCCGAGGGTCGGTGGGTAGCCGCGCGGTCGGCGCCGCGAAGCTTCGCGGGGCCAGTCCAAACCGCTCGGCGAACCCATTGTGAGCGCGCTGCGCCCGGCCGTAGGCGGCCTGCACGGGACGGAACAACTCGCTCTCCAGGCGATCGCCGGCCTGCTCGTCCATCCGTTCGTAGGCCTCGCCGAGCGCCACGAGCGCAACCGCGACGCTGTCGGTGGCGCGGGCCACTTCGTCGAGCAGCTGCTGGCGGGCGTCGGCGGCGCGATAGCTCACAAACCGATTGTGCCCGAGCCCGCGGCTGGCACGCGGTGTGAGACGATCTTGTCGTGCACGCGTTGGAGGACGTCGACCTGATCGTCGAAGTTGAGCGGGGCGGAGGGGCTCAAGCGCCTGCAGGCTGCCCAGCGGAGGCTCCTGGCGCTCCGGCTCCAGTGCGGCGGGCTGATCGGAGACGGCACGCTCGGGCCGCCGTTGTGCGTTCTGTTCGAGGGCTGGGACGCCTCCGGAAAGGGCGGCGCGATCAGGCGAGATCTGACGAGCCCGCTTGACCCGCGGCACGTCAACGTCGCCGAGTTCGCCGCCCCGACCGATCGCGAGAAGCGCCACCACTTCCTGTGGCGATTCTGGCCCGCCCTGCCCGGGTGGGGCGGGATGACCGTCCTCGACCGCTCCTGGTACGGGCGAGTGATGGTCGAGCGCGTGGAGGGATTCGCCAGCGAGCCGCAGTGGCGTCGGGCCTACGACGAGATCGTCAGCTTCGAGAGCGGGCTGTGTGCCGAGGGAATGGTGCTGGTCAAAGTCTGGATGCACGTGTCCGAGAAGCAGCAGCTCAAGCGGTTTCGTGCGCGCAAGCGCGATCCGCTCAAGCAGTGGAAGCTCACCGACGAGGATTGGCGCAACGTCGCGAAGCGCCCGGCCTACGAACGCGCACTGACCGACATGCTCAAGAACACCGACCACAAGAGCGCGCCCTGGCATCTGATCGCGGCCGAGAACAAGCCGTACGCCCGAGTCGCCGTGGTCGAGACCGTGATCAAGGCCGTCGAGCGCGGACTGCGCGCGGTCGATCAGGAGCCGCTCGACACGGAGGCGGCGCTGTAGCCATGGTCATTGACGAAGGTTTAGATCGAAGCCCGCGCGAGCAATCAATCATCAAAACCCACCCAGCGAAGGAAGGCGCGAATGTCCACCGTCTCGCACCAGACGATCAAGCTGAGCAAAGGCAAGCACAGCTCTCCGGAGGACGGTGCTTGCGTGATGGAACTGGCCTCGATGCTGGCCGGCGAGGCGTTTACCGACCACCCCGCTTGCGTGTGTCCCGCCATCGGCTCGTTCCTGCGGGCGTATAACGACTCGCTCGACGACGAGCGTCGCCAGGATCTGTACGAGTACGCCTCGCAGGTCGTCGGTACACGCGGCTCGTCCGCGCTCGAACGCGTGCGGGCCGAGCGACTCATCACCTGGGCCTCCGCCCGCCGGCCACCTCTCTGGGCGCGCCTGTTGCCGGAGCGCTGGCGTGCGCGTACCCCGGGCCGCCGACCGTCGATCGACGCCGCAGGGACGCACGCGGTGCATTCGATCCGCCGGCACACCGACGAGAGTCATGCCGCCGCACTCGCCCTGGTCGACGAGCTAGTGGCCATGCACCGCGCGGAGGACCAGCCGATGGATCCGGTCGATCGTGCGCCGACCGCGATCGCATGTTCCTGACTTTTCCGTCGTCGCTGCGTTAACCCATCGAGCCGGCTGCGGCGCCGCAGCCGGCTGGGCCGCGAGACGGCCGGTCGATGGGTCCAAACTTCGACACGGAAATCACCAGGAGCAAGACCGCGATCGTCGTGGCGGTGATCGGCGAGCTTGACCTTGCCACGGCACCGTGGCTGGACGATCAGCTGTCGCTCGCCCTGGCCTCGAACGCGCCACGGGTGATCGTCGAGCTTGAGCGAGTCACGTTCATCGATGCACACGGCCTGAGGTTGCTGATGCGGCACGCACGTTCGCGTGAGTACGGCGACCGGGTCGCAATCGAGAGCCCCTCGTTTCCGGTTCAGCGAATGCTCGCGCTGACGGGCGTAGACGTCAGCTGACCGCTACGACACGAGCCGAATCGGCAGCTTCGTACAACGCCTCGATCGCCCGCGCCTGTCCGAGGGCGTCGGCTCGGCCGAGCAGCAAGGTCCCCTCACCACGGATCGCGGCCGACATGTTCTCCGCTTCGAGCAAGTACGGGTCGACGCGATCGATCTCGATCCGCTCGGTTGCGCCCTCGTCGCGGTCGCACGTCGATCCCAGGGTTGCTGCAGTCCCATGGATCGGCCAGGAACAGCGTGCCGCGCTCGCCGATGACCTCGAGCTCGTAGCGATCCGCCAGGGCCAGTCCGGCGTCGAAGTAGGCGATCACGTCGTCGGCGAAGCGCATCGTGGCGGCGAAGGCCACGTCGACGCCATCCCCACCCAGAGCTTGCTCGGCGCTCACGCGCAGCGGCTCTCCGGCGAGCAGGCGCGAGGCGCTCACGCAGTAGCACCCGACGTCCATCAGCGCCCCGCCGTCGAGCGCGGTTGACAGGCGGACATTGGCGGGGTCGCCTTCGAAGAAGCTGAAAACCGAGCGGATCATGCGCACGCGTCCGATCACCCCGTCGTCGATCAGCTCCGTAAGTCGCCGGGTCTGGGGATGGTGGCGGTACATGAACGCTTCCATGAGCAGACGTCCCTCGCGCTCAGCCGTGTCGAAGGCGCGCTCGACGTCGGGTACGCGGCGCCCCATCGGCTTCTCACACAGCACGTGCTTGCCGGCCTCGAGTGCGCGCATGCTCCACTCGACGTGGAACGAGTTGGGCAGGGAGATGTAGAGCGCCTCGATCTCGGGATCGGCGAGCAGCGCGTCGTAGGAGCCGTAGGCGCGCTCGATCGAGTGCTCGCGCGCGTAGCGCTCCGCCGTTGTGGCATCGCGGCTGGCCACGGCGACGACATCCACGACGTCGGATTGCCGCACTCCGGCCAGGAACAGATCGTTGATCCGGGCGGTCGAGAGGATGCCCCATCTGACGCTCACGGGGGGCACACTAAAGGACCGCCGCGGCCCGCGCATACACTGGGCCCTTGCCAGATCGAGCCGCAGCGTTCGCCCCCGGACGCGTCAATCTGATCGGCGAGCACACCGACTACAACGATGGCCTCGCGCTTCCGTTTGCCATCGAGGCGGGCGTCACCGTCCATGCGACGGCGCAGGCGGAGCCGCGGATCGAGGCGGTCGCGCTCGATCTCGACGAGGTCGACGAATTCCCGCTCGATGATCCGCCACGGACCGACGGCTGGCCCGCGTTTGTCCGCGGCGTGGCCAGCGAGTTGCAGGAGGCCGGCGTGGTGCTCCAGGGCGCGCGCCTAAAGATCGCGGGCACGGTGCCCGCCGGCGCCGGTCTGTCCTCATCGGCCGCGCTCGAGGGCGCGCTCGCGCTGGCTCTGATTGCGCTCGCCGGCGCACCCGAACCCGACCGCATGGATCTGGCCAAGCTCTGCTCGCGCGTCGAGAACGACTGGGTGGGCGCGCGCACCGGACTGCTGGACCAGATCGCGTCGCTGTTTGGCCAGCCACGTCGGGCCCTGCGTATCGACTTCGAGAGCCTCGACGTGCGGCCGGTGGCGCTCGAGCTCGGCGACTACAGGCTTGTGACGCTCGACTCGGGCCAGAAGCACACGCTTTCTGGCTCGGGCTACAACGAGCGCCGGGACGAGTGTGCACGCGCGTGCCGAGAGCTCGGCATCGCCAGCCTGCGCGAGGCCACGCTGGCGATGGCCATCAGCCTGCCCGAGCCGCTCAACCGCCGGGTCCGGCACGTGGTGACGGAGAACGAGCGGGTGGAGGCCACCGTGCAGGCGCTGTCGCGAAGCGACCTTTCCGAGGTGGGTCGTTTGCTCGACGCCTCGCACGCGAGTCTCCGCGACGATTACCAGATCTCCACGCCGGCGGTGGAGGTCGCCGTCCGGCGTCTGCGCGACGGCGGTGCCGTGGGGGCCCGGCTCGTCGGCGGCGGCTTTGGCGGCTCGGTGCTCGGTCTGCTGGCCCCCGGCGCGAGCGCCCCGGAGAGGGCGATCGACGTCAGTCCGGGCCCCGGCGCCCGACTGTTGATTTAGTTCGGTCCGATCAGCGCGAGCAGTTCAAGTGGCGCGCTGACGATGAAGTCTGCCCCCGCGGCGTCGAGCTCGGCGCGGTCGCCCACGCCCCATGTCACTCCGATCCCCGGCGCTCCGTTGTCGTGGGCCGCCTCGATGTCGAACCGTCGATCGCCGACGACGACGGGATTGACCGCGCCCAGTTCGCGCACCGCACGCCCGACCGTCACCGATTTGGATTCGGGCGGACCGGCCAATGCAGGCGCACACACGACGGCGAAGCGAGCTCGGATGTCAAGTGCCTCGAGCAGCGGCTCGGTGAACTCGATCTCCTTTGCCGTGGCCAGCGCTAGCGGCACCGACAGCGCGTCGAGGACCGCGGGCATCCCGTCCACCAGCCGGGTGTGCGCGAGGTAGACGGCGCCGTAGTGCTCGTGGTAGGAGTCGGCCAGCGCGGTCAGGTCATCCAAGCCCCCTTCGGTCAGCAGCGCCAGACCCTGGAGTGTGGGTGGCCCGATCGCTGCGTCGAGTTCCGCGTCGAGGCGCTGCGGGTAGCCGTGCTCGCGCAGAGCGGCGCGCAGGGCCATGCGCACGGGTTCGCGGCTGTCGATGATCGGGCCGTCGAAATCGAACACGACGGCGTCGGGCGAAGGCGTCAGCGTCATCGGGTGTCGTATCGTGACGCGCCCAGATGGCCGATGCAGTCCAGCTCACATCCGACGGGCTCCCGTCCCAGGATGTGATCGCCGTCGCCCGCCGGGACGCGCCGGTCGCGCTTTCGGCCTCGGCGCGGGCGGCGATGGAGCGCTCGGCGCACGTCGTCGAGTCGCTGACCGACTCGGCCGATCCGGCCTACGGGGTGACCACGGGGTTCGGGTCGCTGGCCACGGTACGGATTCCGGCCGACCGGCGCGAGGAGCTCCAGCGGGCCCTGATCCGCTCACACGCCACCGGCATGGGGCCGCCGATCGAGCGCGAGGTGGTGCGGGCGATGATGCTGCTCCGGGCGCGCACGCTGGCCATCGGCTACTCGGGGGCCAGGCCGCTCGTGGCCGAGGGCATTGCCGCGCTGCTCAACGCGGGGATCACGCCCGTTGTCCCCGAGTACGGGTCGCTCGGGGCCAGCGGAGACCTGGCGCCGCTGGCGCACTGCGCGCTGGCGCTGATCGGCGAGGGCGAGGTGTCCGATCGCGACGGCGTGGTGCAGCCGGCTGCCGGCGCGTTGACCAAGGCCGGGATCGAGCCGATCATCCTGGAGGCCAAGGAGGGGCTGGCACTGATCAACGGCACCGACGGGATGCTGGGGATGTTGGTCATGGCCGGTGAGGATCTCTGGCGCCTGCTCAGAGTCGCCGACGTGGCGACCGCGATGTCCGTCGAGGCGCTGCTCGGGACCGACCGCGCGTTCGCCGCCGATCTCATCGCGCTGCGCCCGCAGCCGGGCCAGGCCGCGAGCGCGGCCAACCTGCGCACGCTGCTGGCCGACTCGGAGGTCGTGGCCAGCCACCGGGTCGGCGACCCTCGCGTCCAGGACGCCTACTCGCTGCGGTGCGCGCCCCAGGTCATCGGCGCGGCGCGCGACATGCTCGCGCACGCCGATCGCACCGCGGGCCACGAACTCGTCGCCGCGATCGACAACCCGATGATCATGCCCGATGGCCGGGTCGAGTCGTGCGGGAACTTCCACGGCGCACCGGTGGCGCTGGCCTGTGACACGCTGGCCATCGCCGCGGCCCAGGTTGGGGCGATCGCCGAGCGCCGCACCGACCGGCTGCTCGACGCCACCCGCTCGGGCGGGCTGCCGCCGTTTCTGGCCCCCGACGCGGGCGTCAACTCGGGGCTGATGCTGGCCCACTACGCGCAGGCGGCGATGGTGGCCGAGAACCGCCGCCTGGCCGTGCCGGCCAGCGCCGACACCCTGCCGACGAGCGCGATGCAGGAGGACCACGTGTCGCTCGGTTGGGGGGCGGCCCGGAAGTTGCGGCAGGTGGTGGCGAACCTCGGCCGGATCCTGGCCGTCGAGCTCACCTGCGCAGCGCGCGCGCTCGACCTCCGCGCGCCGCTGCGGCCGGCGCCCGGAACCGCGGCCGCGCTCGCCGCCGTGCGCGAGCGAGTCCCCGGGCCCGGTCCCGACCGCTTCGTTTCGCCCGAGCTGGCGGCCGTCGAGGCGATCGTCGTCTCGGGGCAGTTGCTGGCGGCGGTCGAACGGCGGGTGGGCGCGCTGGCGTAGCCGTCGGACCGAACGGCGTGCGCGGCCGTGTTCGTCAGTCTCGACCCTGGCGCGGGGGCGACTGTGACGTTGACGACCTCGCCGCTGAAACGACCTCGCCGCCTACTCGAACTGCCGCAGCGCCGGATACAGCGCCCGGAACCGCTCGAGCTCCTCGCGGTAGACCCCGACCCACTCGTCAACCGGCTCGATCCGCGCGCCCGGCTTGACCGTGGCCGCCACCGCCTCGTGCACGTCCGGCCACACGCCGGCCGCGACCCCACCGAGCAGCGCCGCACCGAACGCTGCGCCCTCATCGACGGCGACCCGCTCAAGCGGCAGCTCGAGCGCCGAGGCGACGATCCGCAGCCACAGCTCGCTGCGCGCGCCACCGCCCGAGACCCGACCGAGCTTCGGCTGGACGCCGAGCTCGCGCACGAGGTCCAGCGAGTCGCGCAGCCCGAAGGCCACCCCCTCGAGCACGGAGCGCACGAGCGCGCCGCGGTCGTGGCGCACGCTGAGCCCGACGAACGCCCCCCGGGCATCCGGGTCGACGTGCGGCGTGCGCTCGCCGGCCAGGTAGGGGAGGAACACGAGCCCCTCGCTGCCAGGCCCCCACCGGGCGGCGTCGGCCACGAGATCGTCGTACGCCGCCTCGGGCGCGGTGGTGTCGCGCAGCCAGCGCAGCGAGCCGGCGGCGGACAGCATCACGCCCATGGCGTGCCAGCCGCCCGGCACCGCGTGACAAAAGGCATGCACGCGCGCCTGGGAATCCGCGGCGTACTCCGGCAGCGCGGCGAACACGACCCCCGATGTCCCGAGCACGATCGACAGCGGCCCGGGCTGGTCGACGCCCACGCCCAGCGCCCCGGCCGCCTGGTCACCCGCGCCGGCGGCCACCGGCACGCCGGCCGGCGTGGTTCCGGAGACGACGGGACTCTCGAGCACGGGCGGCAGCCAGTCCCGGCGCAGGCCAAGCGCGCTAAGCACCTCGTCGCTCCAGCGCCGGCGCGCGACGTCGAGCAGCAGCGTCCCGGACGCGTCCGAGGCATCGGTTGCGTGCTCGCCGCACAGCCGCAGGCGCACGTAGTCCTTGGGCAGCGCGATCCGCGCGATCCGTCCGTAGATGTCCGGCTCGTGCTCGCGCAGCCACAGCAACTTCGGCGCCGTGAAGCCTGGCAGCGCTCGGTTGCCGGTGAGTTCGATCAGCCGCTTGAGCCCGACCGTGCGTTCGATCTCCGCGCACTGCGCGGCGGTGCGCTGGTCGTTCCACAGGATCGCCGGCCGCAGCACCCCGCCGTGCTCGTCGAGCGCGACGAGGCCGTGCATCTGGCCGCTCAGGCCGATCCCGGCCGGCGCGCCGGCGAGGTCGTGCAGCTGCGCCAGCACGGACTCGGTCGCCCGCCACCAGTCGGTCGGATCCTGCTCGGCCCATCCGGGTCGCGGCGTGGAGAGGGGATAGCCAGACTCGGACCGTGCGCGCACGGCGCCGTCCGGATCGATCGCGACCCCCTTGACGCCGGACGTGCCGACGTCGATTCCGTACAGCGCCGGGCTCACGCCCCCAGGGCGGCGTACACGATCTCGTAGGCGCGGATTGCGTCCTTGTGCTGCTGCGCCTCGCGCAATGCCGCGTCGTCGATCCTGCCCGCCACGTCGTCGATGAATCGCCACTGGAGCACCGAGCGGCGGACGGCGCCAGCCTGATCCTCGGTGTATGGGTAGAGGTCGAAGCCAAGGCGCTCACCCGCCGAGCCGTAGCCGCAGCGACGCAGTTCGAGCGCCAGCTCGAGGGTCTCCATGAACGCGGTCGTGCCCACCATGTTGTCGTCGTCAAAGGTGCCCCAGCCCGAGTTGGCGTGCAGGTGGCCGAGCACCTCCTCGGAGGCGAGCAGCGCGGCGTATTCGGGGAGATGCTCGCCGTTCATCAGCAGGTGCTGCCAGTCCATGTTGATCTTGACGTTGTCGATCCCCTGATCGCGCAGCTTGTGCGCCACGAACAGGCACATGCCCATGTTTCGCATGAGGATCTTCATCGCCGGCTCGGAGTTCTTGTGCTCCAGGAAGAGGCTCACCCCGTGGCGAGCGCAGATCTCGGCCGCCTCGCCCATTCCCTCGATCAGCCACCGCCACGAGTCGACGTACGGCGTCTGGAAGGGATAGTTGTACCCCTCACCGCCGGGCCAGATGATCAGGTTGGCGCCGAGCGAGCCGGCGAACTCCGCCGCGTCGCGAATGATCCGTCTGGCCTCGCCCCTCGTCTTCTCGTCCGGGTTGACGAGGCCACCACGCCCGAAGCGAGGGTCGAGGTGCAGGCCGCCGGCAATGCAGTAGATGTCGTGGTCGCCGAGCGCCGCCTGGACGTCATCGAGATTGTCGGGAGAGAGCTCGGCTGGATAGTGGAACTCGTAGCCGTCCATGAGATCTCCAAGGCCCTCGACGGCGCGATGGACCTTCTCGGCCACCGGCTCGGGGTCGTAGCTGTGCTCGGGCTGGTAGCCACCCGGCACGAAGCGGGTGATCATCGGCCCGAACGCCCAGATGCCAAGACTCGTCTTCATTGCTGCTCCTCGTGCCGGTGTGGGAAGGTCGATACGACAGGCGTGCGACAGCGCCGGATCTTACGGCTGCCGGGCCACGTTAGCGATAACATCGCCCGCCAGAGAGGCTCGGAGCAAGGTCTCGGGTCGAGGGAGAGAGCATGGACCCGTCGAGGCAAAGAAATCCGGTTCACCGCCGGCGAGCGGTGGTGATGGCCGACGTTGGACGGCGGGCCGGAGTGTCCCACCAGACCGTCTCGCGGGTCATCAACGACAGTCCCCACGTGCGTCCCGACACGCGGGCCCGGGTGCTCGCGGCCATGCACGAGCTCGGCTATCAGCCCAATTCGGTTGCCCGGGCGCTGGTCACCGGGAGGTCGAACACGATCGGCGTGGTCAGCTTCGACACCACGCTGTACGGGCCGGCCTCGACGCTGCTGGCCATCGAACGTGCTGCCCACGGGGCCGGCTACTTCATCATCGTGGCCAGCCTCAAGGCGATGGACCGCCCCTCCGTGGCCGACGCCGTCGAGCGCCTGCGCCGCCACCGGGTCGACGGGATCATGGTCATTGCGCCTCAGCAGAGCGCCGTCGACGCTCTCCTGCACCCGCCCTCGAACGTCCCCATGGTGGCCGTCGAGGCCGGACCGAAGGGGAGCGTCCCGGTGGTGGCCGTCAACCAGCGCGCCGGCGCGACGATGGCCACCCGACACCTGCTGGAGCTCGGCCACAAGACCGTGTGGCATCTCGCCGGTCCCGCTGACTTCCTCGAGTCGCGCGAGCGGCTCGACGGTTGGAGACGGGCGTTGAAGCGAGCCGGCGCGCCGGTCCCGGTGCCGGTCGAAGGCGACTGGAGCCCGTCCTCGGGGTATGAGCTCGGCAAGACGCTCGCCCGCGATAAGGCGATTACGGCCATCTTCGTGGCCAACGACCAGATGGCGCTCGGGCTCCTGCGGGCGATGAACGAGGCCGATCGCGCGGTTCCACAGGATCTGAGCGTTGTCGGGTTCGACGACATCCCCGAGGCGCCGTACTTCACGCCGCCCTTGACCACGATCCGCCAGGACTTCGACGAGATGGGGGCACGGGGTCTGAGGCTATTGCTGGAGACGATTGAAGCCGGTGAGGCGCCTCGTTCGACGCGACGCGTGCAGCCGGAGCTCGTGATCCGGGCCAGCACGGCGCCGCCGCCGGATTAGCGTTCCGCTTGCTCGGGGCTCCGCTTGGTCGGGGTCGAATCTCCGGGATTGACCGTCTTGCATGTGATCGCTAACATCCACCGCCCACGCCAGTTGCTGCCGACGCCCTTGCGGGCGGAGGCGTGGCTGCGCGTGGGAGGAAGAGAGGGACCGCGATGCGATGTGCGCAGCGCTCGTTCGCGCGTGGAAATTTGACCGTTTGGCAGTGACTAGCGACGGAGACGTGGTTTGACGCGGTGCGTCCTGGCGCACTAGCGTGAAAGCGTTGGCGGACGGTTAAGTCCGCTGGACACCGCCGGACGTCTTTGAGAGCGTTACTTTCAAACACGAGCCTTCAGCAACGGAGGGAGTGAGGATGTCGGACAACGAGTATTTCGGGGACGCCATCGAGCGTCTCGAGTGGGACGAACGTAAAGAGGACGACAACCCTTCCAAGAAGTGGCGGCAGTTCACCCGCCGCTCGGCATTGACGGGTGGCGCGGCCGGAATCGCCGCGATGGTCCTTGAGGCGTGCGGCGGCAGCAGCAGTAGCAGCTCGACCTCGACGGCATCGGCGGCGGGCACCGGCAGCTCAGCGGCCGCGATCTTCGGCTCGAGCCAGAGCTACAAGTTCACGCTGGTCAACCACGTGACCACCAACACGTTCTTCACGCCGACGCAAAACGGCGCTGCTGATGCCTGCAAGCTTCTCGGTTGCAGCTATCAATGGACCGGGTCGCAGACGAGCAACGTGTCCGAGATGGTCAACTCCATGAACAGCGCGATCAGCGCCGGCGTGAACGGGATCGGCGTCGCGCTGGTCGACCTGCATGCGTTCAACGCGCCTACGAACACGGCGTTGAGCAAGGGTATTCCGGTGGTCGCGTACAACGCGGACGCGGTCGACCCGAAGACCAAGGCGATCACCAACGCGCGGCTTGCCTATATCGGGCAGGACCTGTTCGTGTCGGGTCAGAAGATGGGCGAGCACATCGCCTCGCTGGTTCCGTCCGGCGACGTGGCGCTGTTTATCGCCACGCCGGGTTCGCTGAACATCCAGCCGCGGATCGACGGAGCGCTGGACACCCTCAAGTCGCACTCCGGCATCAAGACGCACGTCGTCGCGACCGGCGCGGCGATTCCGAACGAGAAGAACGTGATCGACTCGTACCTCGCGGGACACTCGAGCACGAAGGGCATGTTCGCGGTGGACGCCGGCAGCACGCAGGGCGTGGCCCAGGCGATTCAGGCGCACGGCAAGAAGGGCACGGTCAAGGGCGGTGGCTACGACCTGACCCCGATCACCCAGAATCTGCTGGCTGGCGGTTACACCCAGTTCACGATCGATCAGCAGCCCTACCTGCAGGGCTTCTTCCCGATCGTGGAGCTATACTGTACAACGTCAGCAAGACGCTGACCGGCATGGCCGATGTGAACACCGGGCTGAAGTTCCTCGACAAGACGACCGTGGGCCCGTACAACACCACGAAGAGCAGGTACGAGGGCACGAGCACGAGCCCTGGCGTTACGAAGTCGTAAGGCATAGGATGCCGGTCTGCAATGTCGGTGCGACCGCTCATCTAGCGGATGGCTGCGACCTCGGAAACGCAGAGCCCGCAAACTCAGTCTCCGAAGGCCCGGCCGCTGGCCGGGCCCTCGGTAGCACCCTGTACAAGGGCGCGCGCGGCTTCCTGACGCTGCGCGAGGGCAGCATCATCGTCGTCACGCTGGTGACGTTCATCTACTTCGCGGCGACCACCAGCAACTTCGTCAAGGGCGACACGTTCAAGTCACTGCTGCCGTACTTCGCCCCAGTCGCGATCATCGCCGCCGGCGAAGTGTTCGTGATGATCCTGGGCGAGATCGACCTCTCGGTCGGGGCCGTCTACCTGTTCACGCCGTTCATCTGGAACAAGCTCCACGGGACGGGGATCGGGCTCTACCCAAGCCTCATCCTGTCGCTGGTGGTCGCGATGGTGCTGGGAGCGATCAACGGCTTCTTCGTCGCCTACGTGGGCATCGCGTCGTTCGTGGCGACCCTGGGGATGCTGTTCACCTTAGATGGGTTAACGCTGGTGATCTCGCACGCGACGCCCGTCCAGGTGCCGGGCACGAACATCAGCGGCACGCTCACCACGTTCTCCCAGATCTTCGGCGGGGGCACGTACTCGGAGCTGATCTGGGCGGTCGCGCTCGTGATCCTGTTACAGGTGGTTCTCAGCTTCAGCCGATGGGGGCTCTACACGGTGTCCACCGGCGGTAACCGGCTGGGCGCTGCGGAGGCCGGCATCCGGACGCGTCAGATCGTGGTGCGCAACTTCGTGCTGGCCGCGCTGATGGCCGGGTTCACCGGGGTTCTCGAGGTGGTCCGAGTGACCACGGCGACTCCCGATCCGTCCGGGTCCAACACGTTGCTGCTTCAGGTGGTCGCGGCGGTGATCGTCGGCGGCACGCTGATGACCGGCGGCGACGGCACGGTCGTCGGCGCCCTGATCGGGGCGCTGTTCCTCGGGCTTCTGACCGAGGGGCTGACGATCAAGGGCGTGAGTGCGAACTACCTGGATCTCTACCTCGGCCTGGCGATCATCCTCGCGATGACGCTGAATGTCCTCGTGCGGCGGGTGCGAACGGGGTCCGGACGTGCCTGACCAGACAATCACCGAGGAACGAATCGTCGGCCCAGTCTCGGCGGAGGACGACGTCCTGCGCGTCGAGCACGTCGCCAAACGGTTTGGCCCAACCACCGCGCTGCGCGACGTCAACCTCCACCTCCGCAAGGGGGAGGTGCTGGGCCTGCTCGGCGACAATGGCGCCGGCAAGTCGACGCTGATCAAGATCCTGTGCGGCTTCCAGAAGCAAGACTCGGGCACGATGTGGCTCAAGGGCGCCCCATTTGAGCCCAAGAGCGTGATCGACGCGCGCCACCACGGTATCGACACGGTCTTTCAAGACCTCGCGCTGGTCGACCAGCTGTCCGTCTATCACAACCTGTTCCTGCGCCGCGAGGAGGTGTTCCGTCCGATCCCGCTGCTCAACAACGCGCGGATGAAGCGCGCGGCGCGCAAGGCGTTGGACGAGATCGGGATCAACATCCCGCGGATCGACGTTCCGGTGGCCCGTCTCTCCGGCGGCCAGCGGCAAGCCATCGCGGTCGCCCGCACAGTGTCCGGCGACGCCGACATCCTGCTCCTGGACGAGCCGCTCGCAGCCATGGGCGCCAAGGAGGGCGGGATGATCCTCGACCTGATCGCGCGCCTGAAGGAAGAGGGCAACGTCTCGATCATCATGATCCTGCACAACTACGTCCACGTGTTCCAGGCCTGCGATCGCGTGAGCCTGATTCAGGACGGCGTGATCGCGCTCGACAAGCCGACCGCCGAGACGAGCGTCGACGAGCTCAACGAGATCGTGGTGGAGGAGTACCGGCGGGCTCGGCTCGCCGCACGAGCAGGCGACGGGGACGCCCCCGGCGGCGACGCCGCAGGCGCAGCTCCGCCGGCTCCTCAGTGAGCTCGTACTCGATCGGTGTCGACTTCGGCACCGAGTCGGGCCGGGCGGTCCTGCTCGATCTCGATAGCGGCGAAGACCTGGCGGTGGGGATCGTGCCGTACCCGCACGGCGTGATCGATCGGACGCTGCCATCAAGCGGTGAGCGCCTGCCGTCGGATTGGGCGCTGCAGGACCCAGACGATTGGGTCGCCGTGCTTCAGAACGGCATCGCCTATGCGATCGCGGAAGCGTCCGTCGACCCGAGCGATGTGGTGGGGATCGGCATCGACTTCACCTCGTGCACGGTGCTCCCGGTCGACGGCGAAGGGGTCCCGCTGTGCAGGTACGAGCAGTGGCGAAAGCGCCCGCATGCATGGCCGAAGCTGTGGAAACACCACGCGGCCCAGCCGGTCGCCGACCGGCTGAACGAGGTTGCGCTCGAGCGCGGCGAGGAATTTCTGTCGCGCTATGGCGGGCGGATCTCGTCTGAGTGGTACTTCCCCAAGCTGATCGAGCTGTGGTGCGAGGACCGCGAGATCTACGACGAGGCGCATGCCTTCGTCGAGGCCGCCGACTGGGTCATCTGGTGGCTGACGGGTAACCAGGTGCGGCAGAGCTGCACGGCCGGCTACAAGGCGATGTGGTCGCCCGACGAGGGCCTGCCGTCCCGCGACTACTTCGAGGCGGCCTATCCCGGCTTCGACACGCCGTCGGAAAAGCTGGGGCATCGGTTCGTGCCGCTCGGAACTCGCGCCGGCACGCTGACTGCCGATGCTGCCCAGGCCCTCGGCGTGCCCGAATCGATCACCGTGGCGGTGGGCAACGTCGACTCGTTCGTGTCGGTGCCGGGCGCCGGCGTCGAGCGACCCGGGGCCTACGTGATGGTGGTCGGCACCTCGATATGCGACATGGTCGTTGACAGCCGGGAGGTCCGACTCCCGGGTATCACCGGCGTGGTCCGGGACGGGATCCTGCCCGGTATGTATGGCTACGAAGCGGGGCAGACGGCCGTCGGCGACATGCTCGCGTGGTTTGTGGACACGCTCGACGGGGCCTCATACGACGAGCTGGAAGCGGCGGCGGCCCGGCTGGCGCCGGGGGAGACGGGGCTGGTCGCGCTGGACTGGTTCAACGGCAACCGCTCGATCCTGGCCGACGCCGATCTCAGCGGCGTGATCTTCGGACTGACCCTGCAGAGCGCGCCGGCCGAGATCTATCGCGCCCTGTGCGAATCGATCGCCTTTGGCAACCGCCGGGTCATGGAGAACTTCGAGGAACACGGTCTCCAGCTATCGGAGATCGTTGCCTGCGGCGGTATCGCCGAGAAGAGCCCGCTGATCATGCAGCTGCTGGCCGATACGACCGGACGGACGGTCAGCGTCCCCGCCTCCAGCGAGGTGCCGGCACGTGGCTCGGCGCTGTTCGGCGCCGTCGCCGCGGGGCACTTCGCGGACATCGGCAGCGCGATTGCCGCCACGCGTCCGGGGTGGGCGCGCACGTACCGTCCGGAGCCGGCTCGCCAGGCGGTGTACGACGACGTCTATGCGATCTACCGTGCCCTGTACGAGCGGTTGGGTCAGCGCGAGGTCGAGCTGCTCCACGGTCTGAAGCGGATCCGCTCCGAACGCGGGGCGGCGTGACCGGGGCCGCCGACCTCGAGCGCATGCGCGAGGAGGTGCTGGCGGCCAATCTGGCGCTGCCCGCACACGCGCTGGTGACGCTCACCTGGGGCAACGTAAGCGCCATCGACCGCGCCACGCGGGTTGGTCGTGATCAAGCCGAGTGGCGTCTCCTATGAGGCGATGCGCGTGAGCGACCTGACCGTCGTCGACCTCGACGGCAACGTCGTGGCCGGCGAGCGACGACCGTCGACCGACACCCCGACCCACCTGGCCCTGTACCAGGGCTTCGACGAGATCGGCGCCGTCGTCCACACGCACTCGACGTGGGCGACCGCGTGGGCGCAGGCTCAGCGCGAGATCCCGCTGCTCGGTACGACGCACGCCGATCTGTGCCCGCACCCAATCCCGCTCACGCGGGCACTGACCGCGGAGGAGGTGACCGAGGACTACGAGGGAGCCACCGGGACGGTGTTGCTCGAGGCGGTCGGCGAGCACGGCGCTGACGAGATCCCGTGCGCGCTGGTGCGCGGACACGGCCCGTTCTGCTGGGCAAGCTCCCCCGCCAAGGCGGTCGAGAACGCGGTGACGCTCGAGGAGGTGGCGCGGATCGCCTGGCTGACGATGGCGCTCGACCCCTCGGCGGCATCGCTGGCGGAGCCCGTGCGCGACAAGCACTACCGACGCAAGCACGGGCCGCACGCCTACTACGGCCAGCCTTGAGCGCGATCGTGATCGCCGTGGAGGCCGGCGCGCGGCTGGCCGACTACCTGCGCGCCGAGGGCTGGGACCGGGTGCTGGTCGTCGCGGACGCGAACACGCAGGAGGTGGCCGGGTCAGGACTGGCGCGTGACCTGGGCGCGGCGGGCGTTCGCTGCCGCGAGTTCGTCTTCCCCGAACGGCACGGTTTGCTGGCCGGGCTCGACGAGGTCGAGCGCGTCCGCGCACGGCTCGGCCCAGCGGAGCGGGCGATTGCCGTCGGGTCGGGGGTGATCACCGACATCGTCCGGTACGCGTCTCACCTGAGCGATCGCGACTTCATCAGCGTGCCCACGGCGGCGTCGATGGACGGCTACGCCTCGAGCGTCGCCGCCCTGCAGATCGACGGGGTCAAGGTCACCTACCCCGCGCGGGCGCCGGTGGCGATCTTCGCCGATCCCCGTATCACCGCGGCCGCGCCGGCCGAGCTCACGCGCTCGGGCCTGGGCGATCTGCTGGCCAAGGCCACCGCGCGGGTCGACTGGCTGGCCGCCCACCTGCTGTACGGCGAGCCGTTCGACGACGCGGTGGCGCAGCGGGTGCTGGGACCACTCGAGCTCGCCGCTGCGAACGCCGCCGCGGTGCTGGCCCGCGGCGCGGACGCCGCGCTTGCTCTGCTCGAGGGTCTGCTCGAATCCGGCGTGGCCATGGCTCTCGCCGGCAGCTCGAGGCCGGCCAGCGGCTGCGAGCATCACGCGTCGCACTTCTGGGATCTGCTCGCCGCACGGGCAGACGGCGCCACGCCTCCCACGGGCTCCAGGTCGGCTACGCCACGGGCTTTGCCATGAGGCTTCAGCGGTTTGCCTTCGGTGGCGGCGTGACACAGTTGCACTTGCCCGCGCCGGTGGTCGATCCGCTGGGCGCGGCGGCGCGCGAATGGCTCGGCGAGCCGACCTCGGACATCGTCACCGCGGTGGAGGAGAAGGAGCGCTTCGTCGCCCAGGGCATGACGGACGACTGGCGCGCGGTTCGCTCGCAGATCGCGCCGGCGCTTGACAGCTTCGCTGCGGTCGAGCGCGCGCTCGGCGTGGCCGGGTTCCCCGCCGGTCCCGGTTACCTGGAGATCGACGAGACCACACTGCGCGCGACCTTCCGTTTCGCGACGCGCCTGCGCGCGCGCTACACCGCGGTCGACTTCCTCGAGGGCCAGGGCGTGCTCGGGGCCGCGATCGACGCGATGCTCGACGCGTGACGGTCGAAGCTATCCCCGCTCGACCGGCCGCCGCGGATCGGTGATCCACTCGCTCCACGATCCCGCGTACAGCGCCTGCTCGGTATCCGGCCAGCGCGAGCGCCAGCACCTCGTGGGCCGCGGCCACGCCCGATCCGCAGTAGGCGCCATGCTCGTCGCCGGGTTGCAGACCGAGCGTCGCGAAGGCCTCGCGGAGCGCGACTCCGTCGAGAAACCGTCCGGCCGAATCGACATTCATGGCGGTGGATCGGTTGACCGCGCCGGGGATGCGACCGGCCACCGGATCGATCGGTTCGCGCTCACCGCGATAGCGCTCGGGGGCGCGGGCGTCGATGAGCCGGCCTTGCCGTGCCAGGTCCGCCGCCGCGTCTGCGTCGAGCACGGGCATCCCACCCGGATCAGCCACGAAGTCGCCGGGCGCGACGCGGGGTGTTGCCGACTCGACCTCGAGCCCGGCGGCCATCCACGCGGCCAGGCCGCCGTCCAGGACGGCGACCTCGGGGTGTCCGAAGTAGCGCAGCAGCCACCAGGCTCGCGCCGCCGCGGTGGCGTCGGCGGCGTCGTAGACGACGACGGCGCGGCGGTCGCTGACGCCGCTGGCCTGCATCGCAGCCGTGAACTCGCTCGTGCTGGGAAGCGGATGGCGCCCGCCCCGCCCGGGTGGGGCGGCCAGCGAGTGATCGAGGTCGACGAACACTGCGCCCGGGATGTGCGCTTGCTCGTAAGCCTCCCTGTCGGGGCCGGTACTGAGGCTCCAGCGCACGTCGAGCAGCGACGGTGAGCTCGATTGCAGCCGTGCGGCCAAGTCGGTCGGCGAGATGAGCGGCGTCACCAATGGTGGTGGACGTGTTCGCGAATCAACCGGTCGTAGACGTCCCGGACGGCGGCGAGCTGGCCCTCGGTCGCGGCGGCGCCGAGGCGGCGGCCGCGTTGCCGCGCATCTGCTCGACGTTGCGCGCGCCGGGAATCACCGTGCTCACGCCGGGCTGGTCGATTATCCAGCGCAGGGCGAAGCGGGCCAGCGGAAGGTCGGCCCCGATCGCCTCGCGCAACTCGCGCACGGCCTGCAGCCCGACATCGAACGGTACGCCCGAGAACGTCTCGCCCACGTCGAACGCCTCACCATGGCGGTTGAAGGTGCGGTGGTCCTCGGGGCGCGAAGGTGGTGTGCTCGTCATAGCGCCCCGAGAGCAGGCCCGAGGCCAGCGGGACGCGGGCGATGATTCCCACCCCGGCCTCGGCCGCCGCCGGCAGCACCCGCTCGAACGGCTTCAAGCGAAAGCAGTTGAGGATGATCTGGACCGTGGCCACGTGCGGACGGGCGATCGCGGCCAGCGCTTGATCGCATGTCTCGACCGACACGCCGTAGGCGGCGATGCGTCCCGCGGCGACCATCGCGTCGAGCGTGTCGAACACCGCGTCATTCATCGTACACGCCGTCCGGCGGGCAGTGCAGCTGCACGAGGTCGAGGCGCTCAACTCCGAGGTTCGCGCGCGACCGCGCGTTCCAGGCCTCGAAGTTCGCGGGGTTGTAGTTCTCGGGGCGCTGCTCGACGCGACGCCCCATCTTCGTGGCCACGAACACACCGGGGTGGCGGCGCAGCAACTCGCCGCAGAACTGCTCGCTGCGCCCGTCGCCGTAGACGTCGGCCGTGTCGAAAAAGCTGATCCCTTCGCCGACCGCTGCGTCGAGCACAGCCCGGGCGTCGTCGGGCGAGACCGCACCCCAGTCGGCCCCAAGTTGCCAGGTACCGAGTCCGATCACGCTCACATCGCGCCCCAGGCGCCTGATCGATCGTTTCTCCATCAGAAACATGCTGGCAAATCGCGCGACGGCCAGTCCCGTCACAATGCCAACTGTGAGTGAACACGGACTCAGGGCGGCCGAGGAGAAAATGCGGGCGGCCGGCCATCACGACGAGGCGATCCGTAACTTCCGCAGCGCCTACGAGCGTGTCGACGGTGGCGAGTCGGCGCTCATCGGCAGCGACGAGCTCGAGCCGGCACAGGATGTCTCGTCCTTGGACGAGCTGCCGGCCGAGCACGACACCCCCGCGCTCGACCGCTTCGTGACCATCAAGCTCAACGGCGGTCTGGCCACGACAATGGGGCTGCGAGAGCCGAAGTCGCTCGTGCAGGCGCGCGACGGTCGCTCGTTCCTGGAGATCATCATCGGCCAGACGCTGGCCCTGCGTCGCCGGTTCGGCGTGCGGCTGCCGCTTGTGCTGATGAACAGTGAGGCCACCCGCGAGGCGACCTTGAAGGCGCTCGCCGATCACGAGGAGATTAGGAGCGACGGGCTGGAGCTCGAGTTTCGGCAGAGCATGATCCCCAAGCTCGAGGCCGACACGCTCGAGCCGGTGAGCTGGCCCAACGCGCCCTCGCTCGAGTGGACCCCGCCCGGCCACGGCGATGTGTATGGGGCACTACGTCGCTCGGGGATGCTGGCCGAGCTGCTCGCGCGCGGGTTTGACTTCGCGATGATCTCGAACTCGGACAACCTCGGCGCCACGTTCGAGCCGCGCATCGCCATGCACATGGTCAGCCATCAGCTGCCGTTCCTGATGGAGGTCGTCGAGGGAACCGAGGCCGATCGCAAGGGCGGACACATCGCGCGCCGGCGCGAGGATGGCCAGCTGGTCCTGCGCGAGACGGCACAGACGCCGCCCGAGGACGAGGAGTCGTTTCGCGACTACCGGCGCTGGCGTTTCTACAACACCAACAACCTCTGGGTGGATCTACGCGCGCTGTCGGCGCTGTTGGACCAGCGCGGCGGCGTGCTGCCACTGCCGCTGATCGTGAATCACAAGACGGTCGATCCCCGCGACGGTGACTCGACCCCCGTCATCCAGCTCGAGAGCGCGATGGGTGCTGCGATCGGAAGCTTCACCGGGGCTGAGCTGCTGCTCGTTCCGCGTACGCGCTTCGTCCCCGTGAAGACGACGGACGATCTGCTCGTCCTGCGCTCCGACGTCTACGAGGTGTCCGACGGATTGGTCATCGAGCCGGTTCCCGAGCGGCGCGGCAGGCTGCCGTTCGTCGAGCTCGACAAGCGCTTCTATCGCCTGATCGACGAATTCGAGCGCCGGTTCCCCGCCGGCCCGCCGTCGCTGCGCCAGGCCGAGCGGCTGGTTGTGCGCGGTGACGTCACCTTCGGCGCGCAGGTCGTCGTGCGCGGCGCGGTGGAGCTGACGGTGGCCGAGCCGACGCGCGTCGCGGACCGGAGCGAGCTGTCCTGAGACGGTCTCTCAGCGCTCGTCGGTGGCCGCGTGGACGACGAGCACCGCGCACGGGCTCGCGTTCAGCACCTGATGGCTGACGCTGCCGAGGAGCACCGAGCGAACCTCGCCGCGCCCGCGGGTCCCCATGACGATCAGATCGTGGTCGCCTCGCTTGCGCTGGTCGAGGATGGTCTGTGCGGGGCGGCCGTGCACGACCACCTTGGTCACCGACACGTCCTCGGGCACCCTGGCCACCGCGTCATCGACCAGCTGCGAGTACTCGCGGTCAGTCTCCTTCTTGAGCGCCCCGAAATCGACACCGCCTGAGTACGCGGCACCGCCCAGCAGCCAGGCCGCCGGATCGGGGACGCACGTGAGGATGGTCAGCCGGGCGTTGTTGGTCTGCGCCAGGTCGAGCGCTTCCGAGAGCGCGCGAGCGGCGTGCTCAGAGCCATCGATAGCCACGAGGATGTTGCGGAACATGCACTGCAGCTTCGCAGATCGACGGAGCCCCCGAGTGTCCGCGCTGAGAAAGCCGGGCCGGTGGCGCGCTCAGCGTGGCGCCACCGGCTCGGGTGAGATGGTCAGGAGCTGCGACGCGAGGCGGCCGGCTTCTTGGCCGCCGTGCTCTTGCCGGCCGTGCTGCGGCTCGCTGTCCGCCCGCTGCTGGAACGCGCGGACGACTTCGATGCCGTGCTCCGGCGGCCGCTGCGCGCCGGCGTGGCGGCAGCGACTACCTGCTCCAGGTCCTTCAAGAGCGTCTTGTTGGCTTTGCTGGCGTCGCGCCGCAGGGTCTTCAGTGCCTTGTCGACTTCGCGGTAGGCGCCCTTGGCGCCCCGGCCGAAGTCCGACCCGAGCGACTGAAGTGCCTTGCTCGCGTCGTCAAGAGCCTTCTCGAAGCGCGCGGTCGCGCGTTCGACATCCCTACGGCTGATCCCCTTCGTTGATGACGAGCTCGAGCGCGAAGTGGCTCGGCGCGTCGCTGGCTTCTTAGCGGGCGGCATGATTCTCCTTGTCGATCGGAGGTGAGAGAGGGCTAGCGAGTTTGCGCATTGGTGAGCCTATCCCGAAGTCTCGTTACTTGCCACCGGGCGCGCGTTAGGTGTATGCGCGCGACTGCTTCGCCTTGCGGGATCGAACTCCTTCGCGTCGGCGTCATGGGGCATGTTCTCCCGCGTCGATGTTCCCGTCGATCGGTCCCACCGCTTCGACGCGCCCACTCTCGTCGACGAGCACGCCACCGTGTTCGGCCAGCACCTCGCGAGCGCCGCCGGGGCCGAGCAGCAGCGCCATCTTGCTCAGCGTCTCCGCCTCGAGCGCGCTGCCAGCCAGCGCGGTGACGGAGATCAAGCCGCTCCACACGGGGGCGCCGGTGCTCGGGTCGAGGAGATGATGTGCGTAGCTGCCGTCGGCTCGGCGCCAGATCCTCCGGTCCAGTCCCGACGTGGCCACGCCGCCTCGCGCGATGCGAAGGAAGCCGATCGAGCGCCGACCGAACGGATGCTCCACTGCGATCTCGTATGGCTCGACTTGCGCGCCCACACCGCCCACGGTGATGTCGCCCCCACAGTCGATCACGAATCGCGTGTAGCCGGACAGGCGATGCGCGACCGCGTCGGCACACAGTCCCTTTCCGGTTCCCCCGGTGTCAATCATCACGCCCGGCGGCCGGCTGATGATGCCGGCGTCATGGTCGACTTCGATCTCGCGCCAGAGCTGATCGGGGTCCGGACGCGCGGCGGTTCGGGGCGGAGCCGCGGCCAGCGCCTCCGACAGCGATGCGGGGGAGACGCCATCGAGCGAGGCGCCGTAGCCCGTTTGCTCGAGCGCGCGCGCGAGCGTGGGCACGACCAATCCCCCGCTGCGATCCGCCGCCCACACTCCCGCGCCGACTGCTGCCAGCAGCAGGGCCGACGACGGCACGCGCTCGCGAGGGTCGTGGTTGAGCGCGGTCAACTCGCTGTCGGGCTCGAAGCGCGAGAGCCGGTGCGCGAAATCGAGCACGAACTCCTGCTCGCGTTCGGCGGCCCGATCTGGCGCGACGGTTCCTGGAAGCAGCGGCGCGCCGATCACGAACCGGATGTCGGTCGCCATGGCGCGGAATGTCACGTCGATCAGCGCCGCTCATCTCCTCGGAGGTGTTTCGCGGCGCTTCAGCCGCGCGGTCGGCCGGCACCGAGACTCGGTGGTATCTCATAGCGCTTCGACGGGAGCTTGGCCGACTGCGGCACGACGATATCCCTCGTCCCGGCCGCTGCGGCGCCCCGCCTGGAATGCCTGGAGGCGAACGTCACCCGCACGGCCGAATAGCGCAACAGCGCGGCCCAGGTGGTGGCGCCGATCGTGCCGGTGGCCGGCAGTCGGTGAGCCGACTGGAACGCCTTCACCGCTGCGGTCGTCTTCGAGCCAAACGAGCCGTCGATGTTCACCCGCGCCCCGGCTCGCGCGAGGTGCTCCTGGGCCCAGATGACGAGATCGCCCTGGGAGCCAGGACCGACGCTGGCGTACGCCTTGTGTGCCCGGTAGCTGGCCAACGAGGCGAGCCGCTGGCTGATCGCATGCCAGCTCGAACCCGAGAAGTCTTGCCACACCCACCAGCTGGCGTTGGGTGCGTGGTAGGCGCGTGCCATCTGGCGGAAGCGCCGAATCTGTCCCGGTGGCGGTGTGCCGGCGGGAGGGTCAGGGACTCCCTCGCCGATGGGGAAGATCTGCCGCCGGTAAACACGGTTGTACTCGTAGGTGTGGGCGTAGACACCATCCGGGCTGGTGCCGATCACGTACCAGTACATCTGCGGTGCGTTGTACTGCGCCCCGCCCGGACCCAGGAACACCGAATACGGGAAGGCCGGGTGGTAGTCGACGTAGGGCAATCCGGCCAGGGCCAGCGGATAGCGCGCACCGACCAGACGGCGAAGCTTGCGGACGTACGTCTGGGCCGCGACGTACTTGCCCTCGTACTGGCCCTCGGCGTCGATCATCAGACAGTCGGCGCCGTTGCGCGCCGCCTGCGCGCCGACGCTGGCCTCCGCGCTGGGCTGATTGCCGTACACGAACTGCCACGCGCACGCGTGCAGCCCATGGCGGTGCAGCCTTCTGACCAGCGAGCGACTGAACTGCGACCAGTAGCTCGACCCGTCTCCGCTTTTGACGATCAGCGTCTGCACCTGATGGCTGCGGGCCTGGGCGATGATCGAGTTGACGTTGCCGCCGTTCGAGCTCGGCAGCTCCCAGATCCACATGCCGCGCACGGCCAGCGGGTTGTGCTTCGACACGTGGGCGCCCCGATGCTTTTTCTTCTTGTGACCGGACCCGCCCAGCCCCGACCCCCCGGACGACGCCAGCGCCGATGTCGCGCCGCCGAGCGCGAGCACGGCAACGATCAAAAGCGGTATCCAGCGCGGCCGGCTCTTCCCCTCCTCACGCCGACCGCACCCGCTGCGGGCCAACAACATACGACGACTCACCGTAGCGCATCTCACGCCTCCCCGCGCAAATAGCCCTGCTCATGAAGCTATTCTTAAGCCCGAAGCGTGGCCGTTCAGCTCGGGCAGGGCTTCGCACTGCGGGGACGGCCCACCCCCTGGAAGAGCCTCGCGGAACCCTGTTCCAGAAGCAAGGCGCGGAGCTGGTAGTGAAAACGGAGCGTTACCGGCGCGTACTTCGTGCCGCTGTACGGCGACCACGGCTATCCACTCGCCATGCGCCGACGCAGCCATGACGCGATCACACGGTTGCGCTCAGGCGGACATTGCCACCCGCACATCGCCGTCCTGTTCGAGCAGGGAGAAGCCGGTGGTTCCCGGCCCGGCGCGTCGAAACGACAGACTGACCCGCGAGTGCGCAAGCCGCAGGTTGCGCAGCTCGAGACTGTCAAGCCACTCGGGGAGCATCGGTCGATCGACCGTCAGCGTGTTGCTCGGGGCGTGCCCCGAGATACCCATCATTGCTTGCACCAGCAAGAATGGCGCAGCCGCAGCCCAGGCCTGAGGGATGCAGGCGACAGGATAGGCGACGATCGACGGAGAGTCATCGCGGTGGAAGCCGCAAAACAGCTCGGGAAGCCTGAAGTCGCGGGCCGCGGTGGCCACTTCGAACAGACCGCTCGCGACGCGTGCAGTCGCCGTGTGGAAGCCGTAGCGCTTGAGCCCTGCGGCGGCGATCGCGTTGTCGTGCGGCCAGATCGATCCGTTGTGGTAGCTCATCGGGTTGTACGCGCGCGAGCTGCTGGCCAGGGTGCGGATCCCCCAGCCAGAGAACATGTCGGGGGCCATCAAGCGCTCAGCGACCAGCGCGGCTTTGTCGTCGTCGATGATCCCGCAGTACAGACAGTGCGCGGGATTTGAGCCGACGCTGCGGACCTGCCGCTTGCGACCGTCGAGCGCGAGCGCAAAGAATCCCTCATCCGCGTCCCAGAATGCATCGTTGAACGCCGCCCGCAGCTCCGCCGCCTGCGCTCGCAGTTGGCCGGCGCGATCCGGCTCGTCGAACGCGTCGAACACCTCGGCGATCCGCAACTTCGCCTCGTACACATATCCCTGCGCCTCGACGAGCGCGATCGGCCCGTCCGCCGGCGAGCCATCCGCGTGCACGACCGAGTCGTGGGAATCCTTCCAACCCTGGTTGATGAGCCCTGCCGGCGAGCGCCGCTCGTATTCGATAAAGCCGTCGCTGTCGCGATCCCCCCAGCTGGCGATCCATTCCAGTGCCGCTTCCAATGCCGGGCGCAGCCGAGCGAGCGACTCGATATCAAGCGTCCAGCGGTAGTAGCCGCCGGCGATCATCACAAAGAGCGGCGTGGCGTCGACCGTGCCGTAATAGGGCGTGTGCGGGATGTGGCCCGTTCGCGCCAGCTCGCCGGCTCGCAATTCGTGCGGGATTTTCCCCGGCTCGGCGTCCCGCCACGGCTCCTCGTCGCGCGCCTGCAGCTGTGCAAGGGCGAGCAGCGTGTCGCGGGCGACGGCGGGGTTGATCATCAGCACCTCGCTTGAGGTCAGCAGCGAATCGCGACCGAACGGTGCCACGTACCACGGGATCCCGGCGGCTGGCAATGCGCCACGCGTCGCGGGCATCATCAACGCATGCAGATCGCGGATGGACGCGTCGATCAATCGATCAAACAGCTCGTTGTCGGTCGTGATTCGGGCACAACCGGTTTCCCAGTCACTGTGAGCCTGCTCGAGCCTCACTACCGCCTGCTCCATGCCGGCCGGTCCGCCGTTTCGAGGTCCACTACAGGGATCGATCGTCGCCAGCAATGTGACCGCCTCGCCTGGGGCAAGCTCCACGTCCCACGCGACGCGCACTCGCACTCTGTCGATGCCGACGCGCGTAGGAGCGGGGCTCAGTTCCACGAGCGTCTCGCGCCGCTCGCCGTCCTCACTTTCGTAGCCGAAGCGCAGACGATCACCATCGCGCGTTGGTTCAAGCAGGCGACCGCTCGTTCGCCGTTCCGTTCCCCGGACCTCGAACACATCCGCGAAGTCTGCGCCAAGTAGAACCTCGACCGTGGTGGCGACCCGCTCGGGACGGAAGCTGCGGACCCGCACGCGGTAGTAAAGGCAATCGGCGATCAGGACGGTGCGACGCACATTGAGCGTCTCCTGTGGCACTTCACCGCCTGCCGAGGGCAGCGCAGGGTTCGTGGCGTTGATCACCGCGTGATGCCCCGATTGCATCGATGAGGACAGCAGCACCGGTGGTAGCCCACCGACCGTCAGCCGCAGTTCCGAAAGATGTCGCGTATCGCGTGCGTACAGTCCCTCCCCCGACGCCCGACCGGCGCGAATATCGCCGTCTGGACGTGTGCACACGAACGTCGCGCCGGACTTGAGCGCGAGTAGCTCCTCTCGCGCCTCGGCCGGAACCAGCGGCGCGCCTTCGAGATCACGTGCGTCGAACGTCTGGACACGATCGGATCTGCTCGAATACTGCTCAGTAGCGGACCCGGGTCCATCCGGTTTTGGGGTGAGGGCCATACGCAGCTCGCGTCATCGTATGGGCGCCGTCAGCCCTTGACCACCCCCAGCGGGACGAGCTGTGCCGCCCGCCACGCGAGACCAGCTTGCTCGACGACAGCAACGACCGCTCGAGGTCCTTGTAAGCGAACGGCAAGCGTGCGCCTGCGATGGCGGTGCGCCATGGCAGGCGCGTCATCCACCCGGCGACGCTCTCCCGGCCGGCCCGGGCGCTCCGACGGGCCGCCTCGGCACTCTCATTGGGTGGCTCGCGGCACAACGAGTACCGCGCAGCTCGCGTTGTGCATGAGCGCTTCGCCGGTCGTGCCGAGCAGTACGCGGGCCGCCGTTCCCCAGCGGCGCGATCCGATCACCCCCAGGTCCGTGTGGGAGCATAGCTGCATCAGTGCATCGGCCGGAGCGCCTCGGAGCACCTCGATCTCCGCGGCGACGCCGGTCGCCTGCACTGCGGCCTCCGTGTCCTCGCGAAGCGAGGTGAGCTCGGGCTCGAGCAACTCGTCCCACATCGTCCGGGCAAGCTCGCGGGCGGTTGACCATCCCAGCACCGGGAGCCGGTCGTCGAGCACAGCTCGCACAATCAGCTGGGCGCCGGCGCCGAGGGCGACCGATCCCGCGAGGGCCAGGGCGGCGCGGGCCTCGGGGCCACTGTCGTATCCCACACCGATCCGCTCTAGCCCCCGCACCGGGCGTTCACTCAGACCTCGCGGGGCAACGGCGACCGCGCACTTGCCATCATAGAGCAGCTGCCGGGTATGGCTCCCGATCCGCACGTGCCCCACCGGCCCGCGGCGGCTTGAGCCGACCACCAGGAGGTCGCGGTGCTCGCGCGCGACCACGCGCTCGAGTGCGCGTGGAACCGACCAGTCCGTCTCGACGCCGATCCGAGCATCTGGCGCCACCGCATCGCGGGTTTCGCGGAGCAGCGCCTCCGCCTGCCTGTGCATTCCCTTCCAACCGAGCTCGCGCGGCAAGACGACCAGCGGATCGGGATGGATTGCGACCAGCATCAGCTCCGCGCCGGTCGCACGCGCGAGCGACGCGCCCAGGACCGCGGCGTCGCGACCCTCGGCGTAGCTATCGACACCGGCCGCGATCCGTCTGACGAGATCGGAGTGCGTGCCCGAGGAGGCGGAGGCTTTGCGGCGTGGATTGGTCGGCACCTGCGCGCAAGGTATAGCGCAGGCGACCGTGGGGTGGTCAAGCATCAGCCGCTGGCCGGCCGCGGCCGACTCGAGCCCGCGAGTCCTTCGCCTCATCAATCGACAACTCGTTTAGCCTCAGATCCGCTTCGCTCTCGATCAGGAGGTCCCAGTGCCCGCCATCCCGACCCAGCTCTCTCACGGCAGCCACCTGATGCCAAGGCTCGAGCACGCAACCGTGTCTGACGCGATGCACCCCGGCATCCTCCGTTGCGAGCCGGACGCAAGCTTGACGGAGGTCGCTCGGATGATGGCCACGCACCACGTTCATTGCATCGTGGTGATGGGGCTCGTGCACGAGCAGCCGATGGAGTCACTCGCGTGGGGGATCATCTCCGGTCTGGATCTCCTGCGGGCCGGCATCCGCAACGGCGTAGAGCAGACTGCCCGAGCGCTGACGCGGCAGCCTGTAGTCACTTGTGAGCCGACGACGCCGCTGCGCGAGGCCGGTGAGCGGATGCTCGCCCACGGGGTCAGCCATCTGGTGGTGGTCCAGGCTGGGAGCCAGCGGCCGCTCGGCATTCTCTCGACGCTCGACATCGCGGGCGTGCTCGCGTGGGGCGAGGACCTGACTCCGCCCGATGGCGCCCGGCCCGTTCGCACGCATCCTCGTGGGCTAGGTGCCGACTGAGCAAGGTGCCGACGCGCGGGCGCTGGGCGTCGATCTCGCCACCGCATGCGGCTGTGATCTTCTGCTCGCGAGCGTTGTCGCAGCGGTGTGGATCTAGCGCATCGGCGAGCAGACCGAGCCAGCCGTCGTCACAGCGGCGAGCGCGAGCGGGCCGCCTCGGCGCTCAAGGAGGCGGCTGGCGAGCTCGCCGGCGCTGGCGGCATAGCGCACGAGCCGCGAGCCCGAGGACTCGCAGAACGCGAGCCCGAACCGCAGTCCCGGGACTGCCCCGGCCAGCGCCTCGTGCAGATCCTCCACGGTCTTGATGAAGTGCGACGGGCCAAAGGTCAGGTTCAGCTCCTCGGGCTTCTGCACCCTGACGAGGTGGGGTTCGACCTTGGTTTCCGGCTCGGCCATCACGCCACCCAGACTCGATCGGACTGGGTTGCCTACGCTACCGGCAGGCCGAGGCGCTCGACCCGAGCGAGCAGATCGAGGCGCCGCCAGTGCGAGGCGCACCGCGGCAGCGTTGAGACGATCACCTCGTCCAGCTCGAACTTTTCCCGCAGGGCGACGAACGGGTCGGTATCGCCCGCAATTGCCTCGACTCGGCCATCGGCGGCCTCTTTGAGCAATGGCACGGCCGGCTCGATGACCTTCGCCGCCTCCTCGGTCTCCGGGTCCCAGTCCGGGCGGGCACAAGCAACACGAACTGGCAAGGCCCCAGGTTCGCACGTTCTCGCACGTGTTCGAGCAGCTTCGGCGTCGCTGCGGTGCGGTGCGCGACCATCAAGACGCGCGCCGGCGAGTTCATCGCGGTGATCCTGCCACGCGGCGAGCGCTGTGACATCAGCCCTAGCCGCCGAGACCCGATGAGGGGAATTACCGATGCACGCGGGCCAACACTGGGACACGATGACGCGACTCAGCGGCGAACCCCGGCCGCCTCGGATTGGAGGTCAATCCCTATGACGACGATGCACGTAGACATCATCGACCGCAGCGTCGAGAAAACGCACATCTGGCTGAACGACCTGGCAGAGGAGCTGGCCACCAAGGATGGTCATCACGCCTATCGCGTGTTGCGCGCGTTTCTGCACGCGCTGCGCGACCACCTGCCTGTGAACGAGGCGGCACAGCTCGCGGCGCAGCTGCCGATCTTCGTGCGCGGCGTCTTCTACGAGGGCTGGGATCCCAGTGGCACGCCTGAACATTCGCGCGACCTGGACAGCTTTCTTGCGCGGATCGCCGGCGAGGCGCGGCTGGCCGGCGAGACCGAGGCGTCGTTTGCCGCCGTGGCCGCAAACCGGGTGCTGCGCCGTCACATCTCGGCAGGTGAGGCGGACAGCGTGCTGCACGTGCTGCCCGGGCACCTGCGCGAGCTTCTGCGCGCGAATAGTGCTCCCGATGGCTAGTGCCCGCCGGCGGGATGTCCTCGGCGATCGCCTCTGAAGTACCCGCCCAGCGTTCATCACACGGGGACGCTCTCACTCCGCTGACGGTCGATCCGCAGGAGCGGATCGATTCGCTGCTGGCGCATCTGGGCACCCGCGCGCGTGGACTCGTGCGGGGCGCAGCGGGGCCTTGCCCAGTTCGGAGCGAACGAGATCTCGCGCGCAGCGGAGCCGAGCTGGTGGCGGGAGCTGGTCCGCCAGCTCGGCGAGTGCGCGTGCACCGGCGTGCACGCCGCGAACCGCCTCGCCTCCAACTCGCTCACCGAGTGCTTCGTGTTCGGCGCCCGCGCCGCACAAGCCGCGGCGGCCGAGCCTCGCGTCGCCCACCCGCCGCCGGTGCCGAAGTGGCGCTTCACCCGGCCCACCGCTCAGACGCGAGAGGCGATGTGGCGCATTGCCGGACCGCGGCGCGAGGCCGCCGAGCTCGAGCAGCTGCTCGAAGACCCCTGCCCGTTGGCGCGGCTGATCGCGCGGGCGGCGCTCAGCAGGCGAGAGTCTCGCGGAGCGCATCGGTGCTCGGACTTTCCGCACCCGACCCCTCACTGGACGGCGTCCACCTCATGATCGATGCCGATGAGCAGGTGCCCCGGGAATACCGGCCCTAATCTTGCTTCGGCTACGGAGCTTCGCAGGCCAGCCAGGCTCTGCGCTTCCGGGGCCCCGGGTCAGCCCGATCGCGAGTGGCGTCCAGGACCGGCCTAGTGCACCTTAGCCGCGCGTTGCACGGGGCCGCCCGGAGTGAACGTTGGGCTCAGAGCGCGGTGGGATACGTCTCGGACGGCTCTCCAAGCTCCCAAGCGGGTGTCCGCTCGAGCGGCTCGACTGCGCGGGTTGCGTCGAGGTGGATGAGTGCGTCGTATTGCTGCGCTGCGCTGGCTGCGAACCAGTGGCTCTGGCGCTCGGTGTCGGGCCGGTAGATGACTCCGATCGCGCGGTGCAGCCGCGGCTCGCGCAGCGCTCGGCCGCCGTCACTGGCGGCAAGCGGGCATAGCAGGAACGCCGGCAGGCGGGTGGCATGGAACAGCGCCTCGTAACTTCCAGGCAGCGCGGCGCGGACGCGTTTGCGCTCGGCGGGAGCGCCCCATTCGGAAGCGGCGGTCACGCTGCCGGCGTAGGTGGTGAAGCCGACGCTGACGGTGTCGCGGCCGTGGCGCTCACGCATCAACTGACCGATGTTGAGCTCGCCGCGCCCCGCCATCTCGGTAGCGCGCGCGTCGCCCACGTGCGAGTTGTGAGCCCACACCACCACGCGCGCGGTGCCGCCGTGCCGGTCGAGATGCGCCATCAGCTGGTCAAGCGTGTCGGCCATGTGCCGGTCGCGCAGGTTCCACGAGCCGGCGCGGTCACCGAACATCGTGCGGTAGTACTCCTCGGCGTTCGCGACGACCGCCGCGTTTTGCTCGGCGAAGAAGTACTCGTCCTCGGCGGCGATGCCGTCCCGTAGCAGGTACTCCCCGGCGCGGCGGCGCAACTCGACGAGCTGTTCGATCACCCGGCGCCGACACGGCTCTCCGACCCCGAGCACCACCGCCTGACCGTAGGCGGTGCTCTCGCCGGCGTACGGCTGCAGGCATTCGTACCGGGCTCGGGCGCGAAGGGCCGCTTGCGGGTCCTGCTCGTCGAGGTAGGAGATCACCGCCTGCATCGACGCGGTCAGGCTGTATAGGTCGAGACCGTAGAAACCGATCTGGCGCGCACTCCCGTGTCGCCGTTCGTTGTGCGCACGCATCCAGCCGACGAAGTCGAGCACATCGGCGTTGCGCCACATCCAGGTCGGGAAGCGACGAAAGCCTCCTAGCGCAGCCTCGGCGTCGGGATCGCTGCGCGCGCCTTGGATGTAGCGGTTGACGCGGTAGGTGTCCGGCCAGTCGCCCTCGATCGCGACCGCGATAAACCCGAGGTCGGTGATCAGACGCTTGGTGATCGTTGCGCGCTCGCGGTAGAACTCGTGCGTGCCATGGCTGGCCTCGCCGAGCAACACGATCCGCGCGTCGCCGACGAGGGCAAGCAGCGCATCGTAGTCGCGGCGATCGCCGGTGAGCAGGTGCGCTGAGCGCCTGAGCGCCTCGAGCACCTCGCGCTCACCGAGCGGAAGAGCGAGGGTGGCAGACAATTGAACTAGCCTCCCGCGACCGCAAGCCGTCCTGCGGGCGCTGTCAGGTGCGCCCGGAACCACTCGGATGCAAGCTGAGCAGCGGTTTCCAGTGTGCCCGGCTCCGCGAACAGGTGGGTGGCCCCGTCCACGACCACCAGCCGGTGGGCGCATCGGAGCATCCCCGCGGCGCGGCGATTGAGGGCCAGCACCTCCGGGTCGCGGCTTCCCACCAACAGCAGCGTCGCGGCGGACACGTGGGCAAGCCGGTCAGCCGCAAGATCCGGACGGCCGCCCCGCGAGACGACAGCCTGCACGGCATTGCCCGCGGCGGCGGCTGCGCGCAATGCCGCCGCCGCGCCGGTCGACGCGCCGAAATAGCCCACCGGCAACCCCCGGGTGTCGGGCTCGGCAATCGCCCACCGAGTCACACCCTCGAGGCGGCGGGCGAGCAGCGGAATGTCGAACACCAGCTCACGCCGGCGCCCCTCCTCGTCGGTTAGTAGGTCGAACAGCAGCGTCGCCAGTCCTGCCTCGTTGAGCGTCGCGGCGACCTCGCGGTTGCGCGGGCTCAAACGGCTCGAGCCGCTGCCGTGCGCGAAGATCACGAGCCCCCGCGGCTTCGGCGGCACCGTCAGATCGCCAGCGAGGACCACGCCGTAGATGTCAAGCAGCAGCTCACGCTGGGCCCGCCGCGCCACCGGCGTGATCCGCCGGGGCGGTGGCATCTGTCCGGGCGTGGGCGCCTGATCGTGCGCCGCAACGTCGAGCAGCGCGACCACCTCGGCGTCGGACACCGGCGAGAAGTCCTCGTAGAAGCGCCCCACGCCGAGCAACTCGTGGGGGATCGTGTGACAGACGACCTCGTCGGCCTCCTCGCCAACCAGCGCGACCGACTCGCGCGCCCCCACTGGGACAGCCACCACGATCCGGCCGGCGCCGCGGGCGCGCAGCGCGCGAACCGCGGCCAGATCGGTCAGGCCGGTCGCCAAGCCATCGTCCACGATGATCACCGTGCGCCCGCGCACATCCAGCGTGCGGCGCCCGTCGCGGTAGCGCTCGACCCGGCGTCGGAGCTCGCTCACCTCGCGCTCGACCGTCGCCTCCAGCACGCCGTCGGTCATGCCCACGCGCCGGGCGGTGTCCGTGTTCAGCACCGCGGTGCCGTCCTCGGTGATCGCCCCCACGCCGAACTCGGGATTGCCGGGCGCGCCGAGCTTGCGCACCGCCAGCACGTCAAGCGGCGCTCCGAGCACCCGCGCGACCTCGAAGGCGACCGGAACCCCACCCCGCGGCAGCGCGATCACCACCGGCCGCTCCTTCGCCAGGGGCGCCAGTTGCGCTGCCAGTTGGCGCCCAGCATCACGACGATCCAGGAACACCATGCGTCCATCCTCGCCCCAGCAAGCCGACGTGGCATCCGCAGCCGCCCGCACACTCAGTCGGGGTTTGCCCGTATCGGCCTCGAAGGCGCCGAGTCAGTCCCCGTAGGCGGTGGGCGGATGCGCCAGCTTCGAGCCACCCGGGTGCATGGCGAGTTTTCTACGGACGCGGCCGGCATCGGTGTACGGATGGCCCGGGCGGGTTCGAGGCTTACCTTCGTACAGCACGAATCCATCTCCTCGAAGGGAGCACTGTCATGGCTCAAACCACCACCAAGCGCAGCCCGGCGAAACGGGCTTCGGCGACCCCGCGCCGCCGCGCAACTGTCAGCAAGCCCGCAATCGCGCGCGACAGGACGACGAAGCTGTCCGAAGAGGTACTCGATTCCGTCGAGAAAGGTCAGCGGGCGGCGATCGAGTCGGTGCGTAAGTTCGTCGACACGGTCGACCAGGCGCTACCCGCGCACGGCGAGGGGCCGTCCAGGCGACAGGAGATCGTCGACGCCGCGATGGAGATGGCCGACCGCCTGGTCCACACCCAGTACGACTTCATCCACAAGGTGATCGACAGCACCGGCAAGTCGCTCAGCGGGCCGGACAGGGCGAAGTCAAAGGGCAAGAAGAAGTAAGCCGCGCATCGCAGCCGCCGACCGAGGAGCTCGTGCGACGGCGGGCTTCCGCGGTCTCGATGCGCGGGAATCTGCCGATGATCAAGCTGGCGGGTGGGTGTACGGTCGCGCGGGATGACCGAATCACTGGCACCGTCGATGGCGTGGGCCCTCCTGCTAGAGGGGCGCGCCCAGATGATCGACCTCCGCGGCCGCGACGAGCCCGACGTGCCTCGCCTCCCCGGCGCCCGCGCGATTGCGCTCGACGAGCTGCCCAGCGAGATCGCGACCCTCGACCGCGACCGGCCGGTCGTGCTCGTCTCCGGTAGCGGCGGGACAGCGGCCGAGGCGATGCGAATGTTCCGGGCGGTCGGGATGACCGCCTGCGCCGTCGAAGGCGGCATGCGCGCATGGCTTGACGCGGGGCTGCCGGTCGAGAACGACGCCGGAGGGGCTGCGCCGCCGCAGCAATCCCCCTCGCCCACGACATGAGGCCCACGGCGCGAGCGGCGTCGCCTGCCTGCTGGCAATCCTCGCCGTCGGCTGCGCGACTCGCAAGCCATCCGATCGCGAACAGATCAACCAGGTGGTGCACTCCTACCTGTCGAGCAGGCGAAAGTGAGCGGCGCCGGCGCAAGCGCGGAGGTCGTTGACATAACCCGGTTTCACGCCCAGCGGGTGGAGCTCGGGAGGCCGCCGGGAGCTGGAAGATCGCCGGTGTTCCGGTCTCGGCGGCTAGCGCCGGGTCAGCCGCTTCCCCGCTCGCCCGCGGCAGGAACGACGGCACGGAGCCCGCGCGTGCGCACCTCACCGATCGGGAGCAGCATCACGTCCAGCGAGCGGCAGTTCTCGAGCCCGACCATCTGGCCCATGCCCCCGGCGACCGCGCCGAGCGACCTGAACAGGTCGACGCCGTCGGTCAGGTAGCTGCCGGGCTGGCGAGCGTGCTTGGCAGCCGCGACGGCATCGACGCGACGATGCGAAGGCGGGGCGCTTGCGGCGGTTCGGGACATGATGGACATGGTCGACTCCTTCCGGCTCGCGGCTGTGGCGACGAAGCTACGTGACGCGACCGAGCGGGGCATCGGCGATGGCCCACACCTCGCCGTGCGGAAATCCCGCGGGGCGCCACGCGATCCGTAGTCAGCCGCACGCCTGATCGCGGCCTGTCCCGATGCATCGTCCGAGCGGGCAGCGGAGTATCCGTCCATGGGCGGCGATGCCAGTCTTTCTTCGGATGAGCGCCGGGGCTCGGCCACCGCCGAGGACGCCGGGCTGGCCAGGCTGTTGCTGGCCGCCGAGCACGCGGTCGACCTCGGCGCGCGGACGCTGCGCCGGGGCCGCTCGCACATCGGCGCGTTGATCGGCAAGGGGGACCGCGACTTCGCCACCGATGTAGATCTCCGGATCGAGTCGGAGATAAAGGCCTCGCTCGCGCAGGCCACGCCCGAGATCCCCTTCCTGGGCGAGGAGGAGGATGGGGAGGCGGCGCGACGGCAGGCCGCGGTGGGTGCTCGACCCGATCGACGGCACGATCAATTTCGCCCAGGACAGTCCGCTGTGCGCGATCTCGCTGTCGCTGGTGCTCGGCGGCCAGCCGGTGCTGGGGATCGTCGATATGCCACTTCTGGCTGAGCGATTCATCGCCCGCCAGGGGGGCGGCGCCTACCTGAACGGCACGCGGATTTCGGTGGCCGAGGTGCCGGGGCTGCACGGAGGCGATGGTCGGGGTGGCGGACTTCAAGGTAGGCGTCGGCTCGGAGGAGGAGAACCGCGTGCACCTGGCCGCTGCTCGCCCGGCTGGCCCGTCGGTGCCTGCGCGTGCGCATGCTGGGTCGGCGGCGCTCGACTTCGCCTGGCTGGCGGCGGGGCGGCTGAACGCCACGCGATGCTCTCGAACCTGCCCTGGGACGTGACCGCCGGCCTGCTGCTCGTGCGGGAGGCGGGCGGGGTGGTGTTCGACTACGACGGTTCGCCCCACGATGGCGGTCCCGCGTTACACGATCGCCTCGACGCCGTCGCTCGTGGAGCCGTCGGGCGCATCGTCATGGAGTCGATGTGAGCTGCTGGCCGCTCATCGTCGTATCCGCACGGATATCGGTCCGGCGCCGCGAAGCAGCAAGCGGTGGCCGTATCGCGGTGTTCGCCCCTTCGCCTCTGCTCACGGTCACGATCGAGGCCGGAACGGACCGGCCGGAGGTCCATCTTCACGCCGGCGGCCAGGGGTTCTGGGTGGCGCGGCTCGCCGCGACGCTGGGAGCGGAGGTCGTGCTCTGCTGCGCGCTCGGCGGGGAGCCCGGGCGCATCGTGAGGGCGCTGATCGAAGCCGAGCCGCTGACGCTCAGGGCGGCGGATGCCGGCACGCCGAACGGCGTCTACGTTCACGATCGTCGCAGCGGCAAGCGGGTCGAGATCGTGAGCGTGGACGCAAGGCCGTTGGCCCGCCACGCAGCGGATGAGCTCTACGGGATCGCGCTCGGCGCCGGGCTCGACGCCGAGGTGACGCTGGTGACCGGTTGTCAGCCCGCCACGTCGTCGATGCAGAGTTCTATCGACGGCTGGTCTGCGATCTGCGTGCGAACAGGAGGTCGTGATCGCCGACTTGACCGGCCCGCCGTTGCGGGGCACGCTCGAGGGCGGCGTCGAGTTCTCAGGCTGAGTGAGCAGGAGCTCGTCTGGGACAACTACGCCGCCACGACGCTCCTGCGGAGATCGTCGAGGGAGCACACCGGCTGCATGCGGCCGGCGCCCGGCACGTGCTCGTCTCGCGCGGGCCCTCGCGCCTGCCGTGCTGATCGACGGCGCCGCGGACCCGGCGCAGATCGAGCTTGTGCCGCCCGGTGTTCGAGGCGCTCGACCAGCGGGGCGCGGGCGACTCGATGTTCGCCGCCACCGGCGTCGGCCTCGCACGGGGGATGAGCATGATCGACGCGCTCCGCCTGGGGATGGCCGCGGGCGCGCTGAACGCGACCCGGCGCGGGCTGGGCACCGGGACCCGCGAGGAGATCGAGCGCCTCGCCGCGCACGTGACCGTGAGGCGCTGAGATCGGCTACCGGTGGGTGGAGCACACCGGCGAGGTCGAGCTCGAGATCGAGGCCTCGACCGCGGAGGGCGTGTTCGCCGAGCCGCTCCGCGCGCTCACCGCGGTGATCGGAAACGGCGGGCGCGGGGAGGTCGTGTCGTTCGAGGTCGCGATCGGCGGCGGCGAGCCGGCGGCGCTGCTCGCGGCATGGCTGGACGAGCTCGTATACCGCGCCAAGACCGGCGGCTTCCGCGCGCGGGTGGTGCTCGATGTCTGAGCGCCCGCGGCCCCAGGTGCATGGCTTTCAGCAGGTCGGCGAGGTCGAATGGGAGCTGGCCGCGGGCGCCGGCCCTGACATGCGCGTGCCGGCGCGAGCGTCCGCAGACCACGAGCTCATTGGGCAGATCGCGGCCGACCGCTCGCTGGAGCAGCTCCAGAACGTCGCGACGCTACTCGGGGTCACCGGAGCGGCGCCCTGCATCCGGGGTGACGATCACTCCGTCGGCCGGGTACAGGATCGACTCGTGCTGCTCATCCCAGCGCACGCGGTAATGCTCATGTCCTTCCCGGCCGAGCAGTTCGACGATCTGGCCGCGCCGTGGCGGCTCGCCGTGAATCCCGCGCGTCTCGACCCAGTCCCCGACGTGTGCATCCCTCGGTGTGTGCTCAGTGGTCATTGTTCACCTCCTGGCCTCATCTAACCCTGCGGAGCGACGCCTGGCATCGCGGCGAAGCCGGAGTTGGCGTGCGGAGATGTACTGAGTCGGCTCAGCGCGATTGCCTGGCCGTTGGTTCAACCGGTCGGTAGGAGCAGCACGGGAATGTCGCTGTGGCCCGGCGTCTCGGACACGAAGGGTGCTCTTCCGGGCGCAAGGCCCTGATTCCAGGCAAGGACGATCAGTCGACATCACGCCGGCGCTCGGCGTGTGCCATCGGCCGCGTCTGACAGCGCGTCCCCGCCTATGTGCGCTGGGTCGGCTGCCGGGACCGCAGAGCCTGGCTGGCATCCATAGCCCCGTGGCCGACGCAGACTAGTAGGGCCAGAGTTCGCGGCGCATCTGTTCGTCCCCGCCGATCAGGAGGTGAAGGCCGTCGCACCTCGTCGGCGCCAAAGTCGCGCAACTCGTCCGCGATCGCGGTCGTCGGGTCGGGATCGCCGACCTCGCCGCGCGCGACGATGCCGCACTGGTGCGCCCATGCGAGCGAGCGGTCGAGCCGCATCTGCGCGTCCGCCAGTCCGCTGTCGATGTCCGAGACGGCGTAATGCAAGTGCGACGTGAGCACTGGGGCCAACACGTCGACCTCGACGCGCTCGGCCTCCGCCCGGCTGATCAGGGTGTGCAGCTCATCGCCTGCGAGCACTTCGTTGGCAACCACGAGTATGTGTCGCGTACCGGCCGGACCGCCATGGGGATGGGGATCTTCTGCTGCGTCGCGCAGCACCGTGCGGCGGTCAGGGTTCTCCGCGCGCAGGTACGCAATCGCCGCCAGCACGACTGCGATGGCGAAGACCGCGACGCCCACCAGCGGTTTGGCGAGCCAGCCGACCAGAACCGAGACAACGATGAGTGCCACGCTCGCGAATACGAACCGGAACGCTTCCCGCTCTGACCTGATCGGGGTACGCATCGTACGCTTCACGTTACGCCGACCGGGGCACCAGGTCATGGGGGAAATCCCCGGCTCCGAGCACGGGTTTTCCCGGACCCGCCACTGACCGGCCACTCCCGCCGAAAACGTGTGGCCGGCCGTGCGGAAGGCCCGTTGGCTCCGCCGCGGCCACGCCGCGGGCCGTCCCACTGCCGAGCAGCCCGAGACGACTGTCTCAATCACCGGACGGTTCGGGAACTGACCTTGCTCGCCCGGACCAACCAGCGAATCGCCGCGCTCCGAAACCGAGGCGATCTCTGCTCCACGCCCCAACAATTCACCGCCTCTACCGACGAACCGCTCGCCTGGTGGTGGCGGCGCAGCTTACGTCGCGCGCTCCGAGGTCGAACTGGTCCGGGTAGAAGCCGTCGCTGCGCGGCGCCGCACGATGTAGCGTCGCAGCTCGTCGGCGCCGAACACGATGAAGGGATAGGGGAGCAAGAGCGCCAGGTCGCCGAGCGGGAGGCGCAGCGGTGCCGAGCAGCGTCTGAAATGGCGGAGCAAGACGAACACGGCGGCGAGGAGCGAGCTCGACAGCGATGGCGAGCAGTAGATAGCGGTTGCTGAAGACGCCGACCGACCACAGCGACGCGCGCTCGGTGCGCACCGCGAACGCGGTACCGATCTGGCCGAAGATCATGCCGAGGAAGGTCATCGTCGTCGCCTGCAGGTAGGCGTGGTGAAGGCGGCTGTGGACACCGACCGGGTCGCCCGGGTGCCAGCCGGCGCGGAGAGCACGAAGAAGAAGCCGCCCAGCGACAGCGCGGCGACGATCAGGCCAAGGAACAGCCACGCGCGCACCAGCATCGGGCGGCGGATCACGCCCTCGGATCGCTCGCGGGGCGGGCGCTGCATGATGCCCGGCTCGGCGGGGTCGCGGCCGAGCGCGAGCGACGGGAGCGTCTCGGTGCCGACGTCGAACGCGAGCAGCTGAAGCACCGTCAGCGGCAGCGGCACTGCGCCGCCGGCGAGCGCGAAGACGAGGAACGGGACGACCTCGGGCGTGGCGTGGGCGAAGATGTAGACGATGAACTTGCGGACGTTGTCGTAGACCACGCGGCCCTCCTCGACGGCGGCGACGATCGAGGCGAAGTCGTCGTCGGTGAGCACCATCGTCGCCGCCTCGCGGGCGACGTCGGTTCCCGACAGGCCCATCGCTACGCCGATGTCGGCGCGGCGCAGCGCGGGGGCGTCGTTGACGCCGTCGCCGGTCATCGCCACCACATGACCCTGCTGCACGCAAGCACCTCGGCGATGTGCAGCTTGGTGTCCGGCGAGGCGCGCGCGAAGATCACCTCGCGGTCGCCGGCCACGATCTGTTCGATTGCCCGCTCGTGGCGGTGGTCGAGCCGCTCCGCGTTGACGACGACGTGGATGCTCGCCGCCGATCCCGACCTGGCGGGCGATCGCCGCCGCGGTCAGTGGATGATCGCCGGTGATGACGATGATCCGGATCCCGGCGCTGTGACAGCGGGCGATCGCCTCACGGACCTCGGGGCGGGGCGGGTCGAGCATCGTGACGAGACCGAGGAAGCACAGCTCGCGCTCGGCTTCCTCGCGCGAGGGGACCGCTGCGCCGGCTGGCAGGGCTCGCCGAGCGAGCGCCAGCACGCGCAGCCCGTCCTGCGCGTACGCCTCGACGCGATGCATGATGCGCTCACGCTCCGCCGCGTCGAGCGGGCGCTCCCTGGCGTCCCCGGCCAGGACCGTGACGCAGCGGGGCAGAACCTCTTCCGGCGCGCCCTTGGTGTCAAGCCACGCGCTCCCGGATCTAAGCTCGAGCGTCGTCATCAGCTTGAGCTGCGGGTCGAAGTTGTACCTGGTGGCGGCGTCGCCCGTCGCGGCGGTCCGCGTCGACGCCGGCCCCCAGCGCGCGAGCTGCTCGCAGCAGCGCGACCTCAGTCGGATCGCCCGTCGCGTGGCCGTCGGGCTCGAGCCGCGCGTTGTTGCAAGCCGCCGCCGACTCGGCAAGCGCCGCCAGCGCCGGCGTGCCCGCGCCGGCGGGCGGCTGCGCTCCGTTTGCTGCTCGATGCCCGCTGCGCCGTCCGTGGTCCACGCTGCGATCGGGCGCATCCGGTTCTCGGTCAGCGTCCCGGTCTTGTCGGTGCAGATCACATCGGTGGACCCGAGCGTCTCGACGGCGCTCAAGCGCTTGACCAGAGCACCCCGGCGCGCGAGCACGCTCGACGGCCACCGCGAGCGCGAGCGTGATCACCGGCAGCAGCCCCTCGGGCACGTTGCCGGCCAGCAACCCGACCGCGAACACGACGCTGTTCTTGACCGAAAGCCCGGCCCCGAAGATCGCGATCGGAACGAACGCAATCGCCATCCCCACCGCGATCCCAGCGATCAACCAAGCGACGCGACGGACCTGCCGCTCGAGCGGGCTGGGCTCCTCCTTGACACGCTCGGTCAGCGCCGCGATGCGACCAAGCTCGGTATGCATGCCGGTCGCGAACACGACCGCCTTCGGCCTCGCCACCGATGCACGTCGTGCCACTGAACACAAGGTCGCGGGCGACCAGGCGCGGAACATCCGCATCCTGCAATTCGGCTGATCGCAACACCGGTACCGACTCGCCCGTGAGCGTAGAGAGATCGACCTCAACCGCGCCGAACAAGAGCCGCATGTCGGCCCCGACCCGCTCGCCCTCCTCCAATACCACGACGTCTCCCGGGACCAACTCGACCGCCTCGATCACCCGCGCGGCGCCGTCGCGAAGAACGGTGGCGTGCTGGGGCATGTACCCCGCCAGCGCCTCGACCGCGCGCTCGGCCTGCAGCTCCTGAACGAACGCGAACGCAGCGTTCAGAACGATCACGAGCACCACCGCGATCCCGACAGTCTGGCTGCCCACGAGGAACGACAGCCCAGCCGCCAACCACAGCAACAGCGCCAGCGGATGGGTCAGCTGCCGCGCAAGCTCGCGCGGCCACTGCACACCGCCGCGGCGTCGCAACGCGTTAGGGCCGTACTGCAGCAGCCGGCGGTCCGCCTCGCGCGCGGACAAGCCCCTCGGCGTCGTGTCCAGGTCACGCAGCAGAAACGCCTGAGACTCGAGCACCTCCACCGCATCGAAGGAACCCGGCGAAGGCGACGGCGAAGCCATCTGGCTGCAAGCTAACCGACCCGTGCTCGCGCCACAACCGCAGCGAGCCGCAGCCCTGGTCGCGGGTTCTACCGACGATCCAGCGAAACGCCGGCGTTCGATGCCTTGCTCCCGTCTCGAACTACATTGAGCGCGGCCTCTCCTGCGACCAAGCCGCCACCGCTCGCTCATCAGCGAACGGCCGTAACGACTGTCAAACAACATCAGGCGCGCGCGGGGCCGGCCACGGCGCGTCCCGGTGATCTCCGAGGCGCCGTCGCTGAGCTGGGCGCCAACACCACGAGATCACGATGATGACCCCGCCCACAGCCGCGGCTCTACCTCGGCGGTGTGCTCGACCCACCTGTAGGCCATCTCAGGACCTCACGGTGACGTGGGCGGCGAGGCGCTCTATCTCGTCTCGTGTTCCGGTACGAGACCGCGCCGCGTGACGTTCAGGGCGCCGGCGGCCATCCCCAGGCGGAGCGCGTCGATCATGCTCATCCCCCGTGCGAGGCCAACGCCGGTGGCGGCGAACATCCCCCAGCGGCACAGGCGAGATACTCAGCTTGCCTTCGCCGCGACCCAGCGCCGGCGCGCCAGGCGGTCGAAGTGCGGCCGCCCGGTGAGGGGTCCCAGCGGTCTGCGTACAAGCATCGGGTCCCCCGGTGGCAGCTCACACAAGCGCGCGCGGATCTCGGGCGCGCGAAGATGATCTGCGACCGTCTGCACCGCAACCTCGATCACCTGATTACGCCGCTTTGCGCTCATCAGGTTCGTACCCATCGCGTCGAGATCCTGGACGGTGGGCTGGATCAGGATCACCTCGGTTCCTGACGCGCGGACGCGCTTGGCCTCGCTGCCGAGTCGCCGGCCGGACGCCTCCCGCAGCAACGCCGCTGCTCGCTCAGCAAGCGTTCTTGGTCGCGGCGCGTGCAACGAGGAGGTCGGGTTCAGGCAGATCACGAGCTCAAGCCCCTTACCGGCCAGCACATCGAGGTTCGACGTGGACGCAACGCCGCCATCGACGTAGCGGCGCCCAGCGATCTCCACCGGCCGATAGAAGCCGGGGATCGCACATGAGGCGGCGACCGCATCTGCAAGCGACGCGGGCGGCGCGTCCGCCCGGCCGAACGCGACCCGCCGTCCGGTGTCGTGGTCGCAGGCCATGATCCAGAGGTTGGGGTGCGGCGGCCATCCGTCGCCAGCTACGCCCCGCATCGTCTCCTTCAGCGGCTCTGGGGAGATCAGCCCCCGGGGAAGCCAGCCGGCGAGGATCGCCGCCGGCGAGTAGCGGTACGGACGGGCAAGCGAGGCGAGCGCCAGGCGCCACGAGCCGGGGCCGAGGGCGGGCAAGCCCGGATGCAGCCGAAAAACAGCGCCGGCCGACCGGCTGGCGTCGACCGGTTCTGCCTGCTCGTTGTCGCCGGCCTCGGGAGTCTCGCCTGCCGAGTGCGCGAGCATGAACCACGGCGCCACGCCCGACGCCGACAGCCCCGCGATCATCGCTCCGGCTGAGGTCCCGACGACGTACTCGGCGCTCCCCGGATCCCAGCCGGTCTCCGACGCGAGCGCCTGCAAGGCGCCGACAAGCCAGGCGCCGCCGAGCACGCCGCCGGCGCCCAGAACCAACCCGACCCTCACGGTGTTGCGCTCCGCTTCCGGCTGCCGCACCCCGCGCTCTACTTCTCGCCGTCCGAGCGGCCCAGCGACTTGCCCGCGCTATCGATCACTTTTCGGATGAAGTCGTACTGCGTGTGGACCAGCCGGTCGGCCATCTCCATGGCCGAGTCCACGATCTCCTGCCGCCTGGACGGGCCCTCGCCGTGCGCAGGCAGCGCCTCATCGACGGTGTCGACGAACTTGCGAACGGCTTCGATTGCGGCTCGTTGACCAGCCTCAACGGAATCGAGCACATCCTCGGACAGCTTCGTGGTCCTGTCGATCGCGCTCGCGGGACGAGCCACGGTCGTGGAGCGCCTGCGGGCCGCCGGGGTCTTTGCCGCCGGACCGCGCTTGGTCGTTGTCTGCGCCATTGTGTCCTCCATTCGCGACGTGAATTTCGCTCACCGTGACCGTAAGCGACGCGCGCGCCCGCTCCATCCGTAAACGAACGCCGACCGCGTCCGTACAAAATGCGTGGTACGCCGGCCGCTCGCTGCTTGACGCCCAGCCCGGCCCGCCTTTGTGACCGACTTCGGAGCCGCGCGTCACGCACTGCATGAGTGCCGTTGGCTTGCGGCTCCGTTGCCCTCCGGTTTGGCTGTCGTTCCCTGGCGGAAGCACTCACGCTCTGACACTCTCACTCTGGCGCGACGGCAGTTGGGTCTTGAGGCATCTCCGCCACGCTCGACGACTCGCCGTGGGGCACTGCGAGCTGGCTGATCCGCCTGTCGAGCAACGCGCGGAGGTCCTCAAGCTGCGCCTCGACGGGCCGGTCGCTGCGCAGCGTCACGTGCGCCTCGGGCGCCAGCTCGTCCAGCGGCTCCCAGCCCGAGCTCTCGTGCGTCACGACCGACAGCGACGCATCCGAGACGCGTGTTGGCTGGTGGTCGCGTAGCGCTGCCCGCTCCGCGAGCACGCGCATGTGCGCCTGGCACTCGACGAACAGCAACGGCGCTGCGGCGCCGAACGCGTCGGCGAAGGCCTCGCGGTCGGCACGGTGGCGGAACGTCGCGTCGACGAGCGCACCACCGCAGGCAACCGCAGCCCGCGCCGCGCGCCGACCAAGCTCGGCATGGGTCATCCGGTTCAAGTCGGTGCTGTAGATGCCGTCGTCTGCGCGCTTCTGGGACCCGATCCCGGTGAGGCGCTTGCGTGTCACATCCGAGCTCAGGTGTGGAAGGCGCGAGACCTCGGCCAGCGCCTGGGCGAGGTGCGACTTGCCGGCTGCCGGCACGCCGCAGATGACTACCACCAGCGGCAACCGGGCCTGCCATGCGAACCGCTCGGCCAGCGCGAGCAGGTTGCGGGCGGCGGCGCTCTCACGGCCGTGCTCGCTGCTCGAGGCCGGATGCTGGGCGGCGCGCAGCAGCGCGACCTTCGCGCGCACCAGCGCACGGTAGGCGGCGTAGAACGCGATCAGCCGATCCTCGCCTGGATCGCCGCCCGCGTGCCGGTAGGCGCGCACAAGCATGCGTGCGAACCGCTCGGCCCCGCTCGCGAGCAGATCCATCACGAGGAACGCGAGGTCGTCGGCCGTGTCGATTTCGCGCAGCCCACGGTCGAACTCGATGCAGTCAACGACCTGCACGGTCTCCTCGAGCAGCACGTGCTCGGCCCGAAGGTCGCCGTGCACCTCGCGCACGAGACCCCCTCGCGCGCGGGCGTCGAGCATGTGCGCATGGGCGACCACGAACGCGTGCGCGAAGCGCTCGAGCGCCAGTACCCACTCGATCTCCGCACGCTGCTCGGCAATCGCCAGTAGCTCGTGGAAGTTCTCGGTCATCCGCCGCTCGACGGCGAGCGCCGGCAGCACGCTCGTCGCGACTCGCGCGCGTGCGCGTGAAACCGCGCCAGCACGCGCGCCAACGCGACGACCTCGCCGCGCTTCAGCTCGCCACGCTCAAGCTTGGCAGCCAGCGTGCGCCGCTCGTCGTAGCGACGCATCTCGACCAGATAGTCGACCGCTCGCGGATCGTTCTCCGCCGCGAGCGTCGGGCCGTCATCACTGGCCGCCACCGCCCGCACGCCGAGATACACCTCGGGGGCCAGACAGCGGTTTAGCCTGAATCCACCAGCGTGCTTGGTCGGGTTCCGTCCGAGGGGATATCTTAAGTGACCTCCTGAGCAGGGCTTTTTCACGGCTGTGTGCGCAGTCGGGGCCCGGCGTCAGGAGGTCACTCGTATGGTGCAGGATGACGAGCCGGTCGGACTGGACGGGTTGCGGGTCGAGTTCGACGATGAGCGGGTGGTGTCGGACGCCGGGATCGCGCTGGTCGCGACGCTGGCCGAGCGGCTTGGTATCGAGGGGTCTGGTCGGTCGATTGGTGGGGCTGCGTCGCGATCGTCCCGGCGCGGCGAACGCGGGCCGGAAGGTGATGGCGCTGATCTACGCGATGCTGCTCGGTGCCGACTGCATCGATGACTGCCAGGTGCTACGCGCGGGCGCACGCGCCGGCTGCTGGGCGGTTGGCTGCCGGCGCCGTCGACGCTGGGGACGTTCTTGCGGGCGTTCACGTTCGGGCATGTGCGCCAGCTCGACCGGTTGCTGGCCGAGACACTCACGCGCGCCTGGCCCGCAGGCGCCGGCCCGGGCGACGGGCGTCTGGTGATCGACGTGGACAGCTTCGTCGGCGAGGTCCACGGCTACAAGAAGCAGGGTGCCGGGTTCGGGTACACCAGCAAGCGCGGCTATCACCCGATGCTCGCCAGCCGTGCGGACACCGGCGAGGTGCTGCACGTCCGCCTGCGCAAAGGGCAGGCCGCCAGCCCGCGGGGGTGCTGCGGTTCGCCGACGAGCTGATCGCTCGCGTCGAGCGCGCCGGCGCCAGCGGCGTGAAGCTGCTGCGGGCCGACTCGGCGTTCTGGAACAAGAAGCTGATCGCCCGCCTGCAGCAGACTGGCTGGCAGTACTCGATCAGCGTGCGCCTGCAGTTCTGGGTTCAAGACGCGGTCACCGCGATCCCCGAGACCGACTGGCAGCCGCTGTCCGACTACCCCGAGGACGGGGAGGCGCAGATCGCCGAGACGATGCTCGGCCGGCAAGCGACTGTCGTCAGACGCACCCGCCTCGTGGGAGCCCAAGCCGAGCTGTGGCCCGACTGGCGCTACTTCCCGTTCCTCACCAACCGCACCGAGCCGCTCGAGCTCGTCGAGGCCGAACACCGCCAGCACGCCGTCGTGGAGCTCACCATCCGTGACCTCAAAGACCAAGCGCTCGCGCACTTCCCCTCCGGCCAGTTCAACGCCAACAGCGCCTGGACCGTGATCGCCTGCCTCGCGCACAACCTGACCCGCTGGACCACCGTGATCGGGCTACCCGACCACGACCATCCGCTCCGCCCGCACCCTCCGCCGCCGGCTGCTGCGGATCCCCGGGCGGCTGACCCGCACAGCCCGAACGTGGACGCTGCACCTCCCCGCCCGCTGGCCCTGGCAACAGCGACTTCATCAGCGCGCTCGCCCGCATCCGCGCTCTGCCCGCAGCTGCCTGACCGACACACCCTCCAGCGACCGCTACCGAATCCATCTGCCGACCCCGGCGCGAACGCCCTTGCCCGAAAACACGCCAACCTGCGTCCCCAGAGCTGCAGCCGGCTGCAGCCCGCCACCCCAACGACCCGATCACTCACCTCAATCCGACTAGCGACACCACCGGGCCCATCCACGCGGCGAGGCAGTGGATTCAGGTTTAGGCGCACCTCCTCGCGGCACATCTCGCGCCGACGCTGTGGCGTGCCGTAGTCCAGGAACGGCAGCACCAGGGGCTTTTTTAGCTTGTAGGCGCGATCGCCCGCCAGGAAACCCACGAGATGTGCGTCTCGCGCACGTCCACGCGATCCGGCCGGACGGATCGAACTCGGATCGTCGCCAGCGCGGCGCGCACGTCCTCCGCGCTCACGAGCGGGGCACGCATCCGGAGGAAGTCGAGGTCATCGAACCGGTCTCAACGCGGTGGGCAGCCGGCACCGGAGCCCGGTGCACTCACCGCCAAGGGGACGCGTAAATCAAAGAGACCGTGCTCCCGCGCGTACGAAACGAGCTCTGCGCGCGACGTCGCACTGGTCTTGTGCTGGATATGCGAGCGATGGGATTCGACCGTGCGGACGCTCAGGAACAGCTCGTTTGCGATCTCTTCGTTCGTATGGCCGAGGGCGACCAGCCTCAGCACCTTGAGCTCCTGATCCGAGAGCCCGTCGAGCGTGCCCGTCGCCGCCTCCGGCTCGGTGGCGACCCGCGCGCCGAGCCTCGGGTTGAGGTAACGGTGGCCGCCAAGTGCAGCATGGATAGCTTCCTCCAGCTCCGCGTCGGCCGCATCCTTGAGCACGAACCCGACCGCGCCTGCGCGCAACGCCGCACGCGCCGTTTCCGGCTCGCCCTGCATCGTCAGGACGACGATCGCGGTGCTAGGCGATGCCTCAAGGAACGTCGGGATCGCCTCGAGGGTCGACCCGCCGGGCATGCTGAGGTCGAGCACGAGGATGCTTGGCTTGTATCCGCGGACTTTGCGTAGCGTCGCGCTGACGTCGCCCGCCTCCGCGATCACTCAACCCCTTCCTGCGCATCGAGCAGCCTCCGTAGGCCCCGTCGCACCACCGGGTGATCGTCGGCGAGCAGGACCGTCACGGCGGTTCGGGCATCCGGGCGAATCGACTCGCCTCTTTGAAGAGGAGCGCGCACACGGTCAGCTCGCAAGGACGCCCGGGCTGGTTGGACATCGCGACCTCCCAGGCGCCACGGCCGGGACGATCGACGCGCACCGTGACCGGGCTCATCGGCGCATCTTGGTGCGCGTGCTTTTCAGCGTGAGATCCCATCGCTGGCCACCTCCTTCAACATGGACTGGTCGGTGGTCTGCGCCGGCGCAGCGCGCAACCGGTAGGCGAGCGTCGTGCGTCCGTTCCGCTGTTCGCATGGCACGCGCTCGATCTCGTAGCCGGCGAGCTGCAGCTCGTACACGCTCATGGCGGGCGTCTCGATGCCGCGCTCCCGCAGCGCCGCGATCGTCAGCCCACCGTCCTGATCGGTCTCGAGGAGCCGCAGCAGCCGAGTCAGATCACGGTCCCCCGCGCCCAGCGGACGGGCGAGCTCGGCTCTCGGTTGAACGGCGTCGATGCTCATCGGCTCGTGCTCGCTGGTTGAGCGGAGACCCGGTGTCCGCCAAGCCGAGTCTGGGGCCGCTGCGAGAGCCCCAGCGCACGGCGCGCACCGATCGCCTCGCGGTAGACCCGCTCGTAGCCGGTCGCGGTGACCGACGCGTCGTAGCGCTCGGCCACGCTCGCTCGGCAGCGCCGAGGATCGATTGATGCAGGCGGTGGACCGCGCGGGCCATCCCGGCCTCGTCGGCCACCAGCATGCCGTTCTCGCCGTCGATCACGGTCTCCGTCGGGGCGCCCTCCGCGAACGCGATCACCGGCGTGCCGCACGCGAGCGCCTCGACCATCACCATCCCGAACGGCTCCCGCCAGCGAACCGGCATCAACAGCGCGGCCGCGTTCGCGTACAGCTCCTGCTTCGCGACCCCCGCGACCTCGCCGACGTAGTGCACCCGCCGATCGTCGACGTGCGGCTCGATCCACTCGCGGAAGTAATGCTCCTGCCCGATCTGCACCGGACCTGCGAGCACGAGCGTCCGGCCCGCCAGTCGCGCCGCCTCGATCGCGCGGTGCGCGCCCTTGACCGGGTCCATCCGTCCGATCCACAGCAGGTAATCCCGCTTGTCTGTGCGAAGCGGCCAGCGGGCGACCGCGATCGGGTTGGGAACAACGTGACTGATCCGGACGCCGGCCGGCGCGCTGTCCGCCTGCGAGCGACTGATCGCCACCAACAGCGCCTTGTGCCCGTGGCGCTGATAGAACGGCGCCGTCCTGCGGTCAAGCGCGCCATGGATCGTGTGCACCACCGCAGCGTCGACGCGATCGGCCATCGCCAACGCGGTGAAGCCCGAATGGTCGTGCACAACGTCGAATCCCTCGCCGCGCTCGGCCGCCCACTCGGTCTGCTCCCACGCGCACGCGACGTGATCTGACTCATGCAAAGACGAGCCGATCCCATTCGGATGAGCGCCGTTCAGCAGCGGATGCACGCGCGCCGCCGAGCGCGATCCGGGCGCGGCGAACAGCGTCACCTCGTGATCCCGCTCGACCAGCGCCTCGCACAGCAGATCGACCACCGCCTCGATCCCGCCATAGCCTCGCGGCGGCACCGGGATCCACGGCGGCGCAAGCACCGCGATGCGCAGCGGCTCCGCGCCCGTGCGAGGCGACGGCAGGAGCCGGATCGGCGAGTCCGATGCTCTGCGCGCTCCGCTCGGATTGGCAGGGGGCTCGCTCATCATCTTGAACCGCTCCGATTGGTTGTGGGAGGGCCTCGCCCGTCGGCTTCGGTGCGTGGCCCTCTTCATACAGCTCAGCCGCCCGCAGGGGTGAGGAGAACATCTTGACCGCGACGCGGGCGCGCGCGAGGCATCGCGGGCAGTGCTCGACCGCCATCCAGCGAGCCTTCGGCCTGATGCTCAGGCCGCAGCGGGGGCAGTTCGAAAACGGCACGGCGCGCGGGCTCGCGACCTGATCTTCAATGCTCGACATGAACGCCACCTCGTCGTTGCGGGAGGAGAACGCCCCTGTCGGCAACACGGGATGTGCTGGCGACCGCCAACGTGGGTCGGTTGATGCGGCCGCGGACGCGGCTTCGGTGGAGCATCGGCGTTCCCCGAACAGGCTCAGCAACGCCAGCCGACCCGGGCTCGTCACCCGAGCGAACTCATGTTAACGCTGCGCTGGCGCCACCTTGGCAAGCGCTTCCAGCGCACAGATCACCGTAACTCTCCGGGCAGCGCGCTCCATCCACTTTCCCGGGCATGGTGTTCCGTGGTCGCCCGCGATTGCGCCTTCGGGCCGGCGCGCTCACCAGCGCGGCCAGCCGGATGGGCCATGGTGCTGGCTTCACAGTGGCGCGTCCAGGATGAACAGCTCGGCGGCGATGTCAGGGCCGATGTGGTTGCCGCTGATGAACGCGAACACCCCGCGCCCCGTGAGGCGCTCCACGGCCTCGCGGAAGTCAGCCTCCATCGTCTGCTGGAACAGGTGGCGGATGTAATCCACCGCCTCGGTCTGGTCGGCCCGGGTCAGGGACTTCTCGGCGGGCGTCAGCACGTCGTACATCAGCGTCACCAGCACCTGTCCGTAGTGGAACGTCGACGCGCTCCTCGGTCCGCGGCCGAGGTACTCGGTGTGGATCCCCACCAGCGCGCTGGTCACCGCGGCGTTGAGCTCGCCGCCCTTGGGCGGGACTTCACCGGCCATCAGCGGCCAGCACCCGACACAAAAGTCTCGCCGCCATTTGCCAGGCAGCCCGCCGGCGGAAGCACGTCCGATGCTCTCGCGCGGCGGGCCCGGCTGCCTCGGTTGGTTTGCGTTGGCCCGGCTGTGAATGGCTGCGGCGGGCGCGCTGTTTGCTCTCCGCGTTTGACCCGCGACGTGCTCGTCGCCTGCGGTTCGGATCGACACTGCTACCTCTGGCTGACTTGGGTTGCCGGAACGTCAGCCAAGGCGGTGGAACTGACAAGTTGCCGGCCTAGAGTCGAGCCGCACGAGTGTCCGCCGGCCCCTTGGGCAGTAGAGCGGACCACCTCAGGATAGCGAACTTCCGCAACGTTGCCGGAGGCGCGATACTGGCGCCAAATGGATGACGATTCGCCTAATCTGCGCGTTCTGATCGCAGACGAGGATGAGCGCCGAATCGCAGAGATCGCCGACGTCGTCTCAAGGCTTGGCCACACGGTAGTCGCGCGACTGCTCGATGTCTCGGAGATCACCGAGGCGACGGAGCGCGATCACCCGGACGTGGCGATCGTCGGCGTCGACGGGCATCAGAGTCACGCGCTCGAGCTGATCTCAGCGCTCGTCAAGCAGGCCTCGTGCCCGGTCATCGCCGACATCGACAGCGCTGACGACTCGTTCTTGAAGGACGCCGCGCAGCGCGGCATCTTCGCCTACGTCAAGCACGGCGAGCAGCCGGGAATGGAACACGCGATCGACATCGTCCTCAACCGCTACGCCGAGTTCAGCCGCCTGCACGGCGCGCTGCGCACCGGCGCAATCATCGAGCAGGCGAAGGGCATCCTCATGGAGCGCCACGGGATCGGTCCGGATGAAGCGTTCGCGGAGCTGCGCACCCGCGCCCGGAACACCAACCAGAGCGTGCTCGACGTCGCCAAGGCGGTAACGCTCAGCTATCCGTTGTTCAAAGCGCGACCGACCGACCCCGAATGAGACCCACGCGGCCGCAGCCGGACTTCCTGGCGGGCCATCGATGATGAACAACTCCGCAGCGACGTCGGGGGTCGATGTGGTTACCGCCGATGAACGCGCGCACGTTCCGGCCCGTGAGACGTTCGGCAGCCGCGCGGTAGTCCGCCGCCATCGTCTCGTGGAAGAGCTGGCGAACGTGTCCCACAGCCTCCCCCGATTGCCGTCGGTGTGGGGGGAACTGCTGGGAGCACCAGGCCACAGCTGCCG
>CAVTTU010000008.1:0-233419 GCA_963737535.1 uncultured Solirubrobacterales bacterium
ATAGCGCTGGGGTTGCAACCGCCTTCCGGGAAAGGGCGTGTGGGTTGTCGCGGCGATTAGGCTGCCAGCGGCGTTTCTTGCAGGGTGACGGTGTGCCCGAGGCGCTCGAGTTGAGCGACGAGGCGTCGGGTTTGGCGTTCGGGGTCGCGGCGTTGGTAATAGTCGCCGCCGAGGTCTCGGTACAGCTCGCCGGTGGTGAGCATGTGCCACATAGCGCAGAGGATCGAGTGCTTGACGGCGCCGAGCGCGCGGGCGTGGCCGAGCTGGGACTTCTTGCGGCGGTAGAGCGCCTGCAGGTAGCTGTCGTTGGTGCGGAGCGCAGCCATCGCGGCTTCCTTGAGCGCCTGGTTGAGCCATTTCGAGCCCTTGCGGCTCTTGCCTGAGCGGCGTTTGCCGGCGGACTGGTGGTTGCCGGGGCACTGGCCGCCCCAGGAGGCGAGGTGATCGGCGCTGGGGAACTGGGTCATGTCGGTCCCGATCTCGGCGATCACGTTCTGGGCGGTGCGGACCTCGATCCCGGGGATCGTGCGCAGCAGGTCAACCGCCGCCGCGAAAGGGGCGAGCTTCACCTCGATCGCTCCGGAGAGCACCTCGATCTGCTGATCGAGGAAGTCGAGGTGCGCGAGGATCGCGCCGATCAGCAGCGCGTGGAGCTCGTCGAAGCGACCCTCGAGCGCCTCGCGCAGAGCCGGGATCTTCGCGCGCATCCGACCTTTCGCGAGATCGGCAAGCACGACCGGATCGGTCGTGCCGTTGATCAGCGCGTCGAGCATCGCGCGGCCCGAGACGCCGAGGATGTCTGTCGCGACGCAGTCGAGCTTGATCCCGGTGTCTTCCAGCGCCTTGTGCAGCCGGTTAGCCTCGCGCTGACGCTCGGCGATCTGCGCCTTGCGATAGCGGGTCAGCTGTCGCAGCTCGCGGATCGGCTTCGGCGGAACGAAGCTCGCCGCGCAGCAGGCCGGCCTCGGTCAACCGGCAAAGCCACTCGGCATCCTTGACATCGGTCTTGCGACCGGGAACTTGTTTGACGTGCCTCGCGTTGACCACCTGAACGCAGTGAAGAACTCGACGGCTGGGCGCCCTGCGGGGCGGGGATCGAGTAGCGGATCCTGATCTGGTCCTCGCCGACGAGCACCTCGCGGACGAGCAGTCGCACGACCTGCTGGCGCTGCTCGATCGTCAGCTGTTGTGCGTTGGCGCCGAGGCGGGTGCGGAAGCTCTCGAGCGTCTCGGTGAGCTTGAGGTAGCTCTCGGCGTCGTGCAGCTCGGCATCGAGCGCGTCAAGCTCGGCCTGCAGGGTCGCTTCGCGCTTGCGCAGCCCGGGGGAGCGGGCGCGCAGCTCATCGAGCGAGATCAGCTCTTCCTGGTATGCCTCGATCAGGCGCTCGACGGCACGGCGCGCGCGCACCAGGTCGCGCTCCGATCCCTCGCGGCGGTGGCTGGCGGGATGCTCGACGCGCAGGCTCTCAAGCCGGCGCTGGATCTCTGCCTGGATCAGCGCGGGATCTTCGAGCAGCCGGAGCACCTCGCTCCAGACGAGCTCGTCCAGCTCCTCCAGGCGTGCCGGCCGATTGCCGCACACCTGCCCGTGCAGGCGACGCGAGCCGTCGGTGCCCGAGCAGCGGTAGTAGTGGTAGACGCGGCCCTGGCGGGTCGTGGTCTGGCTGCGGTAGTAGGCGTAGCCGCAGCCCGCGCACACGAGGATCCCCTGCAACAGCGACGGCCGGCGGGTGTTGCGCGGCGAGAGCCGCTTGCCTTCCGTCAGCCGCTTCTGGGCGAGCGCGAAGGTCTCCTCGTCGATCAGCGCCGGCACCGGAATGTAGATCCACTGCTCCGATCCGACCCGCTCGCACGCCTGCCCGCCGTGACGCTCGCCGCGCTGACGCGTGGTACGCGTCAGGCGCGCGCGCTGCTCGGTCATGCGCGTCTTGCCGTACGCGGCTTGACCGGCGTAGGCCGGGTTGCGCAGCATCCCCCAGATCGTCGACTGGCTCCAGCCGCCGGCAGCGGTCCTGGTCGGCACCCCGCACTCGCTCAGCGCGCGCGCGATCGCGCCGACCGACTCGCCGTCCCGCGCGTAGCGATCGAAGATCTCGCGCACGATCCGCGCCTGGGCCTCGTCGATCTCCAGGAACGCGTCGGCGTGCTCTGACTTGCGGATGTACCGGTAGCCGTACGGGGCGCGGGACAGTACCGCGACGGCGCCAGCCCGCGCGCGGTGCAGCGTCCCGCGCCTGGTCCGCTCGGCGATCTGCGCGCGCTCGTACTCGCTGATCATCCCCTGGAACTGGCGCAGCAGTTCGTCCTCCGGCGAGCCGGAGCGCTCCGGCTCCTTGGCGAAGATCACCTCCACCCCGACCCGAGCCAGCTCCTCCAGCAACAGCACCTGATAGGCATAGCGGCGCGCGAGCCGATCGGGCGCATGGCACAGCAGCACCTCGAACGCCCCCTCCGCCGCACGATCGCGCAGCCGCTCCAACGCCGGCCGGATCAACGTCGCGCCGGAGAACCCCTCATCCTCGAACACCAGATCATCCGTCACCTGCAGCCCACGCCCGCCGGCCAGCTCACGCAGCGCGACGAACTGACTCTGGATCGTCTCGGCCTGACGCTGACGCTCGGAGGACACCCGCGCGTAGATCGCCGCCACCCGCGTCCGCTGCCCGTTCTCGCTGCCCATCGCTCAACTCCCTTCCAGATCGCTCATCAACACCCGCACGACGCCGCCGCTCCGGCGCCAACAGCGTGTACGCCTGCGCGAGCCGGGCCGCCGCCAGCCGATCGCCACCGAACTCGGCCTCAACGCGGCGCGCCACCGCACGCGCTCCTCCCGCGCGACCCGTCCACCCGCTCCAACCCGGCCCCGAGCGCAAGCGCGGTCGTCTCGCTCAGACTCGCGCCGCTGCGCGCCGCCGCAGCGCGCACCGCGGCGATCAACGAACCCGGCAGCCGAACCGTGAACACCGCCGCCCGCTCCGGCACCACCACACCATCCGGACACCGCCGCGCCGCCACCACATACCGGCGAGCCTGGCGCTCCGAGAGCCCATACTCCCCCGCGAGCAACCGAACCGCCCCCGCCGGCGAGTACTCGCCGAGCAGCGCCACCGCCCGGTTGACACGAATCGCGTACTCGTCCGCGTAGGCTCGACGCTCGGCCACCGGTCATAAGCGTTCGCCGTCTCACGACCGATCCCTGCCCACCGACCGTGCGAACGAGCGCTCGAACTCGAAGTTCGCAACTGCGTTCAGGTGGCCTTGACCAACAGCAGCTCAAAGTCGTCTTCGAGCACGTGCCAGACCGGCTTCCAGTAAACGCCGGTCCCTCCATCGCGACCTGCTCGACACGAGCGCCTCGAGCCAGTCGCGCAGCGCCAGCAGGCCCTGCACCGTCGTGGCGAACTCCGCCACGCGCTCGGTCAGCTCACGCTCCTGCCACACCCGCACACACGCCATCACGTCGCCTTGTGCACATCCAGCGCGCCCGGGCGTTCAACGATCCGTTCCACCACCGGCCTCCTTCGATCAGACCAACAACGATCGCCGTCCGCAGGAGCCCCGCGTTATCAAGCGATGCTGTAGCGCGTGCTCAAGGCAACAGTCCGGGTTCCGGCAAAGGCCCCCACGCCAAACTTAACCACGGGCTCAAAAGCACCAAGGAAACGGGACGTCCGGCGAACGACGCCCGGATCATCCAACATTTTCACCCGCCCCGGGTCGCCGGCGCAGCCGGCGAGGGAAACTGAGGGGAAAATAGCGCTGGGGTTGCAACCGCCTTCCGGGAAAGGGCGTGTGGGTTGTCGCGGCGATTAGGCTGCCAGCGGCGTTTCTTGCAGGGTGACGGTGTGCCCGAGGCGCTCGAGTTGAGCGACGAGGCGTCGGGTTTGGCGTTCGGGGTCGCGGCGTTGGTAATAGTCGCCGCCGAGGTCGTTGTACAGCTCGCCGGTGGTGAGCATGTGCCACATAGCGCAGAGGATCGAGTGCTTGACGGCGCCGAGCGCGCGGGCGTGGCCGAGCTGGGACTTCTTGCGGCGGTAGAGCGCCTGCAGGTAGCTGTCGTTGGTGCGGAGCGCAGCCATCGCGGCTTCCTTGAGCGCCTGGTTGAGCCATTTCGAGCCCTTGCGGCTCTTGCCTGAGCGGCGTTTGCCGGCGGACTGGTGGTTGCCGGGGCACTGGCCGCCCCAGGAGGCGAGGTGATCGGCGCTGGGGAACTGGGTCATGTCGGTCCCGATCTCGGCGATCACGTTCTGGGCGGTGCGGACCTCGATCCCGGGGATCGTGCGCAGCAGGTCAACCGCCGCCGCGAAAGGGGCGAGCTTCACCTCGATCGCTCCGGAGAGCACCTCGATCTGCTGATCGAGGAAGTCGAGGTGCGCGAGGATCGCGCCGATCAGCAGCGCGTGGAGCTCGTCGAAGCGACCCTCGAGCGCCTCGCGCAGAGCCGGGATCTTCGCGCGCATCCGACCTTTCGCGAGATCGGCAAGCACGACCGGATCGGTCGTGCCGTTGATCAGCGCGTCGAGCATCGCGCGGCCCGAGACGCCGAGGATGTCGGTCGCGACGCAGTCGAGCTTGATCCCGGTGTCTTCCAGCGCCTTGTGCAGCCGGTTAGCCTCGCGCTGACGCTCGGCGATCTGCGCCTTGCGATAGCGGGCCAGCTGTCGCAGCTCGCGGATCGGCTTCGGCGGAACGAAGCTCCCGCGCAGCAGGCCGGCCTCGGTCAACCGGCAAAGCCACTCGGCATCCTTGACATCGGTCTTGCGACCGGGAACTTGTTTGACGTGCCTCGCGTTGACCAACAGCAGCTCAAAGTCGTCTTCGAGCACGTGCCAGACCGGCTTCCAGTAAACGCCGGTCGCTTCCATCGCGACCTGCGTGACACGGTGAGCCTTGAGCCAGTCGCGCAGGGCAAGCAGCCCACGGACGGTCGTCTTGAACTCCGCGAGATGCTGGACTCGCGCGCCCTGCTCGTCGGGCACCCGCACGCACGCGGTTACCTGCGCCTTATGCACGTCCAGCGCGCCCGGGCGCTCAACGATCACATCCATCAGACCTCCTTGGGATCAACGACACGGATCGCCGTCCACCAGGAACCTCCGAAACAGACGAGTCTGAGGAGCGCGCTCACGGCGGCAGTCCCGGGATCCGGGGGAGGTCCCCACGCCAAACTGAACCACGGGCTCAAAAGCACCACAGGAAACGGGACGTCCGGCGAACGACGCCCGGATCATCCAACATTTTCACCCGCCCCGGGTCGCCGGCGCAGCCGGCGAGGGAAACTGACAGGAAAATAACGCTCAGGCTGCCGCAGCCTCCTGGGCCGTTGCCGTTGCTGTTGGTTGGAGCGTGACGACGTGTCCGAGCGCTTCGAGTCGTTTGACGAGTCGTTGGGCTTCGCGTTCGGGGTCGCGGCGTTGGTAATAGTCGCCGCCGAGGTCGTTGTACAGCTCGCCGGTGGTGAGCATGTGCCAGCAGGCGCAGATGATCGAGTGCTTGACCGCGCCGAGCGCTTTCTTGTGGCCGCGGCGAGGTTTCAGGCGCGTGTATTGGGCGGCGAGGTAGACGTCCTTGGTGCGGATCGCCGCCATCGCGGATTCCTCGAGCGTCCAGTCGAGCCACTTGGAGCCCTTGCGGGTGTTCCCGGAGCGGCGTTTGCCGGCGGACTGGTCATTGCCGGGGCACTGCCCGGCCCACGACGCGAGGTGCCTGTCGGTCGGGAACACGCTCATGTCGGTTCCGATCTCGGAGATGATCACCTCGGCTGCGCGCCGTTGAATGCCTGGGATCGTGCAGAGCAGTTCAACGGCCGCCCCGAAAGGGGCGATCTGTTCCTCGATCGCGTCAGAGAGCCGGTCGATCTGCTCGTCGAGGAAGTCGACGTGCGCGAGGATCGCGCCGATCCACAGCGCGTGAACGTGATCAAAGCGACCCTCGAGCGCTTCCTTGAGCGCGGGGAGCTTCGCGCGCAGGCGGCCTTTCGCGAGCTCGGCGAGCACCTCGGGGTCGGTCGTGCCGTGCACGAGCGCGTCGAGCATCAAGCGGCCCGAGACGCCGAGGATGTCCGAGGCGACGCAGTTGAGCTTGATGCCGGTGTCCTCCAGCGCCTTGTGCAGCCGGTTCGCTTCCCGTTGGCGTTCCTGGATCTGGGTCTTGCGATACCGCGTCAGGTTTCTCAGCGCCCGGATCGGCTTTGGCGGCACGAAGCTCGCTTTCAGCAGGCCGGCCTCCAGCAGCTGGCACAACCACGCCGCATCGCTCACATCCGTTTTCCGCCCGGGGACCTGTTTCACGTGACGAGCATTGACCAACAGCAGCGGAAAGTCGTCCTCTAGCACATGCCAGATCGGTTTCCAGAACACGCCCGTCGCCTCCATCACGACCTGCTGCACGCCGTGCGCCGCCAGCCAATCGCGAAGGGCGAGCAGCCCCCGAACCGTGGTCTTGAACTCGGCCACGTGCTGTTCGCGACCATTCCCGTCCGCGGCGGGCACCCGCACGCACGCGGTCACCTGCTCCTTGTGAACATCCAACGCCGCCGGGCGCTCGACGATCGTCTCCATCACACCTCCTCGGGTCGAAAACGAACGATCGTCGCCCAGGGGCCTCTGAGATCTAGCGAATCTGACAGGCGTGCTCGTAGCAACAGTCCGGAGGTCCGGGGAGACCCACACGCCAGACTAAACTCGGGCTCACCGGCACCAAGGACAATTCGGCGTCGCGGGCGACCCCCGAATCATCCAAGATTTTCATCAGCCCGCGAGGGCCCGCCGGGCACAGGGACTAAACCTGAGATCGGCCGGTGCGACGTGGCACATCTGGACACGGATATATTGCCCGGTGGCGCACCAAGTTCAGTCGGTCGAGATGGAGGAGATGCTGTGTCACGGCTATTCGGGACGGCCTCGTTGGTGCGGGTAGGACTGGTGAGCGCGGCCCTCGCCGCTGTGCTGACGATCGGCGCGACCGCGGCGCTGGCGGCGCCTTCTGGTCCGATGACCAAGGTGGCGCAGGGCGTCAATCCGGCGTCGCTGCCCGGGTCGTCGGTGTTCGGCGATACCCCGCCCGATACGCCGGAGACCGTCTCGTTTGTGCTCAAGGCGCAGAACCAGTCGCAGCTGCAGAGCAGGGTGCTCGGCGGGCTCAAGCAGTACCTGACCGTGGACCAGTTCGCTGCGACATACGGGCAGAGCCCGGCCACGATCTCGGCGCTCGAGAACTACCTGGCGCGATTCGGCATCGCAACCCAGGCGTACCCGGACAACCTGGTCGTGGTGGCCAACGGGACGGCCGGCGAGTTCGACCGGGCGCTCGGCGTCCAGCAGCACCAGTACCACGTACCGGCCTTCAAGGCCCGCGGCGGCCTGCGCGGGGTTCCGGCACAGACGGTGCACGCATCGCCACAGTCGCCCGAGCTCCCGTCACCGCTGGCCAAGGCTGTGCTCGCCATCTTCGGGTTGACCAACTACCAGTCGATGGCCAGCCAGGCCGTGCACACCAACTCCAAGGTGGTGCGTCCGCAGGCCGGCAGTAAGTCCAGCTGCATTGCACTCACCGGGCTCCCGAACGCGTGCAACACGCCGGCCGACTTCGCCTCTGACTACGGCCTGAACGGGCTGTATCGCCGTGGCGCCCAGGGGCAGGGTCAGACGCTGGCCATCGTCACCTTCGCCGCGCTCGACCCGGGTGCCCCACAGCACTTCTGGAAGCAGATCGCCGGCCTGACCCCCAGCGGTCGCACGCTCACCGTGCAGGACGTCGATGGAGGCCCCGGCGCTCCGAGCGACGACAGCGGCTCGGGCGAGACCGACCTCGACGTCGAGCAGTCCGGCGCGCTCGCACCGGACGCCAACGTGGTCGTCTACCAGGCGCCGAACACCGACCCGGGCGCGTTCGACGCTCTGTTCACCGCCGCCAGCCAGAACGCGGCGAGCACCGTGTCGATGAGCTGGGGCGAATCGGAGACCGTGATCTCAGCGGGAATCGCGTCGGGAACCGAGGATCCAGCCTTCGAGGCCGCGACCGACGAGGTCTTTCTCGAGATGGCCGCTCAGGGTCAATCGGGGTTCATGACCAGCGGTGACGAGGCGGCCTACGACGACTACGACGAGCTCGGGACCTCGGCCCTGAGTGTCGACAACCCCGGCGACAGCCCGTACGTCACCACCTCGGGCGGGACCACGCTCCCGTTCAGCGGGACGGTCACCGGCCCCGACGGCACCGCGCCCCTCGTGGTCCCGGCTCAGCGCATCTGGGGCTGGGACTACACGTGGGCACCGAGCGCCCAGGTTCAGGGCGAGCCCCTGAAGAAGATCGCTACGGATCCGGCCAACGGGGTCGTCGGCAGCGGCGGTGGATTCAGCCTGTTCGAGGGCCAGCCGCCCTACCAGCAAGGGGTGGCCGGTACCAGCTCGTTCACGGCCGTGCCGTACTTCACGCCGACCAAGATCAAGAACGTGGGCGGGATCTCGGCGCCGACGGCGTTCAAGTTCGACCCCACCCCGCCAACGATCACCGGCACCGGCTCGGCTCGAGCCGTGCCGGACATGTCGGCCAACGCAGACCCCAACAGCGGCTATCTGCTGTACGAGCCGTCGTTCAAGGCCATCAACGAGCCCGTGCTCCAGGGCGGCTGGGGCGGCACGAGCTTCGTCGCCCGCAGTTCAACGGCTCGGCGGCGGTGATCGACTCCTTCGTCGGTCATCGGCTCGGTCTCTGGAACCCGTCGATCTATTCGTTCGCGACTGGCTCATCCTCGCCGTTCACGCCGCTCAACCAATCGGGACGAGCAACGACAACCTGTACTTCAGCGGCGCGTCGGGCTCGCTGTACAACCCCGGTGCCGGGCTTGGCTACCCGGATCTGACACAGCTGGGCAAGGACTTCGCTGCCAGTAGCCGACGCGACTGCGTCCGGCTTTGGCGGCGGGCTCACCGCTCGCCTCGCTGCCCTCCAGCGCGCCCTTCACTCCGGCGTCCAGCGCGTTGAGCCGGTACAGCGCGAGCGCCTCGGCCGAGCCGAACCGTCCCCCGGGCGCGGCGCGGGGCCGTGATGAGCAGAGCACGCAGTGCGCAGCGCCAGCCGCCGCTCCTCGTCGAGAGCGGCCCGGCGCGCTCTCGAGCATCCGCTGGCCGATGACGAGGTGGCCAAGCAGGCGGCCCTCGTCGGTCAACCCGATCTCGGCGCCGTAGGTGAACTCCCGCGTGCGTCCCGAGGTCGTGGACGATCGCCGCGCACAGCAGCAGGTCGGAGTTCAGGCGCGGGTGCAGCTGGCAGATCTCGTGGGCCAGCGTGGCCACCGCCACCGTGTGCTCGAGCAGCCCGCCGAGGTAGGCGTGGTGACCGGCGCGGCGTGCACGGCGCGCGCCGCCATGCGGCCGCAGCCGCGTCGGCCGAGCAGCGAGTCGAGCAACCCGCGGAAGCGCGGTCGTAGACCTCGCGAGCCAGGTGCTCGAGGAAGCCGTCGAGCTCGTCGAGGTCGCGGTAGGCGCGCGGCAGGAACATGCGCCGGGTCGACCTCGCGGTCCGTCGGCGCCGGGCGATGTCCGCGACCTCGAGCATCAGCTCGTCGCGGAAGCGCTCGACCCGACCGCGACACGCGGACCAGGTCGCCGCGCTCGAAGCGGCCGGCCAGCACGTCGGCATCCCGGAACGCGCGGCCGGCGATCGTGCCGCTGCGATCGCGCAGCTCCAAGGCCAGATAGGGCGACCCGGTGCGGGTCATCAGGCGGTCCTTGCGGGTGCAGGCGAACACGGCGTCGATCTCCTCGCCCGGCGCGCAGGGCGCTGACCTGACGCGGTCTGGCCAGGCGGCACAGGCCCATGATGTACGGTGGTTCGGATGCAGCCGCTGCAATGGGAATACCGTCCCGACGGGCTTCGGGCTCCGGCGCTGGTCGTGCGCGTTCAAGGGTTGGAACGATGCCGCCGACGCGGCCTCCGCGGCGATGACGTTCGTCGGCAGCGCGCTCGGCGCCCGCCGCTTCGCCACGATCGATCCCGAGGACTTCTACGACTTCCAGGCCACGCGCCCGCGGATCAAGCTGGTCGAGGGCCAGACCCGCGAGATCGTGTGGCCGGTGGTGGAGCTGTTCGAGGCCCGCGTCCCTCGCGCGCCTCGCGACCTGATCCTGCTCGTCGGGCAGCGAGCCCTCGTTCCGCTGGCGGACGTTCGCCAAGCTGATCGTCGAGCTCGTCGAGGCGCTTGGCGCGCAGCTCGTGGTCACGCTCGGCGCGCTTCTGGCCGACGTCCCGCACACGCGCCCGGTCTCGGTGACCGGGCTTGCCTCGGACCCGGCGCTCATCGCCCGGCTGGGACTGACCTCGTCCTCCTACGAGGGCCCGACCGGCATCATCGGCGTGCTCCATGCCGCCTGCCAGGAGGCCGGCCTGCCCTCGGCGAGCCTGTGGGCCGCCGTGCCGCACTACATCGCCGCCACGCCCAACCCCAAGGCGGCACTCGCGCTCGTGCGCAAGCTCGAGGGCCTCGTCGGAGTCGCCGTCGACGCTCCGAGCTCGAGATCGCGCCGCCGACTACGAGCGCCAGGTCAACCTGGCCGTGCAGAGCGATCCCGACGTGCAGGCCTTCGTCGAGCGCCTCGAACAGGCCGCCAGCGACGAGTCCGACGACGATCCGGGCCCACTCCCCTCGGGCGAGACGATCGCGCGAGACCTCCAGCGCTTCCTCCGCCAGCGCGGCGGGAGGCCGGCTGAGAACCCGCCCGACCTAGCTAGACCTCCGCCGCCGGGCACACCAGCCGGTAGTCGCACACCGAGCAGGCCGACACCGACGGAGTGGGCTCGAACCCCTGCGACAGGATGCCCTCGGCGACCTCGAGCGCCACGTCGCGCACCCAGCCGGCGCGGTCGCCGTCGTCCAATGGCACCGACACCTTCTCGTCGTCGAGCAGGTAATAGTAGGCCTGGCGCGAGGCATCGAGCGACCACGCCTCCCGCGCCCCGACCGCGTACAGCGACAACTGCACGTCTTCGGCGAGCTGGGTGGCGCTCTTCGGGCGGCCCGTCTTGTAATCGATCAGCTCATACTCGCCGCCCGGGAGCAGGTCGACGCGATCGACGCGTCCGCGCAGCAGGTGCGGTCCGAGCTTGAACGTGAACTGGCGCTCGAACCACATCGGCCGCGCGTCGTCGTCCTGGAAGCGAGCGTGGTAGCGCGTCAGCGCCGTGGCCGCCTTGCCACGGAGCTGGCGCTCCTCCTCAGAGTCGCCGAAGCCGCCGCGCCGCCAGCGGGCGTCGAGCAGTCCGAGCAGCTCGGCCAGCGAGCCGGAGACATCATCGTTGGCGTGGAAGCCCTCGAGCACCTGGTGCAGGACGATGCCGAAACGCTGGTGGATCGTCGGCTCCTGCGGAATCCGGAACACCCGGGCGAACTTGTACTTCAGTGGGCACGTCCGGTAGGTGTCGATGTCCGAGGCCGAGAGGACCACGCCGTCACCACGCCGCGGCAGGAAGGCCTCGAGCGACGGCTCGTCGCGAGCGGCCACGGCCTGAACGCGGCGCCGAGCGTCGCGTTCGGCGTCCAGCAGGTAGTCGTCGAGAACCGAAGAGGTGAAGATCTCGCGCTGCTCGGCGGTGACCGCCTGGAGGATCCTCGAGTTCACATCGCGCAGGCCCTCGGCCACGCTCTGCCCCTCGGGCCGCGCGATCAATGCCGCCAGCTTGAGCAGCTCCAGATAGCGCACCACCGCGTGTGTGACGTCCAGGTCGGTGTCGAAGCGCAGCTCGCCGAGCCGCCCACCGGTCGTCATCGTCGACTCGAGCAGCTCGTCGCGCAGCAGGCGGTAGGTCGAATGCAGGGTCTCCGCCGGCCCGAAGAGCTCCTCCTCCCGGTCGTCCCAGCCGACGTCGAGCATGGCCCGCATCTCCTCGAGCAGCGGCGACGGCACGAGGCGCGCGCCGCGGTCGTTGGCGCGCGGATAGCTGAGACCACGCGGGCCCGGGCTCGGGATAGCGCGACGTAGAGGGCCTGGCGGAGCATCGCGCGATGGGTGTCCTCGGTGTCGGGCGGCAGATGTCTCCTGCAGCAGGACGTCAGGGACATGCTCGGGGGGGGCGACGGCGACCGCGGCCTGGAGCCCGACGACGTATACGTGCTCGGCCTCGAGCCCGCCCGAGGCCTGCAGGGTCAGAACCTGGACCGCTCCAGGCCGCGACAGCCGCGGCTCCTCCTGCTCGCGCAGGCCGTAATCGGCGACGGCCGCGATCGCGCGGGCGAACTCGCGGGGCGTGGCCTGCGGGGCGCGACTGACATGGGCGGCCGCCAGCTCGCCGAAGCGAGCGAGCGCCCGCAGTCGCTCGACCACGTCGGCCTGCGCTGCGAACAGCTGCTGGCGGCGCAGCCCGAGTCGATCGATCAGCCGGTGGACATACAGGTCGGGGCGGCTGGTGTCGATCGCGGCGGCGCCGGCGCGATACAGCTTGAGGAACACGCGAATGCGCTCGCGGGCCTCGGGCGGTACCTGGGGCGATTCGGTCGCCGCCGCCAGCGCCGACGACCATGTCGAGCTTGCGCCGACGCGCGATCTGGGTGCAGCGGGCGATGTCGACCGAGCGCAGCTCGATCGGGGGCCGAGCCAGCGCCCGGACAACGGCCGCGGCATCGGAGGGGTCGGCCAGCAGCCGCAGCCAGGCCAGCACGTCGCGGATCTCGGCCCGCTGGAAGAAGGCCGCCTCGCCAACCAGCGCGATGGGGCACGGCGCGCTCCTCGAGCGCGACGGCCACCGCCTGGCCCTCGCGCGAGATCGCCGGCACCACGACGATGATCGACCCCGGATCGACGCCCTCACGGGCGATCAGGCGCTCGATATCCCCGGCCACCGACTGGGCCTGCGCGCGATCGTTGGCGCAGCGCCAGAACTCCACCTCGCCGCCCGCGACGCGTCGGGCACGCCGATTCCGCGCCAGCCCGCACGCGGCACGCAGGACACGCTCCGGGCAGCGCTAGCGCTCGCGGTCGAGCTCGATCATGCGCCGCCCGGCGGGCTCAAAGCTGCGCATCGCGCGCCGATCCGGCGCCACGGAAGCGCCGCAGCGCCTGCGCCGGGTCGCCCGCCACCGTCGGACACCGGCCGCGAACGCTCGCGGACGAGGCTGGCCGCGGCCAGGTCGAGCTCCTGGGCGTCGTCGATGAGCAGGTGCTCGAACTGGCGCTCGCCGCCGGGCTGCTCGCGCGCGAGGCGCAGCGCGTCGCGCACGACGTCGCCGGCGTCGCGCGCGCCACGCCTCGGCCAGCATCCGCTCGTGCGTCCGGTAGACCTCGGCGAACTCCCGCTCGACCGGCCCGCTGCCGGGGGGTCGGACGAGCCTCGCGGCCCAGGCCGCGTAGGCCTCGGCGCTGACCAGCTCGGCCTTCAGCCGGTCGATCCGGCGCACAAAGCCGCCGAGCAACGCGTTGGCGCTGCCGCCGAAGTCGTGGTGCTGGAGCGAGAGCTCGTCGATCCGCTCGACCAGCATCGCCAGGCGGTCGCCGGGCGCCGAGCATCGACTGCAGGAACTCGGCGCCGGCGCCGCCGAGCAGCACGCCGGCCAGCTCGAGCGGCCGTGAGCACGAACAGCTGCTCATAGCCGCGGTCGAGTGCGCCCTCGAGCCGCTCGCGCAGCGCGTCGGCCCGCGCCGCCGTGGGCGTCAGAACCGCCGATCTGTTCCGGTTGCGCAGCCCTCCGCCACCAGCCAGCGGAAGCGCGCCTCGAGCACGCGCGTCTTGCCGGTCCCGGCGCGCGGCCCGAGTGACGAGCAGCGGGCCGCCCCGATGGGTGACGGCGTCGCGCTGAGCGGGAAGCAGGCCTCAAGCGTGAAGCGCCACGTCTGACAGCATAGGTTCGGAGATGAGCATCCACCCGTTCGGCACTCGACGCAGATTGGCTCGGGGCTCTGCCGCCGGGCGGTGGCGGGACGTCGAGCAGATGCTCGCGCCGACTCCCAGCACGACCGAGCGGGCCATCGAGACCGGCACGCGCGGCAGCGGTGGCGATCGCACGCTGGTGATCGACCAGTCGGCCGAGAGCGTCGTGCTCGAGCAGCTCGAGCCGCTGCACGACCGAGGGACATCAGCTTCACCGCCCTCTCCGAGGAGCGCGGTGAGGTGGACTTCGGAGACGACGGCGTGCGGGTGATCATCGATCCGATCGACGGGTCGCTGAACGCCAAGCGCGGCGATCCCGCACCACGCGCGTGTCGATCGCGGTGGCCGACGGCGAGACGATGGCCGACGTCGCGTTCGGCGTTCGTGCATGACTTCGGGCCCGCCGAGGAGTGGTGGGCGCGCCGCGGCGAAGGCGCGTGGCTGCAACGGCGAGCGGCTCGACCCCGACGCTGCCCGAGCGACGCAGCGCGCGACGGTCGGCTCGAGGTGCTCGGCGATCGAGGCGGCGGACCCGCGCTGGGTGGCCAGCGTCGATCGAGCGCGCTCGCGAGACTCGGCCTATCGGCTGCGCGCGCTGGGGACGATCGCGTCCTCGCTCTGCCAGGTCGCCGCCGCCCGCTTCGACGCGATGGTGACGCTGCGGCGCTGCCGCGGCGTCGACTGCCGCCGCCGGCCAGCTGATCGTGCGCGAAGCCGGCGGGCTGGTCAGCTTCCCCGACTGCGAGGAGCCGCTCGGCGCGCCGCTCGACGCCGCGCCCCAGCTCGCCGGTGATCGCCGCGCGCTCCGCCGAGACGCTGCGTCGAGCTCGAGGGGATCCCGACATGATGATCGACTGGATCCTCGCCGAGAGGATCGCCGGGTACCTGGCGGGGACCGGCAACGGCCGGCTGCCCGACGCCGATCTCGCCGCGCTGGCGGCCGAGTCCGAGGCGCGCGTCACCGCCTACACCGGGCTGCGGCCCGCGCAGCCCGCTGCCCGAGCCCGAGGGGATCAGCCGCAGGGAGTGGGTCGCGAGCAACATCACCTCGATGCGCGCGCTGCTCGACCCGGTGCTCGAGCGGGCCGGCGAGGGCATGGGCCCGCTGCGCCCGGCGATCGAGCTCGGCGTCGGGATTCGTCGTCAGCGACCGAGGTGGGCGTGGTGCTCGGCTACCTGGCCCAGCGTGTGCTGGGCCAGTACGAGCTGGTGCTGCTCGACGAGGCCGTCGGCGGATCGGCCGCCGCGGCTGCTGTTCGTGCTGCCCAACCTTGGGCAGGCGGTGCAGGCGTTCGGCGCCGAGGAGCAGGAGTTCATGACCTGGGTGGCGCTGCACGAGGTGACCCACGCGGTCCAGTTCGCCGGCGTGCCGTGGCTGCACGGCCATCGTGGCCGGGCTGGTCTCGCGAGCTCCTGCGCAGCGCCGAGGTGCGGATCGACACGCCCCGCAAGCTGCGGATGCCGAGCGGCCGACGAGTTCCGTCGGGTGGGCCGCGCGCTGCGCCGCGGCGACTTCATCTCGCTCGTGACCACCACGCCGAGCGCGAGACGCTCGACCGCGTCCAGGCGGTGATGGCGGTGATCGAGGGCCACGCCGAGCACGTGATGGACGCCGTCGCTCCGGATCTGCTGCCCTCGCTGCCGCAAGCTGCGCGCGGCGCTCGACCGGCGCCGCACGATCGCAATCGGGGCTGTCGCGGCTGGTGGCCAGGCTGCTGGGCATGGAGCTCAAGCTGCGCCAGTACGAGCAGGGCAAGTTCTTCTGCGACGCCGTCGTGCGCGCCGCGGGCCCGAGGCGCTGCACACGGTGTTCTCGAGCCCCGAGGCGCTGCCGACGCTGGCCGAGCTCGAGGCCCCGGATCGGTGGATGGCGCCGCGCCGGGCTCGCGCCAGCTCGCAGGGCCGCGCGCCCGCTCAGCGCTCCAGCGCGTATAGGCGCCACTCGTCCGGGCACGCCCCTGAGCGCGTGCAGCGCCGCGATCCGCGAACCGCAGCCCCGACCCGACCACCAGGTCCTTGACGGTGCTCGAGGTCGAGCACCTCGCCGGCGCCGGCGGCGCGCCATCACGCGCGCGCCGATGTGCACGGCGATGCCGGCGACGTCGTCGCCGACGCAGCTCGCACTCGCCGGTGTGCAGACCGGCCCGGACGTCCAGCCCCAGCCGCTCGATCTCGTCGACGATCTCGGCCGCGCAGCGAACGGCGCGCGCCGGGCCGTCGAAGGTGGCCAGGAAGCCGTCGCCGATCGTCTTGACCTCCGTGCCCGCGCCAGCGGCGCCAGCTCGCTGCGGACGACCGTGTCGTGCTGCGTCGAGCAGCTGCGCGCCAGCGGCTGTCGCCGAGCTCGGAGCGCTCGCTCGGTGGAGCCGACGATGTCGGTGAACATGCACGGTTGCGAGGACCCGATCGATCTCCGCGATGACGGCCGGGCGGCGCCCGGTGAGGAACTCCTCGACGTCCGTCCAGCGCCGGCGACGTCGGTCCAGCCGTAGGTGTCGTGCCGGGGTACTCGATGAAGCGGGCGCCGGGGATCAGCCTCGCCACCTCGCGGCCGGCCTCGACCGGGATGTACCGGTCGTCGGTCTGGTGCATGACCAGCGTGGGGACGCGGATCGTGCGGCAGGACCGCGCGCAGGTCGGTGTGCGAGATCATGTCCATCAGCTGTGCGGGCCATCCCCGGGCTGACCGCCGCGCGCTGCATCCGCCCCCACCACTCCTCGAACGCGCGGGTTGCCCGACCTGGCTGGGCGCGAACACCTGCAGCAGCGTGCCGTCGCCCCAGCTGTTCTCGATCGCGTCGAGGAACACGCTGCGCAGCTCCGGCGTGCAGCGTCTTGCTGCCGTCGGGGCGCCACCGAGGACAGCACGAGCGCGGTGACGCGCTCCGGGTAGGTGGCGGCGAACAGCGCCGAGAGCCCGAGATCGCTGGCTCCCCACAGTCGCCGTGCGCTCGAAGCCGGCGGCGTCGAGGACGGCGCTCAGATCGTCCATCTGCTGCTCGAGCGTGGGCGGCCGTGAGACCGGGTCGGACAGGCCGGTGCCCCGCCGGTCGAACATCACCAGCCGCGCGAACGACGCCGAGCCGCTCGAAGCGGCGCGCCGTCGGCGGCTCCTCCCACACGAGCTCGAGATGCGAGGCCGGGCCGTTGATCAGCGCCAGGTCGAACGGACCCATGCCGTACACCTGGTAGGCGATGCTGGCATCGCCGCTGTGGGCATAGCGGGTGCGAGGTCTGCTCACAGGGTCTTCTGTAGCTGGCAATGTAACGAAGTCGGCGCCGCCGGTTTACAAACATGTGTTCGCTATCACTGTTGAGCGGAGTGAGACTTACTGACTTCGAATTCCGGGAGCAACCGAGAGCATGGCAACGAGTAGCAGCAGTCCGGCGGGCCGCAAGCCCGCAGCGCCCAGAAAGACCGCCACCACGCGCCGTTCGACGACCGCGACGCGCAAGCCTGCGGCCTCGACGACCACCTCGACCCAGCCGAAGACGCCGGTCGAGCAGGCCCAGGACATCGCCGAGCGCGCGATGCTGGTGCCCGTCGGCGCGAGCCTGGTGGCCCGCGACAACCTGGTCTCGACCGTCAAGGGGCTCGGCGACCAAGTACCGCACGCGCGCCAGCCTCGAGCGTGAGCTCAAGCGCTACGAGCGCCGTGGCGCCACCGCCCGCAATCGCTTCGAGCGCCAGGTCCGCCGCACCCGGACGCGAGTTCGAGCGCGAGCTGCGCCAGCGCCGTAGCCGCGTCGAGCGGACGGTCAAGCAGAACCGCCGTCGCTTCGAGCGTGAGGTACGCTCGGTGCGCAGGGATCTCGAGAAGCAGTCCGGAGTCGTCGGCGCCCGCGTCGAGAAGCTGGTCGCCGAGGCTCAGGAGCTGCTGAACCCGCGTCTAGTAGCCAAGACTTCCCCCGCCGGGCGCCCAGGAGAGCGCGGCAAGCGGGAAAGGTTCGCCGGCCTCATATCCTCGCCGGCGAATGCAGCACCCTCTCCTCCCTCAACCGCCGGGGCGTCACGAAAGTGGCGCCCCGTCGGTCTTAAGGGCGCGGTCTTAGGGCGCACAACGCCAACACCCGGGCGTGACGTGGTCCCACGTCGTCCTAGGAGGCACGCAGGCACCCGAACCAGCTCAGCGGCGAGGTTCGTGTCGGTCCACAAGGGAAAGCGATCGCGAACGTCGACGGAGGTCCGGCCAGCGGCTGGTGGCGTCGATCACGTAGAGCGGCGACGACGGCCTGCAAGCAGCGTCGCGAAGTCGTCGCCGTGTCGGGCTCAAGACGCATGAACCGGCCGGGCGGGCAGCCGTCTGCCTACAATGAACTCATGCCCACAGAGAACAAGTAACTCGAAGCCCTTCGTTCCGTGATCGACCCCGAGCTGCGCCGCGACATCGTGGAGCTCGAGATGGTCCGGTCGATCGACATCCACGAGAACGGAGTGGTCGACGTGATGGTCTCGCTGACCACCCCCGGCTGCCCGATCCGCAGCCACTTCGAGACCGGCGTCGCCCAGGCCGTGCGCGAGCTCGACGGCGTCGCCGGCGTCAACGTCAGCTTCGACGTGCTGTCTGACAACGAGAAGGCGGCGCTGGGACGCAAGCTCGGCCGCGGCGCGCTGCCCGAGGGCGCGCTGGCCCAGGTCAAGAACGTCATCTGCATCGGCTCGGGCAAGGGCGGCGTGGGCAAGTCGAGCGTGACCGCCAACCTCGCCGCCGCGCTGGCCGCCGACGGCAAGCAGGTTGGCGTGCTCGACGCCGACGTGTGGGGCTACTCGCAGCCGCGGATGCTCGGCCTCGGCGCCGAGCGGCCGAAGGTCAACGCGGAGCGCAAGCTCGTCGCCGCTGACCGCCCACGACGGCATCAAGCGTGATGTCGATCGGCTTCTTCGTCGAGCAGGACGCCGCCGTCGTGTGGCGCGGGCCCGATGCTCCACAAGGCGCTGCAGCAGTTCCTCGAGGACGTCGAGTGGGGCGAGCTTGACTACCTGCTGATCGACCTGCCGCCCGGCACCGGCGACGTCTCGATGACGCTCGCCCAGCTGCTGCCCGCAGGCCAAGTTCCTGATCGTCACCACGCCGCAGCCGGTGGCCCAGAAGGTGGCGCGCCGCTCGGCCGAGATGGCGACCAAGCTCAAGCTCGAGATCGCCGGCGTGATCGAGAACATGTCGGGCTTCGTCGCCCCCGACGGCGAGCGCTTCCAGATCTTCGGCGAGGGCGGCGGCCAGCTGCTGGCCGAGGAGCTCGAGGTGCCGCTGCTGGCCAAGGTTCCGCTGACGATGCCGCTGCGCGAGCAGTCCGACGCCGGCGTGCCGGTGGTCTTCGCGGACCCCGACGACCCGGCCGCCCAGGCCCTGCACCAGGGCGCCCGCGGGCTGATCGCGCTGTCGCCGATCGAGCTGCCGGTCATGCAGGCGCCGGCGCCGGCCGCGGCGCCCAAGCCGGCCGGCATGTCGCTCCCGATGGCCTAGCAAGGTGCTAGACCTGCGTACGACCCCGGCGTCGCAGCGGGCGCGCCGGGCCTCAGTCGCTTCGCGTAGTAGTCCGCGTTGATCTGGATGTACTTCTGCCACTCGTCCGGGAGCTGGTCCTCGGCGAAGCAGGCGTCCACCGGGCAGGCCTCGACGCAGGCATCGCAGTCGATGCACTCCTCGGGGTCGATGTAGAGCATCTCGACGTCGTCGTAGTCGGGCTCGTCGGGCGTCGGATGGATGCAGTCGACCGGGCAGACCTCCACGCACGAGTTGTCCTTGGTGCCAATGCAGGGCTCGGCGATCACGTAGGCCATGGGCTGTCGGGTTCCTCCTAGTCGCATTCGCGCTCCGGCGTGGCGGGCGGCGCATTTTACGGAGAGGCACACGCCTGTCCGTCGGTAGCCTCCCGCCGTGCTGCTCCTGACCGGCGCCACCGGAACCGTCGGACTGGCCCTGCTCGGCGCGCTGACCGCCGCCGGGACGCCGGTCCGCTGCCTGGTGCGCGACCCGCGCCGGCTGGGGCCGGAGCGGGTGCGCGTCCAGATCGCGCTCGGGCGACCTGCTCGGACCACCTGTCGTTCCGCCACGCGCTGCGCGGCGTCGACACGGTCGTGCACCTGGCCTCGGTCATCCGCGACCAGCCCGCCGGGTCGATCGAGGAGCTGGCCGGCGTGGCCACCTGGCGCCTGGTGCGGGCCGCCGAGCGCGCCGGCGTGCGAGCGCTTCGTGTTCTTCTCCGCGCTCGGCGCCTCGACGCGCAGCCGCTCGCGGCTGATGCGCGCCAAGGCGGTGGCCGAGCGAGCGCTGATCGAATCCTCGACTGGCGCACACAGTGTTTGCGCCCGTCGATCGGTCTACGCGCCCGAGCGACCCGTACCTGACGCCTGCTCGAGCGCATGTCGCTGGCTTCCGGTCATGCCGATCCCCGGCTCGGGACGGGCGACGTTTCAGCCCATGTGGGCCGAGGACGTGGCCGACTGCGTGATCGCCGCTCTGCCCGGCGGGCCGATGGCCTCGCAGGCCGACGGCGCGCGCTACGAGCTGGCCGGCCCGGAGACGCTGAGCTACCGCGACATCGTCGAGATCGCGCTGCGCTCGTTCCACCGCCGGCGGCCGATCGTCCCCGTCCCGTTGCGGATCGTCCGCCGCATGCTCGAAGCTCGTCGAGCTGCTGACTGGGCCGACCGCGTTCGCCACCTGGGACGAGGCCGAGCTCCTGGAGATCCCGATGACCTCTCGCCACGGCACGGCAGACGCCGAACGACTGGGCGTGCAGCCCAAGACGATGAGGGCGATCCTCGGAATCGGCTGACGGTCAGCGCGCAGCCGTGCCCACGGCCGGGCGGCGCGTCGGCCCACGGCAAAGCCTGCTCGAGCTGGCCGGACAGCGCGAGCAGCCCGCCCTCGCCGGCCGGCCGGCCGATGAGTTGGACGGCCGAGCGGCAGCCCGTCCACGGTCTGATAGAGCGGCAGCGAGATCGCCGGGAGGCCCGTGACGTTGAAGATCGCCGTGTACGGCGTGAAGGCGCCCGAGCGCCGGAAGTGGTCCCACGGGTCGGGTCCGCGGCCGTGGACCTCGCCGATGGCGACCGGGCGGAGCGCCAGCACCGGCGTGAGGAGCGCGTCGTAGGCGGCGAGGAACTGAACCAGCCGGCGCGCGAACGCCTCGAGCCGTGCCCTGCGCGGCCAGGTAGCTGATCGTGTCCTGCTGGCGGGCCCGCTGCCACAGACGCCAGGTCAGCGGCTCGACGTCGTCCTCGGTCGGCTCCCGGCCGGCGATCCGGCCCCCGGCGAACGTGGTCATCGCCACCGCGGGCCGAAGCGCGGGTGAACTCGGGCAGCAGACCCAGGCTCTGACCACGGCGGCGTCGAACTCCTCGACGCTCGTGGCCCAGCGACTCCAGCAGCGCCGCGGCGTCGCGCGACCGCCGCGCTCGCAGCACGGGATCGAGCACGACACTCGTCGAGCGGCGGGGTTGAGCGCGAGCGCGATCCGCAGGCCGGCCCGGCTCCGCGCTCGGCCAGGCGGCGTAAGCGGCCGCGCGGGCGGCGGCGCCCAGGTGGCGTCGCCGAGCTCGTAGCCGGCGAGGACGTCGAGCAGCGGCGGCGGTGTCGGCGACGGTGCGGGTGAGGACGCCGTCGGTGGCGAGGAAGCTGTGGCCGACGTCGGGTCCCAGCGAGACGCGTCCGCGCGGCGGCCTTGAGCCCGACCAGGCCGCAGCACGCAGCGGGGATGCGGATCGAGCCGCCGCCGTCGTTGCCGTGGGCGATCGGCACCATGCCCGCGGCCACGGCCGCCGCCGAGCCGCCGCTGGAGCCGCCCGGCGTGCGGTCGAGCGCCCACGGGTTGGCGGTGGGGCCGAAGCGGCGCGATTCGGTCGTCGGCAGGATGCCCATCTCGGGCAGCGTCGTCTTGCCCACGATCACGAACCCGGCGTCGCGCAGGCGGCGCACGAGGAAGGCGTCGTGGTCGGCCACGAAGTCACCGAACAGGTCGCTGCACATCGTGAGCGGCATCCCGGCGACGGGGCGGTTGTCCTTGATGGCGATCGGGACGCCGGCGAACGGCCGCGGATCGCCGGGCTCGATCTCGGCCGCCTGCGGCCAGCGCCGACTCGGCGGCGACGTGGGTGAAGGCGTTGATCTGCGGCTCGAGCTCGTCGATGCGCCGAGCGAGGCCTGGACGAGCTCGCGCGCGGACAGCTCGCCGGAGCGGACCATCGCGGCCAGCTCGACCGCCGAGCGAACATCAGGCGTCGGACACGGCCGCAGAGCCTATAGCGCAGTGGCCATCCACTAGCCTGTGGTACTCGACTCTCGAGCCGCCCCCCAGGAGCACGATCAGATGAGCGCAACCGCCGAAGTCCAGTCCGGCCTCGAGGGCGTCGTCGCCTTCGCCACCGAGATCGCCGAGCCCGACCGCGAGGGCGGCGCGCTGCGCTACCGCGGCGTCGACATCGAGGAGCTCGTCGGCAACGTGCCGTTCGAGCAGGTCTGGGGCCTGCTGGTCGACGGCACGCTGCTGCCGGGCATGCCGCCCGCCGAGCCGCATCCGCTGAGCGTGCGCTCCGGCGACCCGCGGGTCGACGTGCAGTCGGCGCTGGCGATGCTCGCGCCGCAGTGGGGCTTCGGCCAGCTGATCGACATCTCCGACGAGGAGGCGCGCGACAACCTCGCCCGCGCCTCGGTGATGGCGCTGTCGTTCGTGGCCCAGTCGGCGCGCGGCATCGGCCAGCCGCCGGTGCCCCAGCGCGAGGTCGACAAGGCGACCTCGATCCCCGAGCGCTTCCTGATCCGCTGGCGCGGCGAGGCCGAACCCCAAGCACGTCAAGGCGATCGACGCCTACTGGATCTCGGCCGCCGAGCACGGCATGAACGCCTCGACGTTCACCGCCCGCGTGGTCGCCTCGACCGGCGCCGACGTCGCGGCGGCGCTGTCGGCCGCGGTCGGCGCGCTGTCGGGCCCGCTGCACGGCGGCGCGCCGTCGCGGGTGCTGAAGATGCTCGACGACGTCGACGCGATGGGCGACGCCGAGCGCTACGTCAAGGACCTGCTGGACCGCGGCGAGCGGCTGATGGGCTTCGGCCACCGCGTCTACCGCGCCGAGGACCCGCGGGCGCGCGTGCTGCGCCGCACGGCCCGCAGAGCTCGGCTCGCCGCGCGTCGAGGTCGCCGAGGCGCTCGAGCAGGCGGCGCTGGCCGAGCTCCAGGCGCGCAAGCCCGACCGCGTGCTCGCCACCAACGTCGAGTTCTGGTCGGCCGTCGTGCTCGACTTCGCCGACGTGCCGCCAGAGCTGTTCACGCCGCTGTTCACGTGCGCGCGCACGGCCGGCTGGTCGGCGCACATCATGGAGCAGAAGCGCGAGGGACGGCTGATCCGACCGACCGCCAAGTACGTCGGTCCTGGCCCCCGGCCGCTGTCAGAACTGCGAGACTGAACGCACCCGCCGCCCGGCGCCGCCGAGACCGATCGCTGGGCGCGACAGCATGACTCCCGAACGTCAGCTCGATCCAGAGGCGCTCGGCGATCACATCGATCGGCTGTACCGCGCGGCATGGGCCTGTGCGGCTCGCGCGAGGAGGCCGAGGATCTCGTCCAGGAGACGTTCGCGCGGGTGCTGCGCAAGCCGCGGATCCTGCGCTCCGAGGACGACGTCGGCTACCTGCTGCGGGTGCTGCGCAACACATTCTTCAGCCAGCGCCGGACGGCGGCCCGCCGGCCCCAGACGACCGCGCTGCCCGACGACCTCGACCTCGTGGAGGATCGCAGCGCGATCCAGCCTGAGACGCAGGCTCGAATCGGCCGAGCTGTACGCGCGCGATCTCGGCACTGCCCGACGACTTCCGCGACGCGCTGGTCGCGATCGACGTCGTCGGGCTGTCCTATCGCGAGGCGGCGCACGCGCTGCAGGGTGCGCGAGGCGACGATCACGACGCGCCTGCACCGGGCGCGCCAGCGGGTGGCGCGCGCGCTCACCGAGCAGACGAAGGTCGCGCTCGCGCGCGTGCTCTAGACACGGAGCGTCTACGCCTGGTCGCCCGCCAGGCCGCGAGCTCCTGCAGCTCGGCTGGACGGAACGCCGGCTCCCGACAGCACGCAGGTGTGGTCCTGCCGCGCTGCCAGGTCACGACGAGGCGGCCGCCCACGCTTCAGCGTCCGCAGCTCGGTGCCGCTCAGGACGCGTACCTTGGCGGACGGAACAGCGCAGCGCCGGCGCGGCGACGATCGTGTAGGCGATCCGGTGCTGGCGCCACTGGTAGTAGACGGTCACCGCCTTGCGGCCGTTGATCCTGTCGGTCCGCTGGCCGACGGCCCGCCAGCCGAAGCTCTGCGCCCAGTTGGGGAAGTAGAGATCGCCGCATCGCTCGCCGAGCTTCGGGCCCGGGGCGCTCGGGATTGGGCGCCGGCGGCCGGCCCGAGCCGGCCCGAGCAGCGGCCAGCGCGGCAGCCTGGCTGACCGACGGCGCGCCGGGAGTGCCGGCCGGCAGGATCAAGCGCCAGCGCCAGCGCGACCGCCGCGAGCGCGGCGGCCAGCGCCGCCGCCGAAGGCCACGCGCCGGCGGGTGCCGGCGTCGCGGACTCGGGCGCGCCGCCTCGATCCGGGCGCGCAGCGCGGCGGGCGCGCGCTCGGTGCGCGCCGCGCCGCGATGCAGCGCTCGACGACCCGCCGCTCGCGCTCGTACAGCGCGGTCAGCTCCGGGCGAGCCCGCGATCCACGCCTGCGACCTCGTCACGGCGCGACCGGATCAAGCGTGCCGTCGGCGAGCGCGGAGAGATCCGCCATTGCTTGCGCGGTGAGTTCGGCTTTGTCGGCGTGGAAGACGACATTCGTTACGTTGGAGATTAACGACGCCGGCTGTGGGCTCAAACCTTCCCAGAGCACTCAGCCCGCTCAGGGTCGGCGATACCGAGCACGAACGTATTCAGCCAGCATCCGGCGCAGCGCTGAATCGCGGTCCGATCGAGCGTAGCGAAGCCCGCATCGAGCCCAGCCAGCCAGGCGGCAGCCCGCGTTCATCGCGCTCGTAGAAGGCGGGCAGCACCTCGCTCGGCCAGCAGCCGATGAAAGGCCGCGGAGTCGCTGTCGTCCTGCGCGCCATGATCGTCCTCGACGTCGCCCGGCAGACGCCCAGCCGTTGCTCGCCGTCGTAGCCCTCGGCCCACCAACCGTCGAGCACGCTGAGCTGGAGGCCGCCGTTGACGGCCGACTTCATCCCGCTCGTGCCGCTCGCCTCGAGCGGCGGCCGCGGCAGGTTCAGCCACACGTCGCAGCCGCGCACGAGCCACGCCGCGGTGGCCAGGTCGTAGTCGTCGAGGAACACCACGCGCTCGCCGATGATCGGCGCGTACTTGAGCCCGAACAATCGCTGCAGCGAGCGCTTGGCCTCCTCGTCTCTGGGGTGTGCCTTGCCGGCGAGCACGACCTGGACGGGCCGATCGCCGCCGAGTAGCGCGAGCGTCCAGTCAGGATCGCGGGTCAGCAGCTCCAGACGCTTGTACGTGGCCACGCGCCGGGCGAAGCCGAGCGTCAGGACCTGCGGATCGAAGGCCCGTGCGGCGGCGCTCACGTAGTCGCGCACGTCGTTGCGAGCGAGCCGGTCGAGCACGCTGCGCCCGCGCACGAAGCCGACCAGCTCGGCGCGCTGGCGCTCGCGCGCCTCCCACAGCTCGTCGTCGGGGATCTCGCTCGCACCGGCGCCCACGTCTCGGGTCTGCGGCGCGCGTGGACCAGTCGTGCGCCGAGCTGGCGATCGAGCAGCTCGCGCATCGGCGCGCCCGATCCAGGTCGGGACGTGCACGCCGTTGGTGACGTGGCTGATCGGCACCTCCGCCGACGCGCGCTCGGGCCACAGCGGTTGCCACATCGCGCGGGCGACCTCGCCGTGGCGGCGACTGACGGCGTTGGCGGCGCGGCTCATGCGCAGCGCGGCCTGGGTGACGCCGAACGGCTCCGTGCGGCGTCGTCCGGATGGGTGCGCCGAGAGCGATCAGCTCCTCCGCGGGAGGCCGAGCTCCGCGGCTAGGCGGCCGATCGCTCGCTCGACCTGCCTGGCGGGATACGAGTCGTTGCCGGCGGGCACCGGCGTATGGGTGGTGAACACAGTGCTGCTCGCGCGCGGCCGCGAGCGCGCTCGCAGGGGCTCGCCGTCGGCCAGGTCGGGGCGGGCAAGCTCGAGCGGAGCGAGCGCGGCATGCCCCTCGTTGAGATGGATCACGCCCGGCTCGAAGCCCATCGCCCGCAGCGCCCGCACCCCGCCGACTCCGAGCAGCACGTACTGGGCAAGCCGCGTGTCCGGGTCGGCGTCGTACAGGCGCGCCGTGATCCAGCGCTGCATGGTGTCGTTCTCGGGACAGTCGGTGTCGAGCAGGAACAGCGGGATGCGCCCGACGTCGACGCGCCAGATTCGCGCCGCGACCGTCGCGTGCGTAGATCGGAACCGTGATCGTCAGCGGCGGCTCGTCCGGCCCGGTGACGAGCGCGGCCGGGAGGCGATGCGGGTCGGTGTCGACCCAGTACTCGTGCTGCCAGCCGATCGGCGTCGATGCGTTGGCGGAAGTAGCCCTTGCGGTACATGAGCCCGACGGCGACGAGCGGCAGCGCCTGGTCGGAGGCCTCCTTGAGCAGGTCGCCGGCCAGCGCGCCGAGGCCCCCGGAGTAGACCGGCAGCGACACGTGGACGCCGTACTCGGCGCACAGGAAGGCGACCGGATGCGCCGGAGTCGATCGCTCCCGTCGCGGCGGACGCTCGCAGATCTGCGGGAGCCGCGCCTCGAGCGCCATCGCCTGCTCGGCCAACCCGGGCGTCTCGCCGCAGCACACGCGCCGGGACACCTCCCGCAGCAGGCGGACCGGGTTCTGCACGCGACAGCTCGAAGCGCTCGGGGTCGATCGAGCGAAACATCTCCGGGGCGCCCGGAAGCCACGACCAGCGGTAGTTGAAGGCCAGCCGGGCAAGCGGGGCCAGCGAACTCGGGCAGTCGCTCGGCGAGCTCGTCGGCGGCACGCTGGACGTCCTTGAGCCCATCAGTGGAGGTGGTGGTCGAGGATGGCAAGGTCGAGGATTATCCCGGCCTCGGCTACCCTCGCGCGCTTGGCCCCTAACCGACCGCAGCGCAGCAGCGCGTGAACGATCATCGCCTTGGCGTCCTCGCCTTCGGCGACTCGATCACCAACGGCGGGGGCGAGCTCCAGTGGGGCGTGGCCCTCCAGTCGTGGGCCCAGTGGGTGGCGCGGGCGACGGGACTGCCGCTCACCAACCACGCCACCGACGGAGCGGGCGCGGCCGACGTCGTCGAGGCACAGATTCCGGCCTTCCTTGAGTGCACCGCCGATCCCCGGCGCCGGCTACCACCTCGGCGCGATGTACATCGGCGTCAACGACGTGCGAGCGGTCGACTGGGATGCAGCGCGGTACGAGGCCGCGTTGCGCCAAGCCTTGGGGTTCCTGCGCACCCACTGCGACCGCCTGCTTGCGCTCACCGCGCCGGGCGATCTGGGGCGGCCGCCGGCCGGTGCCAAGGTGGGCGAGCTGAACGCCGTGATCAGGGCCGCGGCGGCCGAGACGGCTGCGCTGGTCGTCGAGCTGAGCGACTTCGGCGCCCGCAACCTGGTCATGGCCGATCACGTCCACCCAACTGCGTTTGGGCAGATCGCGATCGCCGAGCGGGCGCTGGCCGTGCTGGCACGCGATGGGGTCGCGGTCCGCGTCAGCCCGCGGTCGTTGATCCACTTCGAGACCACCTGGCCGCAGAGGCTGAAAGCCGATGCGACCTACGCCTACCGCCACGCAAGGGTGAGCGGGCGCGCGGCGCGGACTCGCTGGCGCGGCGCATGATCTCCGCACCACTGACCCTCCGGGGTCGCGCCATCGGGAAGACGTGACGCGGCGCTCCACGCCGGCAGCATCCGCGGGCAGCCACGGCCGGCGACGGCGGGGGTGGTCAGCTAAGCGCACATATGTTTCGCTTAGCTGACCACCCGCGGTTCGCTAAGCCGGCAGGCGCCCCGCCTCCGCGGTCATCTCGCGCAACCGCCGCGCCATGGACGGCGTCAGCGCCCGTGGAGTCATCCGCCACCGCCAGCTGCCCAAAGCGCTGCCGGGCTTGTTCATGCGTGCCTCGCTGCCCAGTCCGAGGATGTCCTGGGCCTGCATCATGGCCACCCGTGCCGGCGAGGCCAGGGCGAGGCGGATCATGGCCCACCACGGTTGACGCTCGCTGATCGCACGCGCGGACAGCTCCGCGCGGAGCGCCGCGCGGCGACCCGCGTCGAGCGAGTCATACCAGCCGCGTGCGGTGTCGTGATCGTGGGTCCCCGTGTAGACCACCGAGTCCTCGACGTGGTTGCTCGGGCAATGGGGGCTGTCGGGTTCATCGGGCTCGAAGCCGAACTGAAGCACGACCATTCCGGGAAGTCCGAGCTCGTCGCGCAGACGCTCGACGGCCGGGGTGATAACCCCGAGGTCCTCGGCGATCAGCGCGAGCGGGCCCAACTCGCGCTCCGCGGCATCGAACAGCGCGCGCCCGGGCCCGCGCTTCCAGGTGCCGCCGACCGCGGTCCGATGCCCGGCCGGCACGGCCCAGTACGAGACGAAGCCGCGGAAGTGATCGATCCGGGCCATCGCGAACAGCGACATCGTCCGCCGCAGCCGCTCGATCCACCACCGGTATCCGCGCCTGCGCAGCGCCGGCCAGTCGTAGAGTGGGTTGCCCCACAGCTGGCCGGTGGCCGAATAGGCATCGGGCGGGGCGCCGGCGACAACGCCATGCTGAAACAGGTCCGGGTGAGCGCGCTGGTCGACGCTGCCCGGGGCGACGTAGATGGCCACGTCGCCAAACATGCGCACGCCGCGATCCTCGCCGTAGCGGCACAGCTCGTTCCATTCGCGCGCAAAGCGGACCTGGTCGGCGATCGAGCCGCGCCCGGCCATCCGCTCCCAGTCGTCGATCCAATAGGCATTGGCGGCCCGGAAATCGGAGATCTCAGCGGCGGACACCGGCGCCCGGCGGTTGGCCAGGAGCCCGGGCCAGGCCGCGAAGGCGGAGCGGGCCTTGTAGGGCGATCCGTACCTGTCTGGCGGGCCCAGCGGCAGCACCTGCCACCAAGACTGACCGGCGTCCGCGAGCCAGTCTACGAAGCGGAGCGCACTGGCTCCCAAACGACCATCGGGCAGTGAAGTCAGGTGGAGTTGAACGCCGCTGCACCGCGTCAGCGCGCTCACACCCGGGTGTGCGTTCACAGCTCAGTGTTTACCCGAAGTCGCCAGCCGGTTATTTTCGAGGGAACGTGAGCGAACAAACACCGCAACCGCTGGCCACCGGCGAGTCGCCCTTGCCGCGTGTGACCGAGCAGCCGCCGGAGCGGGTGGTCATCCAGTACCCGACGCCGTCGGTCGACGGCGGGCGTTTCCCAGTCAAGCGCTGCGTCGGCGACACCGTGGTGGTGGAGGCCGACGCCTTCCGCGACGGCCACGAGATCCTGCGGGCGGTCGTGCGCCACCGCGGACCCGGGCAGAGCGGCTGGCAGGAATCGGAGATGCAGCGAATCGACGCCCACCTCGGCGGCGTGCGCTGGGCAGGCGGGTTCGATGTCGACCGGAGCGGGCGGTGGGAGTTCACCGTCGAGGCGTGGACCGATGTGTTCGGCACCTGGCGCGACGAGCTCGAGCGCAAGCTGGCCGCCGGCCAGCACGATCTGGCCGGGGAGATGTCCGAAGGCACGATCCTGTTGCGCGAGGCGATCGAGACCGCCCGCTCGGATGGCGACCGGGCGCTGATCGGTCACGCGCTGATCACGCTCGAGGACAGGACGATTCCCGAAACGGCCAAGCACGATGCGGGGCTGGGAAGCGAGCTGTTCGCCGCGGTCGAGCGGGCACAACCGCGGCGGGACGCGACGAGGCTGCCGGAGCCCGTGATCATCGAGGTCGACCGCGTGCGCGCACGCTTCGGGTCCTGGTATGAGCTGTTTCCCCGCTCCTGGGGTGGCCTCCGGGGGGTCGAAATCCAGCTGCCCGCCCTGGCCGAGCTCGGCTTCGACGTCGTCTACCTGCCTCCGATTCACCCGATCGGCCACACCAACCGCAAGGGGGCCAACAACTCGCTCCTCGCCGGCCCGAACGATCCCGGCTCGCCGTGGGCGATCGGCGACGAGACCGGCGGGCACGAGGCGGTGCACCCGGACCTGGGCACGATCGACGACCTCAGATCCCTCACGGCGACGGCGGCGGACCACGGCATCGACATCGCACTCGACTTCGCCATCCAGTGCTCGGCCGACCACCCATGGCTGCGAGAGCATCCCGAGTGGTTTCACCACCGCCCCGACGGGACGTTGAAATACGCGGAGAACCCGCCCAAGCGCTACCAGGACATCTACAGCGTCAATTGGGACTCGCCCGACTGGCGCAGCCTGTGGGAGGCGCTGAGGGCGATCATGCTCCAATGGGTCGACTGCGGCGTGAAGGTGTTCCGAGTCGACAACCCGCACACCAAGCCGTACGCGTTCTGGGCCTGGCTGATCGAGGAGGTCCATGCCCGCGATCGCGACGTCGTCTTTCTGGCCGAGGCGTTCACCAAACGAGCGGTGATGCGTCACCTGGGCAAGGTCGGCTTCAGCCAGTCCTACACGTACTTCACGTGGAAGAACTCGCGCCACGAGTTGACCGAGTACGTCTCCGAGCTGGCCTATTCCGGCGAGCAGGAGTACTTCCGGCCCAACTTCTTCGCCAACACCCCCGACATCCTTCATGCCTACCTGCAGTACGGTGGGGGGCCAGCCTTCGAGGCCCGGCTGGTGCTGGCGGCGACGCTCAGCCCGAGCTACGGGATTTACTCCGGCTATGAGCGCTGCGAAAGGGTCCCGGTCCGCGAGGGGTCGGAGGAGTATCTGAATTCGGAGAAGTACGAAATCAAGCACAGGACCCTCGACGGTCCGCTGCTGCCACTGCTCAAACGTCTGAACGATGCCCGCCGGGACAATCGGGCCTTGCAAACAGCTGTCAAACGTCACCTTCCTGGACACGGCCAACGAGGGATTGATCGCTTATGCCAAGCACACCGCGGGCAATACGGTTATCACCGTCGTGAACCTCGATTCCCACCAAACTCAGGAGGGGCTGGTGATCGTGCCGGCCAGCCTCGGGCTCGCCCCCAGCTTCAGCGCGCACGATCTGCTCTCCGATGAGCACTTTCGGTGGCGAATCGGCCCAAACTATGTTCGGCTCGAGCCCGGCGTCCGCCAGGCTCACGTCATCCGGGTGCAGACGTGAGCGTCGGGCCGCCCACGCTCACGCACCTGATCGCCGCCGATCGACGGGTCAACTCGGCGGCCGAGGCGGCCGCCGAGGGCGCGGCCCAGGCACAGACGCGACAGTGGTTCGAGGCCGAGCCACTGTGGTTCAAGCGGGCTGTGTTCTACGAGATTCACATCCGGGGATTCTTCGACGCCAACGGAGACGGGTCGGGCGACGTTCGTGGCATCACCGAGAAGCTCGACTACCTGCAGTGGCTCGGGATCGATTGCATCTGGCTGCTCCCGTTCTACGAGTCGCCACTGCGCGACGGCGGGTACGACATCGCCGACTTCACCCGAGTGCACCCGGACTACGGCACGGTCGACGACGTCAAGGAGTTGATCGACGCCGCCCACGCACGCCGCCTCCGCGTGATCGCCGACATGGTCATGAACCACACCTCGGCCGAGCACCCCTGGTTTCAGGAGTCGCGATCGAGCCCCAAGTCACCCAAGCGCGACTGGTACGTGTGGTCGGACACCAATGACCGCTATCCCGAGGCCCGCGGTCATCTTCATCGACACCGAGCCCTCCAACTGGACCTGGGACCCGGTCGCAGGCGCCTATTACTGGCACCGCTTCTTCTCCCATCAGCCCGACCTCAACTACGACAACCCCGAGGTCCAGGAGGCGATGATCAACGTGCTCCGCTTCTGGATGGAGCTCGGGCTGGACGGCCTCCGGCTCGATGCGGTGCCATACCTGTACGAGCGCGAGGGCACGATCTGCGAGAACCTGGCCGAGACCCACGACTACCTGAAGCGCGTGCGGCGGGAGATCGACGCCAACTATCCCGACCGCGTGCTGCTGGCCGAGGCCAATCAGTGGCCGGCCGACGTGGTCGAGTACTTCGGCGAAGGCGACGAGTGCCAGATGGCCTTCCACTTCCCGGTCATGCCCCGCATGTTCATGTCGATCCGGCGCGAGGAGGCCGTGCCGATCTACGAGATCCTCGAGCAGACCCCGCATATCCCGGACACCGCGCAGTGGGGTCTGTTCCTGCGCAACCACGACGAGCTGACGCTCGAGATGGTCACCGACGAGGAACGCGACTACATGTACGCGGAGTACGCCAAGGACCCGCGGATGAAGCTCAACCTCGGCATCCGGCGGCGTCTAGCCCCGCTGCTCGACAACGGTCGCGACGAGATCGAGCTGATGCACGCGATCCTGTTCTCGCTCCCCGGATCACCCGTCCTCTATTACGGCGATGAGATCGCGATGGGCGACAACGTGTTTCTCGGCGACCGGGACGGGGTGCGGACCCCGATGCAGTGGACGGGCGATCGCAACGGTGGCTTCTCGCGCGCCGACTTCGCGCAGCTCTACGCCCCGCCCCTGATGGACCCCGTGTATGGCTATCAGGCGGTCAACGTGGAGGCCCAGCTGCGGACGGCCACCTCGCTGCTGCGCTGGATCCACCGGTTCATCTCCCTGCGCAAGGAGCATCCTGTGTTCGGCTTCGGTACCTACGAGCCGATCGAGCCCTCCAACCCGCGGATCTTCGCGCACATGCGCCGCTTCGAGGATGATCTTGTCTTGTGTGTGCACAACGTCGCCCGCTCGGCCCAGGCCGTGGAGCTTGACCTGAGCGCCTACGAGGGGCGCTATCCGGTCGAGCTGTTCGGGCGCTCGCGGTTTCCCAGGATCGGCGAACTGCCTTACCTGCTGACGCTCGCGCCCCGGGGCTTCTACTGGTTCGAGCTCGTCCCGCCGCTCGAGGAACCGGTCGATGGCTGATCGCGTCGAGGTCCCGCTGGCCGAGATCCGGCAATGCCTGGACGAGGAGCGCCTGCGCGAGTGGATCCAGGAGCAGCGCTGGTACGCGTCGAAGTCGCGCGCCGTGGCGGGGATCGAGGTCATCGAGGGGGTGTCGATGCGCGACGATCCGCAGCTTTTCCTGGCTCTGGTCCAGACCAGGTTCGCCACCGGGACACATGAGCTCTACCAGCTCCCGCTGACCCTGCGCCCCGGCGCCGAGGAGCCTGAGCCACAGGCGATCGCGCACACGGCCGACTGGACGGCCTACGACGCCATGGACGACCCCGAGCGGCTGCTCGAGCTGGTGCGGCGCATGGAGGTGGGCGAGGAGCTCGAGGCCGCCGAGGGCCAGTTCTCCTTCCATCGCGTGCAGGACGGCGCCGCCGTGCTGTCCCCGGAGCCCGGCGTACGTGTGATGGGCGTCGAGCAGTCGAACTCGTCGGTGGTGTTCGATGACCAGCTCGTGATCAAACTATTTCGCAAGCTCGAGCCGGGGATCAACCCCGAGCTCGAGGTACTGCGCTTCCTCACCTGGCGCAACTTCCCCAACATCGCGCCGCTGCACGGCTGGTACGAGTACGAGGGCCAGGCGCTGGCGGCCACCCTCGGCGTGGCTCAGCTGTTCTTCAGCGACGCCACCGGCGGCTGGGAGCTCGCACTGGACGAGATCCAGCGCGACAGCGTGGGTTTCCTTGATCGTCTCGGTTCGCTCGGGACTGTCACAGGCCAGCTGCACAACACCCTGGCCTCCGACGCGTCGGACCCCGCCTTCGCGCCTCAGGAGCCGAGTCAAGAGTCGGTCTCTCTGCTGATGGCGACCATCGACGAGGACATTGAGCGGATCTTTCTGCGCCTGCCCGATGACGAGCGGCTGGCGGCGATCGCCGGGCGCGGCCAGGACGTCCGCGAGCGGCTCGCCGCTCGGTCGCAGATCGGCATCGGCGGCCGCGCCATCCGTACCCACGGCGACTACCACCTAGGCCAAACCCTGTACACGCCTCGGGGCTGGGTGATCATCGACTTCGAGGGCGAGCCCGCGCGCGCCCTGCCCGAGCGGCGCCAGAAGCGCTCGCCGCTGCGCGACGTGGCCAGCATGCTGCGGTCGTTCGCCTACGTCACCTCGGCGGTCGAGATCCAGCGGGGCGGCAAGGCGCCCGCCGACTTCGAACAGCAGGCGCGCGGGACCTTCCTGGCGCACTATTTCGCGACCGTGGAGCCATCGCTGATGCCTCCAGGAGAAGCGGCGATCCGCAACGTCCTATCGGTGTTCGAGCTCGAGAAAGCAATCTACGAGCTCCAGTACGAACTCGACAACCGGCCCGATTGGGTATCGATTCCGGCCGCCGGCATCAGCCGCCTTCTCGAGTCCGAATGATCGCCGCCACCCAGGAGCTCGACACCCTCGTCCGGCGCGAGCACCCGGACCCGCACTCGCTGCTGGGCGCCCACCCGATCGAGGACGGCGTGGTGATCCGTGCTCTGCGCCCGTCGGCGTGCGCGATCAAGGCGCACGTCGAAGGCGGGCCCACGATCGAGCTCGAGCTCGTTCACCCCGGGGGCGCCTTCGAGGGCGTCGTTCCCGGGGCCGAGCTGCCGCTTCGCTACCAGCTCGAGGTCGACTACGGGGACGCGGGCATATTCACGATCGAGGATCCCTATGCCTTCACGCCCACGCTCGGCGAGCTGGACCTGCACCTGATCGCCGAAGGCCGTCACGAGGAGCTCTACGAGAAGCTCGGCTCGCACGTCCGCGAGCACGAAGGGGTCCTCGGCACCGCGTTCGCGGTGTGGGCCCCGGCGGCGCGCGCGGTCAGCGTCGTCGGCGACTTCAACTCGTGGGATGGCCGTCTGCACGCGATGCGTTCACTCGGGGCCACCGGCATCTGGGAGCTGTTCCTCCCCGGCGTCGAGCCAGGCGCGCGCTACAAGTACGAGATCCTCACGGCGGACGGGCAACTGACCCTGAAGGCGGACCCGTACGCGCTGGAGACCGAGCACCCGCCGCAGACGGCCTCGATCGTCTTCAGGCCGAGTCACCGGTGGAGCAGGCCCGACCGCGACTGGCTCACGCGCCGCCGCGACCAGCTGCCGCTCGGCTCGCCGGTTTCGATCTACGAGGTCCACCTCGGATCGTGGCGGCTCAACACGCTCGAGGGCAACCGGCCCCTGACCTATCTGGAGCTGGCCAACGAGTTGAGTGCCTACGTGCAGGACATGGGCTTCACGCACATCGAGCTCCTGCCGGTGATGGCCCACCCCTTCACCGGCTCGTGGGGCTACCAGGTGACGAGCTACTACGCCCCCACGCCCCGGTACGGGTCGCCGGACCAGTTTCGCGAGTTCGTCGATCGCATGCATGCAAACGGAGTGGGGGTGATCCTCGACTGGGTCCCCGCCCACTTCCCCCGCGACGACTTCGCGCTCGCGCGGTTCGACGGCACGGCGCTGTACGAGCACGCCGACCCCCGCCGGGGGGCCCACCCGGACTGGGGGACGCTGGTGTTCAACTACGGCCGCCACGAGGTCCGCAACTTCCTCATTGCCAACGCGCTGTTCTGGCTGCGGCAGTACCACGCCGACGGCATCCGCGTCGACGCCGTGGCGTCGATGCTGTACCTCGACTATTCGCGCAACGAGGGCGAATGGGTCCCCAACGAGTTCGGCGGACGGGAGGACCTCGACGCCGTCGCCTTCCTCAAGCAGTTCAACGAGGTCATCTACGGCCACGAGCCGGGAATCATCTCGGCCGCCGAGGAGTCGACCGCGTGGCCCGGGGTGTCTCGCCCAACGTATCTGGGCGGGCTCGGCTTCGGCTTCAAGTGGAATATGGGCTGGATGCACGACACGCTCGGCTACTTCCAGCAGGATCCGATCTACCGCCGCTACCACCATCACGAGCTGACGTTCAGCCTGATGTACGCGTTCAGCGAGAACTTCGTCCTGCCGCTCTCCCACGACGAGGTCGTGCACGGGAAGGGATCGCTGTTCGGCAAGATGCCCGGCGACCGCTGGCAGAAGTTTGCCAATCTCCGCGCGCTGTACGCCTACATGTGGGCGCACCCCGGCAAGAAGCTGCTGTTCATGGGAGGCGAGCTGGCCCAGGAGGCCGAGTGGAGCCACGAGCGCTCGCTCGACTGGCATCTGCTCGAGTCGCCCGAGAACGCCGGGATTCAACGCCTGGTTCGCGACCTCAACCGTCTCTACAGGGACCAGCCCGCCCTGTGGGAGCTCGACTCGGACCCCGCGGGCTTCTGGTGGATAGAGCCCAATGACGCCGACAGCAACGTGATCGCGTTCGCGCGCCAGTCGCGCAACGGCGAGCGGGTGGTGGTGTTTGTCGCCAACCTGTCTCCCGTTCCCCGCTCCAAGTATCGTCTCGGTCTGCCGCGGTCCTGCCGTTGGCGCGAGGAGATGAATACCGATTCCACCTTCTATGGGGGCAGTGACACCGGCAATCTGGGGACGGTGCAACCCGACCCGGTTCCCTGGCATGGGCAGCCGGTGTCGGCCGAGGTAACGCTTCCTCCACTGGCGGCCATCTGGCTCGTACCCGAGTGATCCCGACCCCTGAGGCCGGCGAGCGATGATCGAGATGTGGCCGGGGAGTCCGTTCCCCCTCGGCGCGACCTGGGATGGCGGCGGGACGAACTTCTCGCTGTTCTCCGAGTTCGCCGAGGGCGTTGAACTGTGCCTGTTCGACGACGACGGTGAGGAGACGCGGATCGAGCTGACCGAGCGCCGCGCGCTCAACTGGCACGCCTATCTGCCCGGCGTCGGTCCCGGCCAGCGATACGGATACCGGGTCCGTGGACCGTATGAGCCGGCCGATGGTCACCGGTTCAACCCGGCCAAGCTGCTGATCGACCCCTACGCGAAGGCGATCGAGGGCGTGGTCGACTGGGCCCACGACGCCAACGTACTTCCGTACGTGCCCAACGGCTCCGAGGACGCCGACCTCGAGCTCGACGACGAGGACGATGAGGCCGCGATGCCCAAGTCGGTGGTCATCGACGACGCCTTCCTGTGGGAGGGCGACCGGCCACCGCGCATCCCGTTCGCCCAGACGGTCATCTACGAGACCCACGTCAAGGGCTTCACGATGCGCCACCCGGGGGTGCGCGAGGACCTCCGCGGGACGTTTGCCGGTCTCGCCTCCGATCATGCGATCGCCTACCTGTCCAGTCTCGGCATCACCGCGGTCGAGCTGCAGCCGGTGCATCACATCTCCGATGAGGCATTCCTGAGCGATCGCGGACTGCGCAACTACTGGGGCTACAGCACGATCGGCTACCTGGCCCCGCATTCTGAATATGCGGCGACCGGCCGCCGGGGCGAACAGGTGCGGGAGTTCAAGGGCATGGTCAAGGCGCTGCACCGGGCCGGGATCGAGGTGATTCTCGACGTCGTCTACAACCACACGGCCGAGGGCAATCACCTGGGGCCGATGCTGGCCTTCAAGGGCGTCGACAACCGCTCCTACTACCGGCTGATGCCCGACGACTACCGCCACTACATGGACTTCACGGGGACGGGTAATTCGCTCAACCCCGTCCACCCCAGCGTGCTGCGACTGATCATGGACTCGCTGCGCTACTGGGTGACCGAATGTCATGTCGACGGCTTTCGCTTTGACCTGGCCTCGGCGCTGGCCCGCGAGCTGTTCGATGTCGATCGCCTGTCGGCCTTCTTCGACGTGATCCACCAGGACCCCGTCCTGTCGCAGGTCAAGCTCATCGCGGAGCCGTGGGACGTCGGGCCGGGCGGCTACCAGGTCGGCAACTTCCCGGTCTTATGGTCGGAGTGGAACGGGGTCTACCGCGACAGCGTGCGTGACTTCTGGCGCGGCCACTCCACGTGCGGCGAGTTCGCCGAACGGCTGGCGGCCTCGGCCGACCTGTACGAGGCCGACGGCCGTGAGCCGTTTGCCTCGATCAACTTCATCACGGCGCACGACGGCTTCACGCTGGCCGACCTCGTGTCCTACGACCACAAGCACAACGAGGCCAACCTGGAGGACAACCGCGACGGGACAGACGACAACCGCTCGTGGAACTGCGGAACCGAGGGCGCCACCGACGACCCGGCGATCCTGTCCCTGCGTGCCCGCCAGCAGCGCAACTTCCTCACCACCCTGTTCATCTCGCAGGGCACGCCGATGCTGCTGGGGGGCGACGAACGTGGCCGCACCCAGTCGGGCAACAACAACGCCTGGTGCCAGGACAATGAGATCTCGTGGTACGGCTGGATCGATCGGCCCGAGGCGATCGAGCTGCGTGACTTCACCCGCCGTCTGATCGCCCTGCGCCGCGAACATCCGGTGTTCCGGCGCGAGAGCTTCCTGCGCGGCCAGCAGGTCAAGGAGTCGGGCCTCCCCGACGTGTGGTGGTTTCGCGCCGACGGGTTGAAGATGACACGCCGCGATTGGCAGCACGGCGAGCACGTCCTGGGCTTGTTCCTCAACGGACAGGAGATCACCGACCCCGGACCGTACGGCGAGGACATCGTCGACGACTCGTTCCTGCTTCTGTTCAACGCCCACCACGAGGACCGGTCGTTCGTGCTTCCCCGCCGGCGCTTCGGCGCGCAGTGGTCACTCGAACTGTCAACTGCCGACCCACGGGCAGCGGCCGGTAGTGCTCGCTACGCAGCCCGCGAGGAGCTGCCGGTCATGTCGCGCTCGATCGTGATCCTCAAGCGGGCGCAATGAGTGCGCGGCCCGAGTTGCGCGCCACCTACCGCCTGCAGCTGACGCCGCAGTTCGGATTCGCGGCCGCCCGGGAGCTGGTCCCCTACCTGCGCGACCTCGGGATCTCGCACCTGTACCTGTCCCCCTGTCTACAAGCCCGCTCGGGCTCGACACACGGCTACGACGTCGTCGATCCCACCCGGTGGTCGGAGGCCCTGGGCGGGGAGCCGGAGTTCCGCGCCCTGGCCGACACGGTCCGGGACGCCGGCATGGGCATCGTGCTCGACGTGGTTCCCAATCACATGGCCGCCTCGGAGGAGAACCCGTACTGGGTTGACGAGTCGCGGCGCGCGCGCTTCTTCGACCTCGACCCGGTCAGCGGCCAGTGGCGGCGGTTCTTCGACATCGACGACCTGGCCGGTGTTCGCCAGGAGGACCCCGACGTGTTCGCCGAGACGCATCGGCTGGTGTTGTCGCTGGTGCGCGGCGGGGTCGTAGATGGACTGCGCATCGACCATCCCGACGGCCTGGCCGATCCCGCCGGCTACCTCGACCGTCTGCACGAAGCGGGCGCCGAGCGGGTGTGGGTGGAGAAGATCCTCGACCCAGGCGAGCAGCTGCGCGACTGGCCCGTATGCGGAACGGTCGGCTACGAGTTCCTCAACGACGTCTGCGCCATGTTCATCGATCCGGCCGGTGAGCCTGAGCTCACGGCGTTGTGGGAAGAGATCTCTGGCGATCGTCGGGCATTTGCTGAGGTGGCGCGAGAGGCCAAGCTCGAGCTGGCCGGGAGCACATTCGCGCCCGAGGTGCAGCGACTCGAGCGCGCGGCGCCCGCGCTCTCGCGCGCGACGCTGGAGCAGGCGCTCGCGTCCCTGCCGGTCTACCGCACGTATGTCGAGCCCGCGTCGGGGCGCGTCGCGGCCGAGGACCGCAGCATCGTGGCGGAGGCCGAGCTGCACCCCGACGTGGCCGCTGCGCTCCTGCTGGAAAGGCCCGGCGCGCCCGAGTTCGTGATTCGGTTCCAGCAGACCACTCCGCCGGTGATGGCCAAGGGCGTCGAGGACACCGCCTTCTACCGCTACGGCCGGCTGCTGGCGCACAACGACGTGGGCGGCGACCCGGGCCGGTTCGGCATCACCGTCGAGCAGTTCCATGCGGCATGCGCGCTCCGCTCCGAGCGTTTTCCGTTCACGATGCTGACCACCCAGACGCACGACACCAAGCGCTCGGGTGACGTCCGGGCCCGGATCGGAGCGCTGTCGTGGATGGCCGGCGAGTGGAGCGATGCCGTTCGGCGTTGGCTGGCGATGACCGAACCCCTGCGCTCCGGTGGCGCGCCCGACGACGTCGAGCGCTACTTCATCTTCCAGACCCTGGTCGGGGCCTGGCCGATCGAGCCCGAGCGCCTCGCTGCATACATGGAGAAGGCGCTGCGCGAGGCCAAACGCAATACCAGCTGGGTTGAGCAGGACCGCGCGTGGGAGGACGCCGTCAAGCGCTTCTGCTTCGCACTGCTGGCCAGCGGCGAATTTCTCGCCGACTTCGAGCCCTTCGCCGACCGGGTGGCCGCCGTGGGTGACCGCGCGGGGCTGGGATCGCTCGTGCTGAAACTCACCGCCCCGGGTGTCCCCGACACCTACCAGGGCGACGAGCTGCCGATGCGCGCGCTCGTCGATCCCGACAACCGCCGCGAGGTCGACTGGGACTGGTATGAGGCGATGCTGCACCGGCTGATGGGCGGAGCGCCCCCGACCAGCGAGACGCTCAAGCTGTTCCTCACCATGCGGCTGCTGGGGCTGAGGGCGCGGCGTCCCGGGCCGTTCGCCGCGGGCGGGTACCGGCCGCTCCCCGCCCCGGCGGATGTGTGCGCGTTTGCGCGCGGCGGCGAGGTGCTGGTCCTGGTGGCCGTCCGGCCCGCCCCCTCGGGCGGGGCCGTCGCCGGCGTCGGGGGTCGCTGGCGGGATGTGCTCACCGGCGACGAACGCGCCCTGGACGAATCGGTGTCCGTGCTCGAGGTGCTGGGCGAACACGGTGTGGCCGTGCTCGAGCGCGACTGAGCAATAGTCTCCAGCGGACATGGGCGCCAGGATCCGCCAGGTCGTGATCGCCGCGAGCGACCTCGATGCCGTCGCCGGCCGGCTGCGGACGACGCTCGGCCTTGGTCAGCCATTCGCCGACGAGGCAGTCGAGTATTTCGGACTGCGCAACGCCGTGTTCGCGCTCGGGGACACGTTCCTCGAGGTCGTCTCGCCGGCGCGGGATGACACGACCGCCGGGCGCCTGCTCCAGCGTCGCGGCGACGACTGCGGGTACATGGTCATGTTCCAGGTCGATGACCTGGCGGCGGCGCGCCGTCGCGCTGCCGACGCCGGCGTCCGCGAGGTGTTCGAGGTGTCGCTGGCAGACATCGAGGAGGTGCACCTGCACCCGGCTGACATCGGCGGGGCGATCGTCTCGCTGAGCTCGCCCCGCCCAGTCGAGTCGTGGCGGTGGGGCGGCCCCGAGTGGGAACACCGAACCGCGCCGCTCGTAGTGGCCGGGGTGACGATCGGCGTGCCCGAACCCGATTCGGTACGGGCTCGCTGGGCCGACATCCTCGGAGAGCTGCCGGGGGTGTCGTTCATGCCCGACCCGGCTGGCGCCGGCCTGGTCGAGATCACGGCGGTGTCGGCCGAGCCCCGGTCGGCCCTCTCGGTCGGCAGCGTCGGGTTCTCGTTCATCGCTACCGAGGAGGAGCACGTATGACCGACGTCGTCCTGATCGACGTGAGCGACGGCGTCGCCCTGATCACGCTCAACCGTCCCGACCGCCTCAACGCGTGGAACGCGGAGCTCCAGGTCCGCTACTTCGATCTACTGGAGGAGTGCGGCCAGCGCGAGGACGTGCGCGCGATCGTCGTCACCGGCGCCGGGCGAGGGTTCTGCGCGGGTGCCGACATGCAGAACCTCGAGGCGCTGAGCGAGGGCGATGGGCAGCTCAGTGGCGCCTCCGACCCGCGCACGGTGGCGTTTCTGCTCGACATCCCCAAGCCGATCATCGCCGCGATCAACGGCGCCTGTGCCGGCCTCGGACTGGCCATGGCGCTGATGTGCGACCTCCGTTTCGCGGCCACAGAGGCCAAGCTCACCACGGCGTTCGTCCGACGTGGCCTGATCGCCGAGTACGGCATGTCGTGGGTCCTCCCCCGCCTGATCGGCCCGGCCCGCGCACTCGACCTCTTGTTCTCCGGGCGCGTCGTTCTGGGCTCGGAGGCCGAGGCGCTGGGCGTGGTCAATCGAGCCGTGGCCGACGGCCGCGTGGTCGACGAGGCGCTTTCGTACGCGCGCGAACTGGCCACGGAGTGCTCGCCGACGAGCATGGCGACGATCAAGCACCAGGTCTACGGCGATGCCTCGCGTGGCCTCGACGCCGCCCTGGCTGACGCCAACGGGCTGATGCTCGAGTCGCTGACCCGCGCCGACTTCGCCGAGGGCGTTCAGAGCTTCCTCGAGCGGCGATCGCCGCGTTTTGCCCCTCTATCCCGGTAGGGTTGCCGACCCGGTATGCGCGTTCTGCTGATCTCCTGGGAGTACCCGCCGGTTATCGAGGGGGGCTTGGGCCGTCACGTGCGCAAGCTCTCTGAGCATTTGGTCGGGGAAGGCGTCGAGGTCCACGTCCTCACCCGCGGCGGCAGACACCTGGCCGCCGAGGAGGAGCGCCACGGGGTGATCGTGCACCGCGTGCGCGAGCCCGAATTTCCCAAGGACATCAACGCGTTCGTCGGCTGGGTGCGGACGATGAACTCCGACATGCGCGAGCGTGGGGTCGAGCTGTGCGAGCGGTGGGGCTTCGATCTCATCCACTCGCACGACTGGCTTGTTGCCGGCGCGGCGGAGCGCATGGCCCGCCGCTACCGCCGCCCATGGGTCACGACCGTGCACGCCACCGAGTTCGGCCGCCACCAGGGGTGGGTGCAGAACCATCCCCAGTCGCACATTCATGCCGTCGAGCAGGGCATGGTGCGCCGTGCCGATCGCGTGATCACCTGTTCCAACTACATGGGCAGCCACGTCGCGTCGGTGTTCGGCGTGCCCTCGAGCCGGATCACGGTGATCCCCAACGGAATCGACCCGCGCGATCTCGAGCCTGTCGTTCCCGACCTCCCGGCGCTGCGCAGGCGCTTCGCCGCGCCCGACGAACGGCTGGTCCTGCTCGTCGGGCGGCTCGTCTACGAAAAGGGCTTCCACCTCGCCCTCGATGCGCTGGCTCCGGTGATCAGGCGTCTTGGGGCCGTCCGCTTCGTGGTCGCCGGCACCGGGACGGCCGAGGCCGAGCTCAAGCGCCAGGCTCGACGGTTGAAGCTCATGCGCCACGGCACGTTCCTCGGTTGGGTCGGTGACGACATGCTCCACTCGCTCTACCGGGTGGCCGACCTGTGCATCGTCCCCTCGATCTACGAGCCGTTCGGGCTGGTGGCCCTCGAGGCGATGGCGTCGGGCTGCCTGTGTGTGGTCGCCGACACCGGCGGCCTGCGCGAGGTTGTCCCGGGCGACGGCAGCGTCGGCGTCCGCTTCCCCTCGCGCGACTCGGCGGCGCTCGAGGCCGTGCTCGAGCAGGTCCTGGTCGACGATGAGGCCCGGGCCGGGGTGGTGGCCGATGCCCGCGAGCACATCCTCAACTTTGGCTGGCCCGAGGTGGCCCGCCAGACGTGCGAGGTGTATGAGCGGTTGGCGACGACCGCCGTCTCGCGCCGTTAGCAGCTAGTACGACCTTACGCAATTACGTCCGGTCCAGTCGACGTCTGCCGCCCGCCTGACCTCGGACTACTGGGTTCGGCCGTATGCGGTTGCCCGGCCGCTTGTTGACCAACCCCTCGAGCTCGTCGATCAGATCGGCCACGCGCTGGGCCACCGGGTGCTCGCCCGCGGCACTGAGGTGGTCGGCCAGCTGATCGCGAGCGTCGGCGAGGATCTTCCCGAAACTGTCGTCGGTCTTGATGTACCCGAGCTCCTCGTCCGACGGGCGCTCGGGGCGCGATCTGGCCGCCGCCTCGCGCGCAGCCTGGCGGGCGCGCTCGCGCTTCAGGTGCGCCTCGCGGACCTGGCGCTCGAGGTCGGCCAGACGGGAGTCGGCCTCGGGGTCGGGTGGCGCGGTGCGCGGCGGCGGCTGGGTCGAGCTGGTCCTGCCACGCAGCCTGCGTACCTCGGCGTAGGCCTCCTGGACCTCCTCGAAGCGCCGCGCCGCCTCGGGCGAGCCGCCGTTGTGGTCGGGGTGGTGGAGCTGCACCAACCGCCGGTAGGCCGCACGAACCTCGGCCTCGGAGGCGCTGGGCTCACCTCGAGCGTCTTGTATGGGTCACGCTTGGCGGGGGCCATCGAGCCAAACAGTAGAGCCCAGACCCGCGGGCCGGGCACTCGTTAACAGCTGAGGCCCGGATCGCTCCGGGCCCTCACAAAACACTCGCCTGTTGGAGGGTACTTCGGTCTACATCATCCCCCACATGTCGGGCATGCCACCGCCGCCGCCACCGGCCGACTCCTTCTCGGGGACCTCGGCGACGATCGCCTCGGTGGTGAGGATGTTCTTGGCGATCGACGCGGCGTTCTGCAGCGCCGAGCGCGTCACCATCGCCGGGTCGATGATGCCCGCCGTGACCAGATCGACGATCTCGCCGTTGGCCGCGTTCAGGCCGTGACCCTTCTTGGCATTGACGGACGTCGTTGACGACGACCGAGCCCTCGAGGCCGGCGTTCTCGGCGATCTGGCGGAGCGGCTCCTCGAGCGCGCGATGCACGATCTTGGCGCCGGTCCGCTCGTCGGCGTCCTCGATCGCGTCGATGTTCAGCGCCTTCTGCGCCGACCAGCAGGGCGACGCCGCCGCCCGGCACGATGCCCTCCTCGAGGGCGGCGCGGGTGGCCTGCAGCGCGTCCTCGACGCGGTGCTTCTTCTCCTTCATCTCGGTCTCGGTGGCCGCGCCAACCTTGACGACGGCGACGCCGCCGGACAGCTTGGCGAGGCGCTCCTGGAGCTTCTCGCGGTCGAAGTCCGAATCGGTGTTCTCGATCTCGGTCTTGATCTGGTTGATCCGGCCCTTGATCGCCTCGGCTGTCACCGGCGCCGTCGACGATCGTGGTGGTGTCCTTGGCGACGACCACGCGACGAGCGCGGCCGAGCTGCGAGAGCTGGGTGTTCTCGAGCTTGAGGCCCATCTCCTCGGTGATCACCTCGCCGCCGGTGAGGATCGCGATGTCCTCGAGCATGCGCTTACGGCGATCGCCGAAGCCCGGCGCCTTGACCGCGACGCCGGTGAACGTGCCGCGCAGCTTGTTGACCACCAGCGTCGCGAGCGACTCGCCCTCGACGTCCTCGGCGATGATCAGCAGCGGCTTGCCCGACTGGATCGATCTGCTCGAGCACCGGCAGGATGTCCCGGACCGAGCCGATCTTCTGGTTGGCGATCAGGATGTAGGGATCCTCGAGGACGGCCTCCATCCGGTCCTGGTCGGTGACCATGTAGGGCGAGATGTAGCCCTTGTCGAACTGCATGCCCTCGGTGAACTCGAGGTCCATGCCGAACGTCTGGCCCTCCTCGACGTTGACCACGCCGTCCTTGCCGACCTTGTCGATCGCGTCGGCGATCACGTCGCCGATCTCGTCATCGCCGGCGGAGATCGTCGCCACGCGGGCGATCTGCTCCTTGCCGGAGATCTCCGTCGACTGCGACTCGATGTTCTTGACGACCTCGTCGACCGCCTTCTCGATGCCGCGCTTGAGCGCCAGCGGGTTCGCGCCCGCGGCGACGTTCTTCAGACCCTGGCGAACGATCGCCTGGGCGAGCACGGTCGCCGTCGTCGTGCCGTCGCCGGCCACGTCGTTGGTCGCCGTCGCGACCTCGCGCACGAGCTGTGCGCCCTGATTCTGGAAGACGTCCTCGACCTCGATCTCCCGCGCGATGGTCACGCCGTCGTTGGTGATCGTCGGGGCGCCGAACTTCTTGTCAAGGACGACGTAGCGGCCCTTGGGGCCGAGCGTGACCTTGACGGCGTTGGCTACCGCGTCGACGCCCTGCTCGAGCGCCTTGCGGGCCTCCGCCTCGTACTTCAGTTCCTTATGTGCCATATGTTTCTAGTTCTCCTGGATGACGGGCTACGACTGGACCTTCGCCAGCACGTCGGACTCGCGGAGGACGAGCAGCTCCTCGCCGTCCACCTTGATCTCCGTGCCGCCGTACTTGCTGTAGAGGACCTCGTCGCCCTCGGCGACGTCGAGCGGAGTCGCTTGCCGGTGTCCTCGTTGAGCTTGCCGTCGCCAACCGCAAGGACCTTGCCCTTCTGGGGCTTCTCCTTGGCGGTATCGGGCAGGACGATCCCACTGGCGGTGGTCTCCTCCTCCTCGATTGCCCGCACGATCAAACGATCGCCAAGGGGCTTGAGCTTCATATTGATGAACCTCCGAATGGAAAAGGGATCTTTCGCTTTGGCACTCGCATACCCAGAGTGCCAACGAGGCTGACTATAGCTTGTCGGCGGCGCGATTCAAGGGAAATCTTGGCACTCTCGGAAGTGGAGTGCCAGGTTCGTGGGTTCTTGCGCCCTGGGTGTGGCGTTTAGTTCGGGTGCGAGCGCCTTCGCGCCGGCGGTCTTTTCTGGCGGGCGGCCTCGGAACGGCGGGCTGGGGAAAGGAGGGGGTGCGCGTGTGCTACGGGCTGTCCAACAACGATTTCGTTGCGTAGCGATTCCAGGCGAGTTCGCTACGCAACGAAACCGCTGCTATTTCTACGAAACGTTGCGTAGCGCCGGCGGTCCGGGGCGCTGTGCAACGTTTTCGTTGCTCCGGACCGGCGATCCAACCGCCGTAACGTTGAAAAGCGGCCCAACCGGCCGCCGCTCTTCGACGCTTTGGCGCTCTGACCTAACGTCGAAACATGCCATCTGAGCCGGGGGCTTTTCCACGCTATGGCGGTTCAGAAGGACCGCAGCAGGCCCCAACCCATCCTTCCCCAGCAAGCCGTTTCCCACCCCACCCGCCACCGTGGCGCCGGCGCGCAGCGGCCGCAGCGGAACCGAGCGCAAGAGCCAAGCCAGCCGAACCGAACGCGACAGCGCCGACAGCCCCGCCCAGCCCGAGCCTAGTTCTGCGCCGCCCCCAGCCCGTGGAGGCGGTCGCGCAGCTCGGGTGGGTTCTCGATGATCTGGGAGAAGCGGACGACGGTGACCGTGTCCTCCATCTCCACCTTGCGATCGTAGATCTGCTCGAGGAAGTGGACCATCTCATCGACGCGCCGGAACTCCGGGTTGTCGTGCTCGATGTCGCGGGGCGAGAGGTCCTTGACGCGCTTGACCTCGACCTGGTCGATGACCGCGTAGAAGATCTTCTCGCGCGGCGAGTGCTGGTAGCCGATGGTGACCAGGACGCAGTCGTTCTTGCGGTACTTGTGGGACTTGTCGCCGAGGCGGATCGTCGCCGTCTTTCGGCCACGGCGGAGCTGGTCGGCGAACACCGACGAATAGAAGTTCAGGACGCGCACCGATGCCAGCCTACCGATCCGACGGCTGTTCGCGACAGCGCCCGCGCCACCATTTCTCGCTCGCCCGCGTAGGTGAGCTCGCGGCCGCTTCGCCCAGCGGCATCCAGCGCGCCTCCTCGATCTCGTGGTCGTGGTCGGCCAGGTCGCCCGACCGATACTGGAAGAGGAAGAAGCGCACGAGCTTGGCCACCCGGCGGGGGCCGCGCTCGTAGTGGTAGTGGACCTCGCCGAGCTCGTCGATCAGCTCGGCGACGATCCCCGTCTCCTCGCGCACCTCGCGCGTGGCCGCCTCCTCAGGCGTCTCATCGCCGTCGGCGTGCCCCTTGGGCAGGCCGAGCACCCGGTTGCCGTTGGCGTCACGCTTGACGGGCACGATCACCGCGACCTGATCGTCTCGAAGGACAACCCCGCCAGCCGAGAACTCACGCCTGATGTCGCCGTCGGCGGGCACTAATAGACGTACCGCTCGAGGGCCGCCGGGTCGTGGACAGTCAACTTGCCCCGCCCCTGGGTGATGATCCCGGCCCGTTCGAGCACGGCGAGGAAGCGGCTGGCCGACTCGCGCGAGGATCCGGCCAGCTGGGCCAGGTCGGCCTGCGTCGCCGTGATCAGTACATCTTTGGAGGGCGCCTCCTGCGACCGCCGCGCATCCGCCCATCCGACTGCTCGTCCTCGGCCGCGGCCACCAGCTTGGCCAGCACGGTGGCGACGCGGCTCTGGACGGTCTGGAACGACTGGCGCGTCAGGCGCTCGTTGGTCTCGCGCAGGCGGCGGCCGAGCGCGACGATCAGCTTGACGGCGATGTCCGGGTACTCGCGCAGCAACCGGCGCATATCGCCACCGAGGATCGCGATCGCCTCCATCGGCTCAAGCGCCTCGACCGTGGCCGAGCGGCTCTCGTCATCAAACATGGCCAGCTCGCCGAAGATGTCGCCCGGCCCGAAGTGGGCGAGCGTCAGCGAGCGGCCGTCGGGATGCTCTCTGACCGCGCGAGCGTGACCCGAGCGGACGACGTAGCAGGTGTTGCTCTGGTCACCCTCGTGGAACACGACCTCGCCGCCGTCGAAGGTGCGCGGCACGGCCACCTGGGCAACCCGAGCCAGATCGTCATCGGCGAGCGCCGAAAACGCCGGCACGCGATGGAGCAGTGCGATCGTGTCCTCGCTGGTAGCGGCCACAGAGGACGAATACCACAAACTCTGTTCGCGCTATGCCACGTCGAGAGCCTGCTCGCGCCGCCGCCGGCGGACCGTCGTGGCAATCCACGCCGCCAGGCCACCGACGAGCACAAGCGGGAGAAGGACGGCGAGCGTGATCAGCGCGACACCGGCGACCACCGTGAGAACCCGCCCCGCGTCGTGGGCGGCCTTGCCGATCGTGAAGCCCTTCGAGCTGGTGTGCGCGACGGGCCCCACGTAGCCGTTGACGTCGACCGAGACCTGGCTGTAGTTGATCTTGTTGTTGAGCGACCTGATCGCAGCCTCGTCGCGGGCGATCGCGTGCTCGGCGTCGTGGATGCGGCCGTTGAGGCTGTCGATCTGCGCCTGCGTGACCGCCTTGCCCAGTTGCTTGAGCAGCGACGTGCGCAGGGCACGGTCGTCGGCGAGCTGCCGGTTGCGCGCTCACGTAGGCGTTGTTGACGTCCTGTGTGGTGTCGGTGCGCGAGGCGACGTGGGCGTAACGGAGGTTCGACAGCGCGGTCATCGTCGCGCCGAGGTTGCCGCTCGGAATGCTGAGCTGGAACTGGGCATAGCCGCCGCTACCGGCGGTGACGTTGGAGTTGTTGACCACACCCTTCTCGCGCCCGACCACATCGAACACCTGCTGGGCGACGTCCTCGATTCGGCTCGGCGGCGCGTTCAGCTGCAGCTGGGCCGACTGGACGATCTTGCGCCCGTTGGCGGGCGGCTGGGGGGCGGCCGTGGTGGGGGTCGCCGCTCCGAACGATGTCGGTGCGCTGGCGGCGGCGGAGCGGGCCGAGCTGCTCGCTGTAGCCGGGCCGCTCTGAACGTCGCCCGAGCCCTTGGACGCCGCCGACCCGTTCAACTGCGCCGGCTGCGGGGCGACTGTCGTTGACTCCACACTCGAGCCGGAAACGCCACCGCCGCCGGAGGAGACGACGACAACCGCCACCACCGCCGCCACCGCGGCAGCGCTCAGACCCGCGAACGGCCCAACCCAGCGCCGCGGCCGCTTCGCGGCCAGCGGCGCCCTAAACCTGTTCCTCACGCGCTCGTCCAGCCTGCTGGGCAAACTCGGGCTCGGGAGCCTGCCGCTCCGCGGTCAACAGCAGCGCGAGCTCGGCCAGCTCGGCGTACTCGGGGTCGACCGGCTCGCCGGCCAGCGTGGCGTCGATCGCGTCGAGCTGCGCGAGGATCTCGGGATCGAGGGGTTCGTCAGTTCGTCTCATTGCAGGCCTTCCTCAACTTGCTCATCACGCGGTGGAGCATCGTGCCAGCGTTCGACTCGCTGACCCCAAGGACCGAGGCGAGTTCGGCGTTGCTCAGGCCGCCATGGAACTTGAGGGCGACGATCTCGCGCTCGCGGGCCGACAGCGAGGCCAGGGCCGAGCGCACCGCGGTGCGACGCAGCGCCACGTCGGCGTGGTCGGGCACACCGGCAACGGAATCATCGGCGGGCTCGCCGACGAGCCCGGCCACACGCCGCCGCCGGCGGAGCTCGTCGAGCGCCGCGTTGCGTGCGATGCCGAACAGCCAGGCGCGCTCATCGCCACGCTGGCGGTCAAACGTGCGCCGTCGCCGGTAGGCGCGCTCAAAGGCGAGTGCGGTCACGTCCTCGGCGGCGCCCTGATCGCGCAGAAGGGTCATCACGTAGGCATAGACGTCGTTCCGGCTCGACCGGTAGAGAGCTTCGAAGCGCTCCCAACTCGACGGCGCGGGCTCGGCGGTTTCGGTCGGAGCCTCGATCACATCAGTACTACGAAGCTCGGGAGGATCCATCACGCCAGGGCGGCGAACAACCTCGGATCGTTGGAGATGACACCGGTGACGCCGAGGGCTTTCAGCGCCCGCAGCCGCGGGAGCTCGTCGACCGTCCACACATACAGCTCGCCGCCGGCGTCGAGGATGCTGCGGGTCAGCCGGGGCGTGACCAGGCGCCAGTGGGCCATCACGGCGTCGCACTCGCGCGCCCGGATCGCCCGCGCGGCCAAGGTCGGCAGGGCGACTCGCCAGGCCTGGAGCGCGCCGTACGCCGGAATCATCGTGAACACCGAGCGAAACGGGTCGCGCTTGACCTTCGGCACCGACCAGCCCAGCCGGATCGCGGGTTCCGAGCCCCGCACCGCGGCGAGGCTGGAGCGAAACTGACTGGAGATCAGCGTCCGCGCGGTCAGATCGTGCTCGCGCAGGAGCGCCACCACGCGCGTCTCGTAGCCCGGGAGCTTGAGATCGACGTCGAGCTCGACACCGGCGAACCTCTCGCCGGCCAGATGCGCGAGCCCCTCCTCCAGCGTTGGGGCAGCGCGGCGCGCGATGTCCTCGTAGTCGTGGGCGAGAAACAGACGGGTTCCGTGCGGCTCGCGCAGGACATCGAACTCGATCATGTCCACGCCAGCCTCGAGCGCAGCATCGAAGCTGGCCAGCGTGTTTCCGGGAGCGATGAGATCCGCCCCCTTGTGCCCGACACGTCTCAACTCTGACATCCCTTACACCAGTATGTCGTGCGATTGGCCTCACCCTGTCCACGGGCTGTGATCAAGGAGCCACAGCGAGGGCACGGGCGACCGGAATGGCGGTAGACGCGGGGCTCGATGGCCCGCGGTCCGTCGAGCGCCGAGCGCTGCATGCGGGGCCTCATCGCCTCGATCACCGCGAGTCGCCTCGGCATCGGAGACGGCGCGCACCGGGCGCCACGGATCGACGGCGGCCTCCCAACAGCCCTCTGACTTCCAGATGTTGCCAATGCCGGCCACGTTGTGCTGGTCGAGCAGGGCGTCGCCAAGCGCTCGCGTCGGCTCGTCGGCGCGCAGACGGCGCAGGAAGGTTGCGGTGTCGAACTGCGGCGCCAGCACATCGGGGCCGAGACCGGCCAGCCGCTGGTCGAAGCGCGAGCGGCCTTCGGTGATCAGTTCGAGCAGCGGCCCGTCGAACTGCACCACCGCGTGGCCGGCGCGCCGGATGACGAGCCAGGCGCGGCCGGGCGAGCGCGCCCACCGCCGTCCATCGCGATAGACGCCCCAGGTTCCGGTCATGGCCAGGTGCGAGTGGAGCACGAGATCTCCCTCGAAGCGGAGAAACAGATGCTTGCCGTGGGTGTCTACGCGCCTGACCGCGCGGCCGCCGAGGCGCTCGGACCAGCGGTCGAACCGGTGGCGCGGGTGCGGCGTGGCGATCTCCTCCGGGACTTGCCCCTCCAGCACCGGCCGAATGCGGTTGGCGTGCCAGGCAATCGTGTCCCCCTCGGGCACGGCGCCTCACGCACTCAGCGTCAGGCGGCGCGGGCCCTCCTGGAACCCCAGCGCCACCAGCGCCGGGCCGAGCGGCGAACCCATCGCCGGCTCGCCGTCGACCTTCTCCAGGGCCACGCGCCTGATCGCGCCTCGCCGTACGTGCTCGACCAGGGCAAGTAGCGCAGGATGCAGCCGGTCGTCATCGGCATCGACGAGTGTCTGCAGCGCCCGGCCGCCGCGCTCGAGAAACAGGATCGGCTCGCCGCCGGCCAGGACGACGTAGGCGCCGGCGACCCGCGCGGGACGGCGCGACTCTTCCCGGGCCGGCCAGGGGAGCGTCGCCCCGTAGGGCTGTGCCGGGTCGACGGCGGCCAGCACGGTCGCCTGTTCGTCGCCCTCCGGCTGCGCGCGCAGGCGCTCGACCGCCCCGGGGAGGGCGAACTGCGCGCCGCCGAGACCCTCGACGAAGTAGCCGCGCCGAGCGATGCCGAGCGTCTCGAGCTGCGAGAGCTCGGAGTAGATGCCCGAGAAGCCGCCCGGGATCCCCTCGGCCAAGACCTGCTCACGGGTGAGGATGCCGTAGCGCTCGAGCAGCAGCTCACCCAATGCGCGCCGACGGGCCGCCGGGTCGACGGCGGCGCGGAACAGCGGCGCGGTCAGCGACCAGCGGCCCTGGACCTGGGCCGCGGCTCCACGGCCGCGGCGGCGAGTACCGAAGCGTCCGGCGCGCCGGCGCGGACCTGCTCGCGCTGGGCCCGGGCCAGCGTGAGCCGCGGGGCGCGCAGCGGCGCAAAGGCGTCGTTGGTCGCCTCGCCGGTCCAGGCCAGGTCCCACAGGGCCTCCTGCAGCTCCTCGGGCGCCAGGTCGACATCGATGAGCAGATCGGTGAAGAAGCACGCCCCGGCGGCCAGGCGCTCGCGCACGAGATCGTGGGCCGGCGACTCAGGCTCCGCTCCCTTGTACGGCGGCGGTCCGAGCGTGCCGATGTCCTCGCGAAAATAGAGCGCGACGCGTCCCGAGTTGCGACCCAGCGCACCCGCTCCGATCCACACGACCTCGCCACTGGCGCACAGCTGATCCATCCAGGCCGGCGAGTAGGCGCCAACGCGGCGAGGCAGGATCTCACGCTCCCACACCTCGGCGGGCAGCGCGAGCGCTTGAAGCGGCACGAGGGCCTCGCGCAGGCGGTCGACGCCGGCGCCGGCGGCTGGGTGGCGATCCACCTGCTGCCAGGCGGGCATGAAGCGAGCCAGCGAGCGCTGATCTGCGGGCTCGATCTCCTTGCGCAACACCGCGAGCGACGCGCGGCGCAACCGCCGCAGCACCTCGGGGTGGCACCACTCGCGCTCGTTGCCCCCCGGCCTCAGTTCCCCGCGCACAAGCTCGGAGGATCGTTCCAGGCCGGCCAGCGCTGGACCGAAATCGATGCCGTAGCGGGTCCGCAGCTCGGCGGTGGTGAACGGTCCGTGGGTGGCGGCGTAGCGGATGGCCAGCCGCATCAGCGGGTCGGCCACGTCCTCGAGGAAGGCACCGGGTAGTCCCCCCGGGGGCACGACGCCGAGGGCATCGCGATACAGGCCGGCGTCGGCGGCGTCGGTCCAGCGCTCCTCACCGGCCAGGCGCACCCTGATGGCGCGGCGCTCGCCTTCGAGCTCGGCGACCAGTTTCTGTCCGTCCACCCCCTCGACGACGCGCTGCCCGATCTCGTCCGGCGTGAGGTCGCCGAGCGTTCGCAGAACGTCGTGGAGCGCATCCCGCGTGGCGACCCGGCGCCGGTCCGACCGGAACTGAAGATCGTCCTCGACCTCGGCCAGGGCGGTCGGGTCGATGAGGTCCCGCAGCTCCTCCTGGCCGAGCAGCTCGCGGAGCAGGTCGCGGTCTAGTGACAGGGCGGCGGCCCGGCGCTCGGCGTTGGGCGTATCGCCCTCGTACATGTACGTGGCCACGTAGTCGAACAGCAGCGAGGACGCGAACGGGGAGGCGGTGGCGGTCTCGACCTCGACCAGCGATAGCTCGCGGCGGTGCAGTCTTGTCATCAGCTCAGTCAGCCCGGGCACGTCGAGTACGTCGCGCAGGCACTCGCGGTAGGTCTCGAGCACGATCGGGAACTCGCCGTACTTCTTGGCCACCTCGAGCAGCGACTGGGACTTCAGGCGCTGCTGCCACAGCGGGGTCCGTTTGCCCGGCCGGGCCCTTGGGATCAGCAGGGCGCGGGCGGCGTTCTCGCGGAACCGCGCGCCGAACAGGGCGCTGGCGCCCAGCTCGGCCACCACGCGGTCCTGCACCTCGTCGGGCTCGATCATCACCAGCTCGGCTCCCGGGGGCTCGTCGGCGTCGGGCAGGTGGACGATGATCCCGTCGTCGGACCAGATCGCGTCGGACTCCAGATCGAGCTCCTCGCGGATGCGTGCGCTCAGCGCCAGTCCCCAGGCGGCGTGCACGCGCCCCCCGAAGGGGCTGAGGACGCACAGGCGCCAATCGCCGATCTCGTCGCGGAAGCGCTCGATCACAATCGCCCGGTCGGAGGGGACGACGCGCGTCGCCGCCTGCTGCTCGCGGAGGAACTGGACCAGGTTGGAGGCGGCCTTGTCGTCGAGGTCATAGTCGCGTTCGAGCTCCTCGGGTGCCCGCTCGACCGCGGTGCGAGCGAACGCGCCGATGGCCTCGCCCAGCTCGCGCGGGCGACCGATGCCATCGCCCTTCCAGAACGGGACGGCGCCTGGCAGCCCAGGCGCCGGCGTGACGATCACCCGGTCGCGGCCGATCTCCTCGATCCGCCAGGTCGTCGCCCCGAGCAGGAACGTCTGACCGGGGCGCGCCTCGTAGACCATCTCCTCGTCAAGCTCACCGACGCGGCGGCCGTCCGGAAGTGTCACCGCGTACAGGCCGCGGTCGGGAATCGTCCCCGCGTTGGTCACCGCGAGCTGCCTTGCCCCGGGGCGAGCGCGCAGCGTGCCCTTCACCCGGTCCCAGATGATCCGCGGGCGGAGCTCGGCGAACTCGCTCGACGGGTAGCGGCCATCGAGCATGTCGAGCACGTTCTCGAGCTGGTTTCGGCCCAGCTCGGCGTACGAATGCGTGCTGGTCACGAGCTCGTGGAGGTCGTCGACCGACACCGGCGCGTCCTCGGGAGCGGCGGAGACGATGGCCACGATCTGCTGGGCCAGGACGTCGAGGGCGTTGCGGGGCACCACGGTGGTCTCGATCGCGCCCTCGCGCATGCGCTTGGCCACGACCGCGCACTCGAGCAGGTCGGCACGGAACTTGGGGAAGATCCGGCCGCGGCTGATGTCACCGACCGAGTGGCCGGCGCGGCCGATGCGCTGGAGCCCGCGCGAGACCGACTTCGGCGACTCGACCTGGATGACCAGATCGACGGCGCCCATGTCGATGCCGAGCTCAAGGCTCGAGGTGGCGACGAGGCAGGGCAGCTCTCCCGCCTTCAGCATCTCCTCCACCACGACGCGCTCCTCGCGGGCCAGCGAGCCGTGGTGGGCGCGGGCGATCTCGCGCTCGGCCAGGTCGTTGAGCCGGATGGCCAGTCGCTCGGCGCCGCGACGGTTGTTGACGAACACGATCGTCGAGTGGTGGGCCTCGATCAGCTCGAGCAGCTCGGGGTAGATAGCGGGCCAGATCGAGCGCCGCGTGCTCTCGCCCCCTTCCAACGGGTCGAGGTCGGAGCTGGATGACGCGGGCGCAGCCCAATCAGGCGAGGCCGGATGCCGAGCGGGCTGCTGGCCCGCGGGCGTTTCGTCGGGCTCGACCATCGACTCGACGGGAACGTGGATCTTGAGGTCGAGCGGCTTGCGCACGCCGGTGTCGACGATCCGGCACCTTCGGCGCGGACCGACCATGAAGCGGCCGACCTCCTCCAGCGGGTTCTGCGTGGCCGACAGGCCGATGCGCTGGACGTCTCTGCCCGCCGCCTGGGTCAGCCGCTCGAGCGTCAGGGCCAGATGCGCGCCGCGCTTGGTGGAGGCGACGGCGTGGATCTCATCGACGATGCACCACTCGGTGGCCGCGAACAGCTCCTGGGCCCGGCCGGTCAGCATCAGGTACAGGGATTCGGGCGTCGTGATGAGGATGTCGGGCGGCTCGCGGAGCATGGCCTGGCGATCCTTCTGCGGCGTGTCACCGGTCCGGACCGAGACCTTGAGGTCGGCGCCGATGCCCCTCAGCGGCGCCCGCAGGTTGCGGTCGATGTCGTAGGACAGAGCCTTGAGCGGCGAGACGTAGACGAGGCGGATGCCGGTCGTGGCGTCGGGCTCGCGGTTGGCCAGGCGGTCGATGCCATAGAGGAAGGCGGCCAGCGTCTTGCCCGACCCGGTGGGGGCCGAGATGAGGACGTGCTCGCCCGAGGCGATCGCCGGCCAGGCCTGGATCTGCGCCGGCGTGGGCTCGGCGAACGCGTTACGGAACCATTCCCGAGTGGTGGAGCTGAAACTGTCGGGCGACACGCTCCTCCCAGGTTAGTGATCAGCGATCAGGACTCGGGGTCCATGAACGCGACCTGTGGCGTGAGGCCGGCGGAGGGCTTCAGCGTGGCGATGTGACGGCCGGGCTGGACGGCCGGCTTGATCGGGCCGAGGTGCTCTGTGAGCCTGCTGGCGAGGGCGGTGAAGTCGCTGACGATGACCACAAGGCCCCAGAAGCGTGCGGGGCCCGGCGGCGCCGTCCTGGCCTCCACCACCTCCAGGATGGCGGGCCCCAGCCGGCGGAAGCCCTGGCGGAACGAGCCGGCGTCGCGGACGCGGCGGAAGGGCAGGCCAGCGGCGTCGAGGGCGGCGCCGGTGCGCGCGAAGTCGGACGTGGCCACCACGATGTGGTCAAGCCCGGTGGCGCCGTTGGGGTGAGAGGCGCTCGCCAGCGAAGGGGCTGCCACATGTTCATTTGACGCCATATGTATGTCAAATGCACATCTGACACCCCCATATTCGTCCGGGTCGAAGATGGGCAATCCGTCGATTTCGGCGACAGGCGGGTCGAGCGCCCAGGCGACGATGCCCTGGCCGGGCGCGCCGAGCTGCAGCTGCACACCATCGAGCTCCGTCCGATCGCCGCTCACGGCGAACCCGAGCGCCTCCCACCGCGCCGGCGGATCGGCGATCTGCAGGGCGGCGAGCCGGTGGCTCATCCGGCGAGCTCGCGTGCGCGCATGAACACGTCATCGAGCATCGGCTCGGTGAGGCGCCCGGTGAACGTGTTCTGCTGACTCGGGTGGTAGCAGCCGAGCAGCACGTAGCGATCGAGGGCCGCCTCGGCGCCGTGGGCGAACTTGGCGCGCGGCCGGGGCGCCGCGAGCACCCGGAGCGCGACATCCCAGGCGAAGCCGCCGAGGCACACGATCACGTTCAGGTCGGCCAGGAGCGCCAGCTCGCCCTCCAGATACGGCCGGCAGTTGTCGCGCTCAGCGGGCGTGGGGCGGTTGGCCGGCGGCGCACACCTCACCGCGGCGGTGATGAAGCAACCGCTCAGCGACAGCCCGTCGTCGCGGCTGACCGACTCGGGCTGGTTGGCAAAGCCGGCCCGCCACAGCGCCGCGAACAGCCAGTCGCCCGAACGGTCGCCGGTGAAGATGCGGCCCGTGCGGTTGCCGCCGTGGGCGGCCGGCGCCAGGCCGAGCACGAGCACCCGTGCGCTCGGGTCGCCGAACCCGGGCAGCGGCCGGCCCCAGTACTCCTCCTCGGCATAGGAAGCGCGCTTGACCCGCGCCACCTCCTCCCGCCAGGCCACCAGCCGGGGACAGCGCCGGCATTCGATGACGTCGTGTTCGAGCCGCCGCAGTGTTTCGCCCGCGCGGCCGCTCACGAGCGCGGCGGGGCGAGCACGCCGCCGATCAGCCGGTCGATCACCGGGGCGAGCTCGAACACGTCGGCCGGCTCGCCGAGTCGGACCTGGCGTGAGACGAGCTCGGTGATCGCGCCCACGATTGCGTAGGCATCGTAGGGCGAGGAGAAGCGTGGGCTCAGGCCGCGCGCGGCGGCGGCCGCATTCTCGGCGTCGAGCGTCTCGGCGAACTGCCGCATGATCAGGTCGCGCCGCCGAGCGGCATGCGGACCGGCGGCGATCGTCTCCACGAGCAGCGTCTGTGCGTGATCGGGGAACTCGGTCAGCGCGGAGAGGAACGCGCGCGTGCCGGCCTTGACCCGCTCGGATGCGTCGTGGGTGCCGGCGTTGCGCGCCGCGGCCGCCATCGCCTTGGCCACGCGGCCCGCGGCGTCGTCGAACAGAGCGAGAATGCACTCCTCCTTGTTGGCGAAGTGCTCATAGAAGGTCGCCTTCGACATGCCGGCCTGGCGGCTGATGGACTCCGAGCTCGCGCCGGCATAGCCGCGGCGTGCGAACTCGATGGCGGCCGCGTCGAGCAGCCGCTCGCGCTGGAGCGGGAGTCGCACCTCGGGCGGGGGCGCGTGTCGCCCCCTGGCTGCGGGAGTTCCGGCGCTCACCTCACGTCTTCAGGGAGCGTCCGTAGTGGCGCTCGTAGTACTCGCGGTAGGCGCCCGAGCGAATCGGCTCCCACCACCAGGCGTTATCGCGGTACCACTGAACCGTGCGCGCGAGGCCATCCTCGAACCCGACCTGCGGCTGCCAGCCGAGTCCGCTGAGCTTCGCCGACGACAGCGAGTAGCGGCGATCATGGCCGGGTCGGTCGGTCACGTATTCGACCAGCGACGGGTCGGCCCCCGTGAGCTCGACGATCCGGTTCACCACGGTGAGGTTCTCGCACTCGTCGGGACCGCCGCAGTTGTAGGCCTCGCCGGCGACCCCGTGCTCGAGCACGTGGGCAATCCCGCGATCGAAGTCCTCGACGTAGAGCCAGTTGCGCACGTTTCCGCCGTCGCCGTAGACGGGCAGGTGATCGCCGGCCAGCGCGTTGAGGATCATCAGTGGAATCAGCTTCTCCGGATACTGATACGGCCCGTAGTTGTTCGAACCGCGGCAGATGAGCGCCTCCAGGCCGTAGGTGTGAAAGTAGCTGGACACCAGCAGGTCGGCGCCGGTCTTGGTGGCGCTGTACGGACTCGAGGGGGCCAGGGGCGACTCCTCGGTGAACGATCCGGTTTCGATCGAGCCGTACACCTCGTCGGTCGATACCTGGAGGTAGCGAAGCCCTCGCTGGCGCGCCGCCTCGAGCAACACGTGGGTCCCCTGCATATTGGTGATGATGAACGCCTCCGGACCGGCGATCGAACGGTCGACGTGCGTTTCGGCGGCGAAGTTGACGACCGCCTCGCACCCCGCCACGGCGTCGGCCACGGCGGCCGGATCCTCGATCGCACCGTGGACGAAGCGGAGGTCCGCGCCGAGGTCCTGCAGGCTCTCGCGGCGCCCGGCGTATGTGAGCTTGTCGAGCACGGTGACCTCATCGCCATGGTCGCGGACACGCTGACGGACGAAGTTGGAGCCGATGAAGCCGGCGCCGCCGCACACCAGCAGCCTCATCTGACGCCGACCCCCACGCCAAGGTAATCGGCCAGCCCGGCCTGCCACGGCGCTAGCTTGGGCGCCGTCGCGCGCTCGCTGCCGAGCACGCTGTAGGCGGGGCGCGGCGCCGGGCGTCCGAGGTCCTCGGTCCGCCCCGGCTTGACCGTGCAGTGCTTACCGGCGGCGTTCACGATCTCGGTGGCGAAGTCGAACCACGAGCACGCCCCGGCCGCGGCGACGTGAACAATGCCGGGCGGCCGGGCATCGGCCAGGGACACCAGCGCCTCGGCCAGGTGGCCGGTGAACGTGGGACAGCCGACCTGATCGTCGACCACGCTGAGCTCGTCGCGCTCATCTGCGAGGCGGAGGATCGTGGCTGGAAAGCACGGTCCGTGCACGCCGAACAACCATGCGGTCCGCACGATCGTGTGCGCGTCCGGAGCGGCCTCGCCGACGGCCCGCTCGCCGGCGAGCTTGGAGGCTCCGTACTGCGAGCGCGGTGCCGGTCGGTCGGTCTCTACGTAGGGCTCGTCCTTGGTCCCGTCGAATACGTAGTCGCTCGAGATGTGGATCGTCCAGGCGCCGGCCGCGGCCGCCGCGCGCGCAACGTGTCCCGCGCCGGCGCCGTTGATCTGGTCGGCCAGCTCCACTTCGCTCTCGGCGCCGTCGACGTCGGTGTAGGCGGCGCAGTTGATGACCACGTCTGGGTGCGTCCTCGCAACTGCATCGGTGACGGCAACTGTGTCGGCGATGTCGAGCTCGGCGTGCGCCAGCCCGACCACCTCGTGCTCGGCACGCTGCGCCGCAGCCATCGCGTCATAGCCGAGCATTCCCGCCGCGCCTGTCACCAGCAGCCGCATGCGGTCAGTCGCCCCAGAAGTCGGGCACCATCTCGCCGTCGCCACCCTCGGGCCGATCGGAGCCCACGGCGATGACCTCCATCCCGTCGGGACCGCCCTCGAACGCTCGCACCACGGCCGGGGCCACCCGCAGCACGTCCCATCGCTCCAGGTCGACGACCTCGTCGTCGAGCTTGGCGCGACCCGAGCCGGAGATCACCACGTAGGCCTCCTCCTGCTCGCGGTGGCGATGTCCGATCGGTCCCCGGTATCCGGCGCCGTAGCGGAAATAGCTCAGTCCAAGATGCTCGGAGCTCAGATGCTTGCGGCCGAATCGCGCCTCGATATCGGGGCCGCGCTCGGCGGCCGCGTCATCGATGTCCATGAAGTTCTTTTTCGTGAAGTTGGGCATGGCGGGCAGTGTATGACTCGGTCACACGATCGCTCGATCCGGAGCGCGAGCGAGGCCAGTGGGCTCCACCCCAAACGTTTCGCCGGGAATGGTGAGACCCGGGGGTCGTCAGGCGCGGACGCAGGATCCAGCCGGACGACTCGGGGGCGGCCCGCCGTTTGGCGAGGCTGGATGCCGAGCGGGCCGCCCCCGAGGCAGCAGCGCTGCACGAGGGGGCACCGCCGGCGCAGCCGGTGGTCAGGACAAAGCCTGGCGGCCACCCGGGGCCGCCATACCCGGTGGAATGTTTGGGTGGAGTCCACTAGGGTCGCCGGCATGGGAGAACGCACGAGCTACACACCAGGCACATTCAGCTGGACTGATCTCACCACCACCGATCAGGACGCAGCCAAGACCTTCTACGGCGAGCTGTTCGGCTGGGAGGCCGACGACCGGCCGATCGGCGACGGCATCGTCTACTCGATGATGACGCTAGGTGGGAAGGAGGTCGCCGCCATCTCGCCGCAGCCACAGCAGCAACGCGACGCCGGCGCTCCGCCGCTGTGGAATTCATACATCACCGTGGAGAGCGCCGATCGGGCGCTGGAGCACGCCAAGCAGCTCGGCGCCACCGTGCACGCGCCCGCCTTCGATGTGTTCGACGCGGGGCGGATGGGAGTCGTCCAGGATCCCGGTGGCGCCTACTTCCTCGTCTGGGAGCCGAAGGAGAATATCGGCGCCTCCCTGGTCAACGCCCCCGGAGCCCTGTCGTGGAACGAGCTCGCCTCGAGCGACATGGACGCCTCGGCCGAGTTCTACCGAGACATGTTCGGCTGGACGGTCGAGCCGATGGAGAGCAGCCCGATGCCCTACATGGTGGTCAGCAATCAGGGCCGCGGCAACGGCGGGATCCGACCCGTGATGCCTCCAGGTTCCCCGCCGCACTGGTTGGTCTACTTCGGCGCCGACGACATTGAGGCCGTGCTGGCCAAGGCGCAGAAGCTCGGCGCCACGCAGCTTGTCCCAGCGACCTCGATCGGGCCGGGGACGATCTCGGTCGTTCAGGATCCGCAGGGCGCGGTGTTCGCGCTCTACTCGGGTCAGTTTGAGCACTAGTGGGTCTCCTGGGAACGTTGTGACTGAAATGGCCAGGTCCGGGGGCCGCTGGCCGAGGACGCAGGATCCGACATGCACTGGAGGTGCACGAGGATCCGAGGACAAAGGCCAGCGGTCATCCGGGCCGGCGATTTCGGGTGCAATGTTTCCGGGGGACCCACTAGCCTGTCATTTTGCTGTGCGAAGTGAGCCGTTGATGGCGTAGGCGCCGGCCCGGTTCGGCATACTCGTCTCGTGCGCAGCCCGGGATGGATCGCACTGGCAGCCGCTGTCGCGCTGTGCGGCGGCTGCGGCCAGCAGAACGCGGTTCAGTCCAGCACCGACGCGCAGCGATCGGCGACGGTCAACCAAGCGGACAACAACACGCCGATCCCGCAGGCGCATCCGCAGGCGGTCGAGCCGGTGGCGGGGACGGCTGGGAGCGCCAGCGACGCGTCGGGCGGCCCAACGGTCGTCAGCGTCGGGCCGCCGGCCGGCGGAGTCGCTTCCGACAAACTGGCCAAGCCGGTCTCGGACGCGGTCATCCGCAAGGAACTGGCCGCCAGCGGGCTGACCGCCGCCTCATCGAAGGCGACGATGACGCCGTCCGGCCTGGCTCTGGCCCCACTCGACGCGCCGCCCGCGGTGCAGACGGTGATCGAGGCGGGCAACCAGATCGCCAAGCTGCCCTACCGGTTCGGTGGCGGCCACGGCACCTTCCACGACACGGCGTATGACTGCTCGGGCTCGCTCAGCTACGTGCTGGCGGCGGCGGGGATGCTCAATACGACCGTGGTCTCGGGCCAGCTCGAGCACTGGGGCGCCCCCGGGCCGGGCAGGTGGATCACCGTGTACGCCAACGCCGGCCACACCTTCATGTACGTGGCCGGCTTGCGCTTCGACACGGTCGCGCTGGCCGAGACGGGGACACGCTGGTCCACGCGGCCCGCCGACGAGCCGGATCTCAACACCTTCGTCATCCGGCATTTCCCGGGGCTGTAGCTGACGTTATGCGGCGGCGGCCTCGGGCCGCGGGCTGAACTCGAACAGCAGCTCGACGAAGCGATCCGGTGCCTCGACCTGCGGGCAGTGCCCGACGCCCTCGAGCAGCTCCAGCCGCGACTCGGAGACGGTCTTCAGCACCCTGTCGGCGCCATGATGAAACGTGAGGCGGTCCCGGTCGCCCCAGACGAGCAGCAGCGGGGTGACCATCCGCTCGAGTTGGAACGGTTGGCGGAGCTCGGGGATCAGGCGGTGAGCAACATCGAGGTACCTGGAGACGCTGGCGCGATCTCGGTGGTGCCCGCCCGCGGCTTGAGCTCTGGGCGGTTACCCGGCGTGGGCCGCCGCAGGTTCGCTGGCACCCTCGCGCTGGGGCTGCCCGTAGACGGCAAAGTCGCGAGCGCGCACGAGTATCAGCGCCAGCAACCCGCCGGCGATGGCCACGATCCCGGACACGAGCAGGATCTCGTTGAGCGCGGTGGCGAACGAGCTGTGAATCGCCGTCGCCGCCGTGGCCCGGAGCGGGCCCGGAGTGCCGCGGATCACCTGCTGGCCCCCACCGGCGGCCACCGCGTGGGCAATCTGTGCGGCCCGGCCGGCGACCGGGGTGTGGACAAGCTTGGGGGCCAGATGGTTAGTGATGCCGCTCTCGAACAGCGCGCCCAAGACGGCGATCCCGGTGGCGATGCCGACCTGGCGGAACGTGTTGTTGACGCCGGCCGCCATGCCGCTTCGCTGCGGCGGCACGACGCCGATCGCGGTCGAGGCGAGCGGGGGGTTGATTAGACCGACGCCCGCGCCGGCGACCAGGAAGCCGGCCAGCAGCGACGTCCAGTGTGAGGTGCCGCTGACGCCGTGCATGAGCAGCAACCCGATGCCCGTCAGGGCCAGGCCGCCACTGAGCAGGAACCGGACCGGGACCCTGGAGGACAGGTTGCCGGACAGCATCGCCACGAAGAAGGACACCACCGTGAAGGGCAGGAACCGAAGTCCGGTCTGCAATGGCGAGTAGCCCAGCACGGTCTGGAGGTACAGGGTCAGGTACAGGAACATCGAGAACATCGAGGCCGAGACCGAGAACGCCACCAGGCCGGCGCCGGTGAACGTCGGCTTGCGGAACAGCGACAGATCGAGCATCGGGTGCTCCTGAACGGCCTGCGCGACCAGGAACGCCACCATCAGCAGCGCCGAGCCGGCGAAGCACGCGACGATCGTCGCGCTGCCCCAGCCCAGCGCGTTGCCGCGGATGATCCCGAACACGAGCAGGAACAGCGACGCGGTGAACGTCGTGGTTCCGATCCAGTCCACACGCTTGCCCTCGGGATCGCGGGACTCGTGCACCTTGGCGATCGTCAGGGCGACCCCGGCGGCGCCGATCGGGACGTTGATGAGGAAGATCGAGGGCCAGCCGAAGGCCTCGGTGAGGAACCCGCCGAGCAGAGGCCCGACGGCGGCCGCGACGGAGATCGTCGCGCCCCAGATGCCAAACGCGGTGCCGCGCTCGCGGCCGTGGAACTCCTGGGCCAGCAGCGCGAGCGATGTCGTGTACATGATCGCGCCACCGATGCCCTGCCCGGCCCGCGCCAGAATCAGGAACAGGGCGCTGGGAGACAGCGCACACAGCAGGGACGTGCAGGCGAACAGCGTGAGGCCGATGCAGAACATCCGCTTGCGCCCCAGCAGGTCCGCGAGCGAGCCGGCCGTCAGCAGCACCGAGGCCAGCGTGAGCGCGTAGGCGTCGATCACCCACTGAATGTCGGAGAAGCTCCCCTTCAGATCGGTGGCGATCTTGGGCAGCGCGACGTTGACAATGGTGATGTCGAGCAACAGCATGAACGTCGCCACGCAGACGACGATCAGCGTCCACCACTTACGTTCCATTAGCTGCTCATCCTACTGCCCATGCTGCCAGTCTGAACGTTCGGGGGTGCGTCTAAACGCCCCGTGCACGCCGGTCAAGGCGAAACTCGACCTCGCCTCGAGCGCGACTGCGACGTTGACCGGTGCTCGCTCAGGCCCGCCCGTAGACTGGGATCGCCGCCCCGCTGGTCGGTCCTGACTCCGACGAGAGCAGATACACGATCACGCCGGCGATCTCGGCCGGCTTGACCCACCTGTCGTGGTCCGCGTCGGGCATCGACGCGCGGTTGGCCGGGGTGTCGATCACGCTGGGCAGGATCGCGTTGCAGCGGATCCCGTCGTTCTTGTACTCGATGGCGACGGCGTGGGCGAAGGCGATCACCGCCGCCTTGGAGGAGACGTAGCCCGCGGCGCCGGGGAAGGGCTGCAGCGCGGCACGGGTACCCACGCAGACGATCGACCCGCCTCCGGCCTCGATCATCTTCGGCACCGCGGCAGCGACCATCAGATACGCGGGGCGCAGGTTGAGTCGGAACTGCTTCTCGAACTCCTCGACCGGCGTCTCGTGGACGCGCCCTCCGACCGCGAAGCCACCCACGAGGTTGACCAACCCTCGCAGCGGCGCCGCCTCGTCACCACAACCGAGCTTGACCACGGCGGCCACGGCCTCGGGGTCGAACAGGTCAGCCTGGACCAGCTCGAGGCCGTCGCGCCGCTGCACCCGCTCGAGTTCGCGCTCGACGATCCATGGCACGACCACGCGCCATCCGCCGTCGAGCAGACGCGAGACAACGGCGGCTCCCAGGCCTCCCGTTCCTCCGGTGACGATCGCGGTTGAATCCATCAGCTGCCGTCCGCAGGCCACTCTATCTTCGTGACGCGATGAAAGTGCGGGATTTTGCAGATGGTTCTCAGGTCGCGCAGGCCCTGTTCGTACGCGCTGCCGAGGTACGAGTGCGGCGCGAGGGCGGCGAGTACCTCAAGCTCATGCTCGGCGACCGCAGCGGGAGCCTCACGGCGATCGTGCGCGATGACGTGGCCGCGGGGCGCGAGGTCTGCCTCCCCGGAGCGATCGTTCACGCCACCGGCCTGTTCTCGATCCATCCGCGCTACGGGCCCCAATTGACCGTGCAGAGCGTGCGCACAGCCGGACGGCACGAGTATGCGCTCGACGACCTGATCGACGGGCCCGCGCGCGACCCAGAGCAGATGGAGGCTGATCTGCGCGAGCTGATCGCCACCGTCCAGAATCCGCACCTGCGCCGCCTGCTCGGGGCCGTGTTCGGCGAGGGCACCAGCAGCTGGACCAACTACCGCGAGGCACCGGCGGCCAAGCACTATCACCAGGCCTACCGGCACGGACTGCTCGAGCATTGCCTCACCGTGGCTCAGGCGGTCGGGGCGATCTCGGCCATCTTCCCGGGCATCGATCGGGACATCGCGGTCACCGGTGCGCTGCTGCACGACATCGGCAAGCTCGAGGCCTACGAGATCCAGGGCGGCGCGATCTCGATGTCCGACCACGGCCGCCTGTACGGCGAGATTTCCCTTGGCTATTACCGGGTTCGTCGCGTGATCGAGCGCCTCGACGGATTCCCGCTGGACGTGGAGCAGACGCTGCTGCACATCATCCTCAGCCACCACGGCTCGCTCGAGCACGGCAGCCCGGTCGTCCCCTGCACCCGTGAAGCCACCCTCGTGCACATGATCGACAACCTCGGCGGCCGGCTGGGGAGCTTCGACCGGCTCGAGAAGGAGCTGCCCGCCGGCAGCCAGTGGACCCCGTTCGACAAGGGGATCGGCGCCGGCGCGTACTTCGCCTCGCCGCCGGCGCCCGAGCGCGAAGCCGCATAGTCGACGCCGCGGAGGGTCCGCGCCGCAGCGCCCCCGGACGGCCCCCGCCAGGGCCCGTCCAGGCATCCTCCAAATCTGCGCAAATAGCGTGCCGACTCTGTGCCCTGATGGCAGCCTCTGAGCCGCCCCAACTACAGTTGACACTAGGTGGACCCCGTCAGAACATTTCACCGGCCGTGGCGGCCCCGGGCGGCCCTCATGCCGCGTCCTGACCACCGGCTGCGCCGGCGGTGTCCCCTCGTGCAGCCGCACCCGGCAAAACGTCGAGACAGAGCCCGCTGATGGCCAAGGACACGGAAAAGCTGATCCGTCAGCTGTCGCTGATCTCGTACCTGATGGCCGAGCGGCGCCCGGTGACGGCTCCCGAGATCAGGCGAGATGTCGAGGGCTACAGCGTGATGAACGAGGATGCGTTCGCCCGCCGGTTCTATGCCGACCGCTCGGAGCTCGAGGCGCTCGGCATCGTGCTCTCGGTCGAAAAGCCCATCGATGGCCTGGTCGAGCAGGAGAACTACTCGCTGCCGCCGGAGAACTTCCACCTGCCCGCGATCGAGTTCACCGATCCGGAGCTGGCCGCCCTGAACACCGCCCTCCAGCTCCTCGACGGCGAGTTTGCCTACGCCGAGCCGCTGCGCCTGGCCCTCCAGCAGATCTCCTGGGGTCGCCCGAGCCCGCTCAGCTCGCCCGAGCAGCAGACGGTCGCCCTGGGGATCACCGGGTCGGCCGGTGGTCATGAGATCTCGCAACGGCTGGCCAAGATCGAGACGGCCATCTTCCGGCGCAAGACGATCTTGTTCGACTACTACACGATGGAGCGCGACGAGGTCGGTGGCCGTCGCGTCGATCCCTATCAGCTCCTGTACCAGGGCGGGCAGTTCTACGTTGTCGGGCGCTCCCAGGAGCGCGACGCGATTCGCGTGTTCAGGCTCTCGCGCATCCGCGGCAAGGTCGGCTACGCCACCAAGGCCGAGCACGACTTTCAGCGCCCCGCCAGCTTCGACCCTCGCGCCTACGCCGACCGGATCGATTGGCAGTTCGGCGACCCGATCGGCACGGCCGAGGTTTGGATCGGCGGTCGCATCGCCTGGCAGATCGAGCGGCATTTCGGCCGCTACGGCGAGATCCGGCCCGCGGGCGAGGACGGCGACCGGCTGTTCGTCACCGACTATGCCAACGCCCGGCAGCTGATCGCCTGGGTGCTCGGGCTCGGCGAGCACGCGCGGATCGTGGCACCGCCCGAGCTGGCCGCCGAACTGCGCGAGCGTGTCAGCCTGCTGATCGAGCGACACACCGGCGAGCCCGATCTGGCCCCCACCCTGCCCGAGGTCCCGCCACCGCCCCGCGCCGACGGCGATCCGGAGCCGCCACCGGAGACCAACGGGCACCACCCCGAGGCGGCCATCCGTCCCGAGCGCTTCGCGCGCCTCGTCACCCTGGCCAGCATCCTCATCGACGCCGGACGCGCCGGCCGCCAGCTGGACGCCACCGTGCTGTGCCGCGAGCTGAAGATGTCCGAGCAGGAGCTCCGCGAGGACATCTCGGTGCTCAACGTGGTCAACTTCGGCGCCGGCACCTACGTCCTGTACGCCGAGATCGGCGCCGATGGGATGATCGAGGTCGACCCCGAGCCGTACGGCGACTCGTTCGCGCGTCCTGCCCGGCTGCTGCCCGTCGAGGCCAAGGCGCTGGTGGCGGCGATTGACCTGATCGGCGAGCACATCCCCGAGGGGTCGCTGGCCTCGGTGCGTGACAAGGTCGTCGGAGCCCTCGGTGAGGACCCGGTTCACGAGGGGCTCCAGGTCGCGGCGCCCGGCGGTGACGATGCCGAGATCGCGGCCGAGGTCTCGCGCGCGATCTCCCAGCGGAGGCTTCTGTCGTTCGAGTACTACAAGGAGAACGAGGACGAGTTCTCCACCCGGACCGTCGAGCCCTACGCGCTGATCAACGGACGCGAGGGCTGGTACGTGGCCAGTTTCGACCCCGCGCGCGAGAGTGTCCGCCACTTCCGCCTCGATCGGATCAAATCGGCCACGGTGACCGATGAGGAGTTCGAGCCTCGCGAGGATGTCGATCCCGCCGCCGACGTCGACGGCTGGCCGAGGACGGGCGAGGTGCCGGCCTCGCGACGGGCCCGTGTGTGGATCTCGCCCGACCGCGCACGGTGGGCGCGCGAGGAGCGCCGCGTGGTGGCCGAGCTCGAGGACGGCGCGGTGATCGTCGAGCGCGGCTTCGCTGGCATGCGCTACCTGGTCCGGGACGTGCTCAAGGAGGCCGGGGATGCGGTGGTGCTCGAGCCGGCCGACGCGCGCGACGCTGTTCGCTCGGCCGCCGAGGCCATCGGCGCGGTGGCAGCGTCGATCACTCGATGAGCCGCCGCGATCAGATCAAGATGACCTCGGCCGAGGTCAACGACTTCCTGGCCACGGAGCGAGTGGTCGTCGTCGCCACCAACGGCCCGGAGGGCTGGCCCCACATCATGCCGCTGTGGTACATCGTGCGGGACGAAGAGATCTGGGCCTGGACGTACGCGAAATCGCAGAAGATCCGCAACCTGGAGCGCGATCCGCGCGCCACCCTCGAGATCGAGGCAGGCGGTCAGTACCACGAACTGCGGGGGGTGATGATCGAGACCCAGTCGGTGATCCACCGCGACCTCGACCTGGTGGCCGAGGTCGGAGCCGACATATTCCGCCGCCACGGGACCACCAGCCTCGGCCCCGAGTTTCTCGATGTCGTCCGGGCTCAGGCGGCCAAACGGGTCGCACTGCAGTTCGTGCCGACAAGGCTCGCGAGCTGGGATCACCGCAAACTCGGAGGGGTCTATTAGGGGGTGCGCGTGCGCGCACCCCTGTGGGTTTGGCTCCGATACCCGCTGCGCCAGGGTAGCCTCCCCGCTAATGCAGGACCTAAAGGGCCTCATCCTCTCCGGTGGCAAGGGCACGCGGCTGCGCCCGATCACTCACACCAGCGCCAAGCAACTCGTGCCGGTGGCCAACAAACCCGTGCTGTTCTACGGGATCGAGGCGATGGCCCAGGCGGGGATCGACGACGTCGGGATCATCATCGCCCCGGAGACCGGGGATGAGATCCGGGCCGCAGCGGGCGATGGAACGCGGTTCGGGGTCAAGCTGACCTACATCGTTCAGGAGGCGCCGCTCGGCCTCGCGCACGCGGTCCTGACCGCCCAGCCGTTCCTCGGCGACTCGCCGTTCGTCATGTATCTGGGTGACAACCTGCTGCAGGGAGGCATCGAGGATCTCGTCGCCGCGTTTCGCGCCAACAAGCCGGACTCGCTGATCCTGCTCACCCCGGTACCGGACCCGGAGCATTTCGGAGTAGCCGAGCTGCGCGACGGAGCGGTGGTGCGACTGATCGAGAAGCCCGCCGAGCCCCGGACCAACCTGGCTCTGGTTGGGGTGTACATGTTCACTCCGGCCGTCCATGCCGCCGCGCGTGCGATCACGCCCTCGGGCCGCGGCGAGCTCGAGATCACGGACGCCATCCAGCATCTGGTTGACGAGGGGCTGCGCGTCGAACCGCACGTCGTCAGGGGCTGGTGGAAGGACACCGGCCGGCTCGAGGACATGTTGGCCGCCAACCGGCTCGTGCTCGACACGATCGAAGGCCGGGTGGAGGGCGAGCTGATCGAATCGCAGGTCGACGGCCGCGTTGTTGTCGAGGCCGGGGCGCGCCTCGAGCGCTCGACCGTTCGCGGACCGGCGATCATCGGTGCCGGAACGCGGCTCACCGATTGCTACATCGGCCCGTACACGGCCATCGGCGAGGGATGCGAGATCCAGAACGCCGAGGTCGAGCACTCGATCCTGCTGGCGCGATCCTCGGTGCGCGGCCTGGCGGGGCGGATGGAATCCTCGCTCCTGGGCCGGAACGTCAAGGTCGGCCGCGACCATCGACAGCCACGCGCCTACCGATTCCTGGTCGGTGACAACTCGGAGATCGGCATCCTGTAGCACGCCGCGGCCGAGCCCGGTAGGGTCAAGGGGGATGGGGGTGGGCACTTCTTGCCGAGCCAGTGGCTGGCGGCCTACGAGCGCCACGCCCGCTCGCGTGCTCGCGGCGGCGGCGCTCGTCCTCGCCGCCGTCCTGGCCATCGCAGCGTCCCCGGCCGGCGCCGCAGAGGGGATCCACAAGATCCGCCACGTCGTGGTGATCATGCAGGAGAACCGGTCGTTCGATAACTACTTCGGAACGTTTCCGGGGGCGGACGGAATCCCGATGCGAGACGGCAAACCAACCGCGTGCCTGCCCGATCCACTTGCTCGGCACTGCATCCGCCCGCACCACGATCCCCACGACGTCGACCTCGGCCAGTGGCACAGCCCGTGGTCTTACGCAGATGATTACGACAAGGGTCGCATGGATGGGTTCGCGCGCACGGCCACGATCTGCCTCACCGCGGCCGGCAACCCACCCTGCAAGCCCAACCCGCACACCCCGATCGAGGCGATGGGCTACCACAACCAGCGCGAGATCCCGAACTACTGGGCCTACGCGAAGAACTTCGTCCTGCAGGACCACATGTTCGAGCCGACCACCTCGTGGAGCCTGCCCGCCCACCTCTACCTGGTCTCCGAGTGGTCGGCCCTGTGCACCGCGCCGGGCGATCCGCTCAGCTGCCGCAGTGACATCACCGGCCCTGCCTTTCCGCCCGACTTCGGACCCCCTCCGCACCCCCCGCCCAACTACGCGTGGACGGATCTGACGTGGCTGCTTCACCGCGACAACGTGAGTTGGGGTTATTACGTGAAGAAGGGACCCGAGCCCGACTGCGAGAACTCGAATGCGTACTGCGGGTACAAGGACCAGCAGCCGCAGACTCCGGGCATCTGGAACCCGCTGCCGTACTTCACGGATGTCCACCAGGATCACCAGCTCGGCGATATCCGCGACACGAGCGCGTTCCTGGCGGAGGCCGAGAAGGGGACGCTGCCCTCGGTCTCATGGGTGATTCCCAGCGGCTTGGTCAGCGAGCATCCCAGCTCGCCGATCAGTGCCGGCCAGGCCTACGTGACGAACCTGATCAACACGGTCGCCCTTGGTCCAGATTGGAACAGCACGGCGATCTTCCTCGCCTGGGATGACTGGGGCGGGTTCTACGACCACGTCAAGCCGCCGGTCATCGACGCAGCCGGCTACGGCTTCCGCGTCCCGGCAATGGTCATCAGCCCGTACGCTCGGCGCCACCTGATCGACCACCAGCAGCTCAGCTTCGACGCCTACGCGAAGTTCATCGAGGACGACTTCCTCTCCGGTCAACGGCTTAACCCCAAGACCGACGGCCGCCCCGACTCGCGCCCCGACGTGCGCGAGGATGCTCCCGGGCTCGGGGATCTACGCAAGGACTTCAACTTCAACCAGAAACCGCGGCGGCCGATGATCCTGCCGACCAACCCCAAGCAGCACGGCTGACGGTCAGCCGGTCACCGTCAGCTCGTCGAGCATCGGAGTCTTTGACTGCGAGGACGACAGCACGCGGACCCGCGCAAAGCGCGCTCGCACGGACCCGAAGTGCAGCACGTCGAGCGTCTGACCGGCGCGCCCCGGGACGTTGGCCACGACCCGCCAGTGGCTCCCGTCAGCCGAGACGAGAAGCTGATAGCTGCTCGGCCTGATGACCGTGACCGGGCCTGGCGGCGGAGGCACGTTCGGTCCCGGCGCACCGGGCCACTGACGACCCCAGCGCAGGGTTGCCGTAGTGACCCTCTGCACGCCGCCGGCGAACGGTGCGGTGAGCGTGGCCGGCAGCTGGGTGGGCTGCCAGTCGGTGGCCGGACTGCCGTCGACCGCGGCCAGCGCCGGGGCACCCGGCGCTGCGCTGTCGGCCTTGGCCTGACCGCAGCGAACAGCATCTGAGGTCGGGAGCAGGTCGGGGCGGCGAGTTGGCACGCGGAGCGACTGCCCGGTGGCGACATGGCGTACCCCGGTCGCTGTCGTCACCGTCAGCGGCGGCCCGCTCAGCAGCCTGATCGTGCTGGTCCGCTGTCCAAGCGTGATCATCATTCGGCGACCCTGCCAGAGCACGTTGCGCAGCACGATCCCGCGTAGCTGACGGGTCAGGCTCGGGCTCGAACGTGACGCCCTGCTGATCGGCGCGGAAGTCCGGTGTAGCCGTAGAGAAACTCCTGCAGGAAGCCGCCGATCCCGGTCATGAAGGTGAACGCGCCTCCGGTCGACGTCTCCGAGAATTGGTCGAAGACGTCGCGGATGAACGGCTCGTAACTGCGCTCGGTGTAGACGAAGCTCGAACAGCCCGGCGTTCCCAGCGAGGAGGTGTCGATCGAGTTGACCGCGTCGCTCATCGACGGCCCGCCCGGATCGGTCCGCGGAACGTAGAAGTTGATGTCGTTGGCGGCGTAGGCGCGAGGCATCGGATAGGCCCATGGGTACTGGATCAGGGTCACGTCAGCCTGCTTGACCAGCTGTGACTGGTAGCCCTTGAACTCGGGGTGGTAGCGGAGCTGTCGGTTCGTCAAGCACGACCAGCTTGGACGCGATCTGAGACCACCTGGCCGGCGGATGCAGGCCGAGGAGCTCGCCCGCCTGCATGGCGTTGCGCAGCGTCGTGATGGCGGCGACGTTCGTGTACACCTCGTCGTTGACGTCGGGGTTCTCCTCGTCGGGACCCGTCACGTGATTGATGTGGTAGGTGCCATCGGCGGCACGCGTCACTCTCGAGGCCCAGAACGTGGCGGCCTGCGAGAGGACGGGCCAGCCTCGGTTCCTCAGCCACTGCCGGTCGCCGCTGGCCAGGTAGTACTGCCACTGGGCCAGCGCGATGTCGGCGGTGATGTGCTGCTCATACAGACCCTCGCTGTTGACGGACACCGGTGGCGGGATCTGCTCGGTCCCGTCGAGGGCGCTCTCCCAGGGGAACCTGGCCCCCTGATAGCCGGTGGCCTGAGCGTGTTGCTTCGCCGCGCCAAGGCGCTCGAAGCGGTAGTTGTTCATCCCCGCCGCCAGGTCGGGGTGCTGCGCCAGCAGCGTGGGGAACATCCAGGTCTCGGCATCCCAGAAGATATGCCCGTCGTATCCGTTGGACGAGAGCCCGGCCGGAGAGACGCTCCAGTTGACGCCGGCCCGCGGTGCTCGACCACAGGTAGAACTCGCTGGCGTTGACATCGGTGGCCAGGGCCGGATTTCCCTGTATGTCGATCCGGCCGCGCCACAGCGACGACCACGCGCGCGGCTGGCACTGAGAAGAGCACCATAACCGGTACCCGCCGCGCTGCTGGCCGCGCCTCCGCGGCCGTGGCCGCGTTGCCGCTGGTCTGCGAGCTGGCGATGCCGACGTACTTGGTCAGGGTGTAGTTGTGTCCGCTGGACACCGGGAAACTGACCTGCTGCCCGACGCTCTGATCGAGCGACTGGTCGACCTGGCTGAACGCGCCCATGACGTTCGCGCTCGACTGCAGCTGGCTCGAGAGCGCCGCGACGATATTCGTCCCCTCGGTCGTAACGCTGACCCAGTCTCGGTGCGCGCCGGCCGCCCAGCCCTTGTCGACCTGGGTGGTCAGGTTCGCCGGTGTTCCGTCGATTTCGTCGGTGACGGTGGCAGTACCCGTCCATCGGGGGGTGAGCGTCAGCCTCACCAGACCCACGAACGGCCGGGCCCGGTCGGTCAGCACCTGATAGCTGAGATGGGTCGACGTGGCCATTGGGCGCGGTCCAATCGGCGCTGGTGGACACGATCCCGGTGTGCAGGTCGATCGACTGGCGCCAGTTGGGCGTGTGGCCGCTGGTCAGAGAAAGGTCTGACCGCCATCAGAGAACCCGAGCGTCGACCACGTCGGGATGTTGGCCCGCTGCTGAACGTCCCCGGGAGGCTGGGCGTAGAAGCCGGCGAGCTCCGACTGGGCCGGAACCTGGCCGCCGGCGTACCCCTGGCCGACGTCCGGCACCCGGACGCCGAGCATGCCGTTGCCGGTGAACGTCGGTGCGTAGTTGGCGCCGTTGTTCGTCGCAGTTAGCCGATAGCTGCCCGCACCACGCGCCGACTCCAGCCGTGCTTGCCATGAACAGCAGCCCAACGGCAAGGGCCACCGCACGAGCCCTGAACGCTCGCATTCTCCACCTCCGGTTAGACCACCTGGACTAGTTATGCCCGGTTGGGACGCGGGGAAACAGGCGGGACGGCGCACGACCTCTGGTCCTTGCCACGAGCTGCTTTTCGCCCCAGAACGACGCCACAGGGTTGGCGTTGAAATTGCCGACCTCGGCGTAGCCTGGGATTGGTACAGAGCCTGGGCCCCCGGTTGCGCGGGCCCGGTGTCCAGGCGGGCGACGTCGTAGCCAAGCGAGCGAGCCTTGTCTTCGAGAGCCGCCAGCAACCGCCGTCCCACGCCCTGGCCACGGGCTCCCGGAATCACGTACATGCGCTTCGATCTCGTAGGAATGGGCGTCGAGCCGCTTGACGCCCCCACAGCAGATGGCCTCGGCGCCGCGCCAGCCGACGAGGAAGTGGCCTCCAGGCGGGCTTAGCTGCGCCGGCCCGGCGCGCGGCATGTCATCGCTGTCGAGCTCGACCCCGTCATACAGAGACGCGATCTCGTCCCGCATGGCCTGGGCGGGCACGGCTCCGGGACCGGCGTCAACGGCGCCGTCGTGGAACTCGATCCCGTCCAGACCGCTCACTGGCCGCCGAGCTCGGCGATGAGACCGCTTGGCGTCTCGGACCGGCCGACGTGAATCCGCGGCATCGTCAGGGGCGATGCCGTGCTGTCCGTCGTCCCGGAGTTCGTCGTGTAGGCCATCGTGTAGCCGGCGGCGTGCACCGCGGCCAGCACGGCATCGTCGTAGGCGCCGAACGGATAGGCGAAGAAGTACACCGGGTGCCCGAGAACCCGTTCGAGGACCGCGCGCGAGCCAGCCGTCTCCATCCGCAGCTCGCTCGGCGTGATCTCGCGCAGATCGACATGGTGCGCGCTGTGATCGCCGACGTCCATGCCCGCGCGGTCGAGCCTGCGGATCGCGTGGGCGCTGAGGAATCCGGGCTCGGTCATCCGTCCGGTTATGACGAAGAACGTGGCCACCATGTGGTACCGCTCGAGGTCGGGCAGGATCGTCCTGACATCGTCGATGTAGCCATCGTCGACCGAGATGATCACCGGCTTGGCCGGCAGCGGTTTGCCGTGGTAGAGCGCATCGAACAGCTGGGCCTGGCCGATCGTGTGGTAACCGTTGTCGTGCAGGGCGGCCAGTTCGGCCAGGAAATTGGCCGGATCGACCTTGAGGTCGGTCAGACCGACGGCGCTGAGGGGCGCGACCCGGTGGTAGGTGAGGACCGGGACGTGGACGCTGCGAACCGACGCGTTGGGCGGGGGAATCAGCGCCGGGACAGCACGCTTGGCCACCGGCGGGGCGGTCGCTCCCTGGCCGGCTCCCGGGGTCGTCTTGGCATCATGGGTTTGTGTGCTGGTCGAGTGGCTACTGCCGCCACACCCGGCCGCTAAGGCGGCCGTCAGGGCACAGCAAAGCCACCGGAGCTTCACTCTACGGGGCACGGCGGGCAAGGCTAGCGTGCGCCGATTACGCTGTCCTGAATGGCCGGCGACGCCGAGGAGCGGCTGCTCAAAGCGTGGCGAGGGGAGATCCTCGCGGGCTCGGTCTATGAGCTGATCGCCCGCCGGATGCCCGACCGCGAGGGCGAGATTCTGCGCCGGATGGCGCAGGCCGAGAGCGGCCACCGCGAGCGCCTGGAGCAGCGGATGGGCGAGCTGGGTGTCGCCGTGCCGGACCCTGCGAGCGTGCGGGTGCCGCTGTGGCTGCGGCTGCAGGCCCGGATCGCCCCCGTCGATCGCCTGCTCGCCGCCCGTGAGGCGGCAGAGGACGAGGAGGTCGATGACCTCTACAAGCGCTCGACCGGCGACGCGGTAACCGACAATCTCCTGCGCGACATCCGCAAGGAGGAGCGCTCGCACTCGATGGCGGTCCAGGACATCCGGTCGGGCGGTGCCGATGGCGGTCCGGATACCTCGGCGATGGCCTCGGCGCCCCTGGCCGTTCCTGGGGCTCGCGCTCGCCTCGACCGGATTCTGGGTCGCGAGAAATGGCACCGGACGGGCGGCGGCTGGATCTCGGGCGCGATCTACGGCGCCAACGACGGTCTGGCCGCGGTGTTCGGGATCGTCGCCGGCGTGTCGGGTGCCACCGGCGGCTCGAGCGCGGTGCTCACCGCCGGCCTTTCCGGCGCGGTCGCCTCGGCCCTGTCCATGGCCACCGGTGCATACCTGGCCGAACGGTCCGAAGCCGAGGTCCAGGCGGCCAACGTTGAGCGCGAACGCCAGGAGATCGCGCAGCATCCCGAGGAGGAGAGGGAGGAGCTCTCGCTCTTCTACCAGCTCAAGGGGGTCGATGAGCACACCGCTGACCAGCTGGCCGACCGAATGTCGCAGCACCCCGAAGCGATGCTTCAGGCACTGTCGGTCGAGGAGTTCGGCGCATCGGCGAACGACACCGGGGACGCCGTTCAGGCAGCGCTCGCAGCCGGCATCTCAACGGGCCTCGGCGCGATCGTCCCGGTGATCCCGTTCATGATCACCACCGGGACCGCCGCGATCGTCGCCGCCGCCGTCATCTCGCTCATCGCGCACTTCCTCGTCGGCGCCGCCAAGTCGCTGGTCACACTTCGCTCGTGGTGGTCGGCCGGGCTCGAGATGACGCTGGCCGGTGTCATCGTGGGAGGGGCCACGTATCTGATCGGGCTGGCGCTGCCGACCTGACGGCTCAGCCGAGCTCGTCGACCAGCTGGGCGAGCTCGGCGCGCAACGCGGCCACCTCCGCCTCGAGCGCCTGGATGCGGATCAGGAGACCGTCGTTGCTCGGGGCCGCTGCCCTCGAGGCTGCGGCGGCCGGCACGGCCTGGAGGTGGACTGCGGCGGCCGGCGCAGTGTCGTGGTGGGCGGTGCTGCCGTCCGACGCCACCGCCGCTGCGCCGAGCAGGTGCTCGAACCGATCCTCCTTCTGTCCCGGGCGGCGGCCCACCCGGCGGACATAGCCCCGCTCGGTCAGTATCCCGAGGACGCGCTCGACCTCGTCGAGCGACCCGACCTGCGCCATCCGATCGGACCGGGTCTTCAGCTCGCCCGGCGTCTGCGACCCGCGGAGGAGCAACACGGCAAGGATGGCCAGCTCCTCGCGGCCCAGGCCGAGGCCTTCCTCGGCCAGGTGCCGGTACTTGGTGGCGCGGCTGCCGTGACCGCTGGCCAGGCGTGCGAGTCCGTACTTGCTCAGGCGCTCGGCCGCCTCGCGGACCGTGTGCTCATCGTAGTCGGTCACCGGGTCGCGGTTGGTCGACTGGTTGCAGGCCAGCCGCAGCCCATTGAGTGACAGTGGATACTGATCCGGCGTCGTCCAGCGCTTCTCGACCAGACAACCGAGGACGCGCTGTTCGGGCCCGGTCAGCTCGCTGAAGTGCACGTCGCGAGGATAGTGCGATCGGCCCGCCCGCATGAGTGCGAAACTCGGTGGCGTGATCTCCACCGATGCAGCGCGTGCGATGGCCCTCTCGCTGCCGCGGGCGGTCGAGCAGGATCACCACGGACGCCCGTCTTTCCGCGTCGGCGGCCACATCTTCGCGACCCTGTGGGACGCCGAGCACATGAACGTGATGCTCGACGAACCGGGCATCCTCACCGCCGTCGGGGCGACACCCGCGGTCTGCTCCGAGGTGTGGTGGGGCAAGCGCCGGGCAGCGGTTCGCGTCGATCTGACCGCGGCCGAGCCAGCGCTGCTCGGAGAGCTGCTCGAGGATGCCTGGGAGGGGAAGGCCGGGCAGGAGGGCCTCCAGACCGGCGGTCGCTGAGGGCTGTCTCGAAGGCCGCCGGCGACACCGCCCCGCCCCTTGACTGATATCTCGGTCCGATATATCCTCACGCAGTATGGCGCAACAGCCGGACCTCAGCCCAAGCGGCCGCGTGATCCTCGGAATGCTCGCCCTCGGCCTGCGCACGGGCTATGACATAAAGCAGCTGGTCGACCACTCGACCCGACTGTTCTGGGCGGCCAGCTACGGACAGATCTATCCGGAGCTGCGGCGGTTGGAGGACCAGGGCCTGGTGCTGGGACGGTCGGAGCCGACGGGCGGCCGTCCGCGCATGGTGTATGAGCCCACGGAGACGGGGTTGGCGGCGCTGCGGGGCTGGCTCGAGTCCGACGCCGAGCCCGGGTACGAGCTGCGGGACGAGGGCATGCTCAAGCTGTTCTTCTCCGACGTCGCCGAGCCCGACCGGAGAATCGAGATCGTCCGGGCGATGCGCCGGCGCCACGAGCTCAAGCGCGCCCAGCTGGCCGCGCTCGAGGCCACGGCGGGGACGATGCGCCCGGGCCCGGCGCTCACGCTCGAGCTGGGTGTCGGCATGACCGAGTTCATGATCGAGTGGTGCGAGGCGACCGAGCGCCGCCTCGGCGGCGAGCCACAGGCGGAGTGACGATGCTGGCGCGCCTCGGCTCCTTACTTCACGCCCACGGCCGCCGCGTGCTGATGGTCGCGGTACTGCTGGCCGCGGTCGCCGGCGTGTTCGGCCTCGGCGTGGCCAAGAACATGAGCCCGTACGGGGCCAACGATCCGGCCACCCAGTCGGTCAAGGCGACCAACCGCTTCCAGGCGGCGACCGGGCGCCAGATCGATCCCGGCGTGGTGGCGCTGATCGCCTCGGGCGACGTCCACTCGGTGGCGGCGAGGCGCCGCGTCGACGAGGTCGCCGCGGAACTCCGCCGCGCCCCCGACGTGGCCGCAGTCCGCAGCTACTACACCAGCCACGACCCGACGATGGTGTCAACCAGCGGTCGTTCCACATACGTCGTGGCCTACTTCAAGCCGCTGCCGGACAAGGCGCTCAAGAACGTGGCGCAGGACATCGAGAACCAGTTCGCCGGCCAGCACGATGTGACGCTGGGCGGCGGGCAGATCGCCAACGCCCAGGCCAACACGCAAGTCAGCCACGACCTCGCGCACGCCGAGCTCCTGGCCTTCCCGCTGATCTTCCTGCTCTCGCTGCTGTTCTTCCGCTCGCTCGTGGCCGCCCTCCTGCCGCCGCTGCTCGGTGGGCTGGCGATCGTTGCCACGTTCCTGCTGCTGCGCATCATCACCACGTTCGCCGACATCTCCGTGTTCGCGCTGAACCTGGTCACCGGGCTGGGACTCGGGTTGGCGATCGACTACAGCCTGTTCATGGTCTCTCGCTATCGAGAGGAGGCCGCCAAGCAGGGGTTCGGGGTAGGCGCGCTGGTGCGCACGATGCAGACCTCGGGGCGAACGATCCTGTTCAGCTCGGTCACCGTGGCTGCGGCGATCGCTTCGCTGGCCATCTTCCCTCAGCGCTTTCTGTATTCGATGGGCATCGCCGGGGCGCTGGTCGCCCTCCTCGCCGCGGCGCTGGCGCTCGTCGTGCTCCCCGCCCTGCTCGCCGTGCTCGGGCCGCGCGTGAACGCGCTGTCGCCGAGTTGGCTGGCCCGAGCGGCCGAGCGCGACGCGCGACCGACCGAGAGCGGCTGGTGGTACCGCCTGTCGCAGTTCGTGATGCGCTACCCGGGTCGGATCGCGCTGAGCAGCGCGGTGTTCCTGATCGCCCTGGGCATCCCGTTCACGCAGATCAAGTTCATCTCGGTCGACGCCCGCGTCCTCCCGCCCAGCGCGAGCGCCCGGCAGGTCAACAACGCACTGCAGTCGCAGTTTGCGCCCAACCGGACGGCACTGCTCGAGGTCGTGGTCGGACTGCCGGCCGGCTCACCCGGGTGAGAGCGCTGGCGGCCAGGATCACCATCCTGCGCGGCGTGGCCGCGGTGGCGCCGCCGCAACCGGCCGGTCCGGCCAACGCGCTGCTGGCGGTCGCACCTCGGTACGAACCGCTCAGCGGATCCAGCCAGCGGCTGGTCCGCGACATACGTTCGATCAAGGATCCGTTCTATGTCGGCGTGGCGGGGCAGAGCGCCGGATTCGTCGATCTCGAGCAGAGCCTGGGCGCCCACCTGCCCGCCGTCCTCGCCGTGGTCGTCGCCTCGACGGTGATCGTGCTGTTCCTGATGACCGGTTCGGTCGTGTTGCCGATCAAGGCGGTGATCATGAACGCGCTCAGCCTGAGTGCGGTGTTCGGGATCCTCGTGCTCATCTTCCAGGACGGAAACCTCGAGGGCCTGCTGTCGTTCCGCAGCGAGGGCGCCCTCGACGCCACCCAGCCGATCTTCCTGTTCGCCGTCGCCTTCGGCTTAGCCACCGACTACGGCGTGTTCCTCCTATCGCGGATCAAGGAGGCGCGCGACGGTGGCGCCTCGGACCGGGACTCGGTGGCCATCGGGCTCGAACGCACGGGGCGGATCGTCACGGCCGCGGCCCTGCTGTTCGCCGTGGCCATCGGGGCGTTCGCGACCTCGGAGCTGGTGTTCATCAAGGAGCTCGGGCTCGGAGCGGCACTGGCGGTGCTGATCGACGCGTCCATCATCCGTGCGCTCCTCGTTCCCTCGCTGATGGCGCTGCTGGGGAAATGGAACTGGTGGGCACCGCGACCGCTCCGTGCGCTCCACAACCGCATCGGCCTCAGCGAGGGTTCATCGCCACACGAGGCTCCCCCGCGCCAGCCCCGCCCCGGTCCGTCACACGCCTAAGCCGCCTGTCGGAAGGTGATCTCGCGCTCCGGGGTCACCGCCCACCTGCCCCGATGCCAGCGAACCATCGTCCCATCGGCGAGGCGCGCGGTCGCGCGACCCGACTCAGGTTCGCCCCACAGGGCGGCCACCAACGGCCGGTCGCCCTCCCGGATATCCCCAAGCCCTCGCGCCACGTGCTCGGCCGGATAGGTGACGATGATCGAACCCCGTCGCACCCACACCGGGATGCGCTCCAGCGGCGCCGGCGCCAGCACGTCGCCACCGCCGCGCACCAGCCGGCCCGACCACGTCTCGATCCACTCGCCCCGCGGCAGTGGCACCTCGCGCTCACGGGCGCCGTCGTCGAGAACGGGCGCCACCCACAGCGACGGGCCATACCCGTAGGCATCCCCGATGGCCCAGCCACGGGGGTCGTCCGGGTCAATCAGACATAGCGGGCGAATCACGGCAGCCCTGTGCGCTGCGCCGTCGCCGCGGCCGCGCGCACGTAGGGGACGAGTCGCTCGTGCAGCAGCACATAACTCCGGTACAGGTCGAGGATGTGCGCGCTGTAGTTCCACGGCTCGTGGGGCATCCGGGCGTGGGCGTGCATGAGCGGCGTGAAGGCGCCGAACTGAACCCAGCGCACGAACAGCTCGGGAGGACAGCGCTCGACCAGGCGATGTCCCAGGTAGCCGCCGACATCGTGGGACCAGTTGGAGATCCCGCTGGCGGCCGCGCTCAGCGAGGCCACGACAAGCACCCTCAGCGACCAGAAATCCGAGGCCTGGTCCCCACCCCACGTGAAACCGATCGCCTGCTGGCCGCTCCAACCGCTGCGCCCGAACACGACCCCGGAGCCCGGATGAACCTCGTCGAGGGCCCGCTGCATGGCTTCGCGATACAGGCTGCCGAGCGCCCACGCGCCGGCGGCCCCCGAGCGGCCATCGGCCAGCATGACGTGCTCGGGGATGTAGTACCCTCGCCATCGTGGACGACCTGCTCGGAATCGAGGGAGATCGTTGCCGGCACGACCGAGAAGGTTCTCGCATCGAGGGCCAGGTCATTCGCCGGTCACAGGAAGGTCACAGGACTTGCCCTCATTCTTCACTGAGCACTTTCTTTGCCGGGCAATCCTTGGCCCATGACAGAGATAAGCCGTGCCGACATGCACGTTCACTCGACAGCATCCGAGCTGTCGAAACTCGGGCTTCAACGCTCGCTACACCTGCCCGAGTGCGCCACCCCGCCGCACGAGGTATACGAGCTGGCCAAGCGCCGCGGGATGGACTTCGTGACGATCACCGATCACGACACGATCGCCGGAGCCCTCGAGCTCGTCGATCTTCCCGATACGTTCATCTCCGAGGAGCTGACGGCCTGGTTCCGCGGCGAGCCCCGGGCGGTCCACGTCCTCTGCTACGGGATCGGGGGCGAGGATCACGAATGGCTCCAGGCACATCGAGGTGACGTCGAGGAGTGCGCGTCCTACCTGACCGAGCGCCGGATCACCGCGGCCCTGGCGCATCCGTTCTACGCGGTGCAGGCGCCACTCACCCCGCGGCACCGGCGGCGCCTGGCGCAGCTGTTCCCGATCTGGGAGACGCGCAACGGTGCGCGCGCCAAGGAGTTGAACCTGCCGGCGTTCGTTTACATCGAGACCCACGGGGGGACTCCACTCGGGGGATCAGACGATCACGCCGGAATCGATATCGGGCGGACGTTCACGCAGACGCCACGAGCGGCCACACCGGCGGAGTTCCTGGGGCACATCCGTGCCGGCCGGGCCGACGCGCATGGTGCCCAGGGCAGTGCGGCCAAATGGACCCACGCCGCGATGGCCCTGGCGATCCGCGCGCTGGGCGGCGGCGATGGCGCTCCGCGACCGAATCCCGCTGCGGTGCTGAAGATCGTCGAGCGGGTGATGCGCGAAGGCGACGTCCGTCACGGATCGGCGGCGGCCGACCTCGGGCCGGACGACGCAATCGCCCTTCTGCGCGCCTGGCTGGTGGCCATGGACCTCGGTTGCAACGAGCAGGAGCTGCTGCACCTGCTCCAGGAAGGGGAGCTGAGCCATCCCGACCTGTATCGCCGGGCCAGGCGAATCCACGAGCGCAAGCTGTCGGCGGCCGTCCACGAGATCGTCGCCGCGAGCGAGCGCGGGACGGTCGATCTCGCCGGCAGCGCATTCGCTGTCTTCGATGCGTGCATTCCCGCCATTCCGTACGCGGCCGCAGCGGCGTTCCTGGGTCGCGAGAAGGCGAAGCTGGCCCGTAGCGATGCCGACCGGCCACGCGTCGCACTGTTCGCCGACGGCGTCGGCGGCATGCACGGCGTGACGCACACGCTGCAACAGATCCGCGAGCGCGGAGTCCCGGGATTCGACGTCGAGGTGGTCGGCACCGATCCGGATGTGGACCGCCGCCTGAGCGCCGTGGCCGAACTCGACATCCCCTTCTACAGAGGCCTCGAGATTGGCGTGCCCAGCGTTCCAGCGGTCGTTGATGCGCTGAGCGAGGGCCGCTACGACATCGTTCACGTGTGCGCACCCGGACCGGCCGGTGTACAGGCCGCCCTGCTCGCCCGCGTTCTCGAGCTGCCGCTGGTCGGTAGCTACCACACCGAGCTGGCCGCCTACGCCGGGCTGCGGAGCGGGCATGACGATCTGGAGTCGATGGCCGCCGCCGTGCTGGGCAGGTTCTATGGCGCCTGCGACGTGGTCCTGTCGCCGAGCCCGGCCAGCGACGTGCGACTTGCTGGGCTGGGGATCGACCGAGGCCGGATCGGACGCTGGGATCGGGGGGTGGACCTTCAGCGGTTCGATCCGGCGCTGCGCACTCCCGACCTGCTGCCGGGCCGGATCAACGTCCTCTACGCGGGAAGGCTCACCAAGGAGAAGGGCGCCGAGCTCCTCGCGGAGGCGTTCCTGGCCGCGCACTGGCGCGATCCTCGACTGCGTCTGGTGCTGGCCGGAGGTGGGCCGGAGGAGGAGCGTCTGCGGGAGCGCCTGGGTGACCGGGCTACGTTCCTCGGGTGGCTGGGCGGGGGCGACCTCGCCCGCGCTTACGCGAGCGCAGACGCGTTCCTGTTCGCGAGCCAGACCGACACGTTTGGCCAAGTGCTGCTCGAGGCGCAGGCCAGCGGCCTACCGGTGATTGCCGTACAGGCCGGCGGGCCCTGCTCGCTGATCGAGCATCGCGAATCTGGGCTGCTTGCTCCAGCCGACCCTGAGGCGCTCGCGCAGGCGCTCCTCTCGGTGCTCCACCAGCCCCGGCTCCGGGAGCATCTCCGCCGCGGGGGCATCGCGGCCGTCCAGCACCGTACGTGGGATGCGGCCATCCGGCGCCTGGCCGCCGGCTACTGGGTTGCGCTGGGTAGGCCGCAGCCCGGATTCGACCGCAAGGTCGCGTAGCTTCCCGTCGGCTGCAGATCCTTTACACGCGCCAGGCCCACCCGGCGGGACTCGGGGACGCCCTGCGCTACGGGGAGAGCCTTTCCGCCGGGCGCGGGATCGTGGTCGCGCTCGGCCACGCGATGATAGAGACCCCGCCCACTGCGGCGCCGGGCATCGTGCCACGCTTGATTGGAGCCTACGAAGCGGCCGACCCGCTCCACGTGGAGATGATTGAAGTGGCGCGATCGTGCGGCGTGTCGGCCAACTGCACGGGCTCCGGCGGGCGATCGTGGCCGCGTGCCATGACCGCGAGGAGCAGGCTCGCGTGAGGAGGGCCTCAGGAGCATCGACTGCGGCGTGCTGGCGCCCATGGGCGAACAGGAGGGCTAGGCGAGCCGCCGAATCCCTGCAATGTGAGCACCAACCGGCTGGAAGCGTTCTCCGATGGAGTGCTGGCGGTCGCGATCACGCTGCTGGTGCTCAACATCAGGGTCCCCGACCCCGCCAGCACCGAGAACCTCCTGCACGCGTTGCTGGCCAATGGCCGACTTACGTGGCCTACGTCACCTCATTCGTGACGATCGGAATCATCTGGATCAACCACCACGTGATGATCAGCCGGCTACGACAGGCGGATCATTCGATCCTGGCTCTGAACCTGCTGCTGTTGCTGAGCATCGGCGTGTTGCCATTCTCGACCGATCTGGCCGCCAGCTACCTGAAGCAGGGCCACGGGCAGCACCTCGCGGTGGCGATCTACAGCGGGTCGTTGCTGGTCATGTCGATCTTCTTTGCCACGCTCAACCGGCACATCCTCCTCCGCAAGGTCCACTACCTCGATCCCCCACTGTCCGAGGACCTGCGCCGTGCGATCCTGCGCCGCAGCCTGGCCGGCCTCGCCCCGTACGTGATCGCCACAGCGCTCGCACCCGTCTCCGCGTATCTGACGCTGTTCATCTGCGCGGCACTCGCCGGGTATTACGCGCTGCCGATCGCCAGCGGCGCCAGCGTGCAGTCCGCGACTTAGCTGCTAGTAGCTCAACGTGGCGACCTGGTCGTCGGCCCATTGCTCCTCGATCTCGTCCGCTGTGGCGGGCGGCCCGAGGTGGTACCCCCTGCGCCACTCGACACCCGAGGCGGAGCAGCTCAGCTTCCTGTTCGGGCGTCTCCACGCCCTCGACGATGACGAGCAGCCCGAGCGTGCGGCCGAGCGTGCTGATGCCCTCCAGCAGTTCCGCGGCCACCCTCGGTGGTCGACATGGATCAATGTGATCGGCACCGAGTGCGAAAGCGACAAGCCCTCGAACACATCCTCGACAACCTGCGGTCCACGGGGGTGTGCAACCCCCGCGCGCGCTCAGCGGCTGAGCTGCAGCCGGTGGGCGACTGCGGCCGCCTGCGTCCGGCTCTGAACGCCGAGCTTCGAGAGGATCCGCGACACGTGCACGCTGGCCGTCTTCTCGGCCATGAACAGCGCGGCCCCGATCTGGCGGTTGGTGGCGCCTTCGGCGATCAGCGCCAGGACCTGGCGTTCGCTTGGGGTCAGCCCGAACGGATCGGCCTCGCCGCCCCCTTCTCCGCGCGTCACCGCTGCGCGCGCGGCCCCCCAGGAGCTCGAGCCGGGCCCGCTCGCGCAGCGCCATCACCTCGCCCTCCAGCCACCGGCACCAAGCCGCGTGCCGCCGCGATGGACGCGCCCACCTCGGCGGCGGCCGCCGCGGTCGCCGGCCTCCACGTGCGCCTCGGCCTGGCGCCAGCGCGCGATTGCGGCCTGAAACGGTCGCGGGATCGCGTCCCACTCGGCGGCCCCCCGGGTCCACAGCTTGGGGTCGTTGCGGCCCCGGGCGCGCGCGAGCTCGGCCGCGCCCGGCGCGAGCGCGCTCTCGACCGGTCCACCTTACTCCGCCGCTGCGCGCAGTCGCTGTGGTGGATCCGCGCGCGGGCGATCGCGTCGCGCTCGTCCTGCTTCTCGCGCAGGTCCCGCGCGCGTTGGGCTAGGTCGGCTTCGACACTCGCGCCCACGGCGGTGACCCGGGCGATCCGCATCACGTCGTCGGTACATAGCTCGATCCGGTCGAGCGCCCTGGCGACGGCGGCGCGGGCGCCTAGGAGGTCGGCCGCCGGCGGCGCAGCTCGCCATGCAAGCCGCCGAGGCCGCCGATCCACTGCGGCTCGAGGAGGCTGCCACCAACGGCTCGACCTCGCTCAGCCAGCGTCAGCAATCTCCTCTTCGCCTTCGCCCAGCGCCAGCTCCGCCTCGCGCAGCTGCCGGAAGATCAGCTGCAGCCCGATCAGCTGCGAGGGAGGCGTCAGATTGGCCTGGGCCAGCTCCCAGTCGCCGGCCTCGAACGCGAGCTGCGAGATCGTCAGGGTCATCCAGTCGTAGCTTCGGCTCAGCCGCCTGCGGGATCGCAGCCAAGCCCTCCTTCGCAATCCGAGCGCTTCGTGGGTGCGCCCGGCGACGTTCAGCATGTCCGCCAGATTCGCAGTACGCGTAGCCGAGCCCTCGATGTCGTCGGTCTGCGCGCGCGATCTCGATCGCACGCCGCAGTCGATGAAGCCCTCGTCGACGTGACCCAGCGCAATCTGCGTCATGCCCAGCGTGTTCAGGACCTCAGCCTCGCGCGCAACGATCGGCCGCGGCGAGAGTGGCCCGGAGCGCCTGTCGCCCGTCCCGGAGCGCATCGCGAAAGCGCCCGCGTAGCGAGCGGGTCCGGGCAAGCCAGGCGAGCAGCGAGGCGCGCTCGCGGCTGTCCTCCTCTCGTCGGGGAGGATCGCCAGAGCGCGCTGTGCGGTCTCCACGCCCTCGACACCGCGGTTGAGCCTCCACTGCGACCCGCGCCAGCCGGTTGAGCACGCCGAGTAGCGTCGGGTCGGTGCCCTCATCGAGCTCCTCCAGCGCGGCATGGAGCAGCACCTCGCGCGCGGGCACGGTCGCCGGCGATCGTGTGTGCACCGGCCGCCAGCCGGAGGAGGCCGACGTGATCGAGCGGCCGTCCTGCTCGCGCATCGGGAACGCGCGGCCACAGCTCGAGCGCGCGTTCGGCCAGTCGGCGGCCTCCCCGTAGGCGTGGACCTCCGGGCGGCCAGCGCCGCGTGCACGATGCTGCAGCGCTGCGGGCTGATCGCCGGCGATCGCGTAGTGGTGGCGATCGTCGCCGCGCGCTCGGTCTCGGGATCGGCCTCGCCCGCGACCTGGCATGCTCGTAGCCCGGGCCAGTGCGAGATGAAGCTCCCCGCGTTCGCCGGGGAGCAGATCGTCGTAGAGGGCCTCGCGAAGCAGCGCGTGGCGGAACAGACAGTCCTCCGTCCTCGCCGGCGGACCAGGACCTGCTCGGCAACCGCCTCACGCAGCGCCACGTGGAGCGGGATCATGTTCGACCCCGGTGATCTCGGCGATCGTCGCTTCGTCGAGCCGCCGTCCGACGGCGATCGCCCGCGCCGCGCGCTGGGCGTCGGATGGGAGACGCTCGATCCTCAAGATGAACGCGTCGCGCAAGCTCTGCGGGGCGGCGCCGCGGCCGTCCAGCCCGGCGGCGAGCAGCTCTTCGGTGTAGAGCGGGTTGCCCTCGCTGCGCGCGAACAGTCGCTCCACGAGCCCGGCCTTGGGGGCCGCGCCGAGGATGTCCGTCAGCGCCTCGGTCAACTCGTCGCGGTCGAATGGAGACAGGTCGATGCGGCGCGCCCGATCCAGGCGCTCCAGCTCGGAGACCAATGGGCGCAGCGGATGGCGGCGGTAGCAACTCGTCGGTGCGGTAGGTGAGCAGGAGCATCACGCGCTCCTGGCGGAGGCTGCGCGCCAGGAACGCGCCGAACGTCCGGGTCGAGCGGTCCGCCCAGTGCATGTCCTCGAGGATCAGCACCAGGGGTTGCCTGCTCGCTGAGCAGGTCGAGCAACTCGATCACGGCTTCGAACAGCTTCAGCTGCGCCGAGGCGTCATGCCGATCCGGCGGCGTCGCGTCGTCGAGGCCGGGCAGTAGCGCGGCCAACTGGGCCCGGCTGCCGGGACTCAGCGCACCCAGCGCCGGGTGGCGTTCGCGCACCAGCGGTCGCAGCGCGCCCAGCAGCGGCGCGTACGGCAGCTCGCCGTCGGCCTGCTCCACACTCTCGCCTCGCAGGGCGAGCACACCGCCGGGAATCCTGCGCTCGAACTCGAGCACCAATCGCGTCTTGCCGACACCCGATTCACCACCCAGGAGACCTACAACCGGCTTGCGGGTTGCCGCCTCACGCAGCGCGAGCTCGAGTTCCGCCAGTTCGCCGACTCGACCGACGAAGTGGCTGCTGGTCAGCCTTGCCCGCATGTCCGAAGTATCGCGTGATGCGCGCTCGCGCGGACCGGTGGCGGCGCCCGCCGTCGTCGCCTCCCCTCCGGTGCGCGTCCGCGACACGCTGGAAGTCTTCGATGCGGGTGACCGCGATCTGGTAACTGACGTCGGGATGCATTTGCTTCTGCTCCTCTCGGGGAAATCCATCTGCAATGAGGATGGACTGAGAAGCGGCTGCGCACATCGGGAGAACGCAGCGAGTAAGGGGTCCCGACCCCTTACCTTCCGCTCGACCGGGCCTTAGTCACCTACTTGCGCTCGACGCGCGCACCCATCGGCAGGAAGCTGATCACGCCAAGCTCGGTGAGTCGCCGGCGCAGGGCTTCGTTCTCGGCGTGCGGATCCGCATCGGGGCTTATCTGAAGCGTCCGCACGGCCCGTTCCTCGGCCAGTCGGTCGAACTCCTCCAGCCGGGCTCGATCGCGACCTCTGGCTTCGGGACCGCCGGGAAGGCGGGCGTACCAGAGCTCGGCCTCCTCATGACGAGAGCGCAGCGCGCGGGCCAGCGGGTACTGCAGAGGACGGTAGACCACGAGGAGACGGGGCTGGCCGGGAAAGCGAAGGCGCCGGGCCTGGCGGGCCGCGAGGGCCTCGGCCACGGAGGCGCGCATCCGCTCGCGGCGCGGCTCGACGGCAACCACGCGCTCGATGCTCAGCAGATCGCGCGCATGTTCGGCGAGCTCGAACTCCTCCAGCCGGGCCGGAAGCAACAGCACGGCGAGCGGGTCATCCATCGAATGTGACGGTAGCGCTCGGACGACGTCACGGGGTCGGACCGCGCGGCGCGGAGGCGAGCGTGGCGATCGCCACCGCTCGCGCCAGAGGCAGGCTGGCCGGCCCGTGCTGCGAGCTCCGCTTGACGGTTACCGTGACGTAGCTGCCGCCGCGCGTTTGGGTTCCGTTCGTGGTGACGAGCTGGTGCTGGGGCGGCAGCCATGCCGCGTTGCCCGACATGCCGCGCACGGGCTGCGGTAGGGCCGAGGTGTCGTGAACGCTGCCGGGCCCGAAGGCCTGTGCCTGGTGGACGACCGTCGTGTCGTATTGAGTCCACGCCACCGGGGAGGCCTCGGCGATCACGTCCAAATGGATTCCGTCGCGCGAGAGCCTGCACTCGACGTTGGCCGGATCGGAGTTGGCGATGCGAAGGTGAACCTGACCCCCCTGGACGCTGCCCGCGGCGCGCTGCGCCAGCGCACACACTCGCTGAGCCACAGGGACCGTGGCCTGGCTCGTGGTCGACGCCGCGTGCGACGAGCCGCCGCACGCGGAGGCGACTCCGCAGCACAGCGCCAGAATCAGCGCCGAGCCGCACCGCGCCAGCGTCATTCCTCGGCTGCTCCGGGTTGCGCGGGCGCCTCCTCGTCACCCGGCATCTGCTCGCCGGCGACGAGCGGGCTGAGCGGGGATCGCTTGGCGTTCGCGATCTCGCTCGCGTCCACGTTGAGCGGGTGGTGGCAGGCGGCCAGATGACCACCCGCATACTCGGCCAGCGGCGGCTCGACTGTCCGGCAGATGTCCGTCGCGCACGGACAGCGCGTGTGGAAGCGGCAGCCCGGTGGCGGGTTGATGGGGTTGGGCGGTTCGCCGCTGATCACCATCCGCTCGCGGGAGCGGTTCTCGTTCGGATCGGGGATCGGAATCGCTGACAGCAGCGCCTCGGTATACGGATGGATCGGCTTGTCATACAGCTCCTTCCCCGGCGAGAGCTCCACGACCTTGCCCAGATACATGACCGCGACCCGGTCAGAGACGTGGCGGACGACGGCCAGGTCGTGGGCGATGAACATGTACGAAAGCCCGAACTCGTCCTGAAGATCGTCGAGCAGATTGACAACCTGCGCCTGGATTGAGACGTCGAGCGCCGACACAGGCTCGTCGAGCACGATCAGCCGCGGATTGACGGCCAACGCGCGAGCGACGCCGATTCGCTGGCGCTGCCCTCCCGAGAACTCGTAGGGGAAACGGTTGATGTGCTCCGGGTTCAATCCGACCCGCTCGAGCAGTTCGCGTACACGCTCGTCGATTCCATCCATGCCGTGAAGGCGCATCGGCGTCCCCACGATCTGCCCTACACGCTTGCGCGGGTTGAGCGACGACACCGGATCCTGAAAGACCAGCTGGGCCTCGCGGCGGATCGACTGCAGCTGCCGGCGGCCGAGGTGGGTGATGTCCTGTTTGCGGTAGCGCAGGATGCCGTCGGTCGGTTCGAGCAGTCGCACCACGCAACGCGCCAGCGTGCTCTTGCCGCACCCCGACTCCCCCACGATCCCGAGCGTCTCGCCCTCACGAAGGGCCAGCGACACATCGTCGACGGCGTGCACGTGGCCGATCGTGCGGTCCATCAGGACGCCCTTCTTGACCGGAAAGTAGAGCTGCAGATGCTCGATCTCGACCAGCGGCTCGGTCGCGCCCGTGAGCGCCTGCTCGGCCTCCCGCAGCTCCTGAGCGCTGCCGTTCTCCTCGCTCACGCCACGACCTCCGCGGCAGCCCGATCTGGCCACTGACCACGCGACGTTCGCGCTTGTCGGCCACGCTAAGCCAGCAGCGATCGACATGTTGCGGTGCCTCGGGCACGCGCGCCTCGAGCGCCGGGACCTCGACACAGCGGTCAAACGCGTGTGGACAGCGGGGCCGGAAGTGACAGCCCTTGGGTGGATTGATCAGCGATGGCGGCAGCCCCGGAATCGCTGGCAGGCGCCTGGGACCCTCACGATCCATCCGCGTGACCGATCCCAACAGGCCCCACGTGTAGGGATGCTGGGGGTCGTAGAACACCTCGTCCAGGGTTCCATGCTCGACCACGCGTCCGGCGTACATCACGATCACACGGTCGGCGATGTCGGCCACGACACCGAGGTCGTGCGTCACGAAGATGACGCCACTGTCGCTCTGCTCGCTGAGCTGCTTCATCTCCGTCAGGATCTGGGCCTGGACGGTGACGTCAAGCGCGGTCGTGGGCTCATCGGCGATCAGCACGCTGGGCGACAGGCTGAGCGCCATCGCGATCATCACCCGCTGGCGCATGCCGCCCGAGAACTCATGCGGGAACGCCCGTGCGCGCTGGCGCGCGTTGGGAATGCCCACTCGTTCCATGAGCTCGACGGCGCGGTCGAGCGCCGCCGCCTTGGAGATCTTCTCGTGCGCGCGGATCTGCTCGACGATCTGATCTCCGATCCGCATCACCGGGCTCAACGACGAGATGGGATCCTGGAAGATCATCGCGATCTCGGCCCCACGGATCCCCTCGAGCTCTTCCTCGGACGCGGTGACGAGCTCGCGGCCGCCGAGCTTGGCCGAGCCGGCAAAGCGCGAGTTCGCTCCGCGGGTGAGCCCCATCAGGGTCATCACCGTGACCGACTTGCCCGAGCCGGACTCCCCGACGATCGCCAGCACCTCGCCGCGGTCGAGGGTGAATGACACCGTGTCGACGGCGCGGACAACGCCGTCCTCGGTCGCGAACGACACCTGCAGGTCGTCAACCTCAAGCAGACGCTCAGCCATCAGCCGGTGAGTCTGACCCGCGGATCGAGCGATGCGTAGATGACGTCAGAGAGAGCGCCAAACAGCACCACGAAGAAGGCTGTGAACATGGAGCCCACGAGGATCGGCGGTACGTCGAGGTTGCCGATCGCGCTGGCCTCGTACTGACCCACGCCGGGTAGGTTGAAGATCGTTTCGGTAACCAATGCCGCACCACCGAGCAGGGTGGCGAAGTCCAGCCCGAACATCGTCACGATCGGCATGAGCGAGTTCCGGAGCACATGGCGCCTGAACACGAGCTTCTGCGAGAGGCCCTTGGCGCGCGCGGTGCGGACGAAGTCCTCGTTCACCATGTCGAGGAGGTTCGACCGCAGGACGCGCGAGTAGAACCCGATCGACAGCACGGCGATCGCGATCCAGGGCAGGATCAGGTGATACGCCCACTGTGCCGGGTCGCTGAGTCCCACGTAACCCGTGTTGGGGAACCACGTCAGCTTGAACGCGAACACGTATAGGAGTAAGGCGGCTAACAGAAACACCGGTATCGACACACCCAGGATCGCGGCCACCATCAGTGACCGGTCGATTAATCGTCCTACTCTGAGCGCGCTGATCGAGCCGAGGATGATCGCCACCACAAGCCAGATGATCGCCGCGGGCAGCACCAGCGACAGGGTCACCGGGAACCGTTGGCGGAACTGGTCGACGACGTTGAGGTCGTCCTGATAGTCGATCACCTGGCCGGTGAAGATCAGCTTCATCGTGTTCACGTACTGGACGTAGAACGGCTTGTCGAAGCCGAACTTGCGACTCACCTCCGCCACCGTCGTGGGCGTCGCGTTTCGCCCGGCGATCGCTCGCGCCGGGTCATAGCTGGGGATGATCTCGAAGATCGCGAACACGACCACCGAGGTGGCGAACAGCAACGCGATCGCCGACAGCGACCGGCGGACGATGAAGCGCGACATCAGGTCTTGATGCGCACTTGCGCGCGGGGATCGAGGGCATCGCGCACACCGTCACCGAGCACGTTGATGCTGAGCACGGTCAGCACCAGCATGGCCCCGGGAATCAGGGCCAGGTGCGGCGCGGTCTGAATCTGCTGAATCCCGTCTGAGATCAGCGTGCCCCACGAAGCGTTCGGAGCCTGTACCCCGGCTCCCAGGAAGGACAGATAGGCCTCGAGCAGGATCGCGTAGGCCAGCATCATCGGAATGAACACGATGATCGTCGACATCGCGTTGGGAAGGATCTCCGAGAACATCACCCGCCAGGGCCCCATCCCCTGGACCCGCGCGGCGTCGACGAAATCCATCTCGCGCAGGCGGAGCACCTCGCCGCGGATCGGCTTGCCCAGGTAGGGGACGTAGATCACCCCGATGATCACCGCCGGGATGAACAGCGAGTTCCCCTTGATCGGACCGATTCCCCCCAGCGCGAGCGCCGTGCCCACGGCAACGCCGAGGATCACCGGCGGGAACGACCAGATCAACTCCATCAGCGGTCGCAGCAGGGCGTCGACCGGGCCGCGGAAGTAGCCACACGAGCAGACCAAGCAGCGTGCCGAAGGTGATGATGATTATGGTGGCGATGCCGCCGATCAACAGCGAGTTGCGCCCTCCGTAGAGCATCCGCACGGCGAGGTCACGGCCGTTGAAGTCGGCGCCGAAGAAGTAGTGGGTGGTCAGGGTCGGGCCGATCGGCACGCCCTGGAGCGAGACAACGTTCGTCTGCTTGCCACCGATATTGACGGTCCCGGTGACGTTGTTGGTGTTGGGGCCGATGTGGGCGATGTCGTTCGCGTACACCGGAGCCAGCAGGCACAGCACGACGATCAGCACGAACAGGCCGCCGAACGCCAGCGCCGTCTTGTTGCGGCGCAGTCGCCGCAGAGCCAGGCGGTACGGCCCTACCCCTACCGTCGGGGCGCCGGTGGCATCCGTCTCAGGAGGGGTGGGCGGCGCTTCGGTTACGGTCGCGGCGCCGCCGCCACCGCCCACTGGACCCACCGAGGCGTCCGTCATCGGCGACTCCGTGTCCGCTCGCTGATGGCGGGGAAATGCGTCTGGCGACATCGCGCGTTCATGGTGAGCTTACCGCCGAGGGGAAGCAGCGGCCGCAGAAAGGAGCTTCCCCCTTTCTGCGGCCGGCAACCCTCCTACTTAAGCGCCAGGCTCGTCATATCGGTCTGGTACTCGACCGACATCACGCCGGCCTGGAAGTTCAGCCGATTGGAATAGAACTTTGGGAACTCCTCGTGGCCATAAGCCGCGTAGTAGCCCTTGTTCACGGCGTACTGATCAAGCGACTGCCACTGGCTGGCCACCGCATCGGGCGGATGCTTCTGCAGGTCGGCCAGCTGCGAGTTGTAATGCGGGTCGTTGACGTACCCGTAGTTGAGCGATGAACCGGCATTACCCGCGAACAGCTGCATGAAGTCCCACGGGTTGGGGAAGTCCTGCACCCAATCGCCGAACCCAGTTTGCGGCTTCAGCGTTGGCGCCCCGATCGTGGTGAAGTACACGCCTGAGTTGATGACCTTCTCCGTTGCCTTGAATCCGAGGGAGTTCAGCACGCTGGTGTAGTAGTCCAGCCACTGTCTGCGCGGGCTCCGCTCCTCGCCGTACACGGTGACCGCGGTGCCCTTCATCCCCGACTTGGTCATCAGCTGCTTGGCCAGCGCCATGTTCGGCGGCCCGGTCGGGCTATGGAACGGGCAGCTCGACGGGCTGGAGTGGCCCACGATCCCGGTCGGGATCAGGTGGCAGTCCTCGGCCAGGAAACCGCTGTCCAGCCTGGACAGTGCCCGCAGGTCGAGCGCCGCGAGCACCGCCTGGCGGGCGTCGACGTTGTTGAACGGCTTCTTGTTGACCCCGAACCAGAAGTAGTAGGTCGAGTTGGTCGGGATCGGCGCGTAGCGATCGCTGGCCTGGGACTGCACCTGACCGAGGATCGACGCCGGCAACGTGTCGCCGGGGTCGAACACGTCCGCCTGGTTGTTCAGCACCTGTTCAGCGTCCGCCGTCACGTTGGAGTTGACGTTGAAGATGATCTTGTCGGCGTGGCCCTTCGGGATGCCCGGGACGTCGAATTTCGTGTTCTTGATCAACGTGTACGAGTGACCGGCGCTGATCGGGCCCCACTTGTACGGCCCGTCACCGATCGTGCCCGTGCTGGCCAGGTTCTTCATCGGCGTGTTCGGCGGCACCGGAGCGGTCCCCGCCAGCGCGAAGATGTCGACGATCGGCGCGAACGGAGCGACCAGGTGAACCTTGATCGTGCCCGCGCTGTCGTTGGTCTGGATGCCGGAGATCGTCTTGGCCTTACCGTTGGCGTACGCGGTTCCGCCCTGGATGTAGGCGCTCAGGAACGAGGCGGCCTGCCACGGGATCTTGATGTCGCGTTCGGCCGCATACGTGATGTCGCTGGCCTTGATCGCCACGCCGTTTGAATACTTGAGGCCGGGGCGCAGCGTGAAGGTGTAGACCTTGCCGCCGTCGGAAACGGTCGGCATGCTCTTGGCCAGGGCGGGCTCGATGGCACTACCAGCTGTGCCCTGGACGCCGCGCTTAAAGGTCAGCAACGGCGTGTTGACGACCGAGTACAGCTCGGTGCCCTGGGTCGTGAAGTCGAGCCCTTGGTCAGCCGACAGCGGCGGCGTGCCGGCGGCAATCGGTGATAGTGCCGCCGTTCTTGACGGTCGTGTTCGCGGTAGCTGACGACGACGACGAAGACGACGATGAAGACGAGCTTCCGCAGGCGCCGAGAGCCACAACCGAGCCCAGCGCCAGGACGCTGATGAACAGCGACCTTGTCCTCCTGCTCCTCATTAATTCTCCTCCTCAGAGGTTGGCGGTCCCGGCAGAAATCTAATTCACAACCAGTCGCTGTTGGGGCACGCCGGGTCGTCCTAATCAAGCCGCAACACGAAGCTAAGAAGCCAGCACTGTCCCGGCGCACCAAGCCTCGGGCCGGCCCTCGCAGGCCGGCACCACGACGCCCCGAACGCTTTCCCGCCGTCCGCTGTCGTAAACCTCAACTTCACCGCAGGCCGCGTGATGCTGGGGGGCGCCGAGGCGCAGAGTCAATCCGCACACCACGAGGCAGATTTGCACCGAAAAGCGGTCCGCCGGGGCCGAGGTCCCAGGGTGGTGCAGCGGCACCCGGCGATCGGGCGCGGTACCCGTCTGAGTCTGCCGGGGTGTGTGCGCTACAGGCCCCGCGTCGGCGAGGACACCGGCAAGCGCTTGGACCACGGACCGGGTGAAGGTCTACGGTTGCTCAAGGAGGAAGCAATGAAGAAGAGAACGGCACTGCTCACGATCGCACTCACGGCACTGCTCGGGGCGGCGTTTGCCGGTCCGGCGAGCGCCGCGCTGAGGGTGACGTGGATGAAGAGTGTCTCCGCTAAGGGGACGCCGGCCAAGTACGACAAGGTCGGGGTGATTAAGGTCGGGCCGCGCAGTGCCCACAACGTCCTCGTGCTCGAGCCGGGGACCTCGGCCAGCTCGACGTATTTCGTGCCGCTGGCCAAGTGGATCGTGTCGAAGGCCAAGGGCTGGCAGGTCTGGTCGGTCGAGCGGCGCGAGAACCTGCTCGAGGATCAGTCCGCGGTCAACCGGGCTAAGCAGCACAAGGAATCGTCCACCCAGGCGTTCAACTACTACCTGGGCTGGCTGGCCAACAACAAGATCAAGCACCACTTCCAGTTGATCCCCAAGGCGAGCGTCGAGTTCGCCAAGCAATGGGGCATGCGGGTGGCCGTCGGCGATCTCCACACGGTGATCGGCGCAGCGCGGAAGCTGGGCGGCAAGGTCGTCCTCGGCGGGCACTCCCTCGGCGGTTCGGTCCTCACGGCATACGCGACCTGGAATTTCCACGGCCACGCGGGGGCTGACCAGCTCGCCGGCCTGATCTACATCGACGGCGCCAGCGGACCTCCGGTCACCGCGCCGCAAGCCACCGATGAGCTCGGTCAGTTGGACGCCGCGAGCGCGTCGCCGTGGCTGACGTTTGGCGGGATCGCCGCTCCGTACGCCGGCCTGTTCAACGTAACCGGTTCGCTCGGCGCGCTGCTGGCCCCCAACCAGCCGTCGGTGGGCCAGAAGTTCCCGTTGCTTCCGGCTGACCTGAAGCCACCGGTCCCGGTTACCAACCTGGGCCAGTACGGCTACGCGCTGAACGTCGGCACCTCGCCGCCTGCGCTCGCCGCCGCCCAGGCCCACCTCGGCAAGGGTCTGTCGGCCAAGGGCCCGATTCACGGCTGGAACGGTGCTGGGGCGTTGACCCCGATCAAGCGCTTCGCCACGATGTTCTCGGGCATGGGCACCAACAATGCCGACGGCACCGAGTGGTACTTCCCGCAGCGCCTCGCGCTCGACACGGGCGCGGTCGGGAACGGCATCAAGAACCCCGCGCAATCCGTGCTCGGAGTCGATGCCACGGAGGGACGGCATCTGCCCAAGCGGCTGCGGATCTATGCCTTCGGCGCCGCCCTGGGCGGGATCCGCGTACTGCAGGCCGCCCAGGCCCTGGCCAAGCAATCGGGCATTCCGATGAGCCACCTGACGCTGATCAACCGTCACAGCACGTACGCGCACAACGACCCCAACGGGGCCTATCCGCACAACGCGTTCTTCGCCCACCTGCTGCCGTTCCTGCGCAAGATCAGCGCTCACGGGTAGTTTTCCGGGCCGGAGGGCGCCGTCCGGCTCGACCTCCTGACCCACCTCAGCGACCTCCGCCGTCGCTAGAGACGCTCGACGATCTCCTTGGCGAGCCTGGCCGCGGCGCCGTGGCCGAAGGACAGATAAAGGGACGGCTCTGACAGCTCGAGCTCGATCAGCTTGGGCTCTCCGGCTCCATCCGCGATCAGATCCACGCGCGCGTAGAGGAGCTCGTCGCGCGGCCACGGCAGCGAGCTGAGGATCTCATCCGCGACCCGCCGCTCCGCGGGACTGGGCTCGCGCCCGGTGACCTCCTCCTCGGCGTACAGGCCGCTGGCGTGTGCCTGAGCGCGGCCGAGGATCTGTCCCTTGCGGATGGCGTGCGAGTACTGGCCGGCGAGAAATATCAACGCGGTCTCGCCGCGGTCCTCGACCGCACCGAGGTAGGGCTGGACGATGAGCGTCCTGCCCTCGCCCAGCAGCCGCCCAACATGTGCACAGGCGTCCGCGCGCTGGCCGGCTCGGTAGCGCGCCGCGTCGCGCGAACCCGAGGCCACGGCCGGCTTGACCACGAATTCCCCGGCCGGGGGATCCCAGGCGTCGCCGGGCGAGACGAACCTGGTTGGGACCACGTGGGGCAGCTCGGCGAGATAGCCCTTGTCGGTATTCCAGCGGATCACGTCGGCAGCGTTCAGCACGCGGGCCAGCGACTCCACCCAGGCGAGAAACGCCTCCCGCCGCCAGGAGTAGTCCCACGTCGTGCGCACAACGACCAGCTCGTAGGCATTCCAGTCCACGGCCGGGTCGTCCCATACGACCGGCTCCGCGCCGACTCCTCGGGCGCGGAGCTGGTCGAGCAGCATCGGCTCGTCGTCAGCCAGCCGCGGGAATGCGCCGCACGTGGCCAGCGCGACCCGCGCGCTCACGTCATGGCACGTAGTTGAACGTGTGGCAGGGCTTGCCACCGCAGACATCGACCACGGCACCGTTCGGCTGCAGGAAGTCCGACTTCTGCACCCGCGCCTTCGGCGAGTTGCGCACGAACTCGTGCGGATCCTGGTTGGTCGACGTGTCCTGCGGGGCGATGTTGCCCACCGGTGGCGGCTGCACCAGGCCCGGTCCGCCATCCCAGATGACGATCGCCGAGCCCTTGAACGGGTAATGGCCGATGGCCGGGATCCCATAGAACAGGTTGCGATCGCGCGCCCGGTTGGTGTTCAGGTCGAGCGCCGGCTCGTGCCCCGAGGCTCCGATCGTCCGTGCCTCGACCGCGGCGGCGTACATGCTGACCTGATGATCGCCATAGGCGATCTGCATCAGCACGGTGTGGGCCGGCGTGTCGGGCAGCGGGTGCGCGGTCATCTGCTCCGCGTAGCCGTCGGGGTCGCCGCGATCCCACAGCTGCTGGATCAGGTCGAGCGTCAGCGTGTACATGGAGTTATCCGGATACGCGGCCGTGAGGACGAGTCCGAACGGTGCGAAGTCCGTGCTGCGCTGGACGAGCACGTTGCCGTAGTTCATCCCCGACACGCCGAGCACGGCGCGGGTGAAGTCGGGTGCGACGGCCGTCAGCAGCCCGCCCTCGATTCCGCCTTGGGAATTGCCGTCGTAGTACAGGCGTGAGGTATTGAGCACCGAGTGTCCGCCCGACTTGAACGCCGCGTTGGACGCGAAGCCCTTGGGGTTGAGCATGACCCGGCCCAGGTACATGAAGTTGAGCACGCCCTGCTGGAGCCGATCGACGACGTTCTCGAACCCGTTCAGGTTGGCAAGGACGCTGGCGTCATAGGCCGTGTCTGGGTCGGCCAAGCCCCACCAGTTGGTGGCGCAGAACACGACGTTGTGCTCGGTGGCCATGGCCTCCACGTTGCCGGCCTCGACCTCGTCGAGTGAGCCGAGCAGGCCGTGGCCGTATAGCGAGATCCGCGCCGGGTGGGAGTCGGCCGAGTGCGGGATGATGCACTCGAACTGCGCCGTGGCGACGTTGCCCGGGACCTGGGTGGGCAGGGCGTCGAGCTTGCTCGAGCTGTAGTGGAAGCCGGTGGTGGCGGTCGGGCCGCACACCTTCAGGTAGCAGGGGACCTGATAGGTGCCGAGGACCCGTGTGATTCCAGGGTTGCTCTGGTCGGGCGGGTCAACGGTGGTCACTTTGAACTTCGGCGCCCGACCCCGGACTTTCACGTCGGCCAGGTTGTGGTCACCGAGCTGGGCGAACGCGTTGTTGCGGATCGCCAGCAGCCGTGAGGTCAGGTTCTGGCGCGAGGCGATCGTGAAGTCCCAGGCCTCGTACAGGTTCCCGCGCGCGATCCCGGCCCGCTTCAGGGCCTTGAAGATGCGCGTGTAGCGGGCCCGCTGTGACCGTTCGTCGCTGGGCAGCCTGTCGTTGTCGCGCAGCCGCTTGAACCAGGTCGGCGCGCCGATGACGTTGCCGCTCGCGGTGCGGAGGTTGCGCAGGGCGACGATGTAGGTGTGCCCATCGGTGAAATCCTTGCCCGGGTGGATCAGCAGGTTGGTGTTCTGCGGTGATTTTGCGTTGGCGTCGAGCTCTGACCAGATCAGCTGCCGCTTGCCGGTCTGCTCGTCGATCACGACGATCGGAGCCCGCTTGGCGAACGCCCGCGACATGTCGAGCAGGCCCACCGGCTTGGTCTTCTGGAACGCCTGCGCATTGTCGAAACCGTTGATGTGGACGATCACCGCGCTCCCGGGGCTGAAGCCGTCGTTGCGGTCATACGGCCCCACCCCGACCCGCTGGCCCTTCGTGTTGACCGGCATGGCCGCGGCTGGGAGGTGCACGCGAACCCCGGTCGGCGTCGATTTGTCCTTGCGAGTGAAGAGGTTGTTCGGGAACGGGAGCAGGCAGGGCTCGCTCGCGAATGGCTGACAGTCGGCGGCCGGCTTGGTCGCCGTCGCGGCGGCATGCGCCGCGCGGGAGCCCGCCGAGGCGGCGGGAGCCAGCAGCGCCGCGGCGGGGGCGATCATCGCCGTCAGCGCAACCAGAACGCAATCGTGATCCTTCGATTTCCGAGCATCCGTTCTCCTGTCGACGGGGGCAACGTTCTGTCTTCAACACGGGCAGCGATTGAGAGTAGCGGGCGCGTTCACACGTCGGTCACGGGATGGGAGGATGCCGGGAATGGATGACGTCGACGAGCAGCGGCTGGCGCGCAACGAGGCCCTGTTTCGGAGTGTCAACGAGGGCATCGCCGCGGCCAGTGGCCCGGTGATGAGGACGCACCGGTCGCCTATCGCTGCGAGTGCGCCCGCCTCGGCTGCAACGAGCCGATCCAGCTGACGCCCCGAACCTACGCCGACGTGCGCTCGGAGGCGCGCCGGTTCGTGGTCGCGCCCCATCACGACCCGTTCCCGGCAAACGAGCCGCGGCCGGCCCGGCCAACGCACCGGCCCGGGCCATGACACCGCCCGGGCCAACACAGTTACACGCGAGGATCGATCGGCGTCACGGTCCCCAGCTCGGCCTCGATCGCCGCCGCCGCGTCGAGGCACATGTCCTCGCGGAAGCGCGGCCCGATGATCTGGACGCCCAGTGGCATCCCATCGCCGCCGAGCCCGACCGGCACGGCGGCGGAGGGCAGGCTGAACAGGTTGACCGCGACCACCAGGCGCATTCCGTAGTAGATCCCGACGCCCGGCTGCGAATCGTCGATGTCGTCGTCGGGTCCGAACGGGGGCTGCGTGTAGATCGGCGCGAGGATCAGCGGCGCCTGCGCCTGGAACAGCGACCACTCTCGAGCCAGTGTCAGGCGTTCCTGCCAGCGCAGCGCGTACCCGGTCAGGTCGAGGGGCTCCGTCGCCGCGAGGTCGACGTTGGTCGAGCGGCGAGCCGCCTCTGACGCGAGGGCCTCCCACTTGGGCCATGCGACGCGCACGTCCTCGTGCAGGATCTCGAGATACAGCTCCGCGGCCCGGTCAAGCTGCGGCGGCATTGCCTCCCGCACCCGGTAGCCCGCCGCTTCGAGCACGACGGCGGCGCGCCGAACGCCGGCCTCGATTCCCGGATCCGTGTCATCCGGGATTGCCAGGCTGACTTCGATCGGCTCCGCGGGCGCGGCCAGATAGAGCGGCGCCGGGATGTGCCATGGATCCATCGGGTTGGGGGCGATCATCGCGGCGAACGCCGCGCGGACATCCTCCATGCGGCGTGCCATTGGCCCCTGGCTGTTGAAGAGCTGGAACGACGGCGGGCCGTCGTCGGGGATGATCGCGCTGGTGTCCGGGATCCGGCCGTGGCTCGGTCGCAGCGCGGCGGTGCCGACGCACTGCGAGGGGAATCGCAAAGAACCGCCGATGTCGTTACCCACCCCCAGGGGGGTCATACCCGTGGCCAGCGCGACGGCTTCGCCGCCGCTCGAGCCACCGGGCGTGCGTGCCGCGTCCCACGGATTGAGCGTCGCTCCCATCACGTCGCTGCTCGTGTGCCAGCGCATGGCGAAATCGGGCATGTTTCCGCGCGAGATCGGGATCGCCCCGGCGGCGCGCAGGTTGGCCACCAGGGGTGCATCGGTGCCTGAAACGTTGTCGGCCAGCGCCGCGACGCCACACGTGGTGGCGGTTCCGGCGACGTCGATGTTTTCCTTGATGCTCACCGGTACACCGTGGAGCGAGCCGATCTTCTCGCCGTCGGCCAGCCGGCGGTCAGCCGTGTGTGCCTCGGCAAGCGCGGCGTCGGCGAGGACGGCGTGGAGAGCATTGACGCGCGGGTTGACCTCTTCGATCCGCGCGAGATGGGCTTCGATCACCTCACGGCTCGACAGCTCGCCGCGGCGAATCGCACCGGCCTGTTCCAGGGCCCCAAGCCGGCAGATGGATGTCACGGCGTCGGGGTTCAACGATCACCGATCGTATCGGTCGATCGTCCGCAGCGACGGCGCTCCGAGGATGGCCAACAGCCAGGACAGGCGTTCGAAGGGCACAAAGTTCCGGGGCGTGAAGTCCGGCCTGTTACGTGCCGACTCCCAACTCAAAGTAGGTGTACGTTGCCGACTGTTTCACTGGATCGCCGGCATTTGAGCTCAGACTGAGAGGCACGATGCAGCGCAACAACAAGAACATGGTCCTCGTGGCGATGATCTTCGCGGTCGCGATGATCTTCATCGACCAGACGATCGTCGTGCTGGCCATCCCCAGTCTGCAACACGACCTGCATCTGTCTCCGACCGGGTCGCAGTGGGTCGTCAACGGCTACCTCCTGGCGATCTCGGCGCTGTTCGCGCTCGGCGGTCGAGTGTCTGACGTCGTGGGACACCGGCGGGTCCTGGTCCCGTCGATAATCGCCTTCGCATTCTTCTCCGCAATGTGTGGTGCGACACCGACCGGCTCGATCGGCCAGGCGTGGATCATCTTCTTCCGCGTGCTACAGGGTGCCAGTGCGGCATTTCTGTTCCCCTCCGCGCTGGCCACCGTCGTCGCCACCTTCCCGGTCAATGAGCGCGGCAAGGCGCTGGCCACGTTCTTCTCGATCTCGGGCGGCCTGACGTCCATCGGTCCGATCGCCGGCGGTTATTTGACCCAGTGGACATGGCGGTCGATCTTCTGGATCAACGTTCCGGTGGCGATCATCGCGATCGTGCTGACGCTGCGCACCGAGCCGACCGACGAGGCGCATCCCGGCCCGATCGATACGCGAGGGGCGCTGTTGATCGGCTCCGGTATGGGGCTCGCGGTGCTGGGGCTCCAGCAGGCCAGCGTGTGGGGTTGGAGCAGCCCCGCGACATGGTTGTGCCTGATCGCCGGGCTCCTCCTTCTCGCCGCGTTCGTCCGCTTCGAGCTCAGGATCGACCATCCGCTCGTGCCGATGCACCTGTTCCGCAACCGGGCCTTCGCCGTCGACAACGTCGTGCTGTTGCTGCTGTCGGTCTGCTTCGTTCCGCTGTTCTTCTTCTCCAGCATCTACGCTCAGGTCGCGCTGGGCAAGTCGGCTCAGAACGCGGGATTCGTCCTCCTCGTGTTCTTCATCGGATTCGTGATCGGGGCGCAGATCGGCGGGCGCGTGCTCGACAACAGGGGCGCGCGTCCCACGGTTGTCGCCGGGTGCGCGATCGCCGCGGTGGGCTTCTATCTGTGGGGCAACAAGCTGACCGATCTTTCCTTCAACTCCCAGTGGTTCGATCTCGCGCTGTCGGGTGTCGGCATCGGTCTCGTGCTGGGTCCGGTCAGCACCGATGCGCTCAACCGGGCCTCTCGCACCGCCTACGGCGCTGTCACCGGCCTCACCCAGACGGTCCGCAACTTCGGCGGCAGCCTTGGGCTGGCCGTGCTCGGTTCGATCCTCATCACCCAGGTGACGTCGAAGGTGGTCAAGACCTTGACCGGATTCGGGGTGCCGAGCGCCGCGGCTCACCGCGTGGCGCACGCGGTCTCCGGAGCGTCCGGCGCCGCGACGAGCGGCAAGGGCAACGGTGGCGCGGCGAGCAAGGCGATCACCCGCGCGGTCCAGCTCGACTTCGCCCACGCCACCCGCACTGTGATCTGGGGCATGGCCGGAGCGATGGTCGTCGCCTTCGTCGCCGCCCTGGTCGCGATGCCGCGCGGCAAGGTCGAGGAGCCGGTCGTCGAGGCCGGAGGCGCGCCAGAGGAGCCGGGAGCGTCGCGGCCGCAGGTGGCGCCCGGGTAGGCTGCCTGGCGCTTACCGGAGCGTCGCTTCTGATCCGACCGAGGAGAGCGCTTCCAGTGAGCCGCCCCGAGACCGACTAGCACGCGTGATGGGGATCGCACGATGACGTTTCTCGGCTGGCTGACGATTTTCGGCTTCGCGGTCATTCTGACCCTGCTGGCCATTCCACTGGCTCGCTACATGGCTGCCGTCTACACGGGCGGGCACACGTGGCTCGATCCGATCCTGCGCGGCCCGGAGCGCCTGCTGTACAGGGTCATGCGTGTCAATCCTCAGCAGGGCCAGGACTGGAAGGCATACGCCAAGAGCCTGATCATCTTCTCGCTGGCCGGGTGGCTCCTGCTCTATCTGATCCTGCGCACCCAGACGCTCTGGGACTGGACCGGCCTCAACCCCCAGCATTTTCACTCGGCGCCGTGGAACGTGACCTTCAACACGACGTCGTCGTTCATCACGAACACGAACTGGCAGTACTACGGCGGCGAGACGACGATGACGTACTTCAGCCAGATGGCCGGCCTCACCGTGCAGAACTTCCTGTCGGCGGGGGTGGGCATCGCGGTCGCCGTGGCGCTCATTCGCGGAATCATCTCGCGCAGCGGGAACAGCCTCGGCAACTTCTGGCAGGACCTGGTGCGCACAGTCCTGTACGTCCTGGTGCCGATCTCGTTTGTCGTGGCCCTGGTTCTCGTCTTCCAGGGGGCGATCCAGAACTTCTCGCATTACCTGCTCGCCCACGGCCTCACGAGCGGGGGTGCCCAGACGATTGCCCAGGGGCCGGTGGCCTCGCAGGAGGCGATCAAGCTGCTCGGCACGAACGGTGGTGGTTTCTTCAACGTCAACTCGGCGCACCCGTTTGAGAACCCGTCTGGGTTCACCAACCTGGTCGAGATGCTGGCGGTGCTGATCATCCCGGCGGCACTGATCTTCATGTACGGGCGCATGGCAGGCCGTCGCCGCCAGGGGTATGCCCTGTATGGGGCCGTGATGTTCATGTTCCTCGGCGCGTGCATCGTGGCCTACATCGCCGAGGCCCACGGGTCGCCCGCCCAGCACGCGGCCGGCCTGCACACCGGCGTGATCCATGGGTCGGCGGGCGGCAACATGGAGGGCAAGGAGCAGCGCTTCGGGATCGCCGGCTCGGCATTGTTCGACGTGGTCACCACGGTGACGTCGTGTGGTGCGGTGAACAGTGCGATCGAGTCGTTCACCGGCATCGGTGGTGCGATCCCGATGGCCAACCTGTCGGCCAGCGAGACGATCTTCGGTGGCGTGGGCACGGGCCTCTACTCGATCCTGCTCTACGTCATCCTGGCCGTGTTCATCGGTGGGCTGATGGTGGGACGGACGCCCGAGTACCTCGGCAAGAAGATCGAGGCGCGGGAGATCAAGCTGACCGTGCTGGGCCTGCTCATCACTCCACTGGCGGCGCTGTTCTGCACCGCGCTGGCGGTGGCGAGCTCGGCGGGGCGGGCATCGATCTTCAGTCCCGGCAAGCCGCAGGCTTTCTCGGAGAGCTTCTATGCGTACCTGTCGCAGGCCAACAACAACGGCTCGGCGTTTGCCGGCTACACCGGCTTCATCCAGCCGAGCCCGGGAAACCTCGGTTCGCACGGCATCACCTTCGCCAACCTCGTCGGCGGCTTCGCGATGATGTTCGCCCGCTTCATCCCGATCCTCTTCGCGCTCGCCGTCGCTGGCTCCCTGGCCGGCAAGCGGGTCAGTCCGGCCGGCCTCGGCACGATGCGCACCGACAACCCGACATTCGTGGTCGTCCTGCTCGGGGTGATCATCCTCGTGGGCGCGCTGACGTTCTTCCCCGCCCTACTCCTCGGACCCATCGTGCAGGGCCTGACCGGTCATCTCTATTAGCCGATGCGCAAGGACATCGTCACCTCTGCCATCGGGATCGTCGTACTGACCCTGCTCGTGGGGATCGTGTACCCCCTGCTGGTCACGGGTGTGAGTCAGGTCGCCTTCCCCGGGAACGCCAACGGTCAGAAGATCAACTCGGGCGGGAAGCTGGTCGGCTCGAAGATCATCGGCCAGCAGTTCACCGACCAGGTCGTGAAGAACGGCAAGGCTCAGGTTGACAAGAACGGGAACCGGGTGACCATGCCGGACCCGCGGTACTTCCAGAGCCGGCCCTCGGCCACGGTCCCAGCGTACAACGCCGCCGCCACCGCATTCTCGAACGCCGGGCCGAACAACGTCGCCACCGAGCAGGCGATCGCCGCGAACATGAACGGCTAACTCTCCTTGGAGAAGCCCTACGACCCGGGACTGACCAAGGCGGACATTCCCGTCGACGCGGCGAACACGTCGGCGTCGGGGATTGATCCCGACATCTCGGTGGCCAACGCCGACATCCAGGCCCATCGGGTCGCCGCCGTGCGTCACCTGACCCTCTCGCAGGTGATGTCACTCGTCTCCAAGTACACGCACGGACGGGGGCTGGGCTTCTCGGGCGAGACAGGGGTGAACGTGCTGCAGCTAAATCTGGCCCTCGACCGGCTCAGGGAGGCGAGCTGATGTCAGTGGACACCGCTCCCGGCCGGCAGCCCTCTGAGCGCCGCGCGATCTCGCTGTTTCGCGGCGACATCGTGAAGCGGGCGCTCCTCGACAGCATGATCAAGCTCGATCCACGCGTGCAGATCCGCAACCCGGTGATGTTCGTGGTCGAGATCGGTGCCGTGATCACGACGGTCACGTGGATCTTCCACGCCGCCGGCGACAACCTGCTCGGCGGCGCCAGCGACCCGGCCTGGTACACGTTCGTGATCTCGGTGTGGCTGTGGCTGACGGTCGTGTTCGCCAACATGGCCGAAGCGTTCGCCGAGGGACGCGGGCGCGCCCAGGCCGACACCTTGCGCGCGATGCGCCAGGAAACCGTTGCCAACCTGCAGGACGGGAGCACCAAGCAGGCGTCGGACCTGGTCCGCGGCGACATCGTGGTGGTCCAAGCCGGCGAGCTGATTCCCGGCGACGGCACCGTCATCGAGGGGATCGCATCGGTCGACGAATCGGCCATCACCGGCGAGTCAGCCCCGGTCATCCGCGAGTCGGGCGGCGATCGCTCCGCGGTCACCGGCGGCACGCGGGTTCTCTCGGACCGGATCGTCGTCGAGATCACACAGGAGCCCGGTCACTCGTTCCTCGATCGGATGATCTCGCTCGTCGAGGGCGCCGCGCGACGCAAGACCCCCAACGAGATCGCACTAAACATCCTGCTCGCCGGACTGACGCTGGTATTCATGATCGTGGTCGCCACGCTGAGGCCGTTCGGACTGTTCGCCGACACGCCGATCTCCGAGACGACGCTGATCTCGTTGCTGGTGGCGCTGATTCCCACCACCATCGGCGCGCTGCTGTCCGCGATCGGCATCGCGGGCATGGACCGGCTCGTCCGCCGCAACGTCCTCGCGCTGTCCGGGCGGGCCGTCGAAGCCTCGGGCGACGTCGACGTGCTGCTTCTCGACAAGACCGGCACGATCACCATCGGCAATCGTCTCGCGTCGGAGTTCATCCCGATGCCAGGGGTGGAGGAGGCGGGGCTGGCCGAGGTTGCACAGCTGTCGTCACTCGCCGACGAGACGCCCGAGGGCCGCTCGATCGTCGTGCTGGCCAAGCAGTACGGGATCCGCGAACACGATATGGCCGAGCTGCAGGCGCGCTTCGTGCCCTTCACCGCCCAAACCCGGATGAGCGGCGTCGACCTCGACGGCCGCCAACTGCGCAAGGGTGCCGGCGATGCGGTGATCAAGTTCGTCGAGGCCGAGGGCGGACGGCCGCCGGCCGAGCTCGAACCGGTGCTCGAGCGGATCGGCCGCGAGGGCGGGACTCCCCTGGCCGTGGCCCGGGACTCGCAGGTGCTGGGCGTGATCTACCTCAAGGACACCATCAAGGAGGGGATGAAGGAGCGCTTCGATCACCTGCGCTCGATGGGGATCCGTACGATCATGATCACCGGAGACAACCGACTCACCGCCGCCAAGATCGCTCAGGAGTCGGGAGTCGATGACTTCCTGGCCGAGGCCACCCCGGAGGCCAAGCTCGAGCTGATCAAGGAGCAGCAGGGGGACGGCCGGATGGTGGCGATGACCGGCGACGGGACCAACGACGCGCCGGCGCTGGCGCAGGCCGACGTCGGCGTGGCGATGAACACTGGCACCCAGGCGGCGCGCGAGGCAGGCAACATGGTCGACCTGGACTCCAACCCGACGAAGCTCATCGAGATCGTCGAGGTCGGCAAGCAGCTGCTGATCACCCGCGGCGCGCTGACCACGTTCTCGATCGCCAACGACGTGGCCAAGTACTTCGCCATCCTGCCCGCGATCTTCGTGACGACCTTTGCGGCGACGAACGGTGGGCAGAGCCCCCTCCACGTCCTGAACATCATGGACCTCGGCACGCCGCACTCGGCCGTGATCTCAGCCATCATCTTCAATGCGCTCGTGATCCCGGCACTCATCCCAATCTCGCTCAGGGGCGTCCGCTATCGCCCGATCGGCGCCAGCGCTCTGCTGCGCCGCAACCTCCTGATCTACGGCCTCGGCGGACTCATCGCTCCCTTCATCGGGATCAAGCTGATCGACCTGATCGTCCACAACGTGTTTGGGGCATGAGACGTCGGTGAACCAAGCGGCACGGCGGGGGCACCACCGCGTCTTCCTCGGGATGGCCGCGGGAGTTGGCAAGACGTATCGGATGCTGATCGAGGGCCACGCTGAGCTGCAGGCAGGACGCGAGGTGGTGATCGGCCTGATGGAGGCCCACGGTCGCGAGGACACCGCCAAACTCGCCGAGGGGATCCCCACCATCCCCCGGCGTCGGATCGCCTATCGTGGCACCGAGCTCGAGGAGATGGACCTTCCGGCAATCCTCACCCGCGCCCCAGAGCTGTGCCTGATCGATGAGCTGGCCCACACCAACGCCCCCGGCGTCGAACACGAGAAGCGCTACGAGGACGTGGAGGACGTCCTCGAGGCTGGAATCGACGTGCTGTCCACGGTGAACGTCCAGCACCTCGAGTCACTCAACGATCAGGTCGCCGAGCTGAGCGGTATTCGCGTGCGCGAGACGATCCCCGACAGCGTCCTCGCCCGCGCCGACGAGATCGTCCTGATCGACCTCCCTCCCGAGACCCTGCTCGAACGGCTCCGCGCCGGAAAGATCTACCCCCCCAATCGCATCGACGCCGCGCTCAACAACTTCTTCCGCATCGAGAACCTGTCCGCGCTGCGCGAGGTCGCTCTGCGTCAGGTCGCGGAGGAGGTCGAGCAGAAGCGCTTGACCACCGTCGAGCCGCTCGGCTCGCGTGAGGACCTGGTCGCGGCGGAGGCGCAGCAGGCCGTGGGGGAGCGGCTGCTCGCGCTCGTCGAGCCATATCCGGGCGCGCAGCGCCTCATCCGCCGAGCCTGGCGCTCCGCCCAGCGGCTCGGGGCCGATATCGATCTGCTGTGGATCCGCCCGCCGGGGGCCAATATGTCCGACGAGCAGCAGCGGTCGCTGAGGGCGCTGCGACAGCTCGCTTCGACCCTCGGTGCCCATTTCCTCGTCGAGGAGTCGGACACCGTTCCCGAGGCAATCGCCGACGTCGCGCGCCGGCGGCGCACCACCTACGTTCTGATGGGTCGGAGCCGCCCGGCCCGCGGTCGGGGCCGGCTGCGCACGCCGCTGCCCCAGCGACTGATGGAGCTGCTGCCGGGCGTCGACGTTCGGATCGTGGCTGACCGCGCCCGGCGATCGAATGGTGAGCGGGAATGACGATCGTGATCGCCATCGCCATCGCCGTCGCTCTGGTCGCGCTCGCGGCCGGCGTGGCCATCGGATATTGGCTTCCGCCCCACGGCCGCCGCCCGGCCCGCGACAACCGCGTCGCCGCGCGCCGCATCCTGCTGCCGTTCACCGGGCGGGCGATCTCGGGTCGCGCCTTTGAAGCCGCCGCGCGCCTGGCCAAGGCCGAGAACGCGACGATCATCCCCGCCTTCCTCGCCCGGGTGCCACGGACATTGCCGCTCGACTCGCCGCTGCCCGCGCAGTGCGACGGCACCATGGCACTGATCGAGGCTCTCGAGCAACGGGCCAACGCCGAGGGGATTGCCGTCGACGCGCGCATCGCGCGCGGCCGCACCTACCGCGATGCCCTGCGCCGGCTGCTCGACGAGGAACAGTTCGACCGGGTGATCGTCTCCGCCACCGAGAGCCCCGCCGAGGGGCTGAGCCCCGACGACCTCGAGTGGCTGCTCGACCGCGTCCCAGCCGAGGTGATGATCCTGCGCCCCGCGCCCGACGACAAGCGCCACATCTCGGTCAACGGCGTTCACGGCCATTTCTAGGGCCTGCGATCTGTGCGGGGCCGAGGATCCCGAGGTGCTGCTGCGGTCGGGCAGGCTCGACGGCCCGTTGGTGCGCTGCCGGGTTTGCGAGCTGGTCTATGTGGGGCGGCGCGAATCCGACTTCACGTTCAGCGGGCTGAATATCGAGCGCTCGCGCGCGCTGGCGACCCGAGTGGCGGAGCTCGAGATTGTCGACCCCGAGGTCGATGAGGCTGAACACCCGTGGCGAGTGCTGGCGGACCGCGAGCGTCTGGCCCGCGTGCGCCGCGTATTGCCCGCCGGCACGCTGTTGGATGTCGGCTGCTCCACGGGCACGTTCCTGAGCGTCGCGCGCGAGTATTTCCAAGTCACCGGCGTCGAGCCCGACCCCGCGACGAGCGCGCAGGCTCAGGCCGAGGGGCTCGACGTGCTTGTGGGCTCGGTGCACGACGTGGTCCCTCCCGTCGGTGGATTCGACGCCGTGACCATGTTCCACGTGATCGAGCACCTCGATTCGCCCCGGGAGCTGGTCGGGACGGTTCGGGGATTGGTCCGCCCCGGCGGGATCGTGCTCATTGAGACACCCACGGTCGATGGTCTGTGGTTTCGGATCGCCCGGCAGCGCTGGCGCCAGCTGATACCCGATCACTACTTCTTCTTCTCGCGCCAGACGCTCGAGCGGCTGCTCGCGGTGTGCGGCTTTGAACCGATCGGCTACGAGAGGGTGGGTCGCCGCGCGAGCCTGCGCTTTGTCGCCGACCGGCTGAGGCGCAGCGGAGTCCCAGCTCACCGCGCCGCTGCCGGACCTGCTCGCGCGCATTGGGCTCGCCGATCGAAGCGTCTACCTGAACCCCGGCGACATCATGAGTGTCGTGGCGCGGGCGCGGTGATCAGCGGGTCTCCTGGCCACGACGATGTCCTGCCACCGCGTCATTGCGTGCGGAAGGATGTCGACGATCTCGAGACCGGCCGCCCAACGTGCGCGGACATATTGGTCCCCGTGGAAGGCGAGACCGTATTGCTCGCCGATGCCGGGGAGGTCGGCACGGTTCCAGATCGACCGGCGGTAGGGCACAAAGACGCACTCCGACGCGCGCAGCGATGCCCGCTCGAAGGCGCCACGAGGGCACCAGCGCGTGCTGACGCTTCTGTTTCTGAACTGCTCGAACGCATAACCACCGTGGGTCGAGAGAAGTGCCACGCCGCCGGGCCTCAGGACGCGGCGAATCTCCGCCAGCCATCTGTCCTGGAGCGTCTCGCCGAGGTGACTGAACACGGATACGGAGTACACGAGCGCGAAGCTCTCATCGGGCCACGGCAGCGGCGGGGCATAGTTGCTGACCGCCCAGCGAATGTGCGGGTGCCAGCGCCGCGCCCAGGAAATCGACGCTGTGTCGACATCACAGCCGGCACACGCCGCCGACGAAGCCAGCGCGGCGATGTGCGGCAGCACGCGCCCCGGTCCGCAGCCAAAGTCGAGCACCGAGTCAAACTCGTCCAGGCGCAGGACCACTGAACGCAGCGCGCCGGCCAAATCCTCCGCCGACTCGCGTCCGCTGAGGATGAAATCGCTCGCCCCGGGGGTGCCGACGCGCGTGCGCAGGCGAAGCGGCGGTACCGCGGCATCACGACCGCGATCGGCCCCGAGCCGGTCGGTCGAGCTCCCGCAGGCGCCTGGCCGCCCAGCCGGCGGCGAGCGACGGGGTGAGGTTGGTGCTCGACCACGGCGGCTGATGTTGGCATGGCGCCGACGTCGGTTATGGGGTGTCGTGCGCGCGAGCGGGCGCGGGAACGTAGCGCTCGGCGACTCGTGCGGGTCGGCCGTGACGAACACGGCGCCCCACGCCGTCTTCGTCATACTGGCGTCTGACGCCGACTCGAGTGTGACGTTTGCGCGCGTGCGCGAATGGGACAATCACCCCCGTGAAGTCCGGACGTGACGTCCTGGGCCGCAGTCGTGGAGATGACAACGCGGTCTCGGAACGACCACCGTGGCCAACCCACATGCGCGCGCTGGCGCACCGCATCGGGCTCGATCCTCGAACCGTCAGGAGGCTGCGCTGGCTGCACAAGGCGGACGCGGTTCATCGCAGCCAGGCCAGGATCTGGCACAACCTCCCCTTCGTGCTCTGGGATCCAGAGCCCGACAATTTCACCTACGAGATCGCCAACGAGCACGAGTTGGCCACATGGGTGGCGACGGTGGCGAACTGTGAGCCCGAACAGACGCACAGGTACGTGGTCGAGCCCGAGGTCGACCGGGCGCTGAAGACGCGGTTGCAGGCGGCGACGGCGGGTAGGTGGCTGTGGACCAAATCCCGACCGCCATTCGGGAAGAGGCTTGGCTGGTACGTGCTGGCGCGGACGCTGCGACCCAAGTTGATCATCGAGGTGGGTGTCCACGACGGCCTCGGCGCGCTTCTGCTTTTGCGCGCCCTCGAACGCAACGCCGAGGATGGTTGTCCCGGCCGCCTGGTGTCATTTGATGTCAATCCCAAGGCCGGGTGGCTGGTGGGTCAGCATCCACTGTGGAACCTGCGCATCGAAGCGTCCCAACAGGGCCTACCTGCACTGTTCAGTCAGGGGGTCGTCGTCGACATGTTCATCTACGACGGCTGGCATTCCTATGACGCCGAGAGCGCGGACTTAAGCCTGGCCGCCGACCATCTCGCGCCCGATGGCGTGCTCCTGAGTGACGATGCACAGGTGACACACGCACTGGCCGACGTATGCCGCGACCGCACCCTGGCGTACTTCGAGTTCCACGAGGTCCCGAGGCAACACTTCTATCCGGGCGGCTTTCTGGCCGCTGGCCGGCGACCCGCCCTTGCCCGCTCGGTCAGGGACGCTGACCGGGCGGGAAACGGATGACGATGGGACCGACCGAGATTCGCTGACCGAGACCAGGCCGCACGCCTCCGAACCGAGCGTCATCGATCACCGCGCACGGGGTTGCGCACGGCGTTCGCCGGCCCCGGCTGATGCCGAACGGACGATCGAGAATCACGTCGAGCCTGCGCCCGTAGAAGGCCACCTGGGAGCTGTTGGTCAGGATCACTCGGTAGCCGGCGTGCTGGGCGATGGCCACGGCGGCCGGGGTATCCGGCTCGTACTCGCGCGCCGCGCGGGTGACGACGACCGCGACCGCCAACGCTGCCAGAGCCGCGGCCGCCAGCGGCACCGCCGGCCGCCAGCGCAGACCTGCGATCGCCCCGGCGACCACGGCCACGCCAAGCGGGATCACCGTGGTCATGTAGCGCGATTTGAAGATGTCGGTATGCACCACGCTGACCGCGAAGTAAAGGGCGAGGACCATGAGCATGGCCGCCGCCAGCAGCCAGAACGCCTGTTTGGATGCGTGGCGCCACAGCCGAACGCAACCCCAACCGAGCACGGCCACGAGGAGGAGAAGCTGCAGGCTTCGCACGACCGCAGACGACGCGGCGCCATGCGCGCCGTAGAACAGCGGCACGAGCGCATCCCGAATCAGCCCCGGCGACATGCCGCTCTGCGGAAGCGGCAGCTTGGTCTTGCTCACGTCGCCCAGCGACCGAATGAGCTCCGGAATCCAGGGGAGAAACAGCACGAACGGCAGCCCGCTGAACAGGATCAGCTCCCGCCGCGGCAGTCGCCTCGGATCGGCTAGGACAATGAGTGCGACGATGATCGCAATCAGGTACAGAGCCGAGTAGTACTCGGAGTACAAGGCCACCGTCCCTCCGATCACGTAGCACCACCACCATCGCCGGCGGGCCCCCGCCGTCACGTGCTGCACACCCAGCAGGGCCACCAGCACCCCCAGACCGGCGACCATGAAGCCGCGTGAGAAATCGGCAAACGAGACGGCAAACGGCGCCACGGCGAGGCCGAGCGCAGATAGAAGCGCCGCCCGGGTTCCCAGCATCGGACGCACGATCGCGTAGAGGACCGGAATCGACAGCGTCCCCGCCACGATCGAGGGCAGCCGCAACCAGGACTCGCTGTCCAGCGGCAGCGGAACCAGCAGCAGGTAGAACAGGGGCGGCGTGTTCTCGAACCGCGCCAGCCGGGTGAGGAAGGCGCCCGCGCTGGGAGCCGACGCGACCAGCCACGAGTATCCCTCGTCGGTATTGATCCGTGAGCCGGCGTCGATGAGCCGCAGCGCGAGGCCCGCGAGCACGATGATCGCGAGCAGGACCTTGGCGTCGGAGAGTCTCGGCCCGAGGCGGCGCACCGGGCGAGAGTACTGTCGCCGTCGCGCCCCGACCTGCAGTATCCGGGCCGGTGGCGCCTCGGGGACGACTCTCTGAATCACGACACGAGTCTCATGGGAGCAGCATGGCTCGAAGGGCATGCCCGACCCACCGGCCGTAGCGCCGTGCCGCCCAGCCACGCTCGACGACCAGGAGCTGGTAGAGCTCGGGTGAGTTCAGCGACCACAGCACGTCTCGCGCCTCCTGCCTGGAGACTCCCGGACGCAGGTGGCCGCGCCGGGCCAGCAGCGCGGCGAACTCAGCCATCCCCTCCAGCCGGTCGGCGTCGAGCCGATCGAGCTCTCTGGCAATATCGGGCTCGGCGGGCGCCGCTTCTCGCATGATCCGCAGGAGCGGGGTCAGCCGAGGGTTGACGGTTGCCACCAGCGACCCATACATCTCCAGCTGGCGAGCAGGATCATGCTCGTCGCGGATCGCCTCGTAGCCGAGCGGCGCGCGTCGTCCGGCCCGGAGGGCGCGTGGCGATGTTCGAGATCGTGGCCGGACCCGTGGGCCCGATTCACTTCCCCGTTCCCTGGGCGGACCGACACGACCAGAGCTGGCTCATCACCGCGGCCGAGCTGCGCGACCTCCTCGAATCCGGCCCGCTCGAGCTGGTGGCCTGGAACGAGACCGAGGCGGCGCTTGCGTCGATCGCGGCCGCCGAAGAACCAGCGCCGGCCCACCCGTCGCTCGGGCTCCATATGCTCATGCCCGACTACGACGTCCGCATGGCCACGATGGCCAGAAACGTCGCCGAGCAGCGTGTCGCAGTGGTCCAAGCGGTCGCCGCCGCTCCGGGGCGTCCCCGGCAGAGCCCGAACCCGTAGCTTGACACGGCAACGTCCGAATTCTCTACGGATGCCACGTCCGGCGGGCTGGCCTATGGTCCGAGCCGAGAGCGGTGGCCGGGAAATGGAGCCTGCGAGACGCCGGTAGCCGACCGGCTTCCACAAGCTGTATTGACGCGACACACGTCGCGAGAAGGAGGTAACCCTCAATGCCAGAGACCAAGGCCCAGCGCAGCGCGGCGGGACGCAAGGCGGCAGCCACTCGCAAGCGCCACGCCACCGAGCACAAGAAGCACGAGCAGGCGAGCGCGGTCGACCGGACATCCGAGCTCTCCGATGAGGTCCTCAAGTCGCTCGAGTCGGGGCAACGAGCTGCGATCGAGGCAGTGCGCAAGTTCGTCGACACCGTCGACCAAGCGCTGCCACCACGCGGCCAGACCCGTCCAGGCGGCAGGACGTCATTGACGCGCCATGGAGATGGCCGATCGGCTGGTCCACGTTCAATACGACTTCATTCGCAAGGTCGTCGCGAACGCAGGCAAGTCGCTGGGATCATCCGACGACGGCAAGTAGGACGCCGACGGGGGCGGCTGCTTTCCAGTCGGCCGTTCCCGTCGTGCGCGACCGACATCGGCGAGGTGGTTGAGCCGACGCGACCAGTCACGAGTAATCCCTCGTCCGTGTTGAATCGGTGAGCCGGTGTCGACGAGCCGCAGCGACGTCCCCGCCGTTAGCTTGACCGGTCGTAGAACCCGCGTCCGCTCTTGACGCCCAGGCGTCCCTGCCCGATGTACTCACGCAACAGACGGCGCGGGCCCTCGGGGATCCCCGAGCGGATGGAGGCGTAGTGCTCTTCGATGTCAAGGACGACATCGAGGCCTACCCGGTCCATGAGCTCGAACGGGGGGATGCCGGCGCGGACGAAGATCCTCCACATCCCGTCGACGTCGGATGGCGACGCGACGCCCTCCTCCACCACCATCAGGCATTCACGTTTGATCGCTGCCCAGATGCGGTTGAAGATGAACCCGTCGCTCTCGCGGCGTACGCGGAACGGCACGAGCCCATATCGGGGAGCTTGCCGATCAGCGCTTCGATGATCGCCTCGTCGGTGTGGCCGCACGACATGAGCTCGACGGCGTTGAGTCCGGGGGCATGTAGTAGTGCGTGTTGAGCACCCGCTGAGGGCGTGTCACGTCGCCGATCAATGACTGGACGCCAACGATGAGGAGTTCCTGGCGAGGACGGCATCGGCGTCGGCGAGCCGATCGAGCTCGGCGAAGACGGCTCGCTTCAGTTCGAGCCTTTCCGGCGCGGCTTCGATCACCATCCAGGCGCCGCTCACGGCGGACTCGAGGTCCTCAGCGATCGTCACGCTGCCGGCATCGGGCGGATTCAGGTGGAGCGTCTGCTCGATGTGCTCCCGATGCTCCGCAAAGAACTCGCTTGCGGCTTCAAGCTGTTCCTGCGAAGGGTCGAAGATCCGCACCTGGCTGCCCCCCGCCGCGGACACGGCCGCGATCCGCCGGCCCAGCGTGCCCGCGCCGTCGATCGCGACCGGACGTCGGCGACGTCGGCCGGAAGTGTGTAAGGCATGCGTCCCTCTCCTATCTCGTTGGGCCGAGGACGGCTGCAGGATTTCACGTTGCGCCGGTGGTGGCGCGCCTGGTTGATGTGCGCCCGCGATGCTAGGTCGGCCGGACTGATCCATTGCGCCGACACTGGCCCATCGAAGGCGGGAGCAAGCCCAGCCCACGCTGACCGCGACGCGCTGCTCACGGCGGCCGGCGTCCCGTGACTTTCTCGACGAGACCTGTCTCTCCCCTGCACGGGTCCAGCGCGGCGCTCGACCGTCGCGGTTCAGTGCGCGCGGCCAACAACCAGATCGCGGCCAGTCCCAGCGCCGCGAGCAGCATCGAGGCCGAGGTCAGCAGCCGCGCTCCGATCCTGTCGGTCATCCGCCCTACGACTCAATCGCCGGAGTGGGGCGATGCCACGGTCGGCAAGGTCAGCGCGCCGGCCACGGCCGCGCTGTAGCCCAGCACGAGCTGAAGGTAGAGCGTCATATAGACGGTCAGCCCGAGGATCGCGAACTGGATCGCGAACAACGCGAAGAGCGATCCCGTCACGGCCGGAATCCGCAGGAGATCGCAGCGCGACAGCGGACGTGCGGACGGACCGCTCGACAACCACGAAGGCAACCAACAGAACCGCGCCTGTGGACAGCAGGGCGTGATCGTGACCGCCGCGCTCGGCCCCCAGTCCTGCATGTTCAGCAGCGCGAGCACGACCGAGACGAGCCCGCCCACGAGCAGCGCCAGCCCCCGGACGATCGAGCGGCTCTCTCACCGGGCTGCGGGTCTCAAGAAGCGAATGCCGCTCGTCAGGATCGCGGCGATCACCGGAACGTTGACGAGGAAGATCCAGCGCCACCCGATCAGAACCACGATGCTGCCGCCGAGCAGCGGGCCCAGCGCGAGAAACACGGTCGCTCCCGTCGACACGATCCCGATCGCCCATCCATGATGCGCCTCGCGTATGTCGGCGGTGGCATTCGCATATCCCAGCGGTATCAACAGCGCGCCGCCGGCGCCCTGCACGGCGCGTGCGGCGATCAGCAGCTCCTCGTTCGGGGCCACCGCGGCAAGCGACGGAACCGATGCCGAACACCGCCGCGCCGAGCAGGAACAGTCGCCGGCGGCCGTACAGGTCGGCGAGCCGACCCGCGGCCGCCATCACGATGCGAGCGCGAGCAGGTAGGCCCCCATCACCCATTGCACCTCGGCACTCGTCGCGCTGAAGTCCCGCTGCATCGTCCGCAGCGCGGTGACCACGGCGGTCTCGTCGAGAAACGCGAGTCCGACGGCCAGGCTCGTCGCGATCAGGATCCACCGCTGCCCGTGGATCGTGATCCGGCCGTGCCCGTGCGTTAGAAGACACCTCTCGCGCCCCTCCGATCAGACCGGGTTCGGTGAGGAACCGGGTGTATGGCGAGAGTCGGAATCGAACCGACGACACCACGATTTTCAGTCGTGTGCTCTACCAACTGAGCTATCTCGCCGTGGTTGGGCGATGCTAGCGATTCGGGACCTGGAGGAAAATTGTGTTCATGTCGGTCTCGCGACACCTGTTCGTTCTCCGCCACGCCAAGTCGAGCTGGGATGACCCCGAGCTGGTCGACCACGATCGCCCGCTGGCGCCACGCGGCCAGCGCGCAGCCAAGCTCCTGGCCGACTACATGAGGAGGGAGAGGATTCGGCCGGCGCTCGTGCTCTGTTCCTCGGCGCGCCGGACGATCGAGACCTATGAGGGCGTCCGGCCTTCGGGCGAGCTGTCGATCGAAACCGGTCTCTACGACGCCGGCGGTGACGAGCTGCTCGGGCGACTGCGCAGGTCCCGGACGCCATCATCTCGGTGATGCTGATCGGGCACAACCCGGCCGTCCAGATGCTGGTCCTCGGCCTCGCCGTCGGCGCCCCCGAGAGCGCGGATCTCGACCAGGCGCGGAGGAAATTTCCCACCGGCGCGCTGGCGACGCTGGGCTTTGACTGCGCTTGGAGCGAACTCCGTCCGGGCGCGGCCGATCTGGTCTCTCTCATACGCCCCGGCGATCTCAGTGAGAAATGCCCTAGAAAGTAGGCCGCGAGGATCGCTACTCTGTGCCCGGATGAGGCGCGCGTTTTTCGGGGCACTGATGGCTGTGGTCGTGACCATGGCGCTGGCGGCATGCGGTTCGAGCTCGTCTCCGGCCGCCAACCCGGTGACCACAGAGCTGTCGTACTTCCCCTCCAATTCGCCCTTCATCCTCAGCGTGCAGACGGATCCGAACTCCGCCGCAGTCAAGGGCGGGCAGCAGTTGCTGGCGCGTTTTCCGCTCGCCACGTTCGGCGAGACCGCCCTGATGTCCAAGCTCGACCAGCTCGGGCTCGACTACCAGAGCGACATCAGGCCGCTGTTCGGCAATCCGGTGATGATCGGCGCCAACGGGGCGACGCTCAGCGGCAGTCAGAGCAGCAACTACCTGATCGTCTGGGTGACCAAGGATTCCTCCAAGCTGGCCGACCTGATGAAGAAGGTCTTCCCCAGCGGGCAATCCACCTCCCATGACGGGGCGAAGGTCTACTCGAACGGCGGCCCCGCGGCCGCGGTCGACGACGCGACGCTCGTCTTCGGCCCGTCAACGGCCGCGGTCGATCAGGCGCTCGACCGCCACGCTCAGAGCTCCGGCTTCACGCAGTCGAACTACTCGCGCCTGGTCTCCGGGCTGCCCCAGAACAGCCTGATCCAGACCTTCGGCGACCTCACCACGGTGCTCAACCAGCCGACCGCGGCCAAGGCCCGCCAGGTTCCCTGGGTGGCAGCCTTCCGCGGGTACGGGGCGTCGGTGAGCGCCGCCTCGACCGGGCTGACGTTCAGCTATCACCTCGACACGAACCCCGACACGACGGGAGCCTCCCTCACCTCGGCCGAGGTGCCGTTTGCCACCGGCACGGCGACGCCGGCGCTCGCCGGCTTGCTGCCCGTGGTGGCGGGCATCCAGAATCCGTCCCACATCGTCCAGTGGGTGGAGTCGGTCGAGAGGGTCACCAGCCCGGCTGCCTACGCGAAGTTCACGGCCCGCGAGGCCGCGGTCCGCAAGAAGACCGGCGCCGACGTGAACACGCTGATCGGGCTGCTCACCGGGAATCTGATCGTCGCCAGCGACCTGCGCACGACGATGGCACGCGCCCAGGTCACCGACGCGAGCACGGCCTCGAGTACGCTGGCCAAGCTCGTCACCGCGCCGAAGCTCGTATTCAGCCACGCGACCAGCGTTTCCAAGCTCGGGGGCGGCTTTTACGGGATCAACCAGCCCGGCGGGACGGTCACCCTCGGCGTTGTCGGCAACCAGATAGTCGTGGGCAAGGCGACGCCGGCCCGGCTGCGCGCGTTCGCCGCCTCACCCGCCACGCCGGCGACGGGAGCTCAGGGCAGCGTGGCCTTCCGGGTCGGCCTGGCGACGATTCTCCGTATCGCCATCAAGCAGTCGCCGCCGCAGGTCGCCCGCTCGATCCTGAACCAGCTCGGTGACATCACCGGCTGGGTGTCGGCCACGACCTCGGGGATCAACGGCAGCGCTACGATCGCCGTTCGCTGAGGCGCCTGAGCAGCTCCAGCGCGCCCCGCTTTGAGAGCGGCTCGTTGAGGTTGCCGCACTTCGGTGACTGCACGCAGGACGGACAACCCGAGCGGCACGGACATTCGCCGATCAGGCGCTGCGCGTCGTCGACGAGGCGCGCGAACTGGTCGTAGCCGCGACGCGTGATCCCAACGCCGCCGGGATGTCCGTCGTAGATGAAGATCGTCGGGCCGCCGGTCTGCGGATGTGCGTTGGTCGAGAGCCCCCCGATGTCCCAGCGGTCGCACATGGCGATGAGCGGCAGGACGGCGATCTGGCCGTGCTCGAGCGCGTGCAGCGCTCCGAGCAGCTGGTCGAGAGGGAACGGCTCGCCCGCGATGAGCTCGTCCAGCTCGTACCAAAGCGCCCGAGTCGGAAACTCGACCGTGGGCAGGTCGAGGGCCTGAAAATCGATCACGGCATGGTCCTGCAGGCCCTTGCGCTGATAGCCGAGCACCGTCTCCGAGTACACGATCGAGCCGAACGACAGCGTCACGCCGAGCACCTCGCGGCGCTCGTGCAGGCGCTCGATGTACGTCATGATCTCGCGCTTGGTCTGCGTGAAGTAGTCGCCACTGAACGGCTCGAGCAAGGCGCGCCGGCCGCCCAGATCCAGCTCGAGCACCTTGTACGAGCGCCCGAGATGCAGGTAGATCGCACCCTCGTGGATCGTGCCGTAGGCCCGCCCGGCCTCGACGACCCGATCACCTCGCCCGAGCTGATGTCGATCAGCACGAAGCTGTCCGCCGAGGACGAACGGAGCGCCACCCGCGCCGCCGGGTAGTCGTCGGCGCGGACCGGCACGAACCCCGTGGCGCGCTCGCGCAGGAGCCCGGCCCGCTCGAGCTCCTCGGCGTGAGCCTGCCACCCCTCGCCGAGGATCGTCGCGTCGTCGTCGGTCAGCGGCGCCTCGTGGGCCGCACACAGCAGGTGCTCGGCGTAGATCTCGCGGCTATAGGGATCGAGAATCGCCGCTTCCACCGGCCGACTCAGGAACTCGTCGGGGTGTCGGCAGAAGAACTGATCGAGCGCGTCCTCGCCCGCCACATAGACAGCGAGGCCGCGGCCCCGCCGGCCGGCACGACCCCACATCTGCCTGAGGCTCGCCACCGTGCCCGGGAAGGTGACACAGATCGCCGCGTCGAGCTCGCCGATGTCGATCCCCAGCTCGAGCGCGTCGGTCGCGACCACGCCCAGCAACTCCCCCGAGGTCAGCCGGCGCTGGATGTCCTGGCGCTGCGCGGGCGTGTAGCCGGCACGGTATGGGGCGATCCGTTCGGCCAGCTCGCGATCGATCCGATCCAGCGAATGACGAAGGATCAGTTCGACGCCCTTGCGTGACTTCATGAAGCAGATCGTGCGGGCGCCGGCGGTGACGAGCTCCGAGAACAGCTCTGCGGCCTCGTACAGGGCTGAGCCCCTCACCCCCAGATCCTCGTCGAGCAGGGGCGGGTTCCACATCGCGACGCGACGCGCCGCCTGGGGCCCGGTGTCGTTGTCGACCAGCCGGAAGTCATCCAATCCGGTCAGGCGTTGCGCCAGCTCGACCGGGTTGGCGATCGTCGCACTCGCGAGCAGGAACCGCGGTTGCGCACCGTGGATCGCCGCCGCTCGCCGGAGGCGCCGCAACACGTTGCCGACGTGCGAGCCGAACACGCCGCGGTAGACGTGCGCCTCGTCGACGACCACGAAGGCGAGGTTGGCCAGCACGTCGGCCCACGCGTGATGGTGGGGCAGGATCCCGATGTGAAGCATGTCGGGGTTGGTGAGGATCAGGTTGCTCCGCTTGCGGATCGCCGCGCGCTCCTGCCGCGGCGTGTCGCCGTCGTAGATCGCCGGACGGACCACCCTGTTCAGTCCGAACTCGTGCAGCGCACGCGCCTGATCCTGGGCCAGCGCCTTGGTCGGATAGAGATACAGAGCGCGAGCGGCGCGGTCGGTGCTCAGGACCTGGAGCGTGGGCAGCTGAAAGCACAGCGACTTGCCCGACGCGGTCCCAGTGGTGACGATCGTCGGCCCCTCGAAGGCGTCGTACAGGGCCTGCTCCTGGTGGCCGTAGAGCTGGGCGATGCCCACGCGCTCGAGCGCCGACCTGACCGGGCCACTGAGATCGCCGGGCAACCCCACAAGGCGCGCGGAGCGCGCCCCATAAAAATCATCGAACACGAGCCGCTCATCGTTCCGGCCAGTCTCGAGCAGCTCGGTCCACGGCTCACTATCCCGGACGGTTGACACTGCCTCCAGTATGGTCGCGCGCCATGTTGCGATGCCTGTACGTCGATCTCGACGGGACCCTCCTCGGGCCGGGAGCATCGCTGCTGCGCGGCGCCGACGGCCGTTTCTCAACGCTCGCCGTGCGGGCGCTCGAGGCCTGCTGGCGCGCCGACGTCGAGGTCGTCCCGTACTCCGGCCGCAAGCAGGACAGCGTGTTCCACGCGTCCCGGCTGATCGGCGCCACCTCGTACATCTTCGAGCTCGGCGCCGGCCTCGTGCTCGACGGCGAGCTCGAGTGGCTCACCGGGGCGCTGGTGCCCTCGGATGCGGACGGGACGATCTACGACCAGATCTCTGCGTCGGGCGCGCCCGAGCTCTTGATGTCGCGCTTTCCGGGGCTGCTCGAGTACCACACGCCCTGGTCGGCAGACCGTGAGGTATCGCATCTGTTCCGAGGCAAGATCGATCTGGACGAGGTCGCGGCGGTTCTCGCCGACTCGGCTCTGGGCTGGTTGCGGCTGGTCGACAACGGCGTGATCCCCGAGCGGGCCGGGCTGCACGCCTATCACCTGGTACCCGCGGAGGCATCGAAGGCGCGCGCCGTGGCCAGACACATGCAGGCGCGGGCGCTCGACCCCGCCGAGTGCATCGCCGTCGGCGACTCGCGCGAGGATCTCGAGAGCGCCGAGGTGGTCGGCGCCTTCTGGCTCGTGGCCAACGCGGCCGAGCGCGATCCGACGCTCCTCGATGAGGTGTCGGGGCGGCCGCGGGTGCGCATCGGCACCGAGGAGTATGGGGCCGGTGTCTACGAAGCGGTGGTCACGACGCTCGCCGAGGGCCGTGACGGTTTCTAAGGGGCGGGGGTACCGCCGGATTAAGGGGCGGGGGTACCGCCGATGGCGGACACCCCGCCCCGGGTTCTGCAGCGGCGCTCAGTTCCGCTTTGCAGTGTCTCGGTCGACGTCGTCTGCGTCGCCCACCGCCCAGCCGAGGCGCTCGACAAGCTGGGCGGCGAAATGGTCGCTCTCAAAGTCAGCACGACTCACGCGCTCGCGAAACATCACCGGGGGCTCCTGCGTATCACCGGCCTGATCCGCGGTCACGATGATCTGCGGCATCGGCTCTCTCCCTTCCCAATCGTGTTCCTCTCAGGTTGGCATCCCCCGCTTCAGCCATCGTAAACATTCGGTAGACGCGTTCTTACTTGCCGTCGCGCCGACGGCGCGTAAACCAGGCTCGGATGCGCTCGCGCATCCTGCGCCAGAAACCAGGCCGCACCGCCGGGCGCCACCGAGCCGGCGGTGGGACCGTCGCGCGCACGATCTCGACCCACTGGTCGAGCGGCAGCTCGCCCTTGATCAGCTGAGCCAGCGCGCGCGTGACCGGCGCGTCGATCCCGGCCTCGGCGAGCGCCTTGGACAGCAAGGGCACGGAGTCCAGCGCCTCCACCGCCTGCCCCACGCGGGCGGGGATCTCGCTCGCCTTGATGCCCCGGGAGAGCAGCTCACCGGCGCGCCGGTTGCGGCTCTCGGGAGCGAGCGCGGTCGCCACCAGGTCGCCGGTGCCGGCCAGGCCGATCATTGACTCCGGACGGGCGCCCTGCGCGCCAGCCCACCGCCACACCTCGGCGAAGATGTGACCCGCGGCGGCGCCGGCGGCGTTCAGCCCCTGCGCTTCGGTGGCGCCCGAAGCGAGCGCGGCGGCGTTCTTGGCCGCGCCGGCAAGCTCGACCCCGATCGGGTCGTTCGACTCCTCGCACACGACGCCAGCGCGAATGAACACGCCGGCGATCGCGTTGGCCAGCGCCTCCTCGGTTGACGCGGCGACCAGGGCGGCGCCCTCGCTGACCATCTCGTGCGCGTGAGCAGGGCCGCCGACGCAGCCAGTGCGGTGGGCTCCGATCCGCCCGTTGAGTACGAGCGTCGGTGGCGTGCCGGCGGGTGGGACGAGGCCCTTGGCCAGGCTGACCACGGCCGCCCGCTGCGGCAGTCCGCTGTTCTCAAGGCGCTCGACGGCGGTGCCCAGCTGCGTCGCCGGCACGGCCAGGAAGACATAGTCGGCACGCGCCACGCCAGCCTCGAGCGATTCAATGCGCAGCTCTCGCGGCAGGTCGACGCCGGGCAGATAGACCCGGTTTTCGTGGTGCTCATTGAGCAGCTCAGCCTGCTCTGGGGTTCGCGCCTGGAGGGTCGTTCTCAGACCGCCTCTGGCGAGCAGGACCGCCACCGCGGTCCCGAACGAGCCGGCGCCGATCACGGTGGCGCGCTTGGTCCCGGGGGCGGGGAGATTGATCGAGCGGCGTGGAACGGGCGGCATGCCCGGGCGAGCCTACCCGGGTTGCGGTTCGGTGGCTGGCGGCTGTCGGTGGCTGGCGGCTGTCGGTGGCTGTCGGTGGAGGTGGCGCGGTGGCGCGGTGGCGCCGGGGGACGGCGGCGCGGTGGCCCCGGGGGCGCGGTGGCGCGGTGGCGCGGTGGCGCGGTGGCGCGGGGGCGCGGTGGCGCCGGGGGCCCGGTGGCGCAGTGGCGCAATCAACCTCGGGACCCGGGGCCCCCATTGACTCCAACGTTGTTGGAGATAATCTCGGACAACGTTGGACTCGTCATCTACCGGGCACGCGCCAGCCGAGGGCAGGGCTCTGATCGGCTAGGCGGCCCCGCGGGCCGCAGCCCCAGCCACCGCGTCATCCTCGTTCGCGACGGCATCGGCAAGCGCGCTCGCGATCTCGGCCACGTCGCCGAACGCGTCGGCGACGCTGGACGCGTCGGATTGGGTGATGGCTCGGTTCAACGCCTGCACCGCCACGTCGAACCGCTCCCACAGGTCGGCCGGGCCACGTCGCCCGGTGCCCGGTCGGAGCTCATAAGGGGGCTCGGCGTTCTCGGCGCCGGGGACGGGTCGCCAGAGGAGCCCGGCTGCGTGGGCGTGCTCCCACGCGATGTGCTCGGTTGATGCCGCCTCGGCGAGGGCTCGCAACCGCGAGGCGAACCCGGCATCCGGCGGAGCGAGCTTGTGGTTGCGCATGGCGCCCGCCCACGCATTGCTCGCCTCACGGACCCGACGCATGATCTGGGCTCGCTGCCGATCGAGGTCATCGCTGAAGCTCATGGCTAGTCGGTCGAACCTGGAGTCGTCGGACCGGGCTCGGCCAGCCCGACCGGCTCACCCCCCCAGAAGTCCTCGGCGCTTGGGCCGGTGTCTGGCGATCCCGCTGGTGCACCCAATGAGCTGTCCGCCAGCAAACGCTCGAAATCCGAGCGCCTGATCCGCACCCGCCGCCCGACCTTCAACGCCGGCAGCGAACCCTGATCGATCCAGTTGCGCACCGTCTGCTGGTTCAGCTTCAGCATCGCGGCCACATCGGCCACGGTCAGGAAGGACTCCTCCATATCGGTGCGCTCGACACTCATTTTGTCTAATTGAGACAAACTGGAACCAATTCAACAGGTATAGTACCGGCCCTGGAGGACGTCATCGAGTCGCGGCCAGGGAGAGAAGGTCTGCAAATCCGTGCAAACGGGAGGCCCCCATTCAGGAGACGGCAGGGAGCCAACCGAGGCTGAGACCAACGTCGTCCGCTTCCCGCGCGATTGGATCGGCCCGCGCCAGGACCTAGTTCCCTTCGGGCCGGCCGCCGATTCACCGACCCAGGCCGCATCGACCTTCACCGCACCCCCGAGTGCCGACGACTTCTGGGGCGAGGATTCCGCCGCCGTCCAAGACGCCCTGCAGGCTCCACTCTCAGGTGTGGTCGACGGGGCCGCCTCTGAGGCCCATCCCGTCGAGAAGATTGGCGGGGCGCGTCGGGATCGGGTTGCGAGGCCCCATCGGGCACCGCGATTTCCTCGCCGCGTCTCCCGGTCGGTGCCGAGGGCGCCCGCCGCGCAGACAGCGTCGGCGCGGTGGCGCCGGGTCCGGCTGGCGTTGGGTCTGTTCACGGCGGCCGCGGGAGTCGGCCTCTTGTTGGGCCATCTGCTGATCGAAAAGTCCGGGCAGGGCGTCCCAACTCTGGCGACCGCCAAGCCGCCGGGCCACCCGCTGGAGTTCGGGAGCCTGCGGCGCTGGATCGGAAGCGCCGTCCCGCACGCGAGTCGAGAGATTGCCGCCCACATCCGAGTGCCACCGCGTCGGTCCGTCCGACGGGCGCCGGCGCGACATTCCCATAAGACTCATAAGGCGTCCCACGGGGCCTGGGGCGCCCACGACGTCCTACGTCGCGTCAAGCGGTGGCTCGACGACCGGGTCCGCGTCTACTGCGACAAGCAGCGGCGGCACGACCGCCTCGGCAGCTTCGGCTCCGGCGACAAGCGGATCCGCAGGCGAGACCGTCCAGTCGAGCTCGGTGACCAACGACGGCGGTGGGAGCAGCGGGGCGGGAACAGCGGCGGTGGGAGCAGCGGCGGCGGGAGCAGTGGCGGTGGGAGCAGTGGCGGCAGTAGCGGAGGCGGCGGGCAGCCAAGCGGTCCGGTCGGTCCCGGCGCGCCGTTCGGACCCGGAAAGCTCGGCTGAACTCCAGCGTGTCACCGAACCGTCACGGCCTGTCACGTAAGCGTCAATTTTCGAGCCGCTCCTCTTCTCCTTCGCGGCCGCGTGTGATCTCATCTCGGTCCAGGAGGTAGGCAGGGAATGAATCGGGTCTTTCAGCACGCTCGGGCGAACGCCATCGCCTATCTCGCGCTCTGCGCGAGCACATGGCTCGTCGGGCTGGCGCTTTCGTCGACCGCCCAGGCAGGCAATCTCTCCGTCTGGGTCTGCGGGACGTGGACACCCGGCGCCGGAGTAATGCAGCCAGTAAGAGGGTCGGGCTACGAGGTGAAAGTCGGACCTCCTTGTCCTACGGGAGGGCTATCGATCAGTTTGAGAGGGAGAGCATCCTCGGGCAGTCGAGCTGGCTGGCGAACAACGGCTCCAACAGGATTGACGCTTGTCGGAGCATGGGTCCCGCCGTTCGAGATGAATCAGGTCGGGATCAACAACGGCTCTGGTCATGGGGGAGGTTTCTATTGGAAGGGCGGCAGCTCCAAGATCGGGAAGTGGGCAGACTGGAATGGCCACTTCAAATCTCCATTCTTTGGCTGGCAGATCATCTGCCGCCGACGATCGTGCACCAAGAAGAATCACGCGAGCCTGAACGTTTACGAGATCCAACTGAAGGCCCAGGAGAAGCGTGCCCCGTCGCTCGCAGTCATGCGTGGGCCAGATCTTTGGTCTCAGCGAGGGTGGGTGCGGGGTGACTGGCCAATCGAGTTCCGCGCGACCGATCCGTCAGGAGTCTGCCGCACACAGGCATTGGCGGGCGGTGTGACGCTAAACGGATCGACAGCAGCGCCCGATCGACGCTCATGGCATCAGTGCCCTGATCAGGTATTCACGCAATCGGTCAACACATCGGATTATGCGTCGCATGGGCACAGCGCGTTCACGCTGACGCTGAGGGCGATGAATGCCGCGAGCGTATGGACTCCCGACCAATCTTGGACGAAGCGGATCTTCGTCGACAACGTCTCGCCTACCGTGCGGCTCTCCGGCGCCCGCTATGCCCTATCCACAACAGGGCCACAGCACATAACTGCCACAGCCACGGCGGGGCCCTCTGGCGTTGCCGGCATCTTGTGCTCAGTCGACTCCGCGCCGCCAAGTGGTACCCCGGCTCGACGGCCCGGCTCGCCGTCGACGGAATCGGCGCACATCGTGTTGCGTGCGTAGCGATGAACCGGGCAAAAGACAGCAGCGGAAAGAGCGGGGTATCAGCACCGGCGAGATGGACGATCAACATCCGTCGACCGACCGTGAGCACCGTCTCGTTCGTCCGGGTCATCAACAAACTCCGGTGCCGGAAGAGTGCAGCAAGCGAATTCGGATTCCGGCCCACTGGATCGTTGAGCGTCTTCACGGTAAGCGTGTCCGCGTTCGTGTCCCCGCTCAAACACAGACGATCACCGAGACGCGATGCCACCCGAGAGTCGTCACGGTGCGCGTACGGAGGCATGGCCATTGGACGACACGGCACATAGTGCGTCATGCCGAGCCGCGTCCGAGAACGAACGAAACGCATCCGCTTCGGCGCCACCGCCACCGTCAGCGGCTGGCTAGGAACAGCCCAGGGCACGGCGCTTGCCCATCAGCGCGTCGTCGTGCTGACCGCTCCGGATAACGGCAAGGAGAAGTTCAGGGCTGCGGCGGTTGTTACGACGCACGCCAATGGGAGCTGGAGCGCTCGCTTGCGGCCGGGGCCGTCGCGGTTGGTCCGCGCGTACTTTGGCGGCAGCGCGACCGTCGAGCCGTCGCTGTCCACGGTCGTGCATCTGGTCGTGCCGGCCTCGGTCAGGATGAGCCTCAGCCCGCGGCGGACCCACTGGGGCGACACGATCAAGATTGCCGGGCGGGTACGGGGCGGCTACGTACCGCCCTCGGGTGAGGTGGTCGTCCTGCGCATCGGGTGGAAGGGCGGCTCGACGGAAATCGGCCATCTGTACACGGCGCGGAACGGGACGTTCCGCAGCACCTACACGTTCCTGCGCGGCAATGGAAGCGAGACCTACCGCCTCTGGGCGGCGACGGCGAAGGAGAGCGACTACCCGTTCGCGCCGGCCCGAAGCCCATCGGTCAAAGTTACGGTAAACCAGTAGGCGACGGGCCGGCGACGGACCGCTATCCGGCCGGAGAAGGGCCGCTCGCGCGACGCCGAGCGGGTCCCAGCCAGTCGCCTCCTGATCCATTCCGCCTGCTCGGACGTAATAAAGGCATACGAGTTCCCTAACCGGTAGCCCGTCTACCGGGTAAAGTGTCTGACGTGGTCGGCGACATTCTTCAACCAACCCATCTCATCTTCATCCTCGTGATCGCGCTGCTGGTGCTGGGGCCGAAGCGACTGCCCGAGGTTGGGCGCTCGCTTGGCCGCGGACTGCGTGACTTCAAGGGCGCGCTCAGCGGCGAGGAGCCCGAGCATCACCACGACGAGGTGACCTCGTCCACGGCAACCGCGACTGCGGAGCCGCCGCCAGCGTTCGATCCGGAGCCGACGTACGAGCCACCCGTCGAGGAGCCAGCGTACGAGGCGCCCGCGGAGGTCCACGAGCCGGTCTCGACGGAGCACGATGCGACAGCAGAAGCGGAGCCGATCGACGAGTCCAGTCCTCCGCTGTCTCCGTTCGCCGCGATGTCTCGCCCCGCCGCGCCGGAGCCCACCGATACCGACGCTTCGGTGCCCACGGAAGCCGCCGCTCCGGTGCCCACGGAGGCCGCAGCGCCGGAGCCCACCGAGGCCCCCGCGCACGAGCCCGAGCCTCAGCCCGCCGCAGCTGGTGCTGCCGAGCCGGCTGAGCGCGCCAGCTAGCCCCTCACGGTCCGATCCGGCGCCGGGGGCGCGCACAGCGCACAGCGATCCCAGTCGAACGGACGCGTGATCCCGCGCAGGCGGCGATCGTTCTCGTGCCACTCGCGGTTCAGGTGGCGGCCGATGACCACGGCCGCGACCCGCTCGGCTCCGGCGGACTTGAGCGCGGCGGCCGCGCTCTGGGCGTTGGCACCGGTGGTCCATGTGTCGTCGATCAGTAGCACCGAGCTCCCGTCGAGCTGGCGCGCGGCGGCGAATTTGCCTGGGGTGGAACTCGTGCGTCGCCGCCTCAGCCGACCCCGGCTCGAGCAGGCGCTGATACCGCTCGCGGGTCGGGGCGACCAGCTCCCCGACGATCCGGTGCAGGGGATGGCACGCATCCCGCTCGGGATCGCTCGACGGCACCGTGGTGACGAGCTCGAAGCGCTCGGCGGCCGCGGCACGGGCGACGCACCGCTCGTGCTGGACCAGATGCCGCCAGAGCACGGCGGCCAGCTCGACGGCAAATCGCCGCGCGACCTCGCCATCCAGCCGCTTGTATCCCTTCAGCGCGTGATGCAGCTGTTCGCGGGCCACGCTGTAGGAGATCGGCGCAACGGCGTCCAGCCAGAGCTGTCCGTGACCGCAGGCGTAGCACCGCGAATAGCCGTTGGTGAAGTTGAAACAGACGTCGCAGACGTCGGGGCCGGGCCGGGGGGCGAGCATGAAATTCCCGTACAGGGCGGTCAGCTCGGCGACCTTCGGCATGGCGCTAGCCCGGCATGCACCCGAAATGGCCGGCCCGGATGACCGCTGGCCTTTGTCCTCGGATCCTCGTGCACCCCGGTGCACGTCGGATCCTGCGTCCGGGGCCTGCGGCCCTCGGACCTGGCCATTTCACGCACAACGTTCCCAGGAGACCCACTGCACAGCGAGTCCGGCGAGGTCAGCCGCTCGATGATCGTCGTGATCTCGCGCGGGCTTCGCACGACTGCCCCGGGCGCTGCGCACTGCCGCGCCCACTCCTCTCGGAGCAGCGGCTCGAGCAGGAATACCGAGCGACCCTGGCCGAGCGCGAGGCGCGCCTGAAGCCGCGCCCCGCTGGTGTCCGAGGCCTCGACGACAACCGTGGCCAAAGTCATCCCCGACATCACCGCGTTGCGCATCGGAAAGCTCTGGCGAGTGGGTGGAGCGTCGGGCCAGAACTGCGACACGACCGCGCATCGCGCAGCGATCTGGCGCTGGAGCTCCGCGTTCTGGGGCGGGTAGGCGCGATTGATGCCGGTACCGATCACGGCGACCGTACGTCCACCGCGGGTGAGTGCCGCAGTGTGGGCCGCCGTGTCGATCCCGGCGGCCAACCCTGAGAACACGGTGAACCCCGCCTCGACCAGGTGGGTGGCGATCATCCCGGCGGCGTTGACGCCCGCCGGCGACGCGCGCCGAGCCCCGACGACAGCAATCGCCCGAGCGTCGCGCGGATCGAGTCGCCCCGATACGAAGATCAGCGGCGGACGGTCATGGACGCCGCGCAGGTTCTCCGGATACTCGGAGTCGAGGACCGTCAGCAACTGGAGTCCGGCGTCTTGCCAGCCCTCGACCTGGGCCGCCGTCTCCGCCAGGTCGCCCACTGCGAACAGGCTCGTTTGCCCCGCTTGCTCCTCCTCGAGCACGGCGATCGCGCTCCCGGTCTCTTCGACGAGCTCCGCATACGTACGCCAGGGCCGCTTGCCACTCCGCAGGAGGGTGACCAGAGCTGCGCTCTCCGAGGCTGATGTCATCGGCCGGCCGAGGGTATCGTCCCGAACAGACGTTCGTCTCAGCGCCGGTCGGACCTCGCGCCGGGCGGGTGACCGTCGGATGGGAGATAGCGCATCTGTGGCCAGCGCTCCCGCCAACCCTTCTCCCACCGTGGCCACCGCATCGGCGCACGAGCCGAATGGGCCAACCTCGATTCCGAACCGCTGCGGATACGACATGTGCACGGCGGCTTGATTCTTGGCCTCCCATGGCAGGCCGGGCGCACGGTTGCACAGGGCGCGTCCGATCGCCTCCTCGCGCGCCGGCCCAAGGTCAGCCGGATCGAAGAACCCAAGATCGATGTCGCGTGGCGTGTCGACAGCGGGCGGTCGTGGATCGCATCCCAGACGACATCGCGGATCGCGCCGGCCGCGATGAGCCAGTCAGGTGCGGCGACGGCTCGCGCCGCCTGCAAGACATTCGCTAGGAGAGGAGCTCGGCGCACCGTCGCACCCAGCTGCCCGAATTGGCCACCTGCGGAGGCGAGTCGGGACGGTGCCTGCATCGGGCAAATCATCACAACGCGCCTTGGGTTTAGCCACCGCGCGGACGGGAAAGAACCCTTATCGGCTCGGGTGAGGACCGGGCCCGATAGGAGGAGAGACTTGAGCGCTCTGGGAAGGGCACGAACTGCATTACTGGCGATTCCGGTCACGTTGCTGCTCGCGGCGTGCGGAGGGTCAGGCAAGGGTCCGGTCACCCTCAACTGGTACGTGTTTCCGGAGCCGTCGGGCTCGTTTGCCAAGGCCGCGGCTGGCTGCAGCAAGGCCTCTGGAGGGAAGTACAACATCAAGATCAACTTCCTCTCCACGGCATCGGACCAGCAGCGCGTCTCGCTGGTCCGGAGGCTGGCGGCGAACGACTCGTCGATCGACATCCTGGCGATGGACGTCGACTGGACCGCCGAGTTCGCCGGCGCGAAGTGGATCGTCCCCGTGCCCGGATCGCTGGCGTCCTCGATCCGCAGCCAGGACCTGGCCGGACCGGTCAAGACCGCGACGGTGGGCAACACGATGTGGGCGGTCCCGATCAACTCCAACACCGAGTTGCTGTGGTACCGCAAGGACCTCGTCAAGACGCCACCCAAGACGTGGAGCCAGATGATCTCGGAGGCGACGGCATTGGCCAAGCAGGGCAAGCCGCACTACATCGAGGAGCAGGGCGCCGAGTACGAAGGCTTAACGGTGTGGTTCAACTCGCTCGTCGACTCGGCGGGCGGCCAGATCATTGGCTCGAACAATCAGGTCGACGTTGGCAAGTCGGCCGAGACGGCGGCGTCGATCATGCATGAGCTGGCTTCCTCGCCAGCCGCCGATCCGTCGCTCAACGTGGCTCAGGAGGGTCCGTCAGACGTGGCCTTCGACGCCGGCAAGGCGGCCTTCGAAATCAATTATCCGTTCGTCTGGGACTCGGCCCAGAGCACCAACCCAAAGGTCGCCAAGGTGATGGGCTACGCGCCCTTCCCCCAGGTGGTCCCGGGTATCAAGCCGCACGTCTCGATCGGCGGATACAACCTCGCCGTCTCCTCGCATTCGAGCCATCCGGACCTCGCCTTCGACGCGATCAAGTGCCTGACCCAGCCGGGCAACCAGAAGACCGACGCGATCAAGGGAGGCCTGGCCCCGGTGGACGCGAGCATCTATGGAGATCCGGCGTTTGACAAGGCGTATCCGTTCCACCAGTTGATCAAGGACCAGCTGGAGACCTACGGTCTGCGTCCGCAGACGCCGGCATACGCCGACGTCACCCTGGCCATTCAGAAGGCGCTGTCGCCGACCTCGAATATCAACCCGAGCAACGTGGTCAGCACGCTGCGCAACGAGATCAAGCTGTCCCTGTCCTCGGGAGCCTTGCTGTGAGCACCGGCGCTGTTGCTGCACCTGCTCGCACGACTGCTCCGCGGCGCCGGCATCTGACCGAGCGGGCGAAGGGCGAGCGCCGCTTGGCCGCGATTCTGGTCGCGCCGGCGCTCATCGTGATGTTGGCGGTCACCGCGTATCCGATCATCGACGCCTTCGTCCTCTCGCTCCAGCGCGCCGACCTCCGCTTCCCGAGCCAGAACAAATTCATCGGCCTGGCCAACTACGGCCACGTTCTGAGCGCGCCCGTGTGGTGGCAGGACGTCCTGCACACGGTGATCATCACGGTGATCTCGGTCTCGATCCAGTTCGTGCTGGGGATGGGCCTGGCCCTGATCATGCACCGTGTGATCTTCGCCCGCGGCCTGGTCCGAGGCATCGCGCTGGTTCCTTACGCGATCGTCGCGGTCGTCGCGGCCTACTCGTGGCAGCTCGCGTTCTCGCTCAACAGCGGCTGGATCCCCAAGCTGCTCGGGCTGACCGGCGACCCGCTGAGCCACACGTTCGGCCTCTACGTGGCGATCATCATCGCCGAGGTCTGGAAGAACACGCCGTTCATGGCGCTGCTCCTGCTGGCCGGGTTGGCGCTCGTGCCGGATGAGCTGCAGGAGGCAGCCCGAGTCGACGGCGCCACGACCTGGCAGCGGTTCGTGCGCATCACGCTGCCGCTGATGAAGCCGGCGATTCTCGTCGCGCTGCTGTTCCGCACGCTCGACGCATTCCGGATCTTCGACACGATCTACATCTTCGGTCAGGGCGCACAGGGCACCGAATCGATCTCGATGCTCAACTACTCGACGCTGCTCAACCGGCTCAACCTGGGCCTCGGCTCGGCGGTCTCGGTGCTCCTGTTCGTACTCGTGTCGCTGATCGCGTTCGTGTTCCTCAAGGGGTTTGGAGCGGCGGCCGCCCCGGGAGGAAATGAGGCATGAGTCACCGCGCGCGTCAATACAGCGGATGGTCGGTGGCGATCTTCGTCGTCGTCGTCATCTCGCTCATTCCCGTCCTGTGGATCCTGTTCCTGTCGCTGAAGACCTCGGCGTCGGCCACCGACGGCAGCTTCATCCCGCACCACTGGACCCTGTCCAACTACTCCGACATCTTCAAGCTGGGGACGTTCACCAGCGCGCTGCGGAACTCGATCGGGATCGCGCTGATCGCCACCGTCCTGGCCGTGATGCTCGCATCGGCCGCGGCCTACGCGATCGCGCGCCTGGACTTCCCGGGCAAGCGGGCCATCCTCGCGATAGCGCTCGGCGTGGCGATGTTTCCACAGATCTCCCTCGTCGGCCCGCTGTACAACCTGTGGCGCCAGATCGGGCTCTACGACACCTGGCCGGGACTGATCATCCCCTACATGACGTTTGCCCTACCGCTGTCGATCTACATCCTGTCGGCGTTCTTCAGAGAGATTCCCTGGGAGCTCGAGCAGGCGGCGCAGGTCGACGGCGCCAGCCCCTTCCAGGCCTTCCGGCGAATCATCGTGCCGCTGGCCACACCGGGATTGGTAACCACCTTCATTCTCGTGTTCATCATCTGCTGGAACGACTTCGTGTTCGCGATCTCGCTGACCTCGACGTCAGCCGCCCAGACGGTTCCCGCGGCCATCTCGTCGTTCCCCGGGGTCTCCCAGTTCACCGTGCCGTACGGAGACATCGCCGCCGCGGCCATGGTGGTCACCGTGCCGGTGTTGATCCTCGTCCTCATATTCCAGCGCCGGATCGTGTCCGGCCTGACCGCCGGCGCCGTCAAGGGTTAGCAAAGGAGCTTCGCTGTTATGGCTGAGATCGAGTTTCAGGACATCACCAAGCGCTATCCAGACGGCTTCGAGGCCGTCAAGCACCTGGACCTCGACGTCCCGGATGGCGAACTCATGATCCTGGTCGGCCCGTCGGGCTGTGGCAAGTCGACGGCGCTGCGGATGGTTGCGGGGCTCGAGGACATTTCCGGCGGCGAGCTAAAGATCGGTGGCGCGGTGGTCAACGACAAGGCGCCGAAGGACCGGAACATCGCAATGGTGTTCCAGAACTACGCGCTCTACCCGCACATGACCGTACGCGAGAACATGGGCTTCGCGCTCAAGCTCGCCAAGACGCCCCAGGAAGAGATCAACAGCAAGGTCAGCGAGGCGGCGCGGATCCTCGACCTCGAGCAGCATCTCGACCGTAAGCCGGCGAACCTATCGGGCGGCCAGCGCCAGCGGGTGGCGATGGGTCGCGCGATCGTTCGCGACCCGAGCGCGTTCCTGATGGACGAGCCGCTGTCGAACCTCGATGCCAAGCTGCGCGTGCAGATGCGGACCGAGATCGCGCGGATCCAGCAGCATCTGGGCACAACCACGATCTACGTCACCCACGACCAGACCGAGGCCATGACCCTCGGTGACCGGATCTCGGTGATGCGGGCGGGCGTGCTCCAGCAGGTCGGCACCCCGGGGGAGCTCTACAACCACCCCAACAACCTGTTCGTGGCCGGGTTCATCGGCTCCCCCTCGATGAACTTCCTGCCCGGCGAGATCGACGGTGACACGATCAAGCTGCCGATCGGCCCGGTCAAGATCCCCGACGAGCTGCGCCGGAGCCTCGAGTCCGGCAAGGGCGGCGGCCGTACCGGCGTCATCGCCGGTCTGCGGCCCGAGCATTTCGAGGACGCGAGCCTGGTCCACGACCCCTCCCGCGGCCATACGTTCAAGGCCAAGATCGACGTGCTCGAATCGATGGGCAGCGAGTTCTACGCCTATTTCGTCGTCGAGTCCGAGAAAGTGTCGGCCTCCGAGCTCGAGGAACTGGCGCAGGATGCCGGCGCGGCCGACCTGCCCCACTCGCACGAAGGCAGCCAGGTCGTGGCGCGCCTCGATGCCGAGAGCAGGGTCCGACAGGGGCAGGAGAGCGAGCTGTGGTTCGACGCGCAGCACCTGCAGCTGTTCGACCTCGAGTCATCAAAGAGCCTGCTCGCTTCGGGCAACCGCGGCGGCAATGGCAGCGCGCCAGCGCAGACGCCGACGAGCCCCACCCAGCCACAGACGAGCACGGCGTAACCTGCGCCACATGCCGCTGTCGCGCTCCACGGGCATGCCTGGGGTGGATGCGCAGCATGACTTCTTGCGTGCGCGCCGCCGCGCGGCCGCCGCGCGGCTGATCGCTCGGCTGCGGGGCGAGCCCGACGACGTCGGGGTGATCCTCCCCTACGAGGAGGTGGTCGAAGCGCTCGGGTTCGTGAGCGAGCGCGCCCTCGGCCTCCAGGTCGTGGCGCTGGACGGGATTCTCGGCACCGTCGACCGCGGACGCGACTTCGATCGCCGCTTCCGCCCGACGTCCGGGAGGGTGCGCAGTCGGTGGGAGCGAATCGCCACGGCGATGCGGCGCGGCGAGCCCCTGCCGCCGGTCGATCTCGTCCGGGTCGGCGAAATCCACTTCGTCCGCGACGGTCACCATCGGGTCTCGGTGGCGCGCGCACTCGGACGGGCAGACATCGACGCGTACGTAACCGAGGTGATCACCCGGATCACTGCCGACCGGGCCACCCACCTAACTGACCTGGCGCTCAAGAGCCACGAGCGTGTGTTCTTCGAACGGGTTCCACTGACCGAAGCGGCCAGAGCGGAAATCTCGCTGTCGGATCCGTGGGACTACGCGGAGCTGGCCGAGGGCGTCGAGGCATGGGGATTCCGCGCCATGCAGGACAGAGTGGAGACCCTGAATCGGGCTGAGACGGCCCGCGCATGGCTGGAGCAGGAGTACCGACCCGTCGTGGTAATGCTGCGCGAGGCTGAGCTGATCGGGGACGGGACCGATACCGAGGCCTATATGCGCGTCGCAGCCGAGCGGTACCGCCTGCTACGCACGCATCAGCTGGGACGACGATGTCCTCGACCGGGTTGTGCGACGAACCCGCGGCCGCCGACCCTGATCAGCAGCCGGCGATTATCGGGAGCCAGTGCGGCGCTCGGACTCCTTGACGACGCCCCTGAGCAGTGTGCTGATTGCGGGCCGCATGAGCACTGCCCAGAGCTCGTCGGGCACCGGAAGGCTGGGCGTGGTCTCGACCCTCCAGCTGACGGCCGTTCCCGGGCCGCCCGAGGTGAGCTCAACCGTCCCGGTGTGGTCGCGCACGGGCAGTCCCGAGAGCAACTTGTAGGCGAACCGGGTGGGCGGCTCGAAGGCGGTCACCTCCTCCCGGATCGGCGGCCCGGCCAACGCAAGGCGTCGGACAGCGCCGATTCCGTTGGGCGGCGGGTCGCCCTCGCGTTCGAGAGTCGAGGAGCGCAGCGGCGTCATCGCCGCGTATCCGCGATGGTCCGTGAGGACCTCGAAAACGGTGTCGATTGGGGCGCCGACCGAGGCCCGCAGCGTGAAGGTAGCCATTTCACGGATCCTATTCAGATAGCCTGCGCGCCGGATGACGCCCCGCCCGGCAGCCCCGCCGCCTGAGCTCGAGGCGAAGCCTCGGCGACGCTACGCACCTCGGATGGCGCCCGAGCTACGCCGCGAGCAGCTGCTCGATGCAGCGCTCGGGGTGATCATCGAGCGCGGTTACAGCGGCGTCTCGATCGAAGCTATCGCCAGGAAGGCGGGCGTCACCCGGCCGGTGGTCTACGACCACTTCCCGAACCTCGGCCGGCTCCTGTACGCGCTGGTCGAGCGCGAGGAGAGGTTTGCCCTGGAGCAACTCGAGCTGGTGGTCTCGGACGATCCTGGTGACCTGCAGCCCGAGGCACTGCTGGCCCGCGGCCTGCGCAAGTTCCTCGACGGAGTGGCGAGCCGGCCCGCCACCTGGCGGATCATCCTGCTGCCGCCCTCCGGCACCCCCTCGATGGTGCGCCAGCACGTCGAAAGGAACCGGATGCAGGTGCTGGAGCAGATCGAGTCGATGGTCAGATGGGCGATGGCCCGCCTCGATCTCCCCGCCGACCTCGACGTCGAACTGACGGCCCGCGCGATCCGGGACCTGGCGGAGGAGTGGGGACGCATGGTCCTCACGGACCCCGATCGGTACCCGCCCGAGCGCTACGAGCGGTTCGTACGGACGCTGATGGCTCTGCTGAGTCCGCGTCATGAGGCGGCTGACTGAGGCGTCGGCGCTGGAGCTCGCGCGAGCGATCCGCCGACGCGAGGTGACGTCTCGGGAGGTCGTGGAGGCGCACACCGAGCGCCACAAGGCTTGCGCGCCGCGGGTCAACGCCGTCGTCGCGGACCGCTTCGACGCGGCCCGGCGCGAGGCGGATCGGGCCGACGCGCGCCTGGCAGGCGCGGGGGCCGAGGCCCTGCCCCCGCTGCTCGGCGTCCCGTTCACGGTCAAGGAGTCGATCGCCGTCAAGGGTATGCCGCAGTCGGCGGGTCTGATCGCGCGGCGAGACTTCCGGAGCTCGGAGACCGCCCCGGCGGTTCAGCGATTGATCGACGCCGGCGCGATCGTCCTCGGAGTGACCAACACCTCTGAGCTGACGCTGTGGATCGAGACGGCCAACCGGCTGTACGGGCGCACATCCAATCCTTACGATGCCCGCCGAACCGCGGGCGGCTCGTCCGGCGGGGAGGGCGCGGCGGTGGGCTGTGGTGGCTCGCCCTTCGGGGTCGGCGCCGACATCGCCGGCTCGATTCGCGTTCCCGCCTTCTTCTGCGGCGTGTTCGGCCACAAACCGTCGCCCGGTGTCGTCCCGAACACGGGCATGTTCCCGCCCAGTGGAGGCGAGGCGGCGGCGATGCTCCAGACAGGCCCGATCGCCCGGCGCGGCGAGGACCTGATGCCGCTGCTCCGGATCATGGCCGGACCAGATGGCCGCGATCCGCAGGCTCGCGACGTGCACCTGGGCGATCCCGGCGACGTCTCGATCGAGGGGCTGCCCGTCGTCACGGTGGAGGGCAGCTCGCTGCAGTCGATTAGTCGCGAGCTGCGCGATGCCCGCGAGCGCGCGGTCGGAGCCCTCGCCGCCGCCGGAGCGCTGGTACGGCGGGTATCCCTACCGTCGTGGCGCCACGCATCCCTGCCCTACGTGGTCACGCTCCAGGACGGCGCCACCCAGACCACGGCCGAGCTGCTGCTCCAGGCCGGGGACGAGGCGCCGAGTTGGCGAGGACTCATGCGGCCCGGCGGCACCCACACCATGCCGACCCGACTCACGCTGGCCGCCGAGCGGTTGCCCCAGATGAAGGGATCCCGTCGCCAGCGGCTGTTGCAGTCCGCCCGGGACTTGGGCTCCGAGCTCGTCGAGACGATCGGCGACGGCGTGCTGCTGCACCCGGCGCACCCCCGCGTCGCCCCGGTGCACGGACGCACCGTCGGGCGTTCGTGGCTGCTGACGCCGGCGGCGGTCTTCAACCTGGCCGGGGTCCCGGTGACCGAGGTTCCGCTCGGCCTCTCCGATGGCGGTTTGCCATTGGGCGTGCAGGTCGCGGCCGCCCGAGACCGGGATCACGTGGCCATTGCGGTGGCGATGGAGTTAGAACGTGTGTTCGGTGGATGGGTTTCACACAGCCCGTAGGTAGTTGGTCCTAACATCGCAGCCAATGGCGGCGTGGACCGAGGTAGTCGTACGCCATCGCCGTGTGGTCCTGGTGACATGGGTCGTGCTGGCCGTGCTCGGCGTGATGGCGGCATCGAGCCTCAGCTCGCTGCTCTCCAACCGCTTCAGCGTGCCGGGATCCGATGCCGAACGTGGCTTGAACATCCTTCGCACGCGGTTCCACGAGCGGAGCGACGGTGCCTTCACCCTGGTCGTGCGCTCGAACAACGGGGCCGTCAACCGCGCTGCCGTGGACGCCGCGGCCGGGCGAGCCGCCGCGGTGCTGGCCAACGGCAAGGCCGGTACGGTGCTCCCCGCCGGCGACGGCGTCGACTACGTCCAGGTCAACACGTCGCTGGAAAATGCGCCCGCCTCCGACCGAACGCCGGCGGTGCGCAAGGCCGTGGGGCAGATACCCGGTGCCACGGTGTACGTCACGGGCTTTCCGGCCATCAACCACGACACGCAACCGCTCTACAACCAAGATCTTGCACGCGGCGAGTCGATCGCCATCCCCATCGCGCTGATCGTGCTGGGGTTCATGTTCGCGACGCTCGGCGGAATCGCCGTTCCGCTCGCGTTCGCCGCGATCACGATCCCAACCACCCTCGGCGGGGTGTGGATCGTGGCCCACATGCTCGAGATGGCCACGTACGTGACGAACATCGTCTCGCTGATCGGTATCGCAATCGCGATCGACTATTCGATGCTCGTCGTGTTCCGCTTCCGCGAGGAGCTCGAGCGCCAGGACGATCCCCACAACGCGCTGGTCACCACGATGGCGACGGCCGGCCGAGCCACCGTGTTCTCGGGTCTCACCGTCGCGGTGGGATTGGCCCTGCTCGCCTTCATGCCGCTGCCCTTCATCCGCTCGATGGGGATCGGAGGCCTGCTCGTCCCGGTCGTGAGTGTGCTCGCTTCCGCCACGCTCCTGCCGGCCCTCCTCTCGCTGCTGGGCCGGCGCGTCAACTCGTTGCGCATCGTGCCGAAGTCGGTGCTGGCGCGGCGAGCCGCCAGCGACCGCGGCTTCTGGACGCGGCTCGCTCATATGATCATGCGACACCCGATCCCGGTTCTGGTCGGCTCGGCCGCGGTGATGCTGGCGATCGCGTTCCCCGCCCTTCAGCTGAAGCTGACCGGTGGCGATAACCGGGGAATTCCCAGCGGAACCAACGCCACCGACGGGTTGATCGTGCTCGAGAAGACGCTCGGGCCGGGCGCCCTGGCGCCGCACCAGGTCGTGATCGACACGGGTCGTCCCGGTGACGCGCTGGCGCCAAGCGTGCGCGCCGCCGAGGTACGCCTGGCGCGGTCACTGCGCTCAGACCGCGAGATCGACCCGAGCACGGTGGCGGCGCCGGCGCTACTCCCGGCGGCGCGGGCCCATCAGGCCAGCCTGCTCGATTCCGACCAACCAGATCGCCCAGGTGCGGGCGGCCGGCTACAGCGACTCCGGCACCCATACGGCGATGACCCTCGTGGACCGAATACGCAACCAGTACGTGCCCGACGCGCACTTTCCCAGCAGCGTGCACGTGGTCGTGACCGGCGCGCCCGCGTTCGGGGTCGACTTCCTGGCCAAGGCCTACGTCGCGTTCCCCTGGCTGGTGGCGGCCGTGCTGGTGCTCAGCTACTTCCTGCTACTGCGTGCATTCCGCTCAGTCGTGCTGCCGATCAAGGCCGTGTTCATGAACCTGCTGTCGGTGGCCGCGACCTACGGCGTGCTGGTGATGCTGTTCCAGCATGGCTGGGGGCACACGCTGCTCGGACTGAGAAGCTCGCCGCAGATCGAGGGCTGGATCCCGATCTTCCTGTTCGCCGTGCTGTTCGGCCTGTCGATGGACTACGAGGTCTTCCTGCTCTCGCGGATGCGCGAGGAGTGGGACGCCACCCACGACAACGAGCACGCGGTCGCCTACGGACTCGAGCACACCGGCCGGATCATCACGGCCGCGGCGATCATCATGATCGCCGCCTTCTCGGGCTTCACCGCCGGCCGGTTCGTCGGCCTGCAGGAGTTCGGCATCGGACTGTCGGCGGCGATCCTGCTCGACGCCACGATCGTGCGCGCGCTGCTGGTGCCGGCGACGATGAAGCTCCTCGGGCGCTGGAACTGGTACCTGCCCGAGGGCGTCCGGAGGGCGTTCCGGCGCTCGCCCACGCCTCCAGCGGCGCCCGGCGCCGCGTCGGGGCGGTAGTCGCGCAGCCCTCCTCGCCCGCACGCACCCCTTAACCACGACGAGGACCCCATCCGGGTCCCCGTCGCTGATCCCAAACGCACTCACGGCCGGGTTGGGTGCGTCCTCCGGGAGCCTATTCGACCTCCTAAACTCGTCAGCGTCTCGAAAGTTGCGGCGGACGAGCACGAATCTCTCTTGCCATACTTGGAGACCCCCAAAGGGGGCGTAGCTCAGTTGGTTAGAGCGCCGGCCTGTCACGCCGGAGGTCGCGGGTTCGAGTCCCGTCGCTCCCGCTTCCGAATGCGAGTAAACACATCGGATTAGGCCCTCCGAGCTAAGTACTCTCGGAGTCGAAAGACGCCAGATAAGACGCCCATTAGAACGGATCTCGCGTTCAAGGCGTGAGCGAATCGCGTCCTGAGAATCGATAGCGAGGTGCCCGTAAGTGCGGTCGATCACCTTGACGCAAGTGCCCATCAGCCGCGCTAGCTCGAAGATGCGAGACGCCCGCGGCCAGCGCTTCGGTCGCGAACGTGTGCCGCAGGCAATACGGACCGCGCCTCGACGTGCGCGGCGCAGGCACGACGCACCTCGGCGCTCAGGCTTCGATACTGATCGCGAGCGATCTGACACAGCATGAAGTGAAGCTCACGCGGGAAGTGGATGTGAACGAGGATAGTAGAGGCGGGGCTCGTGGTGCGCATTGGAAATAGGTGAATGCTATAACGCTGTAGGTTTAATAGTTAGCGCTGGGAGCTAAGGAAGTATGTTGTTTGTAGCCCAAAGGGAAGCCGCCGGGTGCGGTCCAAGAGAGTGCCTGGATCGTTGCGCGATCTTGCAGAACCCGGCCGACGCCAGAACGTCGCTCTCGGTCGTCAGCAGGCGCGGCTTTCTATGCGGGCTGCGATCGTTCACGAACTCGCGAAACAACCCGGTGACGACGAACACCGTTTGCTCGGCGATGTCGATGGTGTTCCCAGCGATGCGCTCTAGGCACCGCGCGACGAGGATCATGAACATCGCGCACTCGCGGACGTCGAGGTAGTTGCGGACGTAGACCGCGCGATTTAAGATGTAGCGGTTTAGCAGCTCGATCTCGTTTTTTTGGCAGACGAGTTATTTAGCGAGGGCGTTGTTGCGCGTAGCGAACTTTACATTGGTATGGGAAGTTTGTGAGCGCGCGAGCTCGCTTATGCGCTCGATAGTGTCGAGGATGTGATAGTAATTAGGTGTTTTGTGGTGTGAAAGCAGTACGAGCTTGGTGATGTTAGCGTATTGGTAGTTTATGAGCTCGAAGTAGCGGATGATATGTAGTAACGTGGCGACGATATGCAGATCTCAAGCGAAAGGCGTTTGGTATGCGAGTAGCGATAGCGTATTTTGGTGTATCTTTAGGTAGTAAAAGTGGATAAGGTAGTAATAGGCGATGATTATGAAGGTAAGCTCGAAGTGAAGGTTGGTGAATGATTTGAGTATGAGGTAAAGCTGAGGTAGGAAAATGTGAAGGATAATGAGAGTAAGCTGTTAGAGTATGATAAGCGATTAGTGGAATTGGTGGTGTGTTTTATTTATCTAGCACAAAGAAATGTAAATGTTAAGTAGTGCTAAGTTAGCTAGTATAAGGGAAGGGGATGATTGGGTAAGGAATTAATTCTAGAAAAAGAAGAAGAGTGGTGGTTTGATAGAGAAGTAATAATTTGGAAATAGCTAGTGAGTAAGTGAAGTAAGTGGTAAGATATAAAGAGGAAGTAGTTAAGTTATGAAAGATGAAGTAAATATAAAGAAAAAAAGTAATGAATATAAGTTAGAGGAGAGAAAAAGTGTTTGTAAGGAAAGAGAGAATGAATTAAATGTACAGGTGAGAGTTAAAGAAAATTGAGGATAAAAAAGTAAAATGAAGTAAGTAAGGAAAACGCGGCCTGTCACGCCGGAGGTCGCGGGTTCGAGTCCCGTCGCTCCCGCTCGGTTCGTTCGCTTCATGTATGCCTTGCTGGGTCGGGGCCTGCGAGGTTAGAGCCGAGCGAGCGTTCGCGTGACCATCGATGCGATCACTCAGCGTGGCGCAGCAGATCATCACCGCAGACCGTTGCTCGGACGCGGCAGTGACCAGCGAGACGGGGTGCTAGCCACTGAGCCGGCCGCGCGTCGGCGTGGCTCAGTGCACGGATTCCAGCCACCGCAGCAAATGCTGGGTGACCAGCTCGGGGGCCTGCTGTTGCAGCCAATGGCCGGCGCCTGGGATCACCTCGCTCACGCGCAGGTCGGTCACCCAGCCGTCCATCACAGCCGCCGGCATGAACCGACGGACCGGATCTCGCTCACCAGTCAGGAACAACGCGGGCTGGGTAATGCGCCGCTCGCCCAGGGCAGCGGTCCGTTCCCAGTTGCGATCGAGGTTTCGGTAGTAGTTCAGCCCGCCCGCGAACCCGGTTCGCGTGTAGGCATCGACGTAGACCTGAAGCTCGGCGTCGGTGAGGAACGGGGGCGTCGGGGGGTTCTCCTCGAGATCCGCCGCCCAGGCCGCGTCCCACACCCGCGGTGTGGCCAGCGTCCGCCGGACATCACGCTCGAGCGCCGCCTCAGCCACGCCCGGCTCCTGGAACCAGACCATGTAGAAGTCCGCGCCCAAGTGCGCACGCATCAGCCCGAGCGGTGGCGCCGGGGCTCTCGGCGCGAACGGGACCGACAGCCCTCCGACCGCGCGCACCCGTTCGGGGTGCAGCCACGCCGTCTTCCACGCCAGGTCAGCACCCCAGTCGTGCCCGATCACCGTTCCGTGTTCCGCATCAGCGTGGTCGAGCAGGCCGAGCACATCCCGCGCGAGGACGTCGATCGCGTACTCCTCCGCCGCGCTTGGCGCGTCGGATTCTCCAAAGCCGCGGAGATCGGGCACCAGCAACCGGTAGCCCGCAGCTGCGAGCGGCCCGATCTGGTGGCGCCACGAGAACCCGAGCTCAGGAAACCCGTGAAGCAGCGCCACGACCGGTCCGTCCGCCGGGCCGTACTCGGCGACCGCAAGCTGAATGCCGTTGACCTGCACAACCCGAACCTATCGGACTCTCCGCAGCCCGAGCAGTCCCTGAACCACCGTCGCGACCCTGGGAGTCCGATGCCTCATCGGCGACCGCCCGTGCTCGGAATCGTGGCGAAGCAGGCGTCCAACCCGAGCCATACGAAGCTTTACGAGGAAGGTGCGCAGGCCGAGGGCGTCGTCGTGAAGTCAGGTTGGGAAAGCCCGCAGCAATGGCATCTCCACGTCACCATCCGGGTGAAGTTTCCGGAGGGCTCGACGGCCGAGTTCAAGAAGGGCGGGCTCGTGGCCCCCGACGTCGGCACTTTTGTACGAAGGGAACATCGTTCCGATCCGCTATGACCCGTCTGACTAGTCCAAGGTGGCGCTCGATGTCCCGGCTCTCAAAGCGAGGCAGGACCAGGTGAAGTCTGCTCAGCAGGCGCAACTGGATGCGGAAGTGGCGAACCTCGGCAGTCCGGCGGGCAGACCCTCGGCGCCGCTCCCGTCCAGGTGACCTCCGGCATCGGCGACCTCGGGGCGTTGATGCGCCCGCGCGTCGAGTCACCTGGCTGCTCTACCCGCCGTGGAGGCGCTCGCGCGCACCGCTTTGAGTGATCGAATCACCAGTAGTGTGTGGGGCATGCCCGACGACGGCATCCATGGGGCGGTCTATCTACCGGATGCCGTTCCCCACGGAGTCGAGCTCGCCGCCAATCACGCGCGCGAGACCGGGCCGAGTCGCAAGGACGAGCTCTCGCGTGGCGGCCTGTCGCAGCGCGAGGAGGTCGAGGGCAGCTTTCGGACCGGCGACCCGTGGAAGCGGGTGATCGATTACATCGTAGGAGCGCGACGATGACTAAGACGTTGCGGCTCGGCGACGTCGAGGTTGGAAGGATCGGCCTCGGGACCAACCGGCTCAAGAACACTCCCGAGAACGTCGCGTTTATTCGCGACGCGGTCGAGACAGGCGTCAGCCACATCGACACCGCGTACCTCTATACACGCGGGGAGAGCGAGGAGACGATCGGCGCGGCGCTCAATCCCATCCCCGAGAGCGTGGTCGTCGCTACGAAGGGCGGCTACAACCGGGGCGAGGGGCGTCCGGAGGTGCTTCGTTCGCAGATCGAGGAGAGCCTTCGGCGACTGCGGACCGAGGTGATCCCCCTCTACTACCTTCACCGCGTCGACCCGGAGACGTCGCTGGAGGAGAGCCTCGGCGTGATCGCCGAGTACCGCGACCAAGGCAGGATCCGCAACGTCGGCATCTCCGAAGTGAGCGTCGAGAGCAGATCCGCGCGGCTCGCCAGGTGGTGCCGATCGCCGCTGTCCAGAACCAGTACAGCCTCAGCGAGCGAAAGCACGAGGGGGTCGTCGACTACTGCGCCAGCGAAGGCATTCCGCTTGTTCCCTACTTCCCGTTGCGCGGCGTCGGCTCAGCGGCGCTCACCGACATCGCAGCCCGCCACGGTGTAACGCCGAAGCAGGTCGCGCTCGCCTGGCTGCTGCGCCATTCGCCGACGACCCTGCCGATCCCGGGCACACTCTCGCTCGAGCATTTACGGGAGAACCTCGACGCAGCGTACGTGGAGCTGACCGACGCCGACGTCGAGGCGCTGCGCTGATCCGCGCAGGCCGGGCGCGAGCCGCGGTTCGCGTTTCCGTGCACCCATCGGACGACTCGAAGGGGTGAACGGCTCCGGTTGCGGGACGCAACACGTCGCTTGAGCAAGCCCGCTAATCGGACGACTCGAGGCAGCTCACTAGGATCTCGAGGAGGCGTTGGGTGGTGCTCCCGTCCTTAGATCCATGGTGTGGGTTGAACTCGGTCACGGTGAGCGCGCGCACGCGTGCGTCGGTGAGTAGCTCGCTGAGCATCTCTCCGCACGCCGTCAGCGATGGGGCGATGCCGCGATCCGTGTTCTCCGCCAGCGGCGCGTCGAGAAAGTCGACGAGGTCGACGTCGAAGTGCACGGCCAAACCGTCGCAAGCCGAAAGGGGGGAGAGCGCCGCTCGCGCACTGCGCAGCGGATCAGATGCGGCCATCTGCACGTCGACGACCGGCAGCCTACGATCGGAGATCACCTCGGCCTCAAAGTCTGTGTGCGGCCCGAGCCCGAGGAAGCTGATCTGTTCGGAACTCAACATTGGTCGGTGACCGGCGAGCGCCGCGAGCCCGTCGACGGCGCCGTCGATGTCGAGCATATGCGCCATCCCCATCCAGTCCAAGGCCCCGTCGACCGTGCTGTCGGGCAGGTTGAGGTCGGCGTGCCGATCGACGTAGACGACACCCAGCCGCTCGACACGATGCCGAAGGCCGGCCACGGTGCCGACACCGACCGTGCAGTCGCCTCCGAGGACCACAATCGTGTCCTCGGCCGGCGAGGATCGCACCAGCGCAGCGACCTGGCCGGCACGGTCGATGACCGCACCGGCGTTCGCTGCCCTGGGGTTGTCCGGGTCCGGCCGCCACCGAAACGGAGTCACCTGCCCGCCGCGGCCCACCGCCACACCGGCCGCCTCCAGCCGCTCGACCAGGCCGGCCTCGAGCAGCGCCCGGGGACCATCCTCCTGACCGGGCGCGTAGCCACCGGCGCTCGTCGGGGCCTCTATGACCGTGACCGTTCGCATCGGCACATCATGCCCCAAGCACCGAAACGACGCTCGAACCCCACGGCCTAGTCATGCGCGCTTACCGCGTTTTGGGGCGCTCACCGCTTCGGGGCGACATGCTCGTCGCCGAGTGGAAGCGGGGCTTCGCTGACGTGTCCGCGGCCTGCGGACGGAAGCGATGATGCGAAACCACTCAGTGGTGAGTGGACACTAGCCGTCGGTTGGCGATGCCTGGGTAGTGAACGACAAACGCGTCCTCATCGAACTGGATGTCTGCGGTGAAGCTCCCGGCTGTGAAACGAACGAGACCGTTCCCAAGCGGCTCGTATAGCTGCTCGGAGATGCTGATCTCAAGCGAGGGCACGTCGACCCAACGCATCTTGTACACGCGCGGCGGGCCCAGCTCGAGTAGCTCGTCACCGATGACCGGCAGCGAGTTGAACAGTGGGGACCAGCCGAGGTCGAAATAGTCCGCAGCACCGAGTCGTACGTCGAGGGAGCGTTCTCCGACAAGCTCCAAAGACAACACGCGCGGTTCGAGCCGGGTAGCGCAGCTCATAGACGGCGCCGAGTTGCGTCCCGACGGCAGTCAGCCTGTTGTCGTGCTGCGCGACGTGCGCGACCTCCATCCTGGGCGCACCATCGCCAATCCATGCCAGAGTCCTCGCCATCCCGATCCAATCTAGTCAAGAGAACGTCAGCAATAAGCCTGTGGGTTCTCCGCAGACACTGAGCGAAGCGGACCGGCGGATCGTCGCGGTGTGGGCGGCGGACTGCGCGGAGCGGGTGCTGGGGTTGTTCGAGGTGGAAGCTCCGGGGGACAGCCGCCCCCGTGATGCCATCGCCCGGCTACGGGCCTTTGCCCGTGGCGAACTTGGCGTCGGAGAGGCCCGCCGCCGTTTCGTCGCTCATGCCGCCGCTCGTGAGGTGAGCGCTCCCGCGGCGGTGGCCGCCGCCCGAGCGGCCGGGCAGGCGCCAAGCATCCCTCAGATGGGCGCGCACGCCCTGGGTGCCGACGCGTATGCCGCCAAGGCGGCTGGACTGGCCGCGCCGCCCCGGCCGGAGGCTGTCAGCGAAGAGATCTGCTGGCAGCGTGGCCGTATCTCCGCGGCGGCCAGAGCCGCCCTGCGACAGCTGCCGCCCGTCGGTGAGAATTCGTCTGGTCCCCTCGGGCCGGGGCTTCTCGCGTCGGACCTTCTCGGCAGTATCGACACGCCCGCGACTACGAGTTCATCCTGTCGCGGACTACGCGTTGCGTGTTTCGAGCAAACTCGGAGCGCACCTACGATCGCGTCGACGAGTCCACCAGGCTTATGAACATCCCATGACAATCCCAGCGAAGATCAATCGGAACACCAGCCACGGCCTGGCTGTGATTGCAGTACGCGTGCTCGAAGACGCGCATATGACATGGGTCGCGGCTGAGGTCAAGTCCGAGCACGCGCTCCGCGCCCGCGAGCGGGCACAGACCGGCGACGTGGCCTATCAGGCCTCAAGCAGCCCCGGCTGCCACAGCTTCGTCGAGTCGGGTACCTGACGTCCTAAGGCTGCCGCGAGGCCACGTACCTTTGCCACGGCGACGTAGGCTACGTCGCTGATTGGACAGCGGTCCGATTGACGCGATGCAATCCGACCGTGCGACCGCGCCCGGACACTTGTATGTGAGCAGACGGCCGAACTGATTGGAGACGCTGTGCCCTCGACACTCGTGATCCGTGCGCATGGCGCCGCGGCGGCCGTCAGCCGGCGCGTCCCGTCGCGAACGCAGGAACTGGCGGATCCGCCCGGGGGAAGCGGGCTAATGCCCGTGGTGGGGGAGCACGGGCCGCCGTTGGTGGGTCATTCGTTCAGCTTCCTGGGCGACATGCTCGGGTTCGCCCGCCGTCAGCGAGAGCGATTCGGATCGGTCAGCTGGGTCGACGCCTTCGCCACCCGGATGGTCGTGGCGTTGGGGCCGGACGCGATCGAGGAGGTCCTGACCAACCGCGAGCGCGCCTTCTCGAACCGTGAGGGCTGGGACTACGTGATCGGGCCGTTCTTCGAGCGCGGCGTGATGCTGATGGACTTCGACGAGCACCGCCACCATCGCAGGATCATGCAGCAGGCGTTCAAACGCGAGCGGCTGCTCGAGTACCTCGCCGCGCTGAATCCAAGCATCGATCGCGGGCTCACGCGGTGGCAACCCGCCGTGGGCTTTCCCCTGTACACCCGTGTCAAGCAGTTGACGCTCGATTTGGCAACCGAAGTGTTCGTCGGTGCGCAGCTTGGGCCGCAAGCGGATCGGCTCAACAAGTCGTTCGTCGACGCAGTCCACGGCGGCGCCGCGGTGGTGCGCGCCGACGTGCCGGGCGGCCTGTGGCATCGCGGTCTTGTCGGGCGTCGGTCGCTGGAGGAGTACTTCCGCGCAGAGCTTCCGGCCAAGCGCGACAGCGATGGCCAAGACCTATTCAGCGTGCTCTGCCGAGCCGAAAGCGAGGACGGCGAACGGTTCTCAGACGAGGACGTCGTCAACCACATGATCTTCGTGCTCATGGCCGCCCACGACACCAGTACGGCAACGCTTTCGATGATGGCGTACTTCCTCGCCAAACATCCCGACTGGCAGCACCGGCTGCGCGAGGAGTCCCTGGCGCTGAGCAAGCCAGTGCTCGACTACGACGATCTCGACACGCTCGAATCGATGGACATGGTGATGAAAGAGACGCTCCGGATGTTCGCTCCCGTCGGCCAGCTCTTCCGCAGGACGATCTGCGACACCTCGATCCAAGGCCATTACGTTCCCGCGGGAATGCTCATCGCGCTTGGCCTGTTTCCCACGCAGCGGATGACGCCGTGGTGGTCAGATCCGGACCGCTTTGATCCGGAGCGCTTCTCCAAGGAGCGCAGGGAGGACCAATCGCACAAGTTCGCCTGGATCCCATTCGGCGGCCACGTTCACAAATGCATCGGCCTTCACTTCGGCGGCATGGAGGTCAAATCGATCCTCCACCAAATGCTCCTCCGATTCTTCTGGACGATCCCCGCGGGATACGAACCACCGATGGTCATCGCCACCGGACCCGTCCCCGGCGACGGCCTGCCAATCCACCTCCAACCGCTCTAGTAGTGAGAAGCGCGCCGTCGTGGTGGCAGGCGCTCGTGTTCGCTCTTGAGTAGATTGGGTCGATGCGGATGGACAGGGGCTCGCTCCGTCTCGAGCGGGCCACGACGGTGGATCAGGTCGCCGAGCTGATAAAGGAGGCGATCTTCGCCGGGGGGCTTGCGCCAGGCACGGCGTTGCGGGAGCAGGCGCTTGCCGGCGAGCTCCGGGTCTCGCGAAACACGATGCGAGAGGCGCTGCGGCAGTTGGAAGGCCTTGGCCTCGTATCCGTCGCCGCGCACAGAGGGGCGCGCGTGGCACAACTGACCCCAGAGTCCGTCAGCGACCTCTTCCTCGTTAGAAGAGTTGTCGAGGGTGCCGGAGTGGATGCCTGCCGGTCGGCGTCGGCCGAGGCACTTGGACGCCTCGAGGAGGCGATGGATGCCATGGCTGCTGCGGCTGAGCCCGCCAGTGAGGCGTTCGTGGAGCGCGACATTGAGTTCCACGCGCGGATCGTCGGGCTGATGGGAAGCCCACGATTCGACGCACTCTTTGAGCCGATCTCAGCCCAGGCCGTGTTCCATGCCAGCGTGTTGCTACGGGTGGATCCTCAGCATGATGATCCGGGAGCGATGGTGGCCGAGCATCGGGTCATTTGCGATCTGCTGCTCGCAAGGTCCGTGTCGAAGGCGAAGCGGCATCTGCTGGAGTTGATGACGTATTTCGAGACGCTTCAGCTGAACATCGTGCCCAAGCTGGAGGCGCTGGATTGGTCTAGCCAAGACGCCGCCGGGTCATAGCGTCGCTGAACGCGCCGAGACGGTCTGGTTGGCAGCGTCGGCGTGCGGTGCCGTGGTCTTGATGACACGGCACGGCACGCCCTTGAAGTGCGGGATGCCCTGCTCGCGGTCTAGAAAGTCGGGCGCATCGGAGCAGAGAAGCCCGTCGGCGTATTCCCACGCCCCCGAGAGAGCGTCCTTGCCCTGTGGCATCTCCGGCTTCCACCAGCCATGCGGCGCCCGGACGACCCCGTCGGGCATGCGATCCGTGATGCTGACGCGAAGTTTGATGCGTCCATGGGAGACCTCGACGTAGACCCAGTCGCCGGTGGCCAACCCGAGACGGGCGGCCTCTCGCGCGTTGATCATCATCTCGGGCTCGGGCCGTCGCCGCCTCAGCTGCTCAACGTGCCTTCCCCCGGTCTGGAAGTACTCGTCCTCCCGTACGCCCATAATCAGACAGAGCGGGAACCGCGGGTCGGGCGGAGGATCCTCGCGGTAGTAGGGCAGTGGATCGAAACCGAGCCCGGCCAGAACCGAGGACGCCAGCTCGACCTTCCCGGACGGTGTAGCAAAGCCTGTCGACTCGTACTTGCGGTAGACAGGCGCCGGCGCATAGGCAGCGGCGCGCGCCCCTAGTTCTTCGAACGTCAGGCCCGTTGTCTCGAGCCGCCAGTTCAACAACTCATCCAACGTCGCCCAGGGAAAGTATTCGCCGAATCCCATACGCAACGCGAGCTCGCGCCAGAAGTCGTACACGCTGCGGCATTCCCCCGGCGGGTCCACCGCCTGCTGGGAGGCACGGTAACTCGCGGTCCAACCCATGCCATCGAGTAGGGCCGGTCGCTCGAGCCAGGAGTCGCCCGGGAGTACGTAGTCGGCAAGCTGGGCCGTTGGGCTCATGATGTGCTCGTGGACGACGAGCAGGTCCTGGTTCATCAGGGCCCTATAGACCAGCTGCATGTTGGCGTAGCTCATCAGCGTGTTGTTCCCGAGGCTGAAGAACGCCCTCACCGGATACGGCTCCGAGTCAGCCATCGCCCGGAACGTTGCCGACGGGTTGGCCATGTAGCAGCCGGACAGTAGGTTGGCCCATTCGGTTCCCCACGACCGCCGAGTCGGCTCTCGGAGCGCCTCCATCCCGCGATAGGTAAAGACGGGGTGCTCATCCGCTCCCAGTTGTTTGTCCTTCTGCCCCTGTGGCAAGAGCTCATGAAGCTCGAGCTCGCTCTCGGACACGACGTCAGGATTGAACCCGTGCAGCCGCTCGCCGCCCTGAACATCGAGGTTGCCGGTCAACGCACGCAGTGAGCAGATCAGGCGAATTGCCGACGTGCTGTTGCGCTGTTGGTCGGTGATCGGTGTCCACGGAATCACGCCCGGGCGGGCTGCGGCATACATTCGCGCGGCGGCCCGAATCAGCTCCGAATCCACTCCAGTGATCGCCGCCACCCGCCCGAGTGGATACTCGTCGACTCGGCGGCGCAACTCGTCGAACCCGATTGTCCAGCGGTCGACGAACTCGCGGTCGTAGAGACACTCGTCGATGATGACCTTCAACCAGCCGAAGCACATGGCCGCGTCGGTCCCCGGTCGCAGAGGGAGCCATAGATCCGCCACGTCCGCGTTCTCACTCCGGCGAGGGTCGAGCACGATCAGCTTGGCGCCATCGCGCTGCGCTCGCCGTACAGCGTTGTACACCGGAGTCCAGCTGTGCTTCTTGGGGTTATGTCCGAACAGGACGACGCACCGTGCGTTCTCCGTGTCGGGGTAGGGAAACCAGCCGTAGACCATGCGGTTCACCGCCGCCGTGTTGCCGGCGCACAGCGCAACTGGGCTGATCCAGTTCGGCGATCCCAGCAGGTTCATGAACCGCCGACTGGCGCCGTTGTCAGCCGTGATGTTCCATGGACTCGACGACACGGCGAGGGTTTCCGGCCCGTGCTCATCGACCAAGTCGCGCAGACGACCGGTGATGTCGTCCATCGCCTCCGCCCAGCCGACGGGCTCCCATCGCCCCGACCCGCGTTCTCCGACCCGCCTGAGCGGATGCAGCAGGCGCCGCGAATGAGCAAAGGCTTGGGGCGCATGCACGCCCTTGATGCAGATGTCGGCATGAAGGGGCCGCGGATCGAGCGCACGCACGGCCCTGACCTCTTCGCCGCGGACCGAGACTGCGGTCAGACACCAGGCGTCGCAGGTCGCGCAGATGGCATACCGCCGCTCATGTGAATTGTAGGACAACACAACAACCCGTCAGTCCTGCAAGCGTATACTTGGTATGGCGTCGATGTCAAGATTCACGCCCTGGTCAGGTGACATCGGCGTATCGGAGCGTTCCGGGAAGGGTCGCCGCCGCGACCCCGTCGTTGCAGATCGCGGAAGAGAGGACCGGGAAGATCGGCCGCGGGCCGGCGGATGCACAGCCTCGCGCTGGTCTGCGCAGCGCTGGCGACGATCGTCTGGCTCGCCGCCTGCGGGACTTCGGGCTACAACACCGGCGCTTTGGCGAGGGAGATCAGATCGGCGCTCGACGCGCATCCCGACTTCACCGTGGGCTCCGTGCATTGCCCGCAGCACGCCGAGCGGGCCAAGGGCGCCGTCATCCGGTGCTCGGCGACGCTGCGGTACGGTCAGACCATCAGCCTGCGGGCAACCCAGCTCGATGACCGGGGACGATCCATCTGGTCGCCAACGAGATGTTCGCCGACAACGTGGAGCGCGGCATTCGGGCCTCCCTGCCCCGAGGCCAGCTCCGCCCGCGCGGACTGCCCCAACCACGGCCCGGTCGTCATCGGCAACGCGTTCACCTGCGAGTTGCGCGACGCCGGGCGCTACACCAGGGCCCGGTGACGATCGTCGACGGTGACGGGGGATTTCGCCTGGCGTTGTCCTGACGCCCGCTCGCGCGACGCGCCGATGCCGGGCACGCCTATCGCGCCGTGTAGCCGCCGTCGATCGGCAGCACGGCGCCGGTGATGAAGGAGGCGCGGTCGCTGGCCAGGAACACGATCGCCTCCGCCACCTCCCGAGCCTGCCCGAGCCGCTCGGCGGGGTGGAGCGTGCGAAAGGCCTCGAGCAGCGACTCGCTGACGCCGTCGAGCAGCGGCGTGCGGATGTACCCCGGTGCGACGCAGTTGACGCGCACACCGGAGCCGGCGTGCTCGAGCGCAGCTGCGCGCGTTAGCCCGATCACCGCGTGCTTGGAGGCGGTATAGCCGGCTCCCTGCTCTGCGGCGGGCGCGACGAGCCCCAGGATCGAGGCGATGTTAACGACAGAACCGCGGCCCTGGAGGGCCATCTGCTCGAGCTGCGCTCTCATGCTGAAGAAGACGCCGTCGAGGTTAACGGCGAGTACCGCACGCCAATCGTCATCGGACATTGAGACGATCGGGGTGTTGGGCCCCGCGATCCCCGCGGCGTTGACGGCGATATCGAGCGATCCGGCCCAGCGCACGGCCTCGCCGACGACCGCCTGACACTCCTCCGCGCCGGTTACGTCGACAGTCGCGTGCATCGCCCGCCCGCCGCGCGCGCTCAGCCGCTCAGACAACCCTGCGCCGAGGTCCCTGTCGCGGTCGGCGATCACGACCGCCGCGCCCGCCTCCGCCAGGAGCTCGCAGCACGCGGCGCCGATTCCCGACGCTCCCCCCGTGACGATCGCACACCGACCCGCAAATGCATTGGCCATTTCGGACACGGCACAGATGGTAGATTGGGCCCGTCCTGCCGCCCGCCTTGGGGCCTCGCCCTGTCCTGGCCAGCGGTCGCCGTCGGAAGGAGAATCGTTATGGCGCTCACCGAGCCACGCCCCGTCGAGGGCACGCCCGTGACCCTACGCTCAATGTACGAACGGATGACCCTCATCCGCGAGTTCGAGGAGGCGACGAGCCGGGAGTTCGCCGAGGGTCTGATTCCCGGATTCGTTCATCTCTACGCCGGTTCCGAGGCGGTCGCCGTCGGCGTCTGCACGCATCTCGACGACGGTGACTACGTCACGAGCACGCATCGCGGCCACGGGCATTGCATTGCCAAGGATGTGGAGATCGAGGGCATGGCGGCGGAGCTGCTCGGGAGGGCGACCGGGCTGTGTAAGGGCAAGGGCGGCTCGATGCATGTCGCCGATGTCGAGAAGGGGATGCTCGGCGCCAACGGGATCGTCGGCGGGGGGTTCCCGCTGGCCTGCGGCGCGGCGCTGACCGCGAAGGTGCACGGTACCCAGGCCGTGGCCATCTGCTTCTTCGGCGACGGCGCCGCCAACCAGGGCACGTTCCACGAGAGCCTCAACCTCGCCGCGATCTGGAAGCTCCCGGTCGTGTTCGTCTGCGAGAACAACCAGTACGCCGAGGCCACGCCGTTCACCTATCACTGCTCGACTCCCGACGTCGCCAACCGCGCCGTCGGATACTCGATCCCAGGTCACATCGTCGACGGCCTCGACGTGCTCGCGGTGTTCGACGTCGCGGGCGAGGCGATCGCCCGAGCGCGGCAGGGAGACGGGCCGTCGCTGATCGAAGCGAAGACCTACCGCTTCTTTGGTCACGAGGAGGGCGACGCCGCCACCTATCGGACCGACGAGGAGCTTGCCACCTTCCGGGCGCGGGACCCGATCACGAGCTTCGGCCGGCATCTCGAGAGCGAGGGGGTCCTGACGAGCGAGCAGCTCGCGGCCATCCGCGAGCAGTCCCGCCAGGTCGTTGCCGACGCATACGCCGCCGGGCGCGCGGCGCCGTGGCCCGATCCGGCTGAGGTTCTCACCGACGTCTACGTCTCGTATCAGGAGGCGGATCGATGAGCGTCGTCACGCGCACACTCACCTACGCGGAGGCCGTCAACGAGGCGATCAGGCTGGCGATGCGCAGCGATCCGGATGTCATCCTGCTTGGCGAGGACGTCGCCGGCGGCGCGGGAGTCGATCACCTTCAGGACGACGAGGCCTGGGGCGGCGCGCTGGGTGTCACCAAGGGGCTTGTGCAGGAGTTCGGGCGCGGGCGCGTGCTCGATACGCCCATCACCGAGTCGGGGTTCATCGGCGCTGCCGTTGGCGCGGCGGCGACCGGCCTGCGGCCGATCGCCGAGTTGATGTTCGTCGACTTCTTCGGCGTCTGCATGGACCAGATCTTCGACCAGGGCGCAAAGCTGCGCTACATGTTCGGTGGCAAGGCGCGCTGCCCGCTGGTCATCCGCACGACCATCGGGGCCGGACTCGGCGCGGCCGGACACCACTCGGGCTGCCACTACTCGGTGTTCACTCACATGCCGGGGATCAAGGTCGTCACTCCGTCGACGCCGGCGGACGCAAAGGGACTGCTGCTGTCGGCGATCGCCGATGACGATCTCGTGATCGTCTTCGAGCACAAGCTGCTCTACAGCATGCAGGGCGATGTCCCGGAGGGAGACGAGGCCATCCCGCTCGGGCGTGCCGATATCAAGCGTGAGGGCGAAGACGTCACCATCGTTGGCATCTCGCGCATGGTCCACACCGCGCTCGAGGCGGCAGAGCAGCTCGCCGGCGAGGGCGTGTCCGCGGAGGTGCTCGATCCCAGAACGCTCTCGCCGCTCGATACCGACGCGATCCTCGCGTCGGTCGAGAAGACTCATCGCCTGGTGATCGTCGACGAGGACAACCCGCTGTGCAGCGTCGCCGCGACGATCGCCGCGGTCGTCGCCGACGAGGGCTTCGACTCACTGGACGCGCCGATCAAGATGATCACGGCACCGCACACCCCGGTGCCGTTCAGCCCACCGCTCGAACAGGCATACATACCCAGCGCGCAGGCGATCGCCGCCAAGGTCGGCGAGCTTCTCTAGTGTCCTGTTTCGGAAATTCGGTGGCACCAAGAGTGGTCACTGGCGAACGCCGCAGAAGGACGCAGGAGCCGACGCGCAGCAGCGCTGCGCGAGGTGACGAGGACGCACCGCGGCGGCGCCAGGGGCCGCTTGACTGGCATCCAATTTCTGAAACAGGGCACTAGCGCCTTCATGCCGACGATCGTCGCTATGCCGAAATGGGGCCTCCTGATGAAGGAGGGCACCGTGACGGAATGGCTTCTCGCCGAGGGCGACGAGGTCAGGGCCGGCGAGCCGCTGTTCACGGTCGAGACCGACAAGGCGACGAGCGACGTCGATGCGCCCCACGACGGCGTGCTGCGCCGCATCGTCGCCACCGAGGGGGAGAAGGTCCCGGTGACCGCGCCGGTCGCCGTGCTCAGCTCGCCGGGGGAGACCGTCAGCGATGAAGAGCTCGACGCGATCGTGGCGGCTGCGCAGCCGGCGGCGCCGGCCCCCGCGCCGATCGCCGCCGGGTCGGTCGCGCGGCGGCAGCGCTCGTCGCGCACCGGCGGCCGAACCCCCGTGTCGCCGGCGGCGCGCAAGCGCGCGCGCGAGCTCGGTGTCGATCTCGCGAACGTGAGGCCGACCGGACCGGGCGGCCGGGTCACGCTCGAGGACGTCGAGCGTGATGCCGCGGCGGCGCAGGGCGAATCTGCCCCGGCGGCGGCGCCCGAGCTGGCCGGCGAGACGTGGATCGAGACCGGGCCCCACCGCATCCACGTGCTGACGGTGGGCGACGGTCCACCGCTCGTGCTCTCTGCACGGGCTCGGAGGATCGCTCATGACCTGGCAGGGCGTCGCGGACGCGATGTCGCAGCGCAATCGAATCATCCTGGTCGACCTGCCGGGCCACGGTGCCAGCTCGGCGCCCGATCCCGGCGACTGCGATTACTCCCCCACCGCCCTGGCGCGCGCCATCGCCGACGCGGTTGCCGCCGTCTGCGATGAGCCGGCCGTGGTCGCCGGCCACTCGCTCGGTGGCGCCGTGGCCGCCCTGGTGGCCACGGCATCGCCGCAGCTCGTCGCGAGGCTCGTGCTGATCGACCCGGCCGGTGCGGGTGACGACTCAGACCCGGAGCTCATGCGGCTGCTCGAGGCCGAGGCTACGGACGCCGGATCACGCGAGATCCTCGAGCTCTTCTTCCACGATCGCGCGCTCGTGACATCGACCGGCGTCGCCGAGCACTCGAGGATGCTCGCTCAGCCGGGCGTGCACGCGGCCGTGCGGGCGGTGGCCCGCAGCACGTTCGACGGGGCGGTGCAACGGCTTGACGTTCGCGATGCGCTCGCGGACATCGACGTGCCGGTCCTCGTCATCTGGGGCGCTGAGGATCGTGTCTTCCACGTCAGCCAGGCGCATGCGCTCAGCCGTGTCGTCCCCGACGCGCAAGTCGAGATCGTCCCCGAGGCCGGCCATGTCCCCCACCTCGAGCGACCCGACGAAGTCGTGACGCTGATCGACGCGTTCGTCGCCGGATAGATTCGTCTCGGCAGCGTCGACGACCGGAGCCTCCGTCGCGCTCGTGACCGGCGCCGCGGGGGGAATCGGAGGTGCCGTGGTCAGGCGCCTCGGTCGTGACGGCTTCCACGTGGTCGGCACCGACGTCGCGGACGGCGACTGGACGGCGCTCCCCGCCCTCGCGATTAGGTGCGATGTGCCGACGAGTCTTCGGTGCGGTCGATGGTCGGGGCGGTCTCCGCCGAGCTCGGCCGCCTCGACGTCCTCGTCAACTGCGCCGGGGTGATCGATGTCGTCGGCGTCGGGGACATGAGCAAGCGGCAATGGGATCGGGTGATCGCCGTCAATCTGACCGGCACGTTCCTGGTCACGCGGGAGTGCCTGCCCCTCATCCGCGCATCCGACCGCGGCCGCGTGATCTGCATCGCGTCGGACGCTGGGAAGACCGGCGAGCCGGGGATCGCCCACTACTGTGCGTCGAAGTTCGGTGTTGTCGGATTCGCGCAGTCGCTCGCGCTCGAGCTGGCGCGTGAGCGGGTGACCGTCAACTGCGTCTGCCCGGTCATCTGCGAGACCGACATGCTCGACGAGCTCACCGAGGGCTACGCGGCAGCTCGCCGGCGAGGGCGATACCGAGTCCCTCCGGGCGCACTATGTCGCGGAGATCCCGATGGGACGGGCCTGCTCGCCCGATGAGGTCGCCGCGGCGATCGCGTTCCTCACCGGACCCGACGCCTCGTTCGTGACCGGGCAGGCGATCAACGTCTCTGGCGGCAAAGAGGTGCACTGACGCCGCGCCTCAGTCCGTGCGGTATCCAGTTGGTGACAACTTCTGCCCGCGCGCGGAGACGCGTGCAGAGATCACCGCCATCAACGCTCTTATCGACCCCGAGCGGCTCGCTCAACTGAAGGATCCCGCAGCCAGTGGAAGCGCTCCTTCTCGGCTGGGACGGATCTCATCCCCACCGCCGAGGCCACCGCAGCCAGTTCCGCCTCCGGGTCGGGCACCGCCGGGTCGGCGTGCCACTCGCCGTAGACCTCGCTGATCCGCTTATCAATCGTGGGAAGCACCGCCCACTCGGACCCCTCGATGTCCATCTTCACAGCCGCCGGTCCTTCAACGCCGGTGAGTAAGTCGGCGAGGGCGTAGGCCGGGACATCGCCGTCGCCGCTCACTCGCGTCAGCCAGCTGTACTGCGCACGCTCAATCCCGACTGTCCCAGCCTCGGCGGCAACGGCGCCCGCGACCACGGTGATCTGCGGGTAGGCGGCCACGTTGCGCCGCAGCAGCTCGACGTTCAGCGGATCGGCTTCGACCGAGATGATCCGCGCTCGTGGATATCGCCACGCGAACCAGGTTGAGCTTGAGCCGACGTTCGCGCCGAGATCGAGGACCACATCGGGCTCGCCGGCGAACCGGTCGTACTCGTTCTGCAGCCAGACCTCGTCTAGGTTCCAGAGTTGCGCGCGGTCTCGCACCCAGAACATTCGACGCGGCGCAAGCAGCAGTGGGATCGGGAGCGTGGGCGCCACCCACTCCTTGACCAGCATGGCGAACGAGACCACGAAGATCCACGCGCCCCCGACCAGTCCGGCTCCTTGCTTGCGAGCGCGAACCAGTACATCCCTGAACTGGCCAAGGGTCAGCACTCACGGCAGCCTAGCGAGCCTCCGCTTTGTGGCCTGTACGCTTCCCTGCTCATGCTGTCCGATCGCTTCCGTGCCGCCGTCGAAGAGGGGAACATCGACCAGGCTGGCGCGCTGTTCCACGAGCAGGCCACGTTCCGAAGCCCGGTGCTGTTCAAGCCGTACGAGGGCCGTGAGCAGGTGATGAAGGTATTGCGAGCGGCCGAGCGGGTCCTGGGAAGCGAGCGGGGCTTCCGGTACGTGCACCAGCTCGAGGACGAACACGACCGCGTGGCTATGTTGGAGTTCGCAACGCAGGTCTCCGGCAAGCAGGTTGAGGGCATCGACAAGCTCACGTTCGACGAGGACGGGCTGATCACAGAGCTCAAGGTGATGCTCCGGCCTGCGTCGGCGCTGCAGATCGTCGGGGCAAGGATGGCGGAAGAGTTTCCGCGCGTCGGCCTGGGCCTGCCGGGCTGAAGCGGCGGCGTGTTTGGGCGCCTGTCCCGGGCCGTAAACGTCACTCTCGTGTCGCCGCCAGGTTCCATACTGACGAAGACGGCGCCCCAGGCCGTGTTCGTCATTCTCGCCACGTTCCCCGCGCCGAGCGTGACGTTTTCAGGCCCGCGCCAGGCGCGGTAGCACCACCAGCGGGCAGCGGGCAAGGCGCACGAGCCGGTGCGAGGTGCTTCCGTGGATCACTCGGCCAATCGGGCCGTAGCCACGCGACCCAACGATGAGCAAATCAAGCGATGCGCTGTACACAGCCAGCTCCTCGGCAGCTTCACCGTACGCGGCGTGCGGCTCAACCGCTCCGAGCGCGGCGATCCGGCCCACGGCGTCTGCGACGAGCCCCTCGGCTGAATCGTCGAAGGACGACGGGCCGGGGGCGAATCCGGTCGTCGGAAGCGACACGGCCTCGAAGGCCGACAGCTTGGCGCCGGTCGCCGCCGAGAGTTCCCGCGCCGTCCGCAGCGCGCAATCGCTCTCGGGCGAGCCGTCGTAGCCCACGCCGATCTCCCGCATGGCGACAGGCTCGCGTGAGGATCCAGCCGGAGCGATGGCGAGTGCGCACGGTGCGCCGTTCAGCGCCGCTCGCGTGTCATCACCGATCAGCACCCGGCCCAGCAGCCCATGCCGGGTCGAGCCCACGACCAGCAGGTCGGCTCCGATCAGTTCACAGAGCTCGTGCAGGCCCCGCCCGACCGAGGGAGAGCCGCGCCACCGCAAATGCGCCTGGACGTCGAGCTCCTGCCGCTCCGCCTCGAGCAACTCGAGCGCCTGGTCCCGCTCGGCGGCATCGGATGACAGATCGGCGCCACCGCCGACGTGGCGAGCGCCGCCGCGGATATGGACCAGCGTGAGCTCACCATCGCCTGCCCGCAGCTTCGCGGCGAGCGCGATTGCGTCGCGACCGCCTTCGCGTCCATCGACTCCGACGACGATCTGCTTGAACATCCGCTTCTCCTGGCGTTGAAGATGACCCAGCCACCATACGCGCAAGCGCCGAACCCGAGGATGGGGAGCGGGGCTGGGTTCATACTCTGGACATGCCGGACGCGACGAGCCTGTTCCTGTTCGTCGGCGCGAGCCTGGCCATTTTGGCGGTGCCCGGCCCGGCCGTCATCTACGTCATCACGCGAGGTGCAGATCAGGGGCGAGGTGCGGGGATCGTGTCGATGCTGGGGGTGGAAACCGGCACGTTCATCTATGCCCTGGCCGCCGCCGCTGGCCTGTCCGGACTGATCGCCACGCCCACGATCGCATTCACCGTCGTCAGGTACGCCGGCGCCGCATACCTGCTGTACCTCGGCCTACGCAAGCTGCTCGAACGTGATCGTGCGCAGGAGGCGCTGCCGAGCCCCCGCAGGCGTCTGTTCCTGAACGGGTTGGTGGTCCAACTCCTGAACCCCAAGATGGCCATCTTCTTTCTCGCCCTCCTGCCTCAGTTCGTAACAGCCGGGGACGGTCCGGTAGCGCTTCGGATGCTGATCCTCGGCACGCTGTTCACCCTGCTCGCGGTGCTCAGTGACGGCACCTACGCCGTTGGTGCGGCGGCGATCGGAGACTGGATCCGCGCAAGCCCCCAGCGCTCGTCGCCGGCTGGCGAGGCTGAGCGGCGGCGTCTACATCGGACTTGGTGTGTACGCGGCCCTCTCGGGCGCCCACCGCTCCGGTCGCTCCTAACCCAGAGCCTGTCACTCCGGCTTGTGAGCCACGAACCGCATCTCTCGGTTGACCGCGATCGCGATGTCCGCGAAGCCGAGGGTCTGCAACCTGGTCAGGAACGCTCCGGGCTCGATCGGGTTGTAGGTGTCGCCCTCGTGGAAGTGGTGCAGTTCGTCGCTGGGCAGGCTGTCTGACCCGACCAGCAGCCCTCCGGGGCGGAGCACCCGCAGGACCTCGGCCAGCAGCCGATTCTGCAGCGCCACCGTGGGCACGTGGTGAAGCATCGTGAACGACGCCGCCGAGTCGAACGACCCCGGGGCGAACGGCAGCGCGGTGGCGTCCGCATGGACGACCTCGACGTTCGTTCCGGCATAGCGCTCGGACAGCACCGCCGCGGCGTCCTCGTCTGACTCGACGGCGACGAGCCGCGGAACCCGGGCTCGCAGCCACTCGGTTGCCGCACCCGGGCCGGGGCCGACCTCCAACAGCTGGTCCCCGAACTCGATCCCGGCCGCGATGGACGACAGGACCTCGGTGCGCAGATACTCGGCCCACTCGGGGCTGGCGCACAGCTGGGCGTGGGCTTCGTTCATGCCCAGCACGCTAGGCGCGTGGCGAGGTTTCCTCAAGGGCGTACGCTGCCAACTTATATCGGGAAACGGACACGATTCAGAACAGGCGCCCCCGCCGGGCCCGGCGATCCGCGTCGGGACGTTCCCGATGGCATCGGGGAGCCGGTTCGAGTGGCACAGCCACGCCCGCCATCAGCTGGCCTGGGCCGTCCGCGGAGTTCTCACGGTCGTCGCCGAGGTCGGCACTTGGGTGCTGCCGCCCACCCGCGCGCTGTGGATCCCCGCGGGTGTTATGCACGAGACGATCGCCTCCGAGGCCGCCACGATGAGGACCCTCTATCTGCAGCCGGAGCTGTGCCCGATCGCGTGGCCGGCGCCCCAGCCGGTGATCGCCACCAGGCTGCTCGGGAACCTGATCGAGTACCTGGCTGACGAAACGCTCGACCCGTCGGCGCGAGCGCGAGCAGAGGCCGTGGTGTTCGACCTCCTGCAGCCGGTCGCCACCTCGACGATCCAGGTGACGATGCCCACCGACCCGCGCGCGCTCGAGGTGGCTCAGGCCCTGATGGCCGACCCCGCCGACACGCGCGGCCTGGCGGATTGGGGGCGCGCGGTCGGCGCCAGCGCACGCACGCTCACGCGAGCCTTCGTCACCGATACCGGGGTCACCTTCAGCCGCTGGCGGAAAGCCCTGCGCCTACAGACAGCGCTGCCCCACCTAGCGGCCGGCGAGCCGGTTGCCAACGTAGCCTCCCGTGTGGGCTATGACACCCCCAGCGCCTTCGTCGCCGCGTTCCGCCGGGAAACCGGGGTGACCCCGGGCGCCTACTTCAGGTCACCCGCCGGCGGAATGTGATGGTTGCCCTTGAACATGTCCGTCGGGTCGTATTGGGACTTGATCCCGCGTAGCCGGGTCCATGTGTCCGGATCGAAGAACTCCTGAGCATCGGCGGGCGTCTCGACGAAGCTCGCATAGCGGCCAACCGTGTGGGGCGCCAGGATCTCCTGGACCGTCTGAAGCGATGCAGCAACCGCGGCCATCGACTCCGGGTCGGGGACGACTCCCAGCCCAAACGTCGCCACGCTTCCCGGGAGCTGCGGATGCGCACCGTCGTCTGACGATGCGCGCCTCAGCGCGCCTTCGGTATGGCGCAGCTGGAGCATTACGAGCCGTGAGCTGCGATCGACGGCCGCGACAAGCCGATCGATCGTCGACGGCGCGATCGGCCCCAGCAGTTGGTGCCCGCTGAGATAGGGCAGTGGGTCCGGCGGATCCATGGCCAGCCCGCCCAGCACACTCGGCGGCGTGACAGCGAATGTGTCCATGATCGGCCCGAGTCCGCGGATTTCCGACAACAGCTCGCGGCCCTCCGCCTCCTCGCCCAGGAACGCCGCCATCAGAGCGGCAAAGGAGCGACCGCGAAGCGGCTCGGGCGCGAAGGGCAGATCCGGAACATGGAGCAGCGACACCCAGGACATGAGCTCGTCGGGCAGCGTCGGCAGCGCCTCGTTCCACGCGTGCAGCACCTCTGCCGCACGATCGAATTCGAACAGCAGCGCGCCGGCGTACAGCTCATCGACCGGGTGGACAGCGAACTCCATCGCGGTCACGACGCCGAAACTCCCCCCGCCACCGCGCAGTGCCCACAGCAGGTCCGTTTCGTTCGTCTCGTCGGCTCGGAGCAGCCGGCCGTCGGCCGTCACCAGTTCGACGGCGGTCACACTGCTGGCCTGAAGGCCATGCCTCCGGGCCAGCCATCCCATGCCGCCCCCGAGCGAGTAGCCAACGATGCCCACGTCCGGCGAGGAGCCATGCAGGCCGGCGAGCCCAGCGTCCGATAGCGGCTCGATCACCTTCTCCCACTTGGTCGCGGCCCCCACCCGCACCCGGGCGTGGAGCATCGATCTCCACACCGGTCAGTTCGAATGTTGACGAGGATCTTGAGCGAGCCGAGCGGTCCAGCGTTGTGGCCCGTGGCCTGGGCGGCGATCCGCAACCCACGCTCGCGCGCGAGGTCAACGACCGAGGCCACGTCGCGGTCGTCCCCTGGAAATGCAACAGCCATGGGCCGCTGGTCGATGGCCAGATTGAATGCCTGGCGGGCCATGTCCCACGACTCGTCCTCGGCCAGGACGATGCGGCCCGTAACGGCGTCAGACAATGCGCCCGTCGTAAGCATCTCGCCTCCTTTCGCGCGAATCCCCCGCGCGGATCGATTGCGTCCTAGGAAGCTAGGAACGTCGGCCGAGACGCGACATGGGGTGTGCCATGCATCTTGACCCGCGACCAGGGCGTATTCGGCAGCAGGCGGTCGAGCAACGCGAACGATGACTCGTGCAGGCGGTGCACCGTGGCCTCGATCGTCCCTCGCCGCGCGGCAGCGGCGGCGGCGTCGGCGGCGACAGCGCGCGTCGCGTCAGCGGCAAATTGGCCCGCCTCTGCCCCGGTGACAACTCTCACCACGACCCAGACCGCCGGTCGGCCGCAAGCGCGAGCGGCCCTGCGGGCGGATCGCTCGGTGAGCGGGGAGAGGCCTCGGGCCAGTGGGGTGCTGCGACGCGCTGCGGCACAGATGGCGCGGGCTTCCCGCCGGGCCACATCCAGCTCGGGCAGAGCCGCCGCCAGAGCGCCACCGCCGTCGATCGGCGCCAGCGCCGTCAACCGGTGGCCCGCACCGGCCAGGTCGAGCCAAGCTGGAAGGTAGGTCCGCACCAGCCAATCCAGCGCCATCCAACCTCGTGCCGTGTCGAGCCCGTCCTCGACGGTGCCGATCGTCCGCGTCAGGTACGGGCGCAGACGCTGACGCTCGCGAGTTCCGAGTCCGTCGTTTAGCGCGACACAGAACGAGCGCAGGGCCGCGCTCACGCACGCGGGCCTGTCGTTGTGCGGCTCACCAGCGAGGTGGCTGACCCACTCCATCGCGCACCGGCCCTCGTCCGGCGTCGCGTGTGGCCCGCGACCGAGCCAGTAGTCGCCGCTGCTCGCTTCCATCAACTCTCGAAAAGTTAGCCGAAGAACTCGAGTAGCTCGACCGCTACCCCGTCGGGCGCATCTTCGACCAGCTGTGCAGGAGCAGAAGCGGAGGACCCGAGCCGCCGATCCTGGCCCTGATCTCGCCCCGATCACCGGGTGCATCGGCAACCTCGAAGCCCTCGAACAGCATTCCGGGGACGGTACATCAGCCGCACGGCGTTGGCGCGCAGCCGAGGAGCGAGGCGTCGGCGACGCGTCTTGCGCCGGTGCGGTACGGTCCGTCACGTTGCGGCTCATTCGTCTCGAGGGAGAGGTGGTCGATGGGTGACTCGATCGTTGTGGGGACCGATGGCTCGGACCGCGCCAAGCTCGCCGTCGAAGAGGCGGTGCGTCTGGCCAAGGCGCTCGGCGTGGAGGTGCACGTCGTGTCGGCGTTTACGCCCCTGCGTGGGGTTCGGATTGCCGGTGCGCCCGAAGGAGCCGCCAAGGTGTGGGCTCCACTCCCCGACGCCAAGGTGGAGGCCACGCTGAGCGAGGCCGCTGCGGCCGTGCGGATGCAGAATGTGAAGGTCACGACCCACGCTATCGAGCGCGATCCGGTCGACGCGCTGCTGCAGGTGGCGTCGGACGTCGACGCTGGAATGATCGTCGTCGGGAGCAAGGGAATGCACGGCGCGGGGCGCCTCACGCTGGGCAACGTGCCCAACCAGGTGTCGCACAAGGCACACTGCAACGTGCTGATCGTCGACACCGAGTCAAGGTGAGGCGCCCCCTAGCGCTCGCTCTGGCCTCGCTCCCTGTGCTCGCCGCTTGCGGGGGGACGACAACGACCACGGTGATCACCCACGTCGTCACGCCGGTGACCACCACGACGACGAATACTCCAACCAGCACGGCGACCCCGATCACCACGACCACCACCTCCACCGCAACATCCGGGGCCTCGGTGTATTTCCAGGGCGCGGTGGGTCGACCTGCTCAGCGACCCACGTCGTTGCAGCTGACCGCGGATGGAACCCTGTCGGTGGGTGGCGTTCAGTGGACGTCGTGGGGCGGCACGACGGCGGTTGGCAGCGGGAACGCCTCTTACCACGGCTGCACTCCGAACTGTGCCTCCGCGCCGACGCACACGGCGCTGGTCTCGATCCGGCTGTTCGGCACCCGGATGTGCGCAGGTCGCCAGTACTACTCGGGCGTGACGCTGACGCTCAACTCGGGCCAGCTGCTCGACAAGCAGTTCCTCCAGCGATCCTGGAGCCCGTGCTAGCCGGTACGTCGGTCCGGGCTACGCCGCGGACCGGAGGGCGGCGGCGAGCGCCGGGACGAGCCGCGAACTGACCAGCTCGATCTGCTCCATCGCCCGGTCGTGGGGCACTCCCGGGAGCCGAGGGTAGAACACCAGCTCGTGCCATGGGGTGTCCTGCCACGTGGAGATGAGTCGCTGCGCGAGCTCGGGCGCCGGACCAACCAGGATATATCTGCGCTCGAACTCGAGCGCCGTCGGATCGCCGCCCGAGGCGAGCGCGTACTGGCCCTGCTGGTAGCGGAGCGCCCGGCCGAAGTCGCCGTCCCAGTCCGATGCCGCGGAAGGACGCAGGAGCCGACGCGCAGCAGCGCTGCGCGAGGCGACGAGGACGAGGCGCGGCGCCGCCAGGGGCCGCTCGACTGGCATCCAATTTCTGACTCGCGACACTAGAAGACTCCTGAAGAACTCGCTCCGGGCTTGATGACCAGAAATCCAGTCGGAGCGAATCTCCTTATCCAGCGGTTTGGTGGATTTCTGGTCATTCCGGGGGTCCGGGACTTTTTCAGGAGTCTTCTAGGGCGTCAGGTCGAGCGCCAGCGAGATCGTCGTCCCGTGCGCGCCGACGGGGCGGAAGCCAAGCCGTCGCATCAACGTCCGCGCCGGCGCGTTGTCCCACAGGGTCATGGCGGTGAGGCAGGTAAACCCGTTCTCGCCGGCGCGGGCAATCGTGCGCGCGACGAGCGCGGTGCCGATCCCTCTGTTGTGCATGTCGTCGGCCACCTCGACGGCAACTTCTGCCACTCCCGGTCGGCCATCCTGGACGTAGCGAGCCACGCCCACGATCGCGCCATCGCAGCGATCGACGGCGACGATCGCCTCGTGCGTAACGTGGTCGACGTTGGTGAAGAAGTCGAGTTCCCGCGGGCTGAGTGTCGGCTTGGGGGTGAGGAAGCGGCGGTGGCGCGACCGCGGACTCAGCCGGGAGAACAGATCATCGATCCCCTGGCGATCGGTCGGGCGGATCGGCCGCAGGGCGAGTCGGCTCCCGTCGCCAAGCGCGAGCACGTCGGGCTGCCCGGCGCGTTTGTAAGACGTCTGATGACTTGCCGCCATATCTGGAAGGACGGTGGCGGGGCGCCGTTTGTTCCCGGTGGTTGAGCCGGTGGAGCAACGTCACACTCGCCGCCGCCAACATCTCGAGACTGACGAACACGGCCCGACCACGCCGTCTTCGTCAGTCTCGCCCTAGGCAGCACAGCGACTGTGACGTTTACCGCCGCCCGGGCTACTGGGTGGTCGCGGTGGCCGCCGCCCGTCGGATCCCGTGTACGGGGTCCCGAAGAGCCCGGCAACCGGCAGACGAGCCGCCTACCCCGCCTCGACCATCGCCACGAACACCGGCACCAGGTCCGGATCGAAGTGGCGTCCCGATTGCCGGCGGATCTCGGCCAGGGCCACGTCGGCCGGCCACAGATCCTTGTAGGGCCGGGGCGAGGTCAGGGCGTCGAACACATCGCAGATGGCGCAGATACGCCCCATCAGCGGGATCTGGGTTTGCGCGAGGCCGCCCGGGTGGCCGGCGCCGTCCCACCATTTGTGGTGGCTCAGCGCGATGTCGCGGGCAAGCTGGACGACCTCCGAGCGGCTGTCGGAGAGCAGCTCGGCCCCAAGCGTGGTGTGGCCTCTTCATCACCTCCCACTCCTGCTCGTCGAGCTTGCCCGACTTGAGCAGGATCGCGTCGGGAATGCCGAGCTTGCCGATGTCGTGCATGGGCGCCGCGTTCAGGACCTGCTCGCCCAACGTCTCGCCCGCCCATACGACGTCGAGCACGGTCTCCTCGGAGGCGCGCCGGCGCGCGCCGGCCGCCAGCGCCTCCAGCATCGGAGCCGGCAGGCCGGCGAGCAGGTCAGCCGCCGCTAGCTCATGCGGACGAACCGCCAACGCCTATGACCCCTCGTAAGCAAAACCCCCAAAGCTGCGCCACCAGGCCTTACGCCGTCTTACGCTCATTTGCCGTGCGCTCGAGCAGCGCGAACAGCTCGTCGAAGTGACGCTCGGCGTCGGCCTCGCTGTAGGCCGCGGTGTCGGACATCGTGTAGCCGTGGACCGCCCCCTCGTACACCTCGGAGCGATACTCGACGCCCGCATCGGTGAGGGCCTGTTCGAGCGTCTCGATCGCCTCTGGACTCATGCTCGGGTCGTTATCGGCGTGCCCGAGGTACACCTCCGCGGTGATCTCCCCAGCGGACAGGTGCGGACTGTCGGGGGCATCCGTGGCCAAGCCGCCGGCGTGGAAGCCGGCCAGCGCGATCACCCGGTCGGGGTATGCAGAAGCGATACGCCATCCCACCCGCGCCCCCATGCAGTAGCCGGTGATGGCCACCGGTCCGGGCGCCAGGTCGGCCAGGTAGCCGAGGTAGGCCTCGCCGTCGCGAGCCAGATTCTCTGGGGTCAGCTGCTCGATCAACGGCCGTACGGACTGCATGAACTTGCCGCGATTGTCGGGATCGCTGAAGTCCGGCATCGGCAGGACAGCCGCATGGCCGGCGCGATAGAAGACGTTGGGCGCCAGCACCACGTAGCCCCGCTCGGCGATGCGGGCGGCCATCTCCTCGATCTGCGGCCGCAGACCAAAGGCGTCCATGATGAACAGAACGCCTGAGCGCGGGGCATCATCCGGACGGGCGAGGTAGGCGTCGGCCACCCCGTCAGCAGTGGACATCTCAACAGTTGAGGTGTTCATCAACCTAGGATTGCAGGTCGTGGACCCTCGAACAACGACCAGTCCGCCGCCGCGACGAGGCTTGACACCTCGCAGCCACGGACTTAGCGTCGGGCCGATGCCCGCCAGGCCGCAGCATGCAGATCGGTAAGCCAGGAAGGCCGGTCACCCACATCAGTCAGGCCTATCCGGACCGGGTCGAGGTCAGGGGTCGGGATCTGTGTGGCGAGCTGATGGGCAGCCTGACCTTCACCGATTACTTCCACCTGCTGCTCACGGGGCGCGAGCCGAGCGACGACGAGCGCTTCTTCCTCGATCTGCTGCTGGTCGCGATCGCCGAGCACGGGATGATGCCGACCAACGTGGCCGCGCGCATGACGCTCGCGGCCGACCCCGATTCGCTGCACGGCGCCGTCGCCGCGGGAATCCTCGGCGCCGGTCCGGTGATCCTCGGCACCTCGGAGGCGTGTGCGCAGATGCTCGAAACGGCGCAGGCCGAGGTCGAGCAAGGTGGCGACCCCGAGCGCGTCGCGCAGCGAATCGCCGAGGAGACCCGCGCAGCGGGCGGCAAGCTGCCGGGCTTCGGCCACCCCGTTCATCGCCCGCTCGACCCACGAGCCGAGCGGATCCTCGAGCTGGCCGACGAACGTGGTGTCGGCGGTCCGCACGTCACCCTCGCGCGCGCCTTTCGCGACGGCGCGGCGCAGGCCTGGCGGCAAGCCGCTGCCGATGAACGTCTCAATGCCGATCGCCGCGGTGATGCTCGACCTCGGCTTCAACTCCGCCGTCGTCAAGGCGGTCCCGATCCTGGCGCGCACGGCCGGGCTGCTGGCCCATCTGGCCGAGGAGCAGCAGCAGCCCCTCGGGTTCCTGATGGCGTCGCGGGCCGAGGAGGCGATCGAGTACGAGCCGCCCGGCAGAGACTGATGCTCGAGCCGGAGGTCGAGACGCGGCCCTGGGCCGAGCAACTCGCGCTCGACGACGCCAGCTACCGCGCGCAACTCGCCTATCTCTTCGAACACTCGCCGTTCTACCGCGAGCAAGCTCGACCGCGGCCGGGTTCGCGAGCGCCGAGCAGGCCGGCGGGCTCGATGACATCGGCGCGGCTGCCCCTCACCGAGAAGCATGAGCTCGCGCCAGACGCGCACGCCGGAGAACCCGATCGGCGCGCACCTCTGCGCGCGCCGTCCGAGATCGTCCGCATCTACTCGACAAGCGGCACCACCGGCGTTCCCAGCTACATCCCGCTCACGGCGGGCGATCTCGACAACTGGGTCACCGGCTCGGCTCGCAGCTACGCGCGCGTCCGGCGTCACGGCCGGGCAGCGCATCGTCACGACCTACAACGCCGGGCCGTTCGTGGCCGGCGCCGCGCTCGCCTCATTCGACCGCATCGGCCTGAGCCACATCCCGGTCGGCACCGGCAACACCGAGCGACTCGTCACCGCGATCGAGCAGCCTGCGGCCCGCAGGCGCCGTGCTCACGCCTTCGTACGCCGCCTACCTGATCGAATGGGCGGCGAGCACGGCTTCGAGCTCGAGAACTCGAGCATCGAGCGCGTGCTCGTCGCCGGCGAGCCGGGCGGCGGCGAGCCCGCGTTTCGCGCCAAGCTCGAGGCGGGCTGGGGCGCGAAGGTCACCGAGGCGATGGGAATCGGCGACATCGGCGTCTCGCTCTGGGGCGAGTGCGAGGAGCAGGCCGGCATGCACCTCGGCGCGCGCGGCTTCGTCCACGCCGAGCTGATCGATCCGGACATCGGGACGGCCGCGCGCGCTCGACGACGGGGCCACAGGCGAGCTGGTGCTGACGCCACCTGCGCCACCGCGCGGCGCCGCTGCTGCGCTTCCGCACCCGCGATCACGTCCAGGTGAGCACCAGCACGTGCCGATGTGGCCGCACCGCCCCTCGCGTGCGCTGCATCGGGCGCACCGACGACATGCTGATCGTGCGCGGCGTCAACGTGTTCCCGTCGGCGATCCGCGAGGTCATCAGCGCATTTGCGCCCGAGGTCAGCGGCCACATCCTCGTCAAGCCCGCGCGCCCGGGGTCAAGCAGGATCCACCGCTGCCGGTCAGCGTCGAGCTGGCGCGAGCGGCACGCGGGCACGCAGGATCTGGTCGACGAGATCCGCGGGCGGCTCCGCAGACGTTCTCGTGGTCCAGACGCACGTGGAACTCGTCCCGTGGGGCAGCCTTGCAACGCAGCGAATACAAGTCGAAACTGGTCGAGCGTTAGGAGGGCCGATTGCGCAAGCTTCAGAGCCAAGGCGTACATCACATCACCATCGTGGGAGCTGATCGGCAGACCTCGATCGGCTTCTGGGAGGGCGTGCTCGGGATGCCGTTCGTGTTCGAGCAGCCGAACCTGGACAACCCGTCGGAGAGCCATCTGTACTTCGACCCCGGGGACGGCCGCCTGATCACGGTCTTCACCAACGAGGACCGCCAGGCCGACCCGGCACGGACGCCGACCGACCCCGGGTGCGTGCACCACCTCGCCTTCGCGGTATCCCAGGCCACGTTCAAGCAGGCGGTGGAGCGGCTGGACGAGCGCGGGATCCGCCACAGCGGGGTCAAGGACCGTGGCTTCATGGACTCGATCTACTTCGAGGACCCGTTGGGCCTGCTGATCGAGCTGGCGTCGTACCGGTTCGAGCCGCCGCACGGCTACACCCACGCCGAGGTGCTGCTCGAGGCGCACAAGCTGCGGATGGGGCGAGGCGACTACAACATCGATCAGGTGCATCTGGCGGATGCCATCGAGAAGCTGATCACGCAATCGCGGGAGTCGCTGTCGGACGACCGATCACCACAGGACCCATACAAATGAGCCCAGGAGGAGGATCACATGGCCGCAAACACACTGAGCATCCTCAAGCCGAGCGTCAACAACCTGTCCGCCCGGATATTCGTGCGCGCCGCCGGGCCTCGAGTTCGAAGAGGTCGACGTCTGGGGCAAGAAGGGTACGCCCGAGTTCCTGGCCAAGGCCCCAGCCGACCTGACTCCGCTGCTCGAGGAGGAGGGGCTGCCGCAGGGCTCGCTGTGGGAGAGCTGCGCGATCATGCAGTACCTCTGCAACAAGCACGGCCTGACCCAGTTCTACCCGACCGACCCGGCCGAGCGGGCGATGGTCGACAGCGCGATGTTCTACCTGATCGGCACGCTCTACCCGCTCGTCGCGCGCGCCACCTATCCCGGCCTCGGCTTCCCGCAGTACGCCGGCGAGGTCGGTTCGTCGGCCGCCGACGACGGGCTGAAGGCACAGGCCGCAGCGCGACGCCGCCGAGGCGCTCGCCGACCGCTCGAGGTCTACCGCGAGTTCTTCCTGGACGGCAGGCAGTTCATCGGCGGCGACTCACCCTCGATCGCCGACATCCGCCTCGCGGCCACGCTCGAGTTCCTGCCGCGATCGACTACGCGCTCCCGGCGTGGGCCACGCGAGTACATGACGGCGATGGAGGCTGCGCTCGGCGACGCGTACTCGGAGCCCGCGGCCGACGTTCGCGGCTTCGTGGCGTCGACCAAGTCATCGGTGGGGTGAGGGGCTCCGGGCCCTATCGCGAGAACAACCTGCTCGATCGCCTGAGCCGCCGGCCGACGCTCGAAGTCCAGTACCGGCAGATGATGCGGCGCGAGCGGGCCCTCCTCGCCCGTTACCTGCCGCTGGCCGGCGGGAGCGTGCTGTCGGTGGGGGCGGGGTGGCTCCCGGGGCGCCATCTGTTTCCCGCGCCGGCCTTCCGGCTCGTCGCGGTCGATGCCGATCCCGACCGGGTCGCCGGGGTGATCGCCACCGGCCGGGCTGACGAGGCGCTCCTCGGTCACGCCGGCCGACTCGAGTTCGCTGAGGACTTGTTCGACGTCGTCCTCTACCGGCTGGTTCTGCATCACCTCGCCTTTCAGGGTCCGCTGGCGCCTGTGTTCGCCGAGGCGGCGCGGCTGCTTGCACCCGGAGGAGCGCTGGTCGCGATCGAGCCGGGCCTATGGCACCCGGTGGGGCTGGGACTGGCGCTGGCCAACCGGACGGGACTCGCCACCGCGGCCCACGGCACCCCGGACGACATCCCGCTCTCGCCGCGACAACTCACCTCTCAGGCCGCCAGAGCCGGGCTCATCCCCGAGCTGTATGCGGTCACCTACACCTGGCGGCGGCTGCCGGCCGCCGTACAGCGGACCATACAGCCGCTCGACGCGCTCGGCACGCGCTCGCGCGCAGCCCGGTTCGGCCATACCCTGCTGCTGATCGCCCGCAAGCCCGGGGAACTCACGCCTCGCCGTGGCGCCGGCGCGGGGCGCGACCATGCGGCGGCGAAGGAGGCTCGCCGGGGCTGATGGCGGGGATCGGGCGGGTCTTCGGGGGAGCCCTTGCTGAGCTTGAACGACTTCCCGTGGTGGGTCAGCTCGATCGGATCTCCCTGTGCCAGCTCGTAGCGCGCCTCCTCCGGGGTGACGTCGACCTTCAGGCGTCGCCCGCGATAGCACATCCCGAAGCGCAACCGCGTCAATCGCATTGGCAGCCGGGGAGCAAACGACAGCTTGTGGTCGTAGTCGCGCAGGCCGCCGAATCCGGCCACGATCACGAGCCAGGATCCGGCCAGCGAGGCCATGTGAACCCCATCGTGGGTGTTGTCGTTGAGATCGCGCAGGTCGACGAACGCTGTCTCGCTGAGGTAGTCGTAGGCGAGCTCGAGATACCCGACCTCGGAGGCGACGATCGCCTGGACGGCGGCCGACAACGACGAATCGCGGACCGTTATCCGCTCGTAGTAGTCGAAGTCTCGCGCCTTCTGTTCGGCGCTGAAGTATTCACCGCAGGTGTACAGCGCGAAGACCAGGTCGGCCTGCTTGACGACCTGACTGCTGTAGAGCAGGTAGTTGTGGAAGTGCAGCAGCAAGGGATACTGGTCGGGCGCTGTCTTGTCGAAGTCCCACCGGCGCTGGCGCGTGAAGCCCTCGCTCTGCTGCGTCACGCCGAGCTCCGGATCGGACGGGATCACGACCGCGCCGGCGGCGTCTCGCCAGCTGGCTATCTCCTCGGCGTTGACGCCGAGACCCCGAGCGATCTGAGGGTGGCGGTTGGCCAGCTCGGCGGCGAAGGTCAGGTTGCGGGCCGCCATCAGGTTCGTGTACACGTTGTTGTCGACCAGTGCCGTGTACTCATCGGGACCCGTGACACCGTCGATGCGGAAGCCGCCGTTGACGTCGTGGTGACCGAGCGAACGCCACAGGCGCGCCGTGGCCACGACGAGCTCCATTCCGTCGCCCTTCTCGAATTGCTCATCGCCGCTGGCAGCCAGGTACTGACGAACCGCATTGGCAATGTCGGCGTTGATGTGGAAGGCCGCGGTGCCGGCCGGCCAATAACCCGAGCACTCGTGACCGCGAATCGTCCGCCACGGAAACGCGACGCCGTCGAGGCCGAGCACGCGGGCGCGCTCCTGGGCCTGATCCATCGTGGTGTGGCGCCAGGTGAGAACGTCGCGGGCAGCGGGCGGGTGCACGTAGCTGAGGACTGGGACGGTGTACGCCTCGGTGTCCCAGAACGTGTGGCCGTCGTAGCCGTTGCCCGTCTGCCCCTTGGCGGGAATGGCCCGGCGCTCGGCGCGGGCAGCCGCCTGGACGACGTGAAACAGCCCGAAGCGCACGGCCTGCTGGAGCGCGGCATCGCCCTCGAGCTCGATGTCGCCGCTGCTCCAAATCTCGTCCAGGAACTCGCGCTGACCTTTGAGCAGTCCGTCCCAGCCGGTGCGCCGCGCCGACGCCAGTGCGCCATCGACCTGGTCGCGCAGCGAGGGCAGCGAGCGACGGCTTGACCATCCGTAGGCGAGGAACTTGATCACCCGCAGCTTCTCCCCCGGCGCGAGCTCGGTGCTGATCGTGACGCGGGCCAGGTCGGGGTCGCTTTCTCCGGTGGCCACCGTGCCGTCGGGTCCGTCGATGATGTGATCCATCGCGCAGGCCATTCGCAAACGGCTCGCCCGCGTGCGGTGAGCGAGCAGGGCGCGCAGGTCGTGGTGGGAGTTGAACTCGGCGTCGAGCGGCGCCCTGAGGGCGGCCGCGGCACGAGGATCGTTCATGTGAACGGGGAGCGGCTCGTTGGTGACCAGCTCGGACTGCACGACGATCCGAGCGTCCTCGCCCACCGTCTCCACCTCGTAGCAGATGGCGGCGATCGCGCGGTGGATGAACGAGACCAGGCGGATCGTGCTGATGCGCACCTCCTGGCCCGCCGGCGAGCTCCAGTGCACGCTGCGGCGCAGCACCCCCTCGCGCATGTCGAGCACGCGCTCGTGGTCGAGGAGCTTTCCGTAGCGCACGTCGAACGGCTCATCGTCGACCAGCAGCCTGATCAGCTTGCCATTGGTGACGTTGATCATGGTCTGGCCAGCCTCGGGGTAGCCGTAGCCGCTCTCCGCGTAGGGCAGCGGCCGGGTCTCGAAGAAGGCATTGAGGTAGGTGCCGGGCACCCCGCTCGGCTCCCCCTCCTCGAGATTTCCGCGCATCCCGATGTGCCCGTTCGACAGGGCGAAGATCGACTCGGTCTGGGCCAGGACCTCGAGGTTCAGCTGACGCTCGGGGACGGTCCAGGGATTGACCGTGAAATGGTCGGCGGCGATCACTCTCGCTCGAACAGTTCCTCGAGATCGTCGACCACGATGTCGGCGCCGTGGTCGCGCAGCTCCCGTGCCTGTCCGATACCGGCCGCTTCGAGGACATCCTGGGCGCTGTTACTCGACGACACCACGGCGGACTTCAGTCCGTTATCGCGAGCTTTCTGGACAAACTTGACCGAGCCCTCGTAGTCGGGGAGGTTGAGCATTATTGGGTCAGCTCGGGCCCGGTGCGCCCCCGGGTCCGAATCGTCGCTCGATCCCGTCGAGCACCGTGTCGAGTCCGGTCTCGAAGGTGTCGCGGTCGCGCCGCAGCTCGGCCGTCGGCCACGCCCGCGCCAGGTGTGGGGCCACGGCAACGTCGAATTGTGGATAGCCGACGGCAGGTTCTTTGGTTAATTGTGTGACCCGCATGGCGTGACCGAGGGTGTAATCATTGACGATGTAGAGGACGCTCCACGCGTCCGGCGCACTCAATCCGAGCGGGGCGACGGCGGTCAGCAACTGCTCGGCGTGGCGAATCGCGTTGTGCCCGAGATGAGCTCGGCGTCCGGCGATCGCGAGCACCCACGCATGCGCGACGAACACCTCGTGCGACCGTTGGGCGATCATGCGCAGAGCGGCCCGCCAGTCGGCGGGTAGGGGGTCGGACAGGATCACCTCTCCGGTGATCTCGTCGGCCATCAGCGCCATCAGGTCCTCCTTGGCGGCGATGTAGGTGTAGAGGCTCATCGGCCGGGTGCCCAGCCTCGCCGCGACGTGGCGGATCGAGACCGCGGCCAGTCCTTCGCCGTCGGCGATCGCGATCGCCGTGCCGACGATGGTCTGCCGCGAGAGATGCGGACTCTCCCCGTGCGCCGCGTTCCAGTCAAGCCGTGATGCTCGATTCGGCACGGGCACAGGCTATGCGATACGGGGTACGGCGTGTGCGATACACTGTACGGCGGCCGGGTCCGCGACCCGCGCTACATCACGCTGGGCGTGCTCTGGGGGGGGGGCGCTCGGGGTGCTGCTTGGCGGCACGTTTGACGAGTCTGGCCGGGTGGCCGGCGATCTTTCTCATCAACGTCCCGCGGCCGCCACCGTTTTAGGGCTGGCGCTGCCCCGTCGGGCATAAACACGGCGCGCGGGCCGGCGCTAGCTTTACCCCGCTCAGCCGGCTTCCGCGCGCTTCTTCAATTCCCCTGCGCGTGCGCCGACGAGGTTGTCACGCAGCAGCCCCACCAGGGGGCCGCGAATCACGAGGCTCAGCATGCGCCCGAGGTCGACCTCGAGCGCGTACGTGGCCCGCGTGCGACCGTTGCCCAGATCCTCGAGCTGCCAGCTGCCGTGCACCGACTTGAGCTCGCCCTTCTCCTGGTCCCAGGTGAGCTGCCCCGGGGCTTCCTCGTAGTCGAAGCGAACGGTGGACCTGATGGTTCGGACCTTGGCGTCGGTCTCGACCTCGCACAGGACCGCGCGCCCATCGCCATCGCGCTCGAGGGCGTGCATCCCCTTGACTCCACCCTGCCACTCTGGAGCCATCTCCACGTCCTCCACCACCGCCCATACATGGTCGAGCGGGACATCGATCTCCGCAGTGGAACTGCCGTCCAGGTTCGCCATCAGATGACCTCCAGCTCGATCACGGTGATGCGACGTTATCGATCTGAGGCAGACCCATGGGACCAGATCGAGCCCAATTTGAGACCGGCGATCGCGGGGCGCCGGGCTAGGGTGTCGGCGGGGGGCGGCAGGGAACCCGACGCCCGATCTCCAGATAACGACTGAGGAGGATCCAGATGAAGAGGCTGTGCACGCTGCTGGCGACGTTCGCTGCCGGCGCCATGTTGGTCGGTTGCGGCGGCGGCGGTAGCTCGTCGACAAGCTCGAGCAGCGCTCCTGCGGCCAGCCAGGCGACGTCGAGCACCACGAACGCCTCGGGCGGCTCGACAAGCTCCAACAACGTGCCGAACACGGCCGGGCTGAGCAGCGCCACCTTGGCCCAGGCGGTTCTGCTCTGCAAGCAGGCCATCGACCAGCAGCAGGGCGTGCCGGCCTCGCTCAAGTCCAAGCTCAACAACATCTGTGACCAGGCCGGGTCGGGCAACAAGATCGCGGTCAAGCAGGCCACCCACGACGTCTGCGTCCAGATCGTCAAGGCGAAGGTCCCGACAGCAGAGCAGCAGGCTGCGGAGGCCGCCTGTCCGGCACCGTGATGGCGGGTGTACTAGCTTAGGTTGCATGACAGCCGTCTCGCGCCATGTGAAGATGACCGCGCGCGAGGGTCAGGGGGAAGCCCTCGCGCAGCGCATGCTCGAAGTCGCGGACGGTCTCCGCTCAACCGCGGGGTGCGAGCTGTACGTGATCAACCGGTCACGTTCGGCCCCGGATGTCGTGTGGGTGACCGAGCTGTGGGCGAGTCAGGAGGCGCTCGAGGCCGCCCGGAAGGAGCTCCAGACCGAGTCGGGACAGTCCGAGATGGCCGAGGTGATCGCGCTGCTTGACGGCTCGCCCGAGCCGATCGAACTCGAGCCCCTGGGTGGCGTCGGCTATCTACCCGGCGGCGGCGGCTTCACGATTGTCAACCTCGAGAATGTTGAGGACCAAGCCCCCAAATTCGGCTTCGGTGACCTCGGCGAAGCTCGGTTCGCCCGCCAGGCACTCAGCACCTCGCGGACCGGCGTCGCCTTCCACCGCCTGCACCCCAACGCTCGGCAGGGCTTCGGGCACCGCCATCAGCATGCCGAGGAGGTGTACGTCGTGCTGGCCGGCAGCGGGCGGGCGAAGATCGACGACGAGATCCACGACCTCACCGCGCTCGACGCGATCCGCGTGGCGCCCGAGTCGATGCGCGCGTTCGAGGCTGGACCCGAAGGCCTTGAGGTGCTGGCGTTCGGCCCGCACCACGCGGGCGACGGTGACATGTCGCCGGAGTTCTGGCCCGTCGAGGCGGCGGACGGAGACAAGTCTTGAAGACCACCCCAGTCAGCGGGAACCTCAGCCAGCTGACACGTCTGCGTTTCGTCAACGCTTACCTCGTGCGTGAGAACGACGGTTTCACACTGGTGGACACGATGGTCGGCGGTTCGAGCGGCGATCTGTTGAAGGCCGCCGAGACAGCCGGGGGATCGGTGAAGCGGATTGCTCTGACCCACGGCCATGGCGATCATGTCGGCTCGCTGGATGCGCTGAAGGAGCGCCTCGGGAGCTCAGTCGAGGTCATGATGCCCGAGCTGGACGCTCGGATCCACGCCGGCGAAGAGGTCGTGCCGGGCAAGGTGGCCGGGTCGTGGCCGACACTGAAGACGACGCCCGATGTGCGGCTCGCGCCCGGGGATCGCATCGGGAGCCTCGAGGTGATCGCGAGCCCGGGGCACACGCCAGGCCACGTCGCGTTTCTCGATACGCGCGATCGCTCGCTGATCGGCGGCGACGTATTCACCACCTACGGTCGGCCGAGCGTGTCGAGCCACTTCTACGTCCGCTTTCCGTTCGCGACGATGGCCACCTGGGACAAGGCCACGGACATCGAGTCCGCCCAGGCCCTGAGGGAGCTGGAGCCGACGGTACTCGTCGTCGGTCACGGGCCGGCCGTGCGCGACCCGGGGCGCGCGATGGATCAGGCGATCGCGCGGGCCCGCCAAGCCGCGGGCTGATGGCCACCAGCTACGTCAAGGTCCGCCACGACCACGGCGACGACGATGTAGCAATCGAGGAGCCGCTGGAGATCCGCGTCGACGGCGAGCCGCTCGCCGTGACGATGCGCACGCCGGGCCATGACGAGGAGCTGGCGCTCGGCTTTCTCTATACCGAGGGACTGATCGACGGCCCCCGCCGCGCCGAGCCCACCGAGGACTTCGCGGCCAACATCATCGAGGTCGCCGGTCCGATGCTCCGCGACCCGAGCCGGCGGCGCTTCTACACCACCTCGTCGTGCGGAGTGTGCGGCAAGGGCGCGCTCGAGGAGGTGGCGGTGTACAGCGCCCCGCTCCCGGCCGGACCGGTCGTCGATCGCGGACTCCTGGCCCGACTGCCGGACGGCCTCGTCCAACCGGGCTTCGCTCGCACGGGTGGACTGCACGCGACCGGGCTGTTCGACCCCGACGGCCGGCTTCTCATCACCCACGAGGACGTCGGACGACACAACGCGATGGACAAGGTCGTGGGCCGGGCGCTGCTCGACGGGCTGGTGCCCCTCGGAGAGCGGATCCTGTGCGTCAGCGGCCGGCTCTCGTTCGAGCTTGTCCAGAAGGCCGCGGTGGCGGGCGCTCCGATCCTGGTTGGGGTGGGGGCGCCGAGCTCACTGGCCATCGAGTTGGCCGCCGAGCGCGGAATCACCCTATGCGGGTTCGCGCGCCGCGAGCGGGTCAACGTCTACACGCACACCGAGCGGATTCGCTAGTCGTTAGCCCGCGGCCAGGTCGGCGAGCCGGTCGATCTCGTCCTCGGAGGTCCACGCGCCCACGGAGGCGCGGATGAGATTGAAGGCGGGGATGTTGCGGACGACGAACCCCTTCTCGGCCAGCCGGGCCACCTCGGCCTCGGCATCGGCGGCCTGCCAGGAGACGAGCGTCGAGCGGTCGCGCGGGGCCACGTCGAGGCCGCGTTCGCACAACCGGTCGGCCAGCGAGGCGGCGAGTGTTGCGGCCCGCTCGTGGACCCACGGCCACCCCGCCTCCTCGAAAACGGCGAGCGAGGCGAGCGCCCAGGCGCTTCGCATTCCGGTCGGGAAACCGTGGTCAAAACGCCGCACGTCGTCGGCCGGCTCGAACTCGAGCGCATTGGCGGGATCCGCCACCGAGCCGTAGCCGGGCCAGGGGATCAGCAGCTCATCGATGCGCGCGCGGCGCACATACAGACACCCGCTCCCCTCGGGTCCGCACAGCCACTTCTGGCCGGACGCCGCATAGAAATCGACGCCAAGGGTCTCGACACCGAGCGGGATCGCCCCGATCGCCTGGGCGGCATCGAGCAGTACGGGCACGCCGGTGGCGGTCAGCGCCGCGACGTCGACAATCGAGCCATTGACCCACGAGACATGCGAGCAGGCGATCAGCCGGGTGGAGCTCCTGACCTCGCCCGCGATCTCGGCAAACGGGACCGCGCGGACCCTGATGTTGTGGCGCCGGCGTGCCCGGCCGAGCGGCGCGAGCAGTCCCGGATGCTCCTGGTCGGTGGTCAGGACGTCATCGCCGGGGCGGAGGTCGAGGCCGGCGATCACGGTGTTCACTCCGTCGGTCGTCGATCCGGTCAGCGCCACGTCAACGGGGTCGCATCCGAGAACTGCGGCGTACCCGGCCCGTGCATTCTTGGCCAACTCCATCAGCCGCTCGAAATACGGCCGTCCGCAGCGACCCTCGCTGACCTCTGAGTCGATCCGCTGGTGAACCGCCTCGGCCGCCCGCCGCGGGATCGGCCCCTCGGTGCCGGCGTTCAGATAGGCCACCCGCTCGAGCACCGGGAACTGCGAGCGGAAGGCGGCGGCATCGGTCATCTGCTGGTGCGAGGCTATCGGGGGCCGGGGTGCGGCGCGTTGTCGGGTCGCCTCCCCGTGCCTTTGGTCAGCCGGTCGGTAGGCCCGTCTTGCGACAGGCCGCCTCGACGTCCTGTCGTGCCGTCGCGCTCAGGCCGTTCGCGGTGGAGATCGATCCGCAGAACGTGCGCGCCTGTGTGCCGCACTGGCGGAACTCCTGGGCACCGATGGGCCCGGGGACGTCGACATTCAGGCACCCGCTGGCCGGCTTACTACCCGAGCTCAGCACCGCGACGAGAACGACCAATACGATCGCGGCGCTGGCCGCGAGCACCGAGCCGACCATCCACTTCTCGCGCCGGCTGAACTGGCGCCGGGCGAGGACGGCGTTGGCGTGTCCAGGCGGAAGCACCATCAGTGGCGAGCATAGGCCAACGCAATGGACGAGCCTCGGGGGGCCCGCAGTCGCGCCTGCGGGCCCCACGAGCTTTCCCGAATCAGAACCCGGCGGTTCCGTCCGGCGTGCCGAGGCCGGTTGGCCCGTCGTAGCCGGCGCCGGCGGTGCACAGGTACGACGGCGAGCAGGTCCCGTTCGAGCCGCTGGTCACATCGAACAGCGCCGTGGTGTGGCCGTATGGGTAGCTGCCGTAGGTGACTGAGCCGGCGTTGCCGGCCAGCGCGTACACCGAGGCGATCAGCGACAGCCAAGGCCAGGCGCGCCGGGCGCGCAGCGATCCTCAGCTCCATGATTTCTACCTCCCGCGGCTGAATCGATGGATGGGCGCCGCAGCTTACCCAACCATCTGCGTCAGTTCGCCGCTTGCTCGGCGTCCTGCTGTTCGGGAGCGCTCTCGCCGTGCAGATCGGCCAGCTCGCGCTTGAGCACCTTGCCAGTCTGGTTGCGGGGCAGCGCGTCGACGAACACGACCTCGCGCGGAACCTTGTAATTGGCGAGGTTGTCCTTGACGTAGGCCTTGACGTCGTCCTCGCTCAACTCCTGGCCCTTCTGGCGCACGACAAACGCCTTCAGCCGCTGGCCAAACCTGTCGTCCTCGACGCCGATCGCCGCCGCCTCGTTGATGCCGTCGTGGCTGGCCAGCAGTTCCTCGACCTCGGCCGGGAACACGTTCTCTCCTCCAGACACGATCATCTCGTCGTCGCGCCCGTCGATGTAAAGGCGGCCCGCTCGGTCGAAGTGACCGACGTCGCCGGACGACATCAGACCGCCAACCTCGTCCTTGCCACCGCCGCCCGTGTAGCCCTCGAACTGCGAAAGGTTGCCGACGAAGATCCGGCCACTCTCGCCCTGCGGCACCTCCTTGCCGTTCTCGTCCAGGATCTTGACCACCGACCCGCGCACGACCTTGCCCACCGTGCCCGGCTCTTCCCGGAGATCGTCCGGCGTGGCGATGGTCGCGTAGGCGACCTCCGTCGAGCCATAGAGGTTGTAGATCACCGGCCCAAAGATCCGCAGCGACTGCTTGGTCAGCTCGATTCCGAGCGCCGACCCGCTGACGAAGATGACTCGCAGCCGCGACAGGTCTCGCGGCTCGATCGCGTCCTCGCCGAGATCGACGATCCGTCGCAACATGACGGGGACGACCACCATCGCCGTGGCCTCGTGCTGCTCGAGACTCTGGAGCGTGACCTCGGGATCGAAGCGCCGGCGCACGACCAGCGTCGATCCGAACGCGACGCCGACGATGGCCTGCATGAAGCCGAGAGCGTGAAACATCGGCACGCACAGCTCGGTCACCTCGCGCGCGCGGAACGGGACCTTGCTGAGCAGGCCCCCGATCAGCGCCAGCGAGCGTGGCTCGCCTCGTGGCGCGCCCTTCGGCGTCCCGGTCGTTCCGCTGGTCAGAATCGTGATCCGCGGCGACACCCCGGGTTTGGGTGGGGCCGTCGACTCGGCCCGCGGCGATCAGGGCATCGAGCGTATCCCCGGCGCGCTCCTCGTCGTCGGTCCAGGCGCGCCAGCGACCGCGCGGCGGCTCGATGTCCCCGAGCGTTTCCGCGTACTCGTCGTCGTAGACGAGCAGGTCCGTGCCCTCCCGGCCCGCCACCTCGCGGATCTGCGGTCCGGCGAACGACGTGTTGAGCAGGATGATGCGGGCGCCACATTTGGCGGCGGCAAACACGGCGTCCATGAATCCCCGGTGGTTGCGCACGAGGATCGCAACCCCTTCGCCGGGCTCGAGCCCGTGCTCGCGCCACGCGTTGGCGAGCGCGTTCGAGCGCTCATCGAGCTGCCGGTAGCTGAGCTCGCCTCGTTCGTCGATCAGGGCCAGACGATCGCCGTGCCGGATCGCCGCCGCGGCAATCGCACCGCCGAGTAGCCCGAAGCGCTCGAACGCCAGCACCAGCTGGGCGATCCGGTGGGGCAACTCGGGGCCGGCCATGCCGCTGCGAATGCACAGCGCGGCGAAATATGCCTCGTCGCCGAACCGCTCGGCGAGCCGACCGGCATCGCCGGCCAGCCGACCGGCATCGCCTACGAGCCGACTGGCGTCATTGACGATCGCCTTGAGGTCGAGGTCCAGGATCGTCTCCTAGGTCTGAGTTGATGATCTGCGGTTGGTACTTCCCGCCAGCCGACACCCTATGCCATCGCGTTCGGTTTGTGGCCGCAGCGCGGTTGGTTTGGTCAAGGCTGGGTAGCACAGACCGCAATGGTGGGCGAAATTGTCATGCTGCCCTTGCGGGTCACGGTTCGCGCGGCCGCGCTGGCCGCGCATGGAACCGAGGAGCTGGCCACGCTCGCGCTCCGCGCGGTTGGCGTCGCGTCGCGGCCTGACCACGGCTCCGAGCCGCCACCTCAGGCGCCGCTGAAAGCCAAGCCGGCCGAGCCCCGCAGCGCCGCCCGGCGCTAGGCCGGTGAGACGGACCACCGAACCACGCGCCGCGCGCCGCGCGCCGACACCCGCACCATCCCCGCCACCGGAACCCGAGCCGGTCCACGTTTCCGAGGAGCCGACGCTCGTCGAGGAGTTCGCCGAGGCGGGCGCGGAGGAAGGCGCCGGCGCCCAGGTGACCGTCGACGAACCGTGGAAGGGCTACGGCCGGATGACCGCGCAGGACGTACTTGACCGCATCGAGCGCGCGGGCCCGGCCGAGCTCGCCGCCATCACGCTTTATGAGACAGCAAACCGGCACCGCCACGCGATCCTCTCCGCGGTAGAGCGCCAGCTCGCCGTCGGGGACGGTGGTGGATCGCGGGACTGACAAAGGAGAATGCCGATGCCGACGACGAAGACCCTCAATCAACGTGACACCAAGCTCGTGCAATGGCTGGGCGAGGCATATGCCAAAGAGGCCGAGCTCGAAGCCGCTCTGAACACGCACATCGCCCTGACCAACAAGCAGTCCTACAAGAACCGGCTGCGCAAGCACCTCAGCGAGACCAAGGCGCACAAGCGCGCCGTAGCCGCGAGGATCAAGCAGTTGGGCGGCGGAGCCCCAAGCGTGACCAACATTCCCAGCGTCCCCGACGCCGTCGGCGAGGCTGCCGGCAAGGCGGTGGCGGCCGTCAAGGGCCAGGTCGGCACCGCCCGCGCCGCCATCACCACTCAGCCCGAGGCCCACCTGCGCAACGTGCACGGACGAGCTTCGCGAGGAACACGTCGAGATCGCCATCTACACGCGGCTGGAGACGTTCGCGACCGAGGTCGGTGACCGTGACACCGCCCAGCTGGCCAAGACGATCCGACGTGAGGAGGAGCGGATGGCCAAGTTCCTCGACGCCGAGCTCCGGCGACTGGTGAAGGACGTCGTCCGGGCTGAAGTTCCGCGTGACCAGCGTCCGAGCAGCACCCGCCGGCGCAGCACGGGAAGGCGGACGACCGGCCGGTCGCGCGGCTCGGCCTCGCGTTCGTCGAGCTCGCGGGCCACGTCCAGCGCCCGCGCCACGTCGAGCCGCTCAAGCGCGCGGCGTTAGGTCACGGCAAGCTCGGCTTCCCCGGCGCCGGCGGGCTTGCCGGCGCCGCCGCGTTCGAGCTCGGCCGTCCTGCGGCTGGTCACGTCCTGGTCGTACTTCGCAAGCTCGGGGAAGGCGAGCACGATCGCGCCGACCCCGGCAATGCAGGCGAGCCCGCCGGTGGTGACCGACACGGCCGCCGACGTCAGGCCGGCGACCACACCCGACTCGATGTCGCCGAGGCGCGGTCCGCTGGTGACGACAAGGCTGTACACCGAGCTCATCCGTCCTCGCAGCGCGTCCGGCGTAACCGTCTGGTTGATCATCGAGCGGCAGAACGCGCTGATCCCGTCGGCGAACCCAGCGATGGCCAGCAGCAGCATGCCCAGACCAATCGTCCGCACGAGACCCATGAGCGCGATGGCAGCGCCCCAGGCGATGACCGCGAAGATCACGATTCGTCCAAGCCGGCGCGCCCCGGACGCCCAGCCCGACGTCAGGACAGCCAGCGTCCCGCCCGCCGACAGGGCGGCGTAGAGAAGGCCGGTGCCACTCGCTCCCGCGTGGTAGACGGTCAGCGACAGGACCGCGAACAGCGAACGCGGCCAGCCGAACGTCATGGCGACGAGGTCGATGGCAAAGCTGCCCGAGAGCGCGTTGTTGGAGCGCACGAAGCGCAGTCCCTGGCGGATCGACTGCATGATCGGCAAGGGGCGCTCGGTCATCTTCGGATGCTGTGGCCCGATGGCCACCGCCACACCGAGCATGGCGAGACAGGTGAGGGCGTCGAGGACATAGGTGACGCCGACGCCGCTCGCCGCGATGATCAGGCCACCCACGGCGGGACCGATGATCCCGGTGGCCTGGTACATGCCGTAGTTGAAGGCCAGTCCCGAGCGCAGGTCCTCCGGTCTGAGCAGGCCCGGAATGATCGCCGAACGGATCGTGTTGTCGAGCGCCGAACTCCCGGCCAGCAACCCTCCGAGCACGAGCACCAGGAGCACCGGAGGCTCGCCGAGGAAAGCCGCAGTCGCCAGCGCCGCCGCCGCGGCCATGACCCCGGCCTGGGCGGCCGCGAGCACGAGGCGGCGATCAATGCGGTCGGCCACGGCACCGCCCAGGAGCGAAACGACGATCATCGGCCCGAGCTCGAAGGCGCCGAGCAACCCGACCAGGGCGGCCGAGTGCGAGAGCACATAGATCTGGTAGGGCAGGGCAACCAGCGCGGCCTGCGTGCCGAGATTGGAGATCGTCTCCCCGATGATCAGCAGCCGGAAGCCGCGCGAGTGCCGCAGCGGCGAGATGTCGATCGCGATCCGCTTGAGCAGCGCGAGCATCCTCAACAAGGTAGCTGCCGGTATCTGGGCCGAGCCGAGCAGGAATCGCCAGCGCGCCGGATCCTGAACAATGGGCCGATGATCTCGGTGGTCACCGACGGCGATCTCCCCGAGCTGCTGCCCCTTATGCGCGGCTACTGTGACTTCTACCGGGTGGCGCCGAGCGACGACGAACTGCTGGCCATGTCGCGCGTGTTGATCGCCGACCCGCGACGCGAGGGAATGCAGCTCCTGGCGCGAGAGGACAGCGGCACCCCGACGGGGTTCGCGACGATCTTCTGGACGTGGTCGACGCTGAGCGCCTCGCGCATCGGTGTGATGAACGACCTCTTTGTCACCCCCGCGGCGCGGGGCCGCCGGATCGGCGCCGAGCTGATCGCAGCCGGCCTGGAACGCTGTCGCGAGCACGGTGCGAGCTCGCTCGGTTGGCAGACCGCTCTCGATAACGCGCGGGCGCAGTCTCTGTACGACCGGGTCGGTGGCCAGCGCGAACAGTGGCTCGACTACTCGCTCCCGGTGTGAGCGGGCGTGCTGCTCGACGGCAAGAGCGCGATTATCTACGGGGCCGGTGGCGCGATCGGCGGTGCCGTCGCCGAGACCTTCGCCCGAGAGGGGCAACCGTGTTCCTGGCCGGACGCACGGCGGAAAGGCTGGAAGCGGTGGCCGGCCGCATCCGCGCCGCCGGACAGCGCGCGCACACGGCACAACTGGACGCTACGGACGAGGATGCCGTCGATCGCCACGCCGATGACGTGGCGGCGAGCGCTGCCGGGATCGACATCTCGTTCAATCTCATCTCTCACGGCGTGGTTCAGGGGACGCCGATGACCAACATGGCGGTTTCCGACTACGTCGACCCGGTTGCCACGGCGGTGCGGACGACTTTCCTGACCTGGCGCGCGGCGGCCCGCCACATGATCCCCAAACGTTCGGGGGTGATCCTGGCCTTCGGCGGCGAGGGGCATCCGGCGCGCGGATATCGCCTGGGCTCGCTGCAGACCCTCTTCCATGCCGTCGAAGCAATGCGACGGCAGCTGGCCTCGGAACTCGGCGAGTACGGCATCCGAGTGGTGACGTTGCGTACTGGCGGGGTGCCCGAATCGATCCCGGAGGGAGTTCCCCGCCGGGAGGAGATCGCCGCCAGCATCGCGAATGCGTCGCTGCTCGGACGTGCCGCCACCTTGACCGATGTCGGCAACGCGGCTGCCTTCGTGGCCTCCGACCAGGCGCGGGCAATGACCGCAGCCACGGTCAACGTCAGTGCCGGGGCGTTGATCGACTAGTTTGCTGTCATTCTCGGACCAGCGGCCGGCCGAGCGCGACACCCGACAATCGCTGCTCGCGGTCGGACTGCTGCTCGCCATCTGCCTGGCTGCGGTTCTCGTCGTGGTGCTCCTGGGCACGCGACTGACCTTCTTCAACGACGACTGGTACTTCCTGCTCCAACGTCCCGGCCTCGAATCGCACGCTGGCCTCGATTCGTTGCTGGCGCCACACAACAGTCAGTCGGTGGTACTGACCGCGCTGGGCTACAAGATCCTGGTGGCGGTATTCGGGCTGAGCTCGCAGCTCCCGTTCCGGCTCGTTCTGGGGCTGGCCATCGCCGCCGTCGGCGTGTTCGTGTATCTGATGGTCAGCGCGAGAGCGGGCACGGCGATCGGGCTGGCCGGTGCCGCAGTGGTCCTGTTCCTCGGGTCGGCCTGGGAGGACCTCCTGTTCTTCGCCTCGCTTGACCTGGTCGGTTCGCTGGCCACCGGTCTGGCGGCACTCTGGGCACTCCAGCGGGACAGCAGAGGGCGCAACGTGGTTGCCTGCGTATTGCTCATCTGCTCGGTCGGCTTCGCCAACGTCGGCGTGCCGTTCGTGGTCGCGGCGGCGGTGGCGATTCTCCTGCGCCGGCGTCCCTCAAACCTGTGGATCGTGGCCGCCCCGGCCGCGCTGTTCGCGTTGTGGTGGGCCGGGTACGGCAGCAAGGAGCCATCTCACCTGTCGGGCGCCAATCTCGATCACCTGCCGCGCTACATCGTCGACTCGGCGTCGTTCGGACTGGCCTCGCTGACCGGCCTCGACCGTGGAGCCGCGTCCTCGGCGCTCCAGCGCGGGCATGTGCTGCTCCTCGTCTCGGTCGTGATCATCGTGATCGGCCTGTTTCGGGGGTGGCGTACGCGAGCCACGGTGCTCGTTCCGGCGAGCGCCCTGCTCAGCTTCTGGCTACTCACCGGCGCCACGTACTTCTCCGGGCGAGAGCCGTCGGCGAGCCGGTATCAGCTGATCGATGCCGCACTGTTGATCCTCGTCGCTGCCGAGCTGTATCGACCGGGCCGTTGGCATCGGCCGATCGCGTCGATCGTGGTGATCGCGGCCGTGGCTGTCGTGGCGTCCAACGTCGACGGGGGCCTGCGCTTCGGATATCGGTTCATGCGGACGCAGTCCGGCTTCGTCAAGGCCGACCTGGCCGCCCTCGAGCTTGCGCCGCGACCGGTACCCACCAATCTGCGCCTCGTCGCTCCGATCGCCGAGAACCCTTTCCTCTCGGGCGTCTCCGCGGCGCGTTTAGTCACCGAGACCGCGGCCCACGGACACGTCCCGACCTACTCACCCCGTCAGCTCGTCTCGGCCCCCGCCGACCAGCGCCGGGCCGCGGACAACGTGCTGGTGTTTGCCGAGCGGATCGTGCCCGCGAGGCCGGCCATAGCCCCGAGGCTGACGAGAAGATGCCGTCGATTGGTGGGAGCGGAGGAGCTGCCGATGCGTCCCGGCCCCTGGACGATCACCAACGTCGGCGGCGGCGGCGTGGCTGTCGGCCTGCGACGGTTCGCCCCACCCGGGCGCCCCGCCTACATCGCGCTCCTCGGCCCGGGCGCGAGCCGGCGTGTGACGATTCCCAGCGACGGCATCGCACGCCCGTGGCTGATCACCGTCCGGGCCCGCGGGCGCGTGCCGCTCGCCGTATGCCGGGCCTGACGTGCAAATAGCCCCGCAAACCTAGACGTTTGTTCTATTGCGGCCCCTGTTCGGGCCGGAATCCTGTCGCGTTGCCGCCACGCGCCGTACGATGGCTGAGCCGGCCGGCACGCCAGCGCCCCGGCGTGGACCGGTTTTATGGCGAGCGGAAGCGGCCGATGGCGGCAACTAGCTCATTGAGGCAACCAATGGCGGCCAACGCGCCGCGCGTGGAGAGCGCCCATCGGGCGTTCGTGGCCATCGCTGCGCTCGGCGTGGGTGTGCACGCGATCTTCGCGCTGGCCGACCACTCGTCGAGCGTCGTGAATGACTGGCTGTACTGCGGGCTCTTCTTTCTCGCCGCCGCCAGCTGCGCGTACCGCGGCTACCGCGGCGACGCCCGGCTGGCCTGGAGTGTCGCCGCCGTCGGCGTGGTCCTCTGGGGGGTGGCCGAGATCGTCTTCCGCGTCTCGGTCAGCGCTCCCCATGGCCTGTATCCGCCGGCCACGCAGGCTCTGCTGTTCGTTGCCTTCACGCTCGCCTACGTGACGCTGGCGCTGCTCGCCCGGGAACGGGTGCGACGCCTCGACGCCGTGCTGGCACTGGACGGGGTGCTGACCGCGTTGGCGACCGCGTCGGTGGCGGCGATCCTCCTGTTTCCCGGTGGCCGAGTCGTCACCCCGGGGCCGCCGCGGCTGTTCCTCATCGGTGCGCTGCTCGGGCTGATGTTCGTGGTCACCGTGCTGGGCATGACCGGATGGCGACCCGGCCCAGCCTGGGCTCTGCTCGTCACCGCGATCGCCGTGAACGTCCTCGGCGACGTGATCCTCGTTCACCTGGCCGACGACCGGCAGTTCCATCGCGGATCGTTCGCCGACACGCTGTTCGTATGCTCGGCGCTCCTGCTCGGTCTGGCGGCCTTCTACCCCAGCCGCCATGCCGCGCCCCCGCGTGACTCGGTCAGGCGGTTGCCGGCGCCGCTTGTCAGCGCCGTCGTGGCGTTGGGCGTGCTCGTGGCCGCGATCACCCACGGCGTCGGTGGGCTGGCGGCCGGGCTCGCCGCCGGCGCGGTGGCGGTGATGATCGCGCGCATGTCGATCGCACTCGAGCTGCTCGAGCGCAGCCGCCGGCAGGCCCTGTCCGATGATCTGACCGGGCTTGGCAATCGCCGTCGCCTGGTGCGAGATCTCGAGCGCCGGCTGGCCCCGTCGGGCGAACGGCAACCCTTCGTGCTCGCGTTGTTCGACCTCGATGGGTTCAAGCGCTACAACGACACCTACGGGCACCCGAGCGGCGATGCTCTCCTGGCGCGGCTCGCCCACCGCCTGGCCGACGCCGTCCACCCCGGCATGGCCTACCGAATGGGGGGCGATGAGTTCTGCGCGATCGTCGAGGCGGGCGAACCGGCCGACGGGGCGGCGCTGGAGCGGGCTACCCTCGCGCTCTCTGAGGTGGGCGATGCGTTCACGATCTCAAGCTCGTCGGGCGTCGCCACATGCCCCGCCGAAGCCGACACCGTTGGCGACGCGCTGCGGGTGGCCGATGGGCGCATGTACGTGGCCAAGATGAGCCGGGCGCTGGACCGGGCGCAGACCAGGGATGCCGTCCTGACGATGCTCCACGAGCGCGACCCGGCGCTGTACGAGCACGTGTGCGCGGTCGGGGCAACCGCGCTGCGAATCGCCCGACACCTCGGGCTGAACGAGGTGGCCGCCCGCCAGATCGAACACGCCGGTGAACTGCATGACATCGGCAAGATCGCCGTGCCCGACGCGATCCTCCACAAGCCTGGCGGGCTCGACGCCGAGGAGTGGAAGTTCATGCGCACCCAACCGATCGTCGGCGAGCGGATCCTGCACGCCGCCCCGGCCCTGGCTCCGCTGGCCGCGCTGGTTCGTTCCTCGCACGAGCGGTGGGATGGCCGCGGCTACCCGGACGGCTTCCGCCGCGACGAGACGCCTCTGGGCTCACGGGTGATCGCGGTCAGTGACGCCTACCACGCGCTGCGGTCCGAGCGCGCCTACCGGCACGCGCGCAGCCACGACGAGGCGTTGGATGAGCTCCGGCGGTGCGCCGGAACACAATTCGACCCCGTCGTCGTCCGAGCGCTGTGCGAGGAGCTGGTCGATCCCGAGATCGACCGGACCGCCAGTTGAAATGCCCGACCGAGTGCCGATAGGCTGGCTCCGGTAGGGCATCACTCAGCGCGAGAAAAGGGGCCAGTATGAGTCACGTAGTGGATCGAGACGTCGACGTGCGTTCGTTGCGGGACAAAGTTGACGGCGAGGTGATCGTGCCCGGAGATCCGTCCTACGACGAGGCGCGCAGGATCTGGAACGGGAAGATTGACCGCCACCCAGCCGCGGTCGTCCGCTGCACGTCGAACGCGGACGTGTCCGCTTCGGTGTCGTTCGCGGCGCAGCATGGCCTGTTGCTGGCGGTCCGCTGCGGAGGCCATTCGACCCCTGGATACAGCACATGCGACGGGGGGATCGTGGTCGACCTGCGTCCGATGAACACCGTGGAGGTCGACGCGACCGCCCGCACTGCCCGCGTCCAGGGTGGCGCCGTGTGGGCCGAGCTCGACGCCGCCACCCAGGAGCACGGGCTGGCGGTCACGGGCGGTCGCGTGTCCGATACCGGCGTGGGAGGCCTGGCTGTGGGCAGTGGCAGTGGCTGGCTCGAGCGCATGTACGGCTTCACCTGTGAGAGCCTCATCGCCGCCCGGGTGGTGACGGCGGACGGCCGGGTCGTCACGGCGAGCGAGACGGAGAACGCCGACCTGTTCTGGGGGCTGCGCGGCGGCGGTGGCAACTTCGGCGTCGTGACCGAGTTCGTGTTCGCACTGCATCCGGTCGGGCCGCTCGTAACCGCCGGCATGCTGCTATGGCCGCGCGCCCAGGCGCGTGAGGTCATCCGGTTCTACCGGGACTTCATCGCCGAGGCGCCCGACGAGGTCGCGGGCGGTGTCGCCCTGCTGACCGCCCCCCCGCTGCCGTTCGTGCCCGAGGAGGTGCAGGGCAAGCCGGTGGTGGGTGTGATCTATTGCTATGTCGGCGACGTGGAGGCGGGCGAGAAGACGGCAGCGCGGCTGCGGGACTTCGGCTCGCCGGCCATGGATCTCATCCAGCCCATGCCGTACGTCGCCCTCCAGAGCATGCTCGATCCCGGCAACCCGCGAGGGATCCACGAGTACTTCAAGGTCGACTGGCTCGGCTCGCTGCCGGACGAGGCGATCGACACGTTCGTCGCCGAAGGGGAGCAGCTGCCGGCCCCGTTCGGCCAGCTGATCCTGGCCCCGATGGGCGGAGCGGTGCGCCAGTCCTCGACCAAGGACATGGCGCTCACCGTTCCCGACGCGCAGTGGATGTACTTCTGCCTGGCCATGTGGATGGATCCGGGCGAGGACGACGAGAACGCGGCCTGGGCGCGCGGGTTCGCGGCGGCGATGAAGCCATTCGGGCTCGGGACGGCGTTCTCGAACTTCATCGAGCCCGACGAGGGCGACCGGCTGCGGGCGTCGTTCGGCGAGGACAAGTACGCGCGCCTGATCGAGGTCAAGCGGCGCTGGGATCCGGACAATCTGTTCCGCATGAACCAGAACATCGTGGTCCCGGCTGGGCAATGAGCTAGCCGCTGAGTCGCGAGCTGGCCGCGGCGCGTAGCCGCGAGGAGCGTAGGCTTGGAGCCGTGTCCGCCCCCGTGACCAGCTCGGCCTCGCCACGCAAGCGACACGCAGTCGATCTGTTCGCCGGGCTGCCCGGCTCCTACGACCGCATGGGCGCGGTGCTGAGCTTTGGACAGGACCCGCGCTGGCGCCGGGCGCTGGTATCGATGGTCGCGCCGCAACCCGGCCAGCGTGTGCTCGACGTCGCCACAGGTACTGGGCTTGTGGCTTCGAGCTCGCCCGTCGCGGCGCCACGGTGGTGGGGCTCGATCAGTCCGAGGCAATGCTGGCCGGCGCACAGGAAGCGGCTGAGCGAGACCCTGCGCCTGGCCGACCGCATCACGTTGTCCAGGGCGAAGCCGAGCATCTGCCGTTCGTCGACGGCGAATTCGACGCGCTGACTTTACCTATCTGCTGCGCTACGTCGACGATCGCGCGGCGACGATGGCGGAGCTGGCTCGCGTCCTGAAGCCGGGGGCCGGATCGGGATGGTCGAATTCGGCGTCCCGCGCTCGCCGGCGTTGCGCGCGCTCTGGCGGGTGCACACGCGAGTGGGTCTGCCCCTCATCGGCCGCACCGTGTCGCCGGCCTGGTATGGGGTGGGGCGGTTTCTCGGACCGAACATCGAGGTGCTCGACGCGCGCGAGCCCGATCTGAGCTCGCTGTGGCGCGCGGCCGGTCTGCGCGACGTACACGAGCGGCGCATGAGCTTTGGCGCCGGACTGGTGCATGTGGGGCAAACGAGATGACAACGGCTCCGCGCGAGGCGGAGCGGCCGGCGTTCTACGCGCTGCGCCGCGGCGGCTGGCGCGATCTCGTCACGCTCCTGCACCCGCCTTACACGGCGTGGCACCTAAGCTACGTCGCACTCGGAGCGGCCGCCGCGCCAACGATCTACGCCGATCGGCTGGGTGCTGCGCTGGCCGCGTTCCTGCTCGCCGTGGGGGTGAGCGCACACGCCCTCGACGAGCTCAATGGACGCCCATTGAAGACCGCGCTGTCGCGCGAGACGCTGATCGTGCTGGCCGTGCTCGGGCTGGCCGGAGCCGTGGCCATCGGCGTGGCCGGCATCGTCATCGTGTCCCCTCTGCTCGTTCCCTTGGTGATCGTCGGCGGGCTGCTCGTCCCCGCGTACAACCTCGAGCTCGGCGGCGGGCGCTTGCACAATGACACCTGGTTCGCGCTGGCCTGGGGCGGGTTCCCCGCCTTCACCGGGTATTTCGTCAACGCTCTGACGATCCGTCCCGCTGGCGTTCTGGTGGCCGCCGCGTGCTGTTTGCTCAGCGTCGCCCAGCGAAGGCTGAGCACGCCAGCGCGCGAGTTGCGCCGGCGAACAGCCACCGTGTTCGGGGAGCAACGGCTGATGGACGGACGGGTGCAGGAGCTGTCCGCCGAGCGGCTCCTCGACCCGCTCGAAGGCGCCCTGTCTGCGCTCTGGCTCGCGCTTGTCGTGCTCGCCGTTGGGCTGGTTATCGTGCGCCTATAGGTTGTGCTGGCCGGCGCGAAGGCGCTCGTGGCGCGCCGCCGTGATCACGTGCACGCGGCAACCGGCGCGACGCACGCGCGCCGAAGACGGATGGTGTGCAGCGCGCAAGATGCGCCGACGAGCCGGCAACAGGACGGTGGTGAACCCGTGACAGGTCAACCAGGCGGGCAGCGGCGGATCCCTGCCTTCGACCAGTAGGGCCAGGCTTGTCGGGTGGCCGGCGGGCTCGAGCAGGCCCACCGCCTCGTGCAGCTCCGCGGCCGCCGCATCGCGCACCGCCGCGTTGTAGTCGGTTGGCGACGGGCCGCAGCGATCACCACCGCTGACCTGCGGCGCGACGACGACGACGGTCAACTCGGCCTCCCAGCGCTCGGCCAGCTCGGAGGCCTCTTCGAGCGCCGCAACGCCGTTGGCCCCGGACTCGAACAGCACGGCAATGCGAGATCCGGGACAGCTGCCTGCGCTGGTGGCGGTGGATCCGCCCATGGCTACCACGCACTGTACTCCCGCACGAGCCGACTGAGCCCCAGACTCTGAAAGCGGGCCTTTGGTGGTTCTTTGGCGCGCCTTAGGTGCGCCCCTTCAGGCTGCGACGCATCAATTCGGCGTCCCCACAGGAGGACAAGCAAATGGGGCTTTTGAACAAGATGCGCAATCTCACCGGAGCAGTTCCGAAGGAGCTGCTCGAGCACGGTCTACTCGGCCGCGGGATCATCGTCAGCATCCAGCAGACGTCGGTCAGCACCGGCGCCGATTTCGACCCCGCCCACGTGTGTGTGTTCACCGTCGAGGTGACCCTGGACAACGTTCCGCGCTACACGGCCACGTCCCGGCAGGCAGTGAAGGCGACGGTTCTGCCCCAGCTCATGCTGCCGGGGGCGACGGTCGCGGTTCGCGTCGACCCGAGCGACCGCAATCGCATCGCGCTGTCCCTGGGCGAGCAGCCGCCGGTCGTGACCATGGCCAGCACCGGTGATCCAAACACCAGCTCGGCCGCACGGATCCTCGAGCAGGGCGTTCCGTGCAAGGTCGTGATCGTCGAGACGCAGCCGCTGGGAACGCGCAACCAGAAGGGCGACGACATGTACGCCTTCCTGCTCACGGTCTTGGCCGATGGTCGGCCCCCGTTCCAGATCCAGGTCGGCAACCCGGTTCCCGCCGCGGCGGTGCCGCTGCTCTACCCCGGCAACACGGTGCCCGCCAAGCGGATGCCCACCGGCGACGAACGTGAGGTGGTGATCGATTGGCAGGCGGCTTTGGCGCAGGCGCAGACGGCCGTGTGAGCACGGCGGGCGTTGCCGCGCGGGGCGCGGCGGAGCTTGGTGTACCCGAACGGCCGCGTGAGGGCGCGGCCGACACGAACTCAGATCACAAGGAGTCAAGAAATGGTTCTCGTTACTGGTAATTGGAGGATGTGGTTGGTCGGGCTGTCGGCGTCGCTGGTGATCTTCGCGGTGGTCTACTTCACCGTGATCCAGCCGGATCAGAACACGGCCAATCAGGCGATCAAGACCGGCCTGCAGCAGTCTCAGCAGGCGATCAATCAGGCTCAGAAGCAGTTCAACAGCGCTTCCGGCCAGGTCGGCTCGACCAGCGGTCACGCCGCCGGTGCGACAGCGCAGACGAACCAGACGCTGAGCAAGGCCCAGAAGCTGACGGCGTGTCTGTCGGCGGCTGGTACCGACACCGGGAAGATCCAGGCCTGCCAGGCCAAGTTCACCCCGTAAACAGGCGCACCCGGTCCTCGAGCGACCGGGACCAGCAGCGCATCAACGACCGAAGGCCCGCAAGGTGACCCGAGCGCCAGGCGGGCCTTCGGCATGTCCAGGTGCCCAGGTGATCCGTCGGCCATCGGCGTCCTCCGGTGGTTAGTGTTGGCGCCGTGATCATCTGCGACTCATTCGTGGTCGCCGACTGGACCGATCCCGGCACGCACCCTGGTCGGCCGATCGCCGGCCTGCACCTGCACCGCTCGGACGATGAGGCGTGGATCGTGCTCGAGGGCCAGCTCGGCTTTCGCGTCGGCGACGAGGAACGCCTCCTCGACGCCGGCGACTCCTTGCTGGTGACGCGAAATACGCCGCACTCGTTTTGGAACGCCGTCGCCACGCCAACCCGCTACCTGCTGGTGATGACGCCCAGGATCCACCAGCTGATCCTGGCGCTGCACTCCGGCGAGCGCGATGACTACGCGCGGATCTTCGAGGAATACGACTCAGAGCTATTGAGCTGAGCGAGCCGGTCGCCGTCGAGCATCATCACTCGTAGCTGTAGAGGCCGCGGCCGCTCTTGCGGCCGAGCAGGCCGGCGGCGACGAGGCGCTGGAGCAGCGGCGGTGGCGCATACAGCTGCTCGCGGTGCTCGGCGTAGAGCGACTCGGCCACTCCCATCACGGTGTCGAGCCCGATCAGGTCAGCCAGCGCCAGGGGTCCCATCGGGTGCGCGCAGCCTTTGATCATCCCCTGGTCGATGTCCTCGGCGCTGGCCAGACCCTGCTCGAACATCCTGATCGCCGCCAGCAGATACGGGATCAGGAGTGCGTTCACGGTGAAGCCCGCCCGGTCGGGGGCGACGATCGGATCCTTGCCGAGCTGGCCGCTGGCGAAGGCCCGCGTCCGCGCCAGCGTCTCCTCGCTGGTCAGCAGCGATGGGATCACCTCGACCAGCGACAGCACGGGCACCGGATTGAAGAAGTGCAGTCCGAGCACCTGGTTGGAGCGCTCGCCGGTCACAGCGCCCAGCTCGACGATCGGAATCGACGAGGTGTTCGAGGCCAGGACCGCGTCCGGGTCCTCGACGATGTCCGCCAGCTTCTTGAACACTTCGAGCTTCGCCTGCCGGTCTTCGACCACGGCTTCGATCACGATCTCGCGGTCGGCCAGCGCGGTGATGTCCGACACGCAGCCGCGGCCGCCTCGTCACTCAGCTCGACGAGCACGACCGGTAGACCTGACCGCGCACACACCTTTATCGACAACGGAGGTCGCCGCCAGCGCCGGCCAGTAGTAGGCTGGGCCTGTGGCCGCGCTGGTCGACACCGAGTTCCGGAATCTGCTCGTCGCCGTCGACGGACCCACCGTCCAGATCACGCTGAACCGCCCCGACAAGCGCAACGCGCTGTCGCTCGAGGTCATGAACGAGGTGATCGCCGCGCTGCGCGAGGCCGCGGCGCTGGCCACGACTCGCGTGATCGTGATCGAGGGCGCCGGGCCGGCGTTCTCGGCCGGCCACGATCTGTCGGAGATGATCGACCGCGACGAGGCGTTCTATCGCGAGCTGTTCGGGGTCTGCACCGTGATGATGGAGACGATCCACGAGCTTCCGCAGCCGGTCATCGCCAAGGTGCACGGGATCGCCACGGCGGCCGGTTGCCAGCTCGTGGCCGCCTGCGATCTGGCCATCGCCACCGAGGACTCCCGGTTCGCCACGCCCGGGGTCAAGATCGGGCTGTTCTGCTCGACCCCGATGGTGCCCGTGTCTCGCGCGATCGGGCGCAAGCGGGCCATGCAGCTGCTCCTGACCGGGGAGCCGATCGATGCGGCCACCGCGCTCGACTGGGGGCTGGTCAACCGCATCGTGCCCGCGGGCGAACTCGATTCCGCCGTGCGCGAGCTGGCCGAGCAGATCTCGCGCTCGAGCTCATACACGGTTGCCATGGGCAAGGAGGCGTTCTACGCCCAGGTCGAGGAGACCGAGCACGGGGCCTACCAGCACACCAAGCTCGTGATGACCGAGAACGCGCTGGCGGCCGACGCCCAGGAGGGCATGAGCGCCTTCCTCCAGAAGCGCCCGCCGAACTGGCGCGGGGCCTGACCTCACCCAAGCGACTCGATCGCCGCGACCGTGAGCTCATCGAGCGAGCTGACCTCCAGCTCGGCCAGCGCCAGCGCGTCGGCCGCGGGAGGGTACTCGCGATTCGGGACGGCGATGACGTGCAGGCCGGCGGCGGCCGCGGCCCTCAGTCCGTTGCTTGAATCCTCGACTGCCGCGCCGGTCGTGGGCTCGATGCCGAGCCTGTCCATCGCAGCCAGATAGACATCTGGGGCGGGCTTCCCGCGGGCCACCTCATCGCCGGACACGGTCGCGGCGAAGCTCTCGGTAATGCCGGCCTCCCGAAGCACCACATCGATCACCGGCCGGTTGGACGATGAGGCGAGACCGACCGGCCATCGCTCGGCCAGCCGCTTGACCGCGTTGACTGCGCCCGGAAGCAGAGGCAACTCACGGCGGTAGCGATTGAGCAGGTCCTCGACCACCAGCCGGTTGATCTCGGCGGGCTCGAGCGGTACCCCGAGGTGGTCGTGCGGATAGCGAGACCACTCCGAGGAGCTCATACCCATCATCTCCGTGGTCGCGCCCTCACGCCACCGGCCACCGGTGCGCGCGACGATCGCCCGGCGCGCGGCGTCCCATTGAGATTCGGAGTCGACCAGCACGCCGTCGAGGTCGAACACCACAGCAGCCACGGACGAGCGCGTGTCCATATCGCGCCTCAGCTTACGAACCAACCAGGTCCAAACAGACGCTTAGGGAATCCTAATTAGGTCCCCCTAATCTGTGCTAGGGTGCCGTCTCCGTTTCGGACCGAGCAACCGACCGTCCCTGACAGGATCCAGCGTGAGCACCGAGAACACCGCACGGGTGAGCCGCGACGCAGACACCCATGGCCCGGGCTCGCAGGGCAAGTCCGGCCCCCGGCGCAGCTTCTACGTCTGGGTCGCCGTCGTCCTGGCGGTGGCGGTGGCAGCCGTAATCCTGGGCTGGCACTCGACCGGCGGAACCCCTGACCCGACTGATCCGGCCAACCACATGAGCCGAACCACGGCGGTCATCAACAGCGCCGTGCTCGTCTTCCGCGAGGGCCTCGAGACGATCCTCGTCCTCGCCGCCGTGATGGCGAGCTTCCTGGGCGCGAACAAGGTCTATCGCCGGCCCGTGGTGGCGGGCGGAGCGGTGGCGGTGACGGCCACTGTGGCCACCTGGTTCGCCGCGATTTGGGCCATCGGACAGTTCGGCGGCCGCGGGCTCGACGTCCAGGCGGCCACGGGCCTCCCGGCCATCATCGTGTTGCTGGTGGTGATGAACTGGTTCTTCCACCGCGTCTACTGGACAGGCTGGATCGCCAATCACCACAAGCGCCGTCGTGGCCTGGTGGCCGGAGCCGGCGAAAGCGCGACGCGGGCGACGCTGCTCGGCCTCGCCCTGCTCGGCTTCACCTCGATCTACCGCGAGGGGTTCGAGATCGTGATCTTCCTCCAGAACCTGCGCGTCACGTTCGGCTCGAGCGTGGTGCTCGAGGGGGTCGCCCTCGGTCTTCTGTTCACCGCCGCGGCCGGCGTGCTGACCTTCGCGCTGCACCAGCGGCTGCCCTACAAGCGGCTGCTGATCATCACCGGCGTGATGCTTCTCGTCGTCCTGTTCGTGATGGTGGGCGAGGAAATGAACGAGATGCAGCTGGCGGGCTGGATCGGCACGACGCCGATCGGCGTGAACGTGCCCGGATGGGCCGGTGAGTGGTTCTCGATATTCCCCAACGTGGAGACGATCGTCGCGCAGGTGCTTGCTGTGGCGCTGGTCGTCGGTTCCTACTTCGGCGCGCAGTATGTGCGTGTCTGGCGCCCGCGGCGTAAGGGCACGGCGCCCGCCCGGATCGCCGACCGGCCGCCGGTGACCGCGTCGGCCCCCGAGCTCCCGGCCGTCTGAGCCTCCGAGGTCCCCGCCGTCTGACCGCGATGGCGGCAGGGCCGCCATCGCGGTGCGCGGCGCTCACCTGAGCAACGCGATCGCGTGCAGCCCTGCCGACCTATCGAGGTCCCAACGCACCCCCGAGAGACCGGTTGATTTGCAGCCTTGGGGAACCACGAGCTCGAACAGAGGCCGTGTGTCGGCCTCATCGTCGACGACCAGATCGGTGAGCACAGGGGGGACGCCAGCCGCCATAACCGAGCGATAGGGTCTCCTCATGCCCGACCCGCCTGGAACGGTCCTCGTCACTGGCGGTACCGGGTTCCTCGGCGGATGGTGCGTGAACCTGCTGCTCGAGCGAGGCCACGACGTGCGGACGACGATCCGGGATCTGGCACGGCAGCAGGCGGTGCGCGACGCGGTTGCGAAAGCCGGCGTCGAGCCTGGCTCACGGCTGACCGTGGTCGCCGCCAATCTGACCTCCGACGCCGGCTGGGCGCAAGCAGTCGCCGGCTGTCAGTACGTGCTGCACGTGGCATCGCCGTTCCCCCCGGTGCAGCCGAAGGATCCGAATGAGTTGATCGTGCCCGCTCGCGACGGCGCTCTGCGCGTCCTGCGTGCCGCGCTGGACGCCGACGTGAAGCGAATTGCCATGACGTCGTCGGTGGCCGCGATCCGGCCCAACCGCCCCAGCTCGGAGACCGCGCCTTACACCGAGGCGGACTGGACGGACGGAAACGACACCTCACGCACACCCTACGTACGCTCCAAGACGCTGGCCGAGCAGGCCGCATGGCAGCTCGTGCGCGAGGCCGACGCCACGGATCGTCTGGCCACGATCAACCCCGGAGCGATCATCGGACCGGCGTTGAGCGACGACCACTCGTACTCGCTGCAGGCAGTCCAGCGACTGTTGGGCGGCATGCCGGCGGCGCCGCGACTGGGCTTCACGTTCGTCGACGTCCGGGATGTGGCCGATCTGCACATCCGCGCGGTCACCGATCCAGCCGGCGGCGGTGAGCGCTTCATTGCCACCGACCGCTTCCTCTGGACCTACGAGGTTGCCGCGATTCTCCGTCAGCGCCTGGGCGACGCGGCAAAGAAGGTGCCCACGCGGGTCGCTCCGGATCTGGTCGTCCGGGCGATGGCGCTGTTCGACGGCAGCATCCGGTCGGTGGTCGGGGACCTCGGGAAGCGATCGTGGTTCTCGAGCGAGAAGGCCCGCACGACCCTCGGCTGGGCGACCCGGCCCGTCGAGGACTCGATCGAGGACTGCGGCCGCAGCTTGCTCTGACGGGGCCGGCGGTCGTTTGCACCGCCTGACGGTGCCCTTCTCTTGCCCGGCGTGATAGCTTGCCGCGCTACATAACGAGCCGAGTCGCTGGGCTATCCGTGCCCAGCGAGCGGGGGACCCACGAGTGGCCATTTTGGCCGCCGGGGCGAATCGCCGTAGAAGTCGGCGTAGCGCAGAGCGCGAGCCCGTCAGCTAACTCCGTAGGCATTCGAGTTTTTTCCCAAGGAGGTTGTGTGGACGCCGTGCGTGACCTCGCACAGGTGGAGCCGTGGTTGGAGTCACTCGAGCGTTCTCGGGCACGACGAACCGAGAAGCCCGGCCGCGGACGGGGGAAAGCGCGGGCAGGACGAGCGGAGGAGCGGCGCCACTCCGCACCGTCCCAACCCGCCGAGCGAACCCGGACGAGGACGAGCTCGCCGCCCTCGCCCGAGCGGCCGCGGGCCAGATCAGCTGCTCCGGCACGCCCCGCGGCGAAGGCGCGCACGAGACCATCACCGCCGCGGCAACGCCCGACCCGCGAGTCGCGCGTGCGGACGCCCCCGCCGCGACGCCCGGCCGTCGCTGCTCGCGCCCAGACAGCCCCGTCCCCCCGCCCCGCGCGGCAGATCGACTGGGGTCGGCTCGGCAGGCGCTCGATGACGATCGTATTCGGCGCCGTGGCGGTGTTCGGGCTCGTGCTGCTCGCGACCGCGGTTCCGAGCCTGGTCAACGGTCACGGTGCGCGAGCCTCTGGCCCATCGGCAAGCGCTGTTGCACCCGCAGCCGTGGTGGCGCCGACCGCCCCGCACTCGGCGCTCGCCTCGTCGCATTCGGCGCTCGCCTCGTCGCATTCGGCGCTCGCCTCGTCGCACCGCGGCCCGCCCGGTGCCGCGGCCGCAGCGAACGGCAAGTCAGACTGCCAGCGCGTGAGAAAGTCACCCAACTACGTGAACCCGCTCGCGGTGGCGCGCGTGATGCCGGAACGGATCGATCAGGGCGTCGACTACGCCGGTTCAGGGCACCTCGGCGCAGTCGGAGACGGAACCGTTACCCAGGTTTCGATGGAGAACACCGGCTGGCCTGGGGCGTTCATCGTGTACCGGCTGGCCAATGGACCCGGCGCGGGTTGCCTCATCTATTACGCGGAGGGTGTGCAGCCCGTACCTGGCCTGCGCGCGGGCGACACCGTGCGGGCCGGTCAGGCGATCGCGACGATCATCCCCCACACGTCGAGCGGTATCGAGATCGGCTGGGCGGCTCCCGGTCGCCACAATATGACGTGGGCCAGGACGCATGGCGAGTGGAAGTACCAGGACGATTACGACAGCGTCCCATCGGCCGCGGGCAAGAGCTTCTCCGCGCTGATCCACTCGCTGGGCGGCCCGCCCGGCAAGATCGAGGGTGGATCGCACTAGTGCCTGGCCGGAGCCGTGATACACACAGCGGATGGGAACGCTTCACGTCTCTGCCGAACGGTCGGTCGATGCGCCGCCCGAGACCGTCTATGGCTATCTCGCCGACATGCGAGAGCATCATCCGCACTTCTTGCCACCCGCGTATTCGGACTTTCAAGTCGGGTCCGGCGGCGTGGGCGCGGGAACCATCACCAGCTTCAAGCTCAACGCGGGCGGACGCACGCGCGAGTATCGGATGGAGGTTGCCGAGCCCGAACCGGGTCGCGTGCTGAGCGAATCCGACACCAACTCAAGCCTCGTCACACGGTTCACGGTGAGCCCGGAGGGCGCCCGCTCCCGCGTCTCGATCTCCACCACCTGGGAGGGAGCGGGCGGCGTCGGTGGCTTCTTCGAGCGTATGTTCGCACCCCGGGTCATGAGGGCCCTGTATGCGGATGAGCTGCAGCGGCTCGACACCTACGCACGCGAGCGCGCGGCGAGCGGCTCGGGATCATGACGCCTACCGCGGCTCGAGGATCACGACCGGGATCCGCCGGCCCTTGGCGTTGCGCTGGTAGAAGTCGTAACTGGTTGCAGGAGGGCGAGAGTTCCGGGTTGGCTCCACGAAGGCGACGACCGCGGTGGCGGTCTCACCAGGGTACGGTCTGGCGCAAAACTCAGGGTCGCCACCCGATTGTCAACGACTCCGACACCTGCTCAAATCCTGCGGCATGATCGACCAAGCAGCCGCAGCGGGATTCGCCGAAGACTGGTACGCCGCCTGGAACGCCCACGACCTCGAACGGATCCTCAGCCACTACGTGGATGACGTCGAATTCATCTCTCCATTCATCGCTGTGCTGGATGACAACCCGAGCGGCGTACTCCACGGCAAGGCCGCGCTGCGCGCTTACTTCGCTCGCGGGCTGGAACGCTTCCCCGATCTGCACTTCGAGCCGCTTGACCTGCTGTGCGGCGTCGGCTCGGCGACGCTGTACTACGTGAGCGTGGAGGGCCGCCGCGCCGCGGAGGTCATGGAGCTCACCAGCGACTATCGCGCCGCCCGGGTTTACGCGCATTACCGCACCCCGTAGCGACCTCACGCCGTCGCGGCGCTGGGCAGCCAGCTGAAGCGCCGCGCCGCAAACGCGGCCGCGATCAGCGCCCACACGCCGAGGACGAGCAGATCTGTCGCTGACAGGGCGCTGGTGAACGACCCGCGGACAGCCGCCAGATGCAGTGCCGCAGCGAGATGCTCGACCGGAAACACCGATGCGACCGAACGCAGACTGCTGCTCAGCTGCTGGGTCGGGATCCAGACGCCGGAGATGAAATACAGCGGCATCATCGTTGCCTGAACGAGCGGTTGCGCGGCGTCGATCGAGCCGACCAGGCCGGAGACTGCGTAACCCAGGCAGGCGAAGGTAAGCGTCCCCAGGAGCGCCGTGACGGCCATCGCGGCCAGCGCCGCCGGCGCAATTCCGACGTGGTAGCCGAGCTTCGCGATCAGGAGCAGAAGCGTCCCCGTGATCATCGCGATGACGAGCATCGAGAGCGCTTGCCCGGCAACGAGCACGGCCGGCGGGACGGGGGTGGCACGGCGACGCTTGAGGACACCCGTCTCGCGCGCAGTCGCGACCGACACGACAAGGCTGCCGTAGGCCGCCGTGATGATCGACATCGTGAGGATGCCCGGGACGTAGAAGCGTGAGAGCTTGACGGTCACTCCGTCGACCGTGGTCGTCCCGTGTCCGAACACGCTGGCGAAGATGACGAGCAGCAGGATCGGAAACAGGAACGTGAAGAACCGGGCGCGCGGGTTGCGCAGGCTCGTCAACAGGTCGTAGCGGACCTGGTGAAAGAGCAGCGCCGGCAGCCCGCGCGCGGCGGGGGACAGTGAGGCATGGCGGGGGCTACGGTTCGCCGCTTCGGCGCCGACGGGGCGGCGATCACGCCATGCGCGGTAGAGCCGCATGAGTATCAGGATCATGGGAGCCTCCTAGCTGTGGTGGCGGGTCTGCTCGAGGTAGATGTCCTCGAGCGTTGGGCGGCGCACTTCGAGGTCATCGAGCTCGACGTCGTGCTCGAGTGCCCAGCCCGAAAGCGCGTGCAGGGCGCCGGCGACCGGCGTGGACTCGAGGACGAGCCGTCCATCGGGTTGGCGCTTTGCGCGCTCGGCCAGCGACCCCGGCAGCTCATCGACGCGTGTTCCGCTGGGGAGCGCGAACGAGATCACGGCAGCGGAGCGATCGCGGTCGCCGAGCGTTCGCGGCGTGCCTTCGGCGACGATCTTCCCGTCGGCGATGATGGCAATGCGATCGGCCAGCCGCTCGGCCTCCTCCATGTAGTGCGTGGTCAGGAACACGGTCTTGCCGAGTGCTCGCAATCCGGCGATCACCTCCCACGCTGCGCGTCGCGCAGACGGATCAAATCCGGTGGTCGGCTCGTCGAGGAAGATCAGCTCCGGATCGCCGATCAGCGCGAGGGCGACATCGAGGCGCCGCTGCTGGCCACCCGAGAGCGCGGTTCCGCGCTCCCCGGCCTGCCGCGGACAGTCCGACCAGTGCGAGGGTTTCCTCCACCGGTCGCGGGCGAGCGGTAGTACCCGGCGTACAGCTCGAGGCATTCCCGCACGGTCAGCCCGGGCTCGGCCTGGGACTCCTGCAGGACGATGCCGATGCGCTCGCGCCAGTTCGACGGGGCGTGGGCCGGGTCAGCGCCGAGGACGCGGACGCTGCCACCGGTGGCCTCGCGGAAGCCTTCGAGGATCTCGACAGTCGTCGTCTTGCCGGCTCCGTTCGGGCCCAGAAAGGCGAAGATCTCGCCGCGGTTGACGAGCAGATCGATGCCGCGGACGGCTTCCAGCTCGCCATAGGCCTTTCGGAGCGCCTGGACAGCGATCGCCGGCGCTTGATCTTGCGCAGGGTGAGGCGAAGAGTCGCTGCGTGGTGTCAACTTCGAGGGAGTTCGTGAGCATGCCCCCAAGCTAGGCGGCCCGCTCACCCCGCGTCATCGGCGCGCGGGTCGAATTGCGTGCTCCACCCTGGGGTGGAGACGCCCACGCCGCATTCCACCCCCGGACCGATGAGCCTCGGCGCCGATCGTCCTATCTTCTTAGTCATGCTTGGCCGGCTGATCGGCTGGTTCACCGAAGGCAGGTTGACCCCGGGAGGTACCCGCGCTCCGACGGAGGCGATCTTCCTTCGCCTGATCGGAGTGGTGTACCTCGTGGTGTTCATCGTCTCGAGCGCCACGACGCAGCCCGAGCCCGGGCTGCACGGCAAACGACTCGTGGTCCTGGTGGCGTTGATCGCGTTCGTTGTCGCTGCGGTGGCGACGCAACCGGGCACGATGGTGTCGAGGCGACGGCGGATGGCGCTCCTGATGATCGTCACGCTCGCCTCGGCCGTGCTCGCGGTGGCTCAGCCGAATGGGATCTGGCAGGCCGGGCCCTATTTCATCGGCGTCGTGGCCGCATTGCGCCTATCGCGCACCGACAGCATGGTCGTGCTCGGCTTCGCGCTCGTGGTTCTGCTCGGCGTTGCGATCGCCGACGGTCACACCGGGAGCACGATCGGCGTGCTGATCGCCGTCGTTCCGTGGTTCCTGGTCATGCGCCTGATGCGGGTGACCCGCGACCAGCACGTCGCTCTGCTGGCCTCGCAGGCAGCTGAGGCGAAAGCAGCGACCGCGGCCGAGCGAGGCCGACTCGCGCGTGAGATGCACGATGTGCTCGCGCACTCACTGTCCGCCCTGGCACTCCAGCTCGAAAGCACGCGGCTGCTCGCGCACGACCGCGGCACTGATCCGGAAGTCCTACGGGGGCTTGACCAGGCGCACCAACTCGCCGCCAGCGGGCTGGAGGAGGCCCGCCGCACCATCGCTGCCGCCCGCGGCGACGCCCTGCCCGGACCCGAGCGACTCGGCGCGCTGGCCGAGAGCTTCGGCGATCAGAGCGGTCTGCCGGTGGCGGTCGAGATTCGCGGCGAACCCCGGGAGCTGGCCCCGGACGCGCGATTGGCCCTGTACCGGACGGCGCAGGAGGCGCTGACCAATGTCCGGCGTCACGCCGCGGCCGAACGGGTCCGGCTGGAGCTCGAGTACGGCCCCCAGAACACCGTGCTTGTCGTCGAGGACCACTCGGCCTCGGGCACGCCTGCGCCGGCTCCGCTAGCCCAGGCCGGCGCTGGCTATGGCCTGACTGGGATGCGCGAGCGGGCGGAGCTGCTCGGCGGCAAGCTGTTCGCCGAGCCGACGACCGACGGCTTCCGCGTCGAACTGCAACTGCCGGCATGAGCCGTCACGGCGAGAACCCGGAGGTGACCAACTCGGGTCGGGAGCAACCGGTTCGGGTCTTGCTCGCCGATGATCAGCGGCTGGTGCGGGAGAGCCTGGCCACGCTGCTCGCGCTCCTCGATGGGATCGAGCTGGTGGCGACGGCCTCCGACGGCGAGGAAGCTGTCGAGTTGGCCAACCGGCACGCGCCCGAGGTCGTCCTCATGGACCTGCGGATGCCCCGCGTCGACGGGATCGAGGCGACTCACCGCCTGCGCCAGGATCACCCGGACATCCGCGTGATTGCGCTCACCACGTACGCCGATGACGAGAGCGTGCTCGGCGCCCTGCGCGCCGGAGCGCGCGGTTATCTGACCAAGGACGCCAGCGGCCAGGACATCCGGGCCGCGGTGCTGAGCGTGGCGGGTGGTGACGCGGCGCTTGACCCGGCCATCCAGCACCACGTGATCGCGGCACTGGCCGACCCCGGCGATGGCCGGGGCGACGATGTGGACTCCGACTTGACGGAACCGGAATTGCCCGACGGACTGACCCCGCGTGAGGCCGAGGTGCTCGGGCTGATCGCCGAGGGACTCACCAACGCCGAGATCGCACAGCGCCTGTTCGTCAGCCCCACCACGGTCAAGTCGCACATCAACCATGCCTTCTCCAAGGCCGACATCCGCGACCGCGCGCAGGCGGTCAACTACGCCTATCGCACCGGGTTGGCTGAACCGCCTCGCTAGCGCATGGGCGACCGCCGGCACTTGACGCTCGTCCGGGCTGCGATGTAGGTTCGGGGTGGCGGTCCGGGACGACCGCCTGAGCATCGTCCAACGTCCAGAGGCAACGTGGCGCGCAACGGAGACGAACGACGCCGGGGCCATCTTCCACCCGGTCATCGGCCTGGTCCTCAGAGCCGCCGATCGGCGCGGGGCGCGCCGATCGGATTGGCGCTGCTGGCCCTTGGAGTGCTGGGCCTGGCCGGGGGTTCGATAGCGCTGTTTCTCACGGCCAACCACGCCAAGAGCCCCTCGGGCGCACGTGTCGGCGGGGCGGTGCTGGCCGGCGGCGCGCTGATTCTCCTCGCGCTGCTCATCTGGCTCTGGCGACGCACACATCCGCGTCAGGCCCGGTATCTACAGCTCAGCGTCGATCCGGTCGAGGTGCGGCGCGGAGGGACGGTCAACGCGACGCTGGCGGTCGTCGACGCGGAGAAGCTGGGCGAGAAGCTCGAGCTGGGGTTGATCTGCACCGAGTATTACGACTACAAGACCGAGGTGGTCACCGAGAACGGCACCTCGACTCAGCGAGTCACCGGCACCGCCGAGGTGGTGGCTTCGTGGAGCCCGGCCGACCGTGGACAGCTCCAGCAGACGCTGCGGTTCGCCGTGCCCGCCGATTCTCCGTTCTCCTACGAGGGCAGCGCCGCCTCCTGGGCGTGGCGCGTGACCGTGCTCGACCGGCACTCCCACCGGCCCGACGCACGCTCCGACGTTCCGATCTGGGTGTCTCCATGAGCGACCATCTGGCCATCAAGGCCGAGCGCCAGAGCTATAAGCCCGGAGAGCAGATCGCCGGCACGGTCGAGGTGCTCGACGAGGTCAAGGCCAAGGAGCTGACCGTGGTGCTCGAGTACCGGGAGATAACCGCCGATTACCGCGTGGTTGGACGCGCCGTAACGGCTCCTGCCCCGTTGCGTGTCGGGGATGTCCGGCCGGGCGAGGCCTTCCCCTTCAGCTTCGAGCTCCCCGCCGACGCGCTGCCCAATCAGTCCGGCAAGATGGCCGCGACCACGTGGGGGCTGCACGCGCGAATCGCGCGGTTCGGGCCCGATGTCCACGCCTGGCTGCCGTTGACCGTGTAGCCGCCCGGTTGGGCGTTTGGCGGCGGGTGGGTGGCGGCGGGTGGGTGGCGGGCATCCCGGGCCGGTGCGAATGAGTCCAACGTTGTCGGTGATTATCTAGATCATCGTTGGACTCAACGCGGACGACGGGCGGCGGCAGGCGATCATCGCCCGCCGCCGCAGGGCCGGGTTCTCAGCCCTCGTCGCCGATCTTGTTTCCGGCCGCCGTGAGCACGTCCCACTCGGCGCCGAAGCCCTTGTTGCCTTCGCCGGTGGTCTGGCCCGGGGCCTTGTCGCCGACGAACGTGTACAGCGGGTGCCCGTTGTACGTGACCTCGGTCGTGCCGTCGCTGCGCTTGGTCGTCCCGAGCTTCGAGGCCAGGACGCCATTCCCGGCGATCGGCTTGCCGGTGGTGGTCAGCGGGGGCCACGCCTGCGCGCACGGGCCGGCGCACGTGCTCATGCTGCCGGTGTCGGCCTGCCACAGGTACAGCGTCTGGCCCTTGCTGTCGACCAGGACCTTGCCGAGTTTCGTGTTCGCGAGCGCGAGCGACGCGGCACCTGAGGCGCCCGCCGTGCCCGATGAAGACGCGGACGCGTTGGCGCCTGAGCCGGTCGCCGCCCCATAACCGGAGGCCTGGCTGCCAGTCGAGGAGCCGCCGCCGCAGCCGGCGATGGCGAGCGCCACGGCCGCGATGCTGCCCAGGCTCAGAATCCAAGCACGGGCAGCCGTCGACCGCCGCTTCAGAATCGTGGTCATGACATGAACTCCTATCCCGGGCCAGTCTTGTCGCCGTCAGGCGGCCCGGCCCGGATCGTTGTCGTAGCGCGATGTTGCGCCGTCAACCACATAAGACGACTCCGACCCGCCATTGCTTCCCGGCAGCCAGTCGGCCCAACCGTCCAGCGTCCTGGAGTCGGAATCTTTCGGCGGGGTCCTCTAGGCTGCAACGGATGCCGACCAACCCGCGCCCGATAACCCTGTTTGACGTCGTCAAGCGTGCCGTCGAGGTCTGTGACCCCGACGACGCCGATTCGCGTCTGGGTGACCTCCTGGCCCAATTCGAGGACGCCGACGAGCCGGTGACGGCGATCGACAACCTCGAGGAGCGAGTGGCGGTCGCGGTCGAAGGGGTCGACCTCGAGATCGACGACCCGGCCGTGTCGATGGCCGCCACGACGATCCTGTACCTGGCGCACCGGCGCGACGAGCTGCACGATCACCCGGACAAGATCCTCCGCCTCGCCGCGCGGGCGGAATGGAAAGGCGATCCGCCCACCATGGTGGTGGAGTGGCTCGCCGACCGCGGCGTGACGGTCTAGCGTGACGGTCTAAGGACTCGCCTCAGGCTCCCGTTCCGGCGCTCGATCTGCTGGTTGAAGCGCCACCGCCAGGCGCCGCCGAGCGATGCAGCGCGGGCATCGTTCGGGTGCCAGCGACTCAAAGCGGGGGCTGAAGGAGAACCCACATCGAGGGCAACGCAGAAGCACGACGTTTCGCATGCCCACCCTCAGCAGCTCGGCCCGCCCCCTCATCGCCACGGCATGCTCACTCGGTCGCGGTTGCGTCCGTGGCTCGCCGGATCGTGTGCGCACAGAGCACTGTCTCTCCTCTCGCTGAGATTCTGTTGTGAAGCGGAAGAAGTCCCATTGCTTCTCAGAACCTCCTCCGCGTCGGAGTTCGGCCGGCGAAAGGCCGGTTCTCGGGAAGCGCCTGGTGCAGCGTAGGAATGGTTCAAGCCGCTGCCAATGGGGTCTGTCATCCATTGTCGGCGCCGGACGTCGACCCGATAGGCCGAGGCGACCCAGGCGGTGATCCCGAGTGGCGAAGATGGGGGCGCGCATCCATACCGCGTGCGACCCCCGGGCAGCACCCTTGGATGACCCTTTTGTTACTGGAGGCCCCGAATGATTGCCGTAGTCGCACAGCCCCGCCGAGACCTGGGAAGCGATAGCACTTCACCCGCCACCATCGAGCCGATCTGGGTCCTGGTGGTCGATGACCACCCCGCGGTGCGCAGGGGACTGCGAGAGCTACTCGAGGAGCAACCTGACTTCCAGATCGTCGAGACATCCGCGACGGCCAAGGACGCCCTGAGGATCGCCGAGCGCACCCGGGTCGATGTGGCCGTCGTGGACTACCAGCTGAGCGGACGCAACGGGCTCTGGCTGAGCCGCAAGCTCAAGCGTTTGGGAACGCCGCCACGGGTGCTCATCTATTCCGCCTACTCGGATGGGCTGCTTGCCGCCGCGGCGGTGGTCGCCGAGGCCGACGGCCTGGTCAGTAAAGGCGGTCTGGGCTCGGAGCTGACCGAGGCGATCCGAACCGTGGCCGACGGACGCGCGGTGCTGCCCACGCTGCCGTGGCGTGTCGCCGAGCTAGTTCGCCAACGGCTCGACGATCGGGAGCAGGCGATCTATGGCATGTTGCTGGCCGGGATTACCATCGCCGATGTCGCCCGCACGCTCGGACTTTCCGCCGCGTGCGTCCAGGCCAGCCTGAGTGACATGGTGGCCAAGCTCGAGAACCTGGATGCGGCGCAGGCGACCTCACGCCGGCGCCGCGAATGGTCGATGGTCGATTCCGGATGAGCGAGGCATTTCCGCCACCTGCCGCTCAGGTGCGATTCTTTAGGCCGAGTGAGCCGCTGGTCGCGGCCACACAAACGGAGCCGTGGATGAGTCCTGACACATCGGCACGCGAGACGCCGCGCACGCGGCGGTACATGCCGCTGTTCCAACGCGTCGCGGGGATGAACGCGCTGCTCCTGATCGCCACGGTCGTCGTGACGATCCTCGTGCTGGCGCCACACAAGCTCTCATCGTTCGAGGTAAATGAAGAGGCGGCGGTGCTCGTCGCCGCCCTGGCGCTCGTGGCCGGGCTGAACCTCTTCCTCGTGCGCCGGGTCGTGCGACCGCTGCAGACACTGACCTCTCTGGCCCGAGTCGTGGACCTCTCGGCCCCCGGCGAGCGCATGCCCGGCGCAGAGCCGAGCTCGGAAGCCGGCGAGCTCGCGCTGACCTTCAACCAGATGCTCGATCGCCTCGAGGCGGAGCGGCGGGATGCGACCGGCCGGGTGCTGGCCGCGCAGGAAGCGGAGCGGCTCCGGATCGCGCAGGAGCTGCACGATCAGGTCGGACAGGAGCTGACCGCGGTACTCCTCGTTCTGTCCCGGCTGGAGCGGCGCGTCCCCGGCGACCTTCAACTCGACGTCGGGGAGATCCAGGACGAGGTGCGCGCGAGCCTGGAGGACGTCCGGCGGATCGCGATCGAGCTGCGGCCGGAGGCGCTGGACGATCTCGGTCTTGTCAGTGCCCTCGCCGTGCTGGGGCAGCGTTTCGCCGAGCGCTCGCTGCTCGAGGTGCATGAGGGCGTGTCGCCCGACCTCCCGCAGCTATCGCCCGACGTCGAGCTGGTCATCTACCGCGTCGCGCAAGAGGCGCTCACCAACGTTGCCCGCCACTCGGGCAGCGATCATGCCGAGCTCATGCTGGCGGCCGAGGATGGCCACCTCGTGCTCACTATCAGCGACCTGGGGCGCGGGCTGTCGGCCGAGACCACGGCCGGAGCCGGGCTGCGCGGTATGCGCGAGCGCGCTCAGCTGATCGGGGCCACGCTCACGGTGGCCAACAACTGGCCCAAGGCGGGTTGCGTGGTGCGACTCGACATACCGCTCGAGGTGCCGCGATGAGCCCGGTGCCGCTGAAGACGCGAATCCTGCTCGCCGACGATCACGCGGTCGTGCGGCGGGGGCTGCGGATGGTCCTCGACGCCGAACCGGACCTCGAGGTCGTGGCCGAGGCCGACGACGGCGCGGAGGCCGTGAGCCGCGCGATCTCCGAGGACGTCGACCTGGCCATCGTCGACATCTCCATGCCAAGGCTTACGGGTTTGCAGGCCGTGCGCGAGCTTCACCGACGCCGGCCGGAGCTGCGCCTGTTGATCCTGTCGATGCATCAGAACGAGCAGTATCTCTACGAGGCGCTGAAGGCCGGCGCGTCGGGCTACGTGCTGAAGACCGTGGTCGATCGCGACCTCGTCGAGGCGTGCCGAGCCGCGATGCGCGGCGAGCCGTTCCTGTACCCCGGCGCGATGACACCCCTGATCCGCGACTACCTCGAGCGGGCGCGGAGCGAGCTGCCGTTGCGTGAGGAGCCGCTCACCGCCCGTGAGCAGGAGGTGGTCAAACTGATCGCCGAGGGCTACAGCACCAAGGAGATCGCCGAGGCGCTCGTCATCAGCGAGAAAACCGTGGAGCGCCACCGGGCCAACATCCTGGAGAAGCTCGGAATGCATGACCGCGTGCAGCTGACGCGCTACGCGATCCGTCGCGGCCTCGTCGAGCCGTAGTTCGCGGCTCGCCTAACCGGAACGGGTGACGGAGATGCTGCACGTGACGGCAGTTGGATGGACGGCGACGGTGGCCTCGGTGGCCGGGTTGTTCATGTTGGACTGGCTGATCCTCGGCCGTCAGGCCCACGAGTGGCGGTTCGGCGAGGCGGCCATCTGGTCGGCCGGCTACATCATCGTTGGCGCGATCTTCGGCGCGGTCTTCGGGCTGTTCTCGGGATGGGACTTCGCCGCTCAGTACTTCGCCGGGTATGTGGTCGAGAAGAGTCTGTCGATCGACAACCTGTTCGTGTTCGTGATCATCATGAGCGCGTTCGCCGTGCCCGTCGCGCAGCAGCCGAAGGCGCTGACGATCGGGATCACACTCGCGCTGGGCCTCCGCATCATCTTCATCGCCCTGGGGGCGGCCCTACTGGCCGCGTTCTCGTTCATGTTCCTGGTCTTCGGTCTGGCGTTGATCGTCACCGCGGTCCAGCTCTACCGCCATCGCGACGAGGACCCTTCGCTGCAGGACAACGCGATGGTCGCCTACGCCCGCCGCGCGTTGCCGTTCACAGACCGCTACGTGGACGGACGGCTGGCCACGCGAATCGACGGCCGCCGGGTATTCACGCCGTTGTTCCTGGTCTTGGTGGCGATCGGCTCAAGCGATGTGCTGTTCGCCTTTGACTCGATTCCGGCCGTGTACGGTGTCACCGATCACGCCTATATCGTCTTCGCGGCCAATGCTTTCGCGCTGCTCGGTCTGCGGGCCTTGTTCTTTCTGGTGTCAGGACTGCTCGATCGGCTGGTGTATCTCTCGACCGGTCTCGCGCTCATCCTCGCGTTCATCGGAATCAAGCTCGTGCTGGAGTTCGCGCATCAGCACATCCACTCGATTCCTGAGATTTCGACCGGCCTGTCGCTGGTCGTGGTCGCGGCCATCCTGATGGTGATCACGATCGCCAGCATGATCAAGGTCAGGCACCAGCCGACGCTTCGAGCCCACGCCGGCTCACTCAGGGACCGGCGCTCGCGGCCCAATGGCGCCGCACGCACCCCTGCCAGCCGTACTCACGAGAGGAGTTCCTCGCCATGAACCGCTTCATCCCCCGCCACGTCAAGAACGGCTCCAAGGCCACGCCCGCCCATGCCGTCGGCACCCTTGCCGTGGGCAGCCGAGTCATTGGGCCATCGGCCATGGCCCCGATCGCGATCGCCGCGACAGCCGTCGGTGCCATGGCCATCGGCCGGCTGGCGATCGCCGACGCCGTCATCCGCAGGCTCCGGGCGGGAGAGATCGAGATCGGCTCCCTCAAGGTCGGCGAGCTCGAGGTCGCCGGCCGTCGCTGGCCCGAGGCATAGCCCGACGGCTATCCTGCACTCCTTCGGCGCTCGGAGGTATCGCAAAGCGCTCATCGCGGCGATCATCGTCGTCGCTGCGGGCCTGGGCTCGGCCGTGGCGCTGGCCAGCCGGGCCCCGGCCCACCCGTCGCAGGTCGACCTCACGTAAGCAGCGGCGCTTCGTCGCCGGGAACTCCTCACCGATCACACGTCGGCCAACGCCAGGCGTCGCACAACCACCTGGGCGCAGTGGTTGCGCCGCATCGGCGGTTCCGCCGGCGCGGAGCTGCGGGGGGTCAGGGGCGGGCGTCCGCGGGAGCACCCGCCCCCTGAGTCCCTATTGCGCAGTCGCCTCCAGGAACCCGGTAACCGACCGTAGCCGCCCGTCTTCGGCGAGCGTGCCGAAGTCGTAGCCGGTCGCGATCGAGGCTCCGTTTCCGTCGTGCACGAGGTGCCAGGAGAAACGAACTCGACCGTTGTGGGTGTCCGGACCGCCGGCCAGCTCGAACCGGTAGTCGCTGTACTGCTGCTGGACGCCGGCGATCATCGCATCGATGCCGTCCTGGCCCTCGCCGCTCATCAGCGGGTCGAGGTAGTCGGCGTCCTCGGCGAAGGTTTGCGCAACGAACTTCCGCCGGCGTTCGGGGTCTCGCTCGTTCCACGTCGCGATGTAGCTGTCGATGAGCGTGGCTGGGTCCGCCATCTCGATGCCTCCTGTGCTGGTGGTCGGTGGAGCGCCGAAGTTGCCACGCCGGGATCCGGCCGTCGATTACCTCTGGGGTAGAGCGGAGAGCCGGAGGGGTACCGTAGGTGTATGGGAAGGGAACCGTCAGGGTCCCGGTGGTTCGCCCGAGCGATCAGCCATGGCGTCGGCGTGGTCGTGGTCGTGGTCTGGGTCGCGGGCTGCGGCGGGTCGGGGCCGGTGCCGAGCGACCCCGTGCAGAACTATCTCAGTGACCTCGCCGAGGGAAACTACGGGGGTGCCTGCGCTCAGCTCGACGGCCGGGCGCGTGCCTCGCTGCTCAGGCTTCAGGGGGCACGGTCCAGCTGCGCCAAGGTGTTCACCCGGTGCCTGCCCGACAATGCGACCGCGCCCAACAAGGATCAGTCACAGCTGCTCTACGCGACCATCGAGGTCAACCAGAGCTGGGCCCAAGGCCGCCGCGGTCGTCAGCGGCACTCCGGTGGCCAAGGCGGTTAGAGAGGTCACGCTGACCAAGGAGAGCGGGACGTGGAAGCTGACGTCGTACGGGCGCGGCCTGACCGGATGCCCCGGGAAGGGTCGGCACCGGCGAAGCTGACCCCGATCGGGCCGCTCAGCCGGATGGAGCCGCTACCAGCTTGAGCATCAGCTGATCGAGCGTCTCCTCGGGGTCATCGCACAAGCCGCTGTGCACCGGCGAGGTCTGAATCACGGTACTCGACGGTGCGACCAGCCAATGAAAGCGCTCGGACTGCTCCAGCAGCGCGATCGGGCCGGCGCCGCCTTCGCCGGCCGCCACACGGACGATCGCATCGAGATGATCGCGAAGCTCGTCGCATGTAGCGTCGGGCGCGAGTGCCGCCAGGCGCGTCGCGTCGAGCTCGATCCGAGCCGCGAGGTATCCCCGCGTCCGGCAGAACAGGATCACACCGACGTTGACGAACTCCTGACGGTCGATCCGAGGAACGACGCGGATCACCGCGTACTGAAACGGCTCACGCGCCACGGGCTCGTTCGGCCTCCTGTACGAATTCGCGAGGCGCCTCGAGACGATCCAGCAGGTAGCGCCGATACGCCTCACGCTCGAGTTGCGGTTCCTCGCCCAACCAATCATCAGGCACCTCCGCGAGCGCCGCGTCGATCCGGACCTCGGTGACCTCGGGGGCCAGCCGCTCGTCAGCGGCGCGGATCGGCCCCGCCACCGACAGGAGCACGTGATCGGCGATCATGGGGAACGCCTCGCGGGCCCGAGCGACGAAATCGCGCTCGCTGTGGCGCCGATACAGCGCCGCGCCATGATCGATCAGCCACGTACGCCGGTGCCAGACGAGGAGGTTCGGGTTGCGAGGTGTCCGGTCCACGTTCGTCATCAACGCATCGAACCACACGACAGCGGCGGCAAATGCTGCCTGCGCCGCCTGACCGCCGCCCGGGTTGTAGTCAAGGGCCCCGGGCAGGAAGTCCATCCCGAAATTCATGCCGGCGCTCGAGGTGACCAGTTCGTTGACTTCGGGGTCCGGCTCCGTGCGCCCCAGCTCGGGGCTGATCTCAACCAGCACCAGCTCGGGGATCGGCAGCCCGGCGGCCGTCCCGAGCTGGCCCACGACCAGCTCCGCCACCAGCGCCTTCAGGCCCTGGCCTGCGGCGCGGAACTTCACGACATAGAGCCCGTCGTCGTCCGCCTCGACCAACCCCGGCAGTGACCCGCCCTCGCGCAGGGGCGTCACATAGCGTGTCGCGAGTACCCGCCGTGGCATTCGCGGATCATGTCAACCTTGAGTGAACAGCCCCGGCCCGGGCAGACACGTCATCGGCGGCTCGAGCGCGGTGGCTTGAGCTCCGCCGGGAAACTTCGCGCTCAGGTCGGCCGGGCGATCGCACGACGCAGAAGGTCAGCCCGCATCGGCTGGATGAAGTGCCGTTCGCCAGGCTGCTCGCCGGGTTCGCCGAGTCGGCGAAACGCCTCGCCCAGCGCGGCCTCGTGTTCGTCGAAGATCTTGCCGCGGGCAGGGTCGACACTGACCAGACGGGCGCGAAATGCGTCGAGGTCACCGACGCGGACAGTCACGTCGTAATCGACAGATTCGGCCCGATGGAACCCGACCAGCGAAGCGTTCGCGAGGGCATTCTGGGCGGCCTCGCGGACCTCCAGCTCATCCTCGACCAGCCGCGTGAGCTCGAAGTAGTCCCCCCGCGCCAGCGGTTCGACGACGTACACGGTCCCGTCTCGCCGCAGCACTCGATGTGCTTCGCGCAGCGCCGCCGTCAACTCGTGTGGAGGCACGTGATGCAGCGTCCGCATGAACACCACCACATCGATCGAGTCGCTCTCCAGTGGCAGGGCCTGGGCGCGGCCGACGCGATACCGCGCTCCGCTTCCGTTGTCGCGCGCGACCGCGGGGGCGAGCTGCCGTTCGGAGATCTCGACACCGACCATCCGCGCGCCGCGAGCCCCGAGGTCGCGGACCAGGCCGCCGCCACCACAGCCGACGTCGACGACGTCGCGGCCAGACACCTGCACAAGCTCTTCGAGGACCGCCAGGTCCGTGGTCATCTCGGGCGTCAAGGCGCGGCCATGCTAATTCACCCGCGACTGCCCCAGCACCCGCCCCGCGGAGTCGAGGGCCTGGACGGCGAGGTAGCGACGCTTCGTCCGGATCCCGATTGCCGTCTCGAAGCCGTGTCGCCGTGCCTTGGTCAGCGGTCTCAGCGAACCGGCGCGTGCGGCCGGCGAGCACTCGCCACCACACGACGTCGGTGGCTCCATTCCAGCTGACGTACACGGTGCCGGCGCCGCTGGCGCGCCGGCGCACGGCCAACGCCGGCGCCGTTTCCGGCTGGCCGTGCCATGAGAACTCGTACGCGCGATAGCTCGATTGCGGACCGACGAAGCGCCCGTCGTAGATCTGCCTTCCTCGCCGGTCGTACTGGCTGAAGTAGCCCCCCTGGCCCCAGCCGACGAACACATTGCCGTCCGAGAGGAGCTGGGCCGAGCCCTCGATGCCGGCCACGACCTTTGGCGTGTGATCGATCGCCCTGACCAGCGTCGCGGTCCGCGCGCGGATGTTGAGCCGTTCGAGCACGACCCGCGACTGCCGATGCACCTCTGGCCAGGCTCCATCGTCGAAGATCGTCATCAGCCCGCCGGGCGTGGAGGATCGCGTCGTGCTGAAACGCCGTACGCGTTCCTGGCCCCATCTTGAAGCTCGAGCGTTTGCCGCCCAGCGTCCACATCACGGCGCCCGTGGTGTGGTTGATCTTGTACACCGCCCAGGTATTGCGCGCCGAGACGATCAGGTTGCCGTCAGCCGCCTGCTGAATGGAGTTGACGTGGAAGTAGTCAAACGCACCGGCGCCGGGCTTCGGGACCGGCATGCATGAGTCCCGGAGGGGGACATGGTCGAGACTGTCCCACTGAAACAGCACGTTGCCCGTGCGAATGTCGATCTCCTGCACCGTGCAGTCGAGCACGTCTAGGTTGCCGCCGGCTCCGACTGACGAGCCGTCCCAGTCCACCGGTCTGTAGGCGGTGATCAGCGCGGTTCCCTCTGGCGTGAGGGTGAACTCGTGCAGATCAGCGGTCAGCCCATTCCCGGCTCGGACGGTCGCGATGCGGCGATAGTGGCTGTTGAGGATCACATCCTCACCCTGGCCAAAGCCGTTGATGAATCCCTGCCACCAGGTCAGCACCGGCTGGCCGAGATAGTGCTGAACGGCGAAGTTCGTGGCTGTCGTCGTGGGTCCGGAAAGGGGGAGAAACCAGATCAAGTGCCCCCACCGATCGACGATCATCGGGCCCCACTGCAATGGCCCGCGCATCGGGGTGAGGAAGATGTCGGAGGCTCCCGAGTACGCCTGCCTGATCCGCACGGCGACCGGCCGGAGATCGGGACGGGAGTGAAATGACTCCACGTCCCCACGCCGGCGGGGCGCCGGCGAGTGGTCCGAGGCAAGGAATGGCGGCGCCGGGCGCTCGACGGTGAATTCGAATGACCCCGCCTGGCCCCCGATGATCGGAAGCGAGGTGCGCACCGTCACCACCTCGCCGGCGGAGAACGGATGGCCCGGGTAGAAGCTCGCCCCTCGTCCGTCCGAGTCGGCACTCAGCCGCCCGGCGTGAACGCCACTGCTCGAGCCGGTCACGGAGATTGGCCCCAGCGCCGCCGGGGCCACACCGCGGAAGCTGATCTGCGTTTCCGGCGTCGCGACCTCGCTCCCGGGAATCGGATAGACGCTCACGGCGCCGGCAGCAGCCGCGGCGCCGACGCACACGACCAGCGCCATCGTCGACGCCACGACAGCGAGCCGGAGGATCAATCCGCGGCCAGCCCGAGCACCCCAATGGCCACCCACGGCGCTAGACGATACAGCGCATTGCCTTCAATCGATCGTAGTGTGCCCCATGCTTGCACCACCCCAATCCGAGAGGACGCTCATGCAGATCACGCGCACGGCCACGGACACCGAGCTCCCGCCGGTCGAACGGTTCACCGGCGCCGTCTACCTAGACCCGATCGCGGCCCCGCCGGCGCCAGCGCGACTGCGCTCGTACAGCGTCCACTTCGCCCCCGGAGCCCGGACGGCCTGGCATTCACACCCGTACGGTCAGACGCTCCTCGTGACCGAGGGGGTCGGCTACGCCCAGCGCCGCGGCGGTCCGCTCGAGGTCATCCGGCCCGGCGACCGCGTCTGGTTCGAGCCCAATGAAGTGCACTGGCACGGCGGATCGCCCAACCACTTCATGACCCACCTGGCCATGCACGAGGCCGGCGATGACGGTAGCGAGGCGGTGTGGGGGCCGCTCGTCACCGACGAGGAATACGCGGTGGCGCCTGCGCAGTCTTAGCTACTCAGCCACAACGGTCAGGACCAGCCGGGACGGCCGTCCGGCGTCGTGAAACAGCGTATTCCGCGCCACGACGCCCTCGGTCCCCCGGCTCTGGTCGCTGGCCGTGCCCAGGTTGACGGCGAACTTGGGGTGGGCCGAGGCGGCGACCTCGAGCCGCAGTCGATGGCCGAGAAGGAATCGCTGCGAGGTGTCCCACATCGCCACCTGGATCTCGTAGAGGGCGCCCGGTTCCACGGTGCTGGCGCGAGCGTGACCGTCCCGGTTACGCAGCCGGACCAGGCCGTCGCACAGCCGCTGCGCGAAGCCGCTCGGGTGGACATCGAGCAGCTTGGCGGTGATATCGGTATCGGCGGCGGAAGTGGCGACGTGCGCGATCAGGCGGACGGGGCCGATCACATCCAGCGGCTCGGTGAGCTCGTCGCTCGTATAGACGAGTACATCCCCGCGGGACTCCACGCCGGCGTAGTCGTCGGGACCACCGATCTGCGCCGAGGAGGCATCGGTGATGAACGGCACCGGTCGGTCCGGATCGTGGAGCCACTCGTCGGCGGGGGAGTCCTCGGGCGGTGGCATTGGGATCAGCCGCCCATCGCCGAAGCGAGAGTTGGCCCGGCCGCTTCCGTCCAGGTAGAGGCTGCGCTCCTCGCTACCGGGCGGGGGCCATCCGGAGAGGTTTAGCCATTCGTTGGCGCCCATCAAGAACACCCGAGCCGGCGGACTCGGGATCAACCGGCGGGCGACCGCGCACCATCTCATCGAGAAAGCCCGTCATCGCCGCTTCGAGATCGACCACCGAGCCGTGCCCGAAGTCGAGCTCGCCGAGGGCGCGGCCCTCGTTCACCCGGTGCCCCCACGGACCCATCAGGAGGCGCTGGCCCGGAACGGCCGGCGGCGCGCATGGCGGCGAAGTTGGCCGGGGTGCCGATCTCCTCGTCGTCATACCAGCCCGAGATGTGGAGCACCGGCACGTCGACCTCGCCGATCCGGTGCTGGTAGCGGAGCGGCTCCCACCACTCGTCGAGGGTTTGATGGCGGCATTCCTCGCGCCACCGGCGGAGAGGAGAACCCGGCGGCTTCGTCGAGCTCGGAAAGGGGGCGATGCCGGTAGACCTCCATCCAGTCGACGGCCTCGGTGTACTGCACCCCGCGGCCGTCGGTGACTCGGTTCCAATGAATATGTATCGGCCCAGGCAGACCGGTCGGGGTCTCGATGAACGGGTCGGACGGGGTGACGAGCACGATCATCGCGGCCAGCGCCGGCGGCCGGTGTAGGGCCGTCAGCCATTGGATGCGGCCAGGGTAGCTGCCGCCACACGTGGCGACTGCACCATCGCACCAGCCCTGGCTCGCGACCCACTCGATGACATCGACGCCATCGGCGCCGTCATTGCGGTACGGCGCAAACTCGCCGTCGGAATCGCCGCGGCCGCGGACGTCCACCCAAACGGCGGCGTAGCCGGCTCGGGCAAAGGCGTCGGCCCGCTCGGTGGCCCGGTCGCCGCCGCGGCCATACGGGGTACGCATCACCACAGCCGGTGCCGGAGCCTTGCCCGGAAGCACGAGATCGGCCGCGAGCGTGATCCCGTCCCGGAGTGGGACCCTGACGTTGAAGCGGCGGGTCAGCGGCGGGTGGGCGCAGGGCGGCACGCGCTCAACGCTACCCATCAGATGGCCAGCGCACGCTCGGCGATGAGGCCCACGCCGAGCACGACCATCGCGATGCCGGATATACGGCCGACGGTCCGCGCCACCGCGGGCCGAGAGCGCAGCAGACGGCGTGCGCCGAGCGCGACCACGAGGTACACGCATGCGCACGCCACCACGTGGAACGTGCCCAGCAGGGCGAGCTGGACGCTGGCCGACCACGCCGCCCGCGAGGCAACGAACTGGGGCATCACCGCGAAGAACAGGAGCAGGCCCTTCGGATTGAGCCCGCTCACGGCAGCGCCCCGCAGCCCCGCGCGGACCGGGGAGTTCTCCACATCGTCACCGGCGACGAGCGGTGCCGGACGCCGAGCGACGCAGGTCCCCAGCCACACCAGGTAGGCCGCGCCCAACACCGTTAGTACCGCGAGCGCGTCCGCATGTCTCGCCAGCAGGGCCCCGACACCGACCGTCACCAGCGCAGCGTCGATCAGATACCCGCTGGCCAGACCAGCCACCGAGGCGAGGATCCACCGTCCTCTCAGGCCGGCGGCGACCGCGAATGCCCAGTCCGCACCGGGAGTCAGCACGAGCAACACGTCGACGGCGACAAAGGCGGCGAACGATCCGACAGGCACGTGGGCAACGTATCGCCGCAATTGCGCACGTATTTGGCTAATCCCCAGGTACATAAGCGATCGTATGAGAAGATCTCACGTATGGATCGCATCGATCGCATGATTCTTGCTCACCTGCAGAGCGAGGGCCGGGTGACGATTACCGAACTCGCCGCCCGGATCCCACTCAGCGTGTCGCGCTGCCAGCGGCGCGTCCGCGAGCTCGAGACGAACGGCACCGTGCGCGGCTACCACGCCGACGTCGAGCCCGCCAAGGTCGGCCTGGGTTTCAACGCGATCGTCTTCGTGACGATGCGCCAGGCGGACCGCGCCACGATCGCCGACTTCGAAGCCAGGGTCGCCGACATCCCCCAGGTCGTGACCGCGCAGCGTCTGTTCGGAGATCCCGACTACCTCATTCGCGTCGCCGCCGCAGACCTCCCCACCTATCGTCGTCTGTACGACGACCGGCTGGCCGAGCTACCCGGCGTGCAACGACTGACCTCGACGTTGGTCATGAAGGATCTGGTCGGCAACCGCGGACTCCCGTTGTAGACTGGGCGCCCCCGCCGGCCCTACGCCCTCAGCGGGCTGCGGATCGGGGCGCACGACCACCGTGTCGGCGACCGGGATGACCTCGTCGACGGGCAGGTCGGCCATCGCCGCATGCTTGCGGATCGCCTCCGGACTCTTCGCCTCGTAGATGCAGACCGTCCCGACCGTGCCATCGCCCTCGGCGAGGACGTAGCTGCGAATCCAGCGCACGTCGTCGGGCATGTCCTCGTTGCCGACCTTGGTCGAACGCGCAGCGGCCTCCTGCAGCTCGGCGCCCGGAGCTCCAACCCCTCCGTCGCAGAATCGCATACAGCTCCATCGTGACCTCCTCTCGGGCCGAGCCGGCGCTCGGCCCGATCCCAGCTTTCCCGGTCCCAGACCGACTGTCGGTCGGTGACGATACTATGGCAGCGACGCAGACGCAAGACGCGGCGCGTGAGCTGATTCTCGAGGCCGCCCTTTCGCGGCAAGGGGTCACAGCCGCGATCAGCGAGCTGGCGAGCGACCGGCGGGGACGCCAGCTCGCTTTTCCCGGACCCGCCGGAGCAGGCGGGAGCGGTCCAGCGGAAGCCCATATGGGGCGCCCGGACGCGCGGCGAGGACGTGGTAGACGCCGATCTGCCCGTCCTCGAACCCGAGCGCCGAGCCGAGCATGTAGAGCCTCCAGACGCGCTCGCGCTGCGCGCCCACCTCGGCGATCGCCTCGTCGCGATGGGCGGCCAGGTTGGCGACCCAGCGTCGAAGCGTGAGCGGGTAGTGCTCGCGCAGCGACTCGACGTCGCGGACCTCGAGCTGAACCGCCTGCATCGCGCCATTACGTCGGTGACGGGGTGCAGCTCACCGTCGGGGAAGACATAGCGCGCGATGAACGGGTCGGGCTCGGGGGTGTGCGGAACGAGCCGCGTGATCCCGTGGTTGAGAAACAGCCCCCCGGGTCGCAGCAGGCTCGCGACCGCCCCCGCGTAGCGTCCGAGCTCGGCGCGACCGACGTGCTCGTACATGCCGACGCTCGCGATCTTGTCGAACGGTCCGTCGGCGACCTCGCGATAGTCCTGCACCCGGATCTCGACCCGGTCCTGCAACCCGGCTCGCGCGGCCCGCTCCCGGGCGAGCTGGGCCTGCGGCTCGGACAGCGTCACGCCCACGCGCACGACGCCATAACGCGGGGCCGCGTGGATCGCCAGCGACCCCCAGCCGCAGCCGATGTCGAGCAGACGCTCGCCCTCGGGCAAGCCGAGCTTGCGGCAGATCAGGTCGAGCTTGCGCTCCTGCGCGGCCTCGAGCGTGTCGTCGGGGCTCGCGAAGTAGGCACACGAGTAGACCATGGTCGGGCCGAGAATCAGGCGGTAGAAGCGGTTCGAGACGTCATAGTGGTGGCGCACGGCGTCGCGGTCGCGGGCGAACGACTGCCGTCGCCCGTTCAGCCGTGCCTCGATGGGCGGAATCGGGGGGAGGCCGGAACATCCGCCCGCCCGCGATCCATGCGGTGGCCGCCGCGAGCCGCACACGGTCGGCGGTGGACGCGGACTCCTCTGAACGCGTCCGCGCGCCTGCAGCACCGGCTCCAGATCATCCTCAACGTCAAGCGACCCATCGACCCACGCCCGCGCAAGGCCGAGCTGGCTGGGGCGCGGATCAGATGGATGACCGCCGCAGGGTCGCGGACGCGCGACAACGGGACCGCGCCGAGCACGCAACTCGCTCCCGTCCCAGAAGCGAAGCGTCACCGCGGGCAGCGACAGCTGCCCATCTCCGAGACGACCCAGCAACCGGCAAGCCAGGGCCGCCACGCTCGTTTTCGAGCCCAGCACGACCGGATCACCGCGCGGCGCACCTCGCCCGGGTCCGCGCCGGTCAACCGACAGCCCGATGACCCCATCATTCAACTGTGGTCTCGCCAGCTCGGTCTCCATTGCCTCCGGTCAGGACGGAAACGAACAGAACTGGGACAGAAGGATAGAACGCTCGCCGTCGTTGGCGCCGCCTCGCCCTCGATCAGGACGATGGCCGTCGATCCGCCAAGGACGCCCCCCACGAGGCCTCGTAGCAACTCCAGCTCACCGCCCCGGCCAATCAGCGTGTCCATCGATGCCCCGGTCACATCCGGAGCATTTCAAACGTCGAGTGGGGAGCGCTTAGGCGCCGGATGTCATGGGCGGGGCGGAACCTGCTGGACCGCCCAACCGTTGCCGTCGGGATCGGTGAAGAAGACGAACCTGCCCCAGGGAAAGTCCTGGACCTCACCGACCTCGACGCCGCGGGCCAACAGCTCCTCGCGAGCCGCGTCGGCGTCGTCGACCACGAGCTGCAACCCTTCGAGCGAGCCGGGTTGCATCGCGTGTGCGCCTGTGGTCAGTGCAATCGAGCACCCGGAGCCCGGCGGGGTCAGCTGGACGAAGCGCACCGTCGGACTCACACTCGCATCCATGTCGGCGGTGAAACCAGCCTTCTCCGTGTAGAACTCCTTGGCGCGATCCACGTCGGCTACGGGAACCTGAACCAACTCGAGCTTGAAGTCCATCTGCATGCCTCCATCGTTACCGTGACTGGGGTCGCTGCTACGCCCGGGCACGCTAGGAACAATCGCGGCCAGGTTTGGTCCTCAGAGGACGCCATGAGCGTGTACCATGCCCCAAGCTCCGGGGGCCTGGTGACGCTGTGACGCTGTCGCGAATAGGCGACATGTGGGCAGATCCAAGGAGGAGCACGATGGGTAAGGCGGCTGGTTGAGGGTTGGGGGTGCGTTGGCGGTCGTGGTCGCCCTAGGCTTGGCTTTCGCCACCGTCGCGAGCGCCTCCAAGCAGGTCAAGAGGAGGCACGTGCTGATCACGTTCTCGGGCAGCGGCAGCGGTAACTACTCGACCAGCATGCCCGAGCAGGACATCTCGGCCGGTGTGTGTGAACAGCCGGCGAGCTCGGCCAAGGTGGTCGATCACTTCACCTTCGGCGAGAGGTTCAGGCTCAGCTTCCCGGACGGGGTCGGCAATCCCGAGGGGACCCATGTCACGGCCGGCGGCCACGATGTCAGCTCGGGCATGCAGCGCGCCTGCACGAATCAGTTTGGTAACAAGCTCGGCGGCACCTCGTACGACTGCACCACGCCGTTCATCAAGGCGTATCGGAGTCAGGGAGAGGCGCCGTTCCCGATGGTGTCGTTCTTTGCCTCACATACTCGCCTCACGGCCAGGGTGACTGGCGGGGTGGAGTACGGCCCCCATCCGACGGGCACCAACTGCGTCGGAGCGCCGATCGGGGGGCGATCTACGGCTTCACCAACAGGCTGAACGGCAGGTTGAGCGCCTCGGTTGCCAAGCTCGACAAGCACGGTTCGGTGTCCATCAAGGTACGGGGCTCAAAGATCGCGAGTTGCAACGCGAAGACGTGCGATCGGAACACCTGTAAGGACGACAGCAGCCCGGGGCCAGTGCCCGTGACCTGTCACACCAAGCAGGAGTACACCGGGGAGCTCAAGGTTCAGCTCGTCAGGTAGTCACGCGGGGCGTTGACCCAGATCGGTAAGGGCTGCGAACCTGCTCGCCGCCACGAGCGACAGTCCGGCCATGACGGCCAGCGGCAGGGCGGTGGCCACCGCCGCCAGCAGCCCACCGACCAGGCCAGACGTGGCCTCGGCACCGACCTGGAGCGACTGGTTTGACCCCAGCGCCTGGCCCTGCCGGTCGGACGGAACGGCGTCGCTGATGATCGCGGCCGCGGCAGGGAGGCAGATGGCCACCAGCAGTGCCGTCAACCCGAGGGTGATCCACAGCGCAGCCTCGGCGGTTGGAATGACGATCGACGCCATCAGCACCGCCAGCACAGCGGCGCCCCGAGCGGCGGTCTGACGCGGTGTCAGTCGCCGGGAGAGCCAGGCCACGATTCCAAGGTTCGCGACGACTATCGGGACCGCGACCCACCCGACGAACAGCGACTCGCGGGCCACACTCATGTGGAAGCGATTGATGAGGTACATGGGGTAGACGCGGAAGAACCCGAAGATGGCGAGGTAGAGCGCGAAGTTCGCCACGAAGAACGGGCGTAGACGGCCGGGGAGAAACGCATTCGCCAGGCTCTTGAAGGCGGCGGTCACCGACACCGGCTCGGTCGACCGGTTGGTGGAGGTCTCGTGGAATGCGATCGCCGTGAGCACCAGGACGACAACCAACAGGACGATCACCGCCCAGAACGGGGTCGCATAGTCAAACCACGAGACGATGCTCTTGTCAGCAAGGCGACCGCCGGCCAGAGGTCCCGCCACGTAGGCCAGGCTCGAGCTCAGGTAGACGTAGCCAAAGAGCCGACTGCGCTGCTGGGGCGGCGCGATGTCCGCCACAGCGCTCTGAGCGATGGCGATGTTGGCCTCGGCGAGCCCGGCCAGAAAACAGGCGGCGATCAGCAGGCCGAGCGTCCGAGTCTGCACCGCGGTTGCGATCAGGGCGTAGGCGCCGGCGCTGGCGCACAGCGACACGAGCAGTGTTGGCTTGCGGCCGAAGCGATCCGACAGTGAGCCGATGATGGGGGAGGCGATGAACTGCGCCAGCGGATAGACCGCCAGCAAGACGCCCAGGACGATCGTCCGCGTCGCCAACGTCGCGTTGTGCGGCAGCATTCCCCCGTCGGCGCGAAGGACCAGCGGGGTGAACATCGCGATCATCAGGCTGTAGCCGACGAACCCGACGAACACGACCAGATACAGCGGCAGGACCTGCCAAATGTGCACTCTCTCGGTGCCGGCAGCCTGCCCCACTACTGACAGCGTAGGTCAGTCGGCGGCGGGGCCGATGAGGCGTTCGACCAAGACGCAGTCCTTCCATTCTCCGTCGAGCTGGCCATGGCGGCGCTGAATTCCGACCTCTTCGAATCCCGCCGCCCGGTGGGCCGCACGGCTGGGGCGGTTGTCGGCGAACACACGGCTGGTGAGCTTGTAGAGCCCGTGTCGCTCGGCCTCGGCGCACAGCTCGGCGAGGAGTCGGCGGCCGAGACCATGACCGCGGGCGGCCGGGTCGACATACACGGCGTGTTCGCCGATGCCCTCGTAGACGCAGCGATCGGAGTAGGCACCGGCCCGCGCCCACCCGACGATCCGGCCGTCGAGCTCTGCGACGACGAAGGGCCGGCGATCGTCAAGCCAGCCGGTGATGTCGGCCGTCGTGCGTAGGTCCGTTTCGAAGGTGGCCATTCGCTCCACGATGCCGGCGTTGTAGATCGAGACGACCATGGCCAGATCGCCTGGGGCGGCTGAACGAATCGTGACCGGGTCCCGCATCCAGGTGAGAAAACCACGCCGACGCTCGGCGCGTCGGCTCCCGTCTCGGATGGGTAACAACCGCACCGCGACGGCACCGCGATGACGAGGTCATCGGTCCGCTGACGACGCCGCTCGTTATCGCGCCGGACGATTCGAGCCGACCTGGTGCGCGCCATGCGGCCTCAGATCCTCGAGATGGGGTTGGCCGACGAGACGAGCTCGATCAGCTCGACGCCGCGGCGCGCGCGCCATTCGACGATCCCGAGACCGTCGTCATGCCCCACCTCGTTTTTCTGGCCTGGGGCCACAAGCCCGGTCCCGTGTGAGCTTCGGACTCAGCCTCGATTTGGCGAGCCGGTGACCTTCGTGTCATCGGGCGGCCATGTGTCGGTGGCCCAATGCTGCTCAACCTGCGGTTTGGAGAAGAAGGCGAGCACGCACAGGTCCTCGGAGCCGGTGTTGTGCAGGTCGTGCGAGGTCCCCTGGGTGAGCACGAACACGTCGCCTCGTCTGATCGGCTGCGCGCCCTTGTCGGTCAGAAGCTCGCCGCTACCGGAGAGGATGTATTGCGTCTCCTCGGCGGTGTCGACGTGCTTGCCGAGGCGACGGCCGGATGGAACCGCGAAATAGATCGTGCACGACTGCTCGGCGTTGCGCCCGCCGTAGGCGAAGTAGCCGCCGACCCAGGCGACGTCGTCACTCGCCGTCGAGGACAGCGTGACCGTCTGTAGATCCTCTACGTTCTGCGGCTCCACGGCTCTCATGCTCTGTCTCCTTCAGTTCGGTCCTCCAGGTGGCTGATTCATTAGCTCACTCGGCAGAATTGGCCGGCGGTTTAACCGCCGTTGCCCGGGTCGCGCAGGAGCTGGCGTCCGCGGTGCGGCAGCCGTTCAGGCCCTCACGCACGGCTAGCCGCGACCGATGAACGGCATGCTCGTGGCCATGACCGTGAGGAACTGGACGTTCGCATCGAGCGGCAGCCCGGCCATGTACAGGACCCCCTGGGCAGCGTTGCTGACATCCATCGTCGGCTCGGCGAGCACGGTGCCGTTGGCTTGGAGTGCGCCTCGCTCGATGTTGGTGGTGAGCTCGGTCGCGGCGTTGCCTATGTCGATCTGGCCGCACGCGATGTTGAACGCCCGGCCCTCGAGCGAGATCGTTTTCGTGAGTCCGGTGATCGCGTGTTTGGTCGCCGTGTAGGCCACTGCGTGCGGCCGAGGGACGTGGGCGGAGATCGAGCCGTTGTTGATGATTCGTCCCCCCTGCGGACTCTGCGCCTTCATGGGCACGAAACGCCTCCTGCCCGCAGAGGAAGCTGCCGGTCAGGTTCGTCTCCACGACGACATGCCATTGCTCCAGCGCGAGCGCCTCGAACGGAGACGGCGTACCGAACAGGCCGGCGTTGTTGAACAGCAAGTCGACTCGTCCGCAATCGGCGAGCACCCGAGCGAACAGGTTCCTGACCGCCGCCGGATCGGTTACGTCGGTCGGGACGATGAGAGCGTTCTCCGGCGAAGCGGCGGCCGTCTCCTCAAGAGCCTCGGCCCGCCGGCCGGCCAACGCGACTCGATAGCCGGCATCGAGCAGCGAGTGTGAACGGCGCGACCGATTCCCGATCCCGCACCGGTAACCACGGCAATGCGCTGACGTTCCTCCATCCCGCACATGCTTCCACGCTTGACCACCCGGCGGCGTTGCTGGGCGCAATTAGGATTGGCCAATGAGCCTCCATCGGGCATTAGCAGCGCGCCGCCGAGGGTCGGCCGGTGCGCGTCACTATCTGGGCGCGGACGTTTGCCGATGTTCCGGCGCAGGCCCGGCGGACGGACGGTATCCACATCGCCGCCGTGGTCGACCTCGACACCCGCCGCGCGAGGGAGCGGCTTGCCGGTATCGGGTGGCCGCCGGAAGCGTTCGGCGCGCGCGACGTGTCGGACGCATGCGATCGCCAGGTGAGCTGGGTCACCGATCGCCTCGACGGCGCGCTGAGTGACGGCTTGATCGAGGTGCTCGTCGAGGCCACGGGCGACCCCGGCGGCGGGCGTCGGACACGCACTGGCCGGGATCGAGGCCGGCGCCCATGTCGTCATGGTCAATGTCGAGGCCGACGCCCTGGCCGGCCCCCTGCTCGCACAGCGCGCCGCTGACGCGGGCGTTGTGTATTCGCTCGCCTACGGTGACCAGCCGGCGCTGATATGCGAGCTCGTCGATTGGGCTCGGACCTGCGGGATGGAGATCGTCGCGGCGGGCAAGGGAACGCGCTACCTGCCGAGCTACCGAACCTCGACGCCGGAGACGGTCTGGGATCACTACGGACTAACTGCCGAACGGGCAAGAAGCGCCGGCTACAACCCCAAGATGTACAACTCGTTCCTCGACGGGACGAAATCGGCGATCGAGATGGCGGCCGTCGCCAACGCGACCGGCTTGGCGCCGCCAGCCAATGGTCTCACCTTTCCCGCGGCCAGCATCGATGAGTTGCCCGCGGTTCTACGGCCGTGCGCCGACGGCGGAGAGCTCGAGCAGACGCCGGTAGTGGAGGTGGTGTCGAGCCTGAGGCGGAGCGGCGAGCCCGTTGGCAAGGTCGTTGGCGCTCTGGGTGTCTATGTGGCGATTCGCGCTGGCGATGAATACGTGGCCGACCGCTTCGCCGACTACGGCGTCTTGACCGACGTCAGCGGCAGGTACGCGGTGCTCTACCGGCCCGTGCATTTCATCGGGCTCGAGCTGGGCATCAGTCTGTCCAGCGTGGCGCTGCGCGGAGAACCGACCGGCGCTCCCACGGCGTTCGTCGGCGATGTCGCTGCTGTGGCCAAACGCGAGCTCCGCGCCGGCGACGTGCTGGACGGTGAGGGTGGCTACACCATCCGCGGAGAGGCGCTGCCGGCGCACCGCTCCCTGCGAAATGGCCTCCTGCCCATCGGTCTGGCCGGCGGCGTCGTCGTAACCGAGCCGGTGGCCGCCGGAGATTGCCTGCGCTGGTCGCAGGTGGAGCTCGACGACCGGGACGGACCGGCGGGCCAGCGGCGCGCGATGGAGCGACTCTTCGCGCTGGCCGATGAGTCCTCAGCGAGGTGAACCTTGGCCCAGTACTTCCATGAATTTGTCGTTGGGCACGAGTATCGCCCCGCGGCGCGCACGGTCACCGAGGCTGATGTGGTCGCCTTCGCCAACCTGTCGGGCGACACCAACCCGATCCACACCGACGCGGAGGTGTCCACCCGCCTCCCGTTCGGCGAGCGGATCGCGCACGGCCTTCTCGTTCTGGCGATGTCCGGTGGGTTCCTCAGTCGAGTGGACGTGATCGAGGGGACTGCCCTGTTGCTGGGAGTCGAGTGTCGTACAAGGGTCCGGTCCGCTCGGCGACACGCTCGCCGCGGTGATCCGCGTCGCCTCGGCACGTCTGCTGTCGGATGGGCGGCGGGGGATAGTCGAGTTCGAGTTCGAGATCGACAACCAGCGTGGCGAGCTCGTTCAGGAAGGTCGCCACGTCTTTCTCGTCTACACGAGCGCCGAGGCGATGCGGCCAGCTGCGCCCGGGCGCTGAGTGGCATGAGTGCGTCGTTGGCGACCGGGACCACCGCCCGGGAGATAGCCCGGAAAGCCCTCCTCTTCGATCGCGACGAGCTACGCGTCGCGCGCGGAATCCGCTTCGCGATCGGGGTCGGCGTTCCCCTGTTCGTCGGCGTCGCGACGGGCAACGTCAGCGAGGGCATCGCCGTGTCCGGTGGCGCTC